>WKFN01000001.1:0-8205 GCA_014872805.1 Alteromonadaceae bacterium
CGCTTGTTTCAGCAGTCGATTAAAACCGATGCGCTGCCATGCTTTGCTAAACAGATTATCCACTTGAACATCGTGGCGGCTTAAATACTCAGCGGTGAGCGATGGCAAAACAGAAGAGGTTGTGTCAGAATTCATACATAGCCTTGGGTGGGTGTTTTGTTTTGTCTAGTTAACTAACATTATACCACGAAAAGGCTATTTTTATTTATATTATTCAGTAACTTAAGCTGTATTTTTTGCTGTTTTTGAACCCCGAAACTTGAGCTTTAAGTGTCCGGTAATATGACTCCCTGATAACTTACTTTCAATTAAGTAAGTTTGAAAACGCTCAAGCTCTACGACTTTAACTTCATCAAGATACTGATCACCAAAAACTGGTTGTATACGTAAGCGCCACATCGACTCAATATTCCTAAATGTGCGCAATCGGGTTTTGACATGTGGCCAATAATACTGCTCCCAAAACGCATTCAAGCTCAACATTGACATATGACTCGTCTGGGTAATGGGTGGTAAAAGGGGCGTATGAGGAGATTGGCTGGATTGTGGGATGATCTGAGCCACTTTTTGTAATGCCTCTTCCAATGAAAGCCTATCGGAACGTCCTAAGTTATAGTCTTTTTCTTTGGTGCGGTAGCGATATGTCCCCACCCCTTTTGACGTCTGACGTATCTCGATGCGAAAGCCTTTCGGTAAATTGTCCGCTCGATACTCCGCCTTAATCTTGTCCTTTGGTGTGGGTAAATTATCAATAAAAGCTTGGTCAATATATGAGTATTTCATCATTATCTCCGGTATAAAATGTTGTTTAATGCTTTGAATGAAAAGGCAGGGGTGAGCCTGCCTTGTATGATTAAGCCTGACGCAGTAGTCGTGACACGATGGCACTGCTGAAAGGCTTGTTACGATAACTGCATAACCCACGTTGATTGAGTAAGTGGGCTAGTTCGACCGTATTGGCTTGCGGGTACTGAGCTTGCAGATGATGGATGACCTTGATGATTTTTTGTCGCCAAGCGCCTTGAGCAGACGTACGAGCTTGAGTTGCAGAAATAGTGTCAGTATTACGACAACGCTCAAGTTGGGGGTTACCCAATTTCACACCACGCAACTTTGCCGCACTAAGGGCTGCTTTAGTTCGTTGCGAAATCATCTGCGCTTCATGTTGGGCCATTGCAGCCAAGATATGAATCGTCAGTTGGTCGATGTCAGGGAAATCAGCGAGTTTAAAGCGGACCCCTTTTTTCTGTAAGTCAGTAATAAAGTGTAAGTCTCGGCTTAGCCTATCTAGTTTAGCCACTAACAAAACAGCATTAGCCAGTTGAGCATATTCCACAGCCCTTTCAAACTCTGGACGGTCAGAGGCTTTGCCCGAACCAACCTCTGTATACTCAGCCACTAAGATGCCATTGTGTAGCCTTAGAAAATCACTTATGGCCTGTTTTTGAGCTTGCATTCCTAAGCCAGCTTTTCCTTGCTTCACCGTCGAGACTCGGTAATAAGCCACATAGTTAATTTGACTCATGCCTTACTCCTTTTGGCACTCTTATAAAATCGATGGATTTTCGTAATGAGCAAAATAAGCAAGCTGAACATACCAAACATGCACTGGCTTAGACGCTCTAGTGCGAGAGGTTTGGTACAAATGAGGTAAATAGTAAATAATGATAGTATCAAGAACATCTTTGGTTTCCTTTGAATGTGATACACCCACACCAGAAAAATGCATAACGCTAAAAGGACATTTAGTGATATGCATTGGTTGGGGTGGGCAAGTTTGTTGATGATTTAAGACGTCGTCTTGTTAGGGACAACTGC
The DNA here is from genome assembly GCA_014872805.1 of Alteromonadaceae bacterium. Classification (GTDB taxonomy): domain Bacteria; phylum Pseudomonadota; class Gammaproteobacteria; order Enterobacterales; family Alteromonadaceae; genus Opacimonas. The sequence goes on from WKFN01000001.1 coordinate 1,819, forward strand.
GTGGTTTTTACAGATGGCGTCGAGGTTGCCAATTTGGTGTCGATAAACATGCTTTGAGGATGGGCAAAGCATGCCTTCTTGACGTAATACCGCTGCTAAAAAAGAAGCGTTATTTGCGCTTTTTCCAACAAACAAGCAATTGAATACCGTTGAGCTAAATACTTTCTCTGTTGGGAGTTTCTGCAAAACATCTTTGATAGCTGTTATAGCAATGATGTCCGGGCTAAAAAACCCACCTCCAGAGTTCGATACAAAGCGCAAATAGATATTCTGTTTGTCATCATGCAGGATGTCGTAGTTAAGCTTTGCATGTGAACGTGTGTTGAGTAGACGGCATTGTCCCGATGATATTAGAGTATAACCCTCCATGTTAGACCTCCTCAGCGTGTAAGATGAGTAAAAACACACCGCCCCCGGCATTACCGGTGATCTGACAGTAAAGTGAACATCCATCATCATGCTCGACAAAGTCCGGCTCTAATAAACAGCGAGTTTGAGCATCCGTCAAAACAGTTGGATAGTCTGATAACTGAATATGCAAGCAGCATTTGGTGTCATGCCAGAATGCTTTTGCCTCCTGCATATTATCAAAAGGCGTTACGATGACATCATGTAATAACCGATGTGCATGACTAGAGATTGCCATAGGGGTATCCCACGGCCAAGTGTATATTGTATACATAAGGTATTCCTATAAATGAATAAGATGGAGCAGTGCACGTAATGAAATACCGTGCTCTGTTTGGAAGGAGTTTTCCGATATAGATACTGATTTTTTCTCAGTTTAAATAATCAGTTTTTGCGAGCATCTCTGATTATGTTTATTCTATAGCGATACCTATTTTGTAATCTGCATGAACAGTAAGGAGCTGAGTTGATTGATAAACTCGATAGACGCTTTGATTGGTACCCAATATTTACCAACAAGAGTATCAATAAGCTGGTGGATGAATTAGCCAATACCAGTGTTGAACTATTGAATAAATCTCAGCGAGGGGGAAATGCTCAAAAGCGACGAGTTGCATTGGAAGACATTGCCAGACATCTGATATGCGCACTATATATTAACTACCAAGAAAAGCACTACCACAAGCAAGAAAAGCTCATCAGTATCCCTTTGCACAAGCGCCATTACCACCTCACTGACCCCAACAAGATCCCTTATGTCTACCCCAACAAAGTCGAAGCGGTCTTTAAGGCGCTTGATAGATTAGGTTGGATAACGATACAAAAAGGTCAATATCGCTCCTCAGGTCAATCCAAAGTCACGGTTTTTAAAGCAACACAAATACTGGAAACGGCCTTTTCTCAGTTAAACATACACTGGCTTGCACAACAGCCCATGCCAATGCAAAGAGGCGTTGAAATCAGAGACAAAGACAAAACAGATAAGGCCGTTGCTATTGCTCATACCCTCCCCAATCTTGACCATGAAAAATTGCACACATATCAACAAAACCTGGCGAAGATAAATGGCCACCTTGTACAACAGTGCATCCACCTTGATGCCACGGACGAGCAGCTCAGGCAAATACTGACACGTGAGCATGTTGACCAACGCACTCAACAACGTTACCAACACCATATAGATATCAATATGGTGCAATTACGACGCATATTTGCAAAAGGACGTTTAGATAGAGGGGGGCGATTTTACGGAGGCTGGTGGCAAGGGGTATCATCAGAGCACCGCCCAGTCATTCGGATCAACAACCGCAAGACCATCGAAATAGATTTCAGTGGAATTGCCATCAATATAATATATGCACTTAATAAGACATGCCTGCTTCCTGAAATAGATGTATATGATATTGGATTACCAAACTGGGAGGGGAAAGAGGATAGACGTCGCCCTGTGATAAAAAAGGCCTTTAATGCGTTTATCAATGATGAAAAGGGACATTATCGATTAAGTGGAAAAGACATTAAGGCCCTCGGGTGTAACACTAAGGAACTGAAAGAAAAAATCATACTCACCCACCCTGTTATAGAATCCATATTCAGTACACAAATAGGCCTAGAGGCTCAGTATTACGATAGCTGTGTGGCAGAAGATATCATGCTGTCCCTCTTGGCACTTGGGATAACCTGCTTGCCCATTCATGACAGCTTTATTGTGACAGCATCACACTGGGATATCCTACAAACACAGATGCAACAAAGCTTTAAGAAAATAATGGGTGTGGAGATAACAGTAAAACCAGAGGTTATTAAGTCACACCGCACTTTGCATATCCAGAATAAAGATATGGCACTCAGGCCACCTCATGAGGACATCCTATCAACACAAGAACTTAATCAAGCATTCCTGTTTAAGCAAGAGGGAAACCTCATGCAGAGATATTATGATAGCTATACTGATATCAAGGGAGAGGATATTTAGTATTCATTTTCTTTAAATACTATTAAATATTAAAGAGAATAATAAGAATAACTCCCCTAATGTTCTCTTAGTAGCACTAAGGGGCTACTAATGGTCCCTAATGAAAGCCTAGGGATGCCTAAGGCTACCTCATTAGTGGCCCCAACTTTGTAATAAGGGTAAGCGTCCGAGCGTAATCGTACGGTCATTACATCTTTATTCGCCTCATAAATCTGTCATCCTGTCATTTTCATAGTTGAGGTGATTATGTCAGAAATCAAGCAACCAACTTCGCGTAGGGTGTTTTCCCCTGAGTACAAAATGCACATCGTCAATGAGGTTACACAAGGCACAATGTCTGTATCTGTCATTTCACGACAATTCGATATCAATCACAATCAGATTTTTCGTTGGATGCGCGAAGCAAGAGACGGTAAAGCCTCTTGGGTCACAAAAGCCAAGCAAACAACGGAATTAGTTGTCCCTGAGTCGGCTGTAGCAGAGACTTTATTACCGGTCACCGTTGTGTCTGAGCCAGTTAAACCGTCAGTTTCCCCAGCGCCAACTGCTGCATCAATGCACATTGAATTACGTAATGGGCATCGGATTGTGTTTCTCAACGACAATCCCAGCATAATCAAAGCCGTGGTTGAGGCGCTGGCATGATTGGCTTATCTCACGATGTGCGCATTTGGTTATGTGCAGGTCACACGGATATGCGCAAAGGCTTTGATGGTTTATCCGCTATTGCCCAGCATGTTTTAGACAAAGATCCATTTAATGGCCATGTCTTTGTGTTTCGTGGTAAACGTGGCGATAGGGTCAAATTGTTGTGGTGGGATGGCCAAGGACTGTGCCTGTATTATAAGCGTTTGGAGCAAGGCCGTTTTGTCTGGCCTGGCGCACAATCGGGTGCGGTGCATCTGTCCCATGCGCAATTATCCATGTTATTAGAAGGCATCGATTGGCGTCCTCCGGCAAGGCGTTATCGCCCACAGCACAGCGCTTAAACAGCGTAAAATCAGCGTCCGCAGATTAGCCGATACAACACACCCTGCGTTTACTTATGCCAAAGAGGTGAAGTATTTTGCGAATGGCGTCATCGAAGCCTTCACATATGGCAATGGTGTGGCGCACACCAAAACCCTCAACCCTGAATACCAAATAGAAGACATTAAAGATGAAACGAACAGTGCGTTGGTCAACCACCTGCGCTACTCGTACGATAGCAATGATAATATCAGCCAAATACTCAATCTAAAGGCCTTTGAATATTCCCTCAATGCCATCAGTTATGACGGCTTAGATAGATTAACTGATATCTCAGGCGGTGCAAACATCGGCAATACGCAAGTGGAGTATGACGGTTTAGGGAACATTACGTATTATCAAACGAAGCACAGTACACTGGATTATGTGTATGACCGCAGTGATAATAAAAACAGGCTCATCAGCGTCACCGGAACCGGCTCAGCATCAAAAAGTTACTCCTCTTTTCACTATGACCCAAGTGGTAATGTCATCTATAACGGACATCGCAGTTTTGACTACAATGCGTTGGGCCAGATGACATCATCTGGAAGTTTCTCTTATCTTTATAACGGCAACAATAAGCGTGTTTATCAACACGATTCAAATGGACCTGCCTACAGCGTGTATGGGTATGATGGAAAACTGCGCTATCTGGAAACAAGTGATGGCGGTACCAATCACATTTATTTGAATAATCAAATCATTGCTCGTGATGGTATAGCGCGTTCCGAAAATGGCTATCAACATTTTAAAGCGTTTGGCAAAAGTGTCGACGGTGCAACTGACAATGTGGGCTATACCGGACATAAATACGACACAGCCATTGACTTGAACTATATGCAGGCACGATACTATGATCCAGTCATAGGTCGTTTTTATTCGAATGATCCTGTGGGTTGGACACCTAAAAACCCTGTCATGTCGTTTAACCGCTATTTATATGTGAATAACAATCCTTATAAATATACTGACCCGAATGGCGAATTCTTAGATGCCATTGTTGATATAGGTTTCATAGCATATGACCTTTACGACATGGCTACTAATGGTGTTAATGCAACGAACTCTGCATCATTGGGCGCTAATGTAGCCGGGTTATTTATTCCCGGAGCTACAGGTCTTGGACTTGCAGCTAGAGCTTGGGATAAAGGTGTTGATGCGGCAAATGCATTACGCAGGACCTGCTGTTTTGTAGCTGGAACTCAAGTGTTAACTGAAGACGGCTACAAGAACATTGAAGATGTTAAATTAGGTGAAAAACTGTGGGCGAAAAATACTGAAACAGGTGAACAAGACTGGAAGCCAGTTACAAAGGTGTTTATCGAACCAGATAGAGGTATTTTTGAAATCAAATTAGTTGCTAGCGATGGGTTTGAACAAAAAATCCAAGCAACAGATGACCACCCTTTCTATGTAATTGGCAAGGGTTGGAAACAAACTATTGAGTTAAAAGTTGGAGATAAGATTGAAACCGATGGCAATGGAGCTATGGAAGTTGTCAGTGTTATTGATGAGCAAAGACTCGACTTAACTTATAACTTTACGGTAGCTGACTTTCATACTTATTACGTTACCAAGAAGAATGTACTCGTTCACAATTGCAATTACATTCCAGCTCCAAAAGAGATTGAGGGAATTTCCGGTTTAACACCAGCGAAACCTAAAACTTCTGTGCAAGGGGGCGGTGGTCTAAGGAAAAGGTGGAAAGACAAAAAAGGCAATATTTATGAATGGGATAGTCAGCATGGTACGCTTGAGAAATACAATAAGCGTGGTAAGCATCAAGGTGAGTTTGATCCTAAGACTGGCGAGCAAACTAAACCCAAGAACAAAAAGAGAGAAGTGGAGCCATAAGTGACTAGAGTAATAAGATACTTCAATAAGAAAGATGAAGCCTTGGCAGGAGAAGTTACTGTTGATGTGTTTTCAATTGATGAGCTAAGACGCTATTTTAACGTTGAGGATGAAAATCCAATGTATGATAGCTTTCCGATAATGGAAAACACTGATCATGAATTCATAAAAAAGGCAGGGATGAACTTTGATTTTGAAACATACGACTATTTTTTAGAGTATAACTAGTTGTAAATTTTGAATCCAAAGCCTCGCAACAAGCGGGGCTTTGTTTTTTCTGGCTTTGGTGGCTGGGGTTTATTTTCAAGGCTGGCTGAGCGCCTCAATGAAAAAATCTGTTTGGTGCCAAATTCAACTGATTTATTTGCTCAGGCGAAAAGCCGTGGCGAAGGAGTTCGAAGTCATCATAATTTATAGTTGCTCGTTTACCATTGCCCAAAAGTTGATAGAGATTACCACTGGCTGTTTTTATTAAATTTATGTCTAAGTTGGATTCCATGATTTGTGAAGTGCAAACATAATCTTCTTTCGCAAATCGGCAGGTTGGGTCATCAACAACAATTCCCCACAAAACTTCGCCTATCAACATTTTTTCTTCGACTATTGAAACGATTTGCCAGCTTGAAACTATGGTATTCATATGTCGATTGTAATCCCCCCATTTCAAGTAGCAAAAATAACTAGACTATCACGCTGCTTGTAAAATGGTTCTTGGTGGTACGCCACCAATGGCTGTGTTAGGACGCTCGTTATTGTATGTCCAAAGCCACTTTGTTGCTACATCTTGAGCATGGGCAACACTGTCGAACTCATGCATATCTAGCCACTCATGTCGTGCTGTACGATTAAATCGTTCAATATACGCATTTTGAGTTGGCTTGCCAGGCTGTATATACATCAATGTAATATTGTGTTTGATTGCCCACGTAACTAGTTGATTGCTTACGTATTCCGGCCCGTTGTCACATCGAATCATGGCTGGCTTACCTCGCCATTCAATGATTTGCTCTAGTGTTCGAATAACACGCAAGCTCGGCATGGATAAATCCACATCAACTGCAAGGCCTTCACGGTTATAGTCATCAATAACATTAAGTGAACGAATAGCGCGACCATCTGCTAGTGCATCGGACATAAAA
>WKFN01000009.1:0-107595 GCA_014872805.1 Alteromonadaceae bacterium
CGTACAATGCAGCCCCTCATACTTTAGCTTCCAACCAACTGAGCCTTTTCATTGCCTTGGCAGAAAAGCTGATTTCCAACCTTAGAATGCAAATAGCCATTATTTTTATGCCGAGATACGCAGAAAAAACTAGGGTTATTAAAATTGTTGCCGTAGATAATTTCAAACTGCTTGATTTTAAGATAATCCAAGCAGGTATCACTAATAGAAGAAAGTAAAGTCTCAGCTGAAACAACTCACTTCTTATTTCAGGATGTGATTTGTAGTCAAAAATACCTTCGGCAAGCCCCAAAGGAATGAGTGTCAGTAAAATCGCAGCTGTATATAACCGATAGTCGTTAAATTTTTTGTTTAAATAATCACTACTAAGTTCAAGCTTGCTCAACTGTATTATGGCGGTCAAAGTACTCTCATTTTTATGAAACATCATTTATATCCATACTTCAGTGAGGGGGGCGTTCGTGATAAGTGTGTTCATTTTGATTTAACAGATTTTACTAGCCTGTGCTAACAGTTTAGCCTATATAGTTGAGATAGGTATGGGGATGTGCCTGAATTTGGCTGTGCCTGAATTTGGCGAGGAGTGAAGTTACCCATTATTAGTATGGGTAACTTACTAAGTAACTATAGCCAGCGACAGGTCTGACTACCAGAAAGCTCATGTTTCGACACCATTACGTAAAGGGGAGCTGTTTTCCTTCTCCTACTTGGGTAATCCCCAATGATGCCAAAAATCCAAATAGTAACGAACAAACCAGCAGTGACAAGGTAAACCAAAACATAACAACCTTTCTGCTAGCCCCCATGGCAATTGCGAATGCTCCAGCGGCATGGATACCAATCAAAAATGGCCCCAAAAAAGCCAAGCCTGGAACACCAAATTTTTCCATAATTACATGTTTACGATCCATTATGTCGGGGGCAGCTTGCTCAGTTTCGGGTTTATTTCGCCAACGCTTCATAAATAACTTAACTTTTTCACTGGCATAAATTATGGGTAACAGCGAAAGCAAATTTCCGAAAAAGCCTGCAAGTGCAGACGGAAACCATGGTAACCCAGCAATAACACCCAATGGGACGGCAATCCAAACTTCGAGCACCGGAATTGCCGCCCCCACAAAGACACTGATATAGAGTAATAAGTCATTCATTTAGATTGCCCTTGCTGCTTTTTTTGTGAAGAACAAAACATATAAGCTTGGCACAACGATAAAGGATGCAATGGTGCCTGAAATAAGGCCGCCCATTAACACAACGTTAAACGAGCGCCATAGCGGATCATTGGCGATAAGCAAAGGAAGCAGCCCTAAAATAGTGGTTATTTGTGTCAACATAATAGGGCGAAACCGTTGCATTAAAGCTGATTTGAGTGATTCAAGTTCAGATTTTCCTGCGTCTTTCTCGATATCAATTTGTTCGATAATTAGCATCGCATTCGACACAATAATGCCTATCAGGGCGAATATCGCTAAATTCGCCATAAAATCGAAAGGCAGCCTGAAAATGATCAGTGCTAAAAGTAACCCAATGGCACAGAAGGGTATACTTAGTACAATGATCGCCACCTTACGAAACGAGTTGTACTTGTGGATGAATAAAATGATCATCATAAGTACACAAAGTGGTAGGAAAGCAAAAATAGCTTCTGCGGTGACCTCGCTCTCCTCAATCTCTCCGCCAAACTCGATTTGCACTTTGCCGGTATTGCGAACCTGCTCCAACGTTTCTGCTATGTTGGAAACCAACTCTTTAGAGGTCATCGCCGGATTAAGCGCTGTCACCGTCAGAGTTGGCCGCAAGTTTCTTTTCTTCACAATCGACGGATGAAACTCTGTGTCAGCGCGAGCAATTTCTGATAAATAAACGGTTTTATCAGAAGATTGTGAGAAAATCTGAATATTATTTAACTGCGACAGTGACGCGTTATCTGTTGGCATTGCCAGCATAATAGGCAGCAAGAACTCTCCTTCCCGAAGCTCAGATGTACTCTCTCCGAGAGTATTTTTCCTAAGAGCGGAAAAAATGTCTCCTCGTGTGACTCCGGCATAGCTTGCTGCGGCTTGGTCTACATTTACCACCAAGCTGGGGATAGGTTGTTCCCAGTCCTGCTTGATGTTAATGGTTCCATCTACTTTGCTAAGCGCCTCTTGAATCGTTGCAGCAGCCTGTAATAAATTACTATGGTTGTTGCCGATGATTCTAATGGCTGCTTCGCCTGGAGGCGTGGAGCCCATGAAAAACGGGTTAATCCCGAGCTTGGCATAGGGGAAAACAGGAGGCATCTCAGCCCTAAGTTGGCTTACAAAAGCCGCAACATTGGTTTCTTTACTAAGATTGATAACAAAGTAAGCGGTATGCGGAGCCGGATCTGGCGGATTCAGGCCTAGGATAAAGCGTGGCCCCCCTTCACTAACATACGCAGTAGCGCCTGTAATCTGCGGAAAACGTTGTTCCTCTGCAAGCCATCGCGTCATTTCTTGTGCAACTTCAGCTGTGCGGTTTGCAGGCGTACCTGCTGGGAGCTCAAGGGATATTTGCATTTGTGAGCGTTCCGACGGTGGAAAGAATGCCTCTGGAATAGTCGCAGATAAAAATAACGATAGGATCAGGCTTGCTGTCGCACCTGCTAAAAATGCTTTTGGCCAGCTAATGACTTTGTCCCAAAAGCGAGACATGATCATCATTAAGCGCGAGAGCTCACTTTGCTCAGAAGTGTTTTTACCTTTTCTTATAGACCACTGCGCCAAAATCGGCACCAGCATAATGGCAACAAACCAGGAAATGATCAGCATGACGCCAATAACGATGGTTAGCGTCTGCATATAAATCGCAGTGATATTATCGGTGAACATAGGTGGGGCGAATGCCAGGATAACCGTTAGGCTAGCAATCAGCATTGGCGTACCCAGTGTCTTTCCGGCGTGTAAGGCTGCTGATTTACCAGACTCACCTTGATTAATACGTTTTGAGATATCCTCAACAATCACCATCGGGTTATCAACCAAGATCCCAAGTGCAATGATAAACGAGGCGATACTCACCTCATTAAGCTCAACACCAAGCACTCGTAAAACGACTAATGTCATAATCCCTGTAATGGGCACGGCTAATCCCACCAGTGAACCAGCGCGTAAACCCAAGGCGATAACAGTGACTACAGTCACGACTAGGATCGTCTCCAAAAGAGTTGAAATCATTTTAGATATGACTTGATTAACAACTTCACCTTGGTCGGTGATGATTTTCAATTGAAAGCCAGCAGGTAAATCATGTTCCCATTTTGCTATTTGTGTACGAAGGCGATCATTGAAATCGACCATATTTACGCCGGGCGTCATATAGCCAGCAAGAACAATCGCCTGTCCCCCGTTTAAATAGGCGGCGGTATTAAGCGGTTGTGCTGTCGTCCTTATCACATCAGCTAGCGTGTCAAGTGGTAACTGACTGCCATCTTGCAGCACAATAGGTATCGCTTTAATATCTTCAATAGAGTTATAGCTCCCTCTGACATAAATACGACTCTCTTGGTCGCTAAAATTCACTCTGGCAATATCATCAAACGTATTGTTTTTATGTAATTGCAGGTAGATATCATTAGGCTTTATCGAAAATTTCGACGCAGCAAACGGTTTAAGATTGATGTTCACTTGCTCCTCAGTAACGCCATGCAAGGTGACTTTATCCATACCTGGGATATCGTAAAGAAAATCCCGCAACTCACTGGCTTTATTTCTAAGTTGTTCAAACGTGTGATTGGGGGCACTGAGTGCAACAGTCATTACGGCAACAGCATCATAACTATCGTTAACAAAAGGCCCAGATACACCCTCGGGAAGTGAGTTCTGCACATCCTGCATTTTCGCTCTGACTCTAAGCCATGATTGCGCGTAGTCTGGTGTTCCGTCCTTAATTTCCAAAGAGATATGGATCTCTCCAGCACGAATAGACGTGGTGATATTTTTAGTTTCTTCCAGTTCACGCAAAGCACGTTCAACCGGGCGCGCCAATAGCGATTCCGTTTGATAAATATCTAAACCAGGGTGATAAGCGGTAATCACAGTGACATTTATCGGGAGTGTGGGCTCCTCTTGTGACGGGTAATTCGGGTATAACGCCAACCCTATGCTCGTAAGCATAAAAAACAGAAAGAGCACTAAACGGCTGTTAGCAAGTGAGAAGTTGGTAATGGACATTAACGCGTCTCCCCTAAAACACGAACCTGTTGCCCATCACTGATAAAGGCTGCTCCGGCTGCTACGTATCTCTCTCCGAGTTCCAACTCAGCATTAATAATGTAGCCTGACGGTTGAATATCGACAATTTGTACAGGTTTTTTACTAACGGTATTGGACTCACCGTTAAAGGAGTAGAGGAAAGCGCTGTTACTTGTTGCTTCAATATAAACTGCGCCGTGAGGAACCAAGAGAACGTTTTCACTATTTTTCAGACGATAGTTCACTGCAACCACGAGACCTGGCGGTAAAAAATTTCCCTCTGGCACTTGTATACGCAGTTTAACAGGCAAGCTCAAGCCATTACTTGCGCGCTCTGCAATATGAGACAACTCAGCCTCAAAAGACGCCCCTTGATGACTAATACTGATAATCTGTTCATTTGTAGAACGTAGAGCATTTGCCAAAGGTACGGGGATTGATGATTCAACAATAAGTTGCGCTGAACTGTCGAAAGTAAATATGACCTGATTCTGAGCCACCTCTTCAAAGGGTTCCACTTGTCTGGTAGAGACAACACCATCATAGGGGGCTTTTATTACTGCTTGAGAAAGTTCTCTTTCTGTGAGTCTGACTCGGCTTTGTGCTTCACGCACAGAGGCTTGAGCTGTTAAGAAAAGTGTTCTTGCCGCCTCTAAATCTTGCTGGGAAACTGCGTTATTTGATTTGAGATGATTAAGCCGTTCATAGTTTGCTTGGTGTTCTTCAAGCGCGATCTGCGCTTTTGAGGCTTCAGAGCGGGCGTTATCAACTGCTAGTTGATAAGGCTCCAAATCCAGTGTTGCCATGATATCGCCCGCTTTTAACCGGCTACCAATATCCACCTGCACCTTTTGCACTTTGCCAGGAACGCCAAACGAGAGCTGCGCTCTGCTCTCTGTTTGTGTTATTCCAGAAAAGCGAGATTCTTGGTAATGCGCGTTTGCACCCACTTCGTTGAGTGTTACCACTCGAATGTTCTGTTCAGTGGGCTCAGGTATACTTTCACTGCTACAACCCTGTAATAAGACAAGTAGGCAAACTAATGCATATTTACTAAATTTCCTTAATAATATAACTGATCGTTCGAGTATATAAAATGGCGAACTCATAACAAACCCTCTTGAGGTATGGCTTAAATATTAATTACTTTTTTGGTGTAAGAAGGGTCTGAACAAGCTGACGTAAAAGTTCACGCGAATACTCGATATCCGCAGTCGCTATCTGGCAGGACAAACCATCAATGTAGGCAAAGATATAGTGTGTTATTTGCTCGGGTGTGAGCAAATAACTTGTCTCATCTTTATCCTGTAATTTCTTGATCATGGTACAACAGGTGTCAAAGAGCTCTTGACCTGAATCCTGTACCGCTTTCTTAATTTCTGGGTTTCTGGATGACTCTGCGAGGATCTCCAGATACATAATAGTTCCTATTTTATCGCCTGTGAGATAGGCCTCTTGCTCCAAAGCATCCATGAAATCACTAGCGCTCTCAATTCTTCTCAAAGCATCGAGATCTCTGGAAGAATAGCGCTTGGCGATTTCCAGAATGAGTTCATTTTTTGAGGCGAAGTATTGATAGAGACTTGCCTGGCTGACTTTTGCAACACGAGAAATCTCCGCCATGCCAGCGCCATGAAAGCCTTTTTTAACAAAGCATTGCACAGCACCATCAAGAATAGCCTCGATTTTATCCTCTCGAGCTGCATAATTCACTGGACGACCTAAATTAGACATAAAAGTACCACTTACTTTAGTGAGTGGTCAATCATATAAATGACGGTGATTCTTGTCAACTGATATCGTTTGTCTTAGAAGCCAACTTTTCAAAGTATTACCAACCTTGTTATTTTTCTAAAACGTGAAAAGGCCTCACAAGTATCTCAATTGAACGAGCAACTGGAAAACTATATGGCCAAAGTATATTTGAATGAACCAATGCAATTGGTTGGATACTGATGATCTGACAGGTTAGCCCGATAAATTTTCACATTTTTATTGAAATCCTGAGCTCTTGAGGTTTTTCTTTTAAGCATCATGTTCACAGCGAAAACAAAGCGGACATTAGCAAGAACATTTTAGAACGGATGACATTTCCTCTTTTCGCTCAAAGCGGTCCAAGTATAAATTTGGCTCGTTAACGCTAGTTGTTGCTACTAGTCATAACAGCTAGTCAGAAACACACACAATTCCTTCATCTATCTGTCCAATCGCTCTAACGGGGATCTTTAGCATGTTAGCTCTATGAAATTTTCTGGAGCTGACAATGAGAACCCCTTTGTTACCTTGGTTTATCCTGTGGGTGACCATCCCAATCATTATTTTCTTTCTATTCATCTTGCCCGCCCATGCCAATGATGGTCCATTCTATCAGCGTGGTCAGGAAGGCTGGTTTTGGTATCAGGTCATTCCTGAACCAACGGAAGCTGAAGAGCTTATAATGCCGGAACTTGGTTCCGTTGAGTCCAGTCAGGACGAGCTAAAGCCCTTCAGTGCTGCTTGGTTTCGTGAGCACATGCAGTCGTTCATGGACAAGGCAATTGATGAGCCGACGAATGAGAACGTAAGAGCCTACCTGTATCTCCAGCTCGTCATGATGGATAAGGGCTCACAGTTTGCTGATGTTAGTCAGCAGGTGGTCATGGGCGATCCTGTCTTGGATGAAATCAGTCGCAGACCCTTGGCTACCTATGCTGCCAATCGGATGGATCGAGAGGCTGGCGCTCAACGAGATATTGCTTTAGGTGAAGTAGCAAAACGGGCTGGCTTGTTCTTCTTCTATCGTTCGGATTGCCCTTACTGCCATGCTCAAGCGCCTATCATCGAATCCATGGCTTTGAACTACGGTTTCGAGGTGTTTGCTATTGCTGTCGATGGCTTGCCTTTACCGGGTGGAGAGTTTCCAAACTACAAAGTCGATTCAGGACAAGCACGATCGTTGTCCGTTACGACTGTTCCAGCGGTCTTCTTAGTAGAGCCGCCTAATGTCATCACTCCGATTGGCCAGGGCGCAATGAGCCTTGATGAGCTCAATAATCGAATCATTCTTGCAGCCCATCAAGCCGGTTGGATTGACGATCAAACTTACTATGCCACCAGACCTGTTCAGCCCGGCGTTTCACTCGCGATGTCAGCCCAAGAGCTTAACGAAAAGATATTACAGGACCCTGAGTTCCTTGTTCGCTATCTGCGTGCACAAGGAGGGTTATAACGATGAAAAAAGTATTTCAAGTATCGCTAATCGCCTGTGCGATTGGTTTTTCGTCTATGACCCAAGCAAGTTTGCAACAGGAGATGAACCAGTTGTTTGGTTCAATGACCAACAGCACTGCGCCTGGTGTATTTGAAAGTCAGCGGCGTGGGGTTATATCTGGTGGAAGCGTTGTTGTCCGTAACAGGATCATGAACGAGAACCTCGTCTCTATGGTGCCACCGTCATTCCAAGCCGGTTGTGGCGGCATTGATATGTTCGCTGGAAGTTTGTCATTTGTTAATGCAGATCAGTTTGTTCAATTACTTCGCTCTGTAGCGGCAAATGCCAAGGGATACGCATTCCAATTGGCGCTCAGTGCTATGTGTGAGAAATGCTCCCAGCACATGGAGACACTGCAAAAGAAAATCCAGCAGTTGAACGAGTATTTTGGCAATTCCTGTCAAATGGCTCAGGGAGTCGTGAACGATACCCTAGCTGCTTTTGGTAAAAAGGGGCAAACAGAAGCCAGCATGTTGAGCTCACTTAAAGGGGCTGGAGACGTTTTTACCAGTTGGAGTGAGTCCAATGGTAAGAACCCATATGAGAACGCTTCGAGTGTCGCGGCATCTGATGTGAACAAAACGATTAAAGGCAACTTGGTCTGGCGAGCACTGAAACGTCATTCGGCATCAAGCTGGTTTGCATCGGGGGATGACCGTTTTCTTGAAGCGGTTATGTCAGTGACGGGTTCGATCATTGTTGGTGATTTGGCTAATGCGGCTGATGGTCAAGGTAAAGCCCCAAAACTGACCAGACTGAATGGCAATAAAGTGACTATTGAGCATCTAATTCATGGCGGTAACGTCGCTATGTACCTATGTGACACAGTGACACAAGACGGCTGTCTGAATCCGACAATCACTAACGTGACCCTAACCGGGTTATCAACCCAGGTAGAAAATTTACTTCTTGGTACAGGTTCTAGTAACGGCATTATTTTTAAGTTTGCTCGAAATACAGGAGCTGCTAGCACCACCGAAAAGGCTTTTATGACCTCGGCTCCTGCGAGCATTGGGGGCATGATTCGAACACTTTCTGCATTAAATGAAGGGGCTGCAAGGTCGTTTGCTTCAAGAGCTGCGCCATTTATTGCTGTTGAGATGGCCCGAGCATTGGTTGAAGACATGCTCAATGCTGCTAGAAGCACCTCTGGTGTGGAAGATCATGCCTATGCGAAGTTGTTAACTGAAGACCTTGAACGTGCACGTCGCCAAATCAATGAGGAATACGCCGCGTTACAGCGAAGATACGGTTCAGAGCAAGAATTGCTGGCGCATTTTAATCAGGTGATTCAGACCATTCGCAAACAGCGTTATTACACCGTTAAATCTACGGCGCTGGGGGAATAGATAATGTGGGAAATCTATTCCATCGGGGATTCGGCTTTTTTAGAGCAGGTCTTGAACGCTGTCGCGATGATCACTGGTACAGGCGACTTTACTTCAATGGTTCGTATTGGCTTGCTCATTGGGGTATTGATGGTCTCTGTTCAGGCATTGATGCAAGGTGGTCGTGGGATTAACTTTCAACACGTTTTAGTCTCATGGCTAGTCTTTGCAACCATGTTTGGACCCAGTACCCGAGTGAGCATTGAGGATGCGTACACGGGGCAAGTTCGAGTGGTTGATAATGTACCCATCGGTGTTGCTGCCGCAGGTAGTACGATTTCAACTGTTGGCTTTCAAATCACGCGATTGTTTGAAACGGCGTTCTCAACTCCCGCGATGACGGAATACGGCTTTGCATCCAGTTTACAGTCACTGATTAAAGTGAGAAAACAGGTGATGGATCGCTCTGGGTTGGGTGATGCAAATCGTGTCGGCGGCTCGGATATCGAGCAATCATGGTTTAACTACATTAAAGAGTGCACCTTGATTGGTATCGACATTGGCCAAAAGAACCTCGATCAGGTGCTGAGTGATCCTAACCCGATGACTGCGATTAGGTTTGATTCGCGCATTTATGGCACGCGCATCATGCTCAGTGGTAGCAGTAGCGATTTGGACTGCACCGATGCCTATAGCCAACTGAAACTCATGACAGAATCAACCTTCATTCCGAGGCTTAAACAGGTTCTGTCAGCCTCATTGGGGACTTCATCAGCCACTGACACTGATGACGTGATCCGAAATGCGCTGAATAACCTTGGTTTGGCTTCGGTTAACACCCAAGAGTACATGACCGCGTCAGTGCTTTTGCCTATTTATGAGCAAAGCGTGACGGGCAAGTATATGGATGATCAAGCTTTCACCGCAGCCGTTATGGTTAACCAAGCGATTGAGCAGCGCAATACACAATGGGCGGCGGAGCAGACCCTGTTCCAAAGTATCGTTCGTCCGATGATGACGTTTTTTGAGGGGTTCATTTACGCCATCACCCCTTTGATGGCCTTTGTGATTGCCCTTGGCCAAATCGGGATGCGAATGGCCGGGAAGTACTTGTTAATCCTGCTTTGGATTCAACTTTGGATGCCTGTCATGGCCATCATTAACCTGTATATTCATTTAACCGTTGCAGGGAAAATGTCGGCGCTTGATGCCTTTGCAGGTACAGAAGTGCCATCTTTTGCTGGGATGATGCAGATGGATTCAGTGCTGCAAACCTGGATAGCTACTGGCGGCATGTTGGCGTCGAGTGTTCCGGCAATTTCGCTCATGCTCGTGTATGGCTCAGCAATAACCGCAACCCACTTGGCTGGACGTCTTCAAAACGGCGATGCCATTGATGAAAAGCTGGCTAGTCCAGATGTCTCAAAAAATGCCCCGGTGATGCAATCACAGTCAATGTTCCAAAATTCAGCCCTCACTGGTTCTGCAATGACCGGTGCGTCAAACTTACTAAGCAGTTTCTCTGTCGGAAACGCAGTGGGTTCAATGGTCGGCTCTACAAAAGAATCCATGACTCAGGCAACTCAAGCCTTTAGTCGTCAGGTTGGCAATACCATGAGCCGAACCTTTGGTGAAAAGCTAAGTTACGACAACCTTTCTTCGGTTGGACGTCAAATCGGTTCTTCTAATTCCGCATCTAGCGCCGTTGTTAATCAGGTTACTGATGACCTACAAACTCGGTATGGTTTCGGAGACGATAAAAAAGATGCTGTACGTGGCTTGGTATCTGGCGTGTTATCGGGAGGCCTAAGGGTCGGTGGCGATGGAACTATTACTAATCCCGGTGAGAAAGAAGTTGCTGATAAGGGTTTTCTTGGAAGGCTTCTTGGTACGGGCGGCAATGATTCTCCACAGGGCAACTTGCCAGGAATGGATAAGCCAGATTCATCTCGTGTACCAAAACTATCAAGGGTACGAGCTGGGTTGGATTTAGGTGGTAACTTTAGTGGCCAAGTTGAGTCGTCAGAAGGCAGTTCTCGGTCTACGACCGCAAATACGCTCACTGGGGAGATGCAAAGCTTGGCATCGAGTGATTCACGACGTGCTGAGTTTCGCGATGCGATGGTTAAAGACCTTTCAGATTCAAGACGCTCTGGCGTTGAGATGTCGTTGTCTAATCAAGACTATCAGTCACTTCAGAGTTCAGCACAAGACGTTATCACGGCATCAAACCGCTTTAGTGAGCTTGATCAGGCCAGCTACAGTCTATCAGGACAAAGGAACACGGATGGTGCGACGTTAACTCGATTAGCAGCGGATAATCCTGAAGTCATGGATTATTTAGGTCGCTATATGAACCAGCATGTTGAAGCCGGTAACCGATTACGTGAAAACCTTCCAATGTATCAGCGCTTGTTACCTGATGATAATCAGGCGTATGTGGCCGCAGCTATGGAGTCTTTAACCTATAGCAATTCTTCAACGCCCGCTGAACGGGACAATGATTATCAAGCAGCAATGACTGTTATGGCCATGGCTACCGGAGCCGATTTACGATCAATTCAGCCGCGCTCAAATGAAGGCTTGTCATCAACTGCACCTACTTTTGGTGGTACTCAAAGCCAAGTTGAATCGGGTGTATTGGGCGGCTACGAGGATGCAGCAACAGTTCAAACTCAGTTCAACGCAGCTCAATCGGCTTACCAAACCAATCTGTCTGGTATAGATGGACAGTTGAATGCGCATCAGCAGCAAGCTCAGCAGGCCGTAGCTACTGACACAAGTACCTATCAATCTGGACTAAACAGTGAAGCTGGATCTCAGTGGCGATCACGCATTATGGCTGATGATAGCGGAGTTTCTGGTGCTGAAATGTTCTTCAACAGCGCCAGTGCAATTGGTGATTTCAGTGGCAAGCATACTGATGCAGCACTGCATACCTTGAATTACTTTGGCGAAGACTATGAGAGTTACAAAGAACAAGCGCTTGAAGATCCTGGCTCACGAGGTTTCTTGCACAACGCTACGGTGGCCAGCAAATCAACCTGGGATGGCTTAAAAGCCGCCGTTGATGCAGGAACCTCTTTGGAAAACCCATTGACGGCGTTTAATGATGCATACAGTGGATCGAGTTCGCAGTATGCTTCCGAAGTAAACTGGGGCACTAAGTCTGAAGCCATGTTGGCGGGGGCATTCGGTGCAGCAGTTAACAATCGATATGGTGAGTTCCTAGAGCAGTATGCTGATGATTTTAAAAAGGAAGCATACAGCGAAGGGCAGAGAATGGGATTGACCCCGATTCAAAGCCAAGTGTTCGCTCAAGCTTTCAATGAAGGTTTGGCGGGGCGCGTATTCAACTCTGAAGACTCATCGAGTTGGTCGCCTGAAATGCTAGGTCTAAGGGAGCAAATGCTAAATGAGTATCGTCAAAAGGATGAGAGTGGCGCTTACATCCCTGACAGTGTGTCTGAAGAAGATAAAGCATTTGTGGATAAGCAGATAGCGGTGATCTCAAATGCATCGCTTGCGGGAGATTATGCTCAGAACAACTTGATCGATATTAGGGCCTATAACCAAGCATCAGGAAGGAACTGAAAATAGAAGGTAGCCAGCTTGTGGTGGGCTGGCTATTTTTTTGGCTTTTTGGGATACCTTGGATAAAAGCCATCAAAAAACGAATGGAGCTTATACCAATACCATTTTTCTTCAATGCTTAAAGTTCTACCCGAATCTTTAACTTGGCTGCTCAAGAATCTAATTCCAGTACAAATAGCTAAGAAAAAGAGTCCCAATCCAACAATTGTCCAACTCGCTTGCCAATATGCGATTGCTACAAGCAGAGTGATGATGGCTATAAGTCCGATGGGATTACAGGTCGCTTTGAATCCCAAGTAGCTGAAAAAAACGACGGTGCAGAACAGAAATGGCAGAGCCGCTAACTTGGCAGATGCCGTTAATATTTCTGATGGAAAAAAATGAGCCGCAGCCAAAGTCACCAGAAAAAGCCCCAGAGATATAAACCAGCAGCGTGCTGGTAAAGATTTAAGTAAGTTTGTCATCTTAGTACTCTCAAAGTGCACGGGCGGTGCACAATCAAATCATGTATCAGCATGTTAGTTCTCAAAAAGTGCTCTAGTGGTTTGCTCAGCCATAATCTCGCACACAGGACATTTAAGCTGAATGCGCTGTTGAGATACCGTCAAATACAGACTACCGCATCGACACCGGTGTAAGGATGCAAGCTGTGATCTTAAATCACGAGCTAGAACCCAACCTTCATTGATGGTCAGTTTTTTCCAGGGGATTTCAGCTGGAAGGTCTGCCTCTTCTCTTGCAACCAAGTACGCATCGTAAGCCTTCATCAAAGCATCGATATTTAATTGCTTGTAGACATTATCACCACCAATATTGACATATAGCGCCATCAGCAGGGAGCCTTCAACTAGGGCTCTTCTGCTTTTAACGATGGCATCAGATTCTGGCAATTGACCAGGACAAGGTGACTTGCCAGTCACTTCTTTGTGCAGCCTTCTGATAATGTGGATTGGCAAACCTGTATCGAGCGCGATAATGGTCGTTCGAAATCCGTACTTAATAAGCAGCGAGGCTCGGGTAAACAGCTCACTTTTGGACAGGTTATCAATCATGCATCCCCCTTGTTGTTTAGGGTTGATAATAAATAAGCGATTCTTGGGATACCTGTGCCTTTGCTCTTCACCATCTCAATCAGTTGGCTTTGGTTACCCCTTGGTTGAAACAGCATGAATGATGAGGTCGCCACTCGTTGCAGGTCGTCAACACCGGCATTAATCAGTGCATCCACCACGTCGCGTGTAAGTCCAAAGCGCAAGACCGCCTCTTGCGGATCAATTCGCGATAATTCACGTGCTGCGTGTAGGTACGCCAAATTTAATTGATAGAAGTCTTGTTGATTGGTTGTCATTGACGGACCTCCAGTTCATGTAAAATATTGCGATAGATAGAAAGCACTCTTTGCCCATACCAGCGTGCACGCTCTTCGTTCCAACTGTGATAGCGGCCTATGCCAAGCTCTAAATCGTTTGGTGAAGACTTGATTGCTTCGGCCAAAATACTGGAGCCGACAGTAAGGTTGGTGATGGGGTCTAGCAGTTCAGCTGCTGAGCTCACTCGATGCCCATGCCAATGCAAATTGATTTGCATAAGGCCAATATCGAGCTGGTATTTTTCACTCTCTTGAAGTGCCTGGTTTAACAGTTGCTCCGCTTCTGTCTTAGATTTGGCGTAGGTTGCGTTTGAACCATTGCGAATTGCGTATGGCCATGGACTGGTCATGTTAAGACCTCGATGTGAGGCTGACTCAGCCAAGGCAACGGCGTAGAGCATGACTGGATCAATACCAACACTTTGTGCTGCTTTTTCCCACTGATAGCCCGGAAACGCATAGACTGAAGTGCTTGCGGACATGGCTATCACTAGGGCAACGGTTTTTGCTTTAATCGTTTTCATTTTTGTCCTCTAATTGATTTTCGAGAAGCGCCTGAATGGCTTTCGGGCTTATTCTTTTCAAAGGCACTGCGCTAAAATTGGCGATGCCTCTCGTGTAAACTTGTGCCGCTTTTGACCAGTCACCCACGGCAACAGGCGCTTGCATATCAAATCCTTTTTGCTGGTTCTGATGGTCTGCAATACCCTGTAATAGCCTTGGGTATTCACCCACTTCGTCCCGCAGCAAGTAAGCCTGGTAGCGTGTTAAAAACTCCTTTTGCTTAAAGGGGTATTCCCTGTCATCAACTTTGCAGAGTTCAACCCATCCCCCCATGTCTGAAATCACGCGGTGGATAAGTGCATCGTCAAACATCACGGATGTCCAAGCACCAACCTGACGAACAGCCTTGTCAACTTTGTTCCAAGCAACCATGGCTCTTGAACCCGAGTTGCCATCGATATGCTTGATGACGTCAGCGGGCTTTGGAAAAAATTGCCCAGTATCCGGTGATTGAATATGCCGAGTCAGACCGATTCGCACTTCTTCAATGCTATAAGCACGAAGGGCTTCAAATGCGATGGATAGCAATTGCGGTGATACGCTTTTGCCATACATGGCCCAAGCTGCTCCCCAAACTTCAGCAAACTCGCGTTTATCAACCTCCTGCACTTGAACGAACCTCCCGAATACCTGGTCCGGCCCAGCTTTCAGCGATGCGACGATTGCTTTCTTCAATATTCAATTGGTGATTGCTGCACTTTAGGCTCGTCGATGATTGCTGTACTTCATCAATGCGAACGTACTCGTCTTCCCATTGCCGGTTTAAAAGCCAGTTATGTGGCATAGGGGTCTTAGTCCGATCTTGATACTGCAATCGGTTGTCTCGTTGCTCTTTCCAGCGTGTTAGCACTTCCAAGGCGAGTTCATGGTCTTCATTGAGGCCCATGCGTAGCCATTCTTCTTTGGCTTTAGCTTTTTTTTCTTTGCGTATTTGTACATCCCAGAAGTCTTCAAACTGTATCTGGTCAACAGTTTTAACTGTTGGTTTATTGCTTCTCTCAGAGTCATCCGACCGTTGAGAGTCCCTTACCGGGTTGCCATCAGGCATAAACAATGTTGAAAATTCTTCTGGTAGCCGAGCTTGAAAAGCGGCAAGAGATTTCAAAAGCGATGCCATACCAACGAAGTCGGCAGGTACATCTTTAAGCAACCGAAAGGCTGCCTTACCTTGGTTTGGGTTTTCGATTGGGTTGTGCTTCAGAAAGCTCCGAATCAAAGTCCAACCGGATTCCTCGCAACGAATCAGGAACTGATCTTGTTCTAACTCACTTAACGCCTTGGCAACCTGTTGCTCATCCCAGTTCAAGTCAGAAGCAACGTAACCAATCGGCAGTCGAAAGCAGCCAAGCAAATTACAATGCGGGCATGTAAGCAAGTACAGTCCTAGCAACTTCGCTGAGTCACTCCAGGACAAAACATTTTGCTTTAGCCAAAAGCGGGTATAGACCTTGCCATAATCACGCATGGAGGTACTCGCTTTTGTGTTTACGTAAAATGCTGACCATTACTTGCCCTTAATCCTACTGGTTACTGGCTTTCAGCTCGCTTGGGCATTCGGGGTAGATGTCCGGTCTTAACTGGGATCGGGTTACCTGTCCTTGCGTAGCTTGTTCGATGGGTAAAACGAATTCAGCGGGAACACGCCCTGATTTATTCAACCAAAACCAGACGTTTTGCTGTTTTGAGTTGATGGCTCTTGCTAATGCTGATTGCCCGCCGACCAAGTCAATGGCACGGCGGAGATGTTTTTGTGTCGTTTTGAACACTTCCATACCGTCTCCTGTTACAATAATAACTGTTACAAGATTGAATGTTACAGTTTAAACTGTAGATAAGTCAACAGTTAAAATTGTTGAAAGACTACAGTTTTATTTGTAGAATGCGGGCTTATGAAAACTTTATCCGAACGACTAAACCATGCCTTGCAGCTTACTGGGGTAACTCAGTCTGAGTTGGCTCGTCGCATTGGTATCAAACAGCAGTCGATCAGCCAGATTTGCTCTGGTAAATCGGCTAGGTCTCGTTACACCATGCAGATCGCGGAGGCGCTTCGCGTGAATGCTCATTGGCTCGCCACAGGTGATGGCGAGATTGGCTTGGGGGTCGGTAATGTAGAAGTCGGGCCTGATATTAAGGTAAGAATTCCTCTCATTAACTGGGTTCAGGCCGGTGATTGGACTGAAATAGCGGAGGGATTTGCCCATGAAGATGCTGAGGAGTGGCGTGAAGTCACTGGGAAAGCACATGAGGGTTGTTTCTCACTTCGCGTAAAAGGCGACAGTATGGAAAATCCAAGCGGAAAAAAATCCATACCTGAGGGGGCAGTGATCGTTGTTGATCCTGAGTTACCTTACTCTTCAGGTTCATTGGTTGTTGCGCGTTTGGATGATTCGAAAGAAGCAACCTTTAAGCAGTTGGTTATTGATGGTGAACAGAAGTATCTAAAACCTTTGAACCCGCAATACCCTGCAATACCGATCAACGGCAACTGCACCATCATCGGTGTAGTACGACAAGCTATCATCGATTTCTGGTAGCGAAGGAATTTGTGGTTTAGCCACAGTTGTTCATGAGCTGAAGAAGCAACGATTGCAAACAGCTACAACTGAGCATTGGTGCACGCTGAGAGTAAATGGTAACCGATTAGATAACCATTGATTGTTTATAAAGTCAAGATCAGCGAAAATAGCGGCCAATTACGATTAACACGACGGATTTGACAAGCGAAGAACTGAAAAGAGAGTACTTCCAAAAGTGTGTACAAATCCGTGTACAAACTAAAAGAATTTATACATGGCAAACCAAAATTTTCTTAATGAAATCAATAAGCGAAGGACCTTTGCTATCATTTCGCACCCTGATGCCGGTAAAACTACCATCACCGAAAAAGTATTACTGTTCGGCAACGCCTTACAAAAAGCGGGTACCGTAAAGGGCAAAAAATCAGGTCAGCATGCCAAGTCTGACTGGATGGAGATGGAAAAAGAACGTGGGATCTCGGTATCCACCTCAGTCATGCAATTCCCTTACGGTGAACATTTGGTCAATCTTCTCGATACCCCAGGGCACGAGGATTTCTCAGAAGATACGTATCGGACTCTGACCGCAGTGGATTCGTGTTTAATGGTAATTGATGCGGCGAAAGGGGTTGAAGATCGCACCCGTAAGCTAATGGAAGTCACCCGTCTGCGCGATACGCCTATCATCACGTTTATGAACAAGCTTGACCGTGATATCCGTGACCCGATGGAACTACTTGATGAAGTCGAGAATGAGTTAAACATTGCCTGTGCGCCAATTACTTGGCCTATCGGCTGCGGTAAGTTGTTTAAAGGGGTCTACCACTTACAACGCGACGAAACGATTTTGTACGCCACAGGTCAAGGTCATACTATACAAGATGTGCGCATCATCAAAGGCTTAGACAACCCCGAATTGGATGAGGCGGTAACCAACGACCTGGCAACGCAATTGCGCGAAGAA
Source organism: Alteromonadaceae bacterium (assembly GCA_014872805.1). Taxonomy (GTDB): domain Bacteria; phylum Pseudomonadota; class Gammaproteobacteria; order Enterobacterales; family Alteromonadaceae; genus Opacimonas. The sequence continues at coordinate 17,803 of WKFN01000009.1, forward strand.
CTGGAGTTGGTGATGGGGGCATCCAACGAATTTGACCAAGAACTGTTTTTAGACGGTCAGCTTACGCCTGTCTTCTTTGGCACCGCTCTAGGTAATTTTGGGGTGGATCATATGTTGGACGGACTCACCGCGTGGGCGCCTGAGCCACAGCCTCGTGAAACGGACAAAGATACCAAAATTGGCGCAGATAATGCCAAATTCAGTGGGTTTGTGTTTAAAATTCAAGCCAACATGGACCCCAAACATCGTGACCGCATTGCATTTTGCCGAATTGTCTCAGGCAAATATGAAAAAGGCATGAAAATGCGCCATACCCGAATCAATAAAGACGTCAGAGTATCCGATGCATTGACCTTTTTAGCAGGTGATAGAGCCTTGTTAGAAGAAGCGTATGCCGGTGACATCATCGGTTTGCACAATCATGGTTCGATTCGGATTGGTGATACGTTTACTTCTGGCGAGGATTTTCGTTTTACCGGCATTCCTAATTTTGCTCCGGAGCTGTTTAAGCGTATACGTCTCAAAGATCCACTCAAAATGAAACAATTACAAAAAGGGCTTATTCAGTTATCTGAAGAGGGGGCCGTACAAGTATTCCGTCCACTGGCAAACAACGATTTAATTGTTGGCGCAGTTGGGGTACTCCAGTTTGATGTGGTCGTAGCGCGTCTCAAAGCTGAGTATAACGTCGATGCCATCTACGAACATGTGAATGTTGCCACCGCGCGATGGATCTATGGTTCGGATAGAGACGTTGATAATATTAAGCGCAAGGCTGAGGCCAATGTCGCCCTCGATGGTGGTGATAATTTAACCTATATAGCGCCGACTATGGTCAATTTATCCCTCGCACAAGAGCGTTATCCCGACATTACCTTTGCCGCAACGCGCGAACAGTAAGAATTTAGAGAACCATTTTTATGAACATACAACAACTCATTGCACAGCGTTTTCAAGACGCATTGATTCAGCTTGGGCACCCAGAGGCTCCTGTGCCAGTTGGCAAGTCTACTCGTCCCGAATTCGGTGAATACCAATTCAACGGGGCCATGGCCCTTGCCAAATCCATGCAGAAAAACCCTCGCGAAATCGCACAACTTATTCTCGAAAAGGTTGAGTTAGAGGATATGGCCAGTCAGTTAGAAATCGCAGGGCCTGGATTCATCAATATTCACTTACATTCCCAGTGGTTAGCACAAGCTGCCAGCGATGCTCTCAATGATGAGGATCTTGGCATTGCAAAGCCTGTCGCGCAAACCATCGTAGTGGATTACTCTTCTCCCAATCTAGCCAAAGAAATGCACGTTGGGCATTTGCGCTCCACTATCATTGGTGATGCGGTGGTTCGCGTATTAGAGTTCATGGGGCACAAGGTCATTCGTCAAAATCATATGGGCGATTGGGGCACTCAGTTTGGTATGCTGCTTGCCCATCTCAGCGACGAGCTCGCCGCAGATAAAGTAGCGGAAACGGCACTGTCTGATTTAGAAGATTTTTACCGTGCCGCCAAAGTCCGTTTTGACAATGAGGACGGATTTGCTGATCGCGCTCGTGACTATGTGGTGAAGCTACAAGGAGGCGATGCTCAGTGTTTGCAATTGTGGCAGAATTTTATCGATATCAGCATTGCCCACTCACAAGAGGTTTACGATAAATTATCGGTTAGTTTGACCCGTGCAGATGTGATGGGCGAAAGCGCCTATAATGATGACCTTGCTAATGTGATTGACGCGTTGACACAACAAGGTGTTGCCGTTGAGGATGCAGGAGCCAAGGTGGTCTTCCTTGAAGAGCTCGCGGATAAAAACGGTAAACCTGCGGTGCACATCGTACAAAAATCGGGTGGCGGATATTTGTATGCAACCACCGATTTAGCGGCCATTCGCTATCGCAATACGCAATTACACGCCGATAGAACGTTGATTTTTACTGATGCGCGTCAAGCTTTGCATTTTAAGCAAACCGAAATCGTCGCGCGCAAAGCCGGTTTTATCGAGTCGGCACAAACATATCAGCATTGTCCCTTTGGCATGATGCTCGGAAAAGACGGCAAACCTTTCAAAACACGTTCTGGCGATACGGTTAAGTTGGTGGATTTGTTAGACGAAGCGGTAGAGCGTGCGGCGACGCTGATTAAGTCACGAACGCCAGAGGCTGACAATTTAGATGAAATGGCGCACAAAATTGGTATCGGTGCAGTAAAATATGCCGATTTAGCCAAAGCAAGAACCACCGATTATGTATTTGATTGGGATACGATGCTGAGCTTTGAAGGCAATACCGCGCCTTATTTGCAATATGCATTTACCCGCATTCAAAGCATTTTTAACAAAGCCGGAGAGTTGGATGAGCAAGTCTCAATCGACATCAATGATGAGGCCGAAAAAGCCCTCGCAGTAAAATTACTGCAATACCAAGATGCGCTTGAGATAGTGGCAGTGGAGGCAACTCCTCACGTGTTATGTACCTATTTGTACGAGCTGGCTTCCCTTTATATGAAGTTTTATGAAGCGTGTCCTATTCTCAAAGATGGGGTAGCTGAAGATGTGAGAGCGTCTCGTTTACAACTCAGTGCGTTGACGCAAAAAACACTCGGACATGGGTTGGATTGTCTTGGGATTCAAACGCTCGACAGAATGTAAAAGACGAAAAGGCGACTCTTCTGAGTCGCTTTTTTAATCGTTTGTTAGATATACGCCGTAGTACAATTAAAAACCTTCAAAGGATATTCAAATGACTAAAATTCTCGCGTTTAGTGGCAGTCTCCGCAAATCTTCATATAACCAATCTATTGTCGCAGCAACGGCAGATGGCGCAACTCAAGCCGGTGCCGAAGTGACAGTGGTGCATTTAAAAGACTTCCTAGCGCCACTGTTCAATGAAGACTTAGAAGCCGAGCAAGGCATGCCGGCTACGGCGCAAGCCTTTAAGGATTTATTACTTGCTCACGATGGGTTTTTGATCGCGTCTCCTGAATATAACTCAAGTTACAGTGCAGCTTTGAAAAACGCCATAGATTGGGCCTCTCGAGGGGCTGAAGGTGAAGCACCGTTAGCAGCCTTTCGCGGTAAAACGGCTTTGCTAATGGGGGCATCTCCTGGTGCTTTAGGCGGTTTACGTGGTCTTGTTAATTTACGTATGTTACTTGGTAATTTAGGTGTACACGTCCATCCTACTCAACAAGCGTTTAGCAAAGTACATACTTTGATTGATGAAACAGGTGTCGTTACTGATGAAAAAACACTGGCTAAGTGCCATGACTTGGGCGCGCAGCTAGTTCAGTTTACCTCTTCCTTAAAAGGCTAAAACTGGACAAAAATCCTTATCTCCACTAGGAATTTGACCGAAAATCCGCTACTATCCGCGACCAATATTTTCGGTCTTTTATGTTGACTCATCATGTTTGAAACCAATCCAATTACTCAAGCGATAGCTGATATTCGCAAGCGCACTGACGCGCTTAGGGGGTATCTTTGACCTCGATAGCAAAACCGAACGACTTGAAGAGGTTTCCCGCGAGTTAGAAGACCCAGCAATTTGGAATATGCCAGAAAAAGCGCAAGCACTAGGAAAAGAAAAAAATGCCCTTGAGCAAGTCGTTGAGACCATTGCTAACCTGACTCAAGGCGCAGAAGATGTTGAGGGTCTATTGGAGTTAGCTGTTGAAGCAGAGGATGAGGATACCTTTGCTGAAGCACAGTCTGAGTTAGCTGACTTGCTATCACAACTTGAAACACTTGAGTTTCGTCGAATGTTTTCCGGTCCTAATGACAGCAATGACTGTTATGTGGATATTCAATCTGGTTCGGGCGGGACGGAGGCGCAGGATTGGGCAAATATGCTCTTGCGCATGTATTTGCGTTGGGGGGAGGAGCACGGCTTTAAAACTGAGCTCATCGAAGTATCTGATGGGGATGTAGCGGGAATCAAATCAGCGACCATTCGGTTTGGCGGTGAATATGCCTTTGGCTGGTTACGCACCGAAACTGGGGTACATCGCTTAGTGCGCAAATCACCTTTTGACAGTGGTAATCGTCGCCATACCTCTTTTGCTTCGGCGTTTGTCTATCCCGAGATTGATGATGACATTGATATTGAAATCAATCCTGCAGATTTGCGCATCGATACCTATCGAGCGTCGGGTGCGGGTGGTCAGCACGTCAACCGAACCGATTCCGCTGTTCGGATCACACACTTACCCACTAATATCGTGGTACAATGCCAAAACGATCGCTCACAACACAAAAACAAAGATCAAGCATTCAAACAGCTCAAAGCGAAGCTTTACGAGTTTGAATTACAAAAACAAAACGCAGAAAAACAAGCACTAGAAGACAGTAAATCGGATATTGGCTGGGGCAGTCAAATTCGTTCTTATGTGCTGGATGATTCGCGCATTAAAGATTTGCGCACTGGAGTAGAGAATCGCAACACTCAAGCAGTGTTGGATGGTGATCTCGATAAATTTATTGAAGCGAGCCTCAAATCAGGCCTGTAAACGTAGGAAGCAACATGACTGCACCCACTCAAGATGAAAATAAACTCATTGCCGAACGTCGCGCTAAACTTGCGCAGATCCGCGAGAATTGTTCTGCGAATGGTTTTCCCAATGACTTCCGCCGTGAATTTTACGCTGCTGATGTGCAAGCCGCGCACAGCGAGAAGGACAAAGAAACGTTAGAACAAGAAGCGAATCAAATCAGTATTGCGGGTCGCATCATGGCAAAACGCGGTCCGTTTTTGTTGTTACAGGATATGACTGGGCAAATCCAAGCCTATGCGGACAAAGACACACAAAAAGCCATTAAAGCCCAATACGGACAGGTCGATATCGGTGATATCATCGGTGTGAAAGGCGACTTACACAAGTCGGGCAAAGGCGATTTGTATGTCAATATGGCTGAGTATCAACTCTTGACCAAGTCTTTGCGTCCATTACCCGAAAAGTTCCATGGTCTATCCGATCAAGAAACCAAATATCGTCAACGTTATGTGGATCTGATTACCTCGCCAGAAACGCGAGCAACTTTTCATATGCGCAGCAAAATTGTCAATGGCATCCGCAATTTCTTAGTTAAACGCGACTTTATGGAAGTGGAAACACCGATGCTTCAAGTGATACCAGGCGGCGCGACGGCCAAGCCATTTGTCACGCATCACAACGCGTTAGATATTGATATGTACCTGCGTATTGCCCCTGAGTTATATTTGAAGCGCTTAGTCGTTGGTGGTTTTGAGCGCGTTTTTGAGATTAATCGCAACTTCCGTAATGAAGGCTTATCCACCCGTCACAACCCAGAATTTACGATGATTGAGTTCTATCAAGCTTATGCGGATTATCAAGATTTGATGAACTTGACGGAAGACATGTTACGTACTCTTGCGCAAGATGTATTAGGCACGACCACTGTAACGAACACGATCAAAAATGCCGATGGTGAAGTCATTGAGACCAAAACCTATGATTTTGGTCAGCCGTTCCAGCGTTTGAGTATGGGCGATGCGATTTTAAAATATTGGCCTGAGGCTGATGCAGAAGCGATTAACGATCCAGAAAATCATCTCGATGCGTTAAAAGCGATGGCAAAACAGTTGCACATCAAAGAGCCAGAAGTCGATGGTATTTGGGGGGCGGGTAAATATCTGTGCGAGATTTTTGAAGCGACCGCAGAAGAACAGCTCGATCAACCCACCTTTATTACTCAATATCCGTGGGAAGTGTCTCCGCTAGCACGTCGTAATGACGCCAATCCATTTGTCACCGACCGCTTTGAATTCTTTGTCGGTGGACGTGAACTGGCTAATGGCTTCTCTGAGCTTAACGATGCAGAAGATCAAGCAGCGCGCTTTGCCAAACAAGTTGAAGAAAAAGACGCAGGTGATGATGAAGCGATGCATTTTGATGACGATTATATTCGCGCATTAGAATATGGCTTACCACCCACAGCAGGAGAAGGGATCGGTATTGACCGTTTGGTGATGTTATTCAGTGACAGTCCAACCATCAAAGATGTGATTCTGTTCCCCCATATGAAGCCGTTATCTCAGGACAGCGAAGCTTAGCTTATCATTGACTTCAAAGAATAAGCCTCAACTTTGCGTTGGGGCTTTTTTGTGGTCGGTCTATAGACGTCCTTCAAGCTTCTGGATATCTATCCACAAACGTTTATTAGTCGGTACTTGTAAGCCGATGCCTTCAGCTTCTTGAACAATGTAGCCATTGATGTGATCAATTTCTGTACAACGTCCGTGCTCAATATCCTGCTGCATGGATGAATAATTATCTTGTGTATCATAAATCACTGTATTCACGGTATTCAACACTGTCGAATGGTCAATGTTAATATCTTTGGCTTTCGCGAGAGTTAATATCTCGTTCAAGATCTGATTGATGAGTTTCATATAACTCGGTGCTGATAACCCACCATTTTGCAGATCATGGATGGCTGTCAACGGATTAATGACCGCATTAACCGCCAATTTCGTCCACAGAGCTGGCATAATGTCTTCGTGCATTTGTGCGTTATACAACGCTTGTTCGAGTGTTGCGTAATGTTGCTTAATGGTCTCTATGCTGGTGTTTCCTCTTTGCACGGTGCCAAAGAAGGTATTGCCATGCCCAGTGTGTTTGACCGTTTTATGAGAACGATATGCAGCGGTATTTGTGATGGCCGCAATGATGTGGTGAGTTGGATAAAGCTGTTTAGCAATCTCGATTGTGCCAAGACCATTGTGAAGTAACACAATGCAACACGAAGGCTCGATAACTGTCTGTAATTGCTGTAAAACGCTTGGGATGACATACGCTTTCAATGGTAAAACCACAATGTCTTCTAAGCGAATGTCATGGTTGAGTTGTTTGGGTGTGGGTAAATTGAGCTTGCCATAACTAAGATGGTCAACGGAAAGCGTCTCAGGTGTTCGAGCAAATTGAGTATACCGCAACTTTTTCTTACAGCAGCGTGTCGCGATTAAACTGCTTATGCAGCCTTGTCCAATTAGGTTTATTTTACTCGTTTTGGCCATAGTTTAGCCACTTCCTCAAATTGATGTTGCCAGAAAGTATTCTCCATTACTAAAAACTGGTTTCCGTAGTGCATCGGAGCTGTAATGTTGTATTCAACACCACGCCAAGAAAACGCGACTGCATAAGCGTGTAGGTACATCCTGTCAGAGTCCTCACCGCCATAGTGGGTATCACCTAAAATGCTCGCTCCATTGCTTTTTAATGCTGCTCTGATTTGATGCGTTTTTCCTGTATAAGGTTGCACCCAAAATGCCTTTGTCCCTGCAGGTCCTGGTTTGCGCACAAAATAACTGATTGCCGGATTGTTTTGGGAATCTTTGAGCAACCACAATCCGTCCCTGCGATTGTACATATCGCCTTTGACCCAGCCCATTTTACGTTTGCCTTTACCTGTGGAAAGCGCAAGGTAAGTCTTTTGTATCGATTTAGTTGAAAATAAATTGTCAAATAATGCTGCCGCCTCAGGGTGTTTAGCCAAAATAAGACAGCCACTGGTCTCATCATCAAGACGATGCACTAAATGCCACTCTAGAGGAATGTCTGAGCAATTGTATAACGCAGGGTTAGGTGAGTTAGAACTCCTGTGCATGGTTATTGAAGGAGGCTTGTTCAGAACAACGAAGTCTGAATGATCGAGCAGTACATTGAGCACAATAAGTTCTAAGAAATATTAAATTTTGTCAATTATAGCAAGCGCTTTTTCATAGTCCAAGATCTGTATAGATGCACGGAGCTCTTGAATGTCTTCTTCTTTCGCCTGTAATGAATTAAGCAAATGCTCTAGTTTTTCAAATGGAATGAATTGGTTTTTGGTAATGAACTCAAATAATACTGCTTTGGGATCCGCTGCAGGATCTTTAGGCAGATGTCCAACTACCTTCTTGTGAGGTGTTTCATTGATATAAAGGTTGATTTGTTTTGCAGTCTCAGCAATGAGATTAGTTAACTCATTGACATCATCAGAGCGCAAGTGCTCATCCCGAGCAAGTTGTTCTGATTGTTTGCAAAACTCGTGTAAACGCTCCATCCCAAGGTTACCTGAAACACCTTTCAATGTGTGAATCATCAGATGTGCAGAAGTATAGTTTTGCGCCGCAATCATTTCTTTGATCTCGGACTCCGCATTTTGATAATCGTCGATAAATTTCGTTAAAAGCCGGCATAAAATGTCATGATTGCCGCTGAGCTGTTGTTGCGCAAATTCTGAATTAAATAATTCCATGTCAAAACTACAAATTAGAGATGGTAAGTTAATGATAGGACAGAATCATAGAAATGCGAAATAAGTTCAAGCGATTCTTTCATTCTTTTGTTATGATCACAGCATTACAAAACGTTATAATAGCACTTAGGGGAGACCTAAATTGCACACACAAGAACGCACTTTTATTGATAATTTAACGTGGTTTAGCCAGCCGGCAATCGCGCACACCTCAAGACTGATACAAAGGGGCATCGAGAGGGAGTGCCTACGTGTGACTAGCGAAGGCAAATTGTCTCAAAAAACGCACGCTAAAGAGTTGGGTTCCGCTTTAACTCATGCGCATATAACCACTGATTTTGCCGAAAGTTTACTCGAGTTCATTACACCACCAACAAGTGATATTAACACCTCGTTAAAACAACTTGCTGATATCCACAAATTCACGTTAGGACAAATTGGGCAAGAACGTTTATGGCCTCTATCGATGCCGTGTTTTGTCGGTACTGAAGACGATATAAAACTCGCTGAATACGGCACTTCTAATGTGGGTAAAATGAAACACACTTATCGAGTCGGCTTAAAGCATCGCTATGGCTCTATGATGCAAGTTATCTCTGGTGTGCACTTTAATTTTTCCTTGCCATCGGAATTTTGGCAGTTATGGTGCGAGCAAAATAACTTACCTTTTGCTCAGGATTCAATATCAAAAGGGTATTTGCATTTGATTCGCAATTATCGTCGTTTGTGCTGGATTATTCCTTATTTGTTTGGTGCGTCACCGGCAATATGCCAGTCTTTTTTGCAAGGCAGAGAAACGCCCTATAAGTTCAAGAAGCTGGGTAAAGGAACCATATATTTACCTTATGCCACTTCCTTGCGAATGTCGGATTTGGGGTACACGAATTCTGCTCAAGATAGTTTGAATATTTCATATAATTCATTAACCCAATATATATCTGATTTGCGCACAGCGATTAATACGCCTTCTCCAAAATATGCTCCAATCAAATCTGGAGAGGATGGTGTTTATCATCAGCTCAACAATAATGTGCTGCAAATTGAAAATGAGTTATATTCGCCGATCAGACCCAAACAAATTACTCAATCAGGCGAAAAGCCTTCAACTGCGTTGGACAAGCGCGGAATTGAATATATTGAAGTACGTGCGCTCGATATTGATCCGTTCTCTCCAGTTGGCGTGAATGCACATCAAATACACTGGTTAGACTGTTTTTTGCTGTACTGTTTGTTATTGCCAAGTGCTGATATGAGTGCTGCAGAGTACGAGCAAACTGACCGTAATTTGAAGCGCTCTGTGTTGCGTGGAAGGGAACCGGGTTTGTTATTGGAAAAAGAGGCCGAGCAAATATCCTTACATGACTGGGCGCTTGCAATCAGTGATGACTTAAAAGGAATTGCGGAAATCTTAGATAAGCAACATGCTGCGAGTGCTTACATGGAAGGCATAATGGCTCAGGAATCCAAAATCCTGTCAGCAGATAAGACGCCGTCAGGTATTTTATTGAACACCTTGTTGGCATCTGATGTTGATAATGCTCGCTACGGTTTGCAACTTGCTGAAGAGCATATGGAGCACTTTGCCGCACACGAGTTCCAAATATACGATACAGAGTATTTTGTGAGAATGGGCAAAGAATCGATAGACGCTCAAAGAAAAATTGAAGCTGCTGATAGTTGCGAATTCAGCGAGTTTTTGACGCAATATTTTCAATATAATTAACGGACAAAAAAAAGCCTGACCGAAGCCAGGCGGGAATGTTCCAGGGAAAACACATACTACGTATTAATAGAGTGGCTGTTTTGATGAAAGTTCAAAAATTATTTAAAAAAGTATTAATTTTATTCTTTCCCTTGTTAATACTGGGCTGTACAGCGTCTCCACCCAAAAACGCAGAAAATTTATGTGAGATATTTTTTGAAAAAGATGATTGGTACGATGCTGCTGCGCAGATGCGAGACAGTTATGGCGTGCCGATCCACATACCTATGGCGATGATGTATCAGGAAAGTTCTTTTCGCGCCGACGCCAAGCCCCCTAAGGATTATATTTTATGGGTGATCCCTTGGGGGAGAGTCTCTTCAGCATATGGGTACTCTCAAGCCAAGACACCAACATGGCAAGATTATATTCGTGAAACGGGTAATTCAGGGGCTGATCGGGATGATTTTGCAGACGCCATTGATTTTATGGGGTGGTTTATCAGCAAAAGTCAAAAAATGAACGGGGTCTCAAAGTGGGATGCATACGCTCAGTATCTAAATTATCATGAGGGTTGGGGAGGTTATCGCCGTCAGACGTATGAAAAAAAACCTTGGTTAAAGCAAGTTGCAAAACGGGTAAAAGAGCGTGCGAGTCGTTACGGTGCGCAACTTAAAACCTGTGAAGACGAGTTATCAAGAAACTGGTTCATGCGTTTATTCACCTAATTATTTGATCCGGATCAAAGTTAACACTTCGTCCCATCACGAGCGGTTCTTACATTTGATCTAGATCATTCCACCCTGGCCACAGGCATTTAAAATTACCTTAGATAGTGTATTTTTTTGAGGTGATTTATGATTGATTTATTACTGACTGATCCAGTGGCTTGGGGTTCTGTATTAGGAATTTTTATCATGGTAATAATGTGTTTGTACTATGCGTACATGTTCATTCACAACTCTGCAGATGAGAGTAAATAATCAACGTCTGACCCATTCCTCTGGAATATCCATTAGCACTAAGATGCACGCCGAGCCACCATACTGTTTGGGGGCTTGGCAGAATCCAATGATATCGGGATGCTGTACTAGGTAATGTGGAATTTTTTGTTTCAGAATACCTTGGCCGTGACCGTGCATAATGGCCACGCATAATTCGTTATGCTGTTTGGCTTCATACAACAGTTCAAGGAGGACTTGCTTCGCTTGTTGTTGGGTCAAACCATGCAGATCCGCTTCGACGTCTGGCGGAAATTCTCCTTTTCGTAATTGCTTGATTTTACTGTGGTTATTCTTGTCACCACGGTACCAAAATAGCTGTTCATTATCGCCAAAATGCGCTTCGTACATATCAGAAAATTCTACTTCTGCCGCGCTACGGGACTGTTTTTCAGCAATAAATTGGCGTTTCGTTTTGACGTCTCTGCGAGGTGGGATCTTGTCCTGCTCCAGTGGCTTAACATCACTAAACAGGTGTTTAAAATCCATATTGTCATCATCTGTCATAATGGCTCAATATCCACTGTAAAAATAAAAATGCTCCAAGCGCTTATTTTTAGTATTATATACCCACGCAAATTATCCACAAGCAAGATACAGTGAAAACATCCTCCATCCCATTATTTGTCGATATCGTATCAGATCTGCACACTATGCTAGACTGGACTCGTTTCGCTACGACTCAGATGCACCAAGCGGATCTATTTTTTGGGCATGGCACCGATAACGCATGGGACGAAGCTGTCGTTTTGGTCAGTCATTGTCTTTCTTTGCCCGCAGATCTTGCGCAAAAGACGTCAGACATGTTGTTTCAGTCTCGCTTGACCAGCTTTGAAAAAGCCAATATTTACGACTTGTTAGAAAAACGAATAGAGTCTCGAGAGCCATTACCGTATCTAACCAATCAGGCTTGGTTTTGTGGGTTGCCATTTTACACAGACAAACGAGTTTTGATCCCACGCTCGCCCATTGCTGAATTGATTCAAGATAGATTCAGTTCATGGTTAACTCAGCCGCCGCAACTCATAATGGACTTATGCACAGGAGGGGGCTGCATTGCTATCGCAATGGCGTATGCTTTCCCTAGCGCACAAGTCGATGCTCTGGACATATCTGAAGACGCACTAGCCGTTGCCAGTGAGAACATCCTAGCACACGGCCTTGAAGAGCGAGTCTTTGCGATTCAGTCAGATGTTTACAGTAGTGTGCAAGGGCAAAAATACGACTTTATCGTAGCGAATCCTCCTTATGTGGATGCGGAGGATATGGCTGATCTACCACAAGAATTTTTGCATGAGCCCGCTCTCGCTTTAGCAGCCGGTGACGATGGGTTAGATATTGTGGAAACTATTTTAAGGCAAGCACCTCAACATCTGACACCACAAGGCTGGTTGTTTGTTGAAGTAGGTAATTCTTTAGTTCATATGGAACAACGCTTTCCAGGTTTGGAGGTGGAGTGGATTGAGTTTGCCAACGGTGGAGACGGAGTCTTTGCGGTACCATTTGAAACACTCAATGCGTATTTTTAAGGCGTTATTACAAAGTTGTATAAGCGTCCTCGCATTACATAACAGAATATATAGATAGGTGACAACAGTGGCTGGTAACAGTTTTGGACAATTATTTAGAGTAACAACGTTTGGTGAGAGTCATGGCATTGCCATCGGCGGTGTGGTAGATGGTGTGCCACCAGGGTTAGAACTTTCTGAGGCGGATTTACAAGGGGATTTGGATCGTCGCAAGCCAGGTACATCTCGCTATACAACCGCTCGTCGTGAAGACGATGAGGTGCAAATTTTATCAGGTGTATTTGAAGGCGTGACGACTGGCTGTAGCATCGGTTTATTGATCAAAAATAAAGATCAGCGCAGTCAAGATTACTCCAAAATCGCTGACCGTTTCCGCCCTGGCCACGCCGATTATACCTATCAGCAAAAATATGGTACTCGTGATTATCGTGGGGGAGGTCGTTCATCGGCACGTGAAACAGCGATTCGAGTTGCGGCTGGCAGTATTGCCAAAAAGTATCTCAAGCAGGTTTTTGGTATTGAGGTGCATGGCTATTTGTCACAACTTGGCCCAGTGGCAATCGAAACTGTTGATCATACAATTACAAACGCGAATCCGTTCTTCTGTCCCGATGCGTCCAAACTCGATGAACTGGATCAATATATGCGTGATCTCAAAAAATCAGGCGATTCTATTGGTGCTAAAGTCTCTGTGCAAATTACCAATATGCCAGTGGGATTGGGTGAACCTGTATTTGATCGATTAGATGCTGATTTGGCGCATGCCATGATGGGTATAAATGCAGTTAAAGGTGTTGAGATTGGTGATGGCTTTGGCGTCGTCACGCAAAAAGGCAGTGAGCATCGTGACACCTTGACGCCTGATGGATTTGCTTCTAATCATTCAGGTGGTGTACTAGGAGGTATTTCAACAGGACAAGATGTGTTGGTTCATATGGCACTTAAGCCTACCTCCAGCATTACTGTGCCAGGAGAAACGATTACTATAAATGGTGAAAAAACAGACGTTATCACCAAGGGAAGACATGATCCCTGTGTTGGTATTCGAGCAGTACCCATTGCAGAAGCGATGGCTGCCATTGTCATCATGGACCATGTGCTAAGACATCGTGCACAAAACGCAGATGTGCAATCACAGACACCTGTGATCCCAGGCGCCATTAAGTAATTACTGAGAGTATTCACTGGGACATCGCCCAATGGTGGCGATGGTTCCATCGTCATTCAACTGTTCGAGTTTCACATCAAAGCCCCACAATCTGTGCAAGTGTCTCAACACCTCATGTCGAGATTTTGCTAACGGTATACTGTTATGAGGGACATAGCGTAACGTTAATGATCTATCCCCTCTTACATCCACATTATACACTTGAATATTAGGTTCAAGATTACTCAAGTTATATTGAGCTGATAGTTTCTCTCGAATTTTGCGATAGCCGGACTCATTGTGGATTGCCGAAACTTCCACATAGTCATTCTTAACATCATCATTGATGGCAAAGAACTTGAAATCTCGCATTACTTTGGGGGACAAAAACTGACTGATAAACGACTCGTCTTTGAAGTTATGCATTGCAAAATGCACAGTCTCAAGCCAATCTTTGCCAGCTATGTCAGGTAAGAACTCATAATCCTCAGGGGTAGGGTCTGTGCACATTCGTTTGATGTCCATGAACATAGCAAAACCTAGTGCATAAGGATTGATCCCAGAATAATAGGGAGAATTATAATTTGGTTGAGCGACGACCGATGTGTGCGAGTGTAAAAACTCCATAATGAAACTGTCACTGACTTTACCTTCATCATACAAGTGATTCAAAATATGATAATGCCAGAAACAGGCCCAACCCTCGTTCATGACTTGAGTTTGTTTTTGCGGGTAAAAATACTGAGATACTTTGCGTACAATGCGCACTAATTCTCGTTGCCAAGATTCAAGTAGAGGGGCTTTTTTTTCAATGAAGTACAAAAGGTTCTCTTGAGGCTCTGGAGGAAAACGCACTTCGTCAACTTTTTCGGCTTTTTTACTCTTTGGCAGGGTGCGCCATAAATCATTTACTTGGCTTTGCAAGTACTCAGCTCTTTCATTTTGTCGTGCGATCTCATCAGCAATAGATATCTTGGCTGGACGTTTGTATCGGTCCACACCGTAATTCATTAAGGCATGACAGGAATCAAGAATATCTTCAACCGCCGATACTCCGTGTTTTTGTTCACATTGTGCAACATAGTTTTTGGCAAACACTAGATAATCGATAATCGATGAGGCATCAGTCCATGTCTGAAAAAGGTAATTGCCTTTGAAAAATGAATTATGCCCATAACATGCATGTGCCATAACAAGTGCTTGCATGGTTATGGTATTTTCTTCCATCAAGTATGAAATACATGGGTCAGAATTAATGACAATTTCGTAGGCTAGGCCCATTTGCCCCCGGCGATACCCTTGTTCGGTGGAAATAAACTTCTTACCGAATGACCAATGCGAATAATTTAAGGGCATACCAATGCTGGCATAAGCGTCCATCATCTGCTCAGCAGTAATGATTTCGATTTGGTTCGGGTAGGTGTCGAGTTTGTATATTTTAGCAACCCGGTCGATTTCTTTTTCGTAATCGGCCAGTAATTCAAAACTCCAATCTGGACCGTCACTTAGCCTATCTGATTTAGAGCGTTTCACTTCGTCTAATGGCATCATATCTCTCCTGCTCTGGCGGTACCTGCGGTTTTGCGTTCAGCTTCTTTTTTGAACAATTCTCTAAAGATGGGAAAAATATCTTTTTCTTCTTGGATATGCTTCATCGCAAAATTACTGTACTCATTGGCCACCATGTCGTACTCACGCCATAAGCTTTGATGTTGACGTTGCGAGATCTCAATGTAGGCGTAATAACGTGTCATTGGCAACAACTGTTCACGCAATATCTTACTGCAAGTAGGGGAGTCATCTGCCCAGTTGTCTCCGTCAGACGCTTGGGCTGCGTAGACATTCCATTCACCAGCAGCGTAGCGCTCAGATACGATTCCATGCATCATTTTGAGTGCACTCGACACAATCGTACCGCCCGTTTCTTGGGAGTAAAAAAACTCCTGTTCATCGACTTCTTTGGCTTGTGTATGATGGCGAATATAAACTACCTCGACGTCTTTATAATTCCGAGTCAAAAACAAATACAACAAGATATAAAAGCGTTTCGCCATATCTTTAGTTGCTTGATCCATAGACCCTGATACATCCATCAAACAGAACATGACCGCTTTTGAAGTAGGAATTGGCCGCTTATCATAATTTTTGAATCGCAAGTCAAAGGTATCGATAAAAGGCACGCGTTTGATGCGAGCTTTTAATTCTGCAATTTCAGTTTCTAGCGCTTGAACTTTTAAAGTATCTGGTACTGGCTCACAGAGTCGATCAGCTAATTCAATTTCGCATTCTGCAAGGCGACGTTTTTTGCCTGCAGATAACGCAATACGCCTTGCCACTGAACCTTTAAGTGAGCGAACTATATCAAGATTTGCGGGTACGCCATCGGTTTGAAATCCCGCGCGGTAGGTTTCGTACTGAATGACCTTATTATGTTGGGTTTTCTTCAGATTAGGTAATGCGAGATCGTCGAATAACAAATCCAAATATTCATCTTTTGAGATTTGAAATGAAAACTGATCTTCGCCTTCACCTGAATCAGAAGCGTCACCTTCGCCACTGCCTCCACCACCTTCGCCCCCTTCAGGACGAGGAATGCGGTCACCTTGATTAAACTGGTCATTCCCAGGATGAACCATATCTCGAATACCACCCTTACCGGTATGAAATATGGGCTCTGAAACATCTCTAGTCGGAATAGAGATGCTTTCACCAGTCTCTAAATCGGTAACACTGCGTTGGCCGACAGCATCCGACACCGACCGTTTTATTTGTTGCTTGTAGCGACGTAAAAAACGCTGGCGATTGACAGTACTTTTACCTTTGCCGTTTAGACGGCGGTCAATAAAATGCGCCATAGGCTAAGACGCCTTTCTTACTCGTAAATACCATTCGCAGAGTAAGCGTACTTGTTTTTGTGTATAGCCTTTCTCTTCCATGCGTGCGACGAAATCGTCGTGTTTTTTCTTATCGTCCGCAGAACCTTTGGTGTTAAACGAAATGACAGGCAATAAATCTTCGGTATTAGAGAACATCTTTTTCTCTATGACGGTGCGTAATTTCTCATAGCTGGTCCAATTAGGATTTTTGCCTTCATGATTGGCTCTTGCGCGAAGAACAAAATTAACAATTTCATTGCGGAAATCTTTTGGATTACTGATTCCTGCGGGTTTTTCAGTTTTTTCCAATTCGGCGTTGAGCGCTTCTCGATCAAATAACTGCCCGGTTTCTGGATCTCGATATTCTTGGTCTTGGATCCAAAAGTCCGCATATGTGACGTAACGATCAAATAAGTTTTGGCCATACTCAGAGTAGGATTCAAGATATGCCGTTTGAATCTCTTTACCGATAAACTCTACGTATTTAGGGATCAAATACCCTTTTAGGAACTCCTTATATCGTTCAGCGATGTCACCAGGGAATTGCTCACGTTCGATTTGTCGCTCAAGAACATAGAAAAGATGCACTGGGTTTGCTGCAACTTCGCTGTGGTCAAAGTTGAACACCCGGGATAAAATCTTAAATGCAAAACGAGTTGAAAGTCCATTCATGCCCTCATCCACGCCAGCGTAATCACGATATTCTTGATAAGACTTTGCTTTGGGATCAGTATCTTTGAGGCTTTCCCCATCATATACCCGCATCTTGGAATAAATACTCGAGTTCTCAGGAGGTACCAAACGTGACAGTACTGAGAATTGCGCTAGGATATCAAGGGTATCTGGGGCACATGGAGCACCGATGAGCTCTGAACTTTCCAGTAATTTTTTGTATATTTTGATCTCTTCCGACACGCGTAAACAATATGGGACTTTAACGATATAAACACGGTCTAAAAAGGCTTCATTGTTCTTGTTATTGCGGAAGGTTTGCCATTCAGATTCATTCGAGTGAGCCAAGATTAAGCCATCAAATGGCAGGGCAGAGAAACCTTCAGTTGGATTGTAGTTGCCTTCTTGTGTTGCGGTCAGAAGCGGATGTAGCACCTTGATCGGTGCTTTAAACATCTCCACAAATTCCATCAGCCCTTGATTGGATTTACACAATGAACCTGAATAGGAATAAGCATCTGGGTCGTTTTGAGCGTACTCTTCTAAACGACGTATATCAACTTTACCCACTAGTGCTGAGATATCTTGATTGTTTTCATCGCCCGGTTCCGTTTTGGCAATACCAACTTGGTCAAGTATGGAAGGATAGACACGAACCACCTTGAATTGGGTAATATCACCATTGTATTCATGAAGGCGTTTACGTGCCCATGGTGACATAATGGTTTTGAGGTAACGCCCGGGAATACCGTATTCTTCTTGCAGTATTTTACCATCTTCATTGGGGTCAAATAGAGCAAATGGGTGGTCATTTACTGGCGAGCCTTTGATGGCGTATATAGGGCATTTTTGCATGAGTTCTTTTAAGCGTTCAGCAAGCGATGACTTACCACCACCAACAGGACCAAGTAAATATAGCACTTGTTTCTTTTCTTCTAAGCCCTGGGCCGCATGCTTTAGATAAGATACGATTTGTTCAATCGCTTCTTCCATACCGTAAAATTCGGAAAATGCAGGATACCGTGCAATGACACGATTGGAGAAAATTCGACTCAAAGTAGGATCTTGCGAGGTGTCAACCATTTCAGGTTCGCCAATGGCTTTAAGTAAACGCTCTGCGGCGTTGGCATAGGTGCTTGGATCTTCCTTACAGAGTGCTAAATACTCTTGAATGGTAAGTTCTTCCTGTTTATGTTCTTCATAACGTTGTTGGTAATGTTCAAAAATACCCATAACTTCTCCAGGTCAGCCGATTAAACTTTCTTTTATTTTAAGCTTAGACCCAAGGACGCTGTCCTGCTTAGAAATATCGAAAGAAAAATCTCTCAATGTGTGATAAAGCTTTGAAACGTTGGAACTATTAATTGGTACGGAGATGTTTGAAATAAAGATTAAAAAAAACCCACATATAATATGCGGGTTTCTCAAATAGAATATTGAAGCGTTTTTTATGCAGCGAAGTTTTCGCTAGCAAAGCTCCAGTTGGCTAATGCCCAAAAACCTTCAAGGTAGTTAGGGCGAACGTTGCGATAATCGATATAATACGCGTGTTCCCATAGGTCAACGGTCAATAGTGGAGTGTGGCCGTCGGTGATTGGCGTGGCAGCATTAGAGGTGTTAACAATGTCTAGTTCGCCGTCAGCTGTCTTGACTAACCAAGTCCAGCTAGAGCCAAAGTTGTTAACTGCTTTGTCGTTAAACGCAGCTTTGAAATCAGCAAATGAGCCCCACTTAGCATTGATAGCATCAGCTAATGGACCTGTTGGTTCACCACCAGCATTAGGTGATAAGCTATTCCAATAAAAAGTGTGATTCCAAACTTGAGCAGCATTGTTGAAAACACCGCCATCTGATGACTTAACAATCTCTTCAAGCGATTTGCCTTCGAAATCGGTACCTTCAATAAGACCATTTAATTTGGTGACATAAGTTTGATGATGTTTGCCGTGATGAAACTCAAGAGTCTCAGCTGAGATATGAGGTTCTAGTGCATTTTTTTCATAAGGTAATGCGGGTAATTCAAAAGCCATGAAAGTTCTCCATTCGTTAGCATGATATTAGTGTTACGTTTAATGATATATGACTCATTTTGTGGAAAACAAGCCCTTATTGAATGATTAAATCATTTAACTGGTCACATAGGATATATGTTTTTTGCATAAATAAGTTCACTTCTATTTCATACCTCTTGAAAAAACAGGCATAATAACCATATCTAGTGAAAACATACTTTGAAGGTTATGCATGGAAACAGTTGAAAAGATTAAACAACAGATCGCTGAGAACCCAATCCTTTTATACATGAAAGGCTCACCAAAACTACCGAGCTGTGGCTTTTCGTCACAAGCGTCTCAAGCACTCATGTCTTGTGGAGAGCAGTTTGCTTATGTGGATATCTTGCAAAATCCGGACATTCGAGCGGAATTACCAAAATATGCAAACTGGCCAACATTTCCCCAGCTTTGGGTTGACGGCGAGTTGGTTGGTGGATGTGACATTATTTTAGAAATGTTTCAGCAAGGTGAACTACAAGAGCTTATCAAAGAAACTGCACAAAAATACCCAAGCTCTGATTAAGAATAATCTTATTTGTTCGAAAAATGTGCAAAAAAAAGCGACTCAACGGAGTCGCTTTTATCGTTTTAGAGCATCGTTACCATGCTACGAATGAGAAAAGGTTATCCGACATTTTTGAATAATGATTCATCAATAATCGTGTCATCAATAATGGCTTGAGCAGATTGAATGCAGGTACCGCACTGTTCGCCTAACGTTAATACGTTCTTTAACTCACGAATATTGCCAACACCGTGTTCTTGCACCGCTTCTTTAATATCTTTATCTGTAACGCCGAAACACATACATACAAACATTGGGTAGATACCTAATAAATGACTATGTAAATAATAATAGTTCTCATTTGCCATAAATGCAAATAAATTTTTTACTTTTTTCGGTTGAATCTCAATGGGTAATCCCAATATCAGTGTTTGACATATAAAGTCTGTCATCCATCAAAACAATATTGGAGAATAATATGGGAGTTTTAGTAGGCCGCCCAGCACCGGATTTTACTGCAGCAGCAGTGCTTGGTTCAGGTGAAATCGTAGATTCATATAACTTAAAAGACGCAGTAAAAGGCAAAAAAGCCGTTGTTTTCTTTTATCCTTTAGATTTTACATTTGTTTGTCCTTCAGAGCTTATTGCATTTGATAAGCGTGTTGAAGAATTTAATAAACGCGGTGTTGAAGTGGTTGGTGTGTCTATCGACTCACAATTCACTCACAACGCATGGCGTAATACGCCTGTCAATGAAGGTGGTATTGGTCAAGTAAGCTACACCCTTGTTGCAGACGTGAAACACGATATCTGTCAAGCATATGATGTTGAGCACCCAGATGCGGGTGTTGCGTTCCGTGCATCTTTCCTCATCGACGAAGAATTTAACGTGCGTCATCAAGTCGTCAATGACTTACCACTTGGCCGCAATGTAGATGAAATGCTGCGTATGGTTGATGCGTTGAACTTCCACCAAGAGCACGGCGAAGTTTGTCCAGCTGGCTGGAAAGATGGTGATAAAGGGATGAATGCTTCTCCAGACGGTGTTGCTGCATACTTAGCCGAGAACTCTGATAAGTTGTAAGCTCAAGCTGAATTAGACATTCAAAAGCAGGCCTATGGCCTGCTTTTGTTATTTAAGAAGTAGAACTACGTAACGGCCATCCACCCAATGCTTGATAATGGTTGTGCATGTGACAAAACAGTTCTGCAGTCTTTTGTGTATCGTACAAAGCACCATGGGCTTGTTTCTGGTCAAATGCAATACCAGCTGCTTCGCATGCTTTGACTAACACTGTCTGACCTAAGGTTAATGCCGCCAGTGTCGTGGTATCAAATGACACAAATGGATGAAATGGAGTGCGCTTAATCTTGCTTCTATTAATGGCCGCATTGATGAAGCTTTGGTCAAATGCCGCATTATGTGCGGTAATGATAGAGCGCTGACACTGGTTTTTCTTCTGCGCTTTACTCACCATCTTACACAGCTCTTTCATCGCTGTTTGCTCGTCAATTGCACCACGCAGAGCACAGTTCACATCGATGCCGTTGAATTCTAAAGCGGATTGCTCAAGATTGGCATCGGCAAACGGTTCAATGTGCGCATGGTAGGTTTCATCGATCGCCAACTCACCTGTTTCAGGGAGCATTTTGAGCGTGATCGCCGCAACCTCTAATAACGCGTCAGTTTGCGCATTAAACCCAGCCGTTTCGACATCGATAATAACTGGAAAATACCCGCGAAAACGCTGATTTAATGCAAACATAACAACTCCAAAACGGCTAGAAGCATTATTATCGCAACCTCTGAAGCAGACTACTAGCACCAAATACAATTTTTGCAAAAAATGTTTAAACTAATTTTGCCATTTGGCTTTGAAGACATTGCTTTTGCGATATTGACCTACAAAAATAACTCTGGAGATTTAATTATCGTTTAGCTCGTTTCTGAGTGTCTTTAATCACTTGGTTGATAAAGCTTTTACGACCGTATTGTCGAGTGATAATACAGCGGTCAAGGGAAAAACCTCTTGCTGGGCAGTATTCTCTGCCATAGAAGATGATCTGTAAATGTAAGTCGTTCCATTTTTCCTTGGGAAATAAACGTTTTGCGTCGCGCTCCGTTTGCTCCACGCTTTTGCCATTAGATAAGCCCCAGCGATACATTAAGCGGTGAATATGCGTATCGACTGGAAATGCGGGTACCCCAAAGGCTTGCGCCATGACGACAGAGGCGGTTTTATGACCCACTCCAGGCATGGCCTCTAATGCTGCAAAATCCTGTGGCACTTCGCCACCGTGTTGCCGAATAATCATCTCAGAGAGATGCCAGATACCTTTTGATTTCATTGGTGATAAACCGCATGGTCTAATAATGGCTTGAATTTCTTCAATACTCATTTTTACCATGTCATACGGATTATCCGCTTTGGCAAATAGCAAGGGAGTGATCTGATTAACCCGCTCGTCGGTACATTGTGCGGATAAGAGAACTGCAATTAGAAGTGTATAAGGATCTTTGTGATCTAATGGGACTGGCACTTCAGGGTACAATTCTTCGAGAATCGCAATAATAGCTTCGACTTTTTCGCTCTTGGTCATGATTTAACTCTCTGCGGTAACTCTAGCGCGTTCAACGATTTTCTCAGGTTTTGGCGCAAACTTCGCTTCTAACCTCGGGTCAAGAATATTTTTTAATGCGATTAACAACCCCATCCCAATAAATGCACCAGGGGGCAATATCGCTAACAAAAAGGGATTATCTGACACAAAGAAGGTGATTTCTAAATCAACCGCCCAAGCGCCCAATAACAGCTCTGCACCACTAAACAAGGTACCACTGCCAAGAAGCTCTCTGACTCCGCCTAACACCACCAAAACCAGCGCAAAACCTGCGCCCATTATAAAGCCATCGTAGGCTGAAGGGAGGAGATCATTCTTGGCGGCGAAGGCTTCAGCTCGTCCAATAATGGCGCAGTTCGTTACGATCAGTGGAATGAAAATCCCCAACGCCAAATACAACTCAAACGTAAACGCTTGCATGAGCAGTTGAATAATCGTCACAAAGGCTGCGATCACCATCACAAAAATAGGGATGCGGATCTCGTTGGGCACATAATGACGCACTGCTGAAACCGTTATATTCGAGCCCATTAACACAAATAATGTGGCCAAACCCAAGCCTAAACCGTTAATGGCTGTGCTTGTCACTGCGAGTAGGGGGCACAACCCGAGAAGTTGTACGAGCGCTGGATTATTTTTCCATAATCCTTGCCATGTGAGCTCTTTGATATCAATCATTTCGACTATCCTCAACTGCACATTGATTGGTAGCACGTGCGATTTGTGTGAGGTTTTGTTGCACATACAAAGCCGTTTTGGCAATTGCCTGAGTCAACGCTCGAGGTGTGATAGTTGCACCGGTAAAGGCGTCAAACTGACCACCGTCTTTTTTGACCGTCCATTGGATTTGGACTTCAGGTGTAATTTCACGATTATTGAATTCATAGATCCAAGGACTGACACGCTCGTCAATTTTGTCGCCCAAGCCAGGGGTTTCCATATGTTGTAAAACACGGACGCCAGTCACAGTGGTAAAACCCTCTCCAGCAAGTCCGACAATAAAGCGGATGGCACCGCTATAGCCATTGGGAGCAACACTTTCTACCGCCACAGCACTCAATTTGGAACCTATACGCCCGCGATAGGCTTTGAGATTGCTGGTGTTACCAAGCGCATGTACCACAGGTAGGGCAATGCAATCGTGTTGGATATCATTATCGTAATGAGTACTCGGCACCACATCACCGATAACACTGAGTAACTTTGCTTGTTCTTGCGCTGTAATTCGGTCTTTCGTTCCAAGGTAAGTCAGAGTGACTAATCCTGCGACACACAAAGCAAACACACTTAATATCGTCGCATTCTTTCGAGTGTTTTGGACAATCATGATCGCGCTCCATAAGTGCGAGGTTGTGTGTAATAATCAATTAAAGGCACAGCTATATTCATCAACAACACTGCAAAAGCGACGGCATCGGGATAGCCTCCAAAGGTTCGAATAATGACAGTCCAAAAGCCAATCAACACGCCAAAGATAATGCGACCTTTAGGTGTGGTGGAACCAGAAACCGGGTCGGTCACAATGAAAAACGCACCAAATAAGACGGCACCCGATAACAAATGAAATAAGATTCCGCCAGTCGCATCAGGCATCAACATGTTCAGAATGGCAGCGGTCATTATCACGCCAGCCAACATGCTTAGAGGCATGTGCCATGAGATGAACTTGCGCCAGAGCAAAAATAACCCACCTGCTAAATACGCCAGAGCCACCCAACTCCAGCCATACGCGAAACCTGTGTCTGAATTGAAAATAGGTGCCTGCATGGCTTCACTATAGGTTTCGCCTAATAACAATGAAGATCGCACCGCATCCAAAGGCGTAGCTTGAGTTACACCATCTACGCCAAGTCGCAACTGAGTCATGTCGTAACCACTGACACTGAAACCCGTAAATACCACACTTATTGCGTCTGCGAAGTCGTAAGGGTAAATGGCCATATTTTGCACGGGGGCCCACATTGTCATAGCCAGAGGGAACGAGATAAGCAACATCACATATCCGCCCATTGCAGGGTTAAACATATTAAAACCAAGGCCACCATACAGCTGTTTCACGATAGCGATACTAAAAAACGTGCCAATGACGATCAGCCACCATGGTGCAAGAGGCGGGATGCTTACGGCTAATAATAGCGCAGTGAGTACTGCCGAATAATCCGATAAGACGGGCTTAGCAGCGCGCTTTCGCAATTTCATAATACCGGCTTCTGTTAAGACTGCGGTTACGATTGCCAAGATAATTTGAATCAGTATTCCCCAACCAAAAAACCACAGCTGTGCCATTATCCCTGGGATACAGGCGTAACAGACCGCACGCATGACACTGGCAGTATCGCGACGAACTCGATTGTGTGGGGAACTTGATAAACTGAACTGCATTATTTTGACGACTCATCATTATTATTAGGCGTGCCGGCATCATTAGCTTTGGCCGCCTGTTGTTTTTTTGCTTTAGCTCGAGCAAGTGCTGCTGCTATCTTGGCTTTTGCATCACCGCCGTTATTTTCCATGGCAGCTTTTCGTGCCTCGGCTGCTTTGCGGTGTTTTTCTTCGCGGGCGTGTTTCTCAGCTTCAAGTCGTGCCTGCCTTTGCTCAAATCGTTGCTTGGCTTTTTCTGACTTTTGTTGTTCGTCCAGCTGCGCTTTTATTTCTGCTTTGGCTTGACGATAATATTGTACTAAAGGGATCTCACTGGGACATACATAGGCGCACGCACCACACTCAATACAATCCGCCAGAGCGTACTCTTCGGCTTTCGCAAAGTCTTTTGCTTTGCTGTACCAATACAGTTGTTGCGGCAATAAACCAGCAGGGCAGACATCTGTGCAGTAACCGCAGCGAATACAAGGTTTTTCATCGTCAATATCAGGCAATTCATCCGCAGCGGGTACCAAGACACAATTTGTGATTTTGACCACAGGAACACTATCATTGGTAACCGTAAAGCCCATCATTGGACCGCCCATAATCACTTTGTGACGTTTTTGTTTGGCTGGCTGATACTGAGCAAAGGCAAGCAAATCAGCCATTGGTGTACCTAACAACGCCCAAACATTCTGTGGTGCTTCGAGCGCTTCACCGGTGAGAGTCACCACACGCTGAACTAAAGCTTTGCCATAGATGATGGCATCGGCAATTGCAAAACAAGTACCGACGTTGAACATCATACAGCCAATGTCCATAGGTAAACCAGAGCGAGGCACTTCATGTCCGGTGAGCGCTTGAATCAATTGCTTTTCACCGCCTGCTGGATATTTGGTAGGAACACTTGCCATCGTAATTGACGCATCTGAACCGCAAGCGGTTTTCAGGGCATCAAAGGCCTCGGGTTTGTTGCTTTCAACCGCGATAATGATTGCTTTGGGGTTCACCAAATAACGCAATATATCAATGCCTTGTTTAATTTGCCAAGCGTGCTCGCGCATGATGCGATCATCTGAGCTGATATAGGGCTCACATTCAATGCCATTAATGATCAAACATTCCACGTCATGGTCGTGCTGCGTTTTGATATGGGTTGGAAAGCCTGCACCACCTAAGCCACTGATTCCTGCATCACAGATGCGTTCAATTAATTTGACTGGTTCGATCGTTCGATAATTTTCGAAGGGTGGCATGATATGCCAATCTTCAGCGCCATCAGGTTCTAACACAATTGTGGTTTCAGGTAGGCCTGACGCATGGGCACTTGGATGTTCAGTGATGTCCGTAATGATGCCTGAAGTACTGGCATGAACAGGAACCGCAAAAGGATGTGAACTATGGGTCAGTGCTTGGCCTTTTTTTACTCTATCGCCCACGGCAACGATCAGACTACCTTGCATCCCAGAATGTTGTTTAAGAGGTATATAAAGAGTTTTGGGCACCGGCATGGATGCAATAGGAGCCTGATTAGATAATAACTTTGCCTCAGGTGGGTGCACACCTCCAGGAAAATTGTGCAGTCGACCAGCTTTAATAGCTTCAACGACTGCTGCAGCGTCAACGCGTTCGAGAATATCTATTTTGGCAAAAGCTTCCATTATGACACCTGCTTTATATCGATGTTGCCGACAGTGCCACTAACATTCTTACCGAGATGCCACTTGAAGTTAGCGGGCGTTTCTTTAACCGGTACCATATCGATGCAATCAACCGGGCAGGGGGCAACGCATAAGTCACAGCCTGTGCATTCATCGACTATGACAGTATGCATTTGCTTGGCAGCGCCAATAATCGCATCTACCGGACACGCTTGAATGCATTTGGTACAGCCAATACATTCTGCTTCACGAATGTAGGCTACTTTTTTGACGTCTTCAACCCCATGGGCACTATCTAGGGGTTTGGGTTCTACTCCCATGAGATCGGCGAGTTTTTTGATGGTAGCTTCACCACCGGGAGGGCATTTGTTGATTTCATCGCCATTGGCAATCGCTTCAGCGTATGGTTTGCAACCTGGATAGCCACACTGACCACATTGAGTCTGTGGCAACATGGCATCTATTTGGTCTACCAAAGGATCGGACTCGACTTTAAATTTGATGGCTGAATAACCGAGGATTGCCCCAAATATCAAAGCAAGTAAGCCAAGTATAATCAGCGCAAACGCAAACAAAGACATCAAGACACCAACCCTGTAAAGCCCATGAATGCTAGAGACATTAAGCCAGCAGTGACCATGGCAATGGCCGCTCCACGAAATGGGGTGGGCACATCAGCAGCAGCTAAGCGCTCTCGCATTGCGGCAAACAATATCATGACCAATGAAAAACCCACTGCAGCACCAAAACCATACACAATCGATTCGGTCATTGAATGCTGTTCCTTAATATTGAGTAACGCTACGCCTAATACTGCACAGTTTGTTGTGATCAGAGGCAAAAAGATACCGAGTAAGCGATATAATGTCGGACTGGTTTTGTGTACCACCATCTCGGTAAATTGTACGACCACTGCAATGACCAATATAAATGATACGGTACGTAAAAACTGTAAATCAAAAGGGATCAAAAGGTAAGTTTCAATTAAATAACTGGCTAAAGAGGCTAATGTAAGCACAAAGGTTGTCGCCATTGACATGCCAATGGCGGTTTCAAGTTTGCTGGACACACCCATAAACGGGCACAGTCCCAAAAACTGTACCAAGACAAAATTGTTGACTAGCACTGTGCTAATGAGCAGTAATACGAATTCAGTCATTATTTATATGGGGTAACGAAAAAAAATTAATATACATTATCTAATGTTTAACGAACATAAACAATGATTTGGGTCATTTTAATCTGGAAAAACAGGTTAAAACTGTATTTGAGTTAATATGGAATAAAAGAAAGTGGATGGCTCCCCCTCCCCGACTCGAACGGGGGACCTGCGGATTAACAGTCCGTCGCTCTAACCAACTGAGCTAAGGGGGAATCGTAAGGAATGTAGGTTGAGATGGCTCCCCCTCCCCGACTCGAACGGGGGACCTGCGGATTAACAGTCCGTCGCTCTAACCAACTGAGCTAAGGGGGAATCGTACTCTCAACGAGCGCGCATATTAAAGATTGCAGGCATCTGTGTCAACTCTAATAAGACAAAAATTTCAAAAATAATGGCTCACTTTTCTGTTTGTTATTTTAGTAATATACATATAACCAAATCGAATTAAAAAACATTTGAGCACTGTCTGCTTATACAGTTTTTTTCATGAGTGTAACAAATCTTTCATATTTAAGAGTGAGCGTATGCTAACCTAAAATTTGAGCATATGACGTCAAAACTTTGTTGTATCTGGCCTTGTTACGTTATCCACTTTATCTGTGGATAACTATGTGTGTAGTTTTTGCTTCTGTAATATGTGTGAATTTTTGTGCAGATTAAAAATGCAACAATGCATTTGGTTAAACATCAAGATTGCCAATGAATATCGTACTTTGGAGTGATGCAATAAGTAATGAGATTTTTTTTATGCTGCTGCGAGTGACAACGATATCTCTTGTGAATAAAGATAACAAAGATTCATTAAATTACACAAAAATTCTATGGTTCATCAATACAATTTACTTTTACTGGTGGCTTTATGACTCATTTGTACAAAAAATGAATTGTAAAAAATATGTTATTTTTATGACGGTTTAATGACTTGAATTGCAGGTGCGGTATGTAAGGGGGTGTGGTAGTATTTAATGATTAATTTAAGGATATCGTGTGTCAGAAGTAAAAGCCACCAAACCAGCTCCGAACCGGATGTTGGAAGGCTCTATTGCGCAAACGCTCAAAGAGCTTACCCTACCCATGATTTATGGCATGATATTATTGATGTCATTTGGGTTAGTCGATACATTTTTTGTGAGCTTGTTAGGTACCAATGAGCTTGCGGCAATTAGTTTTACCTTCCCTGTCACCTTCACTGTAATCAGTTTAAACATCGGCTTAGGCATTGGTACATCCGCAGTCATTGGCAAATTATTGGGCGCAGGCCAAAATCAAGATGCCCGTTTAAGTGCCATGGCTGCACTAATGAGTGTGTTTTTGTTGGTGGGCATGTTATGCGCCATTGGCTTGTTGAGTATTGAACTGGTCTTTTCTCTGTTAGGTGCTGAATCCGCTCAGTTACCGCTCATTACTGACTACATGTCAGTATGGTATCTGGCAGGAGTACTTTTAGCTATCCCCATGGTTGGTAACTCGGTGTTGCGTGCGTCTGGTGATACCAAAACACCAAGTATCATTATGGCCTCAGGAGGGGCAATCAATGCTGTTTTAGATCCGTTTTTGATTTTTGGGTTAGGTCCATTTCCAGCAATGGGCATTCAAGGTGCGGCGATTGCGACCGCAATAGCATGGGCAACTGGTGTTGTATGGATAATTGTTTTATTGATAAAACGCGAGTTGATGGTGCCGCGTTTGCTCAATCTGACTGAGTTTCTTACACACAGCAAAGACGTGTTAAGAATTGGTTTTCCGGCCGCGGGAGCGAACATGCTCACACCCATTGCCACGGGTGTTGTGACTGCCATTGTCGCAGGGTTTGGTGCGACAGCTGTGGCTGCATGGGGCGTAGGTGGACGTTTAGAGACGATTGCAAGCATTGTGATGCTGGCTCTGTCAATGTCGTTGCCGCCTTTACTGTCCCAGAATCTCGGGGCGAATCGTATCGATCGAGTGAAGGAAGCTTATCAACTTTCCCTTAAATTTGTACTGGGCTTTCAATTATTGGTATTTGTGTGTTTGCTGATCTCGGCACCATGGATTGCCAAAATCTTTGCCAGAGAGCCCGACGTCACCGAATGGATCACCCTGTTTTTGATGATTGTGCCGCTCGGTTATGGTGCACAAGGGGTTGTGGTTTTGACTAATTCAGCATTTAATGCTATCCATCAACCCATGTACGCATTAGCACTCAATGCGTTGAGATTATTTGTCTTTTTTGTACCTTTTGCTTTTATAGGCAGTATATATTACGAGTTATACGGCGTTTTTTGGGGTATCGTCCTGGCCAACACCGTCATGGCTTTTATTTCTTATTGGATGTTCAAACACAGTTTAAACCAGCTTTCGACAGGTAGTTAAATCAGTGGCTAAGCCTTTTACAATTCAATCCAAATATTCTCCAGCTGGTGACCAGCCCACCGCCATAGCACAATTAGTTGAAGGTCTAGAGGCGGGTTTGGCACAACAAACACTCTTGGGTGTGACGGGTTCTGGTAAAACCTTTACCATGGCTAATGTCATTGCAGAGGTGCAAAGACCCACGCTGATTTTAGCCCACAACAAAACCCTTGCCGCTCAGTTATATGGGGAGATGAAAGAATTTTTCCCCAATAATGCCGTAGAGTATTTTGTTTCATATTACGATTACTATCAGCCAGAAGCATATGTGCCATCGACCGATACGTTTATCGAAAAAGACTCCTCGATCAACGACCACATTGAGCAAATGCGTTTATCAGCAACAAAGGCTTTGATGGAGAGAAGAGATGTGGTGATAGTGGCATCCGTCTCGGCGATTTATGGTTTAGGCGATCCCGAATCGTACATGAAGATGTTATTGCATCTGCGTCAAGGCGATACGATGGATCAGCGTGATATATTGCGCCGATTGGCAGAATTGCAATATAAACGCAATGACATCGCTTTTGAACGCGGCGCATTTCGGGTGCGTGGTGATGTGATTGATATTTTCCCTGCAGATTCTGAAAAGCAAGCGATCCGTGTCGAGTTGTTTGACGCTGAGATTGAGAAGATCAGCTACTTTGATCCACTTACGGGTGAGGTCGAAAAATCTGTCGCACGAGCAACCGTCTTTCCCAAAACGCATTATGTGACGCCACGAGAACGTATCTTGAATGCCGTTGAAAATATAAAAGACGAATTAGAACAGCGCCGCACACAACTTAAAGAAGCCAATAAACTGCTGGAAGAACAGCGTATTTCTCAACGCACTCAGTTTGACATTGAAATGATGCTGGAATTGGGATTTTGTTCAGGGATCGAAAACTATTCGCGTTATTTGTCAGGCCGAGCACCCGGCGAACCCCCACCGACATTAATTGACTACTTTCCCAAAGATGGCTTGTTGATCATTGATGAATCGCATGTAACCGTATCGCAGATTGGTGCCATGTATAAAGGTGATCGTTCGCGAAAAGAAACCTTGGTTGAGTACGGTTTTCGTTTGCCTTCTGCACTGGATAATCGGCCACTCAAATTCGACGAATTTGAGCATATCTCCCCTCAGACGATTTATGTGTCAGCGACCCCTGGAAACTACGAGCTTGAAAAGTGCTCAGGCGAAATAGTCGAGCAAGTTGTCAGACCAACGGGGCTTCTTGATCCTGTCATCGAGATACGTCCTGTGGCGACACAAGTAGATGATGTATTGTCTGAAATCAATAAACGTGTGGAGCTTAATGAACGGGTATTGATCACCACATTGACCAAACGTATGGCCGAAGATTTGTCGGAGTACCTTAACGAGAATGGTGTAAAAGTCAGATACTTGCATTCAGATATAGATACAGTGGAGCGGATCGAAATCATTCGCGATTTGCGAATTGGTAAGTTTGATGTATTAGTGGGGATTAACTTGCTAAGAGAAGGCTTGGATATGCCTGAAGTGTCTTTAGTTGCGATTCTAGATGCGGATAAAGAAGGTTTTCTGCGTGCTGAAAAATCTCTCATTCAAACCATAGGTCGTGCTGCTCGTCACCTCAATGGACGTGCGATTTTGTATGCGGATAAAATCACCGGCTCGATGAAAAAAGCCATTGATGAAACTGAGCGTCGCCGCGCCAAGCAACAAGCTCATAATGAGGCAAATGGCATTACTCCGCAATCCTTGATAAAACCAATCACCGACATCATGGATATTGGCGATGACGATGCCCATCCAGCATCCGGTAAGGTGAAGCTGCGCAAAGTGGCCGAAAAAGAGAAGAAATACAAAGCCATGACCGCGACCGATATCATGGGTAAAATCAGTGAATTAGAGCAAAAAATGTTTGAGGCCGCACGCGAACTGGAATTTGAAAAAGCCGCGAGTATTCGCGATGAAATCGAACAATTACGCGCCGAAGCGGTCAAGATTTCTTAATCATTTGGGCTTTGAATTTCTTTGACTTTGCTTATATACGCATGCTTCGTTATATAGAAAAAATTATCGCATTTTGTGACGCTATCTCAGCGCAATGTAGACAGAATATTATTCGTATTCTAATGGATCGATAAGCTGGTTTTCAGCAAAGGCTTCAAGGCGTTCGACACACGCGCCGCATTTGCCACAGGCTTTTTTGCGTCCGTTGTAACAAGTCCAGGTATTGCTGTAATCAAGCGCTAAGACTTTGCCAACGGTTAATATCTCGCTTTTTGTATGATGTAAAAATGGCGTTTCAATACTGACTGGGTCATAGTTTGCAATGGCGCAAACGTCTTTCATTTTTTGTACAAACTCTGGCCGGCAATCCGGGTAGATCGCGTGATCGCCTGAATGGGCTCCGTAATAGACCGCTGGGGCTTCAAGTGACACAGCATAAGCCACAGCCATAGATAAAAGTACCATATTTCGATTTGGTACGACCGTTGATTTCATACTTTCTTCAGCGTAATGCCCTTCTGGGATTTCAATGTCATCGGTCAAAGAAGAGCCTGCCATAAGGGTATTTATGGCTGAAATATCAACAATCTTGTGGGTAATTTTTAATCCTTGACAAACTGTTTTGGCCGCCTCAATTTCTCTGACGTGACGTTGACCGTAGTTGAAGGTCAAACAGGCAACCTCATCAGGTGCAAAACCCTGTGCTAAAACATGATGTAGTAGCGTGAATGAATCCATCCCGCCTGAATAAATAATCACCGCACGTTTTTGTTGAGCCATGAAAGCATATACCTGTCTTGTTATTTTGCGGTATTATACCTGCAAACGATACACTCATACAAAGTGTTAGAGGTAGGTTGTGCAATATCCAATCAATGAAATTTTTGAGTCGATCCAAGGTGAGGGCAGTCACACCGGCGTGCCATCCGTATTTGTTCGCATGCAAGGTTGTCCAGTCGGTTGCCCGTGGTGTGATACTCAGCATACTTGGCCGGTTGCTAAAGCCGATATCATAGCCATCGAGTCATTGCGCAGTAAACGAGAAGATGCGCCAACACACGCTCAATTTACCGTTGAACAACTTCTTACTGAATATGAGAGCAGAGGATATCGGGCAAAACACATAGTCATAACTGGCGGTGAGCCGTGTATGTATGATTTACAGCCTTTAACGTCCGCTTTAATGATTCAAGGGTTTAGCGTGCAAATTGAAACATCAGGTACGTTTCCGATCCGCTGCCATGATGACGTATTTGTTACGGTTTCACCCAAGATTGATATGCCAGGTGGCTATCAGATATTACCTGAAGCTGTGCAACGTGCTGACGAGATCAAGCATGCTGTGGCGATGCAAAAACACATTGATGCATTGGATGCTTTGCTCTCGGGGCTTGAGTTAATGCGGCAACCTTCAATTTATCTACAACCTATTTCTCAACAAACACGGGCAACAGAATTGGCGATTCAGACCTGTATTGCACGCAACTGGCGTTTATCTTTGCAAACCCATAAGTTTATTGGCATAGAATAACGTCTAGTGTTAACCTTGTGTTAACTCCGAAGCGGATAGTTTTATGCGAATCTGGAAAACGTTATTTTGCGGCTTTATTGTTCAAATGCACTTTGTTGCTCAGGCAGCGGTGTGGGATATTAGGTATCCCAAGAATATCAATCATGAGACCATTCATAATCAATACGCGATTGCTCTACTGGATCTCGCCTTACAAAAAACCGGTGTGCGCTATCGACTTCAGCAAACTGATAATGTGCTCACGCAACAGCGCGCCATTCAACTGCTTTCGGATAATCGACAAATTAATGTGATGTGGTCGATGACCGATGTGGATCGAGAATCGCTGTTAACGCCAATCAGAGTCCCAATTTATAAAGGGTTAATAGGTTGGCGCGTGTTATTACTGCACGAGACTAACCAAAATCAGTTCGCACATTTGGGTCCGGACAGTATGCGAGAATTGACCTTAGTTCAAGGGTTAAATTGGCCGGATAATAAGATCTTACGCAGTAACGGCTTTAATGTTGTTAATGCCTCAGATCATCTTGAAGCATTCCAATTAATGCGCGATCGACAAGTCAGTTTATTTGCGCGTTCCGTGATCGAAGTATTAGATGAGTTAGGTAAGCCGGAATTAACGAACGGGCTCTTGCTAGAACCGAAGTACGTTTTACAGTATCCCACTGCGGTCTATTTTTTCGTAAACCCTGGGGATCGAATTTTACGTCAATTAATCCAGCAGGGCTTAGAACAAGCCATCAAAGACGGCACAATGGATGCGTTATTTGAACAGACTTATAAGAAATTACTCGCTAAAATTGAACTGACGGATCGCATCAAAATTCCATTAAAAAACCCACTGTTGCCAAAATCGACACCAGTGGGTGATATACCATTGTGGTATGTACAATAAGGGTTTATCCCTGGTGCACATCCTTCATTGAACGACCAGAAGGGTCAGCGTTGTTTAAGAAGCTCTCATCCCAAGCCAGGGCTTCAACCGTAGAACAGGCGATCGACTTACCACCCGGTACGCATTTCGCTGCACTTTCTTGTGGGAAGTAACCTTCAAAGATAGTGCGATAATAATACCCTTCTTTGGTATCCGGTGTATTGGTTGGGAAACGGAATTCAGCATTAGCAAGTTGTTGGTCGCTGACCTCAGCATCCACGAAATCGCGGATTGAATCGATCCACGAATAACCTACGCCATCGCCAAATTGTTCTTTTTGACGCCATAGTACTTCGTCTGGAAGATACGTATTGTCATCAAACGCCTTGCGTAAAATCCATTTTTCCATTTTGCCATCGATACACATTTTGTCTTGTGGGTTTAAGCGCATGGCAACATCGATGAAGTTTTTATCTAAGAACGGAACGCGAGCTTCTACGCCCCATGCTGAAGTAGCTTTGTTCGCACGAGCACAATCAAACATGTGCAAACGATCGAGTTTACGAACCGTTTCTTCATGCAGTTCTTTGGCGTTAGGCGCTTTGTGGAAATACAAATATCCGCCAAAGATTTCGTCTGAACCTTCGCCAGAAAGCACCATTTTTATCCCCATAGCTTTGATTTTACGCGTCATCAAATACATCGGCGTCGCAGCGCGAATAGTCGTCACATCATACGTTTCAAGATGATAAATCACATCGCGGATCGCATCCAGGCCTTCTTGAATAGTAAAATGCACTTCGTGATGCACAGTGCCAATCATGTCAGCCACTTTTTGGGCAGCGACTAAATCTGGTGCGCCTTCTAGGCCAACGGCAAATGAATGAAGGCGAGGCCACCATGCGTCAGATTGGCCATCATCTTCAACTCGTTTTGCAACATACTGGGCTGCTACGGCAGAGACCAATGATGAATCCAAGCCACCTGATAGCAGTACAGCATAAGGTACATCAGACATTAGATGAGATTTGACTGCATCTTCAAAGGCTTTTTTCAAATCATCCAGATTGGTTGTGTTCTCTTTGACATTGTCATAGCTCATCCAATCGCGCTGATAGTATTTGACCAATTTGCCTTCACGACTATCGAGATAGTGTCCTGGCGGGAATTCTGAAATGGTTTTGCACACAGGAGCAAGTGCTTTCATTTCCGATGAAATATAAAAATTACCGTGCTCATCATAACCCGTGTACAACGGAATAATACCAATATGATCACGAGCGATCAGATAAGAACCATTAGCTTGGTCATACAAAACAAAGGCAAACATGCCTTCTAGTTTATCAATAAACTGTGAGCCGTATTTTTGATACAGAGGAATAATGACCTCACAGTCTGATTTGGTCTTAAAGGCATAATCCGAAGCTTCTGCAGAAGCTAATGCTTTGTGATTATAGATTTCGCCGTTCACTGCTAAGATTTCGTTTTCAGAATCACTGATAAGAGGTTGTGCGCCGGTGTCGACATCCACAATGGCAAGGCGTTCGTGGCATAAGATAGCATTATTATTATTCCAAATACCTGACCAGTCTGGGCCGCGATGGCGAAGTAATTTGGCAAGCTCTAATGCTTGGGTACGTAATTCTGAGACATCGGTTTTGATGTCTAAGATCCCGAAAATACCACACATATATAGGTTCTCTCTATGCTAAAAATAATGCTAAAAAAATATTGGTTACACGTATTTCTGTCGTTACGCTAGGTGCGTGGGAGGTGTAATTTATAAGTAGCGATTTTGGTATTGTTATTTTTGGCCCGCTAAGGGTGTTAATGTGCCAGTTTTGTGGAAAAAAGCAAGGGTAAATCACAAAAAAGGCCGGAAACTCCGACCTTTTTCATAGGAATGTCACATTCACTGATTATTTGCGCTGAAATTCACTAGTTGCTGACCATTGTGGCCAAGTCTGCGCATTAGCAACCTGAACGGCAACGTCCATTAACATACGAGCATCTTCTTCCATACCGCTTGGGTCGATACTTTCACGGTACTGGTCGCATACTTGGTGGTAACATCCGCGTTGAATCACGTTGATTTTTTTGCGATAGGCTGCCACCTCTTCGTTCAGCGGTGTTGCACCGCCGTATGCATAAAGAGCCGGCACTCCTGCTTTGGCAAACGAAAAGTGATCTGAGCGATAATAGTAACCGGCTTCAGGGCGTGGTTCTTGCACTACCACACGACCTTGTTTCGTCGCGGCGGCGACGAGATATTGTTCTAGTTCTGATTTACCTTGGCCAACCACCGCAACATCTTGGGTTTGACCTAAGATATTCATCGCGTCAACGTTGATGTTGGCGACGGTTTTACTCAGTGGTACTACTGGGTTATTGGCATAGTATTTTGAGCCCAGTAAACCTTGTTCTTCCGCAGTTACAATTAGAAAACTGATCGAGCGTTTGGGGCGCTCTGATAATTTTGCCAGTTGCTGTGCAATGGTGATCAAACCGGCTGTACCGGTCGCATTGTCGTGAAAGCCATTGTAGATTTGGTCACCTTCCAGCGAAGTATCTGTGCCTAAATGATCCCAATGCGCAGTAAAAATAACGTGTTCGTCAGGTAATTCACTGCCTAGTAATGTCGCTAAGAAATTGTAGCTGGTTGACGTTTCAAAGGTATTTTGTACTGATGCTGAAGCAGTCAGGCCTAACGCAGAATGGTATGGGCCTTGTAGTGCTTTGTCTTTTTCAGTCGCGAAGTCTTTACCGGCTTCTGCAAACACAGATTGCGCAGCCTCAAGACTTAACCAACCTTCAATCGCGACGCGAGAAGCGCCTTTATCCGGGTTAACCAAGCCGTATTGAGGTCCTGACCAACTGTTCGCTACGACCGACCAACCATAAGAGGCAGGTTCAGTTTCATGTACAATCAGCGCTGCAGCGGCCCCTTGACGGCTAGCTTCTTCGTACTTGTAACTCCAACGTCCGTAATAGGTCATGGTTTTACCCTCAAAAATCCCCGCATCAGG
The DNA here is from genome assembly GCA_014872805.1 of Alteromonadaceae bacterium. GTDB lineage: Bacteria > Pseudomonadota > Gammaproteobacteria > Enterobacterales > Alteromonadaceae > Opacimonas. The sequence continues at coordinate 55,153 of WKFN01000009.1, forward strand.
ATTTTCAAAACCTGGATCATTAACTAAGATCACAACCGTTTTGCCAGTGACATCTAGGCCTTCATAATCGTTCCAATTATATTCTGGCGCATTCACACCATAGCCAACAAAGACCACCTCCGAATCGGAAACATCGATTTGCGCTTGCTCACGCTGCGAGCCAACAACCATGTTATCTTTATAGGTAAATGTTTGTTCGCCAATACTTAAAGAAGCATCTGGGCTCGCCGTAATGGAAATCAATTCCACGGGTTGCAAGAAAGAATCGCCTTCTGTGGGCACTAAGCCGGCTTGAGTGAAATGTTCGGTCAAATACGCAAGGGTCTTTGTTTCACCTTCTGTCGCCGGTAAACGACCACCAAATTCATCTGAAGCCAGTACTTTAGCATGCTCAATGATGGTTTCGCCGCTTAGACTATTGTACGCATCGGCAAAGCTAACCGAAGCTTGGGATGGGTTTTGGGTTTGAGACGTGGTCTCGCGTTCTGCTTGGTTAGGTTGACATGCACTGAGTAGTAAGCAACACAATATAGCGGTTACAAAATGTCGTTTCATTATTATTCTTCCTTTTTCTTAAAGAGCGCGAAGTATACCAATAACTTGTTCTTTTCCCAAAAAAAGGCCGAGTATCTCAGTGAGAGCACTCGGCTATTTAAAGGAATAATAAAATTAGAAAACCAAGAACAATGCCCAAACACCGTAAATGACAACATAAGGTAATGCAGCAAGCACTAGGCACTTATTAAAATCGAAGCGCGTCCATGTACCGATAGCAACCGCTGCAATGTAGTAGTTCCAAATCATCTCAAGTCTGACAGAGGTAGCAAAGTTGAACCATGTAGAGTCTAAACCAATATTAAACACATTCGCGATTGAAGTTGATGACGCTAAGGAAGGATGGATCTGACCGCTAGCATCACCAAGTAAGATCATCAAAATAGAAATCACCGCACCGATAATCGTCGGCAGACCTATCCACCAACACGCGCCGTACCAATCCGTAAAACCCGCTAAGTTTTCTTCGTCTGAACCGGTTACTGCTTTGTAGTAAATAGCAATAATAGCAGTAATGACAATCATAGCTAGAACGGAACCAATCGGAACGTACATTGCGATATCAGCAGTTTGAGTAAAAGACAACGCCGTTTCGATTTCTGCAGGACTCAAATCTCTTAAATCGGGAGAGGTTTTCAGTAATGTGTGATAGTACTCTTGGTCGACCGATGCAAAATATAAATAACCTGGTAATGAACCGATGATTGCGGTCAGAATAAAGGGGATCCATGACCAGTTATTGTGCGTCTTTAACGCTTCAAAAACAGCGCGAGGGCGAACAAATACCTCACTACAGGCCTGGATTGGGTTGGTCACTTCTGACATAGGAATTCCTTAAATCGTTGTTATACAAACAACCTTATACTATTTGTTTAACCTGTGCCGATGTAAATTGTAATAAAGTTTGTAAATCGCTATAAATATTAAGATTTTACGCTACTATAAACTCATCACTTAAAGCGTGAAACACGACAATAAGGAACCGTGTATGATTGAAATCTCGCATTTGGCTAAGAAATTCAAAGTCGAAAATCCCAAAAAGCTCAGTGAGCAAGAGCGCAAAGACCCACGTTTACAAGGCAAGTTTTTTCATTCGGTTCAAGACGTGAATTTTATGTGCGATCACGGCCAAGTTCTCGGTTTACTCGGCCCAAACGGGGCTGGCAAAACCACCACGTTACGCATGTTATCGACTGCTCTCGCGCCAGACGGAGGCAGCATCACAATCAATGGTGTGGATGTCTTGGCCAACCCGTTGATTGCACGCCAAAAAATTGGCTTCCTTTCCGGTTCAACTGGATTGTATGGACGCTTAAGCGGTCGTGAAAATATCGCGTATTTTGGTCGCTTACATGGGATGAATGAAGCAGCCATCGCCAACAAGATCGACGAACTGACTGAGCTGCTCGATTTATCCACCTTTTTAGAGCGCCGCAGTGAAAATTTTTCTACCGGTATGAAACAACGTATTTCGATTGCGCGCGCCGTCGTCCATGACCCGGAAGTGGTTATTTTGGACGAACCCACAACTGGGCTAGATATCATGGCGACACAGACAGTAATTGAATTCATCAAAAGGTTAAAAGAAAAGCAAGTGCCTGTGATTTTTTCAACGCATCACTTGGATGAAGTGGAACAATTATGCGATACCGTGACCGTCATAGATGAAGGGCGTACCAAGTACAATGGAGACATTGAGTCGTTTGCGGGGTTGTCAGGTAAAACATTACACGATTCATTTATGGTTAGCATCAGGTAGGAGATAAGGACATGTGGTTAGTATTTAAAAAAGAAGTCATCGAACTATTGCGAGACCGTAAAACCCTGTTTTTTATGATTGCGTTGCCGTTATTGTTCTTCCCAATTATCTTTGGAGGAATGTTTTATTTTTCCGGTAAGGCCATTCAAGAAGCGCAAGAAAAGACGTTGAACTTTGCTGTGATCGGTGGCGAGTTTGCTCCGAATCTGACCGACCAGCTGAGTGCTAGAGATGATTTAACTCTAGTAAAAACCACATTAAAAGGTGATGACGAAACGGCGATCAAAGATTTTGTAAAGACTGAAAAAGTAGATTTTGTGTTAGTGGTACCGGCAACCTTTAGCAATGATGTGCTCACCAGTGGTCAGCAAAGGATCATGCTGTATCTCAATGATGCGGGTCTTAATATGGTGCAACGCCGGGTCAATGAAGTCGTCAAAGAGATTGAAAATACCAACCAGCAATCTGCGTTTATCACCTTGGGCGTCAGTGAGGCCATTCAAAAGGGGTTACTCAATCCTATAGTGATTGAAAAAGTCTCAACTGCTGATAAACGCGAGGATTTGGGTGAGAAAATCGGTGGGTTTATTCCGTATTTGGTTTTTATTTTATGTTTACAAGGCGCCATGCTCCCTGCGACGGACATAGGAGCCGGGGAAAAAGAACGAGGCACACTCGAGACATTGTTGATCACGCCCATCCCAAGACGAGATTTGGTCATGGGAAAATTCTTCACTATTGCGTTTGCAGGGGTGACCTCTGCGATGGTCACCATAGGCAGTATGTTTGTTTGGGGCGTACTGCTTGCGCAAGGCATGGCAATTAAACTCATTACGGAATTTATGGGGGCAATTAGCCCGATCGATTTTGTGTTGATGTTTTTGATGCTAGTGCCCGTGGTAGCGATTTTTGCTTCGTTGTTGCTCAGTTTATCCATCTATGCTCGAAGCTTTAAAGAAGCACAAGGGTATATGACGCCGCTCGTGTTCCTAACGATTATTCCCATAATCATCGCGTTGTTACCTGGAATTGAGCTTAAAGGGGTATATGCCTGGATCCCACTGACAAACGTCGCGCTTGCGATGAAAGAGCTGATCAAAGGTACCATGGATTATATGGCACTTATTCCGATTTTTGTTTCGACCAGCGTGATTGCAGGACTATTGATTGCGTTTTGCGTGTACTGGTTTAAGCGTGAGAAGGTACTGTTTAGGTAAATTCCAAAAAACTCAACACTTATAAGTTTTTGAAATAAGCAAATAACTTTTGTAAATTATTTGTTATTGGTATGTTTGCTTAAAACCAAATAATATATCTAATATGATTTAGTTATTTGGTTTTTTATGGAATTTTTTGGCTATATTGCAGCTGTTTTTATGGGAATGGTATTGGGTGTCATCGGTGGCGGTGGCTCGATACTAACTGTGCCCATCCTTGTTTATCTAATGGGCGTCAATGCGACGATCGCAACAGGATACTCTTTGATCATCGTTGGCTTGACGGCAGCATTTGGAGCATTTCGTTACTTTAAACAAGGTTTAATCGATTTTAAACCGGCTTTAATTTTTGCAATTCCCTCTATTTTAGCGGTCTATGCCACCCGCGCTTTCTTAGTTCCGGCTATACCCGAAGTCATCTATGATGGCGTGTTTTTGGTCACCAAAGACCTCATGATTATGGTGCTCTTTGGCATCCTAATGGTGATGTCCGCGGTCATGATGTTGCGGAATGCCAAACAGCTCACGCCAACCGGTAAACCGCAATCGGCGATTTTAATTGTGTTTGAAGGTTCTGTTGTGGGCGTGGCTACTGGGCTACTTGGCGCAGGAGGAGGCTTCTTAATCATTCCAGCCTTGGTCTTGTTGATGGGCATGGAAATGAAAAAAGCCGTTGCCGCATCACTGTTTATCATAGCTCTGAAATCCATCATTGGCTTTGGCGGGGATCTCCAAGCAGGCATCGCACTCGATGTTCAACTAATCGGCAGTTTAATTTTGTGCACATTGTTGGGCATGTTTCTCGCAACAAAAATTGCAGATAGATTTGATGGAAAAAAACTGCAAAAAAGCTTCGCCTATTTCACCTTGACCATCGCCGTCATCATTTTTGCTAAAGAATTACTGTAAAGGAGCACTGAATATGTATGTAAAAACGTTTCACGACCCAGATACTGCGACATTTACGCACATAGTCGTTGATGAATCGACCGCAAAATGTGCAGTGATTGACTCAGTACTAGATTACGACCATTTTGCTGGGACTGTCAAAACAGATAGTGCTGATCAGGTCATTGATTACATTCGAACGAATAATCTAAAAAATGAGTGGATCCTAGAAAGTCATATTCATGCCGACCACATTACCGCTTCGTCTTATTTAAAAACGCACATTGGTGGTCAGACCGCCATGAGCAAAAGAATCAAAGAAGTACTGGAAATTTGGGTACCCATGTTTGATAGCAGTGAGGATACGCCAATTTCAGGAGAGCAATTTGATCGACTCCTAGATGAAGGTGATGAAATATCGATTGGCTCAATCACGCTTGAAACTTGGCTTACCCCTGGCCACACACCGGCTTGTGCGAGTTATTATTGTGCCGAACACAATGCAATTTTTGTTGGTGACACCATATTTGCTCCACATCTTGGTACTGCTCGCTGTGATTTTCCTGGGGGCAGTGCAGCGGATTTGTTTAAGACGGTTCAGCGTTTTTATACCTTACCTGATGAGACCATTGTGTATCTTTGCCATGATTACCCGAAGGATGGCGACTCTCCACTTGAGTCAATTACCATTGGTGAACAAAAACGCACCAATAAACAAATTCAGCCCGATACTGAGTTTTCTGAATATGTTGCCAAGCGCGAAGCACGAGATGCAACCCTTTCAGTGCCTAAGTTACTGTATCCATCGATTCAAACGAATCTGCGTTTGGGGGAATTTGGTGTGAAATCCAAAAATGGTTTGCAGTACATCAAAATTCCAATCAATGCGTTATAGGAGCCAAACATGGATATCAAAATATTAACCAAAGATTTATCCGTATCCCCTCAAATCTCAGTAGATGATGTACGTATTTTGGCTGAGCAAGGCTTTAAGTCACTGGTGTGTCATCGACCTGATGGAGAAGGGGCAGACCAAGTCAATTTTGCAGAGATAAAAGCAACAGCAGAAGAACTTGGTCTAGTGGCCATTCATCAACCTGTGACTAGTGGTAAGGTCACTGATGAAGATGCTCAGACCTTTAAGCAATTAATGTTGGATTTACCTAAACCGATGTTTGCCTATTGTCGAACCGGCACGCGCTGTACGACAGTTTGGTCATTGGCTCAAGCAACAGAAATGAGCAGCGTTGAGATTTTACAGACGGCAAAAAACGCTGGATATGATATGTCAGGTGTGGTGCGACGCATCGTGAACGGTGGTGTTACGCCGACTCAGCAAGCCGATCGTGAATTTGATATTGTGGTCGTGGGTGCTGGTGCTGCAGGGGTTGCAGTATGCTCTAGTATTTTGGCGCGTAAACCGGATGTTAATATCGCGGTGATTGATCCTGCCGATATCCATTATTATCAGCCAGGTTGGACTATGGTGGGAGCTGGGGTCTTTACTCCAGAACAAACAGTTAAAACGCTGTCATCTCTGATCCCAAAAGGTGTGACTTGGATCAAAAATGCAGTGTCAGCATTTGAACCAGACAAGAACTGTGTGCTCCTTGATGGGTGTCATACTGTGTCATACAAACACCTTATTGTCTGCCCAGGATTAAAATTAGATTGGCACAAAATTGAAGGCCTTTCAGAAACATTAGGTAAAAATGGAGTAACTTCGAATTATCGTTTTGATTTGGCACCTTATACATGGGAACTCGTACAAGGTTTACAGGGTGGAAAAGCGGTATTTACGCAACCACCAATGCCTATCAAATGTGCTGGTGCGCCACAAAAGGCCATGTATTTATCATGCGACCATTGGTTATCAAGTGGTGTATTGGACAAAATTGATGTCGAATTTTACAACGCTGGTCCTGTTCTGTTTGGGGTCAAAGAGTATGTCCCAAGCTTGATGAAATACGTTGAAAAGTACCAAGCAAACCTTCAGTTTACGCACAACTTAGTCAAAGTTGATGGTCCCAATAAACGGGCGTATTTTAAGCAAACTGGAGAAGGGGCATCCGATGAGTTAGTGGAAGTTGCTTTTGATATGTTACACGTTGCACCTCCGCAGTCGGCTCCTGACTTCATTAAAGTCAGTCCTTTGGCCGATGAAGCTGGATGGGTTGATGTCGATCAGTCCACGTTGCAGCATAAAAAGTATCACAATATCTATGGCTTAGGTGATGCGATGAATGCACCTAATGCCAAAACAGCGGCTGCAGCAAGAGTGCAAGCCCCTATTGTGGCTAATAATGTCTTATGTGACATGGGTTTGTATGAAAAACGTGCCATCTACAATGGCTACGGCTCCTGTCCATTAACAGTTGAAAAAGGCAAAATCATTCTGGCTGAGTTTGGTTATGGTGGCAAAATGTTACCGACGTTCCCAAACTGGCTCATTAATGGAACACAGCCGTCCCACTTAGCCTGGTTATTAAAAGAAAAAATTCTGCCTCCAATGTATTGGGAAGGAATGCTAAAAGGCAAGGAATGGTTAGTCAAACCTAAAGAGTTTTTAAAATAGCTACAGATTTAAAGTGTGTTAGTTGACGCGATGGTTGGGATAGCCATCGCGTTTTTTTACAAATGCACCCAAGCCAATAGACTCAACACAATCGTTGAATAACACAATGAAATCGGTAAGCCGATTTTGACAAAATCCATATACCGGTATTGCCCAGCATTGTGCACGAGCAAATTGGTTTGATAGCCATAAGGGGTGATAAAGCTGGCACTCGCCGCAAACGCCACCGCCAAAGCAAAGGGCAAAATCGGAGCGCCCAGTGCCTCGACTAAGACCCATGCAAATGGGAGCATCAAAGCCGCCGCTGCATTATTCGTGACAAACTCGGTTAATAACAGTGTTAAAAAATACACGACTACTAATGCGATGAGCATTGAGTGGCCATTAATTAACGGCGTTAATGTCTCGGTGAGTAAAGCAAAAAGCCCAGCGTTTTCCATACCTGTTGCCAGTGACAAGGCACCCACTATCACCACCATCACATTCAAGGGAATATTGCGCTTGATCTCGGCATGTGAGGTCACGCCGGCTAAACCAAGCACCGCCAATAGAAACAATAAACCGACTAACAACGGCACTAGTTCAAATGCAGCTAGAGCGATGACTGCCCCAAAACCCAACATGGTTAGCCAATCTTGGCGCGTCGAGAGCTTGCGTTGAATGGTTTGCTCAGAGACGATGAAAAAGTGTTTATTTAAGTTGTTGCGCTGGTGAAAATCAGGTCCTGTTGCCAATAATAAAAAATCACCCGACTGCAGTTTGACTTCTCCAAGCTTTCCAGAGAGCTGCTCGCCATCTCGGCGAATGGCCACCACAGCCGCGTCAAACAAGGCGCGAAATCCTGAGCGCTTGAGGGTTGAACCAATCAATGAAGAGCGGTTCGAGATAACCACTTCGCTTAATTCAGAACGCATGAGTCCTGAATTCTCTGCAAATAGCTCCAACCCCTTGATATGCGACAACGCATCGACGTTTTTGACATTGCCGTTAAAAATCAATTTATCGCCCGCGACAATCACCTCATCTGGTGAAACTGGGGAGATGGTGTTGCCATGGCGCACTATCTCGACCAGAAATAACTCAGGTAGATTGCGCAGATGATTGTCTTCGATACTCAAACCAATCAGCTCAGAGTCAGGGGCAACATCAGCTTCAAGCAAATATTCTTGCTCTGCGCTACCTTTGAGAGTGATCTCAGGAAGCCAGCCGCGCAATAGGTATAGCAAAACGCCACATATTAAACCCGCCGTCATCCCAAATAGCGTAAAGTCATAAAACGCAAAACCAGGATGGCCTTTGTCCTGCAAAAAACTGTGCACGATGAGATTGGTTGATGTCCCAATCAGAGTTACGGTTCCGCCCAAAATGGCAGAGAATGATAATGGAATCAGTAGCTTAGAAGCTAAGTGATGCTGATTTTGTTTGACTGAGCCAATCAGTGAGGCAACAATCGCAGTATTGTTCAGCAACGCCGAGCTAAAAAAGCTGATGCCAAATAAACGCAAATAGGACGCTTTGAAGTTAGCCGTAATCAGTTTACGCGCAACCCGTTTGAGAAGGGCTGTTTTATCAATTGCATGGCTGATAATCAGTAACAAAAGAAGAGTGACCAATCCGGGGTTTGTCGCATTGGTTAACACATCCTCGATATCAATGGTTTGTGTCAGCATCAACGCCAGAGTCGCCGTACCAAAAATCACAGACGGACGTTTCTTAGACACAATCAATGAAGTGATTGTGCCTAAGAAAATAAGCAGTACGAGGAACTGACTCAGCGACATTTACTTGAGTTTAGTAATGTCAATCGCTTCCCAGTGTGGGAAGTGCTTGCGTACTAAGGCGTTCATTTCAACTTCAAACTCACTGAACGCATGTTGATTAGAGGCTTCCGATTGGTTCGGAGAAATAATCATGCCCGCACCAACGGTCGCATTAGTCAAACGATCGATCACGATAAACGCACCCGTTTTACGATTGCGCGTATACGCATCGCACGCTACAGACTGCGTTAATTTCAAATCCACTTTAGCAATCTCGTTGAGTTGCAAATGCACGCCCTGAGTTTGCTCCAATGTGTTCACATCAATTAAGTAATCGATGTTGCTGATGGCACCAGAGACTTTTTGCGTGGCAAATTTGATGTTGTATTGCTTGTTTGGGATCATGGCGGCCTCGTCCATCCACACCAGGTGTGCCGCAAAACTACTGTTTAAGAATGGCTGATTATCCGTTTTCACAATCATATCGCCACGCGAAATATCAATCTCATCGTTGAGCGTGAGCGTCACCGCCGCACCGGCTTTCGCACTCTCAAGCTCAGCATCAAAGATATCGATGGATTTGACCGTGGAGGTTTTACCAGATGGCAGTGCCGTGACCGCATCACCCACCGCAATATCGCCAGACACAATCGTACCGGCAAAACCGCGATAGTTCAGATGCGGACGGTTAACGTATTGAACTGGGAAACGAAAGTCATCGTGATTGACGGTTTTGTCGACTTCGATGGTGTTGAGCATGTCCATCATCGTCTGTCCCGTATACCAAGGCGTATTTGATGATAAGTTGACGACGTTATCACCTTCAAGTGCTGACATGGGAATAAACTGAATATTCTTAATCGCAAGGTTTTCGGCAAACGCCAAGTAATCTTCTTTAATTTGAGCGTAGATGTTTTCTGAATAATCCATCAAGTCCATTTTGTTGACGGCCACAATGACATTTTTTATTCCCAATAACGAGACTAAAAACGAGTGACGTTTGGTTTGGGTTTTCACCCCGGCACGTGCATCGACCAAGATAATTGCAAGGTCACAAGTAGACGCGCCTGTCACCATGTTACGTGTGTATTGCTCGTGTCCTGGGGTATCAGCGATGATGAATTTGCGTTTATCGGTGGAGAAATAGCGATACGCCACATCAATCGTGATGCCTTGCTCACGTTCTGACTGTAGACCATCAACAAGTAGCGCAAGGTCCACTTTTTCGCCAGTGGTACCGACTTTTTTACTGTCCTTGGTGATGGCAGCAAGCTGATCTTCATAAATCATTTTGGAGTCATGCAACAAGCGACCAATCAGTGTGGATTTGCCATCATCGACGCTGCCACAGGTTAAAAAGCGCAACATATCTTTGCTTTCGTGTTGCGCCAAATAGGCGTGAATATCAGTTTCTAATAAGGTATTACGATGTTCCATGTTAGCAACTCACTAAAAAATACGGGTTTAATAAAGATTCTTTTTGGTTATATACCAAATCAGATAACGATTCAGGGGTGGTCACTGCGACCGGAATATCCTCAACGCTAAAGGCTTTGACCATAGCGCCCGCACCTAACGCAACGGCGTGCGCAGCAGCCGTATCCCATTCAGAGGTTGGTCCTAAGCGCGGATAAAAATGCGCTTGCCCGGTGGCGACCAAACATAATTTTAACGAACTGCCCATGGCGATCAGCTCAGCTGGCTTATCCAATGCGTCCAAAAACGCCGTTGTCTCTGGGGATGCGTGTGAACGCGAGCCAACGACACTATATTGCGTCGTAGACGCTTTATCGGCAATGTGAATGGTGCGTTTAGCACCTTGCTCTATGGTATAGGATGAGTCGTTCACCCCGACATAAAATATGTCTAAGACAGGTGCGTAAACCACACCTAAAGTGGGCTTGCCATTTTCAACTAGGGCAATGTTCACCGTGAACTCACCATTTTTCTTGATGAATTCTTTGGTGCCATCTAATGGATCGACTAGCCAATATGATGTCCAGCTCTGGCGCTCTGACCAATCGATAGAGGCAGATTCTTCCGATAAAATCGGTAAATCACTTATGCCTTTAAGGCCTTGGCAAATGACCTTGTGTGCAGCTAAGTCCGCTTCGGTCAAAGGTGAGCTGTCTGATTTGTCATACACGGCAAAATCACGCTCGTAAATCGCTAAAATCGCATCGCCGGCTTTTTTAGCAATGACGCTGACTTTTTCGGCTAGGTCTTGGGTCGCATAACTCATATTATACATATCCCTTAGCCACTAGCATGTCGTATAAACGCTCCACCGTTTCTTGTGCGGATTCGTCTTGATAAGTCAGATGGATCTCTGGGTTGGTCGGCGCTTCATACGCTGAATCAATCCCTGTAAAATGCGGAATATCCCCACTGCGGGCTTTTTTGTACAGGCCTTTGGGGTCACGTGCTTCACAAATCTCGAGCGGGGTATCGACAAAAATTTCGATGAACTCGCCGTCTTCCAAAATCTCACGGCAGTAGTTGCGATCGGCTGCAAAAGGCGAGATAAAAGCGGTTAATACTAGTGTGCCAGAATCGACAAATAACTTAGCGACTTCGCTGATACGGCGAATGTTTTCGACGCGATCTTTGTCAGAAAAGCCCAAATCCCCACATAAACCATGACGTACATTGTCACCATCGAGTAAATAGGTATGCTTATTGGCAGACACGAGTTTCTGTTCTAACAAGTTGGCAAGGGTGGATTTGCCCGAACCACTTAAACCAGTGAGCCACAATACTCTTGGGGTCTGGCCTTTTTGCGCCGCGCGGGAAGCTTTATCCGCTTCATGCTGATGCCATACGATGTTCTCACTCATTAAAAGTATCCTTCCATTTTTTTCTTCTCCATCGAACCACTTGAGTCGTGGTCAATCACACGTCCTTGGCGTTCTGAGGTTTTGGTCAACAGCATTTCTTGAATCACTTCTGGTAAGGTCTGAGCGTCTGATTCCACGGCACCAGTTAACGGGTAGCAACCAAGCGTTCTAAAACGCACCGATTTCATCACAGGCTCTTCACCTGGCTCTAGTGGCATGCGGTCATCATCGACCATGATCAAGACACCATCGCGTTCTACGACTGGGCGTGGTTTGGCGAGATACAATTCTGGAATTTCAATGCCTTCGAGATAGATGTATTGCCAGATATCCAGTTCCGTCCAGTTTGACATTGGGAAGACGCGAATGCTTTCGCCTTTGTTGACTTGGGCATTGTAAATGCTCCAAAGCTCAGGGCGTTGATTTTTAGGGTCCCAGCGATGATTGTTATCACGAAACGAAAACACGCGTTCTTTGGCACGCGATTTTTCTTCGTCTCGTCGTGCGCCTCCAAAGGCAGCGTCAAACTGATATTTGTCCAAAGCTTGCTTAAGGGCAACGGTTTTCATGATGTCCGTGTGTTTGGCACTGCCAACAGAAAACGGATTAACGCCCGCATCCACCCCTTCTTGGTTGATGTGAACGAGCAAATCCAAATCGTGTTCACGCGCCATGCGGTCACGAAATTCAATCATTTCACGAAACTTCCAAGTCGTATCAACGTGCAATAGTGGGAAGGGGATCTTACCTGGCGCAAACGCTTTGCGTGCTAGGTGTAATAAAACAGAGGAATCCTTACCCACCGAATACAGCATCACAGGATTATCAAATTCTGCGGCGACTTCTCGGAAAATATGGATGCTTTCAGCTTCGAGCTGTTTAAGGTGTGTCACGACATCAGACATGTGGGTGATTTCCATTCAATATACTAAAAGATTCTATGCTTATAAAAATAACACTCATCACATCATTTGATAAATGTCATTTGGCTATTAGTAAGTTAAATGTGGTATATGATATGGAACTAAGTTAATAGCTTTTTGTTATAAATTACTAAATATTGATATCCATGTTGTTTACTCCGCCAATTTTGCTTCCATTTGTGTAAAATGTGTCGATAACTTACCGGTTCCTTGAGGGCGTAGTTTACTGACAATGACTAACGTAATAAGATTGGCGATGAAACCAGGCACAATACCGTACAACCAATTTCCTGAAGGAACCCCATCAATAGTAATCGGGCCATAGATCCAAAGTAATGTAACAAACGTGCCGATGAGCATCCCGGCAATGGCGCCATCACGAGAGAGTTTAGACCAATATAAACTCAGTAAAATCAATGGCCCAAAGGCGGCACCAAATCCAGCCCAAGCGTTACTGACTAAGTTCAAAATCGACTGATTCTCGCCAAAGGAAATGGCGACCGCACATAAGGCGACAGCAAGCACAGCAAGGCGTGAAGCGATAACAAGTTCTTTGTCTGAAGCATTTTTGCGCAATAGTGCTTCGTAGATATCAGAGATAAGTGAGCTTGAGGTCACTAGTAATTGTGAGGAAATCGTACTCATTATAGCTGCCAAAATTGCGGCTAATAAAAATCCTGCAATTAACGGATGGAATAATACTTGTGATAGGACGATGAAGACGGTTTCAGGATCGTCTAAGGTCAAGGATGTTCCTGCCACATAAGCCATACCAAACAGCCCAGTACTCAATGCGCCAAACAAGGCAATAATCATCCATGACATACCGACTTTACGTGCCACTGGCATATCACTGACATGGCGTATTGCCATAAAACGCACAATAATATGTGGTTGTCCAAAGTAGCCTAACCCCCAAGACATCAAAGATACGATGGCAATAACCGACAGTGCTTCACTACTGCCTACCGCAGTAAATAAAGAAAAATAGTTACCATCAATGGCGTTAATTGCTGAAATGGTATCGCCAATACCACCGAGCTCAAAGATCACAACAGTTGGCACTAATACCAAAGCAATGAGCATCAAGCAGCCTTGCACAAAGTCAGTGAGCGAGACCGCCATAAAACCACCAAATAGGGTATAGGTGACCACTACGCCAGCGGTAACCAGCACCCCATATTCATAGGCTAAGCCAAAGGAGGAATCAAATAACTTACCACCGGCGACAATTCCAGATGATGTGTACAAAGTAAAAAACAAAATAATAACAATCGCTGATATGATGCGCAGGATATGTGATGAATCCGCAAAGCGTTCAGCAAAATAATCTGGAATGGTAATGGCATTATTGGCGACTTGCGTGTAAACACGTAAACGCGGTGCGACATACAAATAATTACACCATGCGCCCAGCACTAAACCAATCGCTATCCAGCTACTCGATAACCCTGAGATATACATGGCGCCAGGCAATCCAAGTAACATCCAGCCACTCATGTCCGAAGCTCCTGCAGACAGAGCGACCACTGCAGGTGACAGTTTACGCCCACCCAATAAGTAGCCTTCCATATCAGAACTGGCGTTGCGATAAGCAAACAGACCTATGCCGAGCATGGCAATAAAATAAATGGCGAGTGATAGAAGGACTTCAAATTGCATCGGATTCTCGAGTTATTATTTTTATTAATGGTCTGAGTATAGCGAAGTTGGGCAGGCTGGTGCAATGCTACAGACCGCCACCCAAGAAACCTACTGTGACGCAATCCAGTTTTCGATTTTTTGCGCCAATAGATTGAGCGGCACGGGCCCGTCCTTAAGCACTTCATCATGGAAACCTTTGAGGTCAAATTGGTCTCCTAATTCAGCTTCTGCTTTGGCTCGTAACATTTGGATCTCTAGTTTGCCTATCATGTAAGCGGTAGCTTGGCCAGGTAACGCAATGTAACGCTCAATCGCTTTGACCGCATCGTATTCTGAGTTTGGCGTATTCTCAACAAGATAAGCAATAGCTTCCTCGCGAGACCATTTTTTGGCGTGTAATCCAGTATCAACGACTAAGCGACAAGCACGCCACAACTCCATTGCCAATCGTCCAAAATCAGAATAAGGGTCTAGATAAAAGCCCATTTCTTTGGGTAATTCTTCTGTATACAACCCCCATCCTTCGGTGTAGGCGGTGAACGATGCATATTTTTGAAACTCCGGTATGCCCTTTAACTCCTGCGTGATGGCTCGTTGCATGTGATGCCCCGGAATACCCTCGTGATAAGCCAACGCTTCCATTTGATAGGATGGCATGACACTCATGTCGTATAAATTCGCATAATAGATACCCGGTCGTGAACCGTCTTGCGATGGCGATTGATAAAACGCTTTACCTGCCGATTGCTCACGGAAGGGTTCGACGCGCTTAATGATCATATCGGCTTGTGGGATGAGCCCAAAATACTCAGGAATTTTTTGCTCCATCGCATCGATATATGCTTTGGCATCTCGCATATAAGCATCACGACCGGCATCGCTATCTTCGTAATAAAACTGCGGATCGGTACGCATAAATTCAAAGAATTCTGACAAACTGCCAGCAAAACCCACTTGTGCCATGATTTGACGCATATCGTTATGAATGCGCTCGACATGGTATAAACCGAGTTGATGGACTTCTTCAGCGGTTAAATCGGTTGTGGTGTACCATGCTAAGCGATTTTGATACCACTTATCGCCATCGGGTAGACGCCATACGCCATCGCCTTCAGGGCTCAATAGACGTTGCTTGGTTAATTCGCTCATGAGTTTTTCGTAAGCCGGCTGAACCCTGTTGATTAAGGCACTACGGGCTTGGTCAAGTAAACGCTTGCGCTCAGCTTTCGACAGGTCTAGGGTTGCCACTTTTTTCTGAAAGTCTGTCCATATAGTCGAATCTTGCTCGCCTTCCACGAAGGGAGCGCCGCTGATCACGTTACGCGCGGCTTGCAACATTTGGTCGTATGACCATTTTGGAGGAAATACCCCCGCTTCCTCACGCAAACGCAGTTGTGTAATTAACTGGTCGAAAAAGGACTCTACGCCGTTGAGTCGAGTGATGTATGCGTCTGCATCACTGACCTCACTAATACGATGAATATTGATTAAGAAACTCGGCACAAAAGTGTGTGCACCCCAAAATTGGTTAATAATGTATGTATGGTAACGAAATGCATCATTAGCGAGTTGACGCTCGATATCCATGATGTAGATATCTAAACTAAGTTGCTCTTGCTGCGATAAACCATTGCGGTCAAACTGCCGTGCCTTGGCCAGCCTAGCTTGCAAACGCGCAATGTCTTCATTTGTCGCTGCATCGCTGATATCGTCCCATTGGTCATAGTTGTCTTTGATCCCTTGATAAGACTGGCGAATTGGGGACCTGGCCAAATCTTCTTGGTAGCTTTGGGCAAAAAACTCACTCAGCGCAATACTTTGTGCAGAGGCTTGTGGTTGTACCGTTGAGGCTGTTGGTGACCTTGGGGCCTCGCTACATCCTGCTGTGCCTAAAATGATTGCTAAACTGATCGCACTTAGAGTCGTTTTTGTTGGCATCAGTGTTCTCCTGTTATTTTTTTAAATTATATAATGTAAGTGTTGGCTAAGTGTTCGGATAAAGAGCCGGCAAGCCGTTGCTAGATGTTTGTTTAACCAGTTGCTGACGGTGAGTCGTTGCCCAAACGGTTATTGTTTGATAATCAGCTGTGCTCAGCGTGCCATCTTGGTAGCGCTGTGCATAAAACATATTTAACCATTGGCTAAACTCATTGTCTTTGACTAAGGGAATGTATTGAACAAGCTTGGCTTGCTTCGGATACCAGCAATCTAGCCAGTCTTGTAAAGCACGTTCCACCGTATCGGCTTGCTCTGCTTTTATCGCGTTGAGTAAAAATTTGAATTGAGTGGTTTCTTCCAACGGGCGTTCTTCCGGTTTCTTTGTTTTTACTTGAGCGATACTGCGGGCGGGGCGCGTGAGTAATGCCCAAAGCAGAAGAATCAACAAAAGACCACTTAATATCTGCCAATACAACACGCGTTGATACCAAACGGTGTCTAATGCGCCTTGAACTGTTGCTACAGGAGGTAATACAACATTTTGCGGTAATACCGGTTGGGCATTGGTTTGCGCTGTTGCTGGATTGGGCTTCACCTGAATACTACGTGCGGGAATACTGGCAAACTCGGTTGTGCCTGTCAGTGTATTAAACCAAGGGACTTTGATGTCTGGCAGAACAAATGACCCTTCACGGCTTGGTACCAGTGCATAAGTTTCAACGCGTTGTGAAATGACGTTGTTATCTTTAACAATTGAATTGACCTGTGCTTGATCAGAATACGCTTTGAAGTCTGGCGGTAAACGCGGTTCTAAATTTGGCAAAAGCGACTTGTCGACGCCAAGAGCGGATAATGTAATGGTGCGCGTGATGGGCTCACCTACGACAAAGTTATCCGTCGCATCAGACCATTCTTCATTGATCTGCACAAATTCACTTGGCAGCCATGGGTGTGGATAATTAGCTGGGATCGGTTGCACATCCAGTGATACTTCCGGTCCTAGCTGATTTACTGGTTTACTCGGGTTAAATAATCCGCCAAAGCTGCCGCGATTACGCGTGCGTACAGCACCTTCAAAAATGGGCGCAGGGATGGTCAGCGGGCCAGAAACTTGTGGAATAATGGAGTATGTGCGTTCGACCATACGGTAGCGTTTCCCGTTTTGAATAATATTCGCTTCAGTGTCCTCACCCATTTGTTCCATGATGACATTTTCAAGCGGTTGCACTTGTAATGAGCCTCGCTCTAGTTCAACTGCCAAGTAGAGTTTTACCGTATAAGTAAATTGTTGCATGACATAGCCACGTTCGGGCAATAACTCTGCGGTCATAAAAATATCCCGCATATCTTGATTAGCGCTCGTGTTGGCTGGCATGACCATAAGCTCAATCGGCTCAGAAAGGATATTATTGACGTTTAAAGCGGGTATCGTCAGTAAGCCCTCTCGGCGGGGAAACAGCAAGGTCGTCCAAGTCGTTGTAATCGTTCGAGACAGGTTGATGATCTGTGTGTGAGAAGAGACCGAAGTGCGTATGACTTTAAAGTCTTTTTCTAACACACTGGTGTCAAACGCGTCACGAGGCAGACTGGCATTGGCAACGACAGTCAAGGTAATGGACTCATCCGCCATGACCGGGTTTTTATCAACTGTGGCGGTGAGCGTATCAAATGCCCAAACCGGGTTGCTTAGAAACATAAACAGGCAGAGTAAAAATCGATAATGCAGTCGGTAAAACACAGATTACCACTCCTTTTTATTGGTGTTGGGTAAGCGATGGCGCTGTCTTTTTTGATGTTCAAGTTGCATTTTGCGTTTGAGCAAGTACCCAGGATCATCAGGCACTTTATTGAGTAAACTTTGCATACGCTCTTGTTGTTCTCTCTGTTCGGGTGTTAATGGTTCCGAGCTTTGCGTCATGGGTTGTTCTTGTGTCTCATTGTGTTGGTCTGATTCGCTTTCTCGATTGTCTTGGGATGCGTCATCAGCATTATCTTCGTTTGGTTCTGGTTGCGTTTGCGATTCGGTTTGCGACTCGTCTTGTGATGATTCATTTTGCTGAGCGTCAGCTTGGTTTTGCTGGTCTTGTTGGGACTCAGCTTGTTGGTCTGACTGCTGCTCAGAGTTAGACTCTTGAGACTGTGAGTTTTGTTCTTGATTTTGTTGGTCTTGTGACTCATCCGAGTTCTGGTCTTGACCATCTTGTGGCTGTTCCTGTGGTGGCATATTCTCTAAAAATAATTCAAGCGCTTCTTTAGCGTCTTGCGCAACTTGTAATGAAGGATCTAACACAAGGGCAGCGTCATAAGCGGCAAGTGCTTCCTCATATTGTTGTAGAGAAGCCAGTGCGTTACCTGTGTTATAGCGACCTACCGCTGATTCATCCTGCGCAAATAATGGCAAAGCTTGCTCGTACAATCCCTGTTGGTATAAAGCATTAGCTTGCCATTGCACGTCATCAAATAATTCCTGTGCACGGGCAAAATCTTCGTTTTTATAAGCTGCGAATGCTTGTTGCGCACGATTTTTTAAGCGTTGTGGTAAAACCGACAAAGGATCGTTTACTCGGATCTCTTGTGCCGCACTGGGCGGGGGCACCAGTCCATTAGCTATGGCATTGGGCGTCTGGCTTTGTGCGATTGCCCTAGGACTTTGTGGCAATAACCACACCATGCATAAAACAAACAGCCATTGTGGTCGCATACTCCAAAGTAAGACTACCAAAACGGGGAGTAATAAATATGGCCCAAGTTCATACCATTTGTCGTTTTGTGTTTCTAATATACTCGATACGTCATCTGGAATCGCTTCAAGGGTGCTCTTAATGGCATTGATATCATCCTCGTTGGGCAATAGTGGCGTAAATACACCGCGACCTACTCGTGCAAGTTCGGCTAATTCGTCATATTCCACTCTAGGGATCACAATGGCTCCTGCGTTATCTTTGAGCATCTGACCATTAAGCTGTTGTATGGGCGCTCCATTTTCAGTACCAACCGCGATAATTGAGACACTGAATTCAGAGTTGCGCAGTAGTTTGGTTAAAGATGGTATTTGTTCGTAATCTACGCCATCGGTCAGCCAGACAATGTGTCCTTGTTGATAACCGGCCTGTTGCAATAATTCAAATGCTTCTTCAAGCGCATACTGTGGTTCAGAGCCGAACACAGGCATGAGCTCGGGGCGCAATGATGGGATCAACGCATTGAGATTTTTCCCGTCTTGAGTGATCGGACTGATGACAAAGGCATCCCCGGCATACGCAACTAACCCAATATTGGCTTCTGGATTGGCATTGATATAGTCCATTGCTTTGTAGCGAGCTTGGCTCAAGCGATTGGGTTTTAAATCACCGGCGCGCATCGACAATGACATATCCATAACGATAACTTGCCCAATTTGCGCTTGATACGTTGGCTGGGGAATTTGTTGCACTGTCGGGCCAGCTAATGCTAGCACGCTGAGCACTAAACAGGTAATGACGACACCATGTCGAGGTTTTCGTACTTGATCTGTTGTGGTGGCTTGAGATTGGGTCAAAAAGGCCAGTAGCACAGGATTGAATAATCGATTCACAGACATCGTTTCTGCTTTGGCTCGACAAAAAATGGCATAAACACCAATCAGTAATGGCAATACCCACAACCACTGGGGACGCAAAAAATGAAATTGTTCGAGCCATAATTGCCAGGTAACGTTCATACTGGTAATCTCCAACGGAATTGGCGCTGACAGGCTGCCAGCCCCCACCACAGAAGCAAACATGCCAAAGCAAATAACACTCCATAGTAGAATAAACTGCGCTGAGGGCGAATGGTTTGTGATTCATCCACAATGGGTTCAATGCGGTTCAATATGGCATAAATTTGCTGTAATTCTTGGGTGTCTCTCGCGCGAAAATATTGACCACCTGTGTCATTCGCAATACGCGTCAAAAGGACTTCATCTAATTCTGCCGAAGGGTTCACCGCGCGTTGCCCAAACAGTGAGTTTACCATCATGCGATCAGCGCCAACACCTATTGGATAGATGGTGAGATTTTCTGCTATGGCTAATTCCAAGGCTTGTTCGGGGGTAATGTTGCCTGCGGTATTTTGACCATCTGTCAGTAAGATCAGCACTTTTTTGGAGACGTTTCTACCTTGCAAACGCTTTGCCGCTAGCCCGATTGCATCACCTATAGCCGTTGATTCCCCAACCAGACCTAATACCGTATCATCGAGTAAGGTCTGTACGGTTGCTCGGTCAAAGGTAAGGGGGGCTTGTAAGTAAGCAGTATCAGCAAAAAGAATTAACCCTAGGCGATCCCCAAACCGTTGCGCGATGAAGTCGGACAGAACGTGTTTGACCATGACAAGACGGTCAACAGCTTGGCCATTCACTTCCATATCTTGAGTTTGCATTGAGCCAGATAAATCCACGGCAATGAACATATCCCGTCCTTCTTGTGGTAAGGCTATCGGCTCGCCATAAAAAGTAGGGCGCATTAAGGCAAAAATCAAACCACTCCAAACCGCTATAAACAATAACCAGCGCAGCCATAACGAACGCTGCTCACTGTTTCCCACACTGGTTTGACTGATATTCATATAACCTGGGATGAAGATGGGTTTAGTTTGACTGATCTGTTTACGGCGGTGACGAAAGAGCCAAAACAACATAATTGGTACTGGCCATAATAATGCCATATACACCCATAAAAAAAACATGTTCTCCCACCAACTAAGCATGGTATACCTTGCGTTTAGATGGGCGGCACAACAGCCAATTAAAACGAGGGATCCCGTAATCAACCCAATGTAGGCAGGCTTTGTGAGCAGCCTCAGTATAGGTGATTTCTTCACGGTAAATCGACGTTGTTAAAAGCTCTGCAACAGGGGCAAATTGGGCCTGGCGACGACCTAAAGTACGAGATAAAAACTCACTCCACTGCTCGCCAGTATAAGATTTAATGTGTTCACCGTAGTAGGCGATGGCAAGGCGCTTTAATATTTGGTTCGCCATCTGTAACGAGTCTGCGCCAGATAATAATTGTTCTAATTCGCGCCGTGCATGATTGCGTTGCTTGATATGTTGTCGATAAAGCTTGATGGCTAACCAGAGGTATATCATCAAACTGATTAACAGCAACACGATGAGAGATAACAACCACGAGGGCGGAAACCAAGCGATGCTTTCAGGAGTTAGCGTGTTATGTGGTGGTATGAACACTTCAGGTGTGAGGTTTTGCATCACACCTCTCCTTGGAATTTATGCAAGGTATCGAGCTGGTCAACAAGCATTTTTGATGTTTCAAGAGAAAACTCCGTCAAACCGAGTTGCTTGAGCGTATCTGCAACGTCTCGCGTTACGTCATGGCTCGAACTTAAACCGAACGTACGTTCTGCCGTGGAATACCCATCCGTAACTGTTAGTTGAATCGGCTCAGCTAAGACATTTGACTCAAATGGATCCGTTATCACGAAGCAACGAACTTCACAACGTCGTCGTAATTGTTGCAATAATCCTTTTGTGAGATTATCAAGATGGTTAAAATCACTGATGAGATTGACTTGTGATCCTGGTTTTGCAAGATAACTGAGGCGTGTTAGGCTTTCAGCTAATGCGTCTCGGTTTGGGTCAACTTGCAAAGGTTGAGTTTGCTGCAAGTGGCAGGCTTGTTGTAATAAATGCAATAAAGTGGCGGTGCGATTAGCAGGCTTAATTTCACGATGCTCAAGACTATTAAAGACCAAACCACCCACGCGGTCACCACGATGTTTGGCTTGCCATGCTAAAAACGCGAGGAGATGTCCTGCCAAAACAGATTTTAATTGCAAAGAAGAACCAAACTGCATGGAAGCTGAGACATCACACAGCAAAAACACAGGGCGTTCTCGCTCTTCTCTAAAAACTTTGGTGTGGGCTTTGCCTGTTCGTGCCGTCACGCGCCAATCAATTGCCCGAATATCATCACCGGGCTGGTAGTGGCGAGCTTCATCAAATTCCATCCCACGACCTTTATGCTTGGATAGATATCCGCCAGACATTTGTCCGGTATGACGCGCGCGCATACTCGAAGCTATCGATTGCGCAATGCCTTGATACGCCATCAACATTGGCATATGCAAAGACACGGCATCTGCAGCCTGTAGTTCAGATAATGCAGCGCTAGTGTACATGGTTAGGGCACCGCGACGTTTGCCAAAATATTGTCCAACACATCATTGACCGATACCCCATTTGCTTGGGCTTCATAGGTCAGTGGTAGACGATGTCGCATGACATTGTGAAACACAGTTTGCACATTATCGGGCGCCACAAAATCCCGACCTTGCAGGTAAGCATGTGCTCTGGCACAGCGCTCTAAGGCAATGGTGGCTCGCGGTGAAACACCCATCGCTATGTAGTTTTTGAGTTGTTTGTGGTATTTGTCAGGATGGCGAGTCGCCATGACCAGTTGTACGATATATTCTTCAATTTGTGGCTGTACATGTAAACTCAATACATCTTGGCGCGCTTGCATAATAGTCGCCTGCGACAGTACCATTGGCTTGGCTTGGCCTTGGTGTAAATCCTCACGACGCGTTAGGCGCAGTATTTCAAGTTCAGTTTGCGCATCGGGATAGTCAATTTCGATATGCATCAAGAATCGGTCTAGTTGCGCTTCTGGAAGTGGGTAAGTACCTTCTTGTTCTAATGGGTTTTGCGTCGCCATAACTAAGAACAATTCGGATAAATCATAGGTTTTGTTGCCAACCGTTATCTGTCTTTCTGCCATAGCTTCTAGCAAAGCGGATTGAACTTTGGCGGGGGCACGGTTGATTTCGTCGGCCAGTACTAAGTTGTGAAAAAGGGGGCCAGATTGGAAGACAAATTCGCCCGTTTCTGGGCGAAAGATATCGGTACCGGTTAAATCGGCTGGTAATAAATCTGGGGTGAATTGCACACGATGAAAATCACCTTCAATCCCATCGGCAAGGGCATTAATGGCTCGAGTTTTGGCCAGCCCCGGCGGGCCTTCCACGAGTAAGTGGCCATCTGCTAACAACGCGATGAGCATGTTTTGAGTCAGACTGGTTTGACCGACAACTTGTTGATTGAGGTAAGCTTGTAAAGGCTCAAAATCAGTATACGCCATCTGTGCGTGTTCCTTTTTGTTGTTTTATCGTCATCAACTTTACAGGTATATATAAGGTTTCTGAGCATAAAATCAAAGGGTTATTGCGGAAAAATTGTTGCAAAACGTGTTATTGCCAAAATAAAACTGGCAAATCCCCATAAGTTTTGTAGAATACGACTATAGAATTAGAGGTCAGACCACTTGAGTTTGGGCTCTTAACGATTAAAACAAATAGTACTTGCACAGGAAATAATATGAGCACATTGCAAACGAATAAGACGCCAAAAGGAGATCGCGTTGCCATCGTAGCTGGCTTGCGTACCCCTTTTGTCAAAATGGCGACCGATTTTCATGGTGTGCCAGCGGTCGACCTCGGCAAAATGGTCGTGAACGAGTTATTGACTCGAAACGAAATCAATCCGCAAGAGATTCAACAACTCGTTTACGGGCAGGTTGTACAAATGCCAGCAGCACCTAATATTGCTCGAGAGATTGTTTTAGGAACTGGCATGCAGAGTCATACTGACGCTTATTCCGTTTCGCGAGCCTGTGCCACGAGTTTTCAATCTACAGTGAATGTTGCTGAGTCAATTTTGCTTGGGAATATCGATATAGGTGTTGCGGGAGGCGCTGATTCGACCTCGGTCTCCCCCATTGGTGTAAGTAAAAAGCTAGGTCGAGCACTGGTCGATCTGCAAAAAGCCAAAACACTTGGGCAACGCTGGCAGATTTTCAAGCGTTTAGGGCTTAAAGATTTAATACCGGTGCCGCCTGCGGTCGCAGAATATTCCACTGGCTTGAGCATGGGCGATACCGCAGAGCAGATGGCCAAGACTCATGGTATTACTCGAGCTGAGCAAGATGCACTCGCGCACCGCTCGCACTCATTGGCGGCGCAAAATTGGCGAGCGGGTCACATGACTCAAGAAGTCATGACAGCCTATCCAGAACCCTATAAAAAAGCCGTAACCCAAGATAATACAGTGCGCATGGATTCGGTGTTGGATTCATACGCTAAATTACGCCCGACCTTTGATCGACGCTATGGTTCAGTCACTGCAGGCAATGCGACACCTTTAACAGACGGTGCCTCGGCTGTTTTGCTGATGAATGAAAGCAAAGCCAAGGCGTTGGGCTATGTACCTTTGGGATATATTAAAAGCTATGCTTTTGCCGCCATCGATGTGTGGACAGATATGTTAATGGGGCCTTCTTACGCGACGCCACTGGCACTTGCTCGAGCAGGGATGGCACTATCGGATCTGACCTTAATTGAAATCCATGAAGCATTTGCTGCCGTAGCATTAGCGAATATGAAGATGTTCGAGTCAGATAAATTTGCGCGTGAAAAGCTGGGCCGGGATAAAGCCATCGGCAGTATTGATATGGATAAGGTAAATGTACAGGGCAGTTCTATTGCTTATGGCCATCCATTTGCCGCCACGGGGACACGTATGATTACGCAAATGCTCAATGAATTACAACGACGTGGTGGGGGAACTGGTTTGTTAACAGCTTGTGCTGCCGGTGGCCTCGGTGCAGCAATGATAGTGGAGACAGAATAATGAGTCAGGCATTTAGCATTCAAAAAAATGAAAATGGCGTTGCTATCGTCAGCATCGATGTGCCGAATGAAACAATGAACGTATTAAAAGCCGAGTTTTCAGAGCAAATCACTCAAGTGCTAGATGATCTTGAGCAGGATAATTCGGTGCAAGGAGTGGTAGTCATCAGTGGTAAAGATAATTCGTTTGTTGCGGGTGCCGATGTCAGCATGCTCGAAGCATGTCAAACGGCGCAACAGGCCACCTCCATTGCACGTGGCGGGCAAGATATATTCGACCGTATTGAACAATTTGCCAAACCAGTGGTTGCGGCAATTCATGGACCTGCATTAGGCGGTGGTTTAGAGCTCGCCTTGGCCTGTCATATTCGGGTCTGTTCCGATGACAGCAAAACCGTAATGGGCCTACCAGAAGTTCAGCTTGGTTTGCTTCCCGGCAGTGGTGGGACACAACGTTTACCAGCGCTGATCAGTGTGCAAAAAGCCATGACGATGATGCTTACCGGAAGTCAGCAACGACCTAAACAAGCCCTAAAAGCCGGTATCGTAGACCATGTTGTACCGCGTAGTATTTTGTTAGAAAAAGCCCAAGAGCTCGCTCTGGCGGGTAAGCCCAAACGTCGTAAACCCAAGCTAACCCTCGTACAGAAACTATTAGAAAGAACCCCCATTGGCCGAAATGTCTTATTTAGTCAGGCGCGTAAGCAAACGTTAAAGAAAACGCAAGGTAACTATCCAGCTCCTATGGCCATTATCGATTGTATCGAGACGGGCTTGCGCAAAGGCCGACGCAATGGTCTTGACATTGAGTCACAACAGTTTGGTGAATTAGTCATGACTAGCGAATCCAAAGCGTTACGCAGTGTGTTTTTTGCTACGACTGAAATGAAAAAGGAAACCGGTGTAGAGGGTGTTGAGCCTGCTAAGGTCAATAAAGTTGGGGTGTTAGGCGGAGGCTTAATGGGCGGTGGTATCGCCTATGTCACAGCAACCAAAGCTAAACTACCGGTACGCTTAAAAGACATTGCACCGGAAGGGATCAAAAATGCCTTAAACATGGGGTATCAATTACTTAATAAGCGTGTGAAACGCAAAATTATGCGACATAGCGAAATGCAGGCCCAGATGGCACGCATTACCGGTACGACCGATTACTCTGGATTTAAAGATGCTGATGTTGTGATTGAAGCGGTATTTGAAAACCTAGAACTCAAACAACAGATGGTCGCTGATGTCGAATCGCATTGTGCTGAGCATACGATTTTTGCATCGAATACTTCGTCTATTCCGATTGGGGATATCGCAGCCAAAGCTGTGTGTCCAGAGCAGGTAATAGGCCTACATTACTTCTCTCCAGTGGACAAGATGCCCTTAGCTGAAATCATTCCACATGCAGGCACTTCGCCTGAAACGATTGCGACAACCGTTGCGGTGGCAAAAGCGCAAGGCAAGACGCCAATAGTGGTAAAAGATGGAGCTGGTTTTTACGTGAATCGCATCTTAGCGCCTTACATGATTGAAGCGGCGAACATGATCCTCAATGGTGAACCCATTGATAAAATTGACCGAACCTTGGTTAAATTTGGTTTTCCAGTAGGCCCTGTTAAATTGTTAGATGAAGTGGGTATTGACGTTGGAACAAAGATCATTCCATTTTTACAAGCTCAATTCGGCGATCGGTTTATCTCACCTGATGCGTTTGCCAAGGTGTTAGACGACGATCGTAAAGGTAAGAAAAACAGCCGGGGCTTCTATGATTATTCAGCTCAGAGCAAAGGCAAAAACGTCGATAACGAGATTTACACTTTGCTGAATATCACTCCCGAGGCACGCTTGCAAAGCGAAGAAATTATCCAGCGCAGCGTGTATTTGCTTCTAAATGAAGCGGCAATGTGTTTGGATGAAGGTGTCATTCAATCTCCGCGCGATGGCGATATCGGTGCTATCTTTGGCATAGGCTTTCCGCCATTCACGGGAGGTCCATTCCGTTACATGGATAGCATAGGGATTGCGACATTAGTTGAACGTTTAGAAGCGTTTGCTCGAGTGCATGGTGAGAAATTCACACCTGCACCAATTTTGGTCAAAATGTCAGCGGAGAATAGTACATTTTATGAATAATGAGTTAATGAAATGTAACGTTTGAAGGTTTTCTTTGTTAAAATAATTAAAATCCTTAAATGTAATCAATATCTTACGTTAAAAGAGCCTTTAGTCTGCTTTTTCTTTGTTTATTTGTGGCTTATAATGAGCCTATAAATTTTGAGGGAAAGCAAATGTTTTATATAATATTGTTATTTTTGACTTGTTCGCTGTATTTTTATGTTGAATCCTTCAAAAGTGCTCTTTCAGCACGTCAATGGGGGGCGCTAGGTATCTTGTTAGGTCCAATGGCCATTCCCATGTTTATGATGGCGCAACACGTTGCGATGCGCAAAGCATCTGGATATAACAACCTTATTTTAAAAGCTTAAGTTTATTTTCTCTATACCTTCTACTATTCGTTTATCTGAACCCACAAGTGTGGTGAGGTAAACGATAGTTTGCAGGTGAGTTCTGGATATTCCTGCATATCCGCTACTTCATCACAACGATCGACCATTTTTTGATTGAACTCTATTCCTTCCGGCTTGCCAAGCATAATCCAGAAGTAGTTAGCCTGGATGGAAAACTCGCATTGTGGCATTGCTAAACTCCGTTTTAGGTGCGGAAGGACGCTTTTGATGGTCTCGATATCCAGTTGCTCGCGACACCGCTTCACAAAAAACTCGATCAGCGCCTTTACCTTTTGTGAATCGTCATTGTGTACGACGTATAATAATATTCCAGGACAACCTTTGTGAGTCAAATATGAAACATTGCATTCATAACCGAGTTGATGTTCTTGACGAATGAAGTTAAAAAAAGCGTTCTGCAACAACATTGATACGATCATCCAATCAATATGCTCATAGATATTCGAAGTTGTCGAATAAAGAAGGCAACCAGTGTAAGCGTGTTCGACGTTATTTTGTTTGACTTTAAATCGAAGTGAAAGGCATTGATTGACGAGCGGATTTTGTGCACTTGTGGTATGCGAGTAGTGGGCGTTTGGACTCAAAATGCCTGATAATTTCTGAATAAAATCATCATTATAACTACCGTAAACCATGATTTCTGGTTTCGCTAGGGCAAAAAAATTCTTTAGCGATTTCTCAGCTTGCTGTGGCTCAAGAGCTAATAAGGCCTTCTGTTTCTGTGCCGCAGAAAGTTGTGGGGAGAAGGTTTGGGCAATCGCGTTCAGTGCAAAGGATTCAATATTCTGTATATCTGAAGCCTTCAAGCTTTGGTAAACACTTTGCTTTAATTGTTGCCATTGAGCCGGGGCTAATTGTGTAAATATGTTGGTTTGAGTCATGACACTGAGCAAGTGATTGACTAAGTTATTTGCAATATCAAGCGGCGCGCGAAAATGTAAGGTCATCCCTTGTTGTTGAGCGTAGAATCGTATCCGACATCCAAGTGCTTGCGCACAAAATTGAATAAATTGTGGTGTTGTCGTCAAATACGCGATCGATACCTTAATCGCAAGTTGACAGGGTAAAGACAAAGCAGCGTGATTCAATCCTATATAACACTCAGTTAATTGTGCTGAATGCTCGGCATGGATGGCAGTCAACCCGACTTGATCTGTAATATGCTCTTTTATCACAGGTCCCGTTGCAGCAGAGTTCGTCAATAGTGGATTTAAAAAATAAAACTTCAACGCCTCATCTTGACATAGTTGGTCATTTACCTGGTTGGGTACGTTCAAATCTACAATTTGATAGCGAGTTTTGTAATATGGAGTCACATATATTGGGTGTTGCTCAACCCCACATTCTTCTGAGGAACATATAAATAACACTCGAGCGCGCGATGCAATGCACTGATTTAGGATATCCTGAGTGGCTTTTAGCAGCGCTGAATTTATTGGCTGTGTGCATGAGTCGAGTTGGTTTATTGCAGCGAACGTACTGCGTGTTTGTTGTACTTGGTACCAATAAACGTCAGGTGCAGTAACCAAGTTAATGTGTTCAAATAGCTTAAATATGACAGAAATAATACGAGTGCGTTGTAATACGCCTTTTGCACTGAGAGAAAGGTGCAAATTCAGACCAATATGTGATGGGATCGCTTGGTTTTTCTCGAGGTGGAACCGAGTGATCAATCCTTGTTGTTGTAACTGGGTAAGGCAAAAATTGGGAGGGGAATAATTGATGATCCAAAGCAACAGTTCAATAGCCTCATTACTCTGGGTTTCAATGACAAAGTGAACCATCAATTTTGGTATCGATGTGGGAAAATCAATGCGAATCAAACGTTGACATTCATCTTCAGTGAAAGCCGGTGGTAATTCAGGTTCTGTATGCGCTCCAATGAATGTCGGACACATTTCAGATCTCAGCAATGATGCATGAATTTGTTGAAAAATAACATTGTTGAGAGCGTCTGAAACCACAGGGACATAACAGGTAAATTGCAAAAGACTAATGGCTCTGTTTAACCATTGGTCAATGTATTGAGTGAGTTGCTGTTCGGATAGTTGGGCAAAGGTTTCAGCATTACCGGTACTGAATTTTGTGAAAGGATGCTTGGGGTTACAAGTAACCTTATCCACTTCTTGTAAGCGCCTAATTGGATCATTGCTCCCGTGACTAAACTCTTGTGCAATGGTGTTGATTTCCTGAGAGACAATATTCGGCTCAACAGTAAAATGAGTTAAGTAGTTAATAAATAGTTCAAGAATTTTGGGAATTTCTGATTCGTTACAAAGCACATCAAATACCACTTCGCAGGGGCCTGTCTTAGCTGATGGCGCCTGTCCATATTGGGTAAAAAGGGTATTCAATCCATCTAAATCAGAATTGCCATGCATCAGCAAGTGTTCACACAAATGCGCCAATCCAGGACAATCACTCGGATCGCTAAAGTACCCGGACATAATACTAATGGACACACCACTTTGTTGTGCTTGTACTATTCTTAAATGACGGGAATCAAATGTATTCACAGTTGTAAATACCCATATTGTGAGTGGCAATGATATCTTACAGTACTGAACAAAAATGCCTAATACTGAAGTATATAGGTATAAAGTATCAGTTTTGTACCGGAAAGCACACTGGTATAATCAGTGTGTTTGATATTAATAGGTTTGTCCATGAAAGTTTTTGTGATGCGACATGGTGATGCGCATCTGTCTGCAGGTTCTGATATGCAGCGTCCTTTGTCCCCCATTGGTGAAAGCGAAGCCGCTCATGCAACAGCTTGGTTGCGTGAATTTTATTTTGCTGAACATCCCAATATTGATTATGCGATGGTCTCACCTTATTTGCGGACCAAGCAAACCTTGGCCAAAATCACAGAGCAATTTACTGTCACGCGTACCGAATACACACGAGACATTATTCCCTCCGCTTCGGCTGCCATTGCACATGATTATATGAATACAGTGTTGTCACTCCATCCGGAGATCAATAGTGTATTATTGGTGGCTCATATGCCATTTGTCAGTTACTTTGTGGAATCTCTGACACAGTTGACACCGCCACTTTTTGCTACAGCCTCCATCGCTGTGATTGAATATGATAAATCTCTTTCTGAAGGTTATATATTGGAGCATAAACAAGTATATTTCACTTAAGATTTTAGTCATTAGACCGATAAACAGAATATCTACTACAATGTGAGGGTGTCACGGATGGGACCAAAAAAGTCGTTACCAACTCAGATCAAAGATATACTTCGCCACCATGCAAACCGCAAAGACTTTGCTGAAGATGAAGAGTTTTTCTCATTGATGCGAGACTTAGGTGAGTTGGACGAAAAAGTCCATAATGTGAAAAAGCAAATCTTCTCTAACCGCAAAGCTAGAGAGCAGGCCAAGCAATTTCAAAAACGTCTTTTTAACACGACTAACGACTAATCATTCGTTACTGGTGGGTTATAAAAAAGTGGGATTACCCTAACGGTTTCAATCATATTTTCTGACCAATCAACAATCTCCACAGGGTAGCCATTTATTCTAAGAGATAAGCGATGCTCAGGTAAAGTTTGCAGGATCTCAAGGATCAAACCATTCATTGTTTTCGGCCCATCGGTCGGGAATGACCAGCCCATTTCCTTGTTCAAATCTCGCAAGTTAGTACTACCATCTACCAAGATGCTGCCATCTTGTTGTTTGTTCGTTTGTTTATGATGGTCCGGCACCATGTTAGTGGTAAAGTCACCGATGATTTCTTCCAAGATATCTTCAAGTGTAACCAGACCTTGGATATCCCCATATTCATCAACCACTAGGCCGATGCGTTCACGCTCGGCTTGGAATTTGTACATTAACTTGTGTAAAGGCGTTGAATCCGGTGTGTAATAAATCTCTTTGACTGCGCGTAAAAGGGTCGCTTTACTAAATTGTTCCTTAGACAGCAGCCTAAGCGCATCACGAACGTGAATAAAACCAACGGCATCATCTATGGTATCCCGGTACAGTAGTACTCGAGTGTGGTTTGCATAAGTTAATTGCTTAGCAATATCTTTCCACTCATCGTTGATATCAATTGCAAAGATATCATTGCGCGGCACCATGATGTCTTCTGCTGTCACATGTTCCAATTCCAGAATGCTCAAGAGCATGTCTTGGTGCTTTTTGGGGATTAAATTTCCCGCTTCATACACGACGGTTCTCAGTTCTTCGGTACTCAGTTCGTCCCCTGATGCATTGGTTGGATTGATTTTAAAAATCGCCAAAATACCGTTAGTGATCCCGTTTACAATCATCACAAACGGAAACAGCAAATACATGAGAGGTTTGAGTAAGAAGGAAGATGGAAAGGCGATTTTTTCGGGATATATGGCTGCCAGTGTTTTTGGCGTGACTTCAGCAAAAACCAATACAATTAACGTTAACGCAAAGGTCGCAATAGCAATCCCTACATCGCCAAATAAACGCAGACCGATCACCGTTGCTATCGCTGAAGCAGCAATATTGACAAGGTTATTACCAATCAAAATTAAACCAATTAATCGGTCTGGGCGATCTAACAAATTTTGTACGCGTTTCGCTGTGCGATGGCCTTCATTAGTAAGGTGCTTCAAACGGTAGCGATTGAGCGACATCATGCCAGTTTCAGAACTGGAAAAATACGCCGAACACAAAATTAATAAACCAAGAATAATAAATAAAGTACTGGTTGGGATACTGTCCAAAAAAGCAAGCCTCTATAAAAGAAATTCACGAACAAAACGACTGCCAAAGTATCCGATGGTCAATAATATGACTCCGATAGCCGTCAGAGTAGTTAGGTGTTTGGTACTCAAGCCGGTGCGAGTATGTAAGACTAATGCGGTAAAAAATACCAATAATGCAATCAAACTCAATACGGTCTTGTGAGCATGTTGTTGGGTAAGCATCGATGCCGATGTCGCAAATCCTGAAAATAGGGCAAATGCTAATAAAATACTGCCTAATCCAATTAGGCGATAGACCCAGGTTTCAACTTGTAACAGAGGGGGCAGGCCACTTAGAGAAAATGCTTTGCTTTTGAGCTGTTTGTGGATAAAGCGCATTTGATAGGCATATAAAAGGGCGACCACAACACAGCCATAAGCAGTTAGCGACAATATAATATGCAAAATAGAGCCTGCTGTCAGTGTGCCTATGACAGGTTGAGTATTGGGTAGTAACAGCATGAGTAGCGCACACAAAGCACCAAACCCAAGGGTCACGGGCAGTAGAGTTAAATTGCCTAATAATCTACCAACGACAAGCAAAACCACGACCATACACCAGGCTAGCAAGTTAGCAATATTGATCATGCTCAAATTTGCTTCACTTGGGTGAAATAAAATTGTGTTTAAAAGGTATCCGTGAGCGCTTAAGGCGATAAAGATCAAACTGTATATGATGCCGGATTGGGTAGGCCGTGGATGTGATTTGACTGACATTGTCTGTTGCGCATACATAATTGCGCCTGCAGCATACGCGAGCGCAGTACACAGCAATAAAATACTGGTCATAACATCCTCAAAAAGAGCTTCGCAATCAAGAGTTGAGCTTGCATGCCTACAAAAAAACCACATTAATAATAATAATGCAGTAATATACCTTAACTTGTCGTTAGGTAAAACGGTATAATACACTTAATTTTATAATTTAATTGAAGCACAGAGCAAGGTGGCGCAATGTTTGAGAGTTTGAGCGAACGCTTATCCAGTACGTTGAAAAATATCAGCGGCAAAGGACGATTGACCGAAGATAATATCAAAGACACGTTGCGCGAAGTACGCATGGCATTGCTTGAAGCGGATGTCGCGTTGCCCGTGGTACGTGACTTCATCAAACAAGTCAAAGAGCGAGCGGTTGGGGCCGAAGTTAGCAAGTCTTTGCAACCCGGTCAGCAGTTTATCAAAATCGTCCAGGCTGAACTGGAAGCAGTCATGGGGAGCACCAACGAAGGGCTTAATCTAGCTTGTCAACCACCAGCCGTCGTTCTGATGGCAGGTTTGCAAGGTGCAGGTAAAACCACTACTGTTGGTAAGTTAGCCAAATTACTCAAGGAGCGAGAAAAGAAAAAAGTCATGGTGGTCAGTGCTGACGTCTATCGTCCGGCGGCGATAGAACAGCTCAAGACCTTAGCGAATGATGTAGATGTGGAGTTTTTCCCCTCCAACATCATGCAAAAACCGATTGATATTGTCGAAAGTGCGATCAATCAAGCTAAAACCCAATTTGTCGATGTGCTTCTTGTCGATACTGCAGGTCGTCTTGCCGTTGATGAAGCTATGATGGGCGAAATTCAAGCGTTACACAAAGCAGTGAAGCCGATTGAAACGCTATTTGTGGTCGATGCAATGACCGGTCAAGATGCTGCGAATACGGCAAAAGCATTTAATGAAGCGTTACCTCTTACCGGTGTTGTGTTAACAAAGGCCGATGGTGATGCGCGTGGTGGTGCAGCCTTGTCTGTACGTCATATTACGGGTAAACCAATCAAATTTATTGGTATGGGTGAAAAACTCGATGCATTGGAGCCTTTCCATCCTGAGCGTTTGGCATCACGCATCTTGGGAATGGGCGATGTACTGTCGCTAATCGAAGAAGTCGAGCGCAAGGTTGACAAAAACAAGGCCGCGAAACTTGCACAAAAAGTGCAAAAAGGCAAAGGCTTTGATTTGCAAGATTTTAAAGAACAACTCGAACAAATGCGCAACATGGGTGGCATGATGGGCTTGCTCGATAAAATGCCGGGCATGGGCAATATGTCCGCACAAATCAAAGACAAAGCAGGTGATAAGCAATTCAATCAGTTTGAGGCCATTATTAATTCAATGACTCCGGCAGAGCGGGCGCGTCCAGAGATCATCAAAGGCTCACGCAAAAAACGTATCGCCGCAGGCTCTGGCACACAAGTTCAAGACATTAATCGCTTATTGAAACAGTTTACGCAAATGCAGAAGATGATGAAAAAAATGTCTGGCGGTGGTATGTCGAAGATGATGCAGAAGATGAAAGGTATGATGCCTCCTGGAATGGGCGGCATGGGTGGACCAGGCGGCCCTAGTGGTATGGGTGGATTAGGTGGTCCCGGTGGACTGGGGGGCATGTTCCCACCGAAACGCAAATAATCAATCTTTACATACGATTAATACAAAAGGGTAGCGTTTGCTGCCCTTTTTTATTCATTCTGTCGCATATCTGCATCAAACTATTTCTTTGCTTTGTGTTAAAAACCTGCGTATAATATGCCGTCCCGTGAACTGGGCTTTGTCTAAAGGCAATGGTTCAGGGCATGGGATATTTGTTAACAGTAACGCGACAACGAGTTTGAGGCATTTATGGTTACTATTCGTTTACAGCGTGGTGGCGCTAAAAAGCGTCCCTTTTATCAAGTAGTTGTGGCTGATTCACGTCGCGCACGCAACGGCAAGTTCATTGAAAACGTTGGATTTTTCAATCCTACAGCAACAGGTCAATCAGAGCGTTTACGCTTAGACCTTGAGCGCGTTGAATACTGGACTGGCGTTGGCGCAAGTTTGTCAGAACGCGTCACTAGCTTGGTAAAAGAAGCTAAAAAAGCAGCGGCTTAATCACAGATTTTGCAACTGAATTATGAGGGTATAGATGAGTTTAGCATCTGAAACGGTGGTTATTGGCAAAATCGGCGCTCCTTACGGAGTCAAAGGTTGGGTCAAAATCAACAGCTATACCCAAGAAGGCCAAGACATTTTTACTTATTCACCTTGGTTGGTGGGTGAGCTGAAAGTTGAGGTCGGTCAATGGCGCATGCACAACAAAAGCATGGTGGCTAAGTTAGACGGAATTGAGACTCGAGATGATGCTGAACGCATTAAAAATCTCGAAATTTCAATCACTGCGGAGCAGTTACCGGCACTGAGCGACGATGAATTTTATTGGCGTGAGTTGATTGGAATGAGTGTAGTCACTGTGCAAGGGTATCACCTAGGTACAGTGAAAGACGTGTTTGCCACTGGTGCAAACGACGTCCTACAAGTCAAAGCCAATCTCAACGATGCATTTGGTCAAAAAGAAAGATTGTTACCCGTGTTATTCGATCAAGTAATTACTGAAGTCGAGCGCACAACAGGTACTATTACAGTCGATTGGGATCCTGCATTTTAATGTCTGGGCCAGAAACGAGTGGACTTGCACAGCAAGCACTTCGCATTAGCGTCGTGACACTCTTTCCAGAAATGTTTTCTGGATATCTGAGTCAAGGTGTCGTAGGTCGAGCAATACGTTCTGGGTTATTACAAGTAGATTTCTATAATCCTAGAGATTTCACCCATGATCGCCATCGCACTGTAGATGATCGTCCTTATGGTGGCGGTCCAGGTATGCTGATGATGGTACAACCTTTAGCAGATGCAATCACTGCAGCCAAAGCGGCCGCAGCTGATCAACATATTGTGGTGTACTTATCTCCACAGGGAGAAACGCTATCGCATCAAGATGCGGTGTCGTTTAGCCAGCAAGGCCACTTAATATTAGTGGCTGGGCGGTACGAAGGCATAGATGAACGCATTATCGAAGAATACATCGATTGCGAAATATCCATCGGCGATTATGTATTAAGTGGAGGCGAGTTACCGGCTCTGGTTATGATTGACGCCATTGCTCGTTTTGTACCAGGTGTGTTGGGACATACTGATTCTGCTTTGGAAGATTCTTTTAGCAGCGGTTTATTGGATTGCCCACATTACACCCGCCCCGAAGTGCTAGATGGCAAAGCGGTCCCTGAGGTGTTACTAAGTGGTAATCACCAAAAAATTAGGCAGTGGCGATTAACGCAATCGTTATTAAGAACGAAACAGCGACGCCCTGATTTATTAAACAAGCTAGCTCTGACTGAGGAGCAACGCACGATTCTCGCGCAACTTGAGCGCGATGCGTTGCAGCAAGATGACAGTTAACTAGATAACGAGGTATATGATGAGTAAAGTCAATCAAGATATCATCAAAAAAATTGAGCAAGCACAGCTCAAGACAGACGTCCCGGCATTTGGCCCAGGTGATACTGTTGTGGTTAAAGTTCGTGTAAAAGAAGGCGATAAAGAGCGTCTTCAGGCATATGAAGGTGTTGTTATCGCTAAGCGTAACCGTGGCCTACATTCAGCTTTTACCGTACGTAAGATTTCTTCAGGCGAAGGTGTTGAACGTGTTTTCCAAACACACAGCCCAGCGATTGCTGAGATTGAAGTGAAGCGTCGTGGTGCTGTTCGTCGTGCGAAGTTGTATTACTTACGCGAGCGTTCAGGTAAATCTGCACGTATTAAAGAAAAGCTTAATTAATTTTAATTCTCGCGATTACGTTAACAAATATGAAAACCCCGTCCTAGTGACGGGGTTTTTGTTTTTTCCTGCCAAATACCATCATCTCCGCGTCAATAATCTGACAGTTCAAAGGACTGTCACTAGTAAAATGTAAAAATTTTGACATTCCAATAGATGTTTCTATTTTATCTCACAATCTCTTCAAGCCCCGTTTGGCGAATAAAACTCACTCATCCCCCTTATTTTTTCTTATTTTCATTTTTGGTGCAAAACTTGCAATTTTAAACACACTTGCATAAGAGATGATTGCAAAACACGGTGAATATACTGGAATGTATCGGCAACCATGAAACGATAATTAAAAAATTATGGAGACAATGTAAGATATGGATAATCAAGCATTAATACATAACCATACTCACTCAAGTCGCTCGGCACATAGATCCAGTGCCTTTCAATCAATGGGGGAGGCCGAGATTGTGATTAAGTACTCTACGCTAGTAAAGCGTATTTCACACCATTTAATGGCGCGTTTACCCCCATCAGTGCAGGTGGATGATCTCATCCAATCCGGTATGATTGGTTTGCTCGAAGCCGCTAAAAATTTTGATGGCAGCAAGGGGGCAAGCTTTGAGACATTCGCTGGGATCCGAATTCGCGGGGCGATGCTAGATGAAATAAGAAAGGGCGATTGGACACCGCGTTCCGTTCACAAAAATTCTCGTTCTATTGCTGAGGCGGTTGCAACCGTTGAAAAAGAAACCGGTCATGATGCAAAAGACGTTGATGTGGCGCATAAATTGGGTGTGCCTTTAGCGCAATATCATCAAATGCTGTACAACGTGAATATCGGAAATTTTGTGGGGCTTGAAGATCTTGGTGTCACGGAAGACGTTATTGTGACGGATAAAAACAACAAGATAGACACACCTTATGATGAATTGGTACAGGGTTCATTTCAAAAAGCCCTTGCAAGAGCTATTACTTTATTACCCGAGCGTGATGCGACTGTGCTCTCACTGTATTATGACGAAGATTTGAAATTACGAGAAATAGGTGAAGTTATGAAGGTCAGCGAATCTCGAGTCAGCCAAATTCACAGTCAAGCCGTGCAAAAATTAAAAAGAAAATTAGGCAGTTGGCAAACTGAAGACGCCGTTTAAGTCTAAGCAGATAACTTCTCGTCAAAAGAAAACATGAAAAGGACGTAAGGTTAATTTTTAAGACGTTTAGACGTCTAGACGTAAATAATTTGACATTTTATCAAAATCCGACACAATACACACATGTAACGTGTAAGGATGTGTCATGCCGATTAGGATCCCTAGTGAACTGCCCGCATTAGAAATACTTTCAAACGAAAATATTTTCGTCATGGAGATGCAACGCGCCATGACGCAGGACATTCGTCCTATGCAAGTTGGGATCTTAAATCTCATGCCCAACAAAATAGAAACCGAAGTGCAAATACTGCGCTTGCTTTCCAATACGCCTCTGCAAATCAATATTGATTTAATTCGAATCGATAACAGTGTGTCCAAAAACACGCCGCAATCACATATGGATGCGTTTTATAAAGATTTTTCATCTATTTCGAATAAGCAATATGACGGTTTAATTATCACCGGCGCCCCATTAGGCTTTATGGATTATGAAGCAGTGACGTATTGGGATGACATTACCGCCATTTTTGATTGGGCGCAAACCAATGTTCAGTCGACCTTGTATTTGTGCTGGGCGGCACATGCCGCGATGTATCATTTTCACGGGGTGGTGCGTGATATTCGTGCGCAAAAACTTTCAGGTGTGTTTGAACATCAAGTCTTAGCGCCTACGAATGAGCTGATGCGCGGTTTTGATCCCGTGTTTTGGGCGCCACATTCGCGCTTTGGGGATATTCCAGTTGAGACATATGCCAACACTGCGAATATTCAAGTGCTCGCAGCCTCAGATGTCGCAGGCGCTTATATCTGTGCGACCGAGGACAAACGCAATGTGTTCATTACCGGTCATCCAGAATACGATTGGGATACATTAGCACAAGAGTACGCCCGCGATTTGGCAAATGGCAGTGAAGCGGGAAAACCGCCACTGGTGCCAATGAATTATTTTGTTGACGATGATCCTGAACATGCGCCTATTGTACGATGGCGTTCGCATGGCACTCTACTTTACACTAATTGGCTTAATTACTATGTGTATCAAACCACTCCTTATGATTTGACACAACTCGCAACAGGCAAGAGATAACCGCGTGAAGCATACCTTATTGACGCTCGCACAAGAGCGTATTTTATTGTTGGACGGTGCCATGGGCACTATGATCCAAGCCTTAAAATTTGACGAAAATGATTATCGCTCAGAGCGATTCGCCGATTGGCATTGTGATGTGAAAGGCAATAACGATCTGCTCGTGTTGACTCAACCTGAGGCAATCGCAACCATTCATAAAGAGT
Source organism: Alteromonadaceae bacterium (assembly GCA_014872805.1). Taxonomy (GTDB): domain Bacteria; phylum Pseudomonadota; class Gammaproteobacteria; order Enterobacterales; family Alteromonadaceae; genus Opacimonas. The sequence continues at coordinate 94,181 of WKFN01000009.1, forward strand.
ATTTGGCAGCAGGTAGTGATATCATTGAAACCAATACATTTAATGCAACAACGATTGCTATGGCCGATTACGATATGCAAGATGTTGCCTACGAAATAAATGTTGCGGCAGCGCGGATCGCCAAAGCCGCTTGTGCGGAATACTCAACACCAGAAAAACCTCGTTTTGTTGCTGGTGTACTTGGCCCGACAAATCGCACGGCATCGATTTCTCCGGATGTGAATGACCCAGGTAAACGCAATGTCACCTTTAACGAATTAGTTGACGCCTATGAATCTGCAACCAAAGGTTTGCTTGAAGGTGGAGCGGATCTGATTATGTTGGAAACGATATTTGATACACTCAATGCCAAAGCCGCAGCATTCGCGGTCGAAAACGTCTTCGCCGAGTTAGGACACTCTGTACCCGTACTGGTTTCAGGCACAATTACTGACGCATCAGGGCGTACTTTATCGGGGCAAACCACAGAAGCCTTTTATAATTCGATGCGGCATATTCAGCCGATTGCGTTCGGACTAAATTGTGCTTTGGGGCCAGATGCATTGCGTGCGTATGTGGCGGAACTGTCCAATGTCTGTGAGGGGTTAGTCTCTGCTCATCCCAATGCAGGCTTGCCCAATGAATTCGGTGAGTATGACATGGACGCCGTTGAGATGGCACAGCATATCGAAGAATGGGCCAGCAGTGGTTTGGTGAATATTGTGGGTGGCTGTTGCGGTTCAACCCCTGAGCATATAGCTACGATGGCAAAAGCCGTTGCGGGCAAAGCCCCGCGAACTATCCCTGATATTCCGGTTAAGATGCGTTTATCCGGTCTTGAACCATTTACTCATTAGGGGGCGCAATGCAATCAGCTTCCAGTTTTATCAATATCGGTGAGCGCACGAACGTCACCGGTTCAGCCGTCTTCAAACGATTAATCCTCAATGAAGAATACGAAGCCGCTCTAGATGTTGCGCGCCAGCAAGTCGAAAATGGCGCTCAAATCATTGATATCAACATGGATGAAGCCATGTTGGACTCGAAAGCCGCGATGGTGCGGTTTCTCAATTTAATCGCTTCAGAACCTGATATTTCTCGTGTGCCGATCATGATTGATTCTTCCAAATGGGAGGTGATCGAAGCGGGACTACAGTGTGTCCAGGGCAAGGCGGTGGTCAACTCCATCAGTTTAAAAGAAGGCCCTGAACCGTTTTTATATCAAGCTCGATTACTGAAACGCTACGGTGCTGCGACTGTGGTTATGGCCTTTGATGAGGTGGGACAGGCCGATACGATCGATCGCAAATTTGAGATCTGCAAACGCAGTTATGATTTATTAGTGAATGAGGTGGGCTTTCCACCCGAAGATATCATTTTTGATCCGAATATTTTTGCGGTGGCAACGGGGATTAAAGAACACAACAACTACGCCGTGGATTTTATTGAAGCGACGCGCATGATCCGTACTCAATTGCCTCATGCACATGTGTCAGGCGGTTTGTCGAATATATCGTTTTCATTCCGTGGTAATAATCCGGTTCGCGAAGCCATGCACTCTGTATTTTTGTACCATGCGATAAAGGCCGGAATGGACATGGCGATCGTCAATGCGGGGCAATTGGAAGTCTATGATGAGATCCCGCAAGAATTGCGTGATGCAGTCGAAGATGTGATCTTAAACCGTCATCCTGACGCGACAGATCGCTTATTAGAACTCGCACCCAAATACCAAGGTGATGGCAAGGCTGCTAAAGTAGAAGATTTGGCATGGCGCGAGTACCCGGTCAACAAGCGTTTAGAACACGCATTGGTCAAAGGCATTACCGAATACATTATTGAAGATACGGAAAGCGCTCGTTTAGCAGCAGACAAACCCTTGCATGTGATTGAAGGTCCACTCATGGACGGCATGAATGTGGTTGGAGATTTGTTCGGTGAAGGCAAAATGTTTTTACCACAAGTGGTCAAATCGGCGCGTGTGATGAAACAAGCCGTTGCCTATTTGCAACCCTTTATCGAAGCAGAAAAGGACGGAACCACCAAATCCAATGGCAAAATTGTCATGGCCACGGTCAAAGGCGATGTACATGATATCGGCAAAAACATCGTGGGTGTCGTATTGCAATGCAACAATTTTGAGGTGATTGATTTGGGTGTCATGGTGCCTTGTGACAAGATTTTGCAAGTTGCACGTGAAGAAAATGCTGACATGATTGGTTTGTCAGGTTTGATTACCCCTTCATTGGATGAGATGGTGTATGTTGCCAAAGAAATGCAGCGTACTGGCATGGATGTACCTCTGCTGATTGGTGGCGCGACGACTTCCAAAGCGCATACGGCGGTCAAAATTGACGAACATTATCAGCATCCAACGGTCTATGTCTCTAACGCTTCCCGCGCCGTAGGCGTGTGTCAGCAGTTATTGAACCAAGATACCCGTGCGGTATTTTCCGAAAAACTCGCCAAAGAATACGATACGGTGCGTCTACAACATGCGCGCAAGAAACCTCGCACTGCACCGGTGACGTTAGCGCTAGCAAGAGACAATAAGTTTACCTGTGATTGGGCTCAAGCTGAAATTATTACCCCCCGTAAGTTAGGGGTGACGGAAGTGTCAGCTGACATTACAACATTACGTCAGTACATCGATTGGACGCCGTTTTTTATGACCTGGTCATTAGCAGGTAAGTATCCACGCATCTTACAAGATGAGATTGTGGGGGCGGAAGCCACGCAGTTATTTGCCGATGCCATTACCATGTTAGATCGCTTGGAACAACAAGGTGGATTAGAGTGTAAAGGCGTGTTTGGTTTATTTAAAGCCAATAGTGTTGATGAACGTATTGTGATTGAGAATGAGGCTGGTGAGATGTTCACAGCACACCATTTACGTCAGCAAACGCAAAAGCCCAAAGGCTTCAACTATTGTCTCGCTGATTACATTGCCCCTAAAGACTCAGGACGCACTGACTATGTTGGCGCGTTTGCGGTCACCGGTGGTATTGGTGAAGATGAGCTTGCCAAGGCATACGAGAAGCAAGGCGATGATTACAACTCCATTATGGTCAAAGCCATCGCTGATCGATTAGCTGAAGCCTTTGCTGAATATTTGCATCAACAAGTCAGAGTGGATTATTGGGGCTACGCACCGGATGAGGCCTTAGATAATAACGCGTTAATTCGAGAGCAATATCAAGGTATTCGACCGGCACCTGGCTATGCAGCGTGTCCTGAGCATACCGAAAAGCAACTTATTTGGGACTTGTTACAAGTCGAAGCGCGCATCGGCATGCAGCTGACGTCGAGTTATGCAATGTGGCCTGGTGCTTCGGTATCAGGCTGGTATTTTGCGCACCCTGACGCGCGTTATTTTGCTGTGGCGCAGATCCAAGCCGACCAAGCACAAGCCTATGCTGAGGCAAAAGGCTGGACTGAGCGTGAACTAGAACAATGGTTGGCCCCGAACCTGTAAATTCCGTCGTTTGTTGTTATAATCCGTAACATAATAACAACAAGCGCGGAGTAACAGCGTTGCAACTGAATCGACATAAATTGATTTTTTACCGCAATGGGATGCCCCTGTTGGCTGACATTGCGGGCAATACACCTTCAGTGCCGGTGGGCGATCCGGATCTTGTCATGCTAGACGTTTTGTGTCGTTTATCACAAAGCACCCTTTTGAATAGTGCCATTCGTGACAATGCCGTTTTTCAGCAATACTTTGCGCATTTGCAACCTGCTCAAATTGAACAACGATTAGGCCAATATCAAAGCGCGGGCGTGTTAGTTGACCACGTCGAGCACCCTCCCACTTTTTCTGATGTTCAACCCATCCGTCAGCATGCATCATCTGAACAGGCACCCGAAACACTTCGTTTAAGTACCCATTTTGCTTTGTGTTTATCCGAGGAAGGGTTGTGTGCATGGTCTGCCAACCGCGAGTGTTTTGTTTTACTCAGTGCGCTAGAAGCGATGGCTGTTCTGGCATTTGCTGACGGCAAAAGCAGAGCAGAGGTCATTCAGCAAAAGGGACATTTGTTGGCGGATGTAGACCTTGATGCGTTAATGGCATCCGCTTATGCTTTGGGATTACTGGCCGCCGAAAAAGAGCTCATTGAAACGGCTGAGCCAGTATTGACACCATTTACCACGAACACGCCAAGTGGCTTAGGCTTTCCAGTACGTTGGCAGAATTTGGCAGCAGATGGCCGAATTCCGATTTACTTTGTGCCGCATATGGAAAATCATCTCCCTCTTGCTTTGGGTGTGTTGTACAGTGCGATTACGGCTTATCAAGATGGGACGTTGCTATCTCGCTTTACCTTGGTACCCATCAATTACCTCAGTCCACAACAGATCCTAGATGGACCTTATCGCAAATTTGGTCCCGGTGTTTGGTTATTTTCTAATTACATGTGGTCGATTGATGTCAACATGCAGATATCACAAGCGGTAAAGCAACATAATTTTGCGAATTTTACGGTGCATGGTGGCCCTTCAACACCCGATTATGCTCAAGCGTGTCAGGATTTTATGCGTGATAATCCTTCGGTGGACGTGGCGGTACACGGAGAGGGAGAAATCACAATCACAGATTTGTTAGACCAAGTGCAGCGTAATGACCAAGGCAAAATTGTCGCCGATAGTCATGCTCTATCTCAAGTCAACGGCATTACCTACCGTGATGGAATGACTCGCAATGTGCTGCGTACTGCTTCGCGTGAACGAATGAAAAGCCCAGACATGATCCCATCGCCTTATTTGGACGGTGTGTTTGATGGGTACCAGGGGCGAGTCGAGGCGGCCATTATTGAAACCAATCGCGGTTGTCCATACGGTTGTACGTTTTGTGATTGGGGCAGTGCCACGAATCAAAAAATTCGCAAATTTGACCTTGACCGAGTGAAAGATGAGATTGATTGGATTGGGCGCAATCGAATTCGGGTATTGTGGATCGCAGACGCCAACTATGGGTTGTATGATCGAGACATTGACATATCCAAATACATTGTCGCAACCAAAGCCAAATATGGCTACCCTCAAGAGATCGTGGTGAATTACACCAAAAACTCCACTTGGCGCTTAGTCGAGATCATTAAAGTCTTCTCAGAAGGCGGAATCATCGGACAAGGCATCATCTCCATTCAAACCACAGATGAAAATACGCTAGAGGTCATTAAGCGCAAAAATATTCGCACTCAGCGTTATGATGAACTGGCGCAAGCGTTTACCGATTTAAAGCTACCGTTATCCACGGATTTGATGATTGGCTTACCAGGCATGACCGTCGAGTCATTTACTGCGGATCTGCAACGTTATATCGATATGGATGTGTCGGTTAAAGCGTATCCAACGCAGTTATTACCTAATAGTCCTATGGCTGAGCCGGGTTATATGGAAAAGTATCAAATTAAAGCTGATGAGCATAATTATTTGACCTCTACCTACAGCTACACTGAGGATGATTTGGCGCGAATGAAGATGCTGCATGAAATCTACGTGATGGCAGATGGATATGGTTTGTTGCGATACATCATGCGGTATTTGCAATGGGAGCAGGATATTCCAGCAGGGCAGTTCATGACGGATTTGCTTGATGATATGACGAGCATTAATCAGAAGTTTCCAGCACTGGCTTGGGCGTTACGATTTTTTAATCAAGATAAATCGATGCCTGCAGGATGGGATCGATTTTATGCGCAGCTTAAAGCCTATTTATTACAAAGGTATAACCTAGCAGATGATAGTGGACTTAAGACGGTACTGATTGTTAATCGATATGCGATGCCGGACGATGCATTACAGTATCCTAAAACCGTGGCGCTTGAGCATGATTTTGTCAGTTATTTTCATCAAGCGCACGCTGCACGCAAACCTCTGCAAGACTTTGCCCCTACGACAATGCAGTTCAGCGACCCCAATAAACTCGCAAGTATCGACTTAGATGCGGCGCAATACGATTCGCATCAGTATTTTTGGGAGCTGCATTCTGCTGTGGCAAGACCCAAGTCAGTAGCAGATTTTGCGGCATAAAAAAGGCCGCAGTATCAATGCGGCCTCATCCAAACGATCCGTATTTACCAAATACGCACGCGCTCTTCTGGCGTAAGGTACAAGGCATCGCCGGGTTGTACGTCGAACGCCTCATACCATGCATCATGGTTACGTGGGGCTAAGGCACGGTACTGACCAGGTGAGTGTGTCCCACCGCGCAATTGATTGAGCATGCTTTCTTCAGTGCGTTTTTCTTTCCAAACTTGTGCCCATGCGAGGAAGAAACGCTGATCACCTGTAGTACCATCAATGATGGGCGCTTCTTCGCCGTTTAGGCTGAGTTTATAGGCGTGATAAGCCATCGCTAAACCGCCCACATCACCAATGTTTTCGCCTAATGAATTTTTGCCGTTTACAAAATTCCCTTCAATTGGTTCATAAGCAGAGTATTGTTCGACGAGCATTTGCGTTCTTTGTTCAAATGCTGCGCGATCTTCATCTGTCCACCAATTACGTTGCACGCCATTAGCATCCGATTTTGAGCCTTGGTCGTCAAAACCGTGTCCCATTTCGTGTCCGATGACCGCACCAATAGCACCGTAGTTCACAGCGGGATCGGCGTTCGGATCAAAAAACGGAGGTTGTAGGATAGCCGCTGGGAACACAATCTCATTAAATGATGGGTTGTAATAGGCATTAACACGCTGAGGTACCATGAACCATTCGTCTTTGTCGGTTGTTTTGAATTCTTTTTCGACGTCTTTTGCTTGGAAAAATTGGCGAATATTGCGAATGTTGCCAAGTAAGTCATCTTCAGAAATGTCTAAGCCAGTAAAATCCACGTCGTAATCAGGATAACCAATTTTTGGACGAAACGCTTTGAGTTTTGCTAAGGCTTCGACTTTGGTTGCTTCACCCATCCAATCCAGGTTTTCAATGCGCTCACCCAAAGCGGTGCGCAGGTTTTCCACCAAGTCTGCCATTTTTGCCTTTGAGCTTTCTGGGAAATGCTTTGCGGTATACACATTGCCAATCACAAAACCGAGACTATTGGTACCAGACATTTGTGAAATAGCACGCTTCCAACGGGGACGAGGTTCCTGTTGACCATTCAATGTTGTACCATAAAAGGCAAAGTTCGCGTTATAAATCTCTTCCGATAAATAAGACGCGTTGTTGGAAACTAATTGATAAGTCAAATAATCACGCCATATCGCCAAGTCCGTTTCATTAATGAGTTCAATCATTGACGCAACAGAGTCTGGTTGTGTCACATTTAGTTGCGGAATAACATAGCCTGATGATGCAAATAAAGTCGCCCAATCTAGCCCAGAATAAGTCGTCTCCAATTCTTCTCGAGTCATTGGATTAAGCGTTAAATCGCGGTTGCGGCGCTTTTCACGGGGCCACTGGATCTCTGCCATGGCGGTTTCCAGCGCAAGAATATTTTGCGCGGCGCGTTGCGCATCATCATCACTTAAGCCGGTAAATGCCATCATCTGTGCAATATGATCGACAAAGGCAACACGAATATTTTCAAAACGTTCACTATCTACTAAATAGTAATCACGGTCAGGTAGACTTAAACCACTTACACCAAGTTGTAACTGATATTCATCTGGATTAGTGCGATTAAAGCCCATCCAGCCACCAATGGGTGTTGAACTTCCGGTTAGCCATGCTTCACCAAAGGCTGCGGTGAGTTTGGTGACATTATCAATTTGGCTGATTTTGTCTAGGTCTTGTTTGAGCGGAGCTAAGCCTAACTCATTTAGACGCTCCGTATCCATATAAGCGTTGTAAAATGCCGCCACACGTTGCTCATCACCACTGAGGTCAGTCTTGGCGGAGAGTTCTTCAATGATGGCTTTCACTTGTTCGTTGGAACGTTCTGCAAGGGTATCAAACGCCCCAAAACGGGTTTTGTCAGCAGGCAATTCAAAATTGTTATACCAAGTGCCGCTGGCATACATGAAAAAATCATCGCCAGGTTTAACGCTCATATCTCGTGCCGTTAAATCCACGCCAAAGGTACCTAATTCAGGCTGAGCGACTACGGCTTCTACTACTTTATTTGGCAATTGCGATTGGGGGTTAGGTTGACAGCCTGAGAGCAAGACCGATGAGGCCATGATAGCTGAAGTGATGGAAAGAGCTAAGGTTGTTTTACGCATGTCGTTGTACATCTCGTTATTATTAATTCAACGCGATAGTACAAATCTGTAAGAGGATTTTCCAGTTTTTACAGGCTAAAAACACATGTTGTTACGAATTCTTTTGTTTGAAAGGAAGCAATGTTTCGCATTCTTGACGATATTGCTCGATGGCTGGGCGCTCACGGCCAACAAAATCTTGGACAGCGTCGTGCATTTGCGGATGACCCAGATAATGCAAAGAGTGACAGGTAGTTGGTGTAAAACCGCGGAGAATTTTGTGTTCCCCTTGAGTACCTGGGTTAAACCGCTCAATACCTTGTTCAATGGCAAACTCAATGCCTTGGTAATAACAGCACTCAAAATGCAGACCGGACACGTCGGTTAAAGCGCCCCAGTAGCGACCATATAAGACATTTTCATCATATAAGTAAAACGCAGATGCGACAGCCTGTTCGTCTTGAAAAGCAATCACAAGTAAAATGTTGTTTTGGCATGTGGCAAATAATTGCTCAAAAAAAGCTTTCGTTAAATACCCATTGTGGCCACTGCGTTTGAGATAGGTGACTTGATAGCACTGATAAAAAAAGTCCATATCGGCTTGCGTGAGGTGCTCAGCAAATTTGCGTTCAATGTGAACAGATTGCTTGGCAATGTGTTTGCGTTCTTTATTGATGGAGCGACGACGGCGAGCGGTGAGAACAGATAAATAATCTTCAAAATCGGTATATTGTTGATTATGCCACTCAAATTGAACTGAGGTACGGTGTGCCCAAGGGGAAGAATCAAAAGCGTCTATTTCATCTTGATTCAGAAATAAACAATGCGCTGAGGAATAACTATTTTCAGATACAAACTGTTCGAGTGTCGCGAGTAATTCGTGATGGTTTATTTCTTGGTCTGACACTATGCCCAGACGCTGTTGGGTAACTGGGGTGAAGGGTATTGCACTGATCCATTTTGGATAATACTGTAAGCCATATCGCCGGTAGGCATCCGCCCAGCTGTGGTCAAAAATATATTCACCGTATGAGTGATACTTTTTATAGCCAGGCATGAGGGCAACAAGATCCCCTTTTTTATACCAAGCAATGTGTTGAGGTTGCCAGCCAGAGTCACCGCCAACAGAGTGGCTATTTTCTAAACAGCTCAAAAAAGCATGACGCAAACAAGGCCCACCATGAGCAAACACAGCGTCCCAAGTCGTGTGTGGAATGTTTGAGATAGAATTAAAGGTGCGTAAATTGAGAGACATAAGGTAGAAGCTGTTCTTAGCGTTGCGGTTTTAATTGAATACCTTAAACTAACACAGATAGTTCACGGAATCTTTGCCCAATGGAAAACACAACCAAAATTCGTCACCAAATTACCCACATGCTGTCGCGTCGCGAACACAGCCAAAAAGAATGTGTGGATAAGCTATTGCAAAAAGGGTTTGCCGAGGATGAAATCTGGAATGTGTTGAGTCAATTTGTGGCGAAAGACCTTCAATCTGATGCGCGATTTGTATATCACTTTATTCGTCATAGTATGCATAAGGGACAAGGGTGGTTCCGCATCAAACAAGGGATTAAAGCACATCATATTGAACCCTCTATGGTCGATGAGGCCTTAGCTGAACTGGAACCAGACTGGTTCGAATTAGCTTACCAAGTCAAGGTAAAACGCTTCGGTGAAGCGATCGCACAAGATAGTAAAGAGCAACAAAAGCAGATGCGTTTTTTGCAATATCGCGGGTTTAGCATGGAAGAAATCCAACATGCAACACACTACATCCATTCTGGTACGTAGGATATTTCTTACAACTTTTGTATAAATTTTGCCCTCCCTGGGTTTCTGCCATCAAAATTTTATGTATAATCAATAAAATTAAGGAACATACGATTGTAATTTTCTTTTGCTTTCGTCAAAATTACGCCTTTTATCATATAGCATTTTACAGGAACGAAAATGGTGCGTACTACCGCTCAAATCAGACAATCCTTTTTAGATTATTTTGCCAAGCACGGTCATCAAACGGTGGCTTCATCTTCGCTCGTTCCTGCAGACGATCCGACATTATTATTTACCAATGCCGGCATGAATCAGTTTAAAGACGTTTTTTTAGGTACAGAACAACGTAACTACCAGCGCGCAGTATCGTCGCAACGTTGTGTTCGTGCCGGTGGTAAACACAATGACTTAGATAATGTGGGTTACACGGCGCGTCATCATACCTTTTTTGAAATGCTGGGTAACTTCTCGTTTGGTGACTACTTTAAAAACGATGCGATTCGCTTCGCGTGGGAATTTTTGACGGTAGAGTTAGGTCTGCCTAAAGAAAAGCTTCTTGTCACTGTTTATGCTGAAGACGATGAGGCCTATGGTATTTGGCAAAACGAAATCGGTTTGTCAGAAGACAAAATAATCCGTATTGCTACATCAGACAATTTCTGGTCAATGGGCGATACCGGTCCTTGTGGTCCTTGTTCTGAAATATTTTACGATCACGGCGAACACATCTGGGGCGGTCCTCCAGGTTCACCTGAAGAGGATGGCGATCGTTTTATTGAAATTTGGAACCTAGTATTTATGCAGTTCAATCGTTCTGCTGATGGCACAATGGCACCTTTGCCTAAACCATCGATCGATACGGGGATGGGATTAGAACGCATATCAGCCATTCTACAAAATGTGCACAGCAACTATGAGATTGATATTTTTCAAGCGCTCATAAAAGCCGCGGCAGATGTTGTTGGCACAACTGATCTTGAAGACAAATCCCTCCGAGTGATTGCCGACCATATACGTTCTTGTGCATTTTTGATTGCCGATGGTGTTATGCCATCTAACGAAGGGCGCGGCTATGTTTTGCGTCGAATTATTCGTCGCGCAGTGCGTCATGGATATAAGTTGGGTGCAGATGATATCTTTTTCTATAAATTAGTTTCTGCGTTAAACACTCAAATGGGTGCAGCGTATCCAGAACTAGCTGCACAACAACCGGTGATTGAAAAAGTCTTGCGTGTGGAAGAAGAGCAGTTTGCAAAAACACTTGATAGAGGGATGCAGATCTTAAACGCAGCGTTGACTGATCTTGAAGGAAGTGTGATCCCTGGCCAGACAGTTTTCAAGTTATATGATACCTATGGTTTCCCTGCAGATTTAACCGCTGATGTGGCGCGCGAACAAAATTTTACGATTGATGAAGATGGCTTTGCCAAGGCGATGCAAGAGCAGCGTGAAAGAGCACAGTCGGCAAGTAATTTTGGTACCGATTACAATGAGTTGTTGAATATAAGCCATCAAACTGAATTCACCGGTTATGATAAGACAGTATCTGACGCGACGGTGCTTGAACTCATAGTAGACAACCAATCGGTTGAATCAGTCATTCCAGGCCAAACTGCGCTCGTTATTTTAGATAAGACCGCATTTTATGCAGAATCGGGTGGTCAAGTTGGCGACTCAGGTGATTTACTTTCTGCATCCGGTGATGTGCTTTTTGTGGTACAAGATACACAAAAAGTAAGCAATGCATTTGGTCATCAAGGCGTTGCACAACAACTATTAAAAGTGGGTGACGTTGTTAACACCGCTATTGATACTTCTAGACGTCAAGCCATTAAACTCAATCACTCAGCAACTCACTTATTGCATGCAGCGTTAAGATCATTATTAGGTGAGCATGTGCAACAAAAAGGTTCGTTAGTGGATCATGAAAAACTCCGCTTTGATTTTGCGCATTTTGAATCGATTACCAATGAACAGCTAGTAGAAATTGAGTCGGTGGTGAACGCACAAATTCGCCAAAACCATACATTACAAACTCAATTGATGGATTTGGAAGCAGCAAAAGCGGCAGGGGCGATGGCACTGTTCGGTGAAAAATACGACGATCAAGTCCGTGTGGTATCCATGGGGGCGTTTTCGACTGAACTCTGTGGTGGTACTCATGTTGACGCAACAGGTGACATCGGTTTATTCAAAATTACCTCAGAAAGTGGCATTGCTTCTGGGGTGCGACGCATTGAAGCCGTAACGGGTGAAATGGCCCTAAGAGCCATACAAGCACAGCAAGCATCGTTGCAATCTGTAGCTGCCGTACTCAAATCTGACTTAGCTGGCATTGTTGGCAAAGCACAGCAGCAACAAGATTCGTTCAAAAAATTAGAAAAAGAACTCATTCAACTCAAACAAAAACTGGCTTCTTCACAGGGCAACGATTTGCTTAGCCAAGTCAAGAAAGTAGGAGATTACAACCTGTTAGTGGCAAACCTATCAGGTGTTGAAACAAAAGCCCTACGCGGAATGTTAGATGAGTTGAAACAAAAACTTTCCTCTGGTTTCATCGTATTAGGTGTACCAGGAGATGGTAAGGTTAACTTAATTGCTGGAGTGACAAGTGATTTGGTTAATGTTGTAAAAGCAGGTGAACTGGTTAACTTTGTTGCCATGCAAGTTGGTGGTAAAGGGGGCGGTAGACCTGATATGGCTCAAGCTGGGGGAACTCAACCTGAGCACTTGGACAAGGCACTAGACTCGGTATATCAGTTTATTCAAGAAAAAATTTAGTATTTTTGTTTTATTGGATAATACTTAGGACAGTGTTTGCGTGTGATCGAAAACAACAAGGAAGAAGTAAACCATAAGTTTTCACAAATACATGGATGATAATTATAAGGAAAAGGAGCAAAGCAATGCTTATCTTGACTCGTCGTGTTGGAGAAACTTTAATGGTGGGTGACGATGTAACCGTTACCGTACTTGGTGTCAAAGGCAACCAAGTTCGCATCGGTGTGAACGCCCCCAAAGAAGTATCAGTTCATCGTGAAGAAATTTACATGAGGATCCAAGCTGAAAAAGGATCTAATAATGGAACTGATTCTGGTTCTCCGGCTTAATAACCAAAGTAACCAGAACAAAAGGCCGAGCTATGCTCGGTTTTTTTGTACTTAAATGAAATTAATTAAAATAAAGTGTTGACGGGGTAAAATAAGTCTGTACAATGCGCAACTCGCTTGAGGGGGTAACAACTTAATGCGACAGCAAGACTAGATTTTATCTGGGTTTGCGGGATTTTTGGACAATCTGTTTCGAGTGAAAATAATCACAAAAAACGTTAAAAAAAGATTGACACAGAAAATCAAAAGCGTATCATACGCATCCCGCTTGAGAGGATCACCTCTACAAGCACGAAGCTGCGGCTTCAACGTTCTTTAACAATTAGATAACAAGACAATTTGTGTGGGCACTCATTAAGAGTGTCACAACGACAATTCATATTTCGATATATTTTAATTGAAG
>WKFN01000011.1:0-105218 GCA_014872805.1 Alteromonadaceae bacterium
CGGCCACGTTGACCACGGTAAAACGACATTAACCGCAGCGATCACTACTGTACTAGCAAAGACTTACGGTGGTTCAGCGCAAGCATTCGATCAAATCGATAACGCACCAGAAGAGCGTGAGCGTGGTATCACCATCGCAACGTCTCACGTTGAATATGACACTCCAACTCGTCACTACGCGCACGTAGACTGCCCAGGACACGCTGACTATGTTAAAAACATGATCACCGGTGCTGCTCAGATGGACGGTGCGATTTTGGTGGTTGCGGCGACTGATGGCCCAATGCCACAGACTCGTGAGCACATCCTATTAGGTCGTCAGGTTGGCGTACCTTACATCATCGTATTCATGAACAAGTGTGACATGGTTGACGATGAAGAATTATTAGAATTAGTAGAGATGGAAGTTCGTGAACTTCTTTCTGAATACGAATTCCCAGGCGATGACTTGCCTGTTATCCAAGGTTCAGCGCTGAAAGCCCTAGAAGGTGACGAAGCGTGGGAAGCGAAAATCGTCGAACTAGGTGAAGCGTTAGATTCCTATATCCCAGAGCCAGAGCGTGACATCGATAAGCCATTCATCTTGCCAATCGAAGACGTATTCTCAATCTCAGGTCGTGGTACAGTTGTAACAGGCCGTGTTGAGCAAGGTATCATCAAAGTAGGTGAAGAAGTTGAAATCGTTGGTATCAAAGAGACAACGACTACCACTTGTACTGGTGTTGAGATGTTCCGTAAGTTGCTAGACGAAGGTCGTGCAGGTGAGAACGTTGGTGTTCTATTACGTGGTACTAAGCGTGATGAAGTTGAACGTGGTCAAGTATTAGCGAAGCCTGGTTCAATCAACCCACACACTAAGTTTGAAGCAGAAGTATACGTACTGAGCAAAGACGAAGGTGGCCGTCATACGCCATTCTTCAAAGGCTATCGTCCACAGTTCTACTTCCGTACAACTGACGTAACTGGTGCGGTAGAGCTACCAGAAGGCGTAGAGATGGTAATGCCTGGCGACAACTTGAAGTTTGTTGTTGAGCTAATTGCCCCAATCGCGATGGACGAAGGTTTACGCTTCGCAATCCGTGAAGGTGGTCGTACAGTAGGTGCGGGCGTTGTAGCGAAAATCATCGACTAATTTGTCTGGAACAAATTAGAACGAATAAGAAAACCCAGCTACGGCTGGGTTTTTTATTTGGTCCGTAGGGCGGAGGGCTGGATGCCCGGATAATGATTTTACCCACCCTTATGAATTAAGCGACCATAACGCGTGAACTAGACTATAGTGAAAAGGAACCTTTAAATAAAACAAGGGATGTTTATCCATGCAAAAAATTGTCATTATCATATCTGTTATTGTTGCTGTGATTGCTGGTGGTATATGGTATGTCTTTAGTCAAACTGGCACATTAATCAAACAACAAGTAGAACAACAAGCTTCGGAATATCTTGGCACTAAGGTATCTCTTGGCAACGCAGAGATATCTCTCTCTGATGGTCGGTTATCTTTATCTGAGTTAAACGTGCAAAACCCGCAAGGCTTCTCGCAAAATAATGCTTTGTCTTTACAGAATATCACCTTGGATCTGGGGACACCACGCGGTGATGCGTATGTTGTGGATCAATTTTCGATTAATCTGCCTGTAATTCTTTATGAAACCGATAGCAGTACAAGCAGTAATCTTCTCACTATCAAAGATCATATACAATCTATAATGCCTAAAAAAGAAGCCACACCAGCGCCTACCAAGACAGCACAACCCATGGTGATCATTAATAATATCGTGATTGCTGATACGCGCTTAAAGTTGGATTTTTCCGCATTGCCAGTGGGGCAGTTGGGCGTTGAGCAAACCGCATATATAATAACGTTACCTAGTTTTCATTTGGGAGCCATTGGGCAACCGAACGGGATCCCTGCTGATCAAATCGGAGCAGCGGTGACGGATGCACTACTTACTGAGGTCATTAAAGTAGCTAAGGCAGAGGCCAAAAAGGCAGCTAAGGATGCCGCTAGAGACAAAATCAATGAAGCGCTAGATAAACAAAAAGATAAACTTAAAGACAAAATGAAAGATAAACTAAAAGACCTTATAGGAGGCTAGTTTCGGAATAGTGATTTATCGCTTCATTTGTGTTTAGCCTAAGGTGTAAAGTGGTTGTACATGCAGCCCTATTTGACACTCAATGCAAAGCCTTTTAGGATGCAGTCATTACATTTTTGCGGGTCCAATAATGCCTCAATCTTCTTTGCTCCTATGGCTATATCAGTTTCTCAAACCGCATAAACTTCGAATTTTTATTGCGATGTTCGCATTATTAATTAGTGCCGGCAGTTGGTTAGTGCTTGGGCAAGGAATAAAGCTGGTCATTGACCGCGGTTTTGTGGCCAATGATGAAGACTTCCTCAATCAGATGCTACTGGCCGTGGTTGCCATTGCTGTCGTAGGTTGTGTTGCGACATATTTTCGTTTTTACAATATGCTTTGGCTTGGTGAGAGAGTGAGTGCTAACATACGTAATGCGCTTTACGAGCAAATGCTGCGCTTGGATATGAGTTTTTACAGTCGCAATCGCACTGGCGAAGTCATTTCACGCTTTACCTCAGATACCACGGTGTTACAAAGTGTCATCGGGATGGGGTTATCGATGGCCATTCGTTCCTCAGTGACGTTTATTGGGGCGTTTATTCTGATGCTTTTTACCAGCGTGAAACTGACCGGCCTTGTCATGTTGGCGATTCCCTTTATTTTACTTCCTATCAAGTTACTGGGCAAAAAAGTCCGGCATTATGCGCAAGTGTCACAAGACAAAGTAGCGGATATGAGTGCGCATATCGACCAGTCTTTGCATGGCATTCACACCATTCAGGCCTATACTCAAGAAGCGCATGATGTCTCGTCTTTACACAGCAAAGTCGAGCAAGTAATGGGGGCAGCGGAACAACGCATTCATTATCGCGCGTTGTTAATTATTTGTATTATGGCGATAAGTATTTTTGCGGTGGTGTTTGTGGCTTGGATTGGTGCGACAGCCGTGATAAGTGGTGAGTTAAGTCCAGGAAGCCTAAGTGCATTTATTTTTTATGCTGTCATGGCCGGTGGTGCTGTGGCGACCATCAGCGAAGTGATTGGTGAAATCCAAAAAGCCAAAGGTGCCTCCGCAAGGGTCCGTGAATTACTGCAAGAGCCGGTACAGATACGGGAAACTATGCAACCAGGTTGGGTGTTCTCTGAAACGATAGAGGACATTTTGCGGCTAGAAGCACTCTCTTTTCGTTACCAAGAAATAGGCGAATACGCTTTGCGCAATCTCAATCTTTCCATCAGTGCTGGGCAGACTGTTGCGATAGTTGGGCCTAGTGGAGCTGGTAAATCTACGTTGATGGATCTACTGTTGGATTTTTATCCGCCAACATCTGGCCGAATAACTCTTGCTAACACTGAATATTCTAAATTATCGCAAACGCAAATCCGGGCATCGTTTGCTTTAGTGGCACAGGCCCCAGTTATTTTTGCTACTGATATCGCGCAGAATATCGGTTATGGTGATCATCACGCATCCTGTGAGGCGATTGTACAGGCAGCTAAACTCGCTAATGCGCATGAGTTTATCATGGCTTTGCCAGAGCAATATGCGACCCAAGTGGGCGAACGAGGCATTAAGTTATCAGGTGGTCAAAAACAACGCATCGCCATTGCCAGAGCCTTTCTCGCCAATCGCCCTATTTTGTTGTTAGATGAAGCAACCAGTGCGTTAGATGCGGGCAGTGAGCAAGCCGTACAACAAGGTCTCGCCAATTTGATGGAAGATCGCACCACGATTGTTATTGCACATCGTCTCGCGACGGTAAAACACGCAGATATCATCGTGGTCATGGATCAAGGTCAGATAGTGGATAGCGGTACGCATGAGGAGTTGATGCTGCGTTGCGACTTATATCACGATCTGGCTAAGTTGCAGTTCGTCAGTTAGCGGCTTAATAATTCATCAAGGTCCTCTTGTGAAAGCCGTTCAATACCTCGTTTATAATTGTCCGATATAACGGAGTAAAATGCGCATAGTTCAATCAATTGTTTTTTGCTTTAGATCAATAACAATCCACTCAGTTTTTTCATAATACAACAGATACATAATTACACAGCTTCTCAAAAGGCGAGCAAATGAGTCAAAGTGACTGGATCAAGCACATCCATTCTGGCCAGCGCATTTACATCGGTTCAAATGCCTGTTTACCTCGAACGTTAATCAATCAACTGATTGCACATAAAGCCGATTTCCAAGATATTGAGATCGTTCAGATCTCAACACTTGGTGAAGCTCCTTGGGCAAGACAGGAATGCGAAGGGCATTTTAAGGTCAATGCGTTATTCATTCATGGACAAGATGTGCGACAAGCGGTGGAACAAGGACGTGCGGATTATACACCTATCTTTTTATCCGAGATTTCAACGCTATTTCGCACGGGCACCTTACCCCTGGATGTTGCTCTAATCATGGTCTCACCTCCTGATGAATTCGGGTATGTTTCCTGTGGAGTCGGAGTGGATGTCAATCATTCCGCTGCGCGAGCTGCCAAAAAAGTCATCGCCCAAGTCAATCCTCTGATGCCTCGCACTTCTGGGAATTCTTTTTTGCATGTGTCGCAATTTGCGGCCATGGTTAGGGCGGAGGAGCCTTTACCAGAGTTACCGATACCGCCGATTGATGACGTATCACAGCGCATTGGTCAGTATGTATCTATGTTGGTGCCTAACCGAGCGACGTTGCAATTGGGTATTGGCGTGATCCCAAATGCCGTATTAAGCGCGTTAAAAAACCATGTTGATTTGGGACTGCATACGGAAATGTTCAGCGATGGGTTATTGGAGCTAATGGAATATGGCGTCATCACCAATAAGTACAAAACCTTCCATCCAGGTAAGTCGGTGACCAGTTTTTGCATGGGTTCTCAACGCTTGTACGATTATGTCAACAATAATCCTCATATAGAGTTTTCGCCAAGCTCGTATGTGAACCTACCATCGAATATTGCCAAAAACGACAACATGATCAGCATCAATAGTGCGTTACAGGTGGATTTAACCGGACAAGTGGTCGCTGATTCGATCGGTCATGATTTTTATTCTGGCATTGGTGGGCAAATGGACTTTGTATCTGGAGCAACGATGTCCGTTGGTGGTAAGGCCATTATTGCGTTACCTTCTACGGCCAAGCATTTGACGATTTCTCGCATTGTGCCGACACTTACACCAGGAGCGGGCGTCGTGACTTCCCGAGGACATGTGGATTATGTCGTCACCGAATACGGGATTGCTGCGCTCAAAGGTAAATCTGTAAGAGAAAGAGCCTTGGAGCTTATTCGAATCGCACACCCTAAGTTTCGTGCAGAGTTATTAGAACAGGTACGTCAGTATTATTGGGTACCAGATTATCAAGCGCCAACGGTAGCCGAAATCCCTGAATGGGGAACGGTTCAGTTGCGCAAACATCACTTTAAAGATAAAGACTATACAGTGAGACCCTTAAATCCTGCAGACGAACGTTCGTTGCAAGATTTTTTCTATTCTCACTCGGATGATACTCTCGTATTGCGCTACGGATATACACCAGAGCAGCTATCGAGACAAAAATCCAGTGCATTGGTCTCAGTGGATCAGTCTGTGGATTGTGCGATTGCGATCATCGAGGAACAAGGGAAACATGACATCATTCATGCTGTGGGACGATTTTATCAGACTCAAAATAAAGGTTGTGAAATCGCCTTTGTCACACGAGAGGCCTCCCAAGGTCAGGGCATGGCCTCTTACCTTGTGGAGCACCTGATCGGCATTGCTCGAGATAGGGGATTGTCGTCTATTTATGCAATGGTCAGATCCAGAAATAAGCCTATGTTGGCGGTATTTTATAAATTTGGCTTTGCGGTGATCGACGATAGTGATATTCATGAAAAAGAACTCCTGCTGAAGTTGTAATGCTCAGTAGACAGACACCTGCTATGGTAAAGGCATAGCATTACCGAACATCAGACAGGGACAGGCCAATGGCAATCAGTATCTTCTCTCATCCTAAATGTCGCAAACACAATATGGATCCTGAACATCCAGAATGCCCAGAGCGCTTGAGTCAAATTCAAGATCAGCTTATTGCCTCGGGGCTTGCGACAGTGGTGGAGCAAGTCCAAGGCAGTAAAATTGACCGTGAGCATCTGTATTATGCGCACAGTCATCCCTACATTGATGAATTGTTTCATCAGGATGCATTGCTCCAAGAAAAAGCCAAAACGGAGGACAATCCGCATATTTGGCTCGACGATGACACGATCATGATGCAAGATTCGTTGACTGCGGCGTTATACGCAGCAGGGTGTGCTAAAGATGCTGTTGATGAGGTGTTTCAGCGTCAAGATACTCGAGCGTTTTGTACGATTCGACCACCTGGTCACCATGCATGTCGCGACAAAGCAATGGGATTTTGTCTGATTAACAATGTAGCCGTTGCAGCAACCTACGCGCAACATCGCTATGGGATAGAGCGCGTCGCCATCGTAGATTTTGATGTGCACCACGGCAATGGTACGGAAGATATTTTTAAACACAAGCCGTCGGTGTTGTTTTGTTCGTCGTTTCAACACCCGTTTTATCCGTTTGGTGGCGTAGACGATCAGCCAGACCATTTTTATTCCGTGCCACTCAAAGCGGGGGATGATGGCAGCGTGTTTCATCAAGCTGTGGCACATTGGTTTAAAGCGATTGATGAATTTGCACCGGAACTCATTCTAATTTCCGCAGGATTTGATGCGCACCAAGAGGACGATTTGGGGCATGTGCGTTTGGTTGAAGACGATTACGTGTGGATCACACGTGAATTGCGTAGATTAGCCGATAAGCATTGCCAAGGTCGGTTGGTGTCTATGTTAGAAGGCGGTTACGCCTTGAGTGCGTTAGGGCGTTCAGTGGTGGCGCATGTGAAAGAGTTATTGTAAGCGGGGCTGAATGAAATTACAGAATGTTATTCTGACTTTACATGGAGAGGCTAGGTAAGGTATGTTTAGCTCAACCATAGTACTGTTCATAACTCTTTTATAATAATAAATAAGGACAACCGGTATGGAATTTTCTCCTCTTGGGACTTCTGGCCTGAATGTCTCTCGTGTTTGCTTGGGCACTATGACATGGGGCCTGCAGAACAACCAAGCTGATGCTGATGCACAGATTGACTATGCGTTTGAGCGCGGCATTAACTTTATGGATACGGCCGAGATGTACCCAGTGCCTCCTTCAGCGGAAACTGTGGGCGCAACCGAACGTTACATTGGCGATTATTTTTCTCGCAATCCAACTAAACGCAGTGATTGGATCCTCGCGACCAAAATTGTTGGCAAAGGCCTTCCTTGGATCAGAGGCGGCAAAGGCATTGATAAAGCGTCAATATCTGTTGCGTTAGAAGGTTCACTCAAACAACTTAATACGGATCACATTGATGTATATCAATTACATTGGCCAAACCGTGGGACTGCGCATTTTGGCACGCATTGGCCAAATGATATCAAAGCAACTAAAACCGATGTGCAAAAAGAAATCGAACGCAAGCGAGGCGTGGTAGAGGCACTTGGAGATGCAATACAATCGGGTAAAGTTCGTCATTGGGGCTTATCTGATGATACGCCATGGGGTATACATACTTTTTTAAATTTGTGTGATGAGTTAGGGGTCCCTCGTCCGGTCTCCATTCAAAACGAGTTTAACTTACTGCATGCTAAAGACTGGCCTTATCTTATCGAAATCTGTGTGTTTGAAAACATAGCGTACTTACCATGGTCGCCCCTTGCTGCAGGGATGTTATCGGGTAAATATCTTAACGGCGCACGTCCAAAAGGATCTCGTTGGAGTATGGAGCAGCGCATGGGACTGTTTAGAGATACGCCAATTGCCAATGAAGCTGTAGCGGAATACGTGCAACTAGCATCAGACCTTGGCATGACACCCTCACAACTCGCACTCAAATGGTGTGATTACATTGATGGGGTGACCTCAACCATTATTGGCGCTACTAAACTCAGTCAGCTTGAAGAAGATATCGATGCCTTTGCAACGCCTCTAACGGAAAGTGAGTTTGACAGTATTCAAGCCATCTTCAAACGCTATCCAATTGCCTTTTAATGGACCATTTGTTAAAAAATATTGTTATAAAACAACGTTCATTTTGGTGATTTTTACCTAACGCAGTAGGTTTTGTTTTCTACTGCGTTCGTCTTACATACCTTGGTATGATTAGCTTTGCTGTGTTTGGTAAAACCATTTGCATAGACCAAAGTCCTATTTTTAAAAACCTCAGAATCGCTACATTAGTCCTCAGTAATTTAACAAATATTTAAAACTGCAATGGAGGCAATATGACTGCCAAAACTTATCCTGTACCGGAGTCGTTGAAAGAAGAGGGTATTCTTTCGGAAGAACAATATTTAGAGATGTATAAACAATCGATTGAAAACCCAGAAGCATTTTGGGGCGAACACAAGAACATCATCGATTGGATCCAAGAACCAACAATCATCAAAAATACATCTTTTGATCCAAGCAACGTTGATATTCGCTGGTTTGAAGATGGCGTATTAAACGCCTCTTACAACTGTATTGACCGTCACTTAGCACAGAATGCGAAGAAATCAGCTATCTTATGGGAAGGCGATGAGCCAACTGATAGCCAAGACGTAACCTACCAAGAGCTCCACTATGAAGTCTGTAAGCTAGCTAATGGTCTTAAAAAATTAGGCGTTCAGAAAGGCGACGTAGTTGCTATCTACATGCCTATGGTACCACAAGCTGCTTATGCAATGCTTGCGTGTGCGCGTATCGGTGCGGTTCACTCAGTTATTTTTGGTGGTTTCTCGCCAAACGCCATTGCGGACCGTATCAACAACGCATCTGCTAAAGTGGTTATCACATGTGACGAAGGTCGTCGTTCTGGTCGTTCAGTGCCACTTAAAGCAAATGTTGATGAAGCGTTAGCAAACGGTGCCTGTCCTTCAATTACAAATGTCATCGTTCATAAATTAACCGGTGGCGACGTCGATTATAACAACGACGTAGACGTTATCTGGAGCGAGCTTGTAGAAGACTGTTCTGCTCAGTGTGAGCCAGAGCCAATGAACGCTGAAGATCCATTATTTATACTTTACACATCGGGTTCTACTGGTCAGCCAAAAGGTGTTGTACACACTACTGGTGGTTACTGTGTATACACAGCAATGACGTTCAAATACGGTTTTGATTATCGTGAAAACGACATTTACTGGTGTACAGCTGATGTGGGTTGGATCACGGGTCACTCTTACATGGCATACGGTCCATTAATCGCGGGTGCTACGCAAGTATTCTTCGAAGGCGTTCCAACCTATCCAGACGTACGTCGTATTGCTCAAGTTGTTGAAAAATACAAAGTTAATAGCTTATACACTGCGCCTACTGCAATTCGTGCGTTAATGGCACACGGTGAGAAGCCAGTAGAAGGTTGTGATTTATCTTCACTACGTATTCTTGGTTCAGTCGGTGAGCCTATCAACCCAGAAGCGTGGGAATGGTACTACCGTGTCATCGGTCAAGAGCGTTGCCCAATCGTTGATACGTGGTGGCAGACAGAAACTGGTGGCATGATGATTGCTCCACTTCCTACCGCGACGTCAAACAAGCCTGGTTCTGCCTCTAAGCCTCTATTCGGTGTGCAGCCTGCATTGTTCGATGCAGACGGTAACGAGCTTGAAGGTGCAACTGAAGGTAACCTAATCATTAAAGACAGCTGGCCTTCACAAGCGCGTACAGTTTACGGTGATCACAAGCGTTTCATCGAAACTTACTTCTCAGCTTATAACAATGTTTACTTCACAGGTGACGGCTGTCGTCGTGATGAAGATGGTTACTACTGGATCACTGGTCGGGTAGATGACGTGTTAAACGTATCTGGTCACCGTTTTGGTACCGCTGAAATCGAAAGTGCACTGGTGGCACACGAAGTGATTGCAGAAGCAGCGGTTGTGGGTTATCCTCATGACATTAAGGGTCAAGGCATCTACGTATATGTCACACCAATTGAGGGTGTTGAACCAGATGAAGCCTTAACCAAAGAGATCCGTGCATGGGTTCGCAAGGAATTGAGCCCAATTGCAACACCTGACTTAATTCAGTGGACTCGCGGTTTACCTAAGACCCGTTCTGGTAAAATCATGCGTCGTATCTTACGTAAGATCGCCGCCAATGAATACGAGCAACTTGGTGATACGTCGACTTTAGCCGATCCTTCAGTTGTTGATTCATTGATTGAGGAACGCCTTAACAAGTAACAATAAAAAGGAGCAAGCATGGCAACCTTACTTATCGCAGATGATCACCCGTTGTATAGGGATGCTTTAAGGGGAGCGTTGTCAGTGTCGCTCCAAGATCTGAAGCTACTCGAAGCCGAAGATCTTCCTAGCACCATCAAGGTGCTTGAAGAAACCGATATAGATCTATTACTGCTCGACTTGCATATGCCGGGTAGTAATGATCTGTTTGGTTTATTACACATCTTAAAACTCTATCCTGATCTTCCAGTTGCTGTTGTTTCAGGCACAGAAGACGCCAATATTATTTCCAAAATCGTGGGTGTAGGTGCTTTAGGATTTATTCCTAAAACCGCTAGCTCTGATGAAATTGCCAAGGCCATTCAAACGATACTAGATGGTGATGTTTGGTTGCCTGAAGGTATTTCTGACAAGATTGAAGAAGTGGATGAGGAATTCTCTAAGTTAGCAGACAGTGTTGCGAGCTTAACGCCGTCACAGTACAAAGTATTGTGTTATATGCGCGATGGCTTATTGAACAAGCAAATTGGCTACAACCTAGATATCGCTGAGGCAACCGTCAAAGCTCATGTTACTGCTATATTCCGCAAGTTAGGCATTAACAACCGCACACAAGCAGTACTGATTGCTTCTCAGCTTGAATTAGAACCGCCAGCTAATAACTAATAGCGGTTCACGTTCTTGGCCTGTTTGGCCATAGTCGTTATTAAAGCTCGCAGTTTTGCGGGCTTTAATGGTTTATTGAGGTGCTGAATATTGAGTGACTTACACTGCTCTTTGAGTTGCTCATCGTGTAGAGCCGTCAATATTGCTGCAGGGGTTTCTTTACGCGCCGCAACCTGTAGCTCTTGGATCAGGCTCACACCGTTTTGGTCTTTATCTAACTGATAATCAATCAGAAGAATGTCCGCATCAAAGTCAGTTATTTTGGCTAGACCTGTCTCATAAGTATTAGCAAGTTCTGCTTCAATGCCCCACTTGTTTAATAACAAGCTAAGTGCATCAAGATTTTCTGTTTTGTCATCCACACAGAGCGCTTTCAGACCGCTTAAAGTGCTATTTGATGTCCGCGCATCGGTCTGTTGAGTCGCTTGTGCTTCGCCTAAAGGTAAGGATAAGGTAAAACACGAACCTTTATCTTTTACGGAGTCCACTGTAATCGTGCCATTTATTTGTTGAGTTAAGCGGCGCACCACACCTAAACCAAGGCCAACTCCCGATTCATTGGATTCTTGGACTCGGTAAAAATCGCTGAATATAGCATTCAGTTTATCTTTAGGTATACCAATACCTGTATCGTAAATTCGTACTTCAACACGCCCCTTTACTTCTCGAGTTGTGACGAGTACTTTACCCTTATCAGTGTATTTAATGGCATTGGAAATTAAGTTCTGAATAATACGATAGGTAAACGTTTTATCCGATTTGATCCATAGATCACGCACTACATACTTGAATTCTAGACCTTTGTTATGTGCTCTAAGCGTCATATCAGAGAGTAGTGGCTCAATGATGTCCTTAAAATATATATGACTAATAGTCGGTGCCATTTCACCTTGATCAAGTCGAGAGATGTCCAGTAATGTACTGATTAAGTGTTCGGACGAATTCACTGAATGATTCAGTTTAGAGAGGATATCTCTGGCATTTTCGCTTAACGTGGAGTCTTGTAATGCTGATAAGTAGAGCTTAGCCGCATTGAGAGGTTGAATAATATCGTGACTGGCTAATGCTAGGAAACGAGTTTTGCTGGCATTAGCTTCTTCAGCGATTTTGCGAGCGCGAATGAGCTCTTGTTCAACTTCGACGCGTTTTTCAATTTCTAAGCGCAAGTCGGCGTTGATTGAGTGGACCTCTTCGGTGCGTTTTTTGATGCGAGTGGTTAAATCAATATTGGCTTCTTCAAGTGCTTGTTGGATCTCTACGTGACTAGTAATGTCATTAAAACTGGTAACAAAGCCTCCACCAGGCAGTGGATTGCCTACCATTTCGATTACGTGACCATCAGCTCGTTGCCGAGTAAAACGATGCGGCGTACCGTTACGAAGGTGCTCTAAACGTCTGGTAACCATGAGATCCACGTCACCAGGGCCAAGTTCTCCCTTTAATGCATTGTAACGCATGAGTTTTTCAATAGGGGTACCGACAGCTAGGTATTCTTCAGGATATTCGTATAGCTGAGTGTAACGTTTATTCCAAGCCACAAGGTTGAGATTTTTATCAATAACGCTGATCCCTTGCTCCATGCTTTCCAATGAAGTTAACAGTGCTGTCATATTGAACTGCATTGCTTGTGTGGTGCCATCAAAGAAGTTTATGACTTCACTGAAGTCGAGCTTTTTACCTTCAGCAACACTATTTACAAGAGCACGAGCACTCGATGAACCAATAACTCCGCCCAAAGCGCGTTCACAGAATGACAAAATTTGAATATTGGGTTTATCCGACAAATTAACATTGACATTATTGCGTCGTGAATACTCTGACAGTAATTGTTCACAGCGACTTTGGCCCATAAATGTCGTTAGTAACGTGACCAAATCGCCGTTAGTAATATTGACCTGAGTGGATTTGTGATTGGTACGCGAGGTGTCCAATGGGTGAACAAATGCTTCTGATTGGATTTTATCAATCAGACGTGCAGGTGCGATCCGAGAAAAGGTATAATAAGCGATGGTATTTGCCAATAAGCTTACTATTGCGCCCTGACTTAAAATCTCGGTTTGCGTATAACCGCTAATAGTCATGTCGGTGAGGGGTAAAATCAGCCAAAATACCCATGATACAAAGCCCATCAGTAAGCCAGCATAGACACCATGCGCGTGGCCTTTTTTCCAGTAGAGCCCGCCAATGATCGACGGTAATAGCTGAATCACAAGTGAAAAGGCAATTAAACCAATGGATGCAAGAGAGCTCGTTTCGGTCATCTGTTGCTGGTAGATGAAGCCGAGGAGTAAAACCACTCCAATAATAATCCGCCGAATAACACGAATTTTGTTGCTGTAGTTAGTGATTTGCCCAGTTTGTGAATTGATGGATAACAATTTAGGCAAGACGACGTCATTCGCCAACATAGTCGATAAGGTGAGTGTTGCAACAATTATCATTGCCGTTGCTGCAGATAATCCGCCCACAAATACTAATATTTGAATCAATAATGATTCAGATAAAACGGCAAAGGCTAGAACATATTGGTCGGGTTCAGTGCCCGCTGCACCAAAAATATTACTGCCCGCCATGGCAATCACCGGAATCGTCGCGGACATGAGCACAAGGTATAAAGGAAATAACCAACGAGCCGTTTTGACATGTTCAATGTTCAAATTATCAATAATCGCCACGTGAAACTGTCGAGGCAAGCATATTACGGCCGCCGCCGCCATTAACGTCTGTGCCCAAAATGACAAGGAAGTAAATTGGCCGAGTGCCTCAGGAGTATAATAATCTTGCAAAAAAGGATGATGTGGATTGTTATACCACAAGGTAAAGGCAATGTACCCAATGGCTAATAACGCGATGAGTTTGATCAGTGATTCAAACGAAACGGCTAACATTAGACCTCGACGATACTCGGTGACATCGGTTTGTTTGGTACCAAAGTAAATCGCAAACACCGCAATAAATATTGTCGCAATCAAAACGACTAACTGCCCATTGCCTTGCCCCGACATAACCAAGAACATAGCGCCAATAGCCTTTAGTTGTAGGGCAATATATGGAATGGTGGCTAACAGTGCAATGATAGTGACCACCAAAGCAACCGTCTGACGTTTACCATAACGCGAGGCGATGAAATCGGCTACCGTATTGATGTGTTGTTTTTTACTGACTAGGATCAGTTTACGAATAAGAGGTGCACCAAATAGGTAGACGAGAATTGGGCCGAGTAAAACCGGCAAATACATCCACTGATCACGAGAAGACTGGCCCACTGCCCCAAAAAACGTCCAAGCGGTACAATAGATAGCAAGTGCAAGTGAGTAAACATAAGGGCTTGAAGTAATGCGTCGAGCGAGAGGGGTATTTTTATCTCCCCATTGTGCGATCCAAAATAGGATCAAAAGGTAGGTAATGGCTAACGCCACCCATCCGAAGGCCATAGGAACTCACTTGCTGATTGTGTTACATTCTTGTTCCAGCAGAGTATCACGAATAGTATTTAAAACTCAATCTTACGCTTTTAGGCTTAGATCAATATTTGTTAAATAAATTTGTTTTATACTTTCAAGCAGTTGTTTGTTTTGTAGTCAAGGATCGTTATGTCAGATATACCACAACAAGTCGTGCAGTATTTAGGTGCATCTGCTCCGTTTGATGTTTTTGATGAAGATACTTTGCATGGAATAGCTAGGCATGTTCAAGTTGTTTATGTGACCCCGCAAAACTGCGAAGCAACACTAATGATGATGATGCCGAGTCTGTTTTTGATTCAATCTGGGCAATTTACGATTCACGATGAAAATGGCAATGAGAGATTTCTCAGTGAAGGAGATTATTTTGGCTATATAAAATTACTCGATAAACAGGTGGGTAATATCAAGATTGATGTGGATAGCCCTGGGATTGTTTATGCTATTTCTGAAACGTCCTTTATTGAAAGCTGTGAGAATCGGCAATTTCTGAGTTTTTTTAAAGCAGCCAAAGACGATGTGTTACAGAACCAGGCGGTATCTGAATCCAATACCATGTGGTTATATCGTCCTTTATGCGAAATTTTAGAGCGCCCACCTATTGCCATTGAGCAGGATGTTTCTATACAAAAAGCGGCTGAAGTCATGTCTGAAAACGGTGTAAGTTCAATCATTATTACCGAGTACGATCATTTGATTGGGATTGTCACCGACCGAGATTTGCGGAACCGAGTGGTGGCCACAGGGTTAGATATTCAGATGCCGGTACATACCATAATGACTGAAAAGCCTGCGTATATCTTGCACAATCAGAATATGTTCTCAGCCATCGCGTTGATGAGTGAAAAAAATATCCATCACCTTCCTATTTTGCATTCCGATGATCGCAAGCCGATGGGCATGGTAACGACTACCGATGTCGTGAGGCAACAACGCGGAAACGTCGTATTCATGATTGGTGAAATTGCCAAAGCGGAAAACTTGTATCAACTCACACGTCTCGCCTGGCAAATGCCGCAGTATTTTGCGGCCAATGCGAAACGTGCAGGGGACTTTGATATTGCGGGTAAAGTGCTTTCTCAAGCAACGGATATTATG
This sequence comes from Alteromonadaceae bacterium, assembly GCA_014872805.1. Classification (GTDB taxonomy): domain Bacteria; phylum Pseudomonadota; class Gammaproteobacteria; order Enterobacterales; family Alteromonadaceae; genus Opacimonas. The sequence goes on from WKFN01000011.1 coordinate 15,562, forward strand.
ACGCGAAAGCTCATTGAATTTTTTATCGATCAGCATGGTCAACCCCCACTTGATTATTGTTGGGTCGTCTACGGATCTCAGGCTAGACAAGACCAGACGATGGGATCAGACCAAGATAATGCTCTTTTACTTGCCCAAGAACCCGACGAAGCACAAGCTGAGTATTTTGCCAGAATGTCCGAATACGTCTGCAAGAGTTTGGGGAAATGCGGTATTAAACTTTGCCCAGGTAATATCATGGCCTCGAACCCCAAATTGCGTTTAAGTGTGGGGGCGGCACTTAAACAGGCTAGAGGCTGGGTACGCCAGTTTACGCCTGAGGCAATTTTAGAGTTTAACATCTATTTAGATGCTAGAGCGGTAGCTGGAGAGAGATTGCTATTTAAAACTTTACAGCAAGAGCGCAAAAAAGCTTTCCAAGAAAGTATGTTTTTAGCTGCAGTGGCGCGCACAGCTAGCAGCCAAGCGGTGCCTTTATCGATTTTTAATAAGTTTGTTTATCAAAAACACAACGGCAAAAAAGACTGCATCAATATCAAAAACAATGGGGTAGCATTGATTAATGACTTAGCTCGTTTGTACGCATTGTCTGCCGGTATTACCATTCCTGGGACGGTGGATAGGCTTAATATTTTAGGTGAAATCGGAACCATAAATAAGCAAGATGCAGACAACCTCAGAGATATTTGGTTATTCCTCAATCGTTTGCGTTGGCGTCATCAACTGCGCAATAATGCGACGGATAACATCATCAGTATTTCAGACTTATCATCCATCGAAAGGCATCAGTTAAAAGCCGCATTCAAAAGTATTCAGCGCGCTCAAGATGCGGCAGTCAATCGCTTCTCTGGAGGGTTGAGTTAAGATGAAAAACTGGTTGGCAAGTATGGTGGGTAAAGGGATGTTGGCAGATTACGTCCATTCACCTTTGGCTGATTTGCCATTACTTGCGCTAGATTTTGAGTTTAATTCTTTACACAAAAAAGAAGTTAAATTCATGTCGGCTGGATGGGTTACAGGTCAGCATTTCCAAATTGATTACGACCAAAGCTATTATCGATTAATTCGGGCTAAAGGCGATTTGCAGCAATCACCAATCATTCATGGTTTGACAGCGCGTGATATTGCTCAAGGGGTACATGCCAAAGAGATGTATAGCTCACTTATGCAATATGCAACTACCCATGTTTGGGTATTGCACAATGCGTATCTCGACATGAATATGCTCAAAGAATTAGCGTATCGGTTTGGCGAGGCAATGCCTGCAATCACTACTATAGATACGATGCAACTTGCACTGCATAAGCTAAGTAAAGGTACGGGACAATACGGTGTCAAACACGATGCAGCGACACTGGATAGCTGTCGTAGACGCTTTGAATTACTCTCTTCGCCATTGCACAATGCATTATCCGATGCTCAAGCCACATTGGAGTTATTCTATGCACAGCTTTATGACATAGATCCCAAAGGTGAAATGCGCCTAAAAGACTTAAAAAGTGCCACTAACGCTGTCAAGGTGTATTAATTAGTCGAAATAAAGAAACGCTCTTTTAAGGAACTTAAATGTTTCTCGAAACGTTTCCATGCCTCATTTGAGTTTGGGTTTATAGGTTGCCGGACTTGCTCGGCACTTGGGGTTTTGATAGCGCGGTCGGTTTGATAAAACTGTAAGCAGCTTTGTTCAAAAGCAACGCCTAAAAACCTCAGCATCCCTCGTACACTACCCTCTAAATCAGATACCACGTCTTCATGTTTAACCAACAAGATATTTTCACCAAAACACGATTGCCAGTGCGTCATGAGCTCTAGGTAATCTTCGTAATACTGAGCAATATCATCTAAGTCGTAGCTAAACTCTTGACCTTCCGCAAACAGCTGTTTGTAACCGCTAAAACAACAGCTCAAAGGCTCTCTTCGAGCATCGATGATTTTGGCGTTGGGCAGGATTTTTTTGATTAAGCCAAGATGCCTGAAGTTATTGGGCATCTTATCGATAAAATAGGGTTTGTTCGTAATGCGATGAGCACGCGCTTGTGATAAGTAGCGTTCTCCGAGTACGGTCAACTCATCCTCTGATAAGGTGTGAAGTACGTCGGGATACTTACCATACTTCTGTTTGATGTATCGTGATAGACCAATAATATAGGGCAACTCGCTGGTGCCTTCGATTAACGAATGCGAAGCTAAAATTTGTTCAATAAGGGTCGACCCTGCACGTGGAAGACCGACAATAAATATTGGATCAGGGTCTGTGCATCCAGAAACTGTATCAAAAAGTGCAGGAGGGCAGGCGCGTTTTTGCGCCTCCATTTCAGCCGTCACAATATCTGGATCGTAGCGTAAAACCTGGCGTTTAGTTGCGTTGCCAAGCTCATAATACTGGAAGGCATTATCGAATGATTTACGGTCTTCGTAGGCTTTACCTAACGCAAAAGCAATGTGATATTGGTCGACTTTCATGATATGCCCAGAAGCAAGTAGAGTGTGCATTTGTGTAATTTCAGCATCTGTAAACTCGTAGGTTTTGGTATTGGCTAAACTCCAATACGCATCGCCAAAGTCGGGTTTTAAGCGCATTGCTTCACGATAGTCACGAACGGCTTCATTGATATTGCCTAAGGTCTTGTGTTGATGTCCTCGCTGCAAAAAGCCCAATGCGTAGTCGGGTAACATATCCAATGCGTTATCAAATAACGGCATTGCTTGGTTAAAATCACTCAATCCAGCATATTGAGAGGCCAAAGACAAAGTCAAAAAGGGGTCATTTGGATGTTGCTTGAGACCTTCGAGGGCCACATGTATGGCATCAGAGTGATTTTGCCGTTTTTGTAATACATGAATTAATTCAAGACGAACATCACGCTCGTTTGGTACTAAATCTACCGCTTTGCGCAAAATCGTTTCTGCATCTTGTAATACATATAATTTTACTGCAATTTCAGCGAGGAGGCGCATTGCAGGTATATTATGAGGTTGTTCTTGCAAAATTTTGCGGATCTGGTGTTCTGCTTGTTTGATTTTGCCTTCATAAAACCAGTGGTAAGCCTGCTGTACTGGCACCGGTAACGAAGCGTTGAAGATCGCTTTGTCTTCGGCTTGTTGTGCTCCGGCATGTAAATGTTGTTGTTTGAGAAGTTGGGCTATATTGGTCCAACTCGCGTTGAGCATTGGGTTGAGTTGAACGGCATGTTCGTATGCACTTAGCGCAAGATGGTTTACATGTTGGTCGCGATGGCAATGACCGATTTCTTGATAGGCTTTAGCGTAGTCAGGATATTGGTTTAACAAAGCTGACAATACATCCAAAGCTTCATTAAATCGCCCACAATAACGCAAACAAACGGCTTGATAAAATTTTATTTTGGGGTCAGAGTCGGTTGCAACTGAATCCGCAGACAAAACGTCATAAGCTTGTTCAAATTGTTGTTGTTGCATCAAGGCAACAGCTTGTCGAATCGTGTGAGTCATGAATTTAGTATAAAGAAAAACCCCGCATATTGAAAATAGACGGGGTTATAAATCTAATTATCGTAATTTAAAAATAAGAGTAGTTCACACTCATACCAACTGTACGAGGACGGTTGGTGCTAATACGACGAATGTCATCCATATTATTAATAAATAATGTTGCACGCTCGTCCGTAATGTTATCGATATAGAACTTGATACGCCAGCTGTCCATAGTGACACCATAAGAGGCATTAAAGATACTGTAACTGTCTTGTGCTTCTCGTTCACTTGCTACAATCGAGCTGTAACTTTTGGCAGCGAATTGTGTGCCCAGTTGTATATCCATGTCATAGCCACTGGCTTCCCAATCATAACGTACACGAATGTTACCCTGGAATTTAGGCGTGAGGGGCAGTTCAGATCCCACAGGCGCCATTTCAATAACTTGTGCGTTGGTTGCAGTTAACTCAGTATCGTTGTAAGAGAACGCTGCATACAAGGTAGTGTTATCGTTAACAAGATATTCAATATCTGTCTCAATACCACGGATTTCACTGTCAGCTGCATTTTCGATAAAGGTTAGGATCGATACATTTTGTGGGTCAAAACGAGAAGTCTGCATATTCGACCAATCGATGTAATACATATTACCGTTCCACTTATAACCCGCATCCCAGTCTAGGATTTTCCAACCAAATTCGTAGTTTTTGACGTCATCCGTTTCGTAAGTAACTCCAACTGTTGGAAACTCTGGATTCGATGAAGGAATACCACCACCACGGTTGAATCCACCTGGACGGAAACCTTCAGAATACGTTGCATAGAACAAATCACCGGCATCACTTGTGTAGGCAAGATTGAATTTTGGAATGACACCAGATTCAGACAATGGAGCCGTTGAATGTCCTCCAGAAGTATCATAATCACGGCCACGGTCGGTATTCTGTGAACCTTGGAAAATACCATCAGCAAAGTTAGATGAGCCAGTATAGTCAGTTTCTATTTCGTACCAACGCAAGCCAAACGTCGCTGCCCATTGCTCAGAGAATTTCCAATTTACTTCACTGAATACGGCAACTTGTTCTTCTGAACGAGTAATGTCGTTGAAGAACGCTACGCCGGCAGGACGAGTATTTGGGTTAATGCTGTTTGAAATACTAATTGGTGCATTAGGGGCAAAACCAAGCTCCTCAACCGCAAGATATACATAGTCATCTTGTGTTTTGAGTTCGGTATCATCATAAAACACACCCGCAGTAATACTGACTTGATCAGATACGTCAGCAGAAACACGCAATTCATGTGTCATGCGCTTGTGTTCTTGTTTGCCCATGAAGCCTTTGGTTGGGTCTTTACATTCGCGGTTTTCAGTAATGAATTGAGGATCGATATTGTAGTTAACGATGTAATCAGGGTTAGTGTACGTACAGGTGTAATACGCGATATAGCCACCTGAGTTGTTGTAACCTGTGTAATCAATATTTTGTTCTACATCACGATCTAAAAAAGCCCCAGCATAGACTACGTTCAAATCATCCAAGTCACCTTCGACAACGATGTTTGTCAGGTTGATATCGTCTTCTAGCGAGTCAGGAAAATAACGCTGTACTTGCAAGTCACCGACTTCAGGATCGAAATCAAACACACCGTCAGCAACCAATGATTGTGTGGTGTGTTGCAAAAGCACAGTCCAATCGTTATTGATGAAATACTTCAAACCAAAACGACCACCTTCGTATGAAGAGTCATTAAAGTCTTCTTCGACTAATGGTAAATTGCTAGTGCTTTCGTAGGTTGCATCTGGGCCAAGATCAACTGAGCTATTTGGGTTCAATGCTGGGTCAAGCGTAAATTCACCCGCAACATTGTCAATGTAACCACCACGCTGAACGGAGTAAATCGCGGCGCGGAATGCCAAATCATCAGACAATGGTAGGTTGATAAAGCCTTCCCCTGTCGTCGACATCTCTCCGTTTTTAGTACTTTCCAAACGTGTCGTAAATCCTGCAGCAAAGCCATCGGTCGTCGGTTTATTAGTGATATATCGAATGGTTCCCGCTTGAGAGCTTGCACCAAAGAGTGTGCCTTGTGGTCCAGGTAAAATTTCGATACGTTGCAAATCCGTTGCATACAAATCTAGATTACGGCCTGGTGCGGTAACCGGTTGTTCATCAACGTACAGTGCCACATTTGGCATGGTGCCTTGAGCCCCTGAGAGCATTACGGTAATCGGTTGGATTGCCATACCACGAATAAATACATCATTCTGACCAGGACCGCGTCCACCCAGAGTCAAATTAGGTACGTAACGTGCAAAATCATCAAAGTTGCCAATGTTTTGTTCGGATAATGCTTCGGCGCTTAATGCTGACACTGCCACCGGTGTTTCTTGAATATTTTGCGAACGCTTGGTTGCAGTGACTTCTATCGTTTCAATTTTGTTCTTCGATTCATCAGCAAGAGTCTGACCAGAAAAAGCAGTGATAACTGCAATGGATAATGCACTTAAAGGCATTGAGTGTGACTTAGGGTATTGCATGTGTGTCCTAATAGTTTTAATTCAATTTAATTTAAACAGGAATATTATATGCAAAACGAAAAAATTATGCAAATTAGTTAGAATTCAAACTAATCGGATTTGGTGTCGCTTTATTTTTTAGTGTTGATTGTGATTGATTTTTGTTCGAATGGTTGGGTTTTTGAGTGTGTGGATGGATTTTTGATGGGATATTGCGTATCTTATAGGCGTTTTGGTTTTATGAGTAAGCTTCGTGTTCGGATCAGTTAATAAGAATAAAAATAATTTAAATTATGGTGTATTTGCTTCGGCTTCTGTCATCATCGCACTATTGGTTGCATTAACACTGTGGAATGCAGAAGAAGTCACTGAAAGGTTTCAAAGTTTACAAACCGCCATCGTCGATACCGCGGGATGGTTTTATGTACTGTGTGTTGCCTTTATCTTAGTGACCACCATTTATTTGTGCTTTTCCAAATACGGTGAAATAAAACTCGGCTTAGATCATCAACAGCCTAAGTATCGTTTTAGTACATGGCTAGCGATGTTATTTTCGGCGGGTATGGGCATTGGCTTAATGTTTTATGGCGTCGCTGAACCGGTGATGCATTATCTCACTCCCCCTACTGCCACGCCAGAGTCGGTTGAGGCCGCTAAAGAAGCGATGAAGATGACCTTTTTCCATTGGGGTTTCCACGGTTGGGCTATCTATGCCACCGTGGCTTTAATTCTGGCTTACTTTTCTTTCCGTCACAATCTACCATTGACCTTGCGTTCGGCTTTACACCCAGTTTGGGGAGACAAAATTTTTTCATGGCGTGGTGATTTGATTGATTCATTTGCTGTGGTATCAACCGTATTTGGTGTTGCGACTTCTTTGGGGATTGGCGTATTACAAATTAATGCGGGTGCTAATTTGTTGTTTGATATTGGTGTTAGTAAGACGATTCAGTTAGTGATTATGTTTGTGGTCGTGGCACTTGCATCCGTCTCTGTTGCTTCAGGCTTGGATAAGGGCATCAAACGGCTATCGCAAATTAACATGCTACTAGCCCTTGCTTTATTGTTGTTCGTGTTACTGAATGGACCGAGCTTATTTTTGATGCAGGCACTGGTTCAAAATACGGGAGCCTATTTATCCGAGCTGGTGTACAACACATTTAACCTCTTTGCTTACGAACAAACGGACTGGCTGGGTGGCTGGACGATTTATTACTGGGCATGGTGGTTAGCATGGTCGCCTTTTGTTGGGATGTTTATCGCACGTATTTCACAAGGTAGAACGATTCGAGAATTTATTGTCGGAGTATTGATCGTACCGTCTTTTTTCACCTTTATGTGGATGACGTTTTTTGGTAATTCCGCTATTGATTTGATCAATAACCAAAATCTAGCCAGTTTGGCAGAGGCGGTGAAAGCCGATACCAGCTTGGCGCTGTTTGCATTTTTAGAGCAATACCCATTGAGCTTCTTGATGTCTTGTGTTGCGCTGATTATGGTGGTGATTTTCTTTGTCACTTCATGCGATTCAGGGGCGATGGTCGTCGATATGCTAGCCTCATACGGAGAAAATAACACACCGATTTGGCAACGCTTGTACTGGACTGGAATGATTGGTGTTGTGGCAGGAATTCTTTTATTTACCGGCGGTCTTGGTGCATTACAAACGTTGACGATTGCTTCAGCCTTACCCTTTACGATAGTCCTCTTGATGGCATTGTTTGGCACATATCGCGCGTTGAGTATCGATGCGACAAAACAGCAAAGTTTGGACTTATCACCTGCGATGACAGGCGTTGAATCGGTTGATTGGCGCGAAAAACTGGCACAGGTCGTCGCTTTCCCTAATCAGCGTAGCGTTAAGCAATTCCTTCAATCCAAAGTAAAAAGCGCGTTGACTGACGTGCAACAAGAGATGATTTCTCAATCTCTCGATGCAGAACTCACTACCAGTGCAGATCGTATCAGTCTAATGATAAGTCATGGTGACCAGCCTGATTTTGTTTATAGTGTTCAGGTTCGAGTTGCACACCAGCCAGACGGTCTAACTCAAGATGACAACAGCACACAAAATCAGTATTATCGCGCGGAGGTTCATCTATCCCAGGGTGGACAAGATTATTGTGTGATGAGCTGGTCAAAAGATGCCATCATTCACGACGTGGTTGAGCAGTACCAAAAACACGTGCACTTCCTACAACAACTTTAAAAAGAATATTTGAGTATGCAAAAAGACGAAGAACTGTTAGTTGCTTTACGTAAGGTGATCCGAGCAATCGATATGCGGTCACGCCAACTCAACAAAGACGTGGGGCTTACTGGTCCGCAGTTACTCGTATTGCAAGAAGTCGGCAAAAATCCAGGGGTCATGGTCAAACAAATTGCACAAAGTATTAATCTTAGTCCGGCAACCATTACCAGTATTCTGGATCGAATGGAAGCCCGCGCCTTGGTCAACCGTGTCAGGAGTACTGAAGATAAGCGCAAGGTTGGCGTATTTTTGAGTGAAACGGGACAGGCCGCCTTAACTGCCGCGCCATTACCATTGCAAGAGCATTTTCTCAATCGCTTTAATAACTTAGAAGAATGGGAAAAATCTTTGATGGTATCCACGATGCAGCGCATCGCAACTATGATGGACGCGGCCGAGATTGATGCCGCACCTGTCTTAGTAGTAGGGCGCCTAGATACGCCCTAATCTTTGTCTTTAAATAACGCCAAGTTCTGTTAAGCGTTCGGTCAGATACGACTTAGCCGTGTGCCTAGTCGACAGTTGAACATCCGGTCTAGGATGAAGAAATAGCGGTAAAGAGATCCTCGATTTACTCATATTCGCTCCTTCAGGATTGATCACCCGATGTGATGTGGATGGAAAATATCCTCCCGAAGCCTCTTGCAGCATATCGCCAATATTGATGATCAGATTGCCAAAATCACTGGGTACATCGAGCCACTCGCCAGTTTTGCTTTTCACTTGTAACCCAGGCTCGTTGGCTGCGGGCAAAATAGTAATTAAATTAATATCCTCGTGAGATGCAGCACGAATGGCTTCAGGCTCTTCTGCTCCATCTAATGGTGGGTAATGTAATACACGTAACAGTGTCTGATCTGAGCCATTGATCATATTGGACAAGGGTTCAAAATAGCCTTCTGACACACTAGAGGGGGATAATTCTTCAATCCAGCTGAGCAACTCGGCAGCAAATGCCGTCGTGGAGCGATAATAATCGTCAAGCTGACCCCGCAAGGCATCGGGACACTGTCCCCAAGGATAGTAATGAAAGTATTCTTTGATGTCTTTCTTGACATGTCCTTTGGCAGTTTCAGAAATCCGTGAAGGAAAAAAACCATCCTGCGTGCCCTTGTTATACAAATAGGCTTCTTTGTCGGCATCGCTTAGATCGAACCAAGATTGCCAACAATCATAAATATCTTGAACGGCATGTTGTTCAATTGGATGGTTGGTTAATACGCCAAACCCAGTTTCACGTAATGAAGAGACAAATTGTTGTTTGGCATCAGGTGCTTGGTAATCAACGGGTATTAATTGACTCATAAACTTAATCCTATAAAAATACCAGCGAGAGCAGCGCTCATGAGGTTGGCTAAGGTCGCAGCCAAAACAGCTTTGAGCCCCAGATGAGCGATATCCGGACGGCGATTCGGTGCCATGGCACCAATTCCACCCATTAAAATGGCAATGGATGAAAAGTTAGCAAAGCCACATAAAGCAAAGGTGATAATCGCTTGACTCTTAGGACTTAAGGTTTCAGCAACCTCTACAAAACTCAAGTAGGCAACGAATTCATTGACGACGATTTTTTGTCCGATAAAACTGCCTGCTGCCACGGCCTCTGACCAATCAATGCCAATCGCCCATGCTAGTGGAGCCAATAAATAACCCAAAATGAGTTCAAACGTGAGTTCAGGGTAGCCAAACAGACCGCCCGCCCAACCAATAAGCCCATTTAGAAGTGCAATCAACGCGACAAATGCTAACAACATAGCGCCAACATTCAGCGCAAGTTGTAAGCCAGATGAAGCACCAGATGCCGCGGCATCAAGCACGTTGGTATAACCGGTGTTATCTTCATCGACTTCACTGAGCTCGTTATTGGCGGTTTGGGTTTCAGGTAAGATGATTTTGGCCATCATCAAGCCTGCCGGAGCGGCCATGAAACTCGCTGCTAGAAGGTATTTTAGTTCTACACCGATGCCCGCATAACCGGCCATAATTGAGCCTGCGATGGACGCTAAACCACCCACCATGACCGCGAACAATTCAGAATCAGTCATTTTAGGGACAAACGGCCGAACGACTAATGGCGCTTCGGTTTGACCGACAAAAATATTAGCAGCAGCAGACATCGACTCTGGCTTAGAGGTACCAAGCAGTTTTTGTAAGCCACCCCCGATGATATTGATGATGACTTTCATTATGCCTAGATGATACAGCACCGCGATGAGGGCTGAGAAAAAGATAATGACGGGCAAGACATTAAACGCAAAGATAAAGCCTAAAGATTTGTTGCCAACCGCACCAAAGACAAAGTTAATGCCCGCATCAGCATAACTGATTATATTAGCAACGAAATCGGTTGCGGCAAGAAGTGCTGCGACACCTGGCGGGAAGTATAGAATGAATAACGCAATGCCAGCTTGTATTGCAAACGCCCCTCCAACGGTACGCCAATTAATGGCGGTTCGGTTGCTACTAAAAATAAGCGCAATGGCGAAAAGTAAAACGATGCCGATGATTCCAAGCATAAGAAGCCTTTATTATTTTTGTTCTAAGATAGATTGTACGTGATGCGCTACCACTTGCAAAGCAGTTTGGTTTTCACCACCACCAGTGATAATCATGTCTGCACGGTGTTTATTCGGTTCAATAAATGCGTGATACATCGGTTTGACGGTATTTTGATACTGCTCGGAAACGCAATCTACTGTGCGTCCACGTTCGTTAATATCGCGTTGCATTCGGCGCAATAGGCAAATGTCCGGTGGTGTATCGACAAACAAACTCAAATCAAACACGCCTTCTAATTCTGGTGCAGACATCACCATAATACCCTCAACGATAATCACCTTTTTAGCATCAACCGTCGTAGTGTCGGGTAGGCGAGTGTGGGTTTTGTAGCAATACTCAGGATAGCCGATGCTTCCTCCAGATTGTAAACTGTGTAAATGTTTACGCAAAAGACTGTGTTCAAACGCATCAGGATGGTCATAATTGGTAATTACACGCTCAGCCATTGGCTTGTCATCCTGTGCTCGGTAATATCTATCCTCCTGCAAAACAAGGATATTTTGGCAATTTGACTGTAAAAAATTATTGACTAAATTTGTGGTAAAAAGTGACTTTCCTGAACCAGAAGCACCACAAACCCTTATTAAATAAGGCCTATGTGTATTCGATAATGATGTGAAGTTAAGCATTTTTTCTATCGTCTTTGCATAGTATAATCTGATTTACTGATTACTTGATTCGTGTGTATGTGATTAGCAGTTTAATAGAACTGTCACACAAATCAATTAGGATAATAATCAAACGCATACCAAAGAAACAAATGCGTCGTCATGGATGATAATTTATCATAACACGGTAACAAACCTTATATATAACGACTATTTGGAACACATACTATGATTATAAATAAGCGCTTAAACCGCATTGCGGTTGCGGTTGCTATGTCTGTTGGCCTCGCGGCACCAGTCATGGCCCAAGAAACTACCTCATCAATTCGCGGTAGCGTTGCAACTGAAAGTGGTACTACTTTTTCTGGTGCAACTGTACGTATTACTCACATGCCTTCAGGTACAGTTTCTGTAACTGAAACTAACGCAACAGGTACATTCGCAGCACGTGGTTTACGTGTTGGTGGTCCTTACACTGTAGAAATCAGCGGTGGCGATTTTGCCCCGGTTAAGTATGAAGATTTATATTTCTCACTTGACCAAGCATTCAGCCTTCCTGCGATTGTTCAGAGCACAGATGGCATTGAGGTTATTGAAGTCAAAGCAACGCAAGTTGCTGGCGCATTTTACAACGAAGGTTTAGGTACAAGCTTAGGTCTTAACGCGTTGAACGAAGTTGCTTCAATCGACCGTGATATTACAGATGCTGCTGAGTTAAGCCCATTTGCTGCAGTTAATGTACAAAGTGGGGGTGCTAAAGAGCTTTCTATCGCAGGTGCAAACAACCGTTTTAACTCATTGACTATCGACGGTGTTGCGCTAAATGACCGTTTTGGTCTTAACGCAAATGGTTACCCGACACAACGTTCACCAATTTCTTATGATGCAATCGAATCATTATCAATTCAAACAGCACCATTTGACGTTGAGTACAACGGCTTTACTGGCGGTACTATTAACGCAGTAACTAAATCTGGTACTAACGAATTCAAAGGTTCTGTTGCATATTACACAACTAGCGATTCAATGATTGGTGACAAGAGTGAAGACGACGATTTTGACTTTACTTTTGAAGAAGACACGTTTGTAGCAACGCTAGGCGGTCCGTTAATTAAAGATAAATTATTCTTCTTCGTTGCATATGACAAATATGAAGAAGTCGCTCCGTTAAACCGTGGTCCGGTTGGTTCTGGTGCACTAAACATCGAAAATGACATTACGTTAGACGATGTTGCAGAAGTTGGCCAAATCGTTTCTGACGTTTGGGGTTTCGATATCGGCGGATTTGATAAAGGCCCTGCTGAAGACGAAAAGTTATTGGTTAACTTTGATTTGAACATTAATCAAGACCACCGTGCGAAATTTACTTATATCAACACTGAAGGTAATACAATTCGCGAACAGAATGGTAATAACTTTACTCTACCACGCGGCAACGTATTAGGTGCTTCTTCTGCATGGTATGACCGTTCTGAAAAGGTTGAGTCATACACTGCGCACTTGTTCTCAGATTGGACTTCAGACTTTTCAACACAGTTCAAGATTGCTAGCACAACACAATCAACTGGCCAAAACTCATTAAATGGTGCTGAATTCCCATCATTTGGTGTTTTCTTACGCGAAGTCGATGGCGACAGCAACTTCCTAGTTATCGGTCCAGACCGTTTCCGTCATGGTAACGAGCTAGATCAAGACTTCTTGCAGTTAAAAGCAACTGCGGAATACGTTACTGGCGACCATATCATTAAGTTCGGTTATGAGCGTGAAGATGTTGACGTAAACAACTTATTCGCACAGAACTCTGAAGGTTCCTACTACTTCTCTAGCATTGATAACTTGCGTAATGCATTGGCTGACGAAATGTCATATAACAACGCAATTACTAACAATGAAAACGACCTTCGCGCAATCTGGGGATACACATACAATTCATTGTATATCCAAGATTCTTGGGCAGTTACTCCTGACCTAACGGTTGATGCTGGCGTACGTTACGACTGGTATGACTCAGAAGGCAGCATTCGTGAAAACCAAAACTTTATTGACCGTCACGGTTATTCAAACACTGGTGATGTTGATGGTTTAGATGTGTTATTACCACGTATTTCTTTCGTGTGGAATGCATCAGATACAACAACTGTTCGCGGTGGTTTTGGTCGTTTCTCAGGTGGTTCACCTGGCGTTTGGATCTCTAACAGCTATTCAAATGACGGTGTTATCTCTGAAGGTACAGGTCGTGAAGGTGCAATTGCGGTACCTACTGCGCCAGATTCTGCAACAGGTCAATACATCCCAGCAGACGTGCTTGCTGAGCTAGCAACTGAAGCACCAGATGGTTCTGTAAATGCGCTACACCCTGACTTTGAAATTCCTTCAACGTTGAAGTTTAGCCTAGGTGTTGCTCAAGAAGCTGACATTCCATTATTTGGTAATGACTGGTTACTATCTGCTGACCTATTAGTAAACCGTTTAGAAAATGCGTCTTACTGGTACTCAGAAAACTGTGAAAATTCTGGTCAGGTTTCTCCAGATGGTCGTCCTGTATATGACTGTAGCCGTCCAGAAGCAATCGTTGTTCGCTCTGTTGATGAAGGCGACAGCACGTTAGTTGCTTTCTCTGCGTCAAAAGAGTGGGATACTGAATACGGTCGTTTCGATTTATTCACAAGCTACACCAATGCAGATGTTAATGACATCGGTTATGGTACATCATCAACTGCAACATCTAACTACTCTGATTTCCCAGCGTATGACCGTCAGGTTCCACGTGTAGGTACATCGCGTTATGAAACAGAGCACTTATTCAAGTTGCGCTTCAACTGGACGAAAGAACTAATTGCTGGTTATGAAACTAAAGTTTCTGTATTTGCAACGCGTCGTTCTGGTCAGCCTTACAGCTACACCTTCAATGAAAACAATGCATGTCTACTTGACATAGGTGGTGGTCGTTGTGCACGTGAAAGCCGTAACGATGACGCAGGTCACTTACTATATGTGCCTACTGGTGTAAATGATCCGTTATTTGCTTCAACTTCATTTGACGGAGATGCAGCAGCACAACAAGCGTTCTTTGATTACATCGATGGTTCAGAGTTAAGCCAGTATGCGGGTAGCATTGCACCAGCAAACGGTGATACTTCACCATACTCAACAATCGTTGATTTACGTATCAAGCAAGAACTTCCTGCTTTCCACGAAGATCATAAGTTACAAGTCTTCTTCGACATCGAAAACGTCTTAAACTTATTGAACTCAGATTGGGGTCGTATTGAGCGTACTCGTTACGAGTATGAGCGTGATGTTGTATCTGCACGCATTGTTGACGGTGCTTACGAGTACTTCAACTTAAACAGCGACCGTAGCATCAAGAACTTAGAAGTATTATCTCAGTCTGTATGGCAAGTACAGTTAGGTATTAAATACGATTTCTAAGCTGATTTAAAAACATGTCTAAAAGCCCGCTTTATAGCGGGCTTTTTTATGCTTAAGATAAAGTTGTTAGCTCTTCACAACTGGTCGAATTGTTTCGTTTGACCGTAATAAAATACAATTTTAAATAATCACAGAATCATACAATGAGTTATACTCCTCCAAAAGTGTGGACATGGGACAGCGCTAGTGGTGGCAAATTTGCTAACATCAATCGTCCTATTTCAGGTGCAACAAAAGAAGCAGACCTACCTCGAGGAAAGCATTCATTTCAGTTGTATTCCGTCGCCACACCTAACGGCGTCAAGGTAACCATTTTATTGGAAGAACTGTTAGAACTAGGATTTAGTGAAGCAGAATATGATGCGTGGCTGGTGAACATTCAAGAGGGCGAACAGTTCAGCAGTGGTTTTGTAGGAGCTAATCCAAATTCCAAAATTCCGGCATTGTGGGATCACTCTGGCGATACATCAATTCGAGTGTTTGAATCAGCGAGTATCATGATGCACTTGGCTGAAAAATTCGATACTTTTCTTCCTAACTCGGGCGTAGCTCGAACTGAAACATTGAATTGGTTATTTTGGCAGATGGGCTCTGCGCCATTTTTAGGCGGTGGATTTGGGCATTTTTATGCATACGCCCCCGAAAAATACGAATACCCAATTAATCGATACGCGATGGAAGTCAAACGGCAATTAGATGTGCTAGATAAGCAGTTGGCGCAACATGAATTTGTTGCGGGTGATGCTTATACCATTGCCGATATGGCGATTTGGCCTTGGTATGGCAATCTCGTTTTGGGGAAACTCTACAAAGCGGCTGAGTTTTTGTCGGTGCACGAATACGAGCACGTACGGCGCTGGGCGAAGCAACTCAATGCTCGTAAAGCGGTGAAGCGGGGGCGCTTAGTCAACAAGGTTTGGGGCGAGGAAGATGTTCAACTTGCGCAAAGACACAGTGCCCAAGACTTCCCTGAGCACTTGCGTTAGCCCCTTTATGAGCCTGGGCCTATTGTTTGACCCAGTAGCCGATTGTGAAGGTGTTGAAGATTAACTCTAACTTACCAGACGCGTTTTGTTTGGCGCGCAATTTAGCGTCTTGAGTGGCATTTAACAATCCAGCACTGCGCCATATTAACTTTCCATCTCGACTGATATAGCCAATACTGCGCGTTGCTGGAGAGTTGTATGAGAAAGACTGGTCATTGACGGTGAAATACACCAAAAACGACTGTTCTTGTGTACTAGTTGGATCAGCGATAACCTCATCAATGCCTGTAATAGGCAGAGTCATTTGTCGTTTCAAAGTTAATGTACCACCATCATTGTCATAAATGTTGATCGTACTATCATCACCATAACTATCTTCAACACAGCCAAGTTCGGCCTGGGGATCCGTATCATCATTGAGCAGAAATATCCTGCGACAGTTCACATCGAGAAAGCTCAGTTCAGCAAATGCATTGGTATTTTGGGTCAGTACTGAAATTCGATTGTATTGAGAAACATACACATAGCTTATAGCCCCAGCATCATCGATGAGCCAATCATTGACATAAGTAGATAATGTCCTTGTTGCGATAGGCGACGATTCCATAACCTCATACAAGGCCATTACATTGTCATGTAGCGCTAGATACTCAAGTTGACCATCCTGATCAAAATCAACAACACGTGTACCAGTAGGACTAAAAAAGCCTGACGACTGATAGCTATATAGATCCGCAGCATCGGTTATTTGCTTCGCAACCATTCCTGAATCATAACCATTGGCACCGAGCAAAATTTCACTGACCCCATCACCATTGATATCAGCAAGGCTGTGATGGACATCTTGAAATGAAGATGAACTAAAACGAGGCGAATTGACGGTTTGGTTGTTGATGTCCCACCATGTAAATTGACGATTTAATTCGTAGTCGTTGGTTGTCAAGGCAAAAACAGGGCTGTCGTTCACTCCATCCGCTGAATGCCAGCCAAGTGCATTGATGGACTCAAACTCAACAAAGTTATTGTATTGTCTTAGTTCATTGTTACCAGATGTGATGTCTAGAGAGTAAAAGCTTTTTGGTGCAGAGTAACGATCGCTAATGCTGACAATCAACTCATCAGCATTATCTCCGTCAAAATCATCCAATGCCATAAAATAGACATTTTCAAATTGTTCACTCGGTGGCGTGTATTCCCATACAGTTTCAAGATTACCATTGGCTAAATCCACTCCAATAACAGGTGTGTTACCGTAGCATGGAGACATTAAAAGCTCTGGTCTTTCATCGTTAGTCACATTAGCCACTATCAAATCACAGTAACCCTCGTTAAAATCAAGTTGATTCTGGGTTTGTGCTGTGGCCGAGTATAGATACAAGTATAAGGAACGGTCATTACCTATAATTTCTTTAATCCCATCATTATCGACATCAACTAACTCCAGCAAGCTATCTCCAAATGGCACACTGCTCATCCATTGATTAGACATGGTTGCGAGGTCAATTATGGTGCCGGTATTGGTGACAAGTTCTAAAGCACTGTCATTATCGACGTTACCAACTTTAATCATATTGACGCGTTCGGTAACTGAGCCAATGATTTGTGTGTTATCTGGGGACGATAAATAGGCCATTACGAGGTTGCCGCGATACGAGGAAGCGCTGTAATTGTCTTCTACATAAAAAATCTCAGGTACACCATCATTGTTGATGTCAGCTAACAAGCGATTTTCATAGTCGCTGTAATCAATGGTGTTTACACTAGCATCAATATATTGAAAAGCATTAAGGATGACAATCTTGTTGCTACTGGCAACGATGATTTCATCAGCGCCATCCTCATCAATATCCGCTGCGTAAATACGACTGACGTCCTGTACCCCGTAGTTAAAGGCTGTGTGCCAAGCCAACGTAAAATCGCCGTTCTGATACTTAAAGATATTAATCAAACCGTTAGAATTGC
Source organism: Alteromonadaceae bacterium (assembly GCA_014872805.1). Taxonomy (GTDB): domain Bacteria; phylum Pseudomonadota; class Gammaproteobacteria; order Enterobacterales; family Alteromonadaceae; genus Opacimonas. The sequence continues at coordinate 33,331 of WKFN01000011.1, forward strand.
TTATCGCTAATTCGACTTCACCATCACCATCAAAATCGCCTTTTGCGATCAAAGAAGCGTCTTGCATTAGGCTAAATTTGGAAAGAGTGTTTAGGTTTGATTCTGTCGAATGAACTTCAATAGAATGAATATATTCGCCTTCAACAAGACTTGAACCTGGAGCGGTAACGGTAAATGTGTAGAATTGAGTCGGGAACAGTTGAGATTCTGGAACCGTCCATTCAATGGCACCATCATCACCAATGATAGCCCCTTCGGGACCAGAAAGTTGTACCGGTATGGTTAGATTACTGCCCAAATCTGGGTCGACCAAACTGACCGAAAACATCACAGTTTCACCCAAAGTTGCAGAGGTTGGTGCATTACTAAAGCGAATTTGTGGCGGGGTATCGGATAGGGCAATACTGCTTTGAGGACCAACAATTGGGGTACCACCATCACTTGCGACAATACTGACTGCGACGGTGTCACCGTAAACAGCGATGCCTGCTGGTAACGTATCGCCAGTATATTCGGTGAGCTCTTGCCCATTCAGGTACCATCTAAAGCTGAACGTTAATTCATTTTCTGGAGTATCCGGGTCGCTGGCTAGGCCTCCATTTGAATAGACTTGAATAGGGGTTTCAGCAGTGGCCGAATAGTTGACAAAGTTAGGATAATATGGACTTGGTGGAATTGACATATCCGCGACAGGCACTAGAACAAATGTTGTTGGATCAGCTTCTATTAAGGCGTTTGGAGAGCTAAAGTAAGTACCGCTATCATAGGTTCCGTCGTTATTTACATCGAATTCTAAACGAATGACATTTTGACCGTTCGAAGCCATCTCATGGGTGAAACGGACTTTTTGTAAACCGGTAAATGTCACACTGCCAAGAGTGGAATAAGGACTCAAATCAGCAAAGTTGCTGTAGTTAAAATCCACATATCCTGCGTCTGCAACATACAATCGACCATTTCCAGAATACATTAAACCAAATTGAGTATTGCCTGACATCGTAGCGGAGCTATCTAGCCACATATCAGGTTCGCCTGCTCGAGCAAAATGCAAGTATATCGTTTGTGTTTCAGAAGCAGTTGATGTGACGCCATAAGTTGGGAAACGGGTGTCTATGAAGCCATTCATGGTGACAAGTTCATCGAAATAATTCACAGCAATGTCGCTAAAGTAAGCAGACATACTAATAAATGAGTTTGTGTTCTCGGTAATGACGATTGTCATTTGCCCGCTGATAATAATGTCAAGGTTAGCTTGGCACCGATTAAATTTGATGGTGATATTGCCTTCTGCATCACTGTTGAGTTTGGTTGCGATGACCATATTGCCACCATAATTACAGACACTAGAAAAACTCGTTGCAGAACCAATTTCAAAATCCAAAGCATTTTCCAGCGCAATATCGACGGTATTGATCTGCATATTCCCGATGAGCATATCGTATTGTTGTAACACATTGCTCATGCTCATGGTGGATGGGGATTGGCTTCCTGTATAGCTGCTATCAACAAGGCCTTTGGCTGCGCGTTCAAGCTCCGTTTGGGTGCGATTTAGACCATTGTTAATTATGTCTCGGTCACTTGCAGTAGGCTGTGAAGGGGGACTAGGGGTGTTGGTGGGAGGAGGAGTTGAACTGCCGCCACCGCCGCCACAAGCGGTTAATGAAAGTACTAAAAAGAAAGTAAAAAAAAGACGTCTATCTAACATAATTTTCCGTGATGTTGCGATTCCTCAATGGGGAGGTTAGACGCTCAGTTATACATTTTCAAATAAATCTTCTACGTAACGACAAACATCATCGATTTTAGCGATGTCAGCAGGCGCAATAAAAATGGTATCATCCCCAGCTATGGTCCCCAATACTCCATCTTTTTTGCCCAGAGAATCCAGTAATCTGGCAATGAGTTGGGCGGCACCCGGGCTTGTGCGAATAACCACCATCACGTTGTTATGAGTGACATCATACACCAGCTGTTTTAAAGGGCTCTTGGCAGTGGGCATACCCAATTCAGGCGGCAAGCAATACACCATTTCACCAAGCGCATTACGTGTTCGCACAGCGCCGTACTTGGTCAGCATGCGAGAGACTTTTGATTGACTGACATTGTCAAATCCACTCGCTTTGAGTTGTTCAACAATATCGCTTTGAGAGCCACAGGTTTCGGCGGTAAGAATCGCTTTAAACGCTTTAATCAACTCTTCTTGTTTGGCGGTAGGCATAATGATCCTTTGGTCAAGAATACTTATTTTTGTTGGTATTTTGCATTAGGGCTTGAAATAAAGCAATTCGTACCTATAACTATCACCTACAACTAATGGACAATTGCTCACTCAAGCCATGTCGATTAGGGTAGAAGGCAACAACACACTATCTACTATCGTTTAGGAGAAAAACATGAAAGTAGCAGTCTTAGGCGCTGCTGGCGGTATCGGCCAAGCATTATCTTTATTACTTAAAACGCAATTGCCTGCGGGTTCTGAACTTGCGTTATATGACGTTGCTCCAGTGGTTCCTGGTGTTGCGGTTGATTTAAGCCACATCCCAACTGCTGTTGCAGTAACTGGTCATGGTGCGGATAATTTAGCAGACGCATTAACAGGTTGTGATATTGTTTTAATTCCAGCGGGTGTGCCTCGTAAGCCTGGTATGGATCGTTCTGATTTATTTAATATCAACGCTGGTATTGTAAAAAACTTAGTTGAAGCAATTGCCGACAACTGCCCAAACGCATGTGTTGGCATCATTACTAACCCTGTGAACACGACAGTTGCGATTGCAGCCGAAACCTTGAAAGCAAAAGGCGTTTACGACAAAAACAAATTGTTCGGTGTGACCACGCTTGACGTAATCCGTGCTGAAGCGTTTGTTGCTGAAGCAAAAGGTCTAAATGTCGCTGATGTTCACGTACCAGTGATCGGTGGTCACTCAGGTACGACTATTCTTCCTTTGCTTTCTCAAGTTGAAGGCGCATCTTTCTCTGATGAAGAAGTTGCGGCGCTTACTACTCGTATCCAAAATGCCGGTACTGAGGTTGTTGAAGCGAAAGCGGGTGGCGGTTCTGCTACATTATCAATGGGCCAAGCGGCTGCGCGTTTCTGTTTATCCCTTGTTGCAGCAATGCAAGGTGAAGAGGTTACTGAGTACACTTACGTACAAGTTGATGGCTCTGATGACGCAGCATTCTTTGCGCACCCAGTACGTTTAGGTAAAAACGGCGTAGAAGAAATTTTATCCTACGGAGAATTAAGTGCATTTGAACAACAAGCGAAAGCGGACATGTTAGATGGCCTACGTGGCGATATTCAACTAGGTGTTGATTTCGTTAACGGTTAATCCGATGTAGAATACCAAAAGGGTAGCTCTAAGTAGCTACCCTTTTTTTATATATTCGCCTATCCAGTGTTGCGAATACCAATAGCAATACCTGCAATCGTCACCATCATGGCCCGCTCAGCAGGACTCATACCATCAATGGCTTCATTTTTACGAATGCGGTCGAGCAGTTCAATCTGCAAGTAATGCAAAGGCTGAAGGTAGTCTGCGCGAATATGCAATGAGTTTGCACCAACCGGATCGTCTTGCAACACATCCGCTTTGTGAGTCAGTTCTAGGAGCTTTTCTCTGCTAAAGGTGAGCTCTGCACGTAACTTGTCACCAAAATGGCGTAGTTTATCTTCTACTAAGCGTTCGTCATAGGCTTTCGCAATGTGCAAATCAGCTTTAGCAAACACCATATCCAGCATTGAGAGCCGAGATGCAAAAAATGGCCAAGTCGCCAACATTTCATTAATTGTTTCAGCGTGCTCTTCATAGGTTTGCATAATCGCTGGCATGACTCCTAACCACGCTGGCAGAACTAAACGAGTTTGTGCCCAAGCAAAAATCCAAGGGATTGCCCGCAGACTTTCTACGCCACCGTGTGGGTTGCGTTTCGCTGGGCGAGAACCAAGTGGCAATTTGCCAAGCTCTTGTTCAGGAGTGGCTTGGCGGAAATACGGCACGAATTCAGGGTCTGTTCTAACGATATCGCGATAGTTATCTCGTCCATAATCCGCCATTTGTGTCATGACCGCACGCCATTCAGATTTTGGCTGTGGCGGTGGGAACAACTTGGCTTCTATAATGGCACTGGCATAAATACCTAAGCTGCGTTTGGCAATAGCTGACATTCCGAATTTGTAGCGAATGGTTTCACCTTGCTCGGTAATACGGAAGCCACCATCTAATGATCCTGGGGGTTGGGATAATATAGCGGTATGCGAGGGCAGGCCACCACGTCCAATAGTACCACCGCGCCCGTGGAATAATGTTAGACCAACATTGGCTTCACGTGTGACATTGACTAACGCTTCTTGAGCTTGGTATTGAGCCCAACCGGCCGCGAGGGCACCTGCGTCTTTCGCTGAGTCTGAATAACCAATCATAATATATTGATTGGAGGTTAAGCGTTTGCGATAGCCATCTATTTTGAGTAGTTGCTCAATGACTTGTGCTGAACGATTTAAATCGTCTAACGTCTCAAATAAAGGCGCGACAGGCATCTGCCAATTGACGCGACATTGTTGTAACAATAACTGTACTGCCAATACATCGGATGCGTAAGAAGCCATCGAAATGATATAAATGCCAAAAGCATTCGCATCATTATTAGCAATGGTATGACACGTATCTAATACTTCCTTTACCTCAGCGGAAGGCTGCCAATCAGTTTGCCAGGCATTGGGGAACAAGGGACGTTTGGATTGCAACTCTTTGAGTAAGAAGCTGACTTTCTCATCTTCTGTCCATTGAGCATAATCGCCATAACCAAGATATTGACATACCTCGGCGATGGCATTGGCATGCCGCTCAGAGTCTTGCCGAATATCTAATTTGATCAAATGCATACCAAAACAATGTGCCCGTCTGATGGTATCTAATAAAGCACCATTCGCAATCTGTGACATACCGTTTTGCACCAACGATCGATAACACAACATCAAGGGTTCAATCAGTTCGGCTTGATTTTGGATCCATTTTTCTGGATCAGTGGGACGGTCATTCAAAATATCGTCAATACCGTCTTTGGTGGCGCGTAAGCGTTTCACCAGAGGGCGTAATATTGCCCGATACGGTTCCATCACATCACCTACTTTGTGACGGATTTCATCTGAGCATCGTGACATAGACAATTCAACTTGCAATGTGCTGATATCTTGAGCAAACAATTTGGCGGCTCTTCTGCGAGCTAGGTGCAAGACTGTTTGTGTGACTTGGTGTGTCACAAATGGATTGCCGTCGCGGTCACCGCCCATCCAAGAACTAATTTGCACTGGTTTAGCATCAATTGGCAATTTGATTTGGTATTCGTGTTGCAGCCTTAGATCTAAATCACGCATGAAGTTAGGAATGGCATCCCATAATGAGTTTTCGATCACTGAAAAGCCCCAGGTGGCTTCATCCACTGGGGTCGGGCGCTGATTGCGAATTTCTTCAGTGTGCCACGCCTGTGCGACCAAATCTGCTACCCTGTGAGCGAGTTGGCGCTTATCTTGTTCATTGAGTTGCTCGCGTTTTTGGCGTCGAATACACTCTGCCAACATGGCGTGCTTATGGATTAGAGTACGACGAGTAACCTCCGTCGGGTGTGCGGTTAACACTAGGTCAATATGCAGCTCATTAACAGCTTGATAGATATCTTCAGGTGATTTTTGAGACTTTTTGAGATGTTCAAATAATGTATCAACCGAATCGTCAATCTGTTGCGATGCGTTAAACTCTTGCTCAGCGATGTTAGCTAGGTTCAAAAACTGGGCAAATGAACGAGCAACAACCATTAGGTCATCATCACTCATGCTGGAAAAAATAGCAGCGAGTTCGGTGTTGGCGTTCACATCACCTTTATGGCCTTTGCGTCCGAGTTTGCGTACGTGCTCAATTTTGTCGAGCCAACCTTGGCCTAAATCCTTTTGAATGGTTTGTCCTAATAGCTCACCTAATCCACGGACAGTGGATTTGAGTTCTGCATCATATTGCATTATTTATCCTAAAATCTCTTACCTGATATATACAATAAAAAACAATGAGACGTTTGTCTAAACCTTTCGGCTATAAATTATTCATAAAACTGGCAGTTCGGTGTGATACAATAGGAGATTGAAGTAAGTTCTATTGGTTTTATTGCTCATAGGACGTTAAGTAATATCCTATGAGGGAGTAAACATGTCAGATAAATACGAAAATATTGAGAGCCAAGCGAGTTACGGAATTGGTTATCAGATGGGCAAGCAAATTGCCTCGAACCCTTTTGAAGGTTTGTCATTAGAAGCGATTATTGCAGGTGTACAGGATGGTTTTTTGGGCAACAGTAGTGCCGTCGACAATGACACCTTAGGCGCCGCATTTAGCGAAATCCACAAACGCATGCAAGCAGAAAAATCCAAGGCGTTTGAAGAAAATATTGCAGCAGGTAATGCTTATTTAGCAGAAAATGGCGCTAAAGAAGGTGTGACTACGACTGCATCTGGATTGCAGTTCGAAGTCATTCATTCAGGCAGTGGTGAATCACCGAGTGCCGAATCTGTCGTGCGTGTTGATTATCACGGTACCTTAATTAATGGGCAAGTGTTTGATTCATCTTACGATCGTGGCCAACCTGCAGAGTTCCCAGTCAATGGCGTTATTAAAGGCTGGACCGAGGCATTGCAACTCATGTCAGTTGGCGATAAATGGCGTTTAACTATTCCAAGTGAATTAGCATACGGCGAACAAGGCGCAGGGGGCGCGATAGCACCGTACAGCACCTTGGTGTTTGAGGTAGAGTTGCACGAGATTATCAGCTAAACATAGATAACTAAAAGCTATTTTAAATGCCCTCTTTTGAGGGCTTTTTTCATTGAGTAACAAACAAAATAGACGGACTTGCCCGACCAGTTTTACAGGTTGGTCAGTTTACAATATACACATAACGGCTACATTGCTTTTAGGAGAAATAGATGGTTATCAAACCAAAAGTTCGTGGGTTTATTTGCACAAACGCCCATCCAATTGGGTGTGCACATAATGTGGCACAACAAATTGAATACGTCCAATCACAACAACTAGAAAGTGCTGATGCACCCAAAAACGTCTTGGTTATTGGATGTTCTACCGGATATGGCTTGGCTTCCCGTATTACCTCTTCATTTGGGTACGGAGCGAAAACTTTAGGCGTATGTTTTGAAAAAGCGCCTACTGAACGCAAAACTGGTACAGCTGGTTGGTATAATACCGCAGCATTTCATGCCCAAGCAAAGCAGGCTGGAATTGAAGCACACACGATTAATGGTGATGCATTTTCTAACGAGTTAAAAGATCAAGTGATCGAAAAGCTTAGAGAAATGGGTAAAGTCGACATGGTGATTTATTCTCTTGCCTCACCACGACGTACCGATCCTGTGACCGGTGAAACGTTCAAATCGACCCTAAAACCAGTTGGCCAAGCTTACACGACTAAAACTTATGATACCGACAAAGATTTAGTGCATGATGTGTCGTTAGAGCCGGCAACAGAGGAAGAAATTGCTCATACCATCAAGGTTATGGGCGGGGAAGATTGGGAATTATGGCTCAATGCCCTAGCCGATGCTGATTTGCTTGCAGAGGGCTGTAAAACTACTGCTTACACCTATATTGGTAAAGAATTAACTTGGCCAATTTATGGTTCTGCTACCATCGGTAAAGCTAAAGAAGATTTAGATCGTGCGGCAAGTGTACTTAACACTAAATTTGCAGGGCTTGGTTTAGAGGCTCACGTTTCGTCTCTAAAAGCGTTGGTCACGCAAGCATCCTCAGCCATTCCTGTTATGCCGTTATACATATCGCTGATTTATAGAGTAATGAAAGAAGAAGGGACACATGAAGGCTGTATCGAACAGATTGTGGGTTTGTACAGAGATTGTTTGCTAAATGATAACGCCCAAACGGATGAAGTAAATCGCTATCGCATGGATGGCAAAGAAACCAATGATGCTACTCAAGCCAAAATTGCAACTTTGTGGGATCAAGTTACGCAAGAAACCTTCCATCAATTGAGCGATTATGCAGGGTACCACCAGGAGTTTTTGCACCTGTTTGGCTTTGCCTTTAAAGAAGTTGATTACGAAGCGGATGTGGATCCTGTTGTCAATTGGTAGTGAGGAAGATTGGTTATACCAAAGTCGCAATGACTGAAATACCTTGTATAAACCGCCGAAATGGCGGTTTATTGCTGTTTAAAGATAGGCTTATATGGGATCTGGCAGTTTTGTTGAACACAAGTCGTATAGTAATCTTTCATTCCCTTAGATATTCTGTCGATAGATAATGGATTACGGATGATTTTTCCTTTATAATCCGCGGGTTTTAATTAAAGCATTTGTTGTTTGTATAAGTGTGGGTTTGACAAATGCTCATGAAAGATTCTGCTGAAAGCACCGAGATAACTGTTATCAAGCGTGTGAAAAAAACAATAATATTCTAAGCAGCCATTCAGCCTCGAGATGTGGGTGATGGTCTGAACAGAGAAAGTGGGCATTAGAATAAACCTTCAATAACAATAAATTGATTTGTTTAACAACACCGTGACAATAAAATTATACTGATTAGCCAAGTCATTCCAGGTTTGTGCGTGATGCTTTGGCTAATTAGTATCCAAACAGAGTAGTGCAATTGCTTATGTTACATAAAATAAAGAAAGGACTAGACCTTCCTATTTCGGGGTCTCCGGCACAGCAAATCCACGATGGGGTTGCCGTGACGCAGGTCGCGATTTTGGGTGAGGAATACGTGGGTATGCGTCCAACCATGCATGTCCAAGTAGGTGACTCGGTCAAAAAAGGCCAAGTTTTGTTTGAAGACAAGAAAAACCCAGGCGTCAAATACACCGCTCCAGCAAGCGGTACAGTGTCTGCAGTAAACCGTGGTGCAAAGCGCGTGTTGCAATCTGTTGTAATCGATATGGCAGGTGATGACGCTGTGGCTTTTGACGCGTTCGCAGCGGATAAACTGGCGGGCTTAACGCGTGATAAAGTCGAGCAGCAACTGGTTGAATCAGGCTTATGGACAGCGTTGCGTACACGTCCATACAGCAAAGCTCCGACCCTTGGCAGTCAACCAAATGCGATTTTTGTCAATGCCATGGATACCAATCCATTGGCCGCTGATCCAACGGTAATCATCGCTGAGCGCAATGATGATTTCGTCAACGGTTTGAATGTGTTATCAAACCTTACTGAAGGCAAATTGTATGTTTCTAAAGCAGCAAACGCGTCAGTAGATACTGGCAACGCCAAGGTTGAGGTGCATGAGTTTGCTGGACCACATCCTGCAGGTTTGGTTGGCACGCATATTCATATGCTTGATGCAGTAGGTGCGACCAAGTTTAACTGGCACATCAACTACCAAGACGTCATTGCGGTTGGCGCACTATTTACGACTGGCCAGCTTGATGCTTCTCGCGTTGTCGCTTTGGCCGGCCCAGCAGCAAAGAACCCACGTTTAGTTCGCACTGTAATTGGTGCGTCACTAGACCAACTTATTGCAAACGAAACCACGCTAGATAATACTCGTGTCATCTCTGGCTCAGTACTGCACGGTACAACCGCAGCAGGTCCTCATGCGTACTTAGGTCGTTATCATTTGCAAGTATCTCTGATTGAAGAAGATAAAGAAAAGCGCTTGTTTGGTTGGATTACACCAGGCGGCGATAAACATTCAGTAACGCGTGCTTACCTCGGTCATCTTGCAGGCAAACGCCTGTTTAATATGACTTCTACAACAAACGGTTCTGATCGTTCTATGGTGCCAATCGGCAACTACGAGCGTGTGATGCCGTTGGATATCTTACCAACTTTGTTATTGCGTGACATCATCGCAGGAGATACTGATACAGCTCAGAAAATGGGTTGTTTAGAACTCGATGAGGAAGATTTGGCATTGTGTTCTTATGTTTGCCCTGGCAAATATAATTATGGCCCAATCTTGCGTGATTGTTTAACCAAAATTGAATTAGAGGGTTAACCAATGGGTTTAAAAGCATATTTAGAAAAAATTGAACCGGATTTTGAGCCGGGTGGCAAGCACGAAAAATGGTACGCACTCTATGAAGCAGTTGCGACGATTTTTTACACGCCTGGTAAAGTCAATAAATCCTCAACTCACGTACGTGATAGCATCGATTTAAAACGCATCATGATTATGGTGTGGATGGCGACTTTCCCTGCGATGTTTTACGGCATGTACAACATCGGTAATCAAGCAAATATTGCTATTTTGGCCGGTGCTACTTTACCAGATGCATGGCAAGCAGCATTATTTACTGCGTTAGGCGGTCAATTAGGCGTTGCCGATGCGTCTGCATTAACGCTGTTTTTCTACGGAGCATGTTGGTGGTTACCGATTTATGCGGTGACATTTGCTGTAGGTGGTTTCTGGGAGGTTTTATTTGCCTCAGTGCGTAAGCACGAAGTGAATGAAGGCTTCTTCGTTACCTCCGTACTATTTGCACTGACGTTACCGGCTACAGTACCTTTATGGCAAGTAGCATTGGGTATTACCTTCGGTGTGGTTATCGCCAAAGAAGTATTTGGTGGTACCGGACGTAACTTCCTTAATCCAGCGTTGTCTGGTCGTGCTTTCTTGTATTTTGCTTATCCAGCGCAGATGTCAGGTGACTCAATTTGGGTGGCGGCTGACGGTTACTCTGGTGCAACATGGTTAAGCCAAGCGGCATCAGGCACTATGGACTTCTCTGACATGGCTGCATGGACTCAAGCCTTCCTAGGTAATATCCAAGGTTCTGCTGGTGAAGTCTCAACGTTGGCGATTATGCTCGGTGGCTTATTTATTATCTATTTACGTATTGCAAGCTGGCGCATCGTTGCAGGTGTCCTTTTTGGTGTGATTTTCTTATCCACAATATTAAATATGGTCGCTCCTGCAGATAACCCATCTCATTACCTGGCTATGCCTTGGTACTGGCACATGGTCATAGGTGGTATGGCGTTTGGTATGTTCTTTATGGCAACGGACCCAGTTTCTGCCTCGTTCACAGACACAGGGAAATGGGCGTATGGTTTCTTCATCGGTATGATGACAGTCATCGTTCGTGTTTTAAACCCTGCTTTTCCTGAAGGTATTATGCTTGCAATTCTATTCGCAAACTTGTGGGCACCATTATTCGATTATTTCGTTGCACAGAGCAACATCAAACGGAGGGTTGCACGTGTCAGCTAATAAAGAAACTTTAGGAAGAACGGTTGGCGTTGTCCTAGCAGTTTGTCTAGTGTGCTCAATTGTTGTATCAAGTGCGGCGGTTGGCTTGCGCTCACTACAACAGTCAAACGCAGCAGTAGATAAGAAAACGAACATTTTAACCGCAGCCGGTTTGTATGAAGCCGGCATGTCAAAAGCGGCAGTCAAAGAACGCTATGCAGCGCGAGTTGAAGAAAAATTCGTTGATCTAGCGACAGGCGAATACGTCGAAAATCCTGTAGCGGATACTGGTAAGCCTTTTGACATGTATGGCAAGTTAGCGAAGGATCCTAATACCAGTGTAAAAGTTGAAGGAAATGTCGGCTTTTCTCGTCGATCTGCGGTAGCAAACGTCTTCCATATAAAAGCGGAAGATGGTTCAATTTCTCGCATCATTTTGCCAGTACATGGATCAGGTCTTTGGGATTTAATGTATGGTTTCCTAGCGGTAAGCTCGGACGGTAATACCATCGAAGAATTAGTCTACTACCAACACAAAGAAACTCCTGGATTAGGTGGCGAAATTCAAAACCCTGCATGGATGGCCAAGTGGAATGGTAAGAAAATTTTTGATAATGGTGAAGTTGCTATCAAAGTCAAAAAGCAAGCCGGTTCTGATAACCCGTACGCAGTTGATGCGCTTTCAGGTGCTACTCTAACGTCGAATGGTGTTTCCAATACACTTCAGTATTGGGCGGGCGAAAACGGTTTCGGTCCATATTTAGAAAGACAGTCTTGGAAATCATAAGGGGCATAACTCATGGCGAGTAACGCAAAAGAAATGAAAAAAGCCCTCTTTGGGCCGATCATCGATTCAAACCCCATTGCACTGCACGTACTTGGTATTTGCTCTGCACTGGCGATCACTACAAAGCTAGAAACGGCTTTGGTTATGTCATTGGCATTAACCTCTGTATTAGCTTTTTCTAACTTATTTATATCCATTATTCGCAATCACATTCCATCGAGCGTGCGTATCATCATCCAGATGACTATCATCGCGTCTTTGGTAATCGTGGTTGACCAAATTTTGAAAGCCTATTCATACGAGATTTCTAAACAACTCTCGGTATTCGTTGGTTTGATTATTACCAACTGTATTGTAATGGGGCGTGCTGAAGCGTATGCAATGAAGTCACCACCAATGATGAGCTTGCTTGACGGAATTGGTAACGGCTTAGGTTATTCATTTATCCTGATCGTTATTGGTACTATCAAGGAGTTGTTTGGCTTTGGTACTATCTTGGGCTTTGAAATTTTACCATTGGTCACTAACGGTGGCTGGTATCAAGCAAATGGTCTGTTAATCTTACCATTTAGCTCATTCTTCTTAATCGGCGGTATGATTTGGTTTATCCGTACCATTCGCCCTGAACAGGTCGAACCTAAGGACTAATCATGGAACATTATGTTGGATTATTAGTGCGCTCAATTTTTGTTGAGAACATGGCACTATCACTTTTCTTAGGGATGTGTACTTTTCTAGCAGTTTCTAAAAAAGTTGCAACCTCAATGGGTCTAGGTGTTGCGGTAATCGTGGTATTGGGAATCTCAGTACCGGTTAACCAAGTTATCTATACCAATATTCTTGCACCTGGCGCGCTTGCTTGGGCCGGTTTCCCTGATGCGGATTTAAGCTTCTTAAGCTTCTTGACGTTCATCGGTGTTATCGCAGCTTTGGTACAAATCTTGGAGATGAGCTTAGATAAGTTCTTCCCTGCGTTGTACAACGCACTTGGTATATTCTTACCATTGATTACCGTAAACTGTGCCATTTTTGGTGGTGTCGCATTTGCTGTACAGCGTGAATATAACGTTACCGAAAGCTTTGTGTATGGTATTGGTTCAGGTATTGGTTGGGCACTTGCTATCGTGTTATTAGCGGCAGTTCGTGAAAAGCTGAAATACGCGGATATGCCTGATGGTATTCGTGGTCTTGGTTCGGTATTTATGATTGCAGGTCTAATGGCATTGGGCTTTCAGTCATTCACCGGCATCGCAATTTAATAGGGAAGCTAGATTATGAATATAGAAGTTATCCTCGGCGTAGGTATGTTTATCGTCATTGTTCTTGCGCTTGTATTTATCATCATGTTTGCCAAGTCAAAACTTGTGGCTTCAGGTGATGTCAAAATTACAGTAAACGGTGATCCAGAAAAAACCATCGTTGCAGCACCTGGTGGTAAATTACTTGGCGCACTAGCTGATTCAGGTATCTTTGTATCGTCAGCTTGTGGCGGTGGTGGCTCTTGTGGTCAATGTCATGTAACCGTCAAAGAAGGTGGTGGCGAAATTCTTCCTACTGAATTAGACCATATCTCTAAGCGTGAAGCGAAAGAGGGTTGTCGACTATCATGTCAAGTTGCGGTTAAGCAAGACATGGATATTGAGTTACCAGAAGAAATCTTCGGTGTTAAGAAATGGGAATGTGAAGTTATCTCGAACAATAACGAGGCAACTTTCATTAAAGAACTTAAGCTTGCAATCCCGGATGGTGAATCGGTACCATTCCGTGCAGGTGGTTACATTCAGATTGAGGCGCCACCTCACCACGTTAAGTACAAAGACTTTGATATCCCAGATGAATATCGCCCAGATTGGAATCACTTTGGCTTCTTTGACGTGGAGTCAAAAGTAGACGAAGAAACCATTCGTGCATACTCGATGGCAAACTACCCGGAAGAAGAAGGCATTATTATGTTGAACGTGCGTATTGCTACGCCGCCACCTAATAACCTAAGCCTACCTGCTGGTAAAATGTCCTCGTTTATTTGGAGCCTCAAAGAAGGCGACAAAGTAACAATTTCAGGTCCATTTGGTGAGTTCTTTGCCAAAGATACTGATGCTGAAATGGTATTCGTTGGTGGTGGTGCTGGTATGGCGCCAATGCGTTCGCACATCTTTGACCAACTACGTCGCATCAAAACGGATCGCAAGATGTCGTTTTGGTATGGTGCGCGTTCCAAACGTGAAATGTTCTATGTTGAAGATTTTGATATGCTGGCAAAAGAGAACGATAATTTTGACTGGTATGTTGCATTATCTGATCCACAACCAGAGGACAATTGGGAAGGCTATACTGGTTTTATCCACAATGTCTTATTGGAAAATTACCTCAAAGATCATCCAGCGCCAGAAGACTGTGAGTTCTATATGTGTGGTCCGCCTATGATGAACGCGGCCGTCATTAACATGCTTAAAGATTTGGGTGTTGAAGACGAAAATATTATGTTAGATGACTTCGGTGGCTAACAACTAACGACCAAGGAGCCGGCTTATGTCGGCTCTTTTTTTATCGGGTAAACAAAAATGATGAAACATGTATTGGTTTTGCTTGTTTGTATGGTGCTGTGGTCATGCAGTCAACAAACCCCTGAAAAAAATGAGTCATTCCTAAATGGCAACACCATGGGTACGACATATAACGTAAAATACCACGGAGGTGATGCCCCATCATCTGACGTATTGCACAGACAAATTAATGACGCACTAATTCGTATTAATCAGCTCATGTCGACATACATACCAGACTCTGAACTGTCACGTTTTAATCAATTGTCAGCGGGTCAACCTATGTTATTGAGTGCCGAGACATTATTGGTCATTGAAGAAGCGAAGCGACTAGCAATATTATCCAATGGTGCGTTAGATGTTACAATAGGACCGTTAGTCAACCTGTGGGGATTTGGTCCACAAAAGCGTCCAGAAAAAATCCCAACTCAGGGCCAAATTGATGCGGCTAAGGCGCTGATGGGCTTAGAGAACATCCAAATTAACAATGGTGTTGCTACGAAACAAATTGACGGTATCTACGTAGATTTGTCACCTATAGCAAAAGGTTATGGGGTCGATGTATTGGCCGAGATATTAGAGTCTTACAATATTGACAATTATCTTGTTGAAATTGGTGGTGAAATGCGTGTTTCCGGTAACAAGCAAAATGGTTCAGCTTGGCGTATTGCAATCGAAAAGCCCTTAAGTGAGCAACGTGCGATTCAAAAGGTGATTTCTATTGGAAATAATGCCATTGCGACCTCGGGTGATTATCGTAATTATTATGAAGAAGATGGCATTCGCTATTCGCATCTTATCAATCCAACTACAGGCCGTCCTATACAACATAAATTAGTCTCTGTAACTGTAGTACATGAAACATCAATGGTAGCTGATGGGCTTGCAACAGCTTTGAGTATCATGGGTACTGAGGAAGCCAAACTGTTAGCAGAAAGCGAAGATTTAGCTGTTTTATTGATAACCAAATCGGACAACGGATTTGTGGAGTATCGCTCGCCAGTATTTGACCAACTTGTTACAATACATTAAGTCACACAGGATTACATCATGAGTACGTTTATTTTAGCGTTTGTATTTTTTGTTGCGATGGTCGTTGCCATGGCAGTGGGTTATTTAGTTCAGAAAAAGACTATATCAGGCAGCTGTGGTGGCTTAGGCGCATTAGGCATTGCAAAAGCTTGCGACTGCCCTGAACCGTGTGATCGCAAAAAAGCACGAATGGAACGCGAAGCCGCTCGGCAGAAAAAAATTGCAGAATGGGAAAAGGATAAAATTCTTTAATTCAAGACATAACGCTTTATTTTATGTTACGTTAGAAAAAATTACATAACAATAAAAGCGACATGATTCGGTTAATTTCTTTTCTAACAATTTGCTTTTTATCTTTTTATAGTCACTCTCAGTCCTCTGGGAGTGATTCCTACAAATACTTATTCGGTGATGTCCCTAAACAGTTCACACCCGTTCACAAGTCAGCTAAACGTGCACTCTCACCTGGATTTTATCAACAAAATGTGACCCGTAATGGACTGGACTTTATCAGCATCACTACTCAAGGGCACTCTACTGGTATCAGCGAGTATCAAGGGCACGGTCAATACTGGATTGAGTTCGCTACGCCAGATGGTATCCACTCCGTCGATATTGCTCGTGACGGTAACATTCATGGTTTGTTTGACGGCGATGTAATTGGTGCGGCCAAGCTCGCGCGTCAGCCACAATATCAAGCCTTACAAGTTGATGATACCATTATTGTTGACATTATGTTGTTATATACTCCAAACATCGTGGCCGCATATCCGGGTGAATTGACCGAAACACTTTTAGCCCACTTAATTAACAAAGCAAATCAGGCCTTTGTAAACAGTGATATCAACGTTCAGCTGCGCTTAGTACAAACCCACTTTGTCGATTACCGCACGGGGTCTAATTTTCAAGCTATTGACGATTTGACCGCAGCACTTAATAACGAACCTTCAGACAATAGTCTTGAGCAAGTGGATGAACTAAGAGATGCGATGGGTGCAGATATTGTTGCGATGATCCGTACTCATGATTTGATTGAACGCGAAGTCTGTGGCGTGGCGAGATTCCCCAGTACCGAAATAGATGTATTAGTGAATATTTCAAATGTCGGGATCAGCGGTGGGTCAAATTGCATCGACACCTTTACACATGAAATTGGTCACAATTTTGGTGCTGGACATCAAGCTTTGGATGGGCAAAGTCAAGGAGCATTAGCTAATTCAGGTGCATTGCTAATCCCTGGTAAATTCAACACTGTAATGTCATCCATTGGCACAGGCGATAACAATCGTAATTTAAAACTCAATGTGTTCTCTAATTTAGATAACCAATGTGGCGGTCGTGTCTGTGGCGACGAAGCGTTCGCCAACAACGCGAGTACTGTAGAAGCGTTTGCATTGCAAAACGCGAATTTACGCGAGGCGACGATTCCATTCGAAAACTTTAGCTTGCCACTGAAAACTTTTCCCGATAGTGATAATGATACGGTAGACGATCGCTTCGATGTCTTCCCACATTTGGCAACAGAAACAGCTGATGCGGATAATGATGGCGTCGGCGACAACACAGATGTATTTGCCAATGACCCGACGGAGTTTCTCGACACTGATGGCGATGGGATTGGTAACACGGCTGACAATGATGATGACAATGATGGTGTATTGGATAGTACAGACGCGCTCCCGTTAAATGCGCAAGAGTCGGTTGATTCCGATGGTGATGGTGTCGGTGCGAACACTGATGCATTGGAAAATGATTTCAGAGAATTTTTGGATAATGATGGTGATGGTATAGGCAATCGCGCAGATCCAGATGATGACAATGATGGCTTGCCTGATTTTTATCAATCTGAGTCTTTAAGTGATTATGATGTTATTGTTGTGAGTGCTGATTCGGATGAGCTGCTCTCTTTTGATGCCAGCACCGGCGCATTTAATGAGGTCATTGCAACACTAGCAGAAGGCAGTCTTACTTTTCGCAGTGATCTTGTCGTCACGCAAAATCAAGCGCAGGTGTTGTTTATTGCGCAAAGTGATGTGTATCGCTTAGATCGTCAAACTGGTGAGGTCAGTGTACTTTTGGACCGCAGTGAGCTGTTTGCTAACTTCCCAGAGCATATTAGTCTGGTGGATGATGAGCGCCTAGTCGTGACGAACTCACGTTTTAATTTTGAAGTCATTGAGATATTTGATTTGACTTCATCCGGCAATGTATTGACTTTTCAAAAGTTTATCGAAGGGGTGCAGCGCGATGTGAACATTCTTACCTCCCAAAGAATGATGGTTACAGACCGTTTAAATAACCGTGTCGACATTGTTAGCCTGATTGATTCCGCTTCTGAACTAACGTTTTTTAGTGATGAGCTAATGGATAAACCCGAATACATCGACCGAACGAGTGTTGGCCATACTCTTGTTTCTACATCAGGTAATGAAGTCAATTCTTATCGCGGTACTGGGGCCTATCGCGGTCAAATTGTCCGCGGTGATCAGTATGGCATCGATCAAATTGGTTGTTTAGTGATTGGACCTGAAGATATTTTGTTTGTCTGTGACCCCAATAACAATCGTATTTTAGCATTTGATGCTAACTCAGGACAGTTCTTCGGCGAAATCATTAACGACAGTGGCTCATCATTGGCAAGGCCTGTGGGCGTTGCCTTTGTTGCAAAAGCCAATGATTCAACGCCGTATGACGTAGATTTCGATATCGATTCGGATGGCGTTCTGAATGCGGATGATGCGTTTCCTCGCGATCCTAGTGAATCGTTAGACACGGATGGTGACGGCATTGGCAATAATGAAGATACTGATGATGACAATGATGGGATGCCAGATACCTATGAGAATCAGTATAATTTTGACCCAATAGATCCACGTGACGCAACACAAGATGCGGATGGTGATGGCTCGAGTAACCTAGCTGAGTACACCATTGGTTCCAACCCTCGAGTCAAATCGCAAACCGAATTGGAACAACGTAATTCAGGTGGGGGCGGTGGCTCATTACAATGGTGGTGGTTACTCCTGTGCACATTAATGGTCGGGCGTAGATTCCTTTCTAAGTAAACAAAGATTTATGAGGTGGTGCGGTGTTGACCGCTTTGTATTTAAAAAATGCGAAAGATCATACATATCGACATGGATTGCTTCTATGCAGCAGTGGAAGGCCGGGATAATCCAGCATTGCGAGACATTCCTATCGCGATTGGTGGCAGTTCCGATAGGCGCGGTGTGATTGCAACATGTAACTACCCTGCGCGTGCTTTTGGCGTGCGCTCAGCCATGTCTACTGCGCACGCTTTAAGGCTTTGTCCTGACCTCACTTTAGTCAAAGGGCGCATGGATGTGTATAAGCAGGTCAGTGATCAAATCCGTGAGATTTTTTCTCGTTATACCGAAATCATTGAGCCGCTATCATGGGATGAAGCGTATCTAGATGTGACGCATGTGACTCATTGTAACGGCTCGGCTACATTAATCGCGCAAGATATTCGGCGCACTATCGAACGAGAAATTGGTATCACTGCATCTGCTGGCGTCGCGCCAATCAAGTTTGTTGCAAAAGTCGCCAGTGATGAAAATAAACCCAACGGGATATGTGTTATCACACCAGGCGAGTTGAATGAATTCGTCGCACGAATGCCACTGCACAAAATCCCAGGGGTAGGTAAAGTCACACTGGAGCAGCTTAATAATTTAGGATTGTTTACTTGCGCAGATGTGCGTCAATTTCCGTTTACTCGATTACACAAAACGTTAGGAAAGTTTGGTGCAATATTATGGAATCGCTGTCATGCGATAGATGATAGAGAAATCAATGTCGAACGCGTGCGCAAATCCATTGGTGTTGAGCGCACGTTAAATGAAGACATTCTTACGCGCAAAGAGGTAGAAGAGGTGATTGCTTATCTTCTGCCCAAGATTGAGCAGCGCATTGCGCACAATGATGCCGAAAATCGAATTAAAAGCCAAGGTATTAAACTCAAGTTCGATGATTTTCAACTCACCACCATCGAGCATTCGCGTCCATTTTATGATGCGTCGTACTTCAACGAACTATTATCAGAGATTTTGCTGAGGAGGAAAGAGCGAGGGATACGTTTAGTGGGGTTGCACGTTGGCTTAAAAGACGAGAGCGACATCGAGCAACTTTTATTGCCCTTTGATTAAGTCTCTTGGGTACGGACGACCTCGATGATTTCTGTGGTCGAAATCGACGGAGTACGTGGCAGATAAATCACCTCACATTGATCCCTGTGTTCGTCAAAACGACCTACCCAATCATCTCCCATGACCAATATATCAGCATCATACTGTTCAATATAGTTTCGCTTTAATTCTAAGGATTCTTCGAAGAAGACTTCATCTACGCAAGATAAGGACTCGATGATTTTTTGCGCGAGGTTTGGTTATAAATGGGGTTACGTCCCTTCTTAGACATATTTAACGCATCTGACGACACACCAACAATCAAATAATCACCGTAAGTGCGGGCGCGCTCTAAAATATGCACATGACCAATATGGAATACGTCAAATGTCCCGAAGGTGATTACTTTTTTCATGAATGTCTCTTTGTTCAATAACTTCGATTATAATATCATGCTCTAAGTAATTATTTTTCAGAAATTCTGATTAAGGTAAAGGTATGCAGCCATTGAATACACACTTTAAGGACGCATCCACACTGATTTATGGCTGTATGGGCTTAGGTGGAGGCTGGAATGAAAACGTTTTAACGAAGGATGATGTTCACCAAGCTGAACAAATAATCGACATGTGTCTGGATCATAATATTACCTTATTTGACCACGCTGACATTTATACTTTTAATAAGGCCGAAAAGGTATTCGGTCAGGTGCTAAAAAGCCGTCCCGGTTTGCGCGAGCAAATGGTGCTGCAATCCAAATGCGGTATTCGGTTTGCGGATGAATACGGCCCTAAGCGATACGATTTTTCAGCAGAATGGTTAACCACATCGGTACAAGGGATTTTACAGCGCTTGAATATCGATTACCTCGATATTTTGCTGTTGCATCGTCCTGACCCTCTGATGGAATTGCATGAAACTGCACAAGCACTGAATCAAATGCACGCTCAAGGCCTGTTTAAAGCCATAGGTGTGTCTAATATGTCCGTGGTGCAAATTGAGTTTTTGCAAAGTGCACTGGGCATGCCCATCATCGTGAATCAAGTAGAATGTGGCTTACATCACTTGGCATTGCTTGACCAACAAGTCATCGGTAACGATGCGCAATATCCTTCCTATAATACCTTTAGTGGCATGCTTGAATATTCGCAAACGAAAGGCGTGCAACTTCAAGCTTGGGGAGCTCTATCTCAAGGCCGTTATAGTCGCCCACAAACTGATGTGGAGCATCGCGTCCATAAAGTGCTTGCTGAGTGTGCGCTGCACCATGGTGTATCGATTGAAGTAGTGCAACTGGCGTTTCTGACGAGGCATCCTGCTAATATTCAGCCTGTGATTGGAACGACGAATATTAATAGAATTCGTGAATGTTCAAAATTGGCAAATATCATATTGTCACGAGAAGAATGGTACAAACTGCTGCAGACCGCAAGAAATGCGGAGTTACCTTAAGTACTTTAGGCGTTTTTATCTAATAACTTAGTATTAGTATGGGGCAATGCTTTTGTGAAATAAGCGTTGAAGGTTTACAATTACCGCAAAGGCGCAAAAATAATAAAAAAAAGCAAAATAAGTAGAAAAACTCCCGCCTGCACGACGAAAAATTTACAATTTAGTCGACGTTTACGTCACCTCTATACCCAGGAGTACCCTACATGTCCATCTCCCAAGATTTGGCTGCTATTGGCATCGTTGATGCTACGGAGATCGTTTATAACCCGAGTTATGAACTATTATTTGAAGAAACCACAAAACCTGATCTAGAAGGTTTTGAAAAGGGTGTTGTTACTGAGTGTGGTGCAGTATCTGTGAACACGGGACAGTTCACTGGACGCTCACCCAAAGACAAATACATTGTACGCGATGATGTAACACGTGATACCGTTTGGTGGGCCGACCAAGGCAAAAACGACAACAAAGCGATTTCGCAAGATGTCTGGAATGACTTAAAAGCTTTAGTCACCAAGCAATTATCGAATAGTCGTTTATTTGTGGTCGATACCTATTGTGGTGCCAATCCAGATACCCGTCTTAAAGTGCGTTTTGTGACACAAGTTGCATGGCAAGCACACTTCGTTAAAAACATGTTCATCCGCCCTTCAGAAGCCGAGTTAGGCACCTTTGAGCCTGATTTTGTGGTCATGAATGGTGCGAAAACAACCAATCCTGATTGGCAAAAACATGGCTTGAATTCAGAGAACTTCGTTGCCTTTAACTTAACTGAAAAGATCCAGCTTATCGGCGGTACATGGTACGGCGGTGAGATGAAAAAAGGCATGTTCTCGATGATGAACTACTTCTTACCACTGCAAAACATCGCTTCGATGCATTGTTCAGCTAACGTGGGTAAAGAAGGCGATGTTGCGATTTTCTTCGGTTTATCTGGAACGGGCAAAACCACACTATCAACTGATCCTAAGCGCGAACTAATTGGTGATGATGAGCATGGCTGGGACGACAACGGCGTCTTTAACTTTGAAGGCGGTTGTTACGCCAAGACGATTAATCTGAGCAAAGAAGCGGAACCGGATATTTACAACGCCATTCGTCGCGACGCCTTGCTTGAAAATGTCACGGTACTTGAAGGTGGTGAAATCGATTATGATGATAACTCCACGACGGAAAACACGCGTGTATCCTATCCAATTCATCACATTGACAACATTGTTAAACCAGTATCAAAAGCAGGGCATGCAAAGAAAGTTATTTTCTTAACCGCTGATGCATTTGGCGTATTACCAGCGGTGTCTAAGTTGACGCCTGAGCAAGCGCAGTATTATTTCTTATCTGGTTTTACGGCTAAACTTGCTGGCACTGAGCGTGGCATTACAGAGCCTACTCCAACGTTCTCAAGTTGTTTTGGCGCAGCTTTCTTAACCTTGCACCCAACGCAATATGCTGATGTATTAAAATCGCGTATGGAAGCCGTTGGTGCGACTGCCTATTTGGTGAATACGGGTTGGAACGGTACAGGAAAACGCATTTCGATTAAAGCGACTCGTGCGATCATTGATGCCATTTTAGATGGGTCCATTGATGAAGCACCGACGCAAGTTGTACCATTGTTCAATCTAGAGGTACCAACCGAGTTAGGCGAGGTTGCACCAGAGGTACTTGATCCTCGCGGTACCTACGCTGATGCGTCGGAGTGGACAGACAAAGCAACCAAACTAGCTGGTTTGTTTGTTGATAACTTCGAGAAGTTTACTGACACAGACAATGGTGCGGCACTGGTTGAGGCTGGTCCTAAGCTGTAAATTGCACCTATCTGATAAGCCCACACTGCTTGGCAAGTGTGGGCTTTTTTTATAGATAATTAAATTTGTAAACTCGGGGCTTGACCCAAATAATCCACTGTGTAAATCTTGCGCATACTTTGCGCACTGATATTTCCCCCAGATAACATCACCAACACGGTCTGTGGGGAAGTCTGTTCAGCAAGCCAACCTACCACGCCCGCCATGGTCATACAGCAAGTTGGTTCGATATGTAGTTTCAGCAGATGTTGCAGCCATTGGGTCCAATAGGCAATATGCGTTTCGCTCGCCTCATAGAAGCCATCTAACTCCTGTAGCAAAGCGAATGTCAAATCACCAACCGCAGGAGTAGCAGCGCCGTCTGCTAATGTGTCAGGTGGTGTAGTGAGTGTATGAATGGCCCCTTGTTGCAATGAAATGGAAGCATCATTTGCGTTTTGTGGCTCCACGCCAATGACTTGGGCTTTAGGGGCTAACTCGCGTGTGGCTAGTAAGGCGCCAGACACTAAACCGCCACCACCACATGGTGCAAAGACCGCATTAGGAGTAATGTCTTGAGCGCGACATTGCTGTAACGCTTCCAATGTTGCGGTGCCTTGTCCTGAAATAATGTCCGCGTGGTTAAACGGCGGGATCCAAATGACATTGTCTTCACTTGCAGCCGCTTTGACTGCTTCATCAGCCTCGAGTCGAGTCGGGAATAAACGCAAATCAGCCCCATATTCAATTGTGCCTTGTGCTTTGACAGCAGAAATATTCTCAGCACTAAAAATAGTCACATCACGACCAGCCTGAGCTCCGGCATACGTAACCGCCTGCGCATGATTGCCAGAGCTATTGGCCACAATATAATCAGGCAAGCGTTCTTCAGCCAATGCACGTTGAATAAAATTGGTCGCCCCGCGCAGTTTAAATGCCCCGGTTTTTTGCAAGCACTCTGCTTTAAACAACACAGTATGCCCCAACCAATCATTGAGTAGATTGGATGTCACTATCGGAGTGGTATCGACTCTACCCGCAATGCGCTGTTGCGCAGCTTGCACATCTAAAAAAGTTGGTAAGATCACAGTATATGTTCCATCCAAAAGTCCCTAATGTATCTATTTTAGATGCGTATCAAAGTGCTTTGTAATGGTCTTATACATGTGGATCTGTGTATTTTTACCACGTATTCCGTGTTTTTTACCTGGGTAATCCATCACATAGAACAGCTTGGCATTGTCTTGCAAATGCTTATAAAGCTTCGTTGCATGCGTAAATAACACATTGTCATCCGCCATGCCGTGCATGATCAATAACTCATCCTCGAGCTGATTTGCATAAGGAAACACTGACGCTGCATCGTATTTTTGTGGCACTTTTCTAGGGTCTCCCATGTAACGCTCTGTGTAATGTGTATCGTATAAACGCCAATCAGTGACTGGAGCACCTGACACGCCGGCTTTCACTAATCCGGGGTGTTTGAACATGGTCATTAAGGTCATGTAACCACCGTATGAGTGTCCATAAATCCCCACACGATTACCATCGACAAAAGGCTGGGCTTTGAGCCACTCGATGCCGCGTTTTTGGTCCACGACTTCAACATCCCCCATGCGCTGATAGATATGGTCTTCGAAGGCTTTGCCACGATAGTTAGAACCGCGATTATCTATGCTAAAGACGACATACCCTTGTTGTGCCCAATACTGAAACATCAATCCTCTTGTCCCCCCCCAGCGATTGGTGACGACTTGTGCAATTGGTCCACCATAGTGATAAACGATGGCGGGGGCTTTGCCTTGCACATTGCGCGGTCTGTATAAGCGATAATAGAGCTTGGTGCCATCATCTGCCTTTATGGTGCCAAATTCAGGTGCTATCCAATTCTCATAATAATTAGTTAAAGGATGGTTCATGTCCAACGCGTTTTCATCTAGCCAGGTTATCAGAGAACCGTCGGCGCGATATAGGCCTGTTTGAGGAGGAGTATTGATGGTTGAAAAGCTATTGACGAAAACAGACGCATCAGAACTGAAATTGACCGAATTGTATTGGCCTTCTGGTGTAATACGAGTATGGTTCTTACCAGCAAAATCGACACTATACAAGTGCGTTTCTAATGGCGTATCCGCACGACCACTAAAATAAATCAGGCCATCTTTTTCGTTTATTGCATCAATACTAGTGACAACCCAATCCCCTTGTGTGAGTTGTCTGACTAACTCGCCATCATTGCGATATAGATAAAGGTGTTTGAAACCATCGCGTTCACTGGCCCAGATAAACTGCTCGGTTTGTTTGAGAAAACGCAAGGACTTATGCAAGTTGATCCAGGTAGGACTCGTTTCTGTTAGTAGAATTTCTGTACTTTTCTGTTCTAGGTTAAACGCTCGCAGCTCAAGTGTTTTTTGATCACGTGACTGCCACTGATAGGTCAATACTTTGCTATTGGGCATCCAGTTAACACGGGGTAAGTAGAGGTCTTTTTCTACGCCTAGAGGGACTTGGATGCGTTCATTATCAGCCAGTGTTTGCACGTACAGTTCAATCAGTGCATTGTCAGTGCCAGCAAAGGGATATTTTTGGTCGATCATATCAATGCGATCGGCATAGATCTCAGAGCGAGTGGCGTCTTTCACGCCATTCTCATCTGTGCGTGTAAAAGCTATGGCACTTTCATCCGGTGCCCACCAATATCCCGTCATACGATACATTTCTTCTTGGGCAACAAATTCTGCCATGCCAAACTTGATGTCTCCACCACCTTGTGTGGTGATGGCTGTTTCTTTCCCTGTTGCAATGTCGAGCACAAAAACATTTTGTTCACGAATAAAAGAAACGTAATTTCCTTTTGGGGAGAGTTTGACATCGGTTTCAAATTCTGGAGTTTCGACCAAACGAGTCGCCTTTTTATCTCCCAACTTGTAATAAAAGACATCGCCAGCAAGCGGGAAGAGCAGTGCTTTGCCATCGTTTGACCATTGATAAGATACGATGCCTGAACCGGATAAGCGCAAGCGCTCACGTCGCGCTTTTTCCTCATCTGACAGGGTCTCAGGGCCAGAATGTAAATCATCGGCATCAAACAAAATGCGCTCTTGGCCACTTGGAATATGATACTCCCACAAATCGTAGCGAGTATTATCAGTCGCTTTAGCACGAATAAAGGTAACCCGTTCACCGTTTGGCGATAATTGTACTTGTGACGGGGCAGTACCGGTTAAAGATGGGGCAGACATGATGCGCTCAATGCTCAGTTCTTGTGCGGTGGCTACAGTGACAATAGAGGCGCAGAAAAGCAAGCTAGTTGTTAAAACGTGTTTTATTTTCATTGGTTTTGTGTCGTTTAGGTGATTTATTCGTATAATACCTTATCTTTTTATATACCTGTTAATGATGTTCTATGCAAAGTTCAGGGCAAACAGCAATAAAATCAGGATTGACTGCCACGGTTGTGGGGGCGACTGGACTTGTCGGCAAAGCACTGACTCAGCAATTGCTCGCGCATCCAGACTATTCTGAAGTAACGATAATCGTTCGCAGGGAATTAGTGCGTGGCGAGTTTGTCGATCCCTTATTCAAACTGCGAGTGCTTGTTATCAACTTTGATGATTTTCAGGACTATCAGGGATATTTTAGTGTCGATCATGTGTATTGTTGCCTTGGCACCACGATCAAAAAAGCCGGTTCTCGCAAAGCGTTTCGTTATGTCGATTTTCAATTAGTTCACGTGGCCGCTCAGCTTGCTCGAGCACAACGTGCAAAAGGCTTTGTGTGGGTATCGAGTGTTGGTGCGGACGCCAAATCTAAGAATTTCTACCTCAAAGTAAAAGGTGAGCTAGAAAATGCAATATTAACCATGCCACAGCTAGAACATGCGGCAGCTGTTAGACCGTCCTTATTGTTGGGGGACCGAGCTGAACTTAGACGTAATGAGCAGTTTGGAATTTGGTTAAGTCGCTGGTTATCATGGTGCTTTGTTGGCAAATTTGCTAAATATAAGCCAATTCATGCTAACCAAGTTGCCAGACAAATGATAGACTTGCAACCCAAATTAGAGATATCGACTGAGGCAATTCAAGTTGGCTAACTCAGCAAATAGCGGGTTTCGTTTTAAGCAGTTTGCAATCGAACATGATGAATGCGGCATGAAAGTTGGCACAGATAGTATTGTGTTGGGTTCTTGGGCACATACCAAAAACGCTCGTTACATATTGGATATTGGTACCGGTTCGGGTTTACTTGCTTTGATGTTGGCACAAAAAACGTTTGCTACAAGTCTGATATCTGCTGTTGAGATTGAGCCAGCGGCGGTTCGTCAAGCGCGTAATAATATTCAAAAATCCAAATTTGCCAATCAAATTCGTGTGATTGAATGCGATATCAAGACATTTCATGCCTCGAATCCATATGATTTGATTATCTCAAATCCGCCTTATTACAAAGGCATGCATAAACAGCATCACAACTTGATCGATCCGAATCAGGCAAGAGTGTATGCCCGTTCGCAACAGCATTTGTCACATAAACAATTAGTGGAACAAGTGGCTAGGTTATTGAGTTCCGATGGGTATTTTTATTGTGTGATCCCGACGGGGGACATCTCGAGTTTATTGGAATACGCATTGAATGAAGGCCTTCATCTAAATAAACGCTTAGACATACGCAGCAATTATCAAAATGACAAAATTCGAGCGTGTTTGTGCTTTTCTCGGAACAAAAGCATTGTTGAACATGACGAGCTAGTCATCCATGCTAATGCTCGGGAGTACACTGAAGAATATCGTACTATGTGCCGGGATTATTATTTGAATTTTTAAATTTGATGGTGGTTAGCAACACGATGGCAATCTCTTTGAACAATATGGGGCAGGTTATCGAGATAACACCTATCAGTTGGGATGGGGTACCATTGCACATTCCTAAGTTTCAAATTTACGCTATTATTCCAAATCCTCTTTTCACTAGTTTTCACAGTAAAGACGGTAAGCGCATCCCATTGATTGACGTTGACCAATATCAAATTCCGGTTCTTGAGCCTTATGGTGGTTTGCTAGACACACCGCCTAATTTTGCCGTAGTGATGAGCCATCACATCCAAAACGAGTTTAGTTTGTACGCTTACCCTGCAGACACTATTGAAGACACTTATAGCATTAGTTACGCAGAGTGGCTTTCGGAACAGAGCAACTAATGTTTACCGAACCCAATATTACAGCTGAACTGATCGGCGCCTGCGCACTTGGGTTTAATATTGTGGCGTACCGGCAAAATGAAATGGCACGTTATCTTATTTTTTCAGGCTTTTCGATGGCGTGCTTAAGTTTGCATTTTTATTTGTTGGAAGCATTTGCTGCAGCGATTGGCTGCGGGCTGGCCGCTTTACGCAATGCGGTGGCACTCAAATCTCGGGCCTCTTGGGTGGTAGTGGTATTTGTGACTTTGAATATTTCGGCCATGCTCATTGAATATTTTGTATTGAAACATGGGGCATTGTTGTTTCTCGCATATTGCTCAGGCTTTATCTTTACCGTGGGCTCAATCGTCATTACGCAAGTAGAAGTTATGCGGCGTTGGTTCTTAGTTGCTGAAGCACTTGGATGTTTGTATGCTGTGATTGTTGGCAGTGTATTTGGTACGATTTTTAATGTAGTCAACATGACCAACATCGCTATCAAGATGCGTAAACACTAGCCATGCACAAGACAAAAAAAACCGTCTAACTCATAGGAGATAGACGGTTTATGTAAAATAGTTTGGTTAGTCTTCTTTAACTAATACAGAGACTCGGTTGATACCAGCAATCTTGGCTTGGTTCATTACCTCTACGACGATACCATGTTCAGCATCTTCGTGAGCCTGAATAGCAGCAACATCAGTATTGTTCTCAGCAAGGAAGGTTTGAATATTCGCTACAACTCGACGAATATCAACTTCACGACCGTTCATTTTGATCACACCTGCATCATCAATCTGAATCGATAAGGCCTTACTAGGCTGTTTTGATTCGTTGTTGTCCTTAGGGCGATTTACATCAAGGCCTTTCTCCTTGGCAAACGAGGTCGTCACGATGAAGAAAATCAACATGATGAATACGATGTCAAGCATCGGTGTCATATCGATTTGTGCTTCGTCGTCACTGGAGGTATGTTTTTTCTTTTTCATACTACTATTGATCTTATTTATAATGAAGTTGGTATTATTATAATGAAAATTGAGCAAAAAAAACAGCGAAAATGTAAACAGAATGTAGGTTTTTTTGCTTGATTATGAGAGTCTATCCTGCTTGTATGCTATGGCCTGACCGAGCTGAGCAAAATAGGTTAAGAATAACTGATTTATGGCCAAACGCTGATTTCCCATCGGATATAAACCTTTTTTAGCCCATTGCGACTGCTTGGTGCCTGAAACTAAAAAATGGTTCTTTATTGGTTGGTCTTGAACCATGGCTTCAAATGCCCTAGCGCAGACTTCTTGGGGGAGTGCAAAGTAGATGCTTTTACAGGCTTTGTCGCAGACAACAGAACGAGCCATCAATGGATTTAACTCTCCCTCAATAGGGCTAAGTAAGATAGTGTGAAGGATATCTAAGAGGCGTTGATTGAGTGGATGTTGCTGGAGTTTATTTGCAGTTAGACTTAATGCTGAAGCAAATTTACCAGCTTGGTCGACAACAAACATCTTGGGGGCGATATAATGGTCAAAAGCATGAAACCATTCATGAGCAAGTGACCCAGCACCGGCATTTTTGGCCAATGCGAGTTCGCGTTTGGCTGGCGTGTAATGTGCGCTGACACCTTTGCGTCCACCACTGCCAAAAGCCAGCGCAAGGCTTTGGTTAAGGCCAAGAGTGATATAGGGGACATGTAACATGTCAGCCAAATCACATAACGCATCAAAGAACAGATTCGCAGCGAGTTTTTGCTCCTCTACGGTGACCCATTTGCCAATCGTAATACCCCGAAACCCAAAGAATTTATGAATATCCGCAAAACTCACATCCGCTCCATCACGATGCGAAGGACCATCGCGATAAAACCCCCGTTGCAAACGATTCAGAGGCTTATCCACTAATCGGCTAACTCAGCTAATACGCCTTCTACCCACGTGGCGATTCTGGCATCGGTTTGCTCAAATTGATTTTCATCGTCCAGGGCTAAGCCAACAAAAAACTCTCCATCCTCAGTCAAAGCTTTAGATTGAGTAAATTCGTAATCAGGCGTGTTCGGCCAATATCCGCATATTTGAGCACCTGCAGCAACAACCACATCATGCAACATCCCCAGAGCATCTTGAAACCAGTCGGAGTAGCCATACATATCACCTAAACCATATAGGGCAACCGTTTTACCTGACCAATTAATGTCAGCTGCTTCATCCCAATGACTTTCCCAGTCTTCTTGCAGTTCACCAAAATCCCAAGTAGATATGCCTAAGATTACGTTGTCATATTGCTCAACATCCGCAAGCGCAATCTCTTTGATGTTATGCATATCGACATTAAAATCACCAGCAGCTTCGATGACCGCTTTGATTTTTTCGCCAGCCATTTCGGTATAACAAGTGGTCGACCCATAAAATAAACCGATTCGTTGCAAAAGCATTACCTTGATACATTAATTAGTTAAGTGGCGCGTAGAATACCAAAAATCACTCATCCTCAAAAGGTATCTTCTGCTTATCGGCACTGAGTAATGTACATTTTACCTCACTCAAATCAAAGTTTGGGGTGTCGGGGAGTTGTAGGACTCCCATGGCACAAGGATTTATATGTTCTGCACCAGCATATCCTAAAGGCTTGCGTTCGGTGATTTTCATAAAGCGGCGTTTAGTCAAAAAGTTCAATGGCGAGCGTGATGAATAAAATACTCTGTTGAGTCGATCAAAAACACTTAATAACCGGTCTGGAAATTGATTTTTGATCCCACTGCACGTGAACTGTAGCACTTGAGGCGAATTGCGGCGGAAACGCATTTTTACATCATACACAAAAGAATAATGCACATCACCGCTTAGGATCATAAAACGTGGTGGGGTTTTGACATGGCGAAAAATATTGAGCATCACATTGGCCGTCCCTTTATGGGCCATCCAGTTCTCGGCATCTACCGTTAGCGCTTGTCCAAACCATGTGAACACACGTTGGATCATCTCAATAAATTTCATACCATAAATAGGTGCAGCGGATACCACAATCACATTATCTTGCCCAACCATGGATTGTTGAAAATCAACCAATGCTTCCCAATCCATCAGTCCCGACGGTTTTTGGGGATTTGACTCTGAACGCCAGCGCCTTGTACGTGTGTCTAAGACTCTAACGGGAGGCTCAGTATTTAGTGAGTAATGCCATTTTTCCCACTCAAATATGCCTTCTATTAGCTCATCATGGGCTTTAATTTTGGTTTTAAGAAGGTGTTTTTTGAGTAATTGGCGCAGTGGTTTTAAGCGTTCAGGTTGATTGCCAATGCCTTGGAACAAAGCGTAACCTAACAAAGCATTACCAATGATGCGCTTTGAAAAAGCGTGTCCGTATACAGCCTCTTCCCATGCTCGGTTGAGATTCCAATCGTCCGTGACGTCATGATCATCAAAAATCATATAAGTTGGAATCGAAGCCAATACGGTTTGCACCTGGTCTAGTCCTTCAACAAAGGCTGCAACGATACGTTGTTCGTTGCGGTATTTGTCACGAAATTCCTCCGGCACTACCTGTTCGTCGAATTCTATAAACGCCCACAATACCGGTGAAAAACTCAACA
The DNA here is from genome assembly GCA_014872805.1 of Alteromonadaceae bacterium. Lineage (GTDB taxonomy): Bacteria > Pseudomonadota > Gammaproteobacteria > Enterobacterales > Alteromonadaceae > Opacimonas. Next base: position 65,052 of record WKFN01000011.1, read on the forward strand.
AATAGAGGGCGCATATTTCAGCAAAGCTCATCAAGTGATTCTCCGCATTCACAGAGGTAAAGAGTGGCTTGCGTTTGGCACCAAAAAACACCTTATTAAGCGCTTCATTCGCTTGAGTATTAGGCAGCAATGACTCGCGCAGATAATAGCCGTAGGTGTGCTCAGCGAGATCATTTGAACATTGTATTACCCCTTCGGTGAACGTTTCTTGGTGAAGTTCAAGTAGGGAAATAACTTGATTAATAGCATGTAAAGTCGGGCCAGCAACATCATCTACATATACTTGATCGCCCGTTAAGAACAGTATGTCGGGTCGCTCATTACCCTCCAATAAATCAGCAACAGCGGGCAATGCATCACTGCCTTCACTGTGAATTTTGCGACAAGAACCGTGCATAACTTTTGTCAATTGAGAGGGAACGTAACACTGTGGATGGTTAGACTGAGTAAATAGGCTTTCATCGTTTACTTTGATGTCATAAGTAAATGCAGCATCTGGTGAAAACAAGTTTGGTTTTTGTACATGCAAAATATGTAAAAAAGCTTTTTTACCCATTGGCAAACAGTCTCGTTGAACCTGTTTAGAGGTGAAGGTAGTTTTACGACCGTTTTGCACGAGTATAATTTCTGGCTCACAAAAAGAACTTGTCACAAGCGTGACACAAACTTCATCTAGGCTTGTGTGCCTTAGAAACGGGCCAGCAATCAGTAAAGGGATCTTGTTTGCCATGTTTTGAGTAATAAAGTTACAATAAAAAACAACATGTTAAGACTAACAAAAATAAGTAGATAAATATGTGGCAAAAATGTTTCAAGCTATGTCTTGTGTCAGTGTTACTTTCCGGTTGCTCTGCAGAATCAACGGCTCCACCAGAAAAGCCAAAACAAGGCCAATTAATTTTGCCCGCACAATGGTTGAATGACAGCCGAATCGAGCAAGCTTATTTTCCCGACCCGCAACCTTCAGGATTAACCTTCTGGAATGGTCAACTGGTCTCCATCAGTGACGCCAGTGCGGCCGAGCAAAACCGTCGACGTTTGCATTTTATTGCACCAACAACCGCAAGGGTGACATTTTCTGAGACTTACTCAATCAGTCCTGATTTGGCAACTAGCTGTTTTACGGAATATTTTACTGTGCGACCCGATCTGGAGGCATTGGCCAAAGATCCTTTGCAAGACAATACCTTCATTACAGTAACCGAAGACGCGTCACGTTTTGCCAATTATTCTCCAGAATGTGCACAACAATACCAAGCTACAGGCTCCACAGCTTTTCCCACGGTATTGGTGCGATTACACTATGATAATTTGACTAATAGCTTGATGGTTATAGGGGTAAGGGCCGTTCAGTTTGATCGAAAAGATAACATTGGGAACTCGCCCAACGATGGTATTGAAGGGCTTGTGGCAACCGCATCAACTCTGTATTTGGGTTTAGAGAAAGATAACAATAATCAAGCTCAGCTTTTTACGATTGATTATTCATCTGATTTTTGGGAGCGCGATGAGTTTGCTAAGGCCAAAAATAGTCGCGTAAATTTTCCAAATTATGATCTCAATCGCCCTAATCCGATAAACGCTATTGAGTTGTTCCAATGGCGTGGTAAAACCTGGCTAATTGCTGCTGCGCGCAATGATAATGAATTGTGGTGGGTCAATTTGACGGATTCTGAACAACCTATGTATCAAACGAAATTACGTTATCAATTAGCTAATCCAGAAGGGTGCTCGGAATATGAGTTTTTAGACAATGCGTCTATAGAAGGCCTAGCTGTATCGGAAAACCAACTCTATTTGGTCAATGATCCATGGAAACGTAATTACGCTAAAAACATTCAGTGTGAAGCGTGGCGCGAAGCATATGAAGCCTTCGCTCCGCAGCTGTATAAAATAGATTTGACTACAGCGTGGGAGCATACTCAGCCGATTATTCCTTCTCGCGGCGAATAATCGCGCCTAACTTGGCTAATTTGGCTTCGATTGCTTCATAACCTCGGTCGAGATGATAGATACGATTGACGTGCGTTTCGCCACTTGCCATTAGTCCGGCGATGACGAGGCTCGCTGATGCGCGTAAGTCGGTCGCCATAACTGGAGCACCGCGTAACTGAGATATGCCTTGGCATACAGCGCTATTGCCTTCTAGGCTTATCTTAGCGCTCATGCGCTGTAACTCGGGTACGTGCATAAACCGGTTTTCAAAAATGGTTTCAGTTACCACGCCAGTGCCTTCTGCCAAGCAGTTCAATGCTACAAATTGGGCTTGCATATCGGTTGGAAAAGCAGGATGAGGCGCGGTTTTGATGTTCACTGCAGTAGGGCGTTTACCCTCCATATCCAGATGAATTGTATCTTCTGTAGTGGTAATGGTTGCGCCTGCTTGTCGCAATTTTGCTAAGACGGCATCTAGGGCTGACGGGTCGGCATTAAGGCAGGTCACAGATCCTCCTGTCGCAGCGGCAGCGACAAGAAAAGTACCGGTTTCTATTCGGTCAGGAAGCACCGAATAATGACAACCTGATAAAGATTTCACACCTTCAATCACGATTTCAGACGTACCGGCGCCCGATACATTACCACCCATTGCGTTCAAGCAATTAGCAAGGTCAACTATTTCTGGTTCGCGAGCGGCGTTTTCGAGAATCGTGGTACCTTGGGCAAGTGCAGCAGCCATCATGAGGTTTTCAGTTGCACCAACACTGACGATATCCATGACGATTTTGCAACCTTGTAAGCGGCCATCAACCGTAGCTTTGATATAGCCATCTTCAACATCTATCTTGGCGCCCATTTGTTCAAGACCAGTCAGATGAATATCAACAGGTCTTGCACCGATTGCACACCCGCCAGGTAAAGACACATCCGCTTTACCATAATGCGCTAACAATGGCCCTAACACCAAAATTGAAGCGCGCATAGTGCGAACTAAATCATAAGAAGCAACGGTACTATTTAGCTCAGTTGGGTCAATTTGCAACATGTGCGGGTCAATATAATCAACCTTAACGCCCATTCCTTCAAGTAACTTAACACTGGTGTTGATGTCTCTTAGCACCGGTACATTAGCAAACGTAATTGGGGAGTCGCACAATAGTGATGCCATTAAAAGAGGCAATGCCGCGTTTTTGGCGCCAGAAATCACGACTTCTCCACGCAAAGGTGGGCTTTGTTGAATGACGAGTTTATCCACGATTCTACCTTACTGGGGCATATTGAATAGCTTTTCCCTTTGCCATTGCGCTTTATTAAATGTTTTTATTGATACCGCATGCATTGAGCCATCGGCAATTTTGTCATTCAGAGGTCCGTAGACGAACTGCTGGCGTTTGACCCGTGACATTTCGTCAAATACGTCGCTGACGGCGATGATTTGGAAGTGAGAGCCATCGCTTTTAACGTGCACTTCTTCTAATCCTAGAGTCTCTTTAAGATGCTGTTCGATTTCTTCGTTGGTCATGGGCAACCTTTATGTATTAACTAGCTGTTGAGCAATGCGTCGGCATTCGATAGCGCTGCAAGATGACGTAATTTATCAGGAACACGTTCAAAACGCACTGTTATATTGCGTTGTTTGCAGTCGCGTAATAAATTGAAAAGTACAGCAAGGCCGGCACTATCAACCAGTTCAATCCCGGATAAATCAACTTGCAGATTCTTTGTGTTAAGAATTTGCGGAAGCTTACTTGTAATATTGTTGGTTATCTGAGCGTTTGAGCACTTTCCAGATATACTCAATCGTTCTTTGTTGTAGCTGAGTTCCATTATTCTGCCGCGTTAGTATTTTGTAAGACAATCGGTTCGTTGATTTTTTCTTGCATCAAAGTAATCACTTTTTCAACGCCTTCTTGACGTATAATGGTTTCAAATTCGCTGCGTTTTGAAGACAACAAGCTGATTCCTTCAGCAACCATATCATAGCCTTTCCAGGAGTTAGTGCGACTGTCATAACGAACTTTAAACGCTACCTTTATATCTGGACGTCCATCGTCTTGAATCACAGCGCGTACCGTAATGGTTTTTTGACCGATATAATCACCGCCAGGTTCAAATGAAACGGTTTGATCATCATAATACCCCATGGCATTGGCGTAAGTGGTAACGAGATATTCTTTGAAGACATTAACAAATTCTGCAAGTTGAGGTTTAGGTACGTTACGGGCATTTTTGCCTAAGACCATAAAGGCAGAAAAACGATAATCGATGAACGGTAGCAGGTTTTCACGCATGATCGTGCGAAGGTGTTCAGGATCTTGAGCGATTAGCTCCTTTTCATTTTTCATTCTACCGAACGTTGCCGATGCGGCATCTTGAATCATGACGTATGGATTGATAACTTCAGGTTGAGCAAATAATTTAGCGCTACTGAAAACAAGGCTTAAGATAAAAAGTGCGCCTAGCACGGGTGATGAAAACATACGCGAAAAAAGAGACTTCATTAGCAATTCCTTAAATATTCTTAGTTACTGTCACGGCTGAACAAAAACTGTCCAATCAAGTCTTCCAGAACTAATGCTGATTTGGTATCTGAAATAAAATCGCCATCGGTCAATACCACTGGATCATCAAAGGCAAATCCTGGCTGAAAGCCAATGTACTGCTCACCTAATAAACCTGAGGTCAAAATAGCAACAGAACTCGTATCAGGAAAATTGTTGTATTGTTCAGAGATGCTCAATACCACCACCGGTGTAAAATCATCTTGGTCGAGATAAATCGATTCCACTCGACCAACCGTAACGCCGCCCACTTTGACCGCTGAACGAGGCTTTAAACCACCAATATTGTCAAACTTAGCATAAAGTGTATAACTTTGGTCTGAACCGGACATCCCTTGATTGGCAACTTTTAATGCTAATAACAAACCAGCTGCAAGCGTTAAAACGACAAAAAATCCAACCAATAGTTCAGTTTTACGTGTGGTCATAGTTGCTCCTAGTTTATGCCAAACATGAGTGCAGTAAGCACAAAATCCAAGCCGAGGACGGCGAGGGACGAGTATACAACAGTTTTAGTGGTGGCTTGAGAAATACCTTCCGATGTGGGAATTGCATCGTACCCTTTAAAAATCGCAATCCAAGTGACGACAACTGCAAAAACAAAACTCTTAATTATGCCATTGACGACATCTTTATCCCACTCAACGGTCGCTTGCATAATCGACCAGTATGAACCCGCATCTACCCCTAACCAATCGACGCCAACAAGGTGTCCGCCTAGTATACCAATTGCAGAAAAAATCAGGGCCAACATTGGCATGGCAATTACGCCAGCCCAAAAACGGGGTGCAATAATCCGTCGCAGTGGGTCAACCGCCATCATCTCAAGACTGCTGAGTTGTTCAGTGGCCTTCATCAAACCAATCTCTGCGGTTAACGCCGAACCTGCCCGACCAGCAAACAGCAAAGCCGTGACGACGGGGCCCAGTTCACGTAACAAAGACAAAGCGACCATTGGCCCCAGTGAGCCTTCTGCGCCGTAATTCACCAGGATAGTGTAGCCTTGCAATGCCATGACCATACCGATAAATAACCCAGATACCATGATGATCAATAAAGACTGCACACCCACAACGTATATTTGGTGAATGGTGAGGCGAATGTTTTTGCGCTGAGGGACGGCAATAATAGCACCCACTAGCATCAAAAAAGCACGTCCAAATACCGTTATGGCATTCAGCGTATTGTACCCAATAGATTGTAAATAATTCATTTTTTCACTCCCTGCTGAGCGGTGCCTAACAAGGTGTTAAATAAATCGTCTGCAGGGAAATGAAACGGCACAGGGCCATCTGCTTCACCCAGCAAAAATTGCTGAACTAGCTCCGAGTCAGAAGCTTTAATTTGTGAGGGGGTTCCTTCGCCGATGATTTTTTGGTTCGCTAAAATATAGACATAATCTGCAATGTCGAGCACTTCAGAGACATCATGGGTTACCACAATACTCGTCAAATCCAAAGCGCTGCTAAGCGCTTTGATAAGCTTCACCAATACGCCCATAGATATCGGATCTTGTCCGGCAAATGGCTCGTCGTACATGATGAGTTCAGGATCGAGTGCAATGGCTCGAGCTAAAGCTGCACGTCGTGCCATGCCACCTGAAAGCTCACTGGGCATTAAATCAGCCGCTCCACGCAGGCCAACGGCTTCAAGTTTCAGATAGACTAAGGTGCGAATGATGTCCTCATCGAGTTTGGTGTGCTCGCGCAAAGCAAATGCCACATTATCGAACACCGAAATATCAGTAAACAACGCACCAGATTGGAACAGCATGCTCATTTTTTTGCGGGTTTTGTAAAGTTCCCTTCGTGACATCTGGGGGATAGAATCACCGGCATAACGAATATCACCACTGTCTGGTTTGAGTTGCCCACCAATTAATTTCATTAAGGTGGTTTTACCGATTCCACTGGGGCCCATTATCGCGGTAATTTTCCCCTTTTCAATAGTGAGGTTAATACCGTCGTAAATAACGCGATTACCACGTAAAAAACGCAAGTTTTCAACGGACACTAGTGTAGATGAGTTACTCATGAATACAGGTGGTTCCTTAACCTTAATTGGAGGTGTGCATTGCTTTTATGTTTGTCTATATTATACGACAAGACAGGTACATGGGGCAAATCTTAAAAGTTACAAGGTTTGTCTAAGATAAATCGCCAACCTCACAATTTTTACGTTATTATACAACTTTATGGTTCATAGACCGTTGATTTAGACAAAATGTTCACCATTAATACATTTTATTCAAGGATTTTGCTCACGTGTTAATACAAATTGGGATTTTTATCGCCGGTCTATTAGTGCTTAGTTGGAGTGCTGATCGCTTTGTACACGGGGCCTCAGCGCTAGCCAAAAATCTGGGTGTTTCACCTATGATGATTGGGTTAACTATTGTGGCAATGGGGTCCTCCGCACCAGAGATTGTCGTGTCGGCAACCGCTTCACTAGGCGGTTCCCCGAATACCGCGATTGGTAATGCGATAGGCTCAAATATCACTAATATAGCCTTAGTTTTGGGGGTTACGGCATTAATCAAGCCTTTACTCGTTTCTTCTGGCACCTTAAAACGTGAATTTCCTGTGTTATTTTTTGTGTGCTTGGTGGCGGCCTGGTTCTTACACGATGGTGTGTTTGCCTTTCACGAAGGTGTCATTTTGTTAGTCATGTTTGGCTTAGTACTTATTGGTATGGGCGTGTTGTCAATGAAAGTAGACAAAAACGATCCACTCGTGAGCGAAAATGAGACCGAAATACCCTCTGACGTTAATACGTCTGTAGCCGTAATGTGGGTGATTGTCGGTTTGGTTATGTTACCTTTATCCGCTCATTTTTTGGTCGAATCTGCCGTCTTCATCGCTAAATACTTTGGTATTAGTGATTTGGTTATCGGTTTAACGATCATCGCGATTGGTACCAGCTTGCCAGAACTCGCTGCATGTGTGGCTGGTGTTCTCAAAGGCGAGGATGACTTAGCCATGGGCAATATCATTGGTTCCAATATATTTAACATACTGGCGGTTCTCGGCATGCCTGCGGTCTTTGCGCCTGGGGTGATTGACCCAAACGCAGCAGGTAGAGATTTGTTGGTCATGTTGAGTTTGACCGTTGTTTTACTTATTTTTAGTTTTAATTTTGTCGGTACTAGACGCATCAATCGCTTTGAAGGAGCGATTTTGTTTGCTTGTTTTATTGCATATCAAGTCCTGTTGTTCGCATAATAAGCAGCATAAGCCGAATTAGGCACAAGGGAAAATTATGTCTGAGCATCACTTTATTCAATCTGCCAAGCAAGTCATCACAACCGAAGCGAAAGGGCTTGCTGAGTTACCTAAGGTCTTAGACGAAACCTTTGTTGCGGCGTGTCAGTTACTAAAAGATTGTCAGGGCAAAGTCGTTGTCTCGGGCATGGGTAAGTCTGGACACATCGGTTCGAAGATCGCAGCAACGCTTGCCAGTACTGGTACTCCAGCGTTTTTTGTTCACCCTGGTGAAGCGAATCACGGTGATTTGGGAATGCTAAGCACCAACGATGTGGTGATCGCCATTTCTAATTCGGGCGAAACACAAGAGTTACTCGGGTTATTACCTGTTCTCAAAAGACTCAATATTCCCTACATTGCTATAACTCAGCAAGCTCAATCAACACTTGCTCAACATGCCAAGTTAGTACTCACTATTCCGGTACCAGCTGAAGCGTGTTCCCTTGGCCTGGCACCAACGACTTCAACAACCGTTTCCTTGGTACTTGGAGATGCATTGGCCATTGCGTTGCTAGATGCCAAAGGATTTACCTCTGAAGATTTTGCATTGTCACATCCTGGAGGTTCTCTTGGTCGAAAATTATTGCTACGCTGCAGTGATATCATGTTGCGTGGAGAAGAAATACCAATTGTAAACACGGATACTTTGATTACTGAGGCTTTACTAGAAATTAGTAGAAAAGGCTTAGGAATGACTGGCGTGGTTGCTGATGAACGCTTAAAGGGAGTTTTTACAGACGGTGATTTGCGTCGTGTGTTGGACCAAAAAATCGACATACATCACAGCGTAGTCGAAAACGTGATGACGGCTAATCCGATTACAGTTTCACCAGAAATGCTCGCGGTAGACGCCTTAAATATCATGCAACAAAAGCGAATAACAGCTTTATTAGTTGTCGATCAGGAGCACAATATTGTCGGTGCATTTAATATGCACATGTTACTCAAGGCAGGGGTCGTTTAACGTGCAAACTCTTTACACCAATTTGTCTCAAGACGTCGCGACTAAGTTAACTCAGATTAAGCTGATTGCTTTTGACGTCGATGGGATCTTTTCTGACGGTCGAATTTATTTAGGTAATCAAGGGGAAGAGCTCAAAGCTTTTCATACCCGTGATGGCTATGGAGTGAAATCACTACAAAGCATAGGGGTAGAGGTTGCCATCATCACTGGACGCGCTTCGGCTTTAGTGCATAATAGAATGAGTGCTCTAGGTGTGAAACACATTATTCAAGGGTGCGAGGACAAAGCGCAAGCACTTGCCGCGTTGAAAGACACCCTAGGTTTAACAAGCGCAAGCATAGCAAGTATGGGTGATGATATGCCAGATATTGGTATGTTTAATGAGTCGAATTTATGCATCAGTGTTGCCGATGGGCACCCTTTGGTAAAACAACAAGCTCAATGGGTAACCATGGCTGAGGGTGGTAAAGGCGCAGTGCGCGAGGTGACTGATACTCTATTACAAGCTCATGGGCAATTGAATTATATTCACACTGCGAGTGTTTGATGAATCGAGTTGGTTATTCAATTTTTGTTCTGTTCATTCTGGTTATTATTGTTTATAACTTGCCCATTTCTGTGAATTCAAATAAGCAACAGACCAATGAAAATGAACCTTCTCTGTTGACCCCGACTTACTTGGCTGAAGAATTATTTTCTCAACGCTTCAATGAAGCAGGTCTAATAAGTCACGAAATCAATGCTAAGAGAATGGAACATTACGCCGAATTGGGTTTTATGGTCTTCACCCAACCGCGATATACGATCTTTTTAGCAGATGGCAGCGAATACATTATCAGTGCGCAAGAGGGCACCTTGTACGATGATAATCGTATGCTACTTGAAAATAATATTGTCATTAAAAGTCAAAATGAGACAGACTTTATTCAGCAAATTAGTGCAGAATACATAGAAATGAATTTAGATACCAAAGCGTTGAGTTCAAGCTCGGCGATAGTGTTGCGTGGTAAAGAATTTTCTATGCACAGCAATGGCTTAGATGCGAACTTGGCACAAAAACGCTTTGCACTACTTGAACATACTCGTACTGAGTTTAAACCAACCCAATAAGTCAACGAGAAAAACATGCGTTTAATACTAATTTTTGCCGTTTTTATGAGTTGCGTTTTGTCCGCGGAACAAAACGATTTTGCTCAACCTATCACAATCAAATCGGTCACGCAGTTTGTAGATGGATTAAATGATGTAGCGGTCTACAAAGAGAGCGTCGTGATTACGCAAGGTTCATTGAAAATTACTGCAGATGAAGTCCGGATCGATGCCAGTGCGGGAGATGGTAACGAACTCTTTATCGCAACAGGAACCCCAGCCTCATTTGAGCAACGCTCTCAGGATGGCAGTCTCGTTAAAGCATCGGGAAATGAAATTAGATATACTCGAAAAGATAAAAAAATCAACTTGTCAGGAAGTGCTCAGTTAGCTCAGGATTCCAGTACGGTTTCGGGAGAAAATATTATTTTTGACATGCTCAATGAGCAATTAATTGCCTCTGGAACCGATGGGGATTCAGGTCGAGTTAAAGCGGTTTTTCAAGCTGAAAAAACACCACAAAAAGAAGAGCAATAAACACTATGGCAATTCTCAAGGCAACTCATCTCGCAAAGTCTTATAAGTCTCGACAAGTAGTGCGAGATGTTTCTTTAGAGGTTGAGTCAGGACAAATAGTCGGTCTGTTAGGGCCTAATGGTGCAGGCAAGACTACGACCTTTTATATGATTGTCGGTATTGTGCCATTGGATAAGGGCGAAATTACCTTAGATCAAACAGATTTAACTTATCATCCAATGCATGAACGTGCTAGGCAGGGTATTGGTTATTTACCTCAAGAAGCGTCGGTATTTCGTAAATTAAGCGTTTATGACAACATCATGGCGATTTTGCAAACCCGTAAAGAACTCTCGCAAGAGCAGCGTGAAGCGGAAGCTGACGCACTCATTGACGAATTTAATATTAATCACATTCGCAATTCAGCGGGAATGGCCTTATCTGGTGGAGAGCGACGCCGGGTTGAAATTGCTCGAGCATTGGCGGCCAATCCACAGTTTATTTTGCTGGATGAACCTTTTGCTGGTGTTGACCCAATTTCTGTTGGGGATATCAAACACATTATTCAGCAGCTTAAAAACAAAGGCTTAGGTGTACTGATTACGGATCACAATGTACGTGAAACACTCGATGTGTGTGAAAAAGCCTACATCGTTAGCCAAGGGGAATTGATTGCCTCGGGTACAGCTTCGCAAGTACTTGATAATCAAAAAGTTAAGGAAGTATACCTAGGGGAACAATTTAGGCTATAATCAATACATGCGGGTATTTTGGATGTTATCTGCTAGGTTAGATTAAGGATATAGATGAGACCCTCACTGCAACTAAAATTCAGTCAACAACTTACCATGACGCCGCAACTGCAGCAGGCGATTAAGTTGCTACAGCTTTCTACACTGGATTTACAACAAGAAATACAAGAAGCTCTTGATGCAAATCCACTATTAGAAGTGGAAGACGACTTTTCTAGCAATACCGAATCACTCGACGAATCTCAAGACAAAGATTCCGCTAGTTCTGATTCTATTTCATCCCATGAGGCGCTTGAATCCGATAATGTATCGGACGATTTGCCATTAGACAGTACCTGGGATGAGTACTACAGTGCATCTTCAGCTCCTGCACCGATGACAAACACGGTTGGTGGTGACGATGATACCGTTTACCAAGGTGAAACTACTGAGAATATTCAAGACCATTTGCTTTGGCAGGTAGATTTAACGCCTTTTTCAGACACCGACCGTGCCATAGCGCTCGCGATCATAGATAGCATCGATGACAGCGGTTATCTGACGACTACAACCGAAGAAATTCTAGAAGCCGTTGATATTGAGGATGTCGAACTCGATGAAGTAGAGTGTGTCCTTAAGCGGATCCAGATGTTTGATCCAGTGGGTTCCGGTTCTCGCAATGTACAAGAATGCTTATTGATCCAGCTTCGTCAGTTTGACCAGGACACACCATATCTAGCAGAAGCAAAAGACATTATTACCGAATACAGCGATTTGCTTGCAGCAAAAGATTATCGAACTTTAATGCGCAAAACGCGTCTAAAAGAACAAGAGCTACGCGAAGTAATGCTATTATTACAGACACTTAACCCAAGACCGGGAAGTGTTATACAAGCTGAAGCCCCATCTTACATCATTCCCGATGTGAGCGTGGTCAAAAAGAACGGACGTTGGTTAGTCGAACTTAACCCTGATAGCTTACCTAAGTTAAATATTAACCAACAATACGCAGCATTGAGTAAAAACTCACGCAATAGCGCAGATAGCCAGTTTGTCAAATCGCACATACAAGAGGCCAAATGGTTTATTAAAAGCCTAGAATCTCGCAATGACACATTGCTTAAGGTCGCAAACTGTATTGTGCAACAGCAAATAGGTTTTTTTGAGCACGGTCCAGAGATGATGAAGCCAATGGTGCTCAATGATGTAGCTGAAATGGTAGATATGCACGAATCCACTATCTCTCGTGTCACTACACAAAAGTACATGCATACGCCACGTGGTATTTTTGAATTGAAATATTTCTTTTCTAGCCATGTGGCAACAGAATCAGGTGGTGAATGCTCATCAACAGCGATTCGTGCATTAATTAAAAAGCTCGTAGCGGCAGAAAACACAGTGAAGCCGCTCAGCGATAACAAGATTGCAGAAGTGTTAGCCGATCAAGGTATCAAAGTAGCGCGGCGAACCATTGCAAAGTACCGGGAGTCTTTGAACATCCCATCTTCGAGCCAACGCAAAAGCTTGGTTTAAAAACAATGAAACAAAAAGGAAGTCAATTATGCAAATAAACCTGACTGGTCACCACGTTGAAATTACCGATTCACTGCGGAATTATGTTGATACTAAATTCGAGAAACTCGAGCGTCATTTTGACCATATCAACAATGTACAAGTGATTTTGAATGTCGAAAAAATTCGACAGAAAGCCGAAGCTAAATTGAACCTCAATGGTGGCGAGGTGTTTGCAACCTCTGAACACGAAGATATGTATGCGGCGATTGATAGTTTAATTGACAAACTGGATCGTCAAGTGATTAAGCACAAGGAAAAGCTTCAGCGTCATTAATCATGAGCATTCAACATTTACTCGATATAGACCGCACTTTATGTGCGGTCTCTTGTCAAAGCAAAAAACGTATTTTAGAAACCATTTCTCAAGTCGTTGCTAGTCAGCTAGAAGATGTTCCTCAAGCTGAAGTTCTTGCAAGTCTTGTCGGTCGCGAGAAGATGGGGTCAACTGGTATTGGTAAAGGGATTGCCATACCGCATGGTCGTCTAGCCAATATTGAAGAAGTGATTGCGGTCGTTCTAACGACACAACCGGGTGTGGATTTTGATGCGGTAGATAATGAACCCGTCGATATTTTTTTCGCACTTCTGGTACCCGAAGAGCAAATAGAAGGACACTTGCAAACGCTCGCGGCCATTGCCGCAAAACTCAATGATGAGCACATAGTCAGTCAGATCCGCGCAGCAACCATTCCACAGCAAATCATCGACGCATTGCAGTAACTCGAGCTTTAGGAGCCTATATGAAACTCATTATTATCAGTGGACGTTCAGGCTCGGGCAAATCGATTGCACTGCGCGCGCTTGAGGATCTAGGGTATTATTGTGTCGATAATATTCCGGTAAACTTATTACCAGCACTGACACAAACCTTGACAAACGAGTACCATGAGGTCGCGGTGAGTGTTGACGTTCGTAACTTACCCAAAGAATCTAACGAGCTCGCCGAAATACTAGACTATCTGCCGAATGCATGGGATGTGTCAATTGTTTACCTCGATTCCTCAAAAGACGTCTTGTTGAAAAGGTATAGCGAAACCAAACGCTTGCATCCGTTATCACGCCATAACCGTTCTTTAGAAGAAGCAATTAAATCTGAAAAATTATTATTAGAGCCCATACAAGAACGGGCTGATTTGGTGATCCACACTGACAAACTTACAGTGCATGAGTTGGCTGAAATAGTCAAAGAGCGGATTTTGGGCAAGAAAAGCACTCGCTTAGTGTTGGTTTTTGAATCATTTGGGTTCAAGCATGGCATACCCAAAGATGCAGACTATGTGTTTGATGCCAGGTTTCTGCCCAACCCTCACTGGGAGCCGGAATTAAAGCACTTTACTGGCTTGGATAAGCCCATTCAGTATTTTCTTGGCGGACAACCCGTTGTGAGCAAGTTTATCTGGCAGATCCAAAATTTAATCACCACGTGGCTACCCCATCTTGAGCGCAATAATCGGAGTTATGTAACGGTTGCCATTGGCTGTACTGGTGGGCAGCACCGTTCTGTGTATGTTGCTGAACAACTCAAACAGAACATAATGGATATGTACCCGGATGTGCAAATTCGTCATCGTGAATTACAGAAAAATGAGAGAAAATAGCCATGCCGATAGTTTCTGAAGCGCTTACTATTGTCAATCGCTTAGGGTTGCATGCAAGACCTGCGACTCAGTTAGCCAAAATCTCTGGCGAATTCAACTCGACTATTACATTACAAATTGGTGATAAAACCGCAGATGCTTCAAGTGTGTTAGGATTAATGTTACTCGCTGGGTCGCAAGGCAAAGTAGTTCTGGTGACAGTAGAAGGCGACGATGCTGAAGAAGCCTTTGAGGCGGTTAAAACTCTGTTTTGTACAAAGTTTTTAGAAGAAGATAAATAACTTCTCAATTTCTTTTTGTCCATCTTTCGTTTATCATTAACATATTCCAAACGCGCACAGTGTGGAACTTAAGTTATGGCAGAACTCTTAGCCACGCCCGCTCCAGTCAACCAAGTTAGCATGATTATCGACGCACTTAACGCCGGTAAGTTTGTTTCTGTGCGCAAGATCCTGCATGAAACCCCCGCGTGTGATGTTGCCCTGATTCTCGAATCCAGTCCAAGTAAAACCCGTGATGAGCTTTGGGAATTACTCGATGCGGATTATCACGGTGACGTCTTAGAAGAACTGTCTGAAGACGTGCGTAACGGTATTATTAGTAAAATGATGCCGGATAATGTCGTTGAAGCACTCGAGGACATGGATACAGATGACTTGGCTGAGACGCTCAGTACGTTGCCGGTGGATGTAGTACAAGATATTCTTGATTCGATGGATGCCCAAGACCGCCAGCGTGCCGAGCAAGCCTTGAGTTATGGTGAAGAAACCGCCGGTTTCATTATGAATACCGACACTATCACCTTACGTCCGGATGTTTCGATTGATGTGATATTACGTTATCTCAGATTACGCGGAGAACTACCTGAAAACACCGATACCTTTTATGTAGTCAATCGCTCAGATGTGTTAATCGGCAGTGTTCCTGTGACTCGCCTACTGACTTCTCCTTCTGAGATGACGGTATCTGAGATCATGGATGAAGAGCCAGAAGTGATCACTGTGAGTACCCCTGATGATCAAGTAGCAATGTTGTTTGAGCGCTATAACTGGTTATCGGCGCCAGTTGTCGATGAGAATCACCTTCTGGTTGGTCGGGTTACGATTGATGACGTGGTTGATATCATTCGCGAAGACGCTGAGCATTCAATGATGAGTATGGCCGGTCTTGATGATGAAGAAGATACGTTTGCACCCGTCATGCAATCGACTAAACGCCGCTCTGTCTGGTTAGGAGTGAATTTGGTTACCGCTTTACTCGCGGCAATGGTGTCTGATTTGTTTGAGCAAACATTGGCACAATTAGCGGTGCTTGCCATCCTCAATACCATAGTGCCGAGCATGGGTGGGGTGGCCGGTAATCAGACATTGACACTTGTTATACGGGGTATGGCACTAGGGCACGTCAATGAATCCAATCAAAAGTTTTTGATCAGTAAAGAGCTTGCGATTGGTTTTCTCAATGGGATGATTTGGGCGGTGTTGATTGCTACGGTTGTCGCATTGTGGAAACAAGATTTTCAGCTTGGTGTGATCATCGCGTTTGCGATGATGATGAATATGGTCGCGGCCGGGTTGTCTGGCGCGACATTACCACTGATCATGAAGAAACTCAAAATAGATCCGGCACTTGCAGGGAGTGTTATCCTCACTACGATCACCGATGTCGTCGGGATTTTTGCCTTTCTTGGCACGGCAACGCTATTTTTGATTTAGTCCGAACAGCGTTGCCAATGCGCCTTAATCTTTGAGCATCTGGGCAAAGGTTTGTTTAAACTTGGTTAACTTCGGACCAACGACAAAGTTACAATAAGTGTTTCCAGGATTGTTATTAAAATAGTCCTGATGATAATCTTCTGCGTCATAATAATTTTCTAGCGGCAACACTTCTGTGACAATTTCACCGTCATAGATTTTATCGGCTCTCAGCTTGGCAATGAAAGCAATCGCGGCTTGATGCTGTGCTTCGTTGTGATAATAAATCCCGCCTCGATATTGTGAACCAATATCATTGCCCTGGCGGTTAAGTTGCGTCGGGTCGTGCAGGGCAAAGAATATTTCAAAGATCTGCTCTAACGCGATTTGCTCTGGGGAAAATGTCAGTTGTACGACTTCTGCGTGTCCGGTGTCACCAGCACATACTTGCTCGTAGGTAGGATCAATGACGGATCCGTTACTGTAACCTGATACGGCATGTTCAATACCTTTGACTCGGTTGAAGGCAGACTCAATGCACCAGAAGCATCCGCCGGCCAATGTGATTTGCTCTAATTTGGACATTTTATTCTCTAACACATTTGATTAACTATTGTTATGGTGTTTGGAAGCACATTGATCAAGTATTGCAAAAAAATAATTGCACTAAATGTCATTTTGTCCGTATTCATTTTGTTATATGGAGAAAGTATATGACCTTAACGTTATTTTATGATGGCCAATGTCCACTCTGCCAAAAAGAAATGTCTCACCTGCGCAAGCTGAATCGAGATGGTCATTTGCGCTTCGAGGACATTATGGCGCCAGATTTTGTACAGCGGTTTCCAAACATGGATTGGCATGCATTAAATAATCGGATTCACGGTATGACTGACACCGGTGAGTTGATTACCGGGCTTGATGTGACACATTTAGCTTGGTCATTAGTTGGTAAAGGCTGGTTGTATGCGCCATTGCGTTGGCCGGGCATTAGGTGGTTTGCTGACCACGCTTATCATATATTTGCCAAACATCGTTATACCATTTCGTATTGGTTAACTGGTCAAAAACGATGTTCCACATGTGGCCCTAATCCAGAAGGAAAAGTATGACTGAAAGCAACGGAGAACGTGCTCTAGTGATAGGTGCAAGCAGTGGCATTGCTCAAGCGGTGATAGAACAACTTCTGCAAAGTGCTTCAGTCACTTACATTGATGCGGTATCTCGAAGACTTCCACAGAAAGACTTTGGAGGCAGTGTTCAGCATTTTGAGGTTGACTCGTCGTATGAATCACAGATCAAAGCGTTTATTTCTACCCGCAAAGCAGAAGGTATAACCTATCGCTATGTAGTGTGTACGATTGGCTTTTTGCACAATCCAGAGTTGGGCATAAAGCCGGAAAAACGCCTTGAAGATATAAATGCAGACGCGATGCAATATTATTTTGCGGTGAATACCATTATGCCAACACTTTGGTTAAAAAATCTTCCAGGCGTTGTGGCAAAAAACTCGCCGACAACCATGGCGTTTTTTTCGGCACGTGTCGGTAGCATTAGCGATAATCGCTTAGGGGGTTGGTATGGTTATCGCGCATCTAAATCCGCTTTGAATATGGTGATCAAAAATGCGGCGATAGAGTACGCAAGACGACATAAGCAGGTTACATTGATGGCGTATCATCCCGGTACAGTAGACACTGGATTATCCAAGCCGTTTCAAGCGAATGTACCCCAAAAAAAGCTTTTCACACCTGCATTTACCGCAAAATGTCTGGTTCAACAGTTACAATCCGCACAGGCCGAACATTCACCCTATTATGTCGATTGGGATGCGCAAAATATTCCTTGGTAAATGACATTCTGGCGCAACACTGATACTATTATTGTCGAAATAAAAACAATAATTAGGATAGTGATATGGGCGCATCTCGCGAGCAATTTGGTTCTCGCTTAGGCTTTATTTTGGCAGCAGCAGGTTCCGCTGTGGGAATCGGCAATCTGGTGGGTTTTCCTGTTGGCGCGGCCAAAAATGGGGGCGGTGCATTTTTATTAATGTATGCGGTATTTGTCTTTTTTATCTGCCTGCCAGTGATGATGGCAGAAATGTCTGTTGGTCGTCATACTCAGCGTGATCCTCTCGGTGCATATAAGAACCTCGCACCCAATTCAAAATGGTCTATTGCGGGCTGGTTGTCAATTATCACCCCATTTATGATCGCCGTATTTTACTCCGTTATTACAGTATGGATATTGGGTTACTTGGTTGAATCGGTAACCGGTAATTTGTCGCAGTTAGCCAATCCGGATAATTTTGGTCAGTTTATCAATTCGGGCAAAGTGTTCGGTTATTTGGTCGCCGTGTTAGCGATTATGTATTTAATTTTGCAAGGCGGGGTCAAAGAAGGGATCGAGCGAGGCGCAAAAATATTGATGCCGGCTCTGTTCTTTATGCTGATTGGCATGGTGATATTTGTCTTGTTACAAGACAATGCGATGTTAGGTGTGCAGTTCTATCTTATTCCAGATATCAGTAAAATAGATTCAGGTGTCGTCAATGGCGCGCTATCTCAAGCGTTTTTCTCCTTGTCTTTGGGTATGGGGATCATGATCACATATGGCAGCTACGTCGATCGACGCGCAGATGTCCCAAATTCTTCCAAATTGGTCGCATTAACCGATACGGCAGTTGCGTTTACTGCGGGGTTGATGATTTTACCTGCAATCTTCACCTTCAACCCTGAGATCCGAGCTGAAGATTTGAGTGAGTCATCGGTGGGTTTGATTTTTACCTTTTTGCCTAAAATCTTCCTAGCACTACAAGCCACCATAGGTTATGTGGGGGCGTCAGTTGTGGCCAGTGTCTTTTTCTTACTTGTGTTCTTTGCAGCGATTACATCATTGGTATCGATATTTGAAGTACCGGTTTCATCTTTGATGGGTGAACAGGGGGTTTCCCGACCCAAAGCACTCGGTATCGCTGGCACTTTGCTTGTATTACTGTCTTTAATGTGCGCGGTATCCTTTGGTATGGTACCGTTTTTGACTGATTTTGTGAGTTATGCTGGCGCGAATAAATCGTTCTTTGATGTAGTGATTGATGTGTTTTATGAAACGATCTTACCTCTAAATGGTTTGTTGATTTGTTTGTTTGTGAGTTATCGCTGGCGTAAACAGAGCTTTAATGCCGCCCTAGAAGAAGGCTCAACCGCTTACCAGGGCTCATGGTTTGAACGTTATGTAAACTTCTCAATTGGGACATTTATCCCGCTGGTCCTGGCGTTTATCTTTCTCAATACTGTGTTGACTAAGTATTTTGGGGTAGCTCTATTGGGTTAGACCATATCAAATGGACTCTTGTATTGATATTCAAAGCCCAGCAGTTGCTGGGTTTTTTGTGCCAGAACCACTTTGCCATGAGGTGTGGAGTTGGGATCGGGAATAATGGTAGGAAACGTCAATAAGCGTTGTTGTGCTGCGTATTGATAGTAGTTTTCTCGAGTAGGGTGATCCGGTGCGCAAAGATGCATGGTTGCGCCTGAGAGTTGTCGCTCAATGATTATTTGCAAAGCGTTCACTACATCGTATTGATGAACTAGATTCACTACTTGTTGTCCGTTACTAAATGTCTCGCGTTTTACAATACTGGTAATCGGGTGGCGTACATCGTCAATCAGGCCAGCTAAGCGCACCACCGAGCTTTTAGGTTGGTTGAGGATGAATTGCTCCAGTTCAACATGCGCATGACCTGAGGGGGTATTTGGACAAGTCGGGCTATCTTCATTCACCGCTTGTATCGCATTGCCAAACACGGACGTTGTGGATACAAAAATCACATAGGCATTCGGTGAAAGGGATAACAGTGTGTCCACAAATTCTTTGACTTGAGACACAAATAGCGGCGCATCTAGATCTCTGCGTTTTGGTGGAATGTTGAGTAAGATAACATCAAGCTGACGGACCGTTGGATAATCATTGGTTGCCAAAGGTTGCTGTCTAAGATCGAGTATAATTGGCGTGACGCCGAGAGCGGATAGAACGGCTCGCTGTGATGCACGAGTAGTACTGCCTATCAACTCATGTCCAGATTGAATGAGCCTCTTGGCCAGTGGTTGACCAAGCCAACCACAGCCAAAAATGCCCACGCTTAATGTTTTATTGAGCATTGTGGTGAGTGCCTTTGCGATATTGAATCACATCAAACGAGTTAAGTACTTCGATACTGTTTGCCAAGTCTGTTTCAGCTTGGTCAGCGGCTTCAACGATTGCACAAAAGGTCACCATCGCTTCACTGATTTGCGTACCATGATGCGCCATTTTGTCGCCAACACGTTGGGCTAATGCATCTGGATCAAACGCCTCTAAGCCAAAATCGCCTTCACCAAATAATAACTCAGTACCAATTGCAATCATCAACCGCCCCATATTTTGCTCTATGGTATCGGTTAATACGCGTTCAAAGTCCTTTTCCCACTCGGGTGAAAACCAGTTGTCACCACTCATATCGGGTGCAATAGAAAGGTTGCCTTGCGCATCATAAATATCGTTTTGCAATCCTTGTGCAACGCCTGTGAGTAACTCATTGAGTTTGATTATCATGTCATCATCTTCACCAAGTAAAGGAGATAGAATGTCGTTCACGGCCACATTGCTAAGTTCTAAGCCTTGCGCAGCGATTTCAATGCCCATTGGGATGGCTGCGTTGATGTTGTAATAATACTGCTCAGCTAAGCTCTGTTGTGACGCAGTAAGTAGCATTTCTTTGCCATCAACCGAGAGCTGTTGTTCGGCATCTAAGGTAAGTGTTTGACCTTTTGTCGTGGTCACTGTCATGACGCCATTCTCGATGCCGAGGGTGCCATGCATGTTGACTTCGCACTGTGACATGTCAATTTGTATGTTGCTTGCTAGAGTCGAAGTGCTAAAAAGTGCAAACATACCGACGCAGGACGCAGTAATAAACGGAGCCTTGATTCTGCTATATGATGAGTTGGATGGGGTCATAAAGATTCCTAATTAATTGTGCAATACCTTAATTGATAACCAATATTCATGCCAACAAAAAATACGACGAATCGCCTATAAAAAGGTGCTATTCAGGTACGATATACTTTAAAAGTAGCAAAAAGTTAGGCAAAACAAATAATATGTGTAAGTTTTGACTAACATCAAAGTATCATGTCTTTTTTGCCTCTGATAACTAGGGTTTTTTTAGGAAGCTTGATATAATTCACGCAGTTGTTTTTTTGGAGTCAGTAATGATTGAATGGATTAATGCACTTGCGTTTGGCGGTGCTGTATTAGCCTTGGTAATAGGGGTTACTTGTGTGATTATGGCTTTTTTGTCTAGCGAGACAGGTGAAGCAGGCATGAAAGAGAAAGTCGAATATGGCTTTTTTGGCGTGTCTGGTATTATTTTTACCGCTCTACTTGCTTATGCGTTAGCCTAATTTAGCAGTTTATATTGCTAAAAACGGTTGTCAGGAAACTGGCAACCGTTTTTTTATGCCTTTACACTTTGTCGCTCACACGCTGATAACACCTCAAGCCAAACAACGGCATGATGGCCAGCAGGTGGTCAAAAATATCCGCTTGTATGCTCTCATACTCTACCCAAATAGTAGTATTAGTAAAACAATATAGTTCAATTGGCAGTCCCGTTTCTGTTGGTTTTAACTGACGGACCATTAGGGTCATCTGCTGAGCGATGTTTGGGTGGGACTTGAGATAAGCTTCGATGTATGCTCTAAATGTACCGATGTTGGTTAAACGTCGGGCATTTTTAGTGTCTTTTGCATCGATCGCATTATTGATATTGTCGGTATTTATCTCCCCGAGTTTATCTGCCAAATACTGTGCGATGCGTTTAAACTGTTTAAGATCGTCAAGTTGATCGTCACTTAAAAAACCAATGCTTGATTGGTCTATCAGTAACGCGCGTTTTATGCGTCGGCCGCCTGAGCGCTGCATACCTTGCCAGTTTCTAACCGATTCGTTAGTTAATGAGTAAGTCGGGATGGTTGCAATCGTTTTATCCCAGTTTTGCACTTTGACCACATTTAACCCAATTTGTTGGATTTCGCCATCGATGCCAAATTTTGGGATTTCGATCCAGTCACCACTGTTAAACATGCGATTAGCGGCAATTTGAATACCCGCAACAAACCCCAATATCGTGTCGCGGAAAATCAATAACAATACCGCTGTGATGGCAGTTAAGCCAGAAAGTAATAAATAGGGACTTTTTTCTAAGATAAGGGAGATGGAGAGAACAATGGCAATAATTGCAAACAGCAATTTGAAGACTTGAATAAAGCCGGTAATGGGTGCTTTACTGGCAAGCTTGGAGGCGTTATACAAATCCTCAATGGTATTGAGTAAGGCATAGACGGCAAAAATACCCGCAAAAACAATGTAAACCAAAGCAGCTTTATTGGTAAAGCTTGAGATAAGAGTATTTTGTTCAAGCAATACGGGCGTTGTGAGGAGAATAAATACCGCAGGCATTACATGACCAACACGATTAAAGAATCCATGCTCTAATAAGGCATCATCCCAACGATACTCGTTTTCAAATAAACGCAATAACATCTTAGATTGCAAAATGGCGCGCATAATATAAAACACCACAAACGCACCGAATAATATACTCAAAATAGCGGATAACTTGTATATAGGATGCTGATTAGTGATGTCATCTTGCTGGGTTATCTGGCTGATGATATGGATGAACATATCCATAAATTGTGTACTTTCCATATTCACCTTAGGGAGCAGTGCTGTCTTGAACGTTTAAATAGGAGGTTATGCACCTATCTTTCTTAGCCCAAAGCGTATTCAACCATTGCTGGAAATAAGCTTTGAAATTGTCATCTATATCATAATTTCCACGTAAATCGTTAGAAATAGGTTCGCTTGTCACATCAACTATAATCCGCTTCATGCGTCCACACAACATATCCATCATCGGATGGCCTTCATTTTCGGGGTATATAAGCGTAATGTCGAGTAATTCAGTGAACTGTTCCCCCATGGTGTTTAGCGTGAAAGCCAATCCCGCAGCTTTTGGCCTCAGGAGGTGGGTATACGGAGATTGCTTTTCTTGATGTTTGGCCAAGGTAAACCGAGTGCCCTCTGCAAAATTGACCACGGTAGTGGGTGTGAATTTGTATTTTTTGCATTTTTTTCGGGTGGTTTCTATGTCTTTACCAGCAAGATTTGGATTTTTAATGATTTGCGCTTTGCTAAAACGCTGCATGAAAGGCATATCCAAAGCCCATGCACCTAAACCCACAACCGGTAACCAAATCAGTTCTTTTTTGAGGAAGAATTTGGGCGCCGGGATCCTTTGATACGCAAAATCCATGACTAAGATGACATCTAGGTAGGAGCGGTGATTAACCGTGACGAGATACCATTGGTCTTTTGACAGCTCAGAACTGACACGATAATCAATATTAATACGGTTGAAGAACTTAAGTAAACTGATACTGCATACACCAAAGGCTATTTCAAAGTTGGCAATGACCGGATTAATAGTTTGGCGTAAAAAATTAAGTGGGATGAGTTTGACGATGCCCAAGACAATGATTAGACCGCCCCAAAAGCACAGATTAAAAATCTGCAATGCGAAGTGCAATGGAAACACAAAAAGGGCTTTCATATAGCGCATCATCGATGTTTATCAAAAGTTATTGTTATTAAAATCAATGCTATGCAAAAGTACAGGTGAAGTCAATTACGCTTAATCAAAAAAGCCTGCGATCTTTTGGTTGAGATTGCAGGCTTTGCATAGAAGGTTTAGTAATGGTTACTGATCAGCAAACTCACGAATGATATTGTTGATGGTGTCTTTGGCATCGCCCAGCACCATGCGAGTATTGTCTTTAAAGAACAGTGGGTTATCCACACCGGCAAAGCCGGCGTTGGCTGAGCGTTTCAAGACAAATACGGTCTTGGCGCGATACACTTCGATAACCGGCATACCGTAGATAGGGCTGCCTTCCATTTCTTTCGCTGCCGGATTGACGACATCATTGGCTCCAATGACGATGACGACATCGTAGTTTTCCATACGCGGATTCACATCATCCATTTCATATAACTGTTCATAGGGTACGTCCGCTTCTGCCAATAACACATTCATGTGCCCTGGCATTCGACCGGCAACAGGGTGAATCGCGTAATCAACGGTACAGTTGTTTTCTTCAAGCAAGTTTTGCAGTTCACGTACTGCGTGTTGCGCTTGTGCCACCGCCATACCATAACCTGGTACAACCAAGACCGCTTGTGCTGCTTCGAGGACATAAAAGGCATCTTGCGCCGACATCACCTTAACTTCGCCTGTGATGACCTCACCCATTTCAACCGGTTTAGCAAAGCCTGAAAGCAATACGTTAAGCAATGAACGGTTCATCGCTTTACACATGATGTTGGTCAGAATGAGACCTGATGCACCGACCAAAAGACCCGTAACAATCAGAATCGTGTTATCAATCGCCAGACCCGCAGCACACGCTGCAATCCCTGAATAACTGTTTAATAAAGCAATGACTACGGGCATGTCGGCACCACCGATTGAAATGGTCGCCAAAATACCAAAGCTCAATGCCAGTAATATGGCTAAGCCTAATAAAAACGCACTGTCTGGGTTATATACAAACGCAATACCCACAATAACAAAGGCCACAAGGTGCGCAATACTCAGCTCACGAAGCCCTTTGAAAATAACGGCTTTGGAGCCTAATTTACCAGAAAGCTTACCCCATGCAACGAAACTACCTGAGAACGTAATGCCACCAATCAATATAGTGATAATGACCGTGCTAAACACAAATCCACTGGTAAAACGCAGCGCCATATCAGACATGGCGACAATGGTTGCCCAACCTACTAGTAATGAGGCTGCACCACCAAAACCGTTGAATAACGAGACCATTTCAGGCATGGCGGTCATTTCAACGGATTTCGCTTTCCACGCGCCGTATGCCCCGCCGATAATGAAGCCTAAGACAATATACTGGTATTGTAAGACCTCTTGGTCAATGAGTGTAATGACTACGGCAAATAACATACCAATAGCCGAGACAAGATTACCGCGCCTTGCGGTATCTGGATGTGAGAGAAGTTTTAAACCACCAATAAACAAGGCGGCGGCTAATACATAGACCAAGTTAATGGTTAAATCGACTGCGTTCATGCCTAATCCTTATTTACTGTCTTTTTTCTTAAACATGCCGAGCATCCTATCTGTAACTAGATAGCCACCCACCACGTTGATGCTTGCGAGTGCTACTGCGCCCGTGCCTAATAAAATGGTCAGCCACTCGTGATCGCCACCTGCTGAGGCAATTGCCCCAACTAACGTAATGCCAGAGATGGCATTTGAACCAGACATCAGTGGCGTGTGTAAAGTGGCTGGTACTTTACGAATGAGTTCAAAGCCTAATAACGCGGCCAGTAAGACGATAAAAATAAGATAAATCATTTCCATTATTTTGCTCCTTTGAACGCATTGACTAACATGTCATTGATAACAGCACCATCATGCGTAATCACACTTTGTGCTAAGATTTCATCGTCTAAATCCAAATTAAACGACTGCGTTTCAGAATCTGTGAACTCATCAATTAAGTTGGCGAGGTTATTGGCGTACATCTCGGTTGCATCACGCGCAACGGCTTGACTCCAGTTGCCAGTACCGATGACGGTGACACCGCCGATCGTTTTGGTCTTGCCCGCGACAGAGCCTTCGACATTGCCGCCTGATTGCGCCGCCATATCCACCACAACCGACCCTGGACGCATCATAGATAACGTTTCTTTGCTAATTAGGACTGGGGGTTTGCGCCCAAATAACTGCGCAGTGGTGATGACGATGTCTGAATCGGCAATGGCATCGCGCTGGGCATCTTGTTGAATTTGTTTTTGTTCCGCAGTGAGCTCTTTTGCATAACCGTCTTTGGTTTGACCGGTCTCACCGATGTCAATGTGCAAGAATTTGCCACCCAAAGATTGGACTTGCTCAGCCACTACGGGACGGGTGTCGTATGCTAAAACATTTGCACCCAAGCGTTTCGCAGTAGCAATGGCTTGTAAACCCGCCACGCCCGCACCGATGATAAAGACCTTAGCGGGTTTAATGGTGCCAGATGGCGTCATCATCATGGGTAAAATAGAGGGAAGTGTATTGGCGGCTTGCAGCATCATGACATAACCTGCAAGGCTAGCTTGTGAACTTAACGCATCCATTTTTTGCGCACGTGTGGAACGAGGGATCATTTCAATTGATAGGGTGTTGAGTTTGGCTTTAGCCATATCTTCAACTAAAGCCTGGTTAAAGAAAGGATCGCAGTGACCTATCACAATGGCACCAGCTTTGATTTGCTTGACCTCTTCAGGCATGGGGCGATTGACGTAAAGGACGATATCCGCGTTTTGCAACGCCGTCTCTCTTTCTTTAGCAATCGTAACGTCCACGTCAGTAAAATCGCTGTCGCTATAACCAGAAGCTTTCCCAGCATTCGTTTCTAGCGTGATGGTATAACCTAAGCGAATCAGTTTTTTGGCACTAGTGGGTGTTAAGGCACAGCGCTTTTCAGTGCTGAATTCACGACCCTTTTGTGCTTCGTTGACCACAAATATATTCAAAGCGTGCTCCTCATATTCATCGTTCTAATTTTGTAGGGTGTCGAACGGAATATTTATAATAGTCTAATTGTGCAAAAATGCGCTGACCCTAGCCTATATGCATGAGAGAGAAATAGTATACTACTTTTGGATAGGCAGGATAGTACTTTCGGACTATCCCGTTTAAGATATTGAAGGAGTTATTAATGTGATGTGAATATCCCGAAGACTTTGTTAATAAACAACTATCAATGTTAAGAGTTGGCAAATGTTTTCATTGCATCATGATCGAGTCGATAACCGATCCATTCCGATTGTGGTTTGGCGCCAATCGATTCGTAAAATTCGATAGATGGCGTATTCCAATCCAAAACATTCCATTCAAAGCGGCCACATCCTTTATCTAAAGCGATTTGATTTAAGTGTTTCAATAAGGCTTTGCCGGCGCCAATGCCGCGTGACTCGGGAGTAACATACAAATCTTCTAAAAAGAGTCCATTTTTACCGAGCCAAGTTGAGTAATTATAAAAGTACACGGCAAAGCCAATCGGCTTTTTACCATGTTCGCAGATCAGGGCGTCCACCGTAGAGTTGGCACCAAATATACTGTGCTCAATATCTGCTTGCGTGGCAAAGACCTCATGCTCAGCTTTTTCGTAAATTGCGAGTTCAACGATGAACTGCATGATAGTCTCTGCATCTTCAATTATGGCGGGACGGATAGTAATAGACATGTTGGAGCCTTTATAATAGAAATCGTTTGAATGGAGGTAATGTTAGCATATTTACGAATTTTATAGCCATTACATGCGATGCGAATCCATTGCCTGTCTTTTATGTAAAGTTAGTAAAAGCTTACTTTTGCGAACTTAGTTTTTTTGATAACATGAGGACATCAGTTCCTCGTATTTTCTACCCATTTTGTCAATGGACATAGCGTCATGAGCACTAACAATTTTCATCGTCGATTTAGTGTCGCCCCAATGCTAGATTGGACCGACCGTCACTGTCGTTATTTTTATCGACAAATGACCCAGTATGCACTTTTATATACTGAAATGGTCACCACTGGCGCAATCATTCACGGCAAGGGAGATTTTTTAGGATTTAATGACGCCGAGCATCCGGTCGCTTTACAATTGGGAGGCTCGGACCCTGGTGCGATGGCAGAATGCGCCGCCCAAGCCCAAGAACAGGGCTATGATGAGGTTAACATCAATGTTGGCTGTCCCTCTGATCGAGTGCAAAATGGTGCGTTTGGTGCCTGTCTGATGGCAATGCCTGAAACCGTTGCTCAGTGTATTCAAGCGATGCAAGGGCAAGTTGACATTCCCGTGACGGTCAAGTCGCGGATCGGTATCGATGATATGGATGAATATGAGGATCTGACTCGTTTTATCCAAATCGTCGCTGACGCAGGGTGTGACACGATTATTGTGCATGCTCGCAAGGCTTGGCTCAAGGGCCTAAGCCCCAAAGAAAATCGCGACATTCCACCTTTGATGTACGATAGAGTCTATCAGCTCAAACAAGAATTCCCTGAACTGCATATTGGCATTAATGGCGGGATCAATAATCACGAGGATGGTCTTGCCCACTTAGAGCACGTCGACGAAGTCATGCTGGGCCGTGAAGTGTATGCTAACCCTTATTGTTTGGCTGAGGTTGATGCTTTATATTATGGCGACAATCATAGTGCGCCTTGTCGAGCTGATGTGGTTGAGCGCATGCATCGTTATACCAAAGAATATCTCAACAATGGTGGACGAGTATGGCATATTGCCCGGCACATGTTAGGCCTGTTTCAAGGTCAACCTGGCGGCAAAGTCTGGCGTCGTTATTTGAGCCAAAATGCGATAAAAGGTGAAGTGTCAGCGGATGTGCTGCTGGACGCTCATGCTGAAATGGAAGCAACTAAAGCACGTGCCTTGGCATTTCAGGCTGAAAAAACAACACCGTCTTCGTCTTTTTGAACTGGCCAAGAATGACATTTGTCAGTTATTTCCTTTCCCTCCTTCCCTTAATGAAAACCTAACCAAAATATGGTGTTTTTTACTAACTGGTATGGTCAAAAAAACTAACCTAGGCTTTTTGTGAGCAGATGTTAAAAAAAAAACTAAGTAAAATATAGGTTTACGATTTTTTTTTAGGATTGGCATAACCTTAGCAATAGTTAATACGACTTAAACAATACGATGTAAATATTGTAATTAACTTGCTAAAAAGGGTATGACCATGACGGTTAAAACTAAACTTGCCAATACAGCACACCAATTTTCGTTAGACGACCAACCACAGTTTGCGCCGAAGATCCATGTGATTCATATTGTACAAGACACCATTGCCTCGAACGTTAAAGTGCTTATAGCTGCCGCAGACGAGGCTGAATGATATGTTTTTCATAGACTTAGTGTGGTTGTTTAGTGCACCTATCCTTGCCTTTGTTGCTGCAGTAGGTTTATGGATGAGTAGTCTAAAAATTCCACATCATATTAGTAGATTGAAACGTCGCTGGTGTTAATCATCGCGACACAGTACTTCTCCCAAACTCCCTTTGGCCACCATCACGGTGGCTTTTTTTATGTCTAAAATCTAGTTTTAGATATTTTACTAACTATTGGTCAAAAACGCTAACTTGCATACCCTCTGTATTACTTGGTTTTCATCTTGTTATATTAAATCACTTAAAATCAATGATTTAGACACTTGGCATGAAGATTGAATTACTTAAATAGAAAAGTTGTATCAGTAATATAATAAGGAGACCAAAATGAATGTACATAAATGCGATACTAGATTGTACCGTGATGCTAGCAATCCTCTAATTAGTGGTGTCTGTAGTGGCATTGCAAAACGCTTTAATCTGGATGCTATCTGGGTCAGAGCGGCAGCTGTCGCACTCTTCCTGTTTGCTCCGACAGCCATAGCATTGGGTTATGTATTAGGGATTTTGTTTTTGCGCAAGCGCTATGCATAATGTCACTATAGATAAAAACTATGAAGTACATCAAAAATTTGTCACATAAAAACGCGCAAAATGATGCTATGCTATTAGCATCACTTTTGTGCTAGGGAATGCCATGCCAGAATCCATTAATTTCAAGAACATCGGTTTTGCGACACTCGCTATTATTTTTATTTTAACTATCATCGGTTGGGTTTGGAGTTGGACGCCAGGAACCTTTTCGGTGAAAGACATCGTTGCAGAGCAAGCAAATGCGCTACAAGTCGAACCCGTTGTCGGTTTTGCCACGACTACCGCCGTTATCGAAGTGGGTGATGTCTTGCTCCACAAAACCGGTGGCTATCTGAGTAACGACATTGCCCCTCCGGGGGTACTGATGGACAATATGCCAGCATGGGAATTTGGCGTACTCGAGATGTTACGCGATGTCACTTTGGCGTTGCGTAAAGACTTTTCGCGATCGCAATCACAGTCGGTTGAAAATGAATTTTTGGTCAAAGCACAGCCTAATCTCAATATCGATAGTAGCAAATGGATTTTGCCGTCTGCCGAATCTCAATATGGTGAAGCGATTGATTTGATTAAGGCTTATCGTTTCGCGCTAACCCAACAACAGGCGAGCAGTCAGTTTTTTGCTAGGGCAGACAATCTACGGGATTATCTTAAAGAAGTCGAAAAGCGATTGGGTTCCATGTCACAAAAGCTCAGTGCTAGCGTTGGGGCAGATGTTATCAACACAGATTTAGCTGGAGATGCGTTAGCATCTCAGTCGACGCCAACCCCCATGCAACTGACCAACAAAACAAGTTGGTTTAAGATTGACGATAATTTTTATCAAGCTCGCGGAATGGCTTGGGCGTTATTACACATTTTACGCGGCATCGAAATGGACTTTCGCGATATTTTAGTTAACAAAAATGCCTTGGTTAGTCTGCGACAAATTATTCGCGAACTCGAAGCGACCCAAGATACAGTGTGGAGTCCTATGATTTTGAATGGCAGCGGTTTTGGTATGCTCGCAAATCATTCATTGGTCATGGCTAATTATATATCTAGAGCCAATGCTGGCATCATTGAACTAGCAGAATTACTCAATCGAGGCTAAAACAATTTAATATCAAACACATGGAACGCAAATGAAAACACATATCGCAGTCGTAATATCAGGTCTCTTGTTGAGTACTACTTCTCATGCTGACACTTTGTTAGGTCTTTACGGTGGTGCTCAAATGTGGGCAATGGAAAGCGAAGGCGCGTTTGCTTCAGACGCGAATTTGGCGAACTTTACTTTTGATGATGAACGCCAAGGTTCTTATTATTTAGCGTTTGAGCATTTTATTCCGTTGGTGCCAAATGCTAAATTAATTCATACCAGTTTTGATACTGATGGGTTCACGGATTTATCTAGTAGCTTTACTTTTGGTGGCGAAACTTTTGCATCCGATACGCGACTAAATACCGATGTCGAAATGAGTATGACCGATCATATTTTGTATTACGAAATCCTCGATAATGATTTGATCAGCATTGATTTGGGGATCAACGCCAAGAAAATAGACGCGACAATCAGTGTGGACGATACGGTAAATGGCGTCTCAGGTTCTCAAGACGTTACTGGCTATATTCCAATGGTCTATTCCAAAATTGAGTTTGGGATCCCTGCGACCGATTGGTCGATTTTTGCTGAAGGCAGTTATTTATCGATTGATGACAACAGCGTGAGCGATCTCAATGCAGCCTTTGAATACCGCATTATAGATAGCTTAGCCGTGAATGTTGCCCTGCAAATTGGCGGGCGAGCAGTCACTATCGAATTGGACGATCTTGACAACACCTTCACTGATTTAAAATTCAGTGGAGTGTATGCCGGAATTGAAGTCCATTTCTAATATCCTTTCAATTTCTTTAGTCTAAAAAGTAATAAAAAATCGTTAATTATTCTTTTATATTATACCTGAGGTAGTTTAAAGTGAAGGCATAGATAACAAGGGTTAACGATTTTTTATGGCAAATCCAAACGTACCAGGTGTACTTGCTCCCGCACAACTTAGTGCCATTACGCAAGCAATTCAAGGTCTTGATAATCAACAGTTAAGCTGGGTGAGTGGCTATATAGCTGGCTTAGCATCAGCGCAAGGTGGTGTTGTTGCAACCAGTGAAGCACCGGCTAACCAAGCACAACTTACGGTTTTATACGGTTCACAAACTGGCAATGCCAAAGGTGTTGCACACGCGGTTGCCGAAAAAGCCAACGCTTCTGGCGTAAATGCTAAAGTTGTTTCGATGGCTGATTATAAGCCAAGAGCTCTAAAAGCTGAGACGCATGTTGCCATTATCGTATCAACTCATGGCGAAGGCGACGCACCGGATGATGCGGTTGAGTTGCACGAATTTGTCGCCAGCAAAAAAGCCCCTAAGCTTGCTAATACCAAATACGCTGTGCTTGGATTAGGTGATACTAGTTATGAGTTTTTCTGCCAAACGGCGAAAGATTTTGACTCAAGACTTGCCGCGCTTGGTGCGACGGCTGTTGCTGAACGAGTTGATTGTGATGTGGATTACGCCCAAGCTTCAGCTGCCTGGATGGACAGTGTCATCGCAGCAATAAAAGACGATTTTAATCAGTCAGTCGGAACGTTGGCAACCACTCTCTCAGCAGCAAATACACCGGTTGCCGTATCCCAATACAACAAGCAAAACCCGTTCGCAGCGACCTTGACAGAGAGTCTAAAAATCACCGGTCGCGATTCAATTAAAGACATTCGCCATATTGAAATTAGTTTAGAAGACTCCGGTATTCAATACCAAGTGGGCGATGCCCTTGGTGTGTATTTTAGTAACTCTGATGACGTGGTTAATCGTATATTGGCAGTATTATCATTAGAGGAACAAACTCAAGTGGAAGTCGCAGGCGAATCCTTGTCATTAAGAACCGCTTTAGCTGATAAATTAGAACTGACCCTCTCTTATCCTACCTTCATCACTAAGTTAGCAGACAGTACAGGTGCAGAATCATTAAAAACGCTTTTGGAAGACAAAGCGGCCTTGCGTGAATACATCGCAAAACGTCAAATTGTCGATATTATCATCGACCATCCTGTTGCATGTTCAGCACAACAATTAGTCGATGCATTGCGTCCAATCACTCCGCGTTTGTATTCAATTGCGTCTTCGCAAAGTGAAGTGGAAGATGAAGTACATTTAACGGTTGCTTTAGTCGAATACGATGAGTTTGGCTTCACGCATCAAGGTGGTGCATCAGGATTTCTGGGCAAACGTTTGGCAGAAGGCGATACGGTTAACGTCTATGTTGAACCAAATAATAACTTCCGTTTACCAGACGATCCCAATACACCTGTCATTATGATTGGCCCAGGCACTGGCATAGCGCCATTCAGAGCATTCATGCAAGAGCGAGATGCACAAGGTGCTGCAGGTGATAATTGGTTATTCTTTGGCAATCCACATTTTACTCAAGATTTTCTGTATCAAACAGAATGGCAAGGATACAAAAAGTCGGGCTTGTTAAGTCGGGTGTCTCTTGCGTGGTCACGTGACCAAGAAGAAAAGATCTATGTACAACACCGCCTGCTTGAACAGGGCGCGGAAGTGTATGCATGGCTTGAGCGCGGGGCACACGTTTATGTGTGTGGTGATGCAACACACATGGCGAAAGACGTAGAAAATGCATTACTCACTATTTATCAAACCCATGGCAAGCTGTCTGAAGCGGATGCCAAACAAGCGCTTTTAGCTCTGCGCAAAGCCAAACGTTATCAGAAGGATGTTTACTAATGAGTGATTCAAAGAACCTAATCGTTGAGGGTAAACTTGCTGATAACGAGCGTATCAAAGGCGAGAGTAATTTCTTGCGCGGGACCATAGCGGACGATTTGCAAGATGACATGACAGGTGGCTTTACCTCTGATAACTTTCAATTAATTCGTTTTCACGGCATGTATCAGCAAGATGACCGTGATATTCGCCCTGAGCGCATCAAGCAAAAACTAGAGCCATTACACAATGTCATGCTTCGTGCGCGTTTGCCAGGTGGTGTTATTACGCCTAAGCAATGGTTGGCGATTGATGAATTTGCCGATTCACATACCATCTATGGCAGTATTCGTCTGACGACACGTCAAACATTTCAGTTCCATGGTGTCCTGAAGCCACATATTAAATTGATGCATCAAACTCTGAATAAAATCGGTATTGATTCGATTGCTACAGCTGGCGATGTGAACCGAAATGTCCTGTGTACATCAAACCCTGAAGCGTCCAAAGTGCACCAAGAAGCCTATGCGTGGGCGGTCAAAATTAGTGAGCACTTATTGCCAAGAACCAAGGCATATGCCGAAGTCTGGCTAGATGAAGAAAAAGTGGAAACTACAGAAGAACCGATTTTAGGCAATAACTACTTACCCCGTAAATTCAAAACGACCGTGGTCATTCCGCCGCAGAACGATGTGGACGTGCATGCGAACGATTTGAGCTTTGTTGCGATTGCACAAGGTGATAAGTTAATTGGTTTTAATGTACTCGTCGGGGGGGGCTTAGCCATGACCCATGGTGATCACAGTACGTTTCCACGCAAAGCTGATGACTTTGGCTTTATCCCTTTAGAACATACGTTGGCGGTTGCTGAAGCGGTTGTTACGACGCAGCGCGATTGGGGTAATCGGGTGAATCGCAAAAATGCCAAAACCAAATATACCCTTGAGCGAGTGGGTGTTGAAACCTTTAAGAGGGAAGTTGAAAAACGTGCTGGAGTGATTTTTGCACCATCTGCAGAGTATGCATTCACAGGGCGCGGTGATCGCTTCGGTTGGGTCGAAGGCGTGGACGGCAATTATCACTTAACGTGCTTTATCGAAAATGGCCGGATTCTTGATTATCCAGAAAAAACCTTAAAAACCGGTTGTCGCGAAATCGCCAAGATCCATACGGGTGAGTTCCGTATGACAGCGAACCAAAATTTGGTGATTGCTCAGGTGGCACCAGAGCATAAAGCGCAGATTGAAGCGTTGGCCAAGCAACACGGATTAATGCCAGACGTCTCAAAACAACGCACAGATTCTATGGCGTGTGTTTCTTTGCCAACATGTCCATTAGCGATGGCGGAAGCCGAGCGTTACTTACCCGATGCGGTGACTCAAATTGAAAGCATGTTGGCAAAACACAATTTGGCTGATGAATCGATTATTTATCGTATCACTGGATGTCCCAATGGCTGTGGCCGCGCGATGCTCGCAGAGGTAGGTCTAGTCGGTAAAGGTCCGGGTAAATACAACTTGCATCTTGGTGGTAACCGTGAAGGTACGCGAATTCCCAAAATGTATCGAGAAAATATTACTGATACTGAAATTATGAGTATCCTCGACGATCTAATTGCTCGTTGGGCAAAAGAACGAACTGCAGACGAAGCGTTTGGTGATTTTGTGATCCGTGCTGAGATCGTTGCCCCAGTGGTGGATTCAGCGAGGGATTTTTATGCCTAGTCTTGCCACTCAGCAATTTTCGGAGTTTGAACGCTCCGATATCGCTCGCCACAATGAAGTGCTCGAGAATATGTCGCCGTTGGCTCGCATTGAGTGGGCATTTGCGAATTTGCCCGAACAAGCCATTGTCTCGTCAAGCTTTGGTGCTCAGTCTGCTGTCATGTTGCATTTGATTAATACGGTTGCACCTGGTACACCAGTTGTGTTGACGGATACTGGTTATTTGTTTCCTGAAACGTATCAATTTATTGATGAGCTCAGTGAGCGTCTTAGTTTAAACCTTAAGGTGTATCGCGCGCCTTGGACTGCTGCATGGCAAGAGGCTCGCTATGGCAAGTTATGGGAAAAAGGGCTTGAGGGCATCGAACAATACAATCAAATCAACAAGGTTGAGCCAATGCAGCGAGCTTTGCAAGAACTTGGTGTCGGCACTTGGTTTGCAGGCTTACGTCGTTCACAATCTCAAGGGCGCAGTCAGTTATCTGTATTGCAAAATATTGGACAGCAAATCAAAGTTTACCCAATTATTGATCAGTCCAATAAACAACTTCACGAATATCTTAAAGCGCATAAATTGCCCTATCATCCATTGTGGGAACAAGGCTACGTGTCCATTGGTGATTGGCATACTACTCGAGCTTTAACGGATGGCATGAGTGAAGAAGATACGCGATTTAATGGTCTCAAGCGAGAATGTGGTCTGCATGAGTTTGGAGATGGGATTTAATAGATCTCAAATTTTTTTGAGCACTTGCTTCATCTCAGAACAATACTGTCCTTGCTCACCACGCCTGAACACCTTCGCTAGTTCGGAGCTATAGCTTGTCATTTCAGTGTCATATAATTGTAACAATCTTGTCATAAAACTTGATTTTTATAACCAAATGTTCTATATTTTAATTGTTGCCGGAATAAGCTGGCAGCGAAGGAGTATAAATATGCGTAAACTCATTACTTTAGTAGT
Organism: Alteromonadaceae bacterium; assembly: GCA_014872805.1. GTDB lineage: Bacteria > Pseudomonadota > Gammaproteobacteria > Enterobacterales > Alteromonadaceae > Opacimonas. Next base: position 101,034 of record WKFN01000011.1, read on the forward strand.
CCTTGTATTAGGCTCAGGTCTTGCGCATGCTGAAACGAATAATCAATTACTAGATTGTGTGGATAAGACTAGCTTAACGTTTGATGCAAAGTGTGTGGCTCAGCACATTGAGCAAAGCAGTCAGTTCCAACATGCACAGCAAAACATCATCAATTTGGCCGATGCTAATTCTGATTTTGCTGTTGCCACAATAAGTCTTGATCCCAAGACACTAAACATTGAGATTGTCGCTCATCATGATGCTGGACAAACTGCGCTTTTGACTAAGCCGGCTCAATAAGATTTATATCTTAAACACACAAAACCCGCACAATATGCGGGTTTTGTCGTTTTAGAATAACCGATTGAGCCTTACCTACTTCAGATGGCAGTCTCGCTGGAATGACACCGCTTTGTCTATTTACGTAGGTTGTACCAATTGTAAGCGTACAAACTGCCAGCGTTGTTTTTGTTCCATAAACGCTTGCTTGAGTTCTTCGCAGGTGTGCTGTAAATCTATTTTATCGACTGTCTTTTGTAATTGGCGTTGTTGTATGCGCATAAGACGTTTACGTGAGGCATAGTATGCATTACATTTATCAACTAACTCGTGATATTCAGTCTCGAGTTTTTGCATGATCACTTCCGCATTAGGCACATGTGCAATTTTGTGTTTTGCCTTGAGCAACTGCATTGAGAATTTGGCTTGCTGAACTCGATCTTCCGGAACCGTACGCAGGTTTTTGGTTAAGCCAACCCATGACAAAGATTTAATGAGCCATTTCGTAGGATCATACTGCCACCAGCGAATGCCATTGCGATAGTCGTATTCAAAGATGTGGTGATAGTTGTGATACCCTTCACCAAAAGTAAATAGAGCAAGTATGCCATTATCGCGAGCAGTGTTCACATCTGTATAAGTCTGCTTGCCCCAAATGTGTGCCAGAGAGTTGATAAAGAAAGTTACGTGATGCACTAAAACTAGACGACAGACCCCTGCAATCAAAATCATTTCAAAAATGTTGCCGTTGAGCCAACCAATTAATCCAGTGATACCGAAATTGGCAATTAAGACAATCGCAATGTAGTGGTTGTGTTGCCACATAACGATTTTGTCTTTAAGCAAATCTTTGCAGTTTGAATAATCACTGTAACGAACTGGTTGATATTCTCTTAACATCCAGCCAATGTGTGAGTACCAGAAACCTTTTTTGGCTGAGTAGGGATCTTTAGCATTATCGTCAACGTGACGATGATGTACTCGGTGATCGGAAGACCAGTGTAAAATACTGTTTTGCAATGCCATGGCACCGCCGACTGCGAGTACAAATTTTACGATGGGATGAGCATCATAGGTCTTATGCGACCACAAACGATGGTAACCCGCAGTGATCGACATCCCAGTATAAAAAAACAACACTATTGTCACAATGACGGTATTGGTCTCGACTCCATGTGTAATAGCCCACCAAGGAACTCCGATTAAAGTAATCAGGGTTAAAACAGAAAAAATGATAACATTTAACCATATAAATGGTGGTTTGGATGGTGTCTTAGGCATGTCGAACTACTTTTTTATATATCTATCTGTTAAATTTCAGCGTACACGTGTAAGCTAAACATAAATTAAATCTCTTTGTAACGCAAGTAGTCATAAGTCTGATGTCGCAAAAAGTCACCCGTGAACAACAAAAACAGCAAACTAGACAAAATATTATTAACGCTGCTTTGGCTAGCCTTGATGCAACAAAAAGTTTATCTGCAGTGAGTTTGCGAGAGGTAGCGCGAGTGGCGGGTATTGCTCCTACATCTTTTTATCGACATTTTAAAGATATTGATGAACTGGGTTTGACTTTGGTAGATGAAGCCGGATTGACTTTGCGTCAATTGATGCGCAGCGCAAGGCGACGGATCTCATCTGAACGAGGTGCGATCAGTATCTCAGTGGACACGTTTGTAGAATTTGTATTGGCACACAATAATGTGTTTCGTTTACTCTTGCGTGAACATACCGGCACTTCTGCTGATTTTAGAGCAGCAGTGCTGAGGGAAATTCAGCATTTTACCGATGAATTAACAGATTATATTGTTTTTCAGGAAAAAAAGCCGGAAGCGGTCGCCCAAATGCAGGCTGACGCAATGGTCAAAATTGTATTCAGTGCAGGCGGTGAGTTATTAGATGCAAGTGTTGTGCAAATAGAGGGGATCACGGAGCGCACCAAGCGCCAATTGTATATGGTACATTTTGGTGCGACTGCATTGATGAGTAAAAGAATTTAAGCCTTGCGTTGTAAGAATACTCCGGCCTCAATATGGTGAGTGAATGGAAACTGATCAAACAACGCGGTTTGTACGACATGATGGGTCTTAGTCAAATGTACAAGGTTGTCAGCTAATGTATCAGGGTTACACGATATATAAATGATATTGTCGTACTCACTAATCATTTCACAGGTTTCCTCATCCAATCCTGCTCTTGGTGGATCGACAAGTACCGTTTGCAAATCATAATCGGACAGCTCAACCCCTTCCATACGGCGGAAGCTTCGTACGCCACGTTGGGCTTCAACAAATTCTTCACTAGACATCCGTAAAATAGTGCAGTTATCAGCATTGTTTTGTTCTATGTTGTACTGAGCTGCACTGACTGATGTTTTGGATATTTCAGTCGCCAGCACTCTATTAAAGTAGTTAGATAGTGGAATACTAAAATTTCCAGCCCCACAATACAGTTCTAACAGATCACCAGTGAGTTGCTTTCCAATATCCGCCGCCCATTCAATCATCTTACAATTCACCAGTGCGTTGGGTTGAGTGAAACTGTTTTCTATGTGTTTAAATGTATAGATTTTATCGTGCACCGGTAAGGTTTCGATGACGTAATCCCGCTCAACAACGCGTTTTTGTTTTTTGGCGCGACCAATAAAATCAATTTGGTATTTTTGATTAAGTTGCTCCTTTAATGCGCGAATATGCGTTTCCCATTCATCATTTAATTGTCGATGATAAAGTAAAGAAACGAGCACTTGGTCATTGAGGCAACTTAAGTAGTCAATTTGAAATAATTTTTGACGTAAAATCGGAGTGTTTTTCAAACCCTGTATGACATCAACCATTGCTTGGTTAATTAGTTTATTAGCTGCTGGTAGTTGATCAACTCGATATTTTTGCTTGGTATATTGGTCAAACATGATGTGAAATAAATCATCTCCATCATGCCATACACGAAATTCTGCCCGCATCCGATAATGCTGTGATCTTGACTGGACTATGTGTGTGTTAGATAAAACCGATGCTGGAACGATTGGTGACAATAAAGAGCGAAGACGAGATGTCTTCGCATCTAGTTGAGAGGTATATTCAGTCATTACCTTTTTCTTTTGCTAGGCGAACTTTTAATGTTCTTTCGGAAAATTCAGTATCATTTAAATTATCAATCATACGTTGCGCATCGTTTGCGCCAACTTCGACAAAGCCAAACCCTTTGCGTTTGCCACTACGACGATCTTTCATTAAGCGCACAGAATCAACGTATCCATATTGTTCAAAATGCTTTTTGATCGCTTTTTCAGGAACCTTATATGCTAGATTTCCTATATATAAAGTAGTGAGCTCGTGGCCGTCTGCGTTTTTTTCGTTATGCGATTTTTTTGTTGTACCACTGTTACCAGATAGTGACGACTGATGTGGTGTGCTAAGTGTGACAATTATCCAAGTACCAACAGTACCGAAAATAAAAGCGTATAGTTGCTCAAGAGTAAGCATAGACGTTGTAAAATGGAATAAAACACCGAGCAGCAAAAAGAGGATGATTAAGATAATAGGTGAAACTTTCATAATAATACCTGTAGTTATAATAATAGGTGAGTGCGTTATGTTACTCCGATTGTGTGAATAATCAAATTAGAGGGAACTGGTATTAAAGTATTAGTATGAATGAGCGATAAACGCCATTAATTGTGTGCTTTTTAGACGCTTTGAGCAAAATTTGAGTGAAACACAAAAAAGTAGATGTTTTTTGATAAAAAGTGTTGACGTTCGAAATGAAGTCTGTAGAATGCGCATCTCGCTTGAGGGGGTAACCCAAAACAAGCACGAAGCTTCGGTTTCAACGTTCTTTAACAATTAGATAACAAGACAATTTGTGTGGGCACTCATTAAGAGTGTCACAACGACAATTCATATTTCGATATATTTTAATTGAAG
>WKFN01000008.1:0-125721 GCA_014872805.1 Alteromonadaceae bacterium
AGTTCACTGAATTATTTATCGCCAAAAGAGTTTGTTGAACAGGCAGCTTAATTAATAATTTCTCATCAAAGAAGTGGTATTAATTAAGGGAGAAGGTCATCAGGGATACAAAATGTACAATAGTTACCTAAAATTCGTACTAAATTTTAAATACATGTTTGCGATAATGAATCAGTTCGGCAATGGACTCGCGGATATCATCTAAGGCCAAATGCACGCTTTTTTTGAAAACCTGTTCCACAATCTCTGGTTGCCATCGACGAGTCAGTTCTTTGATGGTCGATACATCGATGTTGCGATAATGGCAGTAACCTTCAAGGCTAGGCATATATTCAGCCATGAAGCGGCGATCTTGACCAATACTATTACCACACAAAGGCGACTGTTGTGGACCAACCCATTGCTTAACAAAATCCAAGGTGATCTCCTCTGCATCGGATACAGAATATTCGCTCTCTCGACAGCGTTGAGTCAAACCCGTTGCACCATGAGTTTTGATACACCATTGGTTCATGTTGTCCAAAATATCATCAGATTGATGAATCGCTACAACTGGACCTTCGGCAAGGATATTTAGATCTTTATCGGTAATAATGGTTGCGATTTCTAATACGACACATTCTTTAGGGTCGAGTCCGGTCATTTCCATATCAATCCAAATTAAATTATCCGAAGAAAGTACTGCGGTCATACAAAAAATTCCTATATCAGAGTAGCATTAGCATTATAGCTAGCTTAACGGTAATATATAATCAGTTTTTAATTTATCTTGTAATATTTCGTGGCCAAAAAACCAAAACTCAGCGACCGTCAACGCCGTCAGATTGCGCATAATCGGCGCAAAAAACAAGCCGCTCCGAAGCTCGATGTCGCCCACCTTGGCCCACTTACGACGGGTAAAGTCGTTAGTCGCTTTGGCAAGCAAGCCATTGTAAGAGATCCGCAAGATAACCAAGTACAAGTTCACATTCGCCGAACGATTGATTCAGTAGTATGCGGCGATGACGTGCACTTTTATCCTCCCTCCAGCCCCGCAAGTAGCGACTTGGGCGTAATTGAGCTGGTTGAGGAGCGACAATCTGTACTCACACGGCCAGATTTTTATGATGGAGTCAAACCCATTGCGGCCAATATCGACCAAATCATCATTGTCAGCTCCATCGTGCCCACCCTGTCGCCCCATATCATTGACCGCTATATAGTCGCTTGTGAAGACGTCCATATCACACCCATTATCGTCATTAATAAAGTGGAATTACTCGATGACGAAGACTTTGCCATGGTGGAAGAAATGACCCAAGTGTATCGAGATATCGGCTACCAGGTATTGTACACCTCATGTAAAGCCAATATTGGCATTATGGAGTTAGCGGATTTATTGGTCGATAAGATCAGTGTGTTTGTCGGACAGTCTGGAGTTGGCAAAAGCTCATTAGTCAATGCTCTATTGCCGGAATCTGAAGAGTTAGTTGGCGATGTTTCGGCCAATTCAGGATTAGGTCAACACACCACAACCGCTGCCAAGCTCATTCCATTTGCAAAAGGTGGGGAGCTGATTGATTCCCCTGGAGTACGTGAATTTGCCTTGTGGCACCTACATGAAGAACAAATTACTCAGGGTTTTATCGAATTCAGGGAGTATTTGGGTGGCTGTAAATTTCGCGACTGCAAGCACCGAGACGACCCTGGATGCTTGTTACGGCAAGCTGTTGAAAATGGCGATATCGATCCTGAGCGCTTTGCCAGCTATCACAAAATCCTTGAGTCTATGTCAGACAAACGTCCTAATTTTGCAAAGGATTTTTAATTCTTTCTGCGTCAAATCCATGTACAATATGTGCTCTTATTTATGGAGAAAAACACCGTGCTGGATTGGTTCAAAGTTCGTTTACAGTATATTCTACCGAAACACGCTTTATCGCGCTTAGTCGGCAAATTTGCCGCTGGCGAATATGGCAAGGTCACCACAGCTGTGATCAAAGCATTCATCAAGCAATTTAATGTGGATATGCGTGAAGCTAAATACGAAGATCCAGCTCACTACTCCAGTTTCAATGCTTTTTTTACTCGTGAACTCAAAGACGGTTTACGCTCTTTTTCTGACGATACAAATGAACTCGGTCATGCTGTCGACGGTACTGTCAGTCAATGTGGTCCAATCCAGGGCGAACAGATTTTTCAAGCCAAAGGACATCACTACAGTCTAACAGCATTACTCGGCGGGGATGCAAAATTGGCCGCACCATTCAAAGGCGGGGATTTTGCGACTATTTACTTGTCACCTCGTGACTATCACCGGATTCACATGCCATTGACAGGCAAGCTTACCGATATGGTGTACGTGCCTGGCGAGCTTTTCTCGGTGAACCCTCTGACTGCTGAGAACGTGCCTGGGTTGTTTGCTCGCAATGAGCGTGTGGTGGCTATGTTTGATACTGCCATTGGTAAAGTCGCTATTGTCCTCGTGGGGGCGACCATCGTTGCAAGCATCGAAACATCCTGGGCGGGTACTGTGACACCACCTGCCGGCAAAAACGTCACCCATTGGCAATACACAGACAATGCCGGAGATAGTATCATGCTACAAAAAGGTGAAGAAATGGGCTTATTCAAGTTGGGCTCTACGATTGTCGTGTGTTTTGAACCAAACCGTGTCGATTTGCGCGATTTAAGTGCCGGTCAAGTGACTCGTTTAGGTGAAACCTTCGCCACCATCCAAAATACTGACACTAAGTAATATTGATGGATCCCGTTAAACGCAGTCTTTATTCACTTCACTTTACAGTGATGTTGTTGGGTGGTACTGCCTTATTTTCGCAAATCATTCCGTTAAGCGCCCTAGACATCACTATCGGTCGATCGATCTTCGCCTGTTTATTTTTGTACGCTCTCATTAAGCTCATGGGTGAGTCTTGGCGCTTGGACAATCGTCGTGATTATTGGGTGGGTGCCGGATTGGGTGTGATTATGGCAGTCCACTGGATCACCTACTTTGCTGCGATGCAATATGCGGGTGTATCCGTTGGTATAATTGCGCTATTTACGTTTCCAGTTATCACGGTGTTGCTCGAACCATTTTTTGAAAAAATTCGACTGATTTGGCAAGATGTTATCAGCGCCATCGTCGTCTTCCTTGGGATCATGTTGATCGTCCCAGAAAACAACCTCGATAATGACATTACCATGGGTGTTGCCGTTGGGGTCTTTTCTGCGTTGTTATACGCCTTGCGTAATTTGTTACATCGACAGTATTTTTCGCATTACAGTGGTGCCAAAGCAATGAGTTATCAAACTTTGGTTGTCTCAGCGTGCTTAATTGGATTCACCTCAGAAGAAATGCTGAATATGTCCGGACATTCTTTGCTATTACTGTTCGTATTAGGCACTTTATTTACTGCCGTACCACACGCGATGGTTGCCGCTTGTTTACAACACCTACGCGCCAAGACATTTTCACTGGTTGCTTGTATGCAACCGTTTTATGGAGTGATTTTGGCTATTTTGTTGCTCGGCGAACAGCCTAACTGGCAAACCTACATTGGTGGTCTTTTAATTGTTGCGGCAGCGGTGTATGAAACCATCATAACGGGTAAACGTCATGCAGATACTCGCACATAGGGGAGCTTCAAAGCGCTTTTTAGAAAATTCGATGGAAGCGTTTCGCTCTGCCATCAGCAGTGGTTGTGATGGAATAGAATTTGATGTGCATTTTTGTAACGGGCAAGCGCTGATCATCCACGATACAAACTTATTGCGTACGCATAAGGTGGATGTGAATATAACCGAACTCAATGAAACGCTCCGACAACAATATCGAATCCCTACCTTGACACAAGTAATGGCATTATTTCCACCGGATTTGATTATTAATATCGAAGTCAAAAGCTGTGATGATGTCCCGTTTATGCAAGAATATATGGCAAAGTTATCTCACTTAGGTTTATTCGGTGAACATGTAGTCCTATCGTCGTTCGATAAACGCCTTTTAGAGCATCTGCAATGCATCAAACTACCTGTGAAGTGGGGATGGTTATCTGAAGATAGTCATCTGGAGCTGCCATCAATCCCTGGAGACATTATTCATGATATTGTCGGGATCAGTTCTGAAATAGCCACTGCACAACGCATTACTACTATTAAGCAAACTGGTAAATCCGTATGGGTCTTTACCTTAGATGAACCTGCTCAATGGGAGGATATGCTTCAGCTTGGCGTTGACGGATACTTTACCAACACACCACACGAAGCCGTTAACTGGTTTAATGCCCGTTAAGAGGGGCTAGCAACCTTACTGCCACATCCTTTACACGCTTTGCACAGGCGAATATTAAGTATGTGAGAAGCGATAATCAACACTGCACCAACGGTCACTACTAATGGTTCAAAGTGATGTCCAAACATATCTTTTTGCCAATAGATAAAACCGCCCATGGCTAATGAATAAATAGGATACAATTGTCTATGGTACTTATAAAATCCGATAAACAAAGCAATAAAGCCGACCGCAATTGAGAGTAACAAAACCAGACGCTCAAACCATTCTTCGGCAAAAAATGAACCGGCAAGCAATGGCACTAAAGGAAGAATAACAGGCACCGCAATACAATGAAGGGCACACAAGCTGGTGAGCCATACACCCACTTGGTCTATCCGATTGTCTTTGCTAAATATGAAACGCATTTTTAAAGTGACTTACCATACAATTGCTATATTGTAACATCATAATAAAGTGATCACTAACTTATTTTTTTAGGTTATGGAGTCAGGTACACATAGATAGGTGTTCGTTCTTGTGTTTGGGTTACTGCAAGGTTGTTATTTTCGATTGACTCACGCAATGCAACATATTCAGAAATACTGACTAACAAAGGAGAGTTGCCTAGATCTTGTGAGGGTATCAACGACTCCATTGGCATGTGGATCATGATGTCGCGGTTACCCTGCTTAGCAATATTTGCCTGCTAAGTAGCAAAGTCTGAATCTGGCAAAATGGAAAAAGCGACTTCACCAGGCAAGCTTTGCAAACGTGTATCGCTTGAACGACGTCCAACATCATCAATGATTATGGCGATCTTAGGTAACTCGAAGCCCGCTCCTGAGCTTGAATTGGGCTGATCATTAAAATACCTAATCCATAACATATCCGAAACTGAGTGAGTATGTAATCAATTTGTGCTTGGGTATTTGCTTCCCAGAATCGCATCAACGTCAATATAGTCCAACCCAGAACGCTTAAAACAACTAAAAAAATAGGAATGTTTAACGAGTAAACCATTGTTTTGGATTCAGAGGAATGCCTTTGTGTCTGAGTTCAAAGTAGAGATTTGGCTTACTCTGGCCGCCACTTTGTCCCATAAGCGCAATGGTCTCACCGCGATTTACGGGGTCACCTACAGACTTTAATAGCGCTTGATTATGACCGTAAACCGTCATATACCCAGCCCCGTGATCCACAACTAGAACCAAGCCAAAACCGCGCAACCAATCTGCGAACAGGACCTTGCCGTTCGCAACCGATGTAATCGAGGTTCCAGAATCGCCGTTTATAACAACACCTTTCCACTTGAGCTGCCCTTCCCGACGTTTACCAAAATGGTACTGAACAACTCCATCCGCTGGGATTGTTAAACCACCTTTAAAATTGGCTAAGCCCACAAGAGACTCGCTCAATGTTTGTTTTCTAGTTGCTTCGGCTATGGCTTGAGTTAGTTTTTGTTCGTCGATTTGCAATCGCTCAATCCGAGCAATATCAGAATCTATTTGTGCTTGCAGAGCATCTAGTGATTTTTGTCTGGCTAACTGCTCACTGGCTAGTTCAATAGACTGGCCTTCTAACCTTGCTAATAAGCGCATGGTGCGTTCTTGCTCAACCTCTAGTGCTTGCTCTACTTTTTGAATCCGGGCAATCCCTTGGCGGAACTCATCTATCGCGGTTTTGCGATCTTTATAAATGTACTGGTAGTAAGTCAACATTCGCTCAAGTTCTGCAATGTCTTGTTGATTAAAAATCATCTTTGCCAAATCGTAATCACCCGCGACAAACGCTGAACGAATTTGTTGGCCTAAATGGTCTCGTTGAATGACCAGTGCATTTTTTAGTGCAGCTATTTCTTGCTCAAACGTCTTTATCTGGGCGTTATTTTGTTTGATTGCAAGATTAATTTGATTGAGTTCTTTGGCAATATTACTGATTTTTTTTTCTTGTCTTTGCAGCGTATCTAAGATTTCATCGCGTTTGGCTTCGCGAGCCGCTTTCTGTTTTTGCACTTCCGCAATTTGTTGTTGGATATTTTCTAAATCAGCTTGTTGAGCAAATACTTGAGGAATACCAGCATACAGGCAGGCAAGCGCAATGACACCTGCCTTCATGATGCCTGTCGCCACTATCCTCACCCCTATTCCGCTAGGGTGACGATAGGGGTACCGGTCATTTCGGTGGGCTGCTCCATACCTAAAAGATGTAACATAGTAGGCGCTACATCACTGAGTGTGCCACCGGTTCTAGCCTCAGCTTTTCGACCATAATATATGAAAGGCACTGGCTCACTGGTATGTGCCGTATGCGCTTGTCCGGTGTTTGGATCCTGCATCTGCTCAGCATTACCATGATCAGCCGTAATCAGACATTCACCACCCACTTCAGCTAACGCGGCAAGCACACGACCAATAGCTGTATCAACAGCTTCGCACGCTTTTACAGCGGCATCAAAATTACCAGTATGCCCAACCATATCGCCATTCGGAAAGTTACAAATGATCACATCGTGACGCTTATTTTTGATCGCATCGACCAACTCGTCAGTTAACTTAACTGAGTTCATCTCTGGTTGTAAATCATACGTAGCCACATCTGGTGACGGAATTAACACGCGCTGCTCACCATTAAATTCATCTTCTTTACCTCCAGAGAAAAAGAAGGTCACATGGGCAAATTTCTCTGTTTCAGAAATACGTAATTGAGTCTTGTCATGCTTAGCTAACCATTCGCCAAGTACATTCGTGAGTTTTTCCGGAGGAAAGGCACATGGGTTAGTAAGGTTACTTTCGTATTCGGTTAACATAACAAAGTCGCATAGCGCTATTTTGTCATCACGTGCAAAGCCAGTAAATTCGTCATCCACAAAGGTGTGTGCGAGTTGCCTTGCGCGGTCCGCACGGAAGTTCATGAAGATGACTGCATCTCCAGCATCCATTGTGACGGCTTCGCCAATCACAGTGGCTTTGACAAACTCGTCATTTTCATCGCGTTCATACGCAGACACCAAACCAGCCACAGCATTATCGGCTTGATAAGCACCTTCCCCTTTGGTTAAAAGCTGATAAGCTGCTGCAACTCGCTCCCAGCGATTGTCACGATCCATCGCAAAGTATCTACCTACAATAGTAGCGGTTCGACCGACACCAACTTCCGCAAACACCTCGTCAGCTTTTTGCAGACTGGCTTGAGCTGAACGAGGCGGCGTATCACGTCCATCTAAGAAGCCGTGCAAATAGATGTGCTGTGCGCCACGTTGAGCGGCTAAGCGAATCGCTGCAAATATGTGGTCTTCATGCGAATGCACGCCACCTGGTGATAATAAACCCATGATGTGCACGGCTTTGTTTTGGGCAACCGCTTTATCAATCGCCCCAGTTAACGCCGGATTTTGAGCAAAATCCCCATCTGCAATGCTTTTAGTGATCTTAGTAAAGTCCTGATACACAACCCGCCCAGCGCCAAGATTGACATGGCCAACTTCTGAGTTACCCATTTGACCATCAGGTAAACCCACATCGAGCCCAGAACCTGATATAAGAGTGTTTGGATAGCTCTGAGTCAACTCATCTAATACTGGAGTGTTTGCTGCCAAAATTGCATTGTTTTCAGGATCTTCTCGATATCCCCAGCCGTCCAAAATTAACAGTGCCAGGGGTGCCTTTAGTTGACTCATGCTCGCCTCAAATAATATAAAAAAATATCAAAACTTCAGTACATATAAAATACCATTTTTTCCAGATTGGGAAAAGACACATTATCGGCACTAGTCAAATCAATGAGATGCGTTATACTGTGCGTCGTTTTTTATTTTAATACATGAAATAGGGTTATTCATGGACCAACTTATCGAGTTTGCTACCGCTAACGCATTATTATCTGGGATCTGGCTAGCACTAATCGCACTTCTTTTATACACCTTTATTGCGCCGTTACTTTCTCCAGTGAAAAATCTGACCACGCACGAAGTCACTCAAAAAATCAACAAAGAGGACGCCGTTATTCTTGATATCCGAAAACCAGAAGAGTTCAAAAAAGGCCACATTACTGGAGCGCGTCAACTCAAGGCTGATGAAATAAATCAAGCCAACTTTACCAAGCTTGAAAAGTACAAAAACACCCCCATTATTGTCGTATGTCCTTATGGTATGAATGCTGGCAAAACAGCTAACAAATTAGCTAAAGCCGGTTTTTCACAAGCTTTCATATTAAAAGGCGGCATGGAAGCTTGGTCGAGCGCCAACTTACCGGTAACCAAATAACCTTGCAGACAACGACAAGAGAACATCATGGCTAAAATCGAACTCTACACCAAAGATTACTGTCCTTACTGCAAGCACGCTTTGGCTTTATTAGCCAGTAAAGGAGTTGAGGTGAGCAACATTGAAATCCAAGCAGAACCAGATCAACGAGTTGTGATGATTGAACGCGCTGGTGGACGCACTACTGTGCCGCAAATCTTTATTAACGATCAACACATTGGCGGATGTGACGACCTTTTTGCGCTTGATGCTCAGGGTAAGTTAGACCCGCTATTAGCGTAATTTAATACTTTAAACATTTAGGAATTCTCATGGCTGACGAACAAAATCAAGCCGCTGCTGAGCAGCAACCACAACAAGCGCCTATTAGCATTCAGCGCATTTATGCGAAAGATATTTCTTTTGAGACGCCTAATTCTCCTGTCATCTTTAACGAAAAGTGGGAACCAGAAGTTAAGTTAGATTTGGACACTAAGAACAACACATTAGGTAACAACTTACATGAAGTTGTATTGTCCGTCACTGTTACGGTAAAAGTAGGCGAAAAAGTCGCATTTTTGTGTGAAGTTCAGCAAGCTGGTATTTTCTACATTGCCGATATGCCTGAGCCAAACGTTAAGGCTGTCATTGGTACCTTCTGTCCAAATACCTTGTTCCCATACGCGCGCGAAACTATTTCAAGCTTGGTAAATCGTGGTACCTTCCCAGCGTTTAACCTAGCTCCAGTAAACTTCGATGCTATCTTCCAAGCGTATATGCAACAGCAAGCGCAAGAAGAAGCTCAGAAAAAAGACCAGCTTGACGCTTAAGTTATGACTGAACGCAGGATTGCGGTGTTTGGTGCAGGCTCTTATGGCACTGCTCTAGCTCTACAACTCTCACGCAACGGTGTAGAGACGTTGTTATGGGCTCGTAATACTGAACATGTTCAGCAAATGCAACAAGAGCGCGCCAACTCGCGTTTTTTGGATGCATCTTTTCCGGACAATCTCTCGGTGACAGCTGATATGCAATCAGCAATTGAATTTAGTCGAGAGCTTTTAGTTGTAGTGCCTTCTGCTGCTTTTAACGAGTGCATCATTAACATCGCTGCTCACCTGCGAGCTCAGCATCGTATAGTCTGGGCAACAAAGGGGCTTGAGCCCAAGACAGGTCGCTTGTTATCTGAAGTTGCAATGGATTATCTTGGTCCTGATCGACCCATGGGAGTCTTGTCCGGTCCGACTTTCGCCAAAGAAATGGCAGCCAATCTACCCACAGCAATAAGTTTAGCGACGACATGTGACGAATTTGGCCGAACCATAGCTGATTATTTGCACAATCCCAAAAGTTTTCGTGTGTATTTGAATCATGACATGATCGGCGTTCAATTAGGTGGAGCTGTTAAAAATGTCATTGCCATTGCAGCAGGGCTGGCAGATGGTTTGGGGTTTGGCGCGAATGCACGAACGGCCCTCATTACTCGTGGCTTGGCTGAAATGGCCAGATTAGGCGCAACCTTAGGCGTTCATCCTGAAAGCTTTATGGGCATGGCTGGACTCGGCGATTTGGTGCTTACCTGTACCGATAACCAATCGCGTAACCGTCGCTTCGGCCTTGCTTTGGGTGAGGGCATGGATGTAAATTCGGCAATCGAGAGTATCGGGCAAGTCGTTGAGGGTTATCGCAACACGGAAGAGGTGCACATTTTGGCGCAAAGACAAGGTGTAGAAATGCCAATCACTGAACAGCTTTTCGCAGTTTTATACGGTGGTAAAGATGCTAAGGATGCAGCAATGGCATTATTAGGTCGTGATTTGACAAATGAGTGATGCTTTCTAGCCAGCGAGGATGACGCTATACCGCGCCATCAAACCCCAACTGACGCCATGCCTCATAGACAAAAACCGCAACGGAATTTGACAAATTCATGCTTCTAGAGTGAGGCAACATTGGGATCCTGACTCTCTGTTCGGGTGGTAAACTAAAAATAAAATCTTCTGGCAATCCTCTAGTTTCCGGGCCAAAAATCAAGGCATCCCCAGCTTCGTATTGTGCTTTATGATGGTGTTGCGAACCTTTTGTAGTACAAGCCAACATCCGCCTGGGTTGAGCTGTTTGTAAATACTCATCTAAGTTCTTGTGAATTTGTACTGGTGCTAACTCTGAATAATCCATACCTGCCCGACGCACTGATTTTTCATCTAATGAAAAGCCCAATGGCTCAATCAAATGCAAACGAAAGCCTGTGTTACCACACAAACGAATGATATTGCCGGTGTTCGGCGGAATTTCTGGTTGGTATAACACAATATCCAGCAAAGTTTATTCCTCAAAAAAAGTCATAATTGCATCCAGAGTCGCATTTCTGTACACATCCGTTTCAAATAATAGCTCGTGATATGCCCCATCAATACTGTGCCAACTCGCATTTGGCATCAGGTTAACGATGCGGTGTTGAGCTTTATTGTCTACAATTTTATCTGCTCCAGCACTTATGCACAATAACGGAATATCGGTGTGAGGTGCCTGTTTTTCGAGAGTATATAGGGCTTGTATTGCCGCAGCTACCCAAGCATAAGTGACTCCGCCTAACTGAGTATCAGGGAAAGCCTGTTGTTGCTGGCGGAATATCTCATAACGAGTTGGACTATGGGTGAGCTTATTATTAGCAAAGGGTTCAGGCAGGTAGTCCTTTTGACCGATAAAATATAAAGGTATTTGCAATAAATTACCGCCCATCAAGCCCAATGCTAAGACAAGCTTAGTTAACCATTCTGGAAGCGGGGCTTTTAAGCCGAGCATAGGTGCCGTTAAAGCTACTTTGGCAAACCAGCTTGGCTGTTGTTGTACCAGCATTAAACCGATCGCACTGCCCATCGAATGACACAATAACCACGGCTGTGCAAACCGAGGCTGAACGATTTTTTGCATAAACTCAGCCAAATCATCTCGATAAGAAGCAAAGTCAAGAATATGCCCATGCATTCGGTTAGGACTTATCCGCTGTGATAAGCCTTGGCCACGATGGTCACAAGAAAATACCGCTATTCCTCGCTGTGCCAACTCATAAAACAGTGCATCGTATTTGAGGTAACTTTCCACCCTGCCAGCGCTTATCACAATCGCTTGTTGTGCATTGTCCGGAATATGGAACGCATAGGCTAATGTAATCCCTTCCTTACTATGCAATACATCCTGCTGTACATGTTCTAAAAACCAGCTTGAGATATTGGGTTGTTTTGAAAGTAGTTCTTGTTCAGATAGCCAGTTCATTAATTTATTCACACTAATTTTATCGATTGGGCCCAGAGCATTGATGCATGTCTATAATATGCGACTGATGCATTATAGCCTTTTTTTGCTGCTTCTTGCAGACTGTAGTTATGTGGTAAACACAGTGCACTAACAATAAATATTTCTGAATATAAATACATTTTTATTGCATAAAAAATCATTTTTATTATAATTAAATATATATATAAAAATTGACAGCTTAGGTCATGTTTGATTTTTTAACAACACAGTACCGATTTAACACTCTCCCTGCCTTGCTGGATGAGGTTATTTGACGAAAGCTAGATAATACTCTGTAAAGCAACACTTTTATCTTTACCCGATAATTTGACGGTAAGGATAAAAGTGATTTTTCTTTTTTTAGGAACCGAGAGATGATCAAAACCTGTATTATAGGCGCAAGTGGATACACCGGCGCAGAACTTGTAAGACTCATTAGCCAACACCCGAGTTATGTATTGGATGCGATATTTGTGTCATCCAACTCTCAAGATGCACATAAATCCATAAGTGATTTGCACGCGGCCTTAATTGGCGTAACCGATCTTACCCTATGCCCACTGCAAGATGATGCACTAGAACAGCTTGCATGGGATTACGATGTGATTTTTTTGGCAACGCCGCATGAAGCCTCACATGAATGGATCCCAACACTTGCCGGTAAACGCGCCGTGATTTTGGATTTATCGGGCGCCTATCGACTACAAGATAGAAGCGTCTTTGAGCAATATTATGGCTTTGCCCATACCGACCCCATCTGGTTGGAGCAAGCTGTATATGGCCTCGCTGAGTGGTATCCACAACAGATCAGTGATGCCTCAGTGGTTGCTGTTCCTGGCTGTTATCCAACTGCAAGCTTATCAGGCTTAAAACCTCTGTTTAATGCAAACTTACTAGATACAAGTGTGAGACCTGTGATTAATGCAATTTCAGGGGTGTCTGGGGCCGGACGCAAGGCTGCACTGAGCAATAGTTTTTGCGAAGTTGGTTTGCAAGCCTATGGAATTTTGACGCATCGCCATATGCCCGAGATCACCGCGCATCTCGGAACCGAAGTCATCTTTACTCCGCATTTAGGAACATTTAAACGCGGTATTTTGGCCACCATTACGGTCAAATGCACTGACCATACCACGATCGAACAGATAGATAGCGCGTTCGAACAAGCGTACCCAAAGGGCGGTTTGGTTCGCTTAAGACGTTCCGCACCAAAATTAGACGATGTTGTGCATACGCCATACTGCGACATTTTTTATGCTTATGACGCAACCTCACAGTATGCGGTTATCACCATCGCAATTGATAATGTCCTTAAAGGTGCTGCGGCACAAGCTCTGCAATGTGCAAATTTGACTCAAGGGCTTGCTGTGAACTCAGGTTTGATAGCGGAGGCAGAATGAAACCTTTAGTTATCAAGGTTGGCGGTGCTTTTTTGGAACACCCCAATTATCACACTGACTTTTTTGCACATGTAAAAGCGTTACAAAAAAACAGACCCGTCGTGCTAGTGCATGGCGGTGGTTCATTAGTCCAGTCACTGTTTGATAAACTAGGCAAGTCCACGCAAAAACGCGATGGCCTTAGAGTAACCCCAAAAGACGACATGCCCTACATTGCTGCTGCATTAGCTGGTCAATGCAGTTCAGCACTGTTATCTGCCGCATTACAAAACCAAATAACCGCAACGGCAATAACATTAGCCGATGGGAATATAACTTATTGTACCTTAGATAATGCAGAGTTGGGTCAAGTTGGTACCCCACATCAAGGCACACCAGATTTTCTCAATGCTTTACTGGAGCTAAACGTCTTACCAATCATTAATTCAGTGGGTGCTACACAAACTGGTGAACTCGCAAATGTCAATGCCGACCACGCTGCAACGATTATTGCTCAGCTGATTGAGGCAGATTTATTACTGTTATCCGATGTGCCTGGTGTGTTAAATGCTGACAAACAATTGTTACCTACACTCAACATGGAAGAATTCACTCAGTATGTGGAAAACGGGATTATTACCGATGGTATGATTGTCAAAGTCCAAGCTGCTTTGGACACCGCCAGTCAATTATCCGCACCGGTTATTATAGGGGCATGGCAAAATACCCAGGCGCTCATGAGCGGTGACTTAACCGGATTTGGCACGACTATTCATCCACAACAACAGACAGAGACTGCTTAAAAAAGCAAAAGGAAACATCATGCAACAGGATTTATTGACCTTTAAACATTCTACTCCAGAGCAGATGCAGGAATTGCTAAATTTGGCTTTAGCCGTCAAACGCGCACCATCTGATTATCGCAATGCCTTGCAAGGCAAATCTTTGGTTGCGTTGTTTGAGAAACCCTCTTTGCGCACACGAGTCAGCTTTGACATCGGTATCAACAAACTAGGTGGGCATTTGGTGTATTTGGATGCACAAGCCAATAACCTGGCCGGGCGCGAAGATACCAAAGATATGGCGCAAAATTTATCGTGTTGGGCGGATGGCATCATTGCTCGAGTCTTTGCTCATGAAACGCTTCAAGAGCTTCAAGAGTTTGCCAGAGTTCCCGTAATTAATGCACTGTGTGACCGCTACCACCCATGTCAAGGCTTGGCTGATTATCTCGCGATGGCGGAGGTATTCCACAATGTGCAAGGTCGCACTATGGCCTACATCGGTGATGGCAATAATGTCACTCACTCATTGCTTATCGTGGGTAGTCTTCTTGGTGTCAATCAAGTGGTGGTCACGCCAGAAGGCCATGAAGCAGACGCCGATATCGTAGCGTGGGCAAAACAAATGGGCGAGACCACCGGCGCAACGATCACTGAAATCAATGATATTAGTCAATTAGGCGTAGCCGATGTGATTTATACTGACACTTGGCTATCCATGGGGGATAATACGCCGTTGGCTGAAATAAAAGATAAATTCATGCCTTATCAGGTCAATCACGCACTCATGGAACAGTGCGGCGCACAATATGTGATGCATTGCCAACCGGCGCATCGCGATTTAGAAATTACCGGCGAACTAATGGATTCGGACGCCTCATTATTAATGTTACAAGCAGAGAACCGTATGCATGCTCAGAACGCGATTATGGTGACCTTGCTTGGTGCAAATGTGTAAGAGTTATCATTCATGAAAAAAGATATCAAAAAAGTCGTATTAGCTTATTCTGGCGGTTTAGATACTTCAGCTATTATTCCTTGGTTAAAAGAAAACTACGACTGTGAGGTCGTTGCTTTTGCGGCCGATGTTGGTCAAGGTGATGAAGAATTAGAAGGTTTGCATGACAAAGCCATCGCCAGCGGCGCCAGCGAGTGCTACATCATGGATTTAAAAGATGAGTTCGTAGCAGATTACATTTTCCCTACGGTCAAAACTGGCGCAGTATATGAAGGTGAATACTTACTCGGTACCTCAATGGCGCGTCCGGTAATTGCCAAAGCACAAGTAGAAGTTGCGCGCAAAGTAGGTGCAGATGCATTGTGTCACGGCTGTACAGGTAAAGGTAATGACCAAGTTCGTTTCGAGTCAACTTTTGCCGCTCTCGCACCTGATTTGACGGTTATTGCACCGTGGCGCGAATGGGATATGGTTTCGCGTGAAGATTTGCTTGATTATCTGGCTGAGCGCAATATTCAGACAACTGCTTCTGCGACTAAGATATATAGCCGCGATGCGAACGCATGGCACATTTCACATGAAGGTGGTGAATTAGAAGACCCTTGGTGTGAGCCAACTAAAGGCATTTGGACGCTCACTGTCGATCCAATGGATGCACCTGATACACCAGAAACCGTCACATTATCTTTCAATAAAGGTGAATTAGTGGCAGTCAATGACCAAGCACTTGCACCGTATCCTGCTTTAATGGAGTTAAATCGCATTGGCGCAGCGCACGGTGTTGGACGAATCGATATCGTTGAAAACCGCCTAGTCGGCATGAAATCTCGTGGCTGTTATGAAACGCCTGGGGGCACGATTTTGGTCAAAGCTTACAAAGCACTTGAGTGTTTAGTGCTAGACAAAGCCGCTCTGAAACACCGTGAACAACTAGGCCTTGAGTTCTCTCATGTTATGTATGACGGACGCTGGTTTACGGCACTTAATGATGCCTTACTTGCAGGCGCTAACTCATTTGCGCAACTCGTTACCGGTGACATTGTGGTAAAACTGTACAAAGGCACTGCAACAGTGACTCAGCGCCGTTCACCGAACAGCTTGTACTCTGAAGATTTTGCGACTTTTGGTGCGGATGATGTCTATGACCAATCACATGCTGAAGGCTTCATTCGTTTATTCAGTTTATCAAGCCGCATTAAAGCGATGCACGATATGGATAAAGCCAAGTAAGTAAAGGTTAGGAGTACAAGATGGCATTATGGGGTGGGCGTTTTGCCCAAGGCAGTTCGAACATGTTTCGTCAGGTCAATGATTCCATTGGCTTTGACCAAGTCATGGCTGCGCAAGATATCTGGGGATCCATTATCTGGTCTCGAGCGATAGCTAAAGCCGGCGTTTTGGCAGCGGATGAACAAGACCAAATTGAAACCGCCTTGGATGCATTATTAGCCAAAGCAAAAGCGGGCGAGTTGGATTTTTCGCAGACCGATGAAGAAGACATCCATGCTTTTGTTGAAGCTGAGTTGACCAAACAACTCGGTGATATTGGCCGCAAACTTCATACTGGCCGTTCGCGTAACGATCAGGTAGCCACAGATTTTCGCTTGTGGGTCAAAGACCATGTCAGTATGTTACGCAGTGACCTGATTGCTGTGATCACGGCATTGGCCAATGTTGCGCAACGCACGCAAGATGTCATTTTCCCTGGCTATACACACTTACAACGTGCTCAACCTGTGCGCTTTGCCCATTGGGCACTCGCGTATGTCGAGATGTTCAAACGCGATGTATCACGCCTTGATGATGCCCTTGCGCGCATGAATTATTCACCACTTGGCTGTGGCGCACTCGCCGGAACCACCTTCCAAGTAGATCGTCATGAAATTGCCTCTCAACTTGGCTTCTCTGGACCGTGTACCAATTCATTGGATGCCGTATCAGACCGAGATTTTGTTCTGGAGTTATTGTTTTGTGCGTCCACCTCGATGATGCATATTTCGCGTATGGCGGAAGATTTAATTTTTTACAATTCAGGTGAATCTGGCTTTATTTCGCTTGGCGATAGTGTGACCTCAGGTTCTTCTTTGATGCCACAAAAGAAAAATCCCGATGCGTGTGAGTTAATGCGTGGCAAATGCGGTCGCGTATTTGGCGCCTTGCAAGGTCTATTGGTTACTATGAAGGGCTTGCCTCTTGCCTACAATAAAGATATGCAAGAAGACAAAGAAGGCGCAATGGATGCCGTTACGCAATGGCATATTTGTCTCGCGATATCGGTAGAAGTACTCGATAGCATGCAGGTCGATAAAGCCCGCTGCGAGCAGGCCGCTAAGCAAGGCTATGCCAATGCAACCGAACTAGCAGACTATTTGGTCGAGCGCGGTATTCCTTTTAGAACGGCGCACGATATCTCTGGCCAAGCGGTGGTGTATGCCATCGAACAAGGCAAGGCTTTAGAGGAACTGACTGTCACAGAGTTGCAACAGTTTTCCTCTATCATTCAGGGCGATGTATACCCCGTCTTACAATTAGAGTATCTGGTTGATAAACGCAATATCCTTGGCGGTACAGGCAAAGAGCCCGTCACAAAATCCATCGAACATGCCTTTGCGTTTTTAGCAGCTCAGCAAGTACGTTAGTGTAGAGAGTTTTTCTATGGTTTTGACTCACCTTGACATGATTTCACTGTTTCGCAACTCTGCGCCTTACATTAATGCGCATCGAGGTAAGACGTTTGTCATCATGTTAAGCGGTGAAGCAGTTGCAAGCCCTAATCTGCCGACCATCATTCATGATATTGCGTTGTTGAATTCGTTGGGTGTGCGATTAGTCATTGTGCACGGTGCTCGTCCTCAAATTGAGGAGCGTGTTGCGATGCGCGGGTTTGATTCACGTTACCGTGATGACATTCGTATCACTGATAAACCCACTCTTGCCTGCGTGCAAGATGCTGCGGGTTCGGTTAGGGCTCAGATTGAAGCATTGTTGACTATGGGTCTAGCCAACTCCCCCATGCACGGTTCCGATGTGCGAGTTGCTTCTGGTAATTTGGTTGTAGCAAAACCTATCGGAGTGCGCGATGGTGTCGATTTTGAAAATTCAGGTCAAGTACGTCGTATCGACAAAAGCGGTATCACCAATCACTTAAACGATGGTTTCATCGTGTTGCTTTCACCAATTGGTTATTCTCCAACAGGTGAAGTGTTTAATCTTTCTCATGAAGACGTTGCCGTTGAAGCTGCTCGTATATTGGATGCGGACAAACTAATCGCGTTTTCTGAGCACAAAGGCTTGATTGATAATCAGAACCGATTGCTGCGCAACGTTTCGTTATTACAGTTAGAAACCTTGCTCGAACAAGACGCCCTAATCAATGAACCCAATGTGCTCAACGCCCTCTACCATAGTGTGGCGAATGGCACTGAACGCTCTCATTGTGTTAGCTACAATATTGATGGCTCATTACTCAAAGAACTATTTACCCGAGACGGCACCGGTTCATTAGTAACCGAAAACCACTATGAACAGTTGCGACCGGCGACAATTGAAGATGTAGTGGGAATATTACAACTTATCAAACCGCTTGAAGAAAGCGGTGCTCTAGTCAAGCGCTCCCGGGAACGTCTCGAAAATGAAATAGACCATTTTACTGTCATTGAGCGTGACGGTATGGTCATTGCGTGCGCAGCGTTGTATCCCTATCCAGACGAGTCTTGTGGTGAAGTTGCTTGTGTGGCCACCCACAGTGATTACCGAGGAAAAAACAGAGGCGAGCGCTTGCTTGAAGCACTCATCAATGAAGCGCAGCAAAACGGTCTTACTACCCTATTTGTACTGACTACACTCACCGCACATTGGTTTATGGAGCAAGGTTTTCAACCTGGGGATGTGGCAGACTTACCTGCTGCCAAAAAAGAGTTGTATAACTTTACACGCAACAGCAAAGTCTTTACATTAAAAGTCGCGAATTAATTTACACACTCACTCGCTTATACTCCCGATATTCCGGTTGCCAAAACTGAGCGTCAATACGCGAGAGTAACTCTTCATCAGACACATTCAAAGCATTGCCCTGTTGCATCGCCATCTTGGCCACAGCAAAACCAATCGCTTTACTGATAGAGTGAATCGCCGTGATGGGTGGCAACAACGCGCCTTTCCCCGTGTTGGCCACCGGAGAGAGCTCCGCTAGAGTGCTCGCGGCTACCATTAACATCTCATCACTGATAACTCGTGATTTGGCCACTAAGGCACCCAGTCCAATACCTGGGAATATATAACTGTTATTACACTGCGCAATCGGAAACGATTTGCCATTATGAAGCACCGGTTCAAACGGGCTACCTGTCGCAACAATGACCTCACCATCACACCAGTGGATCACTTCTTCAGGGGTTGCCTCAACCCGTTTTGACGGATTGGAGAGTGGAAAAATAATCGGTAATTTATGTTGTTCCGCCATGGTTTTCACGATTTCTTTAGTGAATAATCCCGGAACGCCTGAGACACCTATCAAAACATCAGGTTTGGCATGAGAGACAACTTCTAACAACGAAGGATACTCGCCACTAATTTGCCAATCCGTAATAGCGGTTCTAGTTTGGGCTAGAGCGGCTTGAAAATCTCGAAGTTCAGGTGTGTCGTTGGTAATTAAACCTAATCTATCGACCATGTAGATCCTCTCGCGCGCATCTCCATCTGATAATCCTTCACGCTTCATTTGTTGAATGAGCATCTCGGCAATCCCGCAACCAGCTGAACCGCCACCAACAAATGCAATACGCATACTCGAAAGCGTCTTACCTGCTAAACGACACGCAGATAGTAGTGTACCTAAAGCCACGGCCGCTGTGCCTTGGATATCATCATTAAAACAGCAATAGTCTTCGCGGTATTTTTGCAAAATTGGCATGGCATTGGGCTGTGCAAAATCTTCAAATTGCACCATGGCTTCTGGCCAACGTCGTTTTACCGCCTGCATGAATAAGGCGATGAATTCGTCATAAGTCTCTTGGTCAATACGCGTATGACGCTCTCCCATGTACATAGGATCGTCCAGCAGTGCCTGATTGTTCGTGCCTACATCTAGGGTAATTGGCAAGGTATAGGCAGGACTAATCCCACCACATGCGGTATATAGGGAAAGTTTACCAATTGGGATCCCCATCCCTCCAATGCCTTGGTCACCTAAGCCCAAAATGCGTTCACCGTCTGTCACAACGATGACTTTTACTTTGCGCTTTGTGGCATTACGCAGTACATCATCAAGATGATGGCGCTCTTTATAGGAGATAAATAAACCTCTAGAAGATCGATAAATATCCGAAAAGCGCTCACATGCTTCCCCTACGGTAGGCGTGTAAATGATGGGCATCATTTCAACGATGTGCTCTTGTACTAATTTGAAGTACAAGGTCTCATTGGTGTCTTGAATCGCTCGAAGATAAATGTGTTTATTGAGTGGGTCATCAAAACTCTTATACTGTTGGTAAGCGCGCTCCACCTGTTCCTCAATGGTTTCGTATCTAGGAGGTAAAAGACCCATTAAGTTAAATGATTTTCGCTCACGCTCAGTAAATGCACTGCCCTTATTTAACAGTGGAGTTTCTAAAAGTGCAGGGCCAGCATGTGGAATGTATAAATACCCTTTATCTGTCATCGTAAATCCTGTCGTGTGATGATGTTATTCTTATTGTTGTGTTATTTTTTATAGTGGTATTACTTGATTGTTATAATACGAGGTAGACGTTAAAAAATATCATCTCCCTCAGCAGACTCCGTTGATTTTTCTTGCTTTAAGGGATCAATCACTTGATCTGAACGCACCGATAACGTCGGTTCTGTGCCTAATGCAAAATATTCGAATAAGGCTGTATGGTCATTGCGTGAAGTCAACTTACCTGTTGCTCGGTCTACTCTGACCTGAGTGATTCCCGCTGGAATCTTTACAGGTTGAAATGCAACATCTTCCAATGCAGATTGCATAAAATAAATCCAAGCGGGCTGCGCACCCTTGGCACCATCTTCAGCGCCAAACATGCCATTACCAATCCAGTTAAATCGGTCTGGATTCATATTGACTAAATGCTGATTGCGTGTGGTACGTCCCAGCTGGCGATTACTATCATCAAATCCCAGCCAACTGGTAGCGACTAAGCCAGGCGCAAAACCACTGAACCAAGTATCACGGGCATCATTGGTCGTGCCAGTTTTACCGCCAATATCCGTTCGTTGTAAAATGTTACGAGCGCGCCAGCCAGTGCCCAACCAATACGTTTTGTTGTTCCACGAGCCGTTGGCTCGAACTGCGGTACGCATCATTTCAGTAACCAAAAAGGCATTTTGTGCCGAAATCACTTGAGGCGCCTGACGCGAATAATCGACCTCTGATATGGCAAAAGGAGCATTGGGATCTACGGTTGTATCACACTCTGGACAAGCCAACAATGGCTTAGCTTCCCAAATTAACTCGTCATCATTGTTGGTAATTCGCTCTATAAAATACGGATTTACCGCATGACCACCGTTGACAAACACAGCCAATCCGTTTGCCACTTCAAGCGGGGTATGCGAACCAGAGCCTAATGATAAGGTTTCATCGCGTGGGATATCATCGAGTTGAAAACCAAAGTTGGCCAGATACCGTGCGGCATTTTCAATACCAATGGCTCGCAGTAAGCGCACCGAAACGACGTTTTTAGATTTGCCTAGCGCAACACGCATACGAATTGGGCCATCGTATACGGCAGGTGAATTTTGTGGACGCCATGCTACACCTGAGCTGGCATCCCACTGATTAATTGGAGCGTCGTTAATCACACTCGCTAAAGTATAGCCGGATTCCAATGCCGCCGAATAAATAAAGGGTTTTATATTAGAACCGACTTGGCGTTTGGCTTGGGTCGCACGATTAAATTGCGAAGCATAAAAGTTATATCCACCTACCACTGCTCTCACTGCACCATCGTTAGGATCCAATGCAACAAACGCAGCGCCTACGGTAGGCAATTGACTCAATGACCATTGTTCTGGAGCGATTTGGCGGACATTTACTACATCACCAACGTTAACAATATCCCTAGCCGTTTCAGGAATTGGGCCTTGGCGATGGTCATTGATATATGGTCTTGCCCAAGCAAGACCCGACCATTCAATTAGAGTATCGGTGGCTGTTCCTGCAATCCTCACCCTAATATCACGCTCATTGACTTGGGTCACCAAAGCCACTTTCAGCGGTTCGACTGCATCCACCTTGTCGAGTAATGCAAAATCGCTTTCTTGGATGACAACGTCTTGAATTTCTTCAGAATTAGCTAATGGCGTTTCTTTTTCAACACTTGTTTCTAACGCATTGAATTCTTGTTCCGCTTCGCGTAACTCGCGAATGGTTGTGAGGGGACCGCGATAACCGTGACGCTCATCGTAATCATGCATATTTTGTTGTACTGCTTTTTGTGCGGCATCTTGTAGTGCTGCAGGCGCGGTTGTGTAGACTTTAAAGCCAGCAGTCTCGGCAATCTCTTTGCCGTATAACTCAACCATTTCGTTATATACCAAATCCGCCAAATAGGGCGCAGCTAGATCGAGCTCTGCTCCGTGTTTTTGTGCCGTGACAGGAGCATTCTTAGCCAATGTATACTCGTCCTGTGTAATGTAGCCTTCATCTACCATTCGATACAAAACAATTTTGCGTCGTTCAAATGAGCGGTCTGGTCGACTGATTGGATTTAAAACTGAAGGGGCTTGAGGCAGTCCGGCAAGAGTGGCAATTTGCGCTAACGTAAGCTCATTTAACGTCTTGCCATAATATACTTGAGCAGCTGCACCAAAACCAAAGGCGCGATGCCCTAACTCAACTTTATTAATGTAAAGCTCTAAGATTTCATCTTTATTCAGAGTTTGTTCTATGTGCCAAGCGATGAAAATTTCTTTGACTTTGCGAATATAAGTCTTTTCACGAGTTAAGAAAAAACCACGCGCCAACTGCATGGTGAGTGTCGAACCGCCTTGCCCTTTTTGGCCGGTTACAACTAGGTTGACCAAAGCACGGCTCATACCGATTGGATCTATCCCATCGTGATCGTAAAAACGCGAATCTTCAGTCGCTAAGATAGCATTAATCAGATTCTGCGGCACATCTTGAATGGCTATTGGGATACGACGTTTAACTCCATATTGACCAATTAATTGCCCATCCTGAGTGTAAATACGCAAAGGCGTTTGCAGACGAATGTCTTTGAGCACTTCTACCGAAGGTAAATCCGGCTTGACCATAAAATAAATTGTCGCCACAGCTAGCATGCCAAGGGTTGTCCCAGCAATGAAGATGACGGCAATAAATTTAAAAGCTTGTTTTAGCCTTTGCATGGTAATACTTCTCTCAGACGCATCCGAATTCGCAGGGCTATTCTACACATTTGCTCTGCGCACTGCATCTTCTATTGCTTTTGATTTACCCTCGATTCAGGTTAGCAACAGTCTCTTGTTCTCAAACTTAACAAACTGGCCACAAAACTGGCCAAACTTGTGCTCATTTAAGGATATATTTGTATACCTAAGTGTGATTTTGGTGCTCCCCCAATGACTTATCAGGGGATATTCTTAACCTATTATTTTACAAGAGGTTTAACACGTGCAGCGTTCTTGGTTTAGCCAGAAAAAAAGACCATTACTAGGCATTGATATCGGCTCTAGTACTGTAAAAGCATTACTGTTGCAACCGAGTAATGACGGTTTGCAGGTATTGGGTGCAGCCATCGAAGTGTTACCAGACCAAACCTTACACAATAGAGGAGTCAAAAACTTTGACGTCCTTGCACTTGTATTAAAAAAAATCAAACGTCAAATCAACACCCATCATTGTGACGTTGCGCTAGCTATCGCTGGCTCACATGTCATTTCTAAAAAAGTGCAAGTCGAAGCTCAGCTCAGTGAATATGAACTTGAAGAACAAATCCTACTGGAGGTTGATAGTTTTTTACCTTTTCCTCTTGAGGATATTTATTTGGATTTTGAACATTTAGGTATTAGTAAAACGCACCAGGGGAAAGACGATGTTCTGTTAACTGCTGCGCACCGTGAATTAGTCGATGCCCGATGCACATTACTGCGTGAAGAGAAACTCGAACCCACTGTGATGGATGTAGAATACAATGCACTGGTCAATGTCATGCAAAGCGAACTCACAGGACGTGCTGATACCGTCGATATTGTGTTTCATATTGGTCACGAAATGATGCATATCTGCGCACTTTACGATAATGAACTTGTATATCACAAGGAACACCAATTTGGATTGAGCGCTTTAGTCAGTGATATTATGGCTTCGTACCAACTGGATCGTGATTCGACAGTCAATTCTTTGTTAGAGGGAAGTCTTGAGCAGACTTGGCAAGACTCAATCTATCCAATTTTTGTTGCACACTGTGCCCAGCAATTTGAACGTGCTTTGCAGCTGTTTCAGCATGCGTTTTCATCGGACCATAGCCAATGCATTTGGTTAAGCGGAGGGGGCTCACAATTACCCAATATCCAAGAATTACTTGGCAATGAACTAACTCAGCAAATAAATATATTAAACCCTCTTGCAAAGTTGAAATGCAAGAATGAAGCAGCCACTGAGCTGTTGGCTCGCCATGGTTCGCAGTTTACTTTGGCGTATGGCTTATCTTCAGGGAGTTTATTGTCATGTCATCGATAAACCTTCTGCCGTGGCGTGAAAACAAAGCCAAATTGGAAAAGCAACGGTATTTAACCATCTTAGTGGGCATTGCGATAAGTTGTTTTATTGTTGTTATGGCCGGTTCGCAATGGTTGAGTTACCAAATCACCCAGCAAGAGGCACGCAATGCTTTTTTAACTCAGCACATCAATCAACTCGACAAAGATATTGGTGAAATTCAATATATCAATAACAAACGAGATGCCTTAGCTAAGCGGATGCAGTTAATTGAGCAACTACAACGCTCGCGTAATACAACGGCGACGATATTTTCAGAACTTGTTACGCATACCCCTGAAGGGATTCGCTTAACTTCCTTGAGCAGAGTAGATAATACCCTTCTGATTGATGGAAAAGCCAACTCCAACAACCGCTTATCGACTTTTATTCGCAATCTCAATGACTCGAACTACTTTACATCCCCTGAATTATCATCAGTGACCGCAACCAAGCCATTCTCTGAAGCAATGAGTGAGTTTCGCTTAACCATATCCTTATCGCATGAGTTAATTCCTCTTTCAAGCACTCATGCTGATTCTCTAGCCGCAGCAAAGACAAACCTATGAACTTTGACTTTCAGCAACTCAAAAATCTCAACCAATTGGATGTTGACCAAGCACATCGCTGGCCCAAAGAAATGCGTATTGCAGTTGCTTTTAGCATTGCTGTGTTTGTATCGATACTCGCCAGTTACTTACTTGTGGCGCCTAAGCTTCCGCTGTTAGACCAAAGTCAATTAACTGAAACCGAGTTGCGCTCGCAATTTTTGGCGAAACAAAGAATTGCATTAAACCTACCCGCATATCAAACACAACTTGCCAAACTAGAACACGATTTTTCGCAGATGCTTAAGGCATTGCCAACGAATAACGAAACACCCGGATTACTGGATGACATCACCTATGTGGGGACAACCTCTGGCTTGCGCTTTCAACTTTTGCAATGGCAACCCGAACAACGCGAGAGCTTTTATACTGAGTTACCTATTCAGCTTGAGGTAACTGGGCAGTATCATGCGTTCGGCCAATTTGTTGCCAACATTGCGAACTTGCCGCGCATCGTGACTTTGCATGATTTTACGGTCAATTTTTCCAACAATAGTCTAAAACTGCAAATGCAGGCACAGACTTATCGCACGAACGTTCCTAATGAAACCAATCTCCCTCACGCAGGAGAATCGCAATGAAAATAAATGTATTCCCTTGCTTTATATTCATTGGGTTGCTCAGCGGTTGCAGTACCAATGTAACCGACCTAGAGGTATTTGTAACAAACGCCAAAACTCAACCATCTTCTCCAGTTACTCCTTCACCCGAATTTGTTTCAGTACCTAGTGTGCAATACGAGGTAAAACACTTGCGCAGTCCTTTTGCGCAACTAGAGCAAGCTGCCCAAATCGAGTCGGCAAAACGACTCAAAAACTGTTTAACACCTGATTTTACTCGCAGCAAAGATCCTCTAGAAGCCTACGGCATCGATGCGATTCAACTACAAGGCACTATTCAGATGCAAGATGATGCCGGCGTCACGCAAAGACATTATGCATTACTCACGACCAACGATGGGCAAGTGCATAAAGTCCAAAACGGGGATTTCATTGGGCTATATCATGGCAAAATCATTGCTGTCGATAACAGCAGTATCACTGTCCAACAAATGATCCCAGATGGAACAGGTTGTTTTATTCAACAAAGTACCACCATAACTATAAATAACCTCCAGATGGAGCAAGACAATGTTTAGATTTTCCGTTTTTGTTGGCTCATTGATTGTAGCCCTGGCATTGTTCGCTGCACCAATTTTCGCTAATACATTATTAGGAGTGGATTACAAACGCTTAAATGATCAAGCTGGACAAATCACTCTGACTTTTTCGGAATTGCCTCCAAAAGTCAATCAGGTGAGCGAAGCTACACAGACCTCTCTGACATTTCGCAACACCTCACTGGCACCAGAACAACTGGTACACATTGATGTGTCTCAATTTGCTACCTTTGTTGATGCTTTGGAAACCTTCCAAGAATCCGGTTCAGCCAAACTCCTCATTAGCCATCAAAAAGCCGCAACAATTAATCAGAATCAAAACGGTAATCAACTCTTGATAGATGTGATTGCCAAACCACTGCAGGCGTTGACTGCACAACTTGTCGCTGGTTATAGCGGTAAGCCGATTTCGTTGGATTTTCAGGATGTGCCAGTTCGTCAAGTCCTGCAAATCATTGCGCAAATCAATGGGTTTAACTTAGTCACAACCGATACCGTCAATGGTGCTGTAACGTTGAGCTTAAATAATGTGCCATGGGATCAAGCGCTCGATATGATTCTAAAAATCCGAGGGTTAGACAAAAGAATCCAAGGCAATATCTTACTCATTGCACCTCGAGATGAGCTCAATGCGCAAGAAACCGCTGAGCTACAAGCGCAACAACAAGTCCAGAAGCTAGTCCCTCTTAGCAACAAAAATATTGCCGTCAATTATGCCAAAGCATCGGATTTGGCCACTCTGTTGCGCTCGGCTAACGGCGGTCTTTTGTCATCACGCGGTTCTGTGGCAGTTGATGAACGTACCAACACCTTATTACTCAGAGATACCAATGACTCGATCGCCGCGATTGAAACCCTCCTTGCAACACTGGACATACCCGTAAAACAGGTCAGAATTGAATCTCGCATGGTCACTGTCAGAGACAACTTAGATAAACAATTGGGCGTACAGTGGGGTCTAACTGCCCAAAATGGGAGTTTTCGTACTGCGGGCAGCGCGGCGGCAAATAATGCCACAACCATTGGTGGTGAAACGGATTTATCGCAACGCTTTAATGTCAGTCTTCCTATCACTTCGCCCGCTGGACGCATTGGCTTGCAAGTGGCTAAACTCATGGACGGGACAATTTTAGACCTTGAACTTTCCGCGTTAGAAAGCGAAAACAAAGGTGAAATCATTGCCAGTCCACGCATTACCGTCGCCAATCAGCAAGAAGCATACATAGAGCAAGGAACTGAAATCCCTTATGTCCAAGCGACATCGTCAGGAGCAACATCGGTAGAATTCAAAAAAGCCGTACTTAGCCTAAAAGTCACGCCACATATCACACCGGACAATCGGATTATTTTGGATCTGACGGTCACGCAAGATACCCGAGGAGAAACGGTTACCACTCCGACTGGGCCTGCGGTAGCAATTGATACTCAAGAGATCAAAACTCAAGTATTGGTGCAAAATGGCGAAACGGTGGTGTTAGGCGGTATTTTTCAGCAAATAAGCACAGACGATGTGGCCAAAGTCCCATTCTTAGGCGATATGCCGATTGTGGGTAGGCTGTTTAAAAACGAAGTCAATATTGAACAAAAACGTGAGTTATTGATCTTTGTTACACCTAAAATTATCACAGATTAAACTTGAACATTGTCGCTAAGACTGAGATAATCTCGCGTCTCGAAAATTTCACGAGGAAATTGGCGTCATGGCTCGTAGCATGCCTACGGCGTGACATGTGCTGGGATTAAACATTACTGAGCCCCAAGCATTTCTTTCACATTCACAAGCGAATTATCCAGATATGGCTGAAAAACGTAATATCTTTTTAGTTGGTCCTATGGGTGCTGGCAAAAGCACTATTGGTCGCCATCTAGCTGACGAGTTACATTTAGAGTTCTTCGATTCTGACCAAGAAATCGAGCGCAAAACTGGCGCTGATATCTCATGGATCTTTGACATCGAAGGGGAAGATGGTTTCCGCAAACGCGAAGCAGAAATGATCAACGAGTTAACCGACCGCCAAGGTATTGTGCTTGCAACCGGAGGTGGTTCTATTATTAATTCAGCAGTACGCAACCGTCTATCTGCCCGAGGTATTGTGGTCTATCTCAAAACAACCATTGATAAGCAGGTTGCCCGTACTCAGCGCGACAAACGTCGTCCATTATTACAAGAAGACGATCCAGAAATCGTACTAACCAAGCTTGCCGAAGAGCGTAACCCATTATATGAAGAAGTCGCCGACTATATTGTCGATACTGACGAGCAAAGCGCACGTGCGGTTGCCAATCAGATCATGCAAAAAATCGGTCACTAATATCGTTAAATTATGAGCAAAACGCCCCATGCACACTCTTACCGTTGAACTTGGGGCGCGTAGCTACCCCATTATCATCTCTCCAGATTGCTTGAAGCAAGCAACCATTTCACCTTTTGTGAAAACCAATAAAGTCGTCATCGTCACGAACGAAACCATTGCGCCTTTGTATTTATCGCAAGTTGAAAACGCGTTGGACGGTTTTGCTGTATCGCATATCGTATTACCAGACGGCGAGCAATACAAAGACTTAACGCGCTTTGAGCAAATCCAGACGTTTCTACTCGAGCAACATGCCTCGAGAGATACTACGTTAATAGCTTTAGGCGGCGGAGTTATAGGCGATCTAACTGGTTTTGCCGCGGCATGCTTTCAGCGCGGAATTGATTTTATCCAGATGCCGACGACATTGTTATCACAAGTCGACTCATCGGTAGGCGGTAAAACAGCCGTCAATCATCCGCTTGGCAAAAATATGATAGGCGCTTTTTATCAACCCAAAGCGGTGTTCATCGACCCTAAAACATTGAATACTTTGCCTGCAAGAGAATTTGCTGCCGGGATGGCCGAAGTTATCAAATACGGTGTGATTTACGATGGGGCATTTTTTGCCTGGTTGGAACAAAACACGGCCGCCCTGAAAGCCTTAGATTTACCAACCTTGCGCTATGCTATTGAGCGCTGTTGCGCCATTAAAGCCGAGATTGTGGCGCAGGACGAGCAAGAGCGTGGACTGCGTGCCTTGCTTAATTTAGGACATACGTTTGGTCATGCTATTGAAGCCGAAATGGGCTACGGCAACTGGTTGCATGGTGAAGCCGTTGCAGCTGGTATTAATATTGCTTCAAAAGTCGCTATGGCGCATAACATGGTGACTGCATCTGATTGTCGCCGCATTGAAGCACTACTTGAGGCGTTTGACTTACCCATTGTCGGTCCCGAAGAGATGAACTATCAAACCTATGTAAAACATATGGCACACGACAAAAAGGTACAAGCGGGTAATATACGCTATATTTTACCTACTAGTATTGGTTCGGCGATTGTTACCGACGCAGTGGATACTACAATTTTGACACAAATTTTAGGTGCTTAACCATAAAATAAGCTCCAAGACTCAAGCTTAGAACAAAATGTGTTCGATAATGACGTGTTGCTCAGTTTGCCTAATAACGTTTGGTGATTGCAATTAGTCGGTGTGCAAGACCACGATGCCATAATGCAATACGTTAAAACTCATGCCTTACAGGATCAAATATGGCTGTATCAAACCCAAAAATTCAGAGGCAATTGGTATGTTCTGCTGCTCAATATTGATTTTGCAACTAGGCAAGAGGCGCTCAGCATTGTAAACTCATTTACACCAGAAATCATTGCTGCAGGCCCATTTGCTAAATCAAGTCTTGCAGTACAACTTGAAATACTCCTAACTGATGAGAATAACGAAACACCGCGCATGTTTAAAATGGGCAGGTGGCAAAAAAAAGTTAGTTCCAGAGATCCAACGCTGTCTTCCAAAACGCGGCATTAATCGCTTAATCGAGCCTTTTGTCGGTGGCGGTTCTGTTTGTTTAAATACAAGTTATGAATCGTACTTACTCAATGATATGAATGCGGACTTGGTCAGTTTTTATCGAGCACTCAAATCTGACATTTCTCGTTATATCGATGCAACCAGTGATATGTTCACTCCAGAACACAATTCCGCAGAGTCTTATTATGCCTTGAGAGATGAGTTTAATCAGTGTAGTGAACCATTTCGCCGCGCGTGCTTATTTTTGTATCTCAACCGTCATGGCTTTAATGGCTTGTGTCGTTATAACTCCAAAGGTGGTTACAACGTACCATTTGGCCGCTATAAAAAACCTTATTATCCTGAACCTGAACTACACCAAATGTCCGCCAAATTGCAATCGGCTCAGTTAATGCAAGGGGATTTTGCTGATGTCTTTGCACAAGCCCAAGAAGGTGATGTGATTTATTGTGATCCGCCGTACACCCCTCTTACGGTGACCGCGCATTTTACCACTTATGCGGGGAATGCTTTTTCTCACTCAGAACAGATGCGTCTAGTTGAATGCGCTAAACGTGCTCAGCAAGATGGCATTACTACCGTTATTTCAAATCACGATATTTCAGAAACCCGGCAACTTTACGCGGAAGCTACTAGGATAAAACGCTTACAGGTTCATCGCTCAATTTCACGTCTTGCTCAAGGTAGGGTGAAAGTAAGGGAATTGCTGGCGATCTATAGCGCTTAATCAAGCTAACCTAACATTGCCTTGACCCAAACCACCAAGGTCGCAATGAAACACAATACAAAAATAACCCCAACAATGAGATAAGGCACAAAAGAATTTGCTTTAGCATCTTGTTCGTAATTAGCCTGCGATTGAACCCCAATGGCACTTGCCGCAACGGATTTGATAATTTGCCAAAGACTTGGTTTCACAATCGACCTCAAAAAAACTATTGCGTATTAGGACGGTTTGCCCCACCTGACGAATAATCATTATTATTATTCGGTGTGAGTAATTCGAGCAAATCAAGGTAATGAAATGTTCCTGAATTGGAATCAGAAAACACCCAATCCAACCAGCTTACTTCATTTTGTTTGGCGGCAAGACATTGGTTGAGTTGTTTTTGAGCGGTTTGAGATAATTCTGCTGGTATGGAGGGACGAGTGATTGAACTCAATGGGTTAGACACCAAAGATGTCGAATGAACATCACTTAAGGAAAACATGGAATCGGTCTGCAAAAAAGCATAGCAATCCTTGGTTTTGCTATGTGCCAAGTAAGAATCCACGCCTACTACTGCAACCGCGAAAACCACAAAGGCTACTACTTTATTTGAAATAACCATAACCTGTCCTAGTTGAATATATGTATTAAGTATAAAACACTTTCCTATAAAAACAAATGCTAGATGCGTGAACACCTAGCACTCGTTTAGTACACTTTTTAAACAAATAAGTTCAAAAAATTATAAGTCGAATGATTTACTCAAAGACAAGTACAAAGACTCAGAGTCATCTAAGTCAGAACCGCTGACGACTAGACCTAAGCCTACATCAAACTCACCCACCGATGTACCGTAACCAAATTCAAAGTATTCGCCTTCAGTGTCCTTACCAAAGAAGCCAGCCGTCGCATACAGGCCGTTTTCACCTGCAACCGTCAGGCCAACAAAATCATAATCTACGTCCATCTCGGCGCCAACTGGGCCATCCCATGTACCAACTGAATATTCAAGACTGAACATACCTGCGCTTAAACCAAAGTTAAACTCGTTATAAGCAGAATCAAAATCACCTGTGTACTGATAGGTGGTATAGCCAATGCTACCGCTTACCCCATCAGTGATGTCAAAACCATACCCACCGTATAAATCGACTTCCAGACCATCTTCAACTTCAGCAGTCCAAACGCCGGCATAAAAGCCACCATTTTCATAATCAACACCCGCAGAGGCTGATGCAGATTCCGTTTGCTGGATTCCACGGAAATGATAGTCGGATACAATCCCAACATTTGCAGACCAATCAGCCATAGCCGTTGTAGATAGTAAAGCGGCACCGATTACGGTTAATTTTGCTAGTTTCATGTGTTTCTCCATTGAGTAAAGTTATATTCTTAGCACCTATCGACAGTGCTTAAGAGGAATTGAGCAAATAAAGTTCGCCTTACGAAAAGTAATTCAAAATACGAGCCAGTTTTGTAAGTTATTGTTTAATATGAACTAAAACAATAAAATAAATGAATTTTTACATTTTTTTAAACCTGTGACTGGCTTGATTGCACCAATATTGAGCATGGCGCCCCATCCTAGCTCATCACCATAAGAGCGTTACATAACTTGTATTTATCTAAACTGAGATTGCATTTGGGATAAAGAGGTAATCTCGTGTAAAATGCTAAAAATTTTTTATCTATATCCAAAAGGCCGGCCAGATGAAACCCTACTTAATCGCCCCTTCCATTTTATCAGCAGATTTTGCTCGTCTTGGTGAAGAGGTTGCCTCTGTCATCAATGCGGGTGCGGATGTTGTGCATTTCGATGTAATGGACAACCATTATGTCCCCAACCTTACTTTTGGCGCACCAATTTGTAAGGCATTGCGCAATTATGGCATTACTGCACCGATTGACGTGCATTTAATGGTATCGCCAGTCGATAGTTTAATTGAACAGTTCATTACAGCCGGTGCAAGCATGATCAGCTTTCATCCTGAAGCGTCGCAACACATTGACCGCAGTATAGAATTAATTAAGGCTGGTGGTTGCCAGGCTGGACTAGTGTTAAACCCTGCAACACCATTACACATTCTAGAACACGTGTTACACAAACTGGATTACGTGTTATTAATGTCGGTTAATCCGGGCTTTGGCGGACAAAAATTCATCCCCCATACGTTGACCAAAATCGCGCAAGTCAAAGCACTGTGCGCTCAGGTGAATCCGGACATCCGAATTGAAGTCGATGGTGGAATTGGCCCTGCCAATATTGCAGAAGTAGCTGCTGCAGGTGCTGACATGTTTGTCGCAGGCTCGGCGATTTTTAATCAACCAGATTATAAGCAAGTGATATCGCAAATGCGCGATCAACTTGCCACTGTAACATCATAAGAGAAATAGAACATGACAAAACCTGTGGTATTAAGTGGCTGTCAGCCATCTGGACAACTTACGATTGGCAACTACATGGGAGCGCTCAAACAATGGGTTGCCATGCAAGAAACACATGATTGCTTGTACATGATTGTTGATTTGCATGCGATCACAGTGCGTCAAAATCCAGCTGATTTGACAGCTGCTTGTTTGGATGGCCTTGCGTTGTACTTGGCCTGCGGTATCGACCCACAAAAAAGCACTATTTTCATGCAATCGCATGTCCCTGAACACGCACAATTATCCTGGGTGCTAAACTGCTACACGCAAATGGGTGAGCTCAATCGCATGACCCAGTTCAAAGACAAATCTGCGAAAAACGAAAACAACATCAATGTCGGCTTATACAGTTATCCCGTGTTGCAAGCAGCAGACATCTTGTTATACCAAGCCAATGAAGTACCTGTAGGTGAAGACCAAAAACAGCACCTTGAATTAACCCGAGATATTGCCACGCGTTTTAATAATTTATACGGCGATGTCTTTACCTTACCTGAGCCTCATATTCCAAAAGCAGGTGCTCGAGTCATGAGCTTGCAAGAGCCGACCAAAAAGATGTCAAAGTCGGACGACAATCCTAATAACTTTATTGGATTATTAGAAGATCCCAAAAAAATCACTAAAAAAATCAAGCGTGCCGTCACCGACTCTGATGAGCAAGCGAACATTTATTTCGATCCTGAGAACAAAGCCGGTGTCTCGAATCTTTTGTCGTTATTATCGTGCACCACAGGTCGTAGTATTGATGATTTGGTTCCTGAGTACACTGATAAAATGTACGGTCACCTCAAAGGCGATGTTGCAGATGCTGTTGTGAGCATGCTTGAGCCCATTCAAGCCCGCTTTGCAGAAATTCGCAGTGACCAAGCTTATTTGCAAGAAGTCATGCATCAGAGTGCCGAAAAAGCCTCTGCTCGAGCAGCAAAAACACTCGCTGATGCTTATCGAGCGTTGGGGTTCATTCCTGCCCAATAACACACGACACCAAACATGATCTTAGTCATTGATAACTTCGATTCATTTACCCACAACCTAGCTCGCTATTTTGTCGAGTTAGGTTGTGAAGTAGTGGTCAAACGGAATAACGAGATAACCCTCGATGAAATATGGGCACTTGCTCCAGATGCGATTGTGATTTCACCCGGGCCATGCACTCCGAATGAGGCTGGTATTAGCTTAGAAGTCATTAAGCAGTGCCATACTCACTATCCAATTTTGGGCGTGTGTCTGGGTCACCAAGCGATTGCACAAGCCTTTGGGGCTAATATCATAAGAGCACCACACGCAATGCATGGCAAAGTATCGACCATCCGCACAGCCGGCGGCGTGTTATTCAACAATCTACCTGAGCAATTTACCGTCACCAGATACCACTCTTTAGTCATCGAGCCAAACCGCTTACCTAGTGGTTTTGTCGTTACCGCGACAACTGAAAACAGTGTTATCATGGCAATCGAAGCCCCAACAAAACGCCTATTCGGCGTGCAATTTCATCCTGAGTCGCTTCTGACCGAACACGGTCATGCCGTGTTAAACAACTTCTTATTACAAATTTAATCGTAGTTAGCATGCGCTTTTGGGGCATTTTGACCCGCGATTAAAAAAGATAAAAAATATTTTTAAATATTTACGCACACTTTTTGAACTGGGTTCGGATACTTATGCAGAGTTTATGCACGCTTTATGCAAAACCCGCAAAACCCTTTATTTTACAAGGGATAAAGGCATTTACACCAGGCCGAAAAAGGCGTATTTTAGGTACATTAAACGAAATAAAAGGTAAAGAATATGCAAGTTAATCGCGCGACATTTGATGATGTGATGGTGCCTAATTACAACCCTGCCGCGATGGTGCCAGTAAAAGGTCAAGGCTCTCGTGTCTGGGATCAAGATGGTCGAGAATTTATCGATTTTGCAGGTGGGATCGCTGTGAATGTCTTAGGCCATTGCCACCCAGAATTGGTCAATGTATTGCGCGAACAGGGTGAAAAATTGTGGCATTTATCTAATGTGTACACCAATGAACCGGCCTTGCGATTGGCTAAAAAGCTCAATGATGCGACATTTTCTGAGGCGGTGTACTTTTGTAACTCTGGTTCAGAGGCTAATGAAGCTGCCTTAAAACTTGCACGACGCTGGGCACTTGATCATCACGGAGAACAAAAAGACAAAATCATTGCCTTTACCCAAGGCTTCCACGGCCGCACTTTCTTTACCGTAACTGTGGGCGGACAGCCTGCGTATTCAGACGGATTCGGGCCAAAGCCTGGCGCCGTTACTCATTCTCAATACAACGACTTAGAAGCGTTTGCGGCATTAATTGATGATGATACCTGTGCCGTTATGATGGAGCCGCTACAAGGCGAAGGTGGGATTATTTGTCCTGAACCTGAGTTTGTCAAAGGGGTGCGCGAGCTATGTGATAAACACAATGCGTTATTGATTTTTGATGAAGTCCAATCAGGAGTTGGTCGAACTGGTGATCTTTATGCCTATATGGGCTTGGGCGTGACGCCAGATATTTTGACCACAGCCAAATCCCTGGGTGGCGGAATTCCCATCGGTGCAATGCTGACTACCAAAGCGATTGCTGCAAGTTTTAAACCGGGCACACATGGATCAACTTATGGTGGTAACCCTCTGGCGTGTGCGATCGCTGAAAAAGCACTTGATATCATTAACAATAAAGAAGTGTTAGACGGCGTAAAAGCCAAAGAGGCACTCTTTCGCAAAGAGTTAGAACGTATTAATGCGAAATACAATGTATTTGGTGAAATTCGTGGTAAAGGCATGTTACTCGGTTGCGCTATGAACGAGCACTATCATGGCCGTGCACGTGACTTCATGGTAGCGGCCACAGATGAAGGCTTAATGTGCTTAGTCGCAGGGATGAATGTGGTGCGCTTTGCGCCCTCGCTGGTCATTCCTGACGAAGACATTCTCGAAGGCTTAGCGCGTTTTGAGCGTGGTATTGCCAAAGTGGTCGCGGCTGAGACAGCAGAAGCGTAATATTTATGAATGTCATACGTCCGATTGCGCAAAGGGACTTTTCCGCGTTGCTTCAGATTGCAGAAGAGTCTGGTATTGGTTTCACCTCATTACCGGTGGATGATACCTTGTTGCAAAACAAGATCGAAAAGTCACAAATGTCTTTTTCAGCCCAGATTAGCACTGCTGGTGACGAAGGATACTTGTTTGTATTAGAAGACTCTATCACCGGTGAGATTTTGGGCACATCGGGTATTGAAGCAAAAGTTGGCGTCACCGACCCATTTTATCACTATCACATGGGTAAAGTCGTGCACGCCTCACGTGAGTTAAACATCTACAATACCGTCGATATATTGACCTTTTGTAATGACTATACCGGCGTCAGTGAGATCTGCACGTTGTTCTTGCGCGAAACGGCTCGAGTCAAAGACATGGGCAAGTTTTTATCCAAAACACGTTTTTTATTTATGGCTGAGCACCCTGAGCGGTTTTCAACCACGGTAATCGCAGAGATGCGTGGAATTAATGACCAAAATGGTCGCTCACCGTTTTGGGAATGGCTAGAAAAACACTTCTTCTCAATCGATTTTCCTACCGCGGATTATCTTACTGGTATTGGTAAAAAAGTCTTCATTGCTGAGTTGATGCCCAAATATCCAATTTACGTCAATTTGCTCTCTGATGCCGCCCAAGCCGTCATTGGTAAAGTACACGACAAAACCAAACCTGCTTTAAATTTATTACAAAAAGAAGGTTTCGTATGCCGAGGGTATGTTGACATTTTTGATGCAGGGCCAACGGTCGAAGCCGATTTACCTCAGATTAAAACAGTACGGGAGTCCATTTCTAAGCCCGTCATCGCTGGCAAGCTCAACGCCAATGCTACCAAAGCCATGATCAGTAATACCTCACTCTCTAATTTCAGGGCGGTAATGCAACCGGTACTCGAAACGCCTGAGCATATCATTGTCAGCCCAGAAACACTGGCGGCATTACAACTTGTGAACGGTGATCCCGTTCGCTTTTGTTACTTGTAAAAAAACACCTATAACGACAGAAAAATAAGGCTCCCTATGAACACACATTTTATCAATGGCGAATGGCTGGCCGGTGAAGGCCACCCAATGACTTCACTGAATCCAACCAAAAACAAAGTTTTATGGGAAGGCGTGAGTGCAACGAATGAACAGGTTGATCACGCCGTTGCATCAGCTAGAGGAGCGTTTGCCGCGTGGTCAGCGCTAAGTCTTGAACAACGCTTAGATTACATCAATGCCTACGCAGAAGCACTGTCAGAACACAAAGACGATATTGCTCAGCTCATCGCCCAAGAAACCGGTAAACCGCTTTGGGAAACTGCGACGGAAGTGGGCGCAATGATTGGTAAAATCGGTTTATCAATTAAGTCTTATCACACAAGAACCGGGATTACCGAAAACCCGATGCCAGTGGGAAAAGCCTTTATTCGACACAAGCCACATGGTGTGGTTGCCGTATTCGGGCCTTACAACTTCCCCGGCCACTTACCCAATGGACACATAGTGCCAGCCTTGATAGCGGGTAACACGGTCGTATTTAAGCCCAGTGAATTAACCCCAGCAGTCGCTGCCAAAATGATCGAACTGTGGGCCTCTATTGGCTTACCTAAAGGCGTTTTGAATTTGGTTCAAGGAGAGGTAGAGACAGGCAAGGCATTGGCCAGTCATCCGCAACTCGATGGGTTGTTCTTCACTGGGTCTTCCACAACTGGCAAACGATTACACGAACAATTTGCGGGTCATCCTGGCAAAATCCTCGCACTTGAAATGGGTGGCAATAACCCCCTGATTGTTGCTGATGTCAAAGATATTGATGCGACCGTGCATGACATTGTGCAATCGGCCTTCATCTCAGCAGGGCAGCGTTGTACCTGTGCCAGACGTTTATTTGTGCCCAACACCCCACAAGGCGATGCCATCGTTGAGCGTCTAATTGAAGTCACCAAGAAAATTCACGTCGACCATTACGATGCACAACCCCAGCCGTTTATGGGGTCAATGATCTCGCAGCGTGCTGCCGTACAAATGATTGCAGTTCAAGCTGAACTTATTTCTCAAGGCGCCAAGCCATTGGTCAAAATGCTTCATCTCGACATGAGTTCTGGCTTGATTTCACCAGGCATTTTGGACGTGACGCCAATGCTTAACGAATTATCGGATGATGAGCATTTTGGTCCATTACTCAAAGTGATCCGTTACGATGATTTTGGCACCGCCATTGCTGAAGCTAATAACACACGCTTTGGACTATCAGCTGGTTTACTGAGTGACGACGCCACACAATACGAAACGTTTTATCGTTTAATCCGTGCAGGCATTGTGAACTGGAACCGTCCAATTACTGGCGCAAGTGGCGCAGCTCCATTTGGCGGCATCGGTGATAGTGGTAACCATCGCGCCAGTGCTTTTTATGCCGCCGATTATTGTGCGTATCCTGTGGCATCCGTTGAGTTGGAAGAAGGTTTGCTACCGGAGACTTTAAGCCCAGGTCTTAACTTCCAATAAATAAGGAGAAAAAAGGATGTCTCAACAACACCATATTGATGAATTGTTTGTCAGAATTTGGAACGATTACCTGTTAATAACCCCAAGTGCAGAGAAAGTCCACGCGCTACTGGCTGCATCGGATACAGCACCTAAAATCGTCAACGACCATATTGCTTTGCGTACACTCAATTTGCCTCACATGGGGATCAGTGTGCTGTCTCAACATTTTGAAATGCTCGGCTACAGACACGGAGGCGACTATGATTTTGGTAGTAAAAAGCTCAATGCAACGCATTTTGAGCATCCAGATGGCAATCATCCAAAAGTCTTCATCAGTGAACTTAAGGTAGATGAATTGAGTGACGCCGCGCAAACTATTTTGCATCGCATTAGTCAATTCGTTACGCCGGAACTCATGTCTGAGTCGAACTGTTTATATTCTGGCAAGCGTTGGCAGTTAACGTATAATGAGTACCAAAATTTATTGGCGGAAAGCGAATACGCGGCGTGGTTTGCTGCATGGGGTTTTCGAGCGAATCATTTTACAGTAAGCGTAAACCATTTAGCGACGCTCACTGAACTTGTCGAAGTGAACTCACTTCTCAAGCAACATGGATTCGTGCTCAATACCTCAGGTGGTGAGATCAAAGGCAGCCAAGACGTGTGCCTTGCGCAATCTTCGACTATGGCTGACAAGATGCCCGTTGTATTCAGTGACCAAACTGTGGATATTCCTAGTTGCTTTTATGAATTTGCACAGCGCTACCCATTGCCAAATGGCGATCTATATCAAGGGTTTGTGGCCGCATCTGCTGATAAAATATTTGAAAGTACCAATGTAAATTAAATATGTTCAACCACTAACACCAAAGTCTAATGCGCCATTATGGAAGTTGGTGAGTAACATTAGTGTAGATTTTTGTAAAGGGATTTAAATATGTCTAGTGCGGTGCTAAGTGGGTATTCAGCAAAACGTCGATTTATTAATTCTGCTCAACTGCAGAATATCCAACTAGATGATATCGTCCGCT
The DNA here is from genome assembly GCA_014872805.1 of Alteromonadaceae bacterium. Taxonomy (GTDB): domain Bacteria; phylum Pseudomonadota; class Gammaproteobacteria; order Enterobacterales; family Alteromonadaceae; genus Opacimonas. Next base: position 39,927 of record WKFN01000008.1, read on the forward strand.
ACTCAGCATGTGGAACATTTCGCGAATTCATTAAACCCATTGATTGGGTGTCCATGGTGTTTCGCTTCCCAAAATTACTCTCTCTACCCAAAGGTCATGGCGAGCCTGTGGTTTTGGTACCAGGATATTTTACCGATGAAAAAACTCTGTGTGTACTGGGCCAGTTTCTCAAGTTTTTAAACTATCGGGTATTTCAGTGGGATGTCAAACACAATGCACAGGAATTGTCGAAAGACGTTACACTTCTCGAAGAGCATCTTGTCCAGTTGATGCAAAACAATGCCTTGCCTAAAATCAGTCTAGTTGGGTATGGATTGGGGGGATTGCTCTGTCGAGCCATAGCGCAGCGTGAAACAATCCTGCTCAAACAGCTTATCACACTTGGCACACCGCTCAATTCAGAGAATACGTTTACGCCTCTTTCCAAGCGTTATGCGCAACGAATTGGGGTCGACCTAGATAGCCTTTTGAAGAATTCAAAAGCGATATGTGAGGCGAAACTGACATTACCAGTAACGATTCTATATGCGCCTGATGATGAGTTTGTGACACCTGAAGCCACAAGAGATAAAGTAAACGAACATGCGAACCATCATTTAATTAATGGCTCACATGTCAACTATACCCACAACGCTAAAGTGTGGGAGACCATTGCATCAACTCTCGTTACTGTCTGAATTCAACTGACTTGATTCGTCCTGTATTTCCGCTGGTGGAGCTGAATTAAGCTCCACTGAAACATAATCAACACGTTGTAAGCCACGCGGAAGTTTATTCCCTCTACGACCTCTTTCGCCTTGATAATGCAACAAGTCTGTTGCTTTTAAGGTCATGTTGCGTTTACCTGCAGATAACACAACACTAGCCCCCTCTGGCACGATTGCAGAGGCGACGACATACTCTTCTCGAGTTTTGGCTTTGGCAGAAGGAATATTGATCATTTTGTTCCCCTTTCCTTTGCTTAGACATGGTAAGTCACGTAACGGGAACAACAGCATACGGCCTTCATTGGAAACAGATAGACACCAATCAGTTTCAATATTATTAACCGGGATAGGCGCCATTACTTTGGCTGCAGTTGGCAAGGATAAGAACGCTTTACCTGCTTTGTTCTTACTCAGCATATCTGAGAATTTACCAACAAAGCCATAACCCGCATCACTACTAATGAGATAGCGCTGTTCATCCGTTCCCATTACCACATGCGAGAAAGACTCGCCTGCGACGACATTAAAGCGCCCAGTCAATGGTTCACCCTGAGAGCGCGCAGAAGGTAGACTGTGCGCATCACAACTAAATGCTCGCCCTGAGGTATCGATGAAAACTGCCGGTTGATTTGAGCGCCCCTTCGCACTGGCTAGATATTTATCATCGCCTTTATAACTTAACTTAGGCGCATCCACATCGTGACCTTTGGCACAACGCGCCCAACCTTTTTCAGAGACAACCACAGTCACTGGCTCTGACGGAACGAGTTGCTTTTCACTTAATGCTTTAGCTTCACCACGCTCAACAATCGGTGAGCGACGCTCGTCACCATAGGTTTCAGCATCGGCGAGAAGCTCTTTTTTGACCAGTGTTTTGAGACGACGTTCTGAACCCAAGATCAGTTGAAGTTCATCTCGCTCTTTGGCGAGCTCATCCTGCTCACCTTTGATCTTCATTTCTTCAAGCTTCGCTAGATGACGTAGCTTTAGCTCAAGAATAGCTTCGGCCTGTTTATCTGACAAACCAAAACGGGACATCAACTCTTTCTTTGGTTCATCTTCATTGCGAATGATGGCGATGACTTCATCAATATTAAGAAATGCAATCAATAAACCTTCGAGGATGTGCAAACGAGCTAAGACTTTATCGAGACGGAACTGCAAGCGCCGCGTGACCGTATCCTTGCGATAAGTTAACCACTCGCTCAAAATCACTTTCAAATCTTTAACTTGAGGACGCCCGTCTAAACCAATCATGTTCAAATTGACACGATAGTTCTTTTCTAGATCTGTGGTGGCAAACAAGTGTTGCATTAACTGTTCGACATCGACTCGATTTGAGCGTGGCGTGATAACCAGTCGAGTGGGGTTTTCGTGATCCGATTCATCGCGTAGATCACTGACCATAGGCAGTTTTTTAGCCGTCATTTGAGCGGCGATCTGTTCTAGGATTTTTGCACCGGAGGCTTGATGCGGTAAGGAATTGATGATGATATCGCCATTGTCCTGCACATAGGTAGCGCGCATTTTGATAGACCCGCGACCGGTTTCATAAATTTTTTGAATATCCTCTTTGGGCGTAATGATTTCGCCATCGGTTGGATAATCTGGCCCTTGCACAATAGTAAGTAATTCAGATAGTTCTGTGCGCGAATTGTCTAATAACAACGCACACGCATTGGCTAATTCACGCACGTTATGAGGTGGAATATCAGTCGCCATCCCGACCGCAATACCCGTGACGCCATTGAGTAAAATATGCGGTAAGCGAGCCGGTAAAACTTTGGGCTCTTTTAACGTACCATCAAAATTAGGTTGCCAGTCAGCCGTGCCTTGACCAAGTTCAGTCAGTAATACTTCACTGAATTTTGATAAGCGCGCTTCGGTATAACGCATGGCTGCAAACGATTTGGGATCATCCGGTGCGCCCCAGTTACCTTGTCCGTCCACTAATGGGTATCGGTAAGTAAAAGGCTGTGCCATCAATACCATGGCTTCGTAGCAAGCAGAATCACCATGTGGATGGAACTTACCTAACACATCCCCCACGGTACGAGCGGATTTTTTGTATTTGGCATTGGCGCTCAAACCCAAATCGGACATGGCATAAATAATCCGGCGCTGAACGGGTTTTAAGCCGTCACCAATATGCGGCAACGCGCGATCCATGATCACGTACATCGAATAATTTAAATAGGCTTCTTCCGTAAAACGTCGAATAGGGAGTTGTTCGACACCGTCCTGACTAATTGTGACTTCGTTACTCATTGATTATGTTACCCACACTGCAGGTTATTTTGATTGTATTTATTCTTATTAACGAATAATAAACCACATAAACACAGAGTTACAGTGTTTTGATTCGCATAATAATAATATGTACTTGAAGTGGTTAGCACACGCCTTAGGATAATTTGGCGTATCGTTAAACTATGCCACGCTGTGGGTATGTTGGTATACTCATATGAAAACCTTGCTTTGTACTCGCCTAGTCGACTACACTACGACTATATTATTGTATCGATGCCATTGTATCGATGCCGCTGTGCCATTACAGACATCGCTGTGATGTATAAGAGTTGTTGAGCAGTTTGACGCGGATAAGTGTCTTATGATGTTCTCAGGAACACAACTTACCATCGGCAGTTATCGGATTGCGAATAAGCACTATCTTTCATCTGCCCCAATCACTTTAAGCAAATTAAAAAGTACATTATCAGTTGAGCAAAAGTTGAAACAAAACCCTATGCAGCGTCGTTTGGCAAATATGTCGCAATTAAATATCTTGGCAGTTGACGATATGCCCCTCAACCTCAAGCTTTTAAGCACCTGGCTAAAAGACACCCCAGTAAAACTGATGCTTGCCTCAAAAGGCCAGGAGGCGATAGATTTTTGTCAAAAACAAGACTTTGATCTCATCTTAATGGATATTCAGATGCCAGTCATGGATGGTATAGAAGCCACACGCCTCATTCGTCAAACCAAACTCAATATCGGTACCCCCATTGTAGCACTGACGGCACATGCTTTTAATGAAGAGCGAGATAAGTTCTTGCAATCTGGGTTTGACGACTTTATAGCCAAACCGATCGATCTAAACCATTTACTCGATATTATCGATTTGTGGTGTACGCAAACACTCGATGACGCGGCAGAAAATGCGCATAAAACACAAGAAATTTCTGTAAACCATGATAGTACTATCGATTGGGACCTTGCGTTGAAACGCGCCAATTACAACGCCCAATCTGCGCAACATTTGCTTTCTGAATTTAACAAACTGCTTCCTGGCATTATCAAAGAAATAAACGAACATTACAGCTTATCGCGAAGTAAAGAGGTACATGCGACCGTCCACAAACTTCATGGAGCATGCTGCTATACAGGAGTTCCAAAACTTCAGTCTGTGTGTGCAACAATCGAAAACTGTTACCGAAACAAAGTGACCGAAAAAGTCGGAGCTCTTCTTGGTCAGCTTAACGAAGAATCCAAAAAAGTCGATGCTGCGATCAGAGAGAAACTAACGGAACTGAACAGCGATTAACACATTCGTGATTTGAATGTATTTTTTAACAATATTTGCGTTCCCTTAACGTCGATTGCTGATCACGTCAATTTGACAAGCTCTGAGCAACGCCACAAAGTCTTTGGGTGCTCGATCAAGTTCCGCTTCATTGATGTATATATCAAACCCCAAACGCTTCCTCAACAATGTCATTCTTTGCACAAACATGGCTTTTACCCCAGTTAACACTGTGCCATCGGCAAGTTTGACTTTGTCTTTTAACACAAGGTCTTCCCCAGCACAAAACCCCGTCGCACAACCATCGTCATTGTTGTGCGCTAAAAGAGGACGTTGCTCTATTAACATATTAGTCATCAAGCGCTGTGAAACCGTGTGCAAAAATTCTGGATAGGTTTTGAGTTTGATGCCCACTAAATGCAAATCAATGATCTCAAGTCCTCGGCTTGCACGTGGTACGTCTATGCGCTGTACATTATCCCAATCGATGAACCACTGACCGTAACGATGTTGATATAAGATGCCCTCCTCATCGATGGTCATTGCGTAGTCAGGCTCTTTGATCTTGTAGTACCCTATAATACTCGCAATAATGCCTAAACAGACAATAACGAAGCCAGCAATCGCCAATTCATTGGGTAAAATTTTTAAAGTAATAAACCCAGTCAATAATAAACCAACTCCAAATATACTGGTAGTTAAGCCATTAGACTTGGATTGCGCTTTGATCAATAGCTGTTTTGGGACAGCTGCTTTATTGGTAAGAGACAAAGTAAACTCCCATCGCGATTAGTGCAAACAACACAATTGCAAGTGCTCGACGACATCGCGGGCATTTGGTGTGCAATAACGTTTCTATGCGATGCAGCAATGAATGGTTCATTGCTGCTGAGATTTTTTTAGGCAAGTTCGACCTCATCTGATGCTTGTTTGACATGTCTACGCGCTCGAATACGACACAGTAATGCAACAACTGTTGGGGTGAAGACCAAACCTAAGATCACGGTAAATCCAACCCCACCGGCGATAACGACTGCTAGCGGGGGCCAAAACGAGCCAGTTGAAAACAATAATAGTGGTAATAACCCACCCACGGTCGTGATCGTAGTGGAGAAGATGTGACGAGTACAACCCATCGTTTCGCTGACAATTGCGTCAATGTCACCGCGCATCGCACGAGGATTTGCCTTGATTGCAGCCATCACAACGATGGAGTCATTAATCGCTACGCCAATTAAACCGACTGACCCAAGTAATGGATTGAAACCCACTGGCAAACCCGACAACCACAAAGAGAAGAAACCAAATCCCACTGATAAAATAGCTACGGCTCCAATTATTCCCGCAAAACGCACACTTTTGAAGGTCAGAATCAGCGCGGTAAACATCATGACCAATAACACCGGTAAGTAAGTACCTAATTGCCCTAACGCCCTTTGCTGCTCACCGGCATCGCCACCAAGCTTGATGTAATAGCCCGAGGGCAGCGGATAATCAGCGAGTGCATCTTGTACTTGCTGAGCCACCGAAACGGCAGCGACACCTTGTTCAAGGAAAGCCGAAATAATGTTAATTCGCTCGCCATTTTTGCGGGTAATAGAAGATACCACTGGCCGCAATTCAAAATCCCCTAATAACGCAACTGGAAACCAAGGATTATTGGGGTCGTAAAACTGTGTCGCTAGAGGCAATGCAGCCAAACCAACCAAATCACTGCGCTGCTCATCACTTATGCGCACACGAATTGGGATTTCTTCGGTTTGCTCCACGATAGAGCCTCCGGCTTGCCCGTTTAAAGCCAGTTGCAATTGAGCTGATAAATCAGTGAGTTGGATCCCCGCTTGACTGGTCAAATCCCGTGTCGTATTGATCACTAACTCTGATTCGCTGGTGGTCACAGTAGCAAATGTTTGCACAATGCCGGGGATTTGCGACATGATGAGCTGAATATCACGTCCTATTTCTTCGAGAACAACAAGATCTTGACCATATACATCAATTTCAACTGGCGCGGGAATTGGTGGTCCTTGACCAAAAGATTTCACCACAACTTTGGCTTGAGGAAAGCTTGATTGCAGTTCTTGTTGTAATTTGTCTAACATGCCACGGGCACGCCCCGCTGAATCAACTTGCACAATGGCATTGGCAAATTCTGGAGAGTTATCTCGATTCATGACAAAGTTATAATAGACTTTTGGGGTCGACGCGCCAACTAGCCAAGTGACTTGTTTTACGCCTTCGTAAGACTGGATCACCGTATCCATGGAGAGCGCTAGGTTTTTGGTCGTTTCGATGGCCGTGCCGGCAGGTAATGTGGCTTCAATGGCAAACTGATCACGGTCAGCTGATGGAAAAAATACATTAGGCAAGGTCGTGGATAAGCCAAATCCCATAAAGCTAAATAAAACGATCACTGGAAGTACCATACCTGGACGAAGAATCATTGCTCTTAGCCAATGTTCTAACGCTAAGGCAACTGTCGGTAGCTTAAGTCCTTGGCTATACCAAGGTGCTTCGCCATCATCGATTCTTGGTAAATATCTAGCCGCCAGGGCACCAATCACTGTCATTGAAATCCAAAATGAACCAATGAGCGCCATAACCACGCTGATCGCAATCGAGCCGATAAAATCTCCGACATTGCCGTTTAACAAAAATATGGGCATGAATCCCAATACCGTAGTGATGGTCGACGACAACAGAGGCACAAACAAATGTCGAGTGCTTTTAACCAACGCTTCGAGGCGAGACAATGAATGATCAAGTAGGTTCTTGCGAATTTCATCGGTCATCACAATGGCGTTATCAATCAACAAACCGATAGAAATGATTATGCCAAAAATCGACATTTGGTGAATTTCTTCGCCAAAAAAACTCAAGCTAAAAATGGCAAAGCTTGCGCACAACGGCAAAGAAAGCCCGACAATCCAGGATGCTTTCAGTCCCATGAATAAAAAAATAACGGCAATCACCACTGCAAAACCCAGAATCATATTGCCTTGCAACTCAGATAAGCGATTATCAGTATAGACGTTTTGATCGAATGTCAGTGCAACATTGACCGAGCCTTGGTGGCGCTCAACAAAGTAGTCCACCTTGTCTTTGACACTATCAGTCCACTGGTCGACACGCAAGTTCGTTTGCATCCGAGCCGCTACAAAGATCACTTCTTCGCTGTCTAACAATGCCATCTGTGACATTGGCAGTTGCCAATCTCGAGTAACTTCCGCCACATCCGCTACGCGCAAATATTCCCCATCGCCCGTGACCAGAGGAATATTGCGAATCACATCCAAGGACGCTAACTCTTGTGCCACTTGCACACGAAGTTGTAGAGCGTCGGTATAGACCACTCCTGCTGGCAATTTAGGGTCAACACTGCGTATTGCCTGACTCACCGCTTGCCCCGTTAATCCAACCAAGGCTAATTTATCCGGGTCGATACTGACTGTAATTTGCTCTTTTGGAGCCCCGTAAATATCAACCAATTCAGTCCCCGCAATATTGCGTATCTCATCGGCTAACTCTGCAGCAAATCGCCCTGTCATCCCCAAAGACATAGTATCTGGATACTTAGCTGATACTGCATATTTTATGGTATAGGACGTCTCGTTGCGCTTTTCATCTAAGACAGGCGACCCTGCGGTAGCTGGAAAGCGTGTTGCAGCGTCTGCTAATCGGTCTCTCATCTTTGAAAAAATTTGCTGGTTATTACTATTATCTACCCAGTCTTGCAGTTCAAAAGCAATGATTGAGAGACCTGCTCGAGAAGTTGAATCAATGTCTTTTATTTCATATAGCTCGCGTAACTCATCTTCAATCACATCAGTAACCAATGCTTCAACGCGTTCAGCGCTTGCGCCAGGGAAAAGCGTCAAAATCTGGCCATTACGCGTATCAATTCTGGGATCTTCTAAGCGCGGTAGACTATTTATCGCAGATAGCCCAGCCACTAAAACAATAATTATCGTCAGCGCCAATAAATGACCACTGCGCAAAAACATGGTGTACCAAGGATAAGATTGTGTCGGCTGCATGCCCAATACTCCTTATTGGCTTTGCGAAACGAGGTTACTGTGCAATGCGTAAACTTTTTGTTGGGGTACGAAGCGGTGAGTGCCGTTTAATACCAACCAATCGCCATTTGTTACAGCGCCCGTTATATAGGCACGATTACCATCGGTATAAATAACTTCAACCGCGCGCGCTTGCACCTCGGTATCCCCCAATTGCCCAACCACAAAAACGGTCCACATGCCTCTTATTCCTCGAGCAAGCGACTCAATCGGTACCCATAACCCTCGTTGCGGCAGTTCAATCTCCAGCTTAGCGGCAATCAAATCGCCAACCAACAGTGTTTGCTTAGCAGGGTTGATGGCAAACAATGTATCCAGCGTCCGTGTTCTTGCATTACGCTGTGTGCCAATGCTAATTAACTGTCCGGATACCGTTTGCTCATCGACAATCAATGGATAAAATTCACCCACTTTTAGATTCGCTGCAATCTTTGGAGGTACCGGAATACGTGCGGTCAGTGACGCGTTGTTAGCCAGTTCAAAAATAGGCTGCCCTGCCTCAACCACCGCTCCTGGATCGACATTACGTCTCACCACACTGGCCGCATACGTTGCTGTAATAGTGGATTTTTCTAGCTCTAGTTTCACGGCATCGAGGCTGGCTTGGGTTTGGGTGACACGTGCTTGAGCTATATTTTTGTTTTCTGCCACTTCATCAAGGCGTTGTGGAGATTCGAGGCGTTTTTGCACCAAATCAATAATGCGCTTTTCGGTATTCTCGGCTAAACGCAATTGAGCTTGTGCTAGATCTAATGCGGCCGTTAATTCTTTAATTTGGGCCTCAACTCGAGCCGTATCGAGCGTTGCAATCACTTGACCTGGAGTTAAGGTATCGCCGTCATCCACTAATACGCTTACCACACGACCACTGCGTTCAAAACCAACCCCAGCTTGCTGCGCAGACTCGATTCGCCCCATTGCACGATAGGCTTGAGCGTAACTCTGTTGGTATTGTACCTCAATCACTGCCACATCCTGTCGCACCACGCCAGAACCTTCTTGACGAGCAAAACCATCGCCAGAAAACATCATCAATAAAACAAGTAACAATGCTCCAACACCAATGCAGGCTGTTAACGCTTTGTGATTAGGTGAAAGAGAATGTGAATCACGCATGCTATTCCAAAAAAACGAGTGAAAAAGATTAATCTAACGCTAGACTTTAAATACTAGACTGTCTAGTATGATTATTAAATAAACACAAAAATTATCTGCCTTTATACAAATTTTTTGCCTTAGGAGTTCGTTTGGAGCAAACTAATAAACATGCCGCTGGCCGTCCTAAAGACATGGAAAAACGCAATTTAATATTGTGTAGCGCCAGTGAACTTTTTTTACGCCAAGGTTTTGGCCAAACTTCGATGGATGTGGTCGCCCGTGATGCTGGGGTATCCAAGCAAACAGTGTATTCTCACTTTGCCAACAAAGACGAATTATTTGAAGCGTGTATCACGCGCACCTGTCATGAATACCAACTCTATAACATTGATGCCATATCAGTCTCTCAACCTGCAGGACTTGCCGAAAAACTGCATGCAATTGCCACGCAATTTGTTGCATTAATGCATGATCCTCGAGTGATCGCTATGTATGCTGTGGTGATTGCTGAGTCCAAAAACAACCCGAGTGTGGCCGAGATTTTTTATAAAGCAGGGCCGGATCCAGCCATCTTAACGGTGTCAGAATGCTTGATGCAAGCGGATGATACGTTGCCACCAGACAAGGCGCACGAACTGGCCATTGACTTTTATAACCTACTCAAGGGTGATTATCATTTTCGCAGCATTCTAAGTATGTCATACGCTATGACGAAAGCGGAACAACGTCATTTTGTAGACAAAACCTGCCATAAATTCATGCGTTTATTACCATCGAAATAACGCGTTTGCTATATTCTACTTTGGCGCATTTATCCCTTTTGCTATAATCCACATACATTATTTTTAATAGTTGAATCAACCATGGCAACCGACCTGACTGGACAGCATATTTTATCAGTCACCCAATTTGACAGAGATGCAATTGAACGCGTCTTTCACGTGGCAGACCTCATGCGCCCTTACGCCCTGCGTGAGAAGCGCACCGAAGTTTTGCGCGGCGCTATTTTGGGTAATTTGTTCTTTGAACCCAGCACGAGAACTCGTGTCAGCTTTGGTACGGCGTTTAACTTACTCGGTGGGTCGGTACGGGAAACCACTGGTATGAGTAACTCTGCGCTGGCTAAGGGCGAGTCTTTATACGATACCGCTCGAGTGCTGTCTGGATACTCGGACATCATTGCTATGCGCCATCCCGATGCAGGTTCAGTCGCAGAATTTGCCACGGGTTCTCGCGTACCCGTTCTAAATGGTGGAGATGGTGCGAACGAGCATCCCACCCAAGCTCTCTTGGACCTGTACACTATTGCTAAAGAATGTGCGGCGCATGGCAAAGGCATTGATGGCCTGCACATCGCAATGATTGGTGACCTGAAGCATGGCCGTACTGTGCATTCGCTGTCGCGCTTATTATGCTTGTACAAAAACATTCGTTTTACGCTGATTTCGCCTGACGCGCTAGGCATGCCACAGTATATCTTGGATGAAATCACCAATCACGGACACGAACTAGTGGTCACAGAGCAACTTGAAGGCAGTGTTAATGCCGATATTTGTTATCAAACACGTGTTCAAGAAGAACGCTTTGCCTCTCAAGGTGAGGCTGACAAATACCGTGGTAAATTCCGCCTCGATCAAGCTATTTATACTAAACACTTCCAGTCTAATACCGTGATCATGCACCCTTTACCTCGTGATTCACGTATGGAAGCGAACGAATTAGATAATGACTTAAACAGCCACCCGAATTTGGCCATTTTCCGCCAAACCGATAATGGGGTACTCGTGCGCATGGCGCTGTTCGCCCTAACCCTAGGCGTCGCTGATCAAGTCCAGCAACATGAAAAACCAGTCGTCTGGTTTCGCAACAAAAGCTAATAAGGTTGTATCCTAACATGACAATTTCAGAAGAATTATTTGCCCGAGCGCAAAAAACCATCCCCGGCGGTGTGAATTCGCCAGTGCGAGCATTCAAGGCAGTTGGTGGTACGCCTCGTTTCATTACTAAAGCCGACGGACCTTATATTTGGGATGCCGATGGCAAACGTTACATCGATTATATTCAATCTTGGGGACCGATGGTATTAGGTCATAATAACGCAACCATCCGAGAGGCAGTGATTACTGCAGCACAAAATGGCTTGAGTTTTGGTGCGCCGACGGAAGCCGAGATCCACATGGCTGAAAAAGTCGCTTCCATGGTGCCATCAATGGAAATGGTTCGCATGGTGAATTCTGGTACCGAAGCAACCATGTCAGCTATTCGTCTCGCACGCGGCTATACGTCACGCAACAAAATCCTTAAATTCGAAGGCTGTTACCACGGTCATGCTGATTCACTCTTAGTAAAAGCCGGTTCGGGTGCATTGACCCTAGGTGTGCCTTCATCGCCAGGCGTACCAGATGATTTTGCTAAGCACACCATTACGGTTGAATTTAATAACCTTGATAGCGTGGCGCAAGCCTTTGCTGAAGAGCCTAATGATATCGCCTGTATCATCGTTGAGCCAGTTGCTGGCAACATGAATTGTATTCCACCGGTTGAGGGATTTTTGGAAGGCTTGCGTCACATTTGTGACCAATATGGTGCGGTATTGATTTTTGACGAAGTCATGACGGGCTTTCGCGTCTCTCGCGGTGGCGCACAAGAGCGCTTTGGCGTAAAACCTGATTTGACCTGTTTAGGCAAAGTCATTGGTGGCGGTATGCCGGTAGGCTGTTTTGGCGGTCGCCGTGACATCATAACGCATATTGCGCCAACTGGCCCTATCTATCAAGCAGGCACCTTATCTGGCAATCCAGTTGCAATGGCGGCAGGTCTTGCTGCAATGAACCAACTTCAAGATCGGGATTTGTATACTAGTATTTTTAGTAATACTGAAAAACTTGCCAAAGGAATGACCGAGTTAGCTCATTCACATGGGATCCCTATGACGTACAACGTTGCAGGATCCATGTTTGGTATCTTCTTTACTGATGCCGAAAAAGTCGTAAACTATCAACAGGCGATTAGCTGTGATAACGACCGTTTTAAGGCGTTTTACCATGGCATGTTGGATGAAGGTGTGTATTTGGCACCGGCTATTTTTGAGGCGGGTTTTGTGTCAAAAGCGCACGATGAAAACATCATCAACGACACGTTAGAGGCCGCAGATAGAGTTTTTGCTCGCATCAAGTAACGATAACACTTGTGGTCTGCGCAAGTGCGGAGGCCACAATATCAATGTCATCAGCAGATAGTCGACTCGACGACACGATCCAAAAAGGAGATACATTGCAACGCAAACAAGACGCTTTAAAGCCAGCTAAGGAAGTTATCCAAGCAGTCAATGAGCAAGGTATTTACACTCGAGTAAATGATCAAGTCGCATTGGCGAGAATAAAATCAATGCTGGGTGCAAAAAAAGCGCCCCCAATCTCTGCATTGGTGTAATCCAACCACGCATCGTAACCGCCCTCACCTGCGCCATAATACATACTGTGCAACATGGCTTTAAACGGTCTAGGTGAATGACAGCAAGACACAAAATACTCTCCTTGTACTTGCATGTTGGCATAAGGCATCGAGTGTCTAAGCTGCCTTGCATGAGCCTCTACACCTGGCAAATCCGTTAGACGGGTTCGCGTATAATGGGAACTCAGATTGGCTTCTTGTGTGGGTAAGTTGTGTTCTTTTTGCCGGCCCATGATCTGTTCTTGACGTTTCTCTGAGAGTAATTGCCAACGCTGTAAATCGTGGCGAAAACGCTGCACATGCACATAGCTCCCTCCGGCAAAATCTGGATCATAATCCCCCACAACACCCACTTCGCGACGCTCTGGTCCTCTCGGATTATCATCTGCCAGAATAAAACCGTTTAGGTCGCGCCCATCCAAGTATCTAAATGCGCAGGTATCTTCGATTAGCTCTACATGGCTGTTCAAGAGCTGGTGCACCTCAACCGCAATGGCATGCACGATATCAAGTCGGTCAGCACGGATTTGTATAAACAAATCATACGCTTGTGAGGGCGCACTGCGGTCCGCAACTTCAATATCAGGAAATGGCGTGAGTTCTTTGGGCCGTGTGCCGGGGTATAGTTCTGACCAATATTGAACCCCGACAGCAATGACACCAGACACCATCGCTTCGTAGTGTTCATCATCAAAATAATCAAATACCTCAAGCACACGAGCAAGCTTAGCCCGCACGGCTTGCGCATCATCATCTAGGATGTTGTACATCAAAAACTGTGCGTGCAAATTTGGCTCTGCACAAATGCCTTTTTGAGGTTGGCCCATGTCTGTTAGTAACCGGCGGCGTGACCGTCTTTGCGAGTCTCAGATGCCCCATAGTACACTTTATTTTCGCTGTCATACATAATGGCTTGATAACCGCCGTATGCACCAACAATATCTCGTATGACATGGCCCTTTTTCATCAGTTCTCGACGCGTTTCAGCGCTGATTTGAGATTCAAGTGAGACATAGCCTCCATCGGTCATTTTATCACCAGTAACTGTGGAAGAGCCTGAGTGCAGGATTCGCGGTGCATCGCCCGCTTCTTGAATATTCATTCCAAAATCCACAATGTTCATCACCACCTGTGCGTGCATTTGCGGCTGGGCGCCACCGCCCATAACGCCAAAGCTCATGTATGGCTTACCGTCTTTGGTGATAAATGCAGGGATAATGGTGGTAAATGGACGTTTTCCTGGCTCAAATGCATTGAAATGGTCAGGGTTGAGGTCAAACATTTCACCGCGGTTTTGTAACACAAACCCCAAGCCCGGCGGGGTCATGCCTGAGCCCATGCCGCGGTAGTTACTTTGGATCAGTGACACCATATTGCCGTCTTTATCCGCTACCGTCATATAAATCGTATCGCCCTCATTAAGCCCTGCATCCACGAGTTTGGCGGCTTTATTTGGATTAATTAGCGCTTGCCTTTCAGCGGCATAAGCTTTTGAAATCAGTTGTTCAACGGGGATATCGTTAAATTCTGGATCGGCGTACCACTTGGCACGGTCAGCAAAGGCGAGTTTTTTGGCTTCTACAAAGGTATGGACATATTCTGGCGAGCCAAATCCCATGCCCGCCACATCATAGCGCTCCATAATATTGAGTATTTGCAGTGCGGCGATGCCTTGGCCATTGGGAGGTAATTCCCACACATCATAACCACGATAGTTTGATGAGACGGGCTCGATCCAGTTTCCCCTGTGCTGGGCGAGGTCTTCATAACTCAAAAAGCCGCCTTGCTCTTTCATGTATGCTGCGATGGTGCGTGCAATATCGTCTTTATAAAAGGCATCACGCCCACCTGAGGCAATTTTTTCATAGGTATTGGCAAGGAACGGGTTTTTGAAGATTTCGCCTTTTTTAGGCATCTTCCCAGTGGGCATATACGTTTCTTTAAATCCATCATACTGCCCGATGCGTGAAATTGAACGTTCCAGATAATAAGCAATCAACTCTGAAACAGGAAAACCTTCACGAGCATATTTGATTGAAGGAGCGAGGATTTCGGTCATTGGTTTCGAGCCGAACTTGTCATGCAACATAAACCAACCATCAACTGTGCCTGGTACAGATACTGGTAACGGGCCAAATTTAGGCACCTTGTCAAATCCGTTTTCAATGAAGTATTCACGGGACAAAGATAACGGAGAGCGACCTGAGGCATTAAGCCCATGCAGTTGCTTATTTTTAGCGTCCCAGACAATGGCAAATAAATCACCACCAATTCCACATCCGGTTGGTTCAACTAAACCTAGCATTGCATTCGCAGCGATTGCTGCATCAATTGCATTGCCACCGCTTTTGAGAATATCTAGCGCGACTTGTGTGGCGAGTGGCTGACTGGTGGCCACCATACCGTGTTGGGCAATGACTTCCGAGCGCGACGCAAAGGGTTTGCCTGTGACGCGGTCGTAGGCGTGGGAAGTTGTGACGGTTAGGCACAGAATTAAAGTAATTACGTGTTTCATCATGGAGTGTTGGTTTTGTTATTGATGATGATTTAACTTTATCGGATTTTTGGTGGGTTGGCCAATTTTTAACACCACCAAAGTATACACATCGAGTGTATACCTAGGCGGTGATTATTGTAAGAACTCAATTTTCGTTGTGATATGAATTCATTATCACTGACCTAAAGGATGTTTTAGTTCAATTTGTTTCCCGATACTTATCAAACCAACCAATAATATTTTCTATCTTCCCTACCATCCGCGACGGCCTAGACGCAATGCCATGTGACGCACCGGGTACCTTAACCAGCACAGTCTCCACTTTGCGTAATTTCAGGGCTTGATAGAACTGCTCAGTTTCTGACATCGGCGTACGCTTGTCGTTCACACCTGTTATTAATAGCGTCGGTGTTGTGACATTGCTCACCAACGACAGCGGAGAACGTTGCCAATAGTGTTCGACTTCTTCCCAAGGCATGCCGGGGAATTGGTGCGGGATTTGTGATAAACCACTGTCCGCCGTCAGTACTTTTGACAGCCAGTTAATCACTGGCTTGGCCACCACTGCGGCTTTAAATCGGTCAGTAAGACCAATCGCATAGGCCGTTGCGATACCTCCGGCAGAACCTCCGGTAATGAAAAGCTGCTCAGGATCGACCAAGCCCTTCGCAATCAATGCATCGACGCCCGACATGTGATCGGCAAAATCGTATTTAGATGAGTATTTATACTGTAACAACAACGCAAAGCGTTCGCCATATCCCGAACTGCCGCGATGATTATTATAAAACACAATGTATCCTGCAGCCGCCATGCGCTGCAATTCAGCGGTAAACACTGGGCCATACGCCAAGTGAGGGCCACCGTGGATTTCAATGATCATTGGGTATTTTTTAGTGGGGTCATAATCTGGCGGTAAAATATACCAACCTTGAATTTCCTCGCCGTCTATGGACGATGTATAGGTAATTTCTTTGACTTCGCCAAAGGTTTTATGCCCGAAGATATCCTCATTCAGGGCCGTTAGCTGCTTTTCTGCACCCTCTTTTTTGACGAACAAATCCGCAGGACGATCGGTCCGTCCACGAGTGAACGCCACCGTATCCCCCACAGCAGAAAACGTCCCACTTGTGTAAGGGCGTCCGAGCGACACCCCACCCATCCCTCGCAGTACAGCCGAATGCTTGCCATCCAGCGTCACATAATCGACTTGTGTGACGCCACGACGCATTTGCTGATAATACAATCCCTCATTGCCGCGCCAGTGATAATTGCTCACGATGTTATCCACATCGGCACTCAAATTACGGTCATTTGAGCCATCAATATTCATCACATGTAGATAGGTGTTGCGATAGGCGAGCTTTTTGTTATCGCGCTTGCCATACGCAATCATCTCTCCATTTGGTGAGACATTCGGTGCAAATTCGCGACCCGGTGCGAAAGTTATTTGGGTGATTTCTCCGTCCATAGACACCGCATAAATATCGGACTCCGCTGGCTCGTACTCCCAATTGTCTGAACGGTTAGCGGAAAAAAATATCTGCTCACCGTCCGCGGCAAAACTCAAAGTTCCTCGGTGATGATAATTCCCAGATGTCAACTGACGAGCGGTACCACCTTCTGCTGGCACTACAAAAATATGAGTGTAGGCCGGGTCTAATACCCCGCGACCATCCGCTTGATAGCGTGCTTTATTAATGTACTGAAAGGGCTCAGCCCATTTTGCGCCTTTGGGCTTGGCTGGCATTCTGATCCCGAACGGACGCTCGCTAGAGTCAACACTCATCGTAAATGCGAGTGTTTGACCGTCTGGCGACCAGGTTAGTGAGCTAGGTGATGATTCAAGATTACTCACCAGAGCAGTGCGACCGCTTGCCGTATAGCGGACGTAGATTTGTGGTTTACCGTCGTGTGTCGAGATGTAGGCTAAACGGTCACCTGTTGGCGACCAGCGCGGCGAGTAATAGTTGCGAGTAGAAGAAAGCAGTGGCTCATGCGATTGCCCTGCAACATCTGCAATCCATAAGCTAGATCGCGTACTGTCAGTCATAATATCATTAGAACGACGGACGTAGACAATGTGCTGTTCATCGGGAGAAACTTGCGGCGATGTCGCCACTTCCATGTGAAAAATATCATCTGCGGTGAATGTTTGAATGTTATCGGCAGAGACATCAGTACTTGTCCCTGTCAGCAGGGTAGCACCTATGGCTATGGCGCCAAATGTATTTCGAAAATAAGCCATCTCTTGTCGCTTTCCTTTTTTTGATTTTTATTGTTATGACCATTTTGTTTAATTGTCCTAGCGCGCGTCAAGTGAGAAATGCAAACAAAATTTATACCCTGTCAGGTATATTTAACCATTTATTACTTTTATGGAATAAAAAAGCCCCTCAAAAAGAGGGGCAAGGACACACTTAGACCAAACTGGTTTGCTCATCCATGAGCTCGGGTTCCATTACAATGTTATACTTCCTTATTATCCCGTTCCTTCTCATTACTATGAAACGATTGTTGGTAATTACTTTGCCGTAGTGAAATCTGGGTAAGCTTCTAAGCCACACTCAGCCACATCCACGCCTTCGTATTCTTCTTCTTCGCTGACACGAATACCCATAGTGTACTTGAGGGCAAACCATACCGCCAAGCTGGTTGCAAAAACCCAACCAAAGATGGTTAATGCACCGACGATTTGACCAAGGAACGTCACTTCGCCGTTAGTGAATGGAACCAGTAATAGACCAAGTAGACCCACGACACCGTGCACGGAGATGGCACCCACTGGATCATCGATTTTTAACTTATCAAGCGTGATGATTGAGAAGACCACTAACACACCACCGATGGCACCAAATAAGGTAGCAAGAGCAGGTGTCGGTGTAGAAGGCTCTGCGGTAATCGCAACAAGGCCTGCCAATGCACCATTAAGCGCCATGGTTAAGTCTGCTTTACCAAATAAAATTCGAGCGACCAGTAACGCTGCAACAGCACCACCGGCAGCTGCCATATTGGTGTTCATGAAGACCACTGCAACGGCATTAGCACTTTCAACTGTCGCAGTAGCCAAAACAGAACCGCCGTTGAAACCAAACCAACCCATCCATAAGATGAATGTACCCAGCGTTGCTAAAGGTAGGTTACAACCCGGTATCGCATTGACCTTACCGTCTTTGGTGTATTTGCCTTTACGTGCACCCAGTACTAACACACCAGCTAAGGCAGCAGCTGCACCGGCCATGTGCACGATACCTGAACCGGCAAAGTCAGAGAAACCAAGGTCGCCAAGGTTATATAAACCAAACACGTCCGCGCCGTTCCATGTCCATGAACCTTCCATAGGATAAATAAATCCTGTCATGACCACAGTAAATGCTAAGAACGCCCACAATTTCATACGCTCAGCCACTGCACCAGATACAATAGACATCGCGGTGGCAACAAACACTACTTGGAAAAAGAAGTCCGCTGAGGGGGCATAGGTAGCTGGCTCTTCTAATACACCCGTTGCGCCATCACCGACGATACCATCGAGTAAAATCCCTGCACTGCCATACATGATATAGTAACCACATACCATATACATGATACACGCAATGGCGTACAGCGAGATATTTTTGGTTAGAATTTCAGTGGTGTTTTTGGCGCGCACAAGGCCCGCTTCTAACATAGCAAAACCTGCCGCCATCCACATCACGAATGCACCGCAGATCAAAAAATAGAATGTATCTAAGGCATAGCCTAATTCAAATGTTACTTCCATGACTATCTCCTTATAAAGCGTCGTCGTTTTCTTCGCCAGTACGGATACGTACCGCTTGTTCTAAATCGTAGACAAAGATCTTGCCATCGCCGATTTTGCCTGTCTTAGCCGCATCGGCAATCGCTTCAACCAAGCGTTCTACTTGGTCGTCTTTGATCGCAATTTCGAGTTTTACTTTGGGTAAAAAATCCACTTGGTATTCGGCGCCACGATATAATTCGGTATGACCTTTTTGACGACCGAATCCTTTTACTTCGGTGACGGTCAAACCGTCAATGCCGATCTCTGAGATGGCTTCGCGAACATCATCAAGCTTAAATGGCTTAACGATAGCAGTTACGAGTTTCATGTAGTTCTCCTGAATCAATATTATTTATCAGGGTAAGTATTCCAACATTTGTGCCAATTTTAAAAATCATTATATTTCAGTAGCTTAACTTTAGCTTTACATGAGATGCATGATATTTATGCACCATATTTTTTCAATGAATTTTGATTTGCACTTTTTTGGTGCTCGATTTTGGTGCGTTCGCAATGACGACCAAACGTGGGGATTAATCAGTCACATTGAACCTTTTGCCTTTTCGTGTTTCTATACACGCATGCGCCAAGAACTTGCTGATTTTTCTATAATAAACATTGATATATTGCCCGAACCTTCCGGGCATAATGCTTCGCGTATGCTCTTCAAACCCAAGGTATCATCTGTGGGCTGGTTCGTGTTGGGTTCGCTTGTCACTCATCTAATTATAATGGCTGGGGTTGCACAACAACACTGGTCTGTCCCTGTCGATGTAAAGGGTGACCAACCTGCCATACAAGCAGAACTGATCGAAATCCCCTTACCACCAAAGGTCGCTGCGGAACCTGCCCCAAAAAACGTTCATCCCGTTACAACCAATCCAATACCCGAACCAGTTATCGAGCCTGTGGTCAAAAAAGCCATTGAACCCGAAATAGCGCAACCACTAGAATCGCTTGTCCCGCGCCCTTTACCCACTACACCAACATTATTACCTGCAGAAATGCTCAGTACAGCTATGCCACCCAATCCAGTAGTTGACCTACCAGCAGTTGATTTTCGCTCACAAACACCCATCGTCCTGCAAGAATCGTTCAATACGAATACTTTGTTATCTAGCACCTCGATATTACCTCAAGCCACCCGTGACTACTTGCAAAATAATCAAGCATCTGAACTTGCTGAGCTCAGCTCTAATACATCCGGGCAGTATCAAATTGATTTGATATCACCTGAATTATTCAAAGCGCCAGAGCCTCTGACCAAAGAAGCGCTTGCGATGAAAACCATTATGCAAAGTAAAATCGATATTGATTGCGCCAGTGCACTCAACCAAGCTTTGGTCATTGTTAGCGCGTTCACGGTAGGAGCATTATTATGTGAGGACAAAGGGGATGTGAATTCTTTTATCGAACAGCGTCTTGCTGAAAAACGCCCTTCACCACCGGTTATTGGCAGTGAGAGATTAAAAGCGTTAGCGGCATCGGCTCCCACATCGCCCAAACGAACGCCAGGGTAGATTTATGATGAGTTGTCTACATCCAATGATTGCGGAGCAGTTTGACATCGACCTACCCACCAAATAACCGCTCCCACCAGGATTTGCGTTTCGGCTTGGTTGGCGCTTGCGGTTGCTCTTTGCGTTCACTGCGCCCAGAACAACTCTCTACTACATCCGATAACCCAGAAGACACCGCTGGTAAAGACAAATTATCGCGGCATCCACCGGTGCGTTGAGCACCGGTTTTAGGGTTGAAATGCGCAATTTCTAAGCCTGGTGGGAAGCGTCTCGATAAGGATTTGGGCGTCATCGTACGCTGCCAATCAATGTACACACGCAAAGCACCGCTGCTTCCGGATAAACCGGTTTGTGCATTGCTATCCGATCCCATCCAGATGCTCGCAACTAAATTACGATCAAACCCCGCAAACCAACTGTCGCGATAGTCATTGGTGGTGCCGGTTTTGCCCGCCATATTGATGTTTGGGAATATTTTACCTAATGCTTTGGCAGTGCCATCTCGAGTAACTTTATGCAGACCGTAATTAAGCACATAAGCCACATCAGATGGGATGCGTTGCTCACCGTATTCTGACCGGCGCCACAATAACTGCTGCTGCGCATCCAAAATCCCCGTGACCGTATGCAAAGGTCGCAATACGCCATCGTTTGCAATCGTCTGATACATCTGATTCACTTGCAGGGGCGTTAAATTTACAGCCCCTAGAGTGATGGCGGGTAATTCTGGGATTGGTTCTTCTATCCCTAAGTTATGTAGACTTTGTACGACCACATCTAAGCCCATGTCTAACGCAAGGTTCACGGCAGGCAAGTTATACGATTGCGTTAATGATTCGAGCATATTGACTTCGCCGCGATATTCTTTATCTGCATTTTGCGGTTGCCACACTTGGCCATCGTCTAAAGTCACACTCACAGGTTCATCGCGCAATATGGTTGCCAACCGATAAGCATCAGCTTGCTGCAACGCAGCGACATAGATGGCGGGCTTGACCAAACTGCCGATAGAACGTTCCATATCCAGGGCACGATTAAAGCCGTCATTGGTGACATCACGATCCCCAACAATCACGCGTATGCCGCCAGTTGTGCTATCACTGACCACCATCGCCGCTTGAAGATCGTTAATCTTACGTGCGACAGCGACTTGTGTAACACGCTCAGATAACGCTTTCTCTGCTCTTCTCTGGGCATTAATATCCAAAGTAGTAAACACCCGAATGCCTGAGTTTCGCAACGACGGATCGGCCAAAATAGTCGTTAATTCCCTTTTGAGTTTCGCCATAAAAGACGGATGCTTGCCACTGGCGAGACTCGCACCGGAAGCAATATTGAGAGGGCTCTCAATCGCATTGAGATAAGTCGGTTTATCGATGACATCTTGCTCAAATAAAATTTTGAGTACCAAATCACGGCGTTCCAGCGCACGTTCTGGATAGCGGCGAGGATTGTAGTAAGAAGGGCCTTTGAGCATGCCAACTAAGGTTGCAATTTCAGGTAAATTTAATTCATTTAACGGCCTATCAAAATAAAAGTGCGAGCCTAAGCCAAAGCCATGCACCGCTTTTCCGCCATTTTGCCCGACAAACACCTCATTAAGGTAGGCCAGTAATATCTCATCTTTATCATAGCGCGCATCAATCACAATGGACATTAGGGCTTCTTTGATTTTGCGAGTATAAGACTGTTCACGAGTCAGGTAGAGATTTTTAATCAGTTGTTGCGTGAGGGTCGAACCGCCTTGAACTTTTCTCCCCGCTGCAATGTTAGCGAATAACGCCCGAGCTATCGCGATGGGATTGACCCCAAAGTGCGAATAAAAATTGCGATCTTCCACCATCACCAAGGTATCCACCAGATAAGGCGGTAAATCGTCTTGGCGCAATAACATACGATCTTCGCGATTACCCGACAGAAGTCGAGTCACTAGCCAGGGCTCTAAACGAGTTAATTCCACAGCCTCGGATTCACCCGTAATGGCATCAGTGAGCACTAGTCGGGCGATGCGACCAGAGCGCCATGATATATCAAGTTGCGTCGCTGGAACGGCACCATCCAAAAAGTGAAATGCGCGTCGTTGAACGATAAGTGAACTTTTTGATAGTGAATACTCGCCAACCTTTGAAGCTTTATTTTGCTTACGGTATCCAAGCAATTCTAATTCATCAATCACTTCTTGAGGCGTGATTTCTTGGTTGAGAGAAAGCGTCAATGGTCGGGCATAGACCTGCACCGGCACTTGCCACTTATAGCCCGAAAAATGCGGCCGCAACTGCGCATCAAGATAAAACAAATACGCCAAAAGTAATGTGAAGCCGACTAGAGCGAACTTCCACCAATACCGTTTACACCACTGCCAAAATGCTTGCATTAAAAACGTCTTACCTTAAGATAATTGCATCATAGACTAACCCCTCATAGGTTAGCACATTCTACCACTCTAGTCGTAGCGATATGGACAAGTTAAAAGACACTCAATACTATAAAGCTATAGTCGAAGAATTAACCAAGCAAGGAAGTCAAATGGGTCAGTCTGAGCACGAAGAGATCTTACAAAGCATCAACAAATACGCGCAAGTCTTTAATGCCATGGTCAAAGATACGTTATTAAAGCAGGGCCAAGAAGGCCAATCCATGGAAAACATGAAAGGCATGTTTGATCCGAATAAGCTGGTTTCTTTGTTATCTGACCAAGTTGAAATTGATTCGGCCAAACTGCTTCAGTCGCAAATGCGTTTTATGGAACAACAAACGGCGCTTTGGCAACAAGCGTCGATGGCTTTTATGGGCGAGCAATTTAATCCCATCATTAATGAAACCAAAGGCGACAATCGATTTAAACATGATGAGTGGAGCAATAACCCTGCATTTAATTATATGAAGCAAGCGTATTTGCTCAATTCACAAATGCTCGAAAACGTAGTGGATGCCTTGCACTTTAAAGACGACAAAACCGCAGAGCAAGTGAAGTTCTATACCCGCCAATACATCAGTTCAGTCTCCCCGACAAACTATGTGTTGACCAATCCTGAGGTATGCGAAGAGATCCTCAAATCCAACGGCGAAAGCATCCTTAAAGGAATGCAAAATTTCATGGCGGATTTGGAACAGAGTCCCTTAGAAGCCTTCAAAATTACCCAAACTGACCCTGATGCGTTTAAGGTTGGCGAAAATCTTGCAACCACTGAAGGTCAGGTGATCTTCAAAAATGAACTGATTGAACTGATTCATTACACGCCCAAAACTGAAAAAACGTTCAAAAACCCGATTCTATTTACGCCACCGTTTATCAACAAATATTATGTGCTTGATCTAGATTACAAAAAATCCATGGTTCGTTCGTTATTAGAAGCGGGCTATGAAGTCTTTATGATTAGCTGGGTCAACCCCGATGCAAGCTTAGCTGAGGTGGATTTTGCTGGATATATGAAGCTTGGTCCTCTCGCCGCACTTGATGTGGTATGTGATGTGACCAAAGCGCCAAAAGTAAATTTAACCGGCTTTTGTGTGGGTGGCACATTAAGTTCAGTCACAGCGGCCTATCTCAGAGCCAAAGGCGATGAGCGCCTAGGTTCATTAACTTTATTCACGACGCTATTGGATTTTTCTGAGCCGGGCGAGGTGGGCAACTATCTTTCTGAAGACATGCTCAATATGCTTGAGCAAAGCACGGAAGTAAAAGGGATTTTCGATGGCCGAATTTTGGGTCTTTCGTTTAGCTTGTTGCGAGAAAACTCACTGTTTTGGTCGTTCTTTATCAAGAACTATTTGCAAGGCAAAGATCCTGCGCCATTTGACATTTTATACTGGAACTCAGATTCCACCAATTTAACCGCGGCGTGTTACAAACAATATCTACGCACCACTTATTGGGACAACAAACTCATCGAACCCAATGCCTTTGAAATCGACGGTATTGGCATTGATTTGGGCAAAATCGATATCCCAGTGTATTCCATTGCCACGATTGCCGACCACATCGTATTGTGGAAAGCGGCTTACAAATCCGCTCAGAACCTTGGTGGTGATGTACGCTTTGTATTGGCCGGTTCAGGCCACTTGGCCGGGGTGATTAACCCGATTGAAGGGGGTAAATACCCGCATTGGCTCAACTCTGATATGCCAGAAAGTGCCGATGAATGGTTGGCAGATGCCGAAGAGCACCCTGGCTCTTGGTGGACGGATTGGCATCAATGGCTAGCCGAAAAATCCGGAAATCAAACCAAAGCCTTAGTGCCAGGGAATACCAAACAATACCCTGCTCTGTATCCTGCACCCGGTCAATATGTCTTAAAACGCTTAGGCTAATATCATCTATAGCGCCACATTGATGTGGCGCTTTTTCTTTGTCATATCCATCAAAATACAGTAACCTGTTGATTCATATTCAGCTCAACGCACGGAATGGTCAGTGATCACAATCAAAAAATACCCCAATCGTCGCCTTTACGACACCAGTCAATCTAAGTACATCAACTTAGAAGACATCAAGACTATGATCAAAGCACGTGACGAGTTCCAAATTGTTGATTCCAAAACCCAAGACGTGATCACCAAAAGCGTTTTACTGCAAATCATCAGTGAATCTGAGTCAAATCAAGCCCAGTCCTTGTTGACCGACAAATTATTACAACAACTGATCCGGTACTACGATAATCAAGACATGCAACCGCTTTTGCGTCAATATCTAGAGCAGTCATTAGTCAGCTTCATGGAACAACAAGACAAGATCCAAAGTATGATGAATACCATGGTCAATGCCACGCCTTTAGGCATGTTCCAAAAAATGTTTGATCCAAACAACAATCCTTGGCAACCCAACAAGTCCAAAGATGAGTAAGTGTCCATGCCACTGGCAGTTATGAGTATATCTTAGGCAATTCAACTACCACACAAGGAGCTATTCTTTGCCATCAGGTTAAAAGTATTGATAGTGTGACAATGGTTTGTGCGTTCGCAACACAACCAATACAAAAATTACCACCAAAGTCGTGCTCCAGATTACCTTTCTACACTTCATAAAATAAAAAAATTCCGCATTTGAACATTTTTTTTCACTATTAATTTCAATAATTTAACAAAAAAACACAAAAATAATGTTGCGATGCACAAAAATCCACTTGACGGTTTTTTAAACACCCGCTATAGTTAACTTAACTCGATGTTGCAACGCAACAAATTTCAACAAAGTTTTAAGGATAGCATCATGTTTGGTAAATTTTCAGAGCAAGTCAAAAAGTCCTCTAAACCAGTGAGCTCATTAGTGGCTGTTAACACTAAAGCACTGGAAGAGTTGTCACAACAGCAAACTGAATTCTTCACTGGATTCTTGGCTGATAGCGTGAAGTATGTTGAATCACTATCAGTACAAACTGAAGTAAAAGGTTTCGTTGCGGCTCAATCTACTTATGCTGAAGCAGTAAAAGAGCGTTTAGCGCATACCTCAAAGCAAACCTACGGCACGATGAACGACATTCGTGAAGAGTATACCAAGGTACTTAAAACGTCGATTGAAGAATTGCCGGCGGCTGAAGAAGTGACCAAAGAATTGATGAAAGCTGTGCCTGCAGTGGCAACCCCTGCAGCACCAAAAGCGAAAGCAAAGCCTGCACCAGCGAAAAAGCCAGCGGCAAAGAAAGCACCAGCTAAAGCGGCCCCAAAAGCAGCCCCTAAGCCAGCGGCAAAAGCTGAAGCCCCAAGAGCAGAAGCAAAGCCTGTAGCAAAAGCTGAAGCCCAAAAATCAGCCGTGAAAACCGGATCTTCACCAGCAGCACCTGCTGCGGCGAAAAAAGCGTAACATTACATTTTTTATTTAACGGAGAAATACCATGTTTGAACAATTAAACGACCAACTTAAAGATTCTATGAAGCCTGTAACTGAGTTAGCGACTCTTAACATGAACGCGTTACAAGACATCGCTGAGAAGCAAAATGCATTATTCTCAACTTTGTTAAACGATGGTATGTCATTTGTTGAGTCTGCGAGCCAGCAAAAAGACGTAATGAGCCTAGCTGAAACGCAAAAAGCGTACTTAGAAGGTTTGCAAGAAACTGTATCTGATGCAGCGAAAGAAACTTATGAAGTGATCACTTCAACGCAAAAAGCAGCGACTGACGTCATCAAGTCTGCTTCTGAAGAGTTCAGCTCAAAAGTTGCTGCAGTAGCAAAATAAGCAATACCAAAATAGCACTTCGCGGTTGCTTCTATCGTAGTAAAGTAACCCGAAGTGTTTTTGCTTATCAGCACGGTGTTGGTAAGTGTCTAAATGTAGGAGTGTATTTATGAACCATTATCAAGCGTATGACTATTTAACCCGCTCAGCACAAGTCATGCATGAGGGTTTCAGTTTACTCAACGACGTTGCAAGCCACCCTACCAATCCATTCTCATATACTCTCGCTGGACGTTTTACTCATGCTAGTCTAGAAACCGCGATGCGATTAACCCGCCGTTATGAGAAATTAGGCTTTAATATCGACGAAGTCGAAATCGCCAATAAAACGTATTTAGTTCGTGAAGAAACGGCGCTGAGCAAGCCTTTTTGTGATTTAATCCACTTTAATCGTCGCGGTAAAATCGACGAACACAAAGTCCTACTGGTTGCTCCACTTTCAGGACATTTTGCGACTTTATTAAAAGGCACCGTGGAAGCACTGCTTCCCGACCACGAAGTCTATATTACCGATTGGGCTGATGCGCGTGAAGTCCCGCTGAATGAAGGCCCGTTTTCGTTTGACTGTTACGTGTCATATTTAATCGAATTTATGCAATTTTTAGGGCCCGATACGCACTTAATTGCGATCTGTCAGCCAACGGTGCAAGCCCTAATTGCAACAGCAGTTATGGCTCAAGAAAAAGACCCGTGTGTGCCCCAATCTCTAACGTTAATGGCCGGTCCCATTGACCCCAGCAAGAATCCAACTCGAGTGAATACGTTTGCACATGAACGTCCCATGAGCTGGTTCAAAAATGTCGCGATCATGGAAGTGCCTTACGGTTATCCGGGACAAGGTCGTAAAGTGTATCCTGGTTTTATGCAGTTAGGCGGGTTCATCTCGATGAACCAAGAAACGCATACGAAGAAATATATGAATTTTTTCCAAAATATTTTGTTTGGAGACAACGAAGATAACGATCGTTTCCGTGCCTTCTACGATGAATATTTAGCCGTATTAGATATTCCTGCAGAATTCTATCTAGAAACTATCGAGCGAATCTTCAAAAACAATGAATTGGCGCAAGGTAAAATCACCTACCAAGGCAAGCATGTGGATTTTAATGCCATCGACGATACGGCATTACTGACGGTGGAAGGCGCTGATGATGATATTTGTGGCTTACGTCAAACCGAAGCAGCGCAAGATATTTGCAAAAACATCCCCAAAAATATGCGTAAACATCACGTCCAGCAAGGTGCTGGGCACTATGGTATTTTCAGTGGTTCAAAATTCCGTCAACACATTCGCCCGTTGATTACCGAATTTATCCACAAATACGCTTAACGCTGTCCTTGGGGGCTTAGGCCCCCTTTTTTGATCTATTTCCTTTAGATTTTTCACTCAATCTGCGGTAATGTAAGTCTTGGATTTTTTCTTAAGGACTTGTCATGCTTCGTATATCTTTTGTCGCAACGCTCTTGTTTTCGACGTCACTTTTTGCTCAAGAAGAATTTTCCCAATGCGTTGCTCAACTGACCGATAAGGCCAAAGCTCAAGGCATTGCCCAGAGCACCATAGAGCAAACTTTAGCAATTGCACAGCAGCGCAAACGCGTCATCAATCTTGACCGTTCACAGCCTGAATTTTTATCGACGTTTGAGGATTACTACAGCAAGCGCGTCAATACATGGCGCATCGAAAAAGGCCAAGCGTTATACGCCAAACATCGCGTATTTTTGGATGAATTAACCAGACAATATGGTGTGCCAGGACAATATCTCATCGCATTTTGGGGCTTGGAAACCAACTACGGCGGTTACAAAGGCAAGATCCCCACTATTGATGCATTGACTACGCTTGCGTGTGAGCCACGGCGCAAAACATTCTTTACCAATGAATTAATGACCATGCTTGAAGTCATTGAAAAAAATGATCTAGACGTACCAACATTATTAGGTTCATGGGCTGGCGCGATGGGGCATACTCAGTTTATGCCATCCACTTACAAAGGCTATGCCATAGATGGTGATGGCGATGACAAAATCGATTTGGTTCATTCCGAAAAAGACGCACTGGCGTCTGCCGCGCACTTTCTCCACCAATTAGGTTGGCAAGCTGGCTATCGGTGGGGACGAGAAATCAGTCTGCCAGCAGACTTCGATTACGCGTTAGCGGGTCGTAAACTCAAGCGACCACTGTCATTTTGGCGTGAACAAGGTGTGACTTCTGTTTACGGTCAGCCAGTTGCCGATATTGATTTGGACTCATCTGTAGTGATCCCGTCTGGTTATCAGGGGCCGATTTTTATGGCGTATCCTAATTTTCATATCATCATGCGCTGGAACAACTCACAATCTTATGCCATCGCGGTGGGCAAACTCGCAGATCAGATTGCTGGCGCTCCAGGACTAGTGACTGAATTTCCAGACGTACCACCGGTCTCAATTGTACAAGCCAAAGAACTGCAGCGTCAGCTACAGGTATTGGGCTATGGGGTAAAACACATTGATGGCATCATCGGTTCTGGCACACGTAGCGCGATCCGAGCGTTTCAAAAGGATAACGGTTTGGTTGCCGACGGATTTGCTCATCCAGAAGTATTCGAAGCGTTACATTCTGTTTATCAGAAACAAAAAAGCTAAGCCGGTATAAGCTTAGCTTTTGCAACATCCATATATTCCATTCAACACGTCCAACGTGTCGTATTACTTCCCCAAAAAGGGCTTAGTACATGTGTTGACCACCGTTCACTGACAAGGTAGAACCTGTCATGAAACCGTTGTCTTCTGCAACTAAGTATGAAACTGCTTTGGCAATTTCTGATGCGTTGCCTAAACGACCCACTGGGATCTTAGCAACGATCTTTGCTAACACTTCTTCAGGCACTGCACGAACCATATCTGTATCGATATAACCCGGTGCAATTGCATTGACAGTGATACCTTTTGCAGCATTTTCTTGCGCTAATGCTTTGGTAAAACCGTGAATGCCTGATTTAGCTGCTGCATAGTTCACTTGACCATACTGACCTGCTTGACCATTGACTGAACCGATATTGACGATACGGCCGTATCCGCGCTCACGCATGCCATCAATCACTGCACGACACGTGTTGAAACACGAAGCCAAGTTAGTTTGAATAACAGCATCCCACTGTTCGAACGTCATGCGATGCATGGTGCCGTCTCGTGTGATACCCGCATTGTTGATTAAGACATCAAGTGAACCGTAATCTGCTTCAATCTGTTTGATTGCAGTGTTGACTGCATCGAAATCTGCGACGTCAAATTTGAACGCTGGAATACCAGTACGTTCTGTAAATTCTTGAGCTGCCTGGTCGTTACCGCCATAGTTTGCGACAACTTGATAGCCTTCTTCTTTTAATTTAACGCAAATGGCTTCACCAATACCGCGTGTTCCACCCGTAACTAATGCTACATGTGCCATGAGAATCTCTCCTTAATTATTTCCGTGTTACTTTTTATCAAAAGTGAATGGTGCTCAAAATCATTTTGATGTAGTTTACTATACGCCGATATCAACAATTGTTTATTCGACCTTGGTTTTATGAAAAATATAATGATTATTTACATATATCTATGAAAAATGCGATTATTAACGCTTTCAGTAAACCTTGCGACCATATAATAACCAGTATATTAATTATTTATGTATCAAAGACTCTTTCTAGGACTAAATATTGATCCTGATCACATTCTTAAGATCGCAGATTGGCGGTCTAATGCTTTAGGGTATTCGAGAGCAGACGTGAAACCGCATAATTTTCATGTGACCCTAGCGTTTTTAGGTCAAGTTACCTCGCATCAACTCGATGCATTAGTTGAGGTACTGCCACACATAAACTGGCTCGATTTTAGCGCTCACTTTGATCACCTTGGCTATTGGGGGAAACCTAAAATCCATTTTATTGCACCGTCTATTATCCCAGATGAACTAAAGCAACTTGCAAAACAATGCCAAACTCTCTCACGCAAAGCAGGTATTAAAATCGAAAAGCGTGAGTATCAACCTCACATCACCTTGCAACGCAAAATTAAAGAACCAGTCCCCGCTCTCTATCAACCCAGTTTCAGATTGTCCTTCAACGAGTTTCATTTATATGAATCTATATCGACTGCTACTGGAGTGGAATACATTATTCGCAAAAGTTTTCCAGCTCATCCTGATCCGACCATGAGTGTTAGAGAGCGTATCAGCAAAGGTTTACTGTAGCTTAGGTTAATACATTCATGCTATGCTCGCTTCATATTGATTGACACCACACAAAAGAAGTAACCACGCATGCAACATTCCTTTCGCTTAACCATTCAATGTCCAGATCAAGTTGGGCTGGTCGCAACCGTTGCTCAGTTTTTGGCGCAATATGGCGCGACAATTTTAGAAGCGAATCATCATACTGATTTGACGACTCAGCGCTTTTTTATGCGCCATGAAATCGCAGCTGACAGCGTGGATTTAGATATCAAGACCTTCGAAGCGGCTTTTGCGCCGATTGCTCGCAAATACCAGATGGATTGGCAAGTCACTGATCCTGCTGTGTTACCCAAAGTCGCTTTGTTAGCCAGTCATGAAACGCATTGCCTAGCTGATATTTTACACCGCTGGCATACGGGGGAACTCAACTGTGATATCCCATGTATTATTGCCAATCACCCACAAATTGCCGATATCGCGGCTTGGTACAAAATTCCATTTTATTTTGTGGATTTCAAAGACCAAGCAAAAGCAGATGCCTTTACTAAAGTTCAAAACCTATTAGTTGAGCATCGTGCTGATACAGTCGTACTCGCTCGATTTATGCAAATCCTCCCAGCTTCCATGTGCGAAGCCTGGGTAGGGCAAGCCATTAATATTCATCATAGTTTTTTGCCGTCTTTTGCTGGCGCCAAACCTTATCAACAAGCCTATGATCGAGGTGTCAAACTTATTGGCGCAACCTGTCATTATGTGACAACTGACTTGGATGAAGGCCCGATTATCGAACAGCAAGTTATGCGTATTTCACACTCAGATTCAGCCGCTGATATGGTGCGTAAAGGGCGTGACTGTGAAAAAACAGCCCTTGCTAATGGTTTGCGCTATCATCTTGAAAACCGCGTATTAATCGACAAAAATAAAACAATAGTATTTGCTTAATCACGGATTATTTTTTATTGTAGGTTTTGCGTTAATGCTCTGCCTTTGAGCAGAAATTTCTTATAATAACGAAGACGGAACACCACAATGAACAAACCGATCCTTTCAGCAATTTCGCTGGCAGTCGTGCTTGGCCTTTCAGCTTGCTCGAAACCCGCCACTCAAACCGACTCAGCCACGGCAGATACTGCCGTCTCAGTGGCGCATAACAATGTGCTCATGCAAGATTTTACTGGGCCTTATGAAGGCGTCCCTGCCTTTGACAAAATGGACTTAGCATTACTAGCTCCTGCAGTTGAAAAAGGCATGGAAATTAACCTAGCCGAAATTAATGCGATAGCCAATAATCCTGAAGCTCCGACTTTTGCTAATACATTTGAAGCCATGGAGCGCGCAGGCAAAGAGCTAGACAATGTTTTTTCTTACTGGGGAATTTGGGCATCCAATATGTCGAGCCCGGAATTTCGCCAAATCCAGCGTGAACTCAGCCCTAAATTGTCTGACTTCAGATCCAAGATTTCTCAAAACGAAGCGTTGTTTGCTCGAGTAAAAGCCGTATATGAAGGAGATGAATTCGACACCCTTAATTTAGAACAACAGCGCATTGTTAAAAACTCATATGAAAGCTTTATTCGTTCTGGGATCTTATTAGATGATACCGGTAAAAAACGTACCGCTGAGATCAACAAACGCCTTGCTGAATTACAAACCCAGTTCAGCAGTAACGTTCTTAATGACGAAGAAAATATCGTTACCTTCTTAACCGCTGACCAGTTATCCGGTTTATCAGAAGGGTATATTCGTTCGGCTAAAGCTGCAGCGGAAGAACGTGGCAAACCGGATATGTATGCGGTGACCAATACACGTTCATCGATGGATCCCTTCTTGACCTATTCAACCGAACGCGAACTGCGCAAAGAGGTCTGGGAAAAGTACTTCTCTCGTGGCAACAATGGGGATGAATTTGATAACAATGCCATTATTAAAGAGATTTTAGAGTTGCGTCACGAGCGTGTTCAACTGCTCGATTTTCCAGATTATGCCACTTGGCGCTTACAAGATCGCATGGCCAAAAACCCTGCTAACGCAATGGCTTTAATGGACAAAGTTTGGCCGGCAGCGATTGCGCGAGTCGAACAAGAAGTAGCTGACATGCAAGCTATTGCGGATGCCGAAGGGGCTGATATCACTATCGAGCCGTGGGATTATCGCTTCTATGCCGAAAAAGTCCGTCAAGCCACCTACGACCTGGATTCGGATGAAGTCAAACAATACCTACAGCTAGATAAACTGCGCGAAGCCATGTTCTATGTGGCTGAGCGTTTGTTTAATTTCAAATTCACTGCCATCGAAGCAGGTAAAGTCCCTGTTTGGCATGAAGATGTCGGCGTGTGGGAAGTAACGGACATTGCGACCGGTCGCAATGTTGGCTTGTGGTATCTCGACCCATTTGCTCGTCAAGGTAAGCGCTCCGGTGCATGGGCAACGTATTATCGTCCCTACACCACATTTGATGGCGAAACCAATGTGTTATCGGCGAATAATTCCAACTTTGTCAAAGCCCCAGAAGGTCAACCTACTTTAATCAGTTGGGACGACGCGGAGACGTATTTCCACGAATTTGGGCACGCTCTGCATTTCTTAGCGGCAGATGTGATGTATCCTTCATCGCATTCTGGCGTGCGTGATTACACTGAATTC
Source organism: Alteromonadaceae bacterium (assembly GCA_014872805.1). Lineage (GTDB taxonomy): Bacteria > Pseudomonadota > Gammaproteobacteria > Enterobacterales > Alteromonadaceae > Opacimonas. The sequence continues at coordinate 73,605 of WKFN01000008.1, forward strand.
CAGTCACAATTGCTTGAACGTTGGATTTTAACCGACGAAGTAATTGATCAATTCCTAGTGCATTATGAAACAGGTGAACCTATTCCCGATGAGCTTGTTACCAAAATCAAAAATGCCGCGACGTTTAATGAAGGGTTTAAAACCACAGAATACATGGCATCGGCCATCATGGATCTGAAATATCACACCACTGATCCGGCGCAGATTGAAGATGTACAAACGTTTGAGCGCGAAACCTTAGCAGCCATCGGTATGCCATCGCAAATTCCAATGCGTCATCGTTCGACCCATTTCCAACATATCTTCTCATCAGAGGGTTATGCTGCAGCGTATTATGGGTATATGTGGGCAGAAGTGTTAACTTCTGATGCGGCCGAAGCCTTTGCTGAGGCACCAGGTGGATATTATGATGAAAAGCTCGCAGAAAAAATGGTCCAGTATCTCTTTGCTGTGCGCAACGCAATGGATCCAGCTGATGCGTATCGCGCCTTTAGAGGTCGTGATGCTAAAGTTGATGCATTGATGCGCGACCGTGGTTTTCCAGTGCCTACCAGTGGTGAGTAACTAGAATGCTAAGAATGAGGGTGACATATTTGTCACCCTTTTTTATTTAGCCCAGAAAAAAAGGAAAACATTATGTCTGACAAACATCTTCCATTAACTGATTTTGTTGAATATGACCCAGAGCAAATGCTCAGTCGCGCCACCGACTTTAATACCAATCTGCGCCGTCGCCATAGCATTCGCAGATTCTCAGACCGCGACGTCGATAAAGCGATCATCGAGCAATGCATCTTAGCCGCCGGTTCTGCACCAAGTGGTGCCAATCACCAACCATGGCATTTTGTGGCAATCTCTGAGCAAGACATGAAGGAGCAGATCCGAGCAACGGTGGAACATCATGAGCACGCTTTTTATTCACGTAAAGCGGGAGAAGAATGGTTAGAGGCGTTAAAGCCACTGGGTACCAATGAACAAAAACCATATTTGAGCATCGCTCCATGGCTCATTGCCGTATTCAGCCAGAAAACCGGTGGTATTATAGAAACAGACTCGCGTAATAATTATTATGTTCATGAATCGGTCGGCATTGCGACGGGGATGCTGATCACTGCACTTCATCACGCTGGACTCGCTACGTTGACTCACACACCCAAACCAATGCAGTTTTTGGTTGATATTTGCAAGCGCCCAGACAATGAACGAGCGTTTATGTTGATTATTGCTGGGTATCCAGCTGAGGATGCGACAGTGCCAGAACACGCGACGGTCAAAAAACCACTTACGCAAATTGCAACGTTTGTGGAGTAAATTACAACCTATTCTTTGCCACCAAAAAATCCATCACTCTATGATTGAGCCAATCTGGGGTCAAGCGGTTGATCCAATACGTAGCTTTGGCCATTTTGCCAGGGATCACCATAAACTGTTTACGCGCCAACCCTCGAGTAATTTGTGGTATGGCCTCCTCTAAGGTCAAACGCCCAGCAAAATGTTTGAGTACTCGGGTTGCTGGATGCATCGTTTGAACTTCAGTTTGAACCATGGGTGTGTCGATTTCTGGTGGACAAATCGCACTGATAGCAATCCCTTGTGGGGCATATTCAGCACGTAAACATTGGGCCATTCCCAATACGGCAAACTTTGAAGCGCCATACGCACTGTCCCCATAAATGCCCACGGTGCCCGCCATGGATGCAACAAGCGCCAGATGGCCTCCAGCAGACATCCTTGGCAAACAAGCTGCCGCTAAATGGCGTGAACCCAATACATTAACATTGAAAGACTGAGTAAAGTCGGCGGCAGAGAGTGATTCAAACTTACCTGCTCGCAATATCCCGGCGCAGTTGATTACCAAATCCGGTTCACTCCATTCTTGCCAAAGAGTTTTGACGGCCTTTTCAACTTGCGCATTGTTGGCAATATTACACGCAACGTAATATATATCCTGCCCAAGTTTTACGTCACTCGGCTCGGGTAAATCCAGAATAGCCACCTGTGCGCCTTGCTTGATATAATGAGCAACCAACGCCTCACCAATACCACTGAGACCGCCGGTTATAAGCACATTTTTAGGGAAATTCGACACATTAACTCCTTCTATTGAGCTTTTTCTCGGATGACCTCAAGGGTTTTAGACAAGGCTCCGCGATTGGCATGAAGTACCTGCTCGCCTGATTGACCTGCATGAATACGGGCTTGTGGATCATCATACCATTGGCAGATGCGTTCTACGCTTTGCTCAACCGATGTTGTTAGGTATAACGCGCCAGCTTGTTCTAGCATAGCGCAGATCACAGGATTGTTGTAGCGATGTTCGCCCATCAAAATAGGCACTGCAAAAAATGCTGGCTCCAAGGCATTGTGCCCACCGCGCTCAGCAATACTGCCTCCCACAAAAGCCACATCCGCACAATGATACAGCGGACTTAATACGCCCATCGCGTCGACAAGAAGTACTTGAGTAGCATCAGCCAAATCAGAATAATCACTCCAGCGTTGAAACGGGATTTCACGGTCACGTAATAGACTCACCACCTTATCAAAACGCTCAGGATGACGAGGGACTAACACCAATAAAACATCGTCAATATTGCATTGTTCTAGTACCTCTAACCAATGCTCTTCTTCACCAGGGTGAGTCGAGCCAGCCACAATGACAAAGCGTTTTACCAAGCTTTTGCCTACTTTTGCAACTTCATCAGAGACAGCGATGTCGGTAACTTGATCAAATTTGATATTCTGCGTTAAAGTCAACCGATCATCACCAAATCCCAATTGTTGGTAGGCTTCAAAATCCCGCTCTCCTTGCGCACATACATGCTGAATCTTGGCAAACACAGGTTCTGATAAAAGCGAAAATTGTGCATACTTTTGAGCTGAACGTTCCGTCATTCGTGCATTGATCAACATGATCGGAATCTGGTGCTTAGCCAATTTCATAATCATATTAGGCCATAATTCCACTTCGGTAATGAATACGCGTTTGGGGTTTAACGCTAGGATTAATGCGTTGATAAGCCACGGAAGATCCCATGGCAAATAATGATGTTGCACCGTCTCGCCAAAAATATCTCTTACGCGTCCCGCTCCAGTAGGGGTCGAAGTGGTAATGGTGATCTTGCGAGTCGGTTCCTCTTGTAATAATGCTTTAATGACACAAGATGCGGCGACCACTTCGCCAACCGAGACACAATGAAACCAATCATCGGCTTCAACGAGATCCTCTGCAATATCACCATAACGTTGTCCTCGTCTTTGGTAGCGTTTGTTTGACAAATAAAACTGACGCCACAATCCCCATTTGATGGTGACGGGAATATAAATCAGCAGTAATAAAAAATCATACAGTAAAAAAGCCAAATACTGTGGCAAAGTGCGTTGGTGTGCCATGTAGAACGAATGATATCAATATATGTATTCTCGCCAATATAGCACAACTCCTCCCTATTCGTTAGTCTGTGCTGATTTGTACTGAAGGATCAACTATTCTTTGCCATATAAGAGGAAGTCCGGCAAAGGAAGGACGATTTTCTATCTGACGCAAATTACCTAGCACAATATCGCTACCATTTACCTGACCCACAGCAAACGTAAACACATAGGCGTTTTCCACCCCCATGCGCAAATCCGTTAAAATGACTTCATTCTCAACTTGTTTGACGCTGTACAAGCCCTTGGTAAACCATTGCAAACGCTGTACATGCCATTCATCTACAATACTATTTAATAATTCCGGTTGAGTTGGATAACGCGTGATGGAGACTTCATGGACATAATCAAAAATCGATGTGTAGATTTCATAGTACGCATCATCTTCAACTACGACACTGCGCCATAACAAAGTTGTCAAAGGTGCAGGTGTGCTGACGTACACACTGTCATCAATCCCTTGGGCCGCTAACGCATGATGATTAATATAATCAATATACTGCTTCGCTGCAATCGCCCAGAGCATGTAACCAACACTGATCCCAAGTCCCCAAAACGTGAGCCTACGCAATCGCTCAAGCGAAATACGTGGCGATAGATATAACAGAGTTGGAATCAGTAAAGGCAGAGTATAGAGAGGATCAATGATAAAAAATATCGAATATGCAAAGGGGTATTCGGTGAGTCCCCAGAATACTTGTGTGCCATAGACAGTCAGGCCGTCGATCAACGCATGAGTCGCCAAAACGGTAAAGGCCATCACTGCCCAGCGAGCAAAGTGAGTTTTGGTTTGAGGATGCAATTTACAAAACAACCAAGCCAATATAGGGCTAATCAGCGCATGCACCAAAAAAGAATGACTGAACCCTCGGTGATACGTGAAGTTTTCAATATCTCCTCCGTAAGGGATCAGCACATCCAGATCCGGAAGGGTGCCAAGTACCGCGCCATACAACGCAGCACGTTTACCTACTTTCGAGCCCATAATGGCGTAACCAACCGTTGCGCCCAGTGCAATTTGTGTTATCGAATCCATTATTTTTCCTTAGGCATTCGCGAAGTTATCCACGCCCCCACCAACAACATAGCCACACACACCAATATTAAGTGAGTCGACAACACAGAATAAAGCACCGCATAAAGTCCCCCAAGCCCCAACAACACAAGGCCCACCAGGGTGTTTCCAGATGCTACATACTGCTGACGTATATCGCTTTCAACAATGTCTAACAAGTAGGTTTTGCGCGCCGTCCGTACTCCAGCATAGCCCAGATTTCCGATCGCAAAACACAACATCATCAACCAAATGGAGGTCAGTTCGCAATACCATATGAGGTAAAATCCAAATGCCCCCAACAGGGTCATCGCAATGGCTTTTTGCATAGTGTGCAGCGCAGAATCATCCGATAACGCTCCCCATACTGCCGACGACAGAAAGCTGGCTATCGCGCCTCCTAACATAAACCAAGGTAAGCTTGAATACATCGCTTGTTCAGACGCAACTGCGAGCACCATATAGGGCATGACCAGCGCACCATGTAATACGGCAGAACGTTGATAAACGATTTTGCGCAAAAGCGGGGTTTGTTGCCAAAATTGCAAGAGCGAACCCTGCTTACTTAATTCGAGCCCTGTTGGCATCGCAAGTGAAATACTCAACCAACACCCGATGGCATAACAAGTAAAACCGCTTATCAATAACCCCGTCAGAATTGGGATTTTATGAGCAATATCTTGCAACTGAAGTAAATACACACTAACTACTATGGTCAGTAATCCTGAAATACTTCCTCCCAATCCAATGAGCTTGCCACGTTCACCCTTTGCAATATTGTGCGCTTGAATATCTTTGACGGTAAAGGAACACAAGGCACGTCCAACACTGAGCAATACAACACTAAACAAACCAATATAGCTTCGCCCTGCGACTGGAAGTAGTAACACCGTGAGTAACAAGCCCAAACTCGCACCTTGCACAATCATACCCGAGCGCCAAATGAGACCCGTTTGATAACGTGAACGCAGTGCTTGTTTAACAGACCACTGTGGCAATAGAGAACCTGATTCTTTGAGAGGAACCAATAAACTGAGCATCCAAATTGGCGCGTTTAACGTCAAAAAAACCCAAGGTAAGATGATCTTAGCAGATACCAGTTCATCAGCGAGTTGAGTGAATGATGATATGGATAGTAGGCGTTTAAAGCCTTGCATTAGGTCACCGTATTGCGGGTTTGATATTGCTGCGCTCGATACGTTTTACATTGCATAATATGGGCAAGAGAATCCGTTGCTTTGAGCACATCAAAATAACTGATATACAATGGTGCAAAACCGATGCGTAAAATATTGGGTTCACGAAAATCCGCCATGACACCTTGTTCAATCCACGCTTGGCAAATCGCATACGCATCAGGGTGAGCGAGGGCGATTTGACTGCCTCTGCGCGCATCATCCATATCCGTTACTAACTCTAATGATTGCAAAGCAGGATGTTGCTCAATAACTGAAACCATAAAAGACGATAGTTTGAGTGATTTCTGCCGCACGTCAGACATATGCACGTCGCTAAATACCGTCAAGGCGCCTTTGAGCACCGCCATTGACACAATATTTGGAGTGCCACATAACAAGCTATCAATACCATCGCTTGGCACATAATCTTGCTCAAAAGCAAACGCATTGGCATGTCCCATCCAGCCGGCAAGTGGTTGTTTGAGCCGATTGAGATGTATGGGATTTACATAAACAAAAGCTGGAGCACCTGGACCACCGTTAAGATACTTATAGCCACATCCCACCGCAAAATCGACCTCGTGTTCATCGAGCGACAACTCCAGAGCACCGGCGCTGTGAGCAAGATCCCAAATCACTAAGATGCCCAATGCGTGGGCGGCTTGCGTGATTTTTGCCATATCCAACATATAGCCCGTTTTGTAATTGACATGAGTCAACATGAGCACAGCGATCGATTCATCTAATTGCGCAATAATGTCTTGCTCATCAACATAAATAAGGCTCACTTCAGAGCGATGTGCCATTAAGCCTTGCGCGATATAACCGTCACTGGGGAAGTTTCCTTGTTGAGTCATAATGACATGCCGATCTGGCTGCAGATTAAGCGCACTATGCAAGAGTTTATATAAATTGATACTAGTGGAATCACAAGCGATGACAGAGTCTGCTTGAGCGCCAATAATCGGTGCAATCAGAGCGCCCACAATGCGCGGTAGCCTGATCCAATCGTGTACATTCCAAGAGGTAATCAGATCCGTTTGCCATTGTGCGTCTAGCACTGATTGGCCAGCCATTTGTGCCGCATGTGACGCAGGACCAAGAGAATTACCGTCCAAATAAATCGTGTTATCAGGAATGGAAAACGCTTTGCGTTTTTCCTTTAATACATCCTCTGAGTCAAGTTGCTGGGCTTGTGCTAAAATATCCATCCACACATCATTTGGCCAGGTGACTTGTGGGGTCATAACGCGCGCTCCAATAAATTTTGTAATAACGACTTATACGCCGTGGTTTGGGTGTGGATCCAAGCAAAATGCCCAGCATGCTGGGTCGTATTTACTGAGGCATTTGGGTAACTGGCCTGTTTGATAGGTACTATCTTGTCTTCATTGCCATGCCACAATATCACTTCGATATTGGATGGCATCTGATAAGAGAGCGGCGAGGCACTTTTATATATTTCAGGGATGATTGCAGGGGAGTCGCCCATAAAACGTAATGTAGCTTGTTGGCAAGAATTATCGCCTTGCGCATAAGTAGCAACATCAACAATTGCAGCAAGACCATGCACATTGATGTTCAAGCTAGGCGCCCACTGCGACGCTTGTGTTGCGGCTAATAAAGCCAAATGCCCACCAGCAGAATGCCCTACAATAGCAATCGGACGTTCGGTTGCATAGGTTGTGTCAGTTACTGCTTTTTGTAAACCATTGATAATATCGTCTCTGGCAATCGGCCATCCTGCATGTTCATCAGTAGTGCGACGATATTCAAGACCGATAACCGTAAAGCCCGCTTCGTAAAAAGCTGACATCAAAGGTTTGGCATGCTCTATATCATAAGCATCTAACCAGCAGCCGCCATGAATAAAAATCAGTAATGGCGCATCGTCGGCTTGTTGCCAACGAAGATAAAATTGCTCCGGCGCTGCTCCATAAATATGTCTCTGAGTGGCTGGCACAGAGGATTGTGCTAGCACTTCAGAAAAAGTCGCATCCTCTTTAGCCAATGCTTGACTGACCAAAAGGACGCTGATGCATAATTTAATGATGTAATTAATACACTACTCCATTACCGGCGCATCACTGATATTAAGCTCAAGAATTTTGTTGGCTTCAATATCGCTTTCAGTCAAACGCAACGGTCTCAGTTGAGGTTACTCAGAATATAACATGGTTTGATCCAAATAGTGATCATTACCAGCCACATAGGTCATCGAGCACCACAATCGCCCATCACGGTCGTCAACGGTAATGCATCCCAGTCTTCTGGCAAAGAGATATGCTGATCGTCCCAGTCTGCATAGAACAATTGGGAACTGCCTTGGAAAAACACAAATAGACTGGTTCCCATCTTTTGGTGTTTCGCTATGGCGTCGGAGGGGTGGTTGACCATCAATACGTGCGATGTGTTGCGAAAGCCAAATTTTACGTTAAGCGTCATCCATGAGCATTTAATTCCATCATAAAAGTATGTTTTAAAGCATAACAAGTTGTTGCGTTGAGACTAGTTTCTTGCTCGCAACTGCTGAATCATTTGTTTTAATTCAGCGATATCCGCTTGTAGATCCGCAACTGTAGGTTCCTGAGACGTTTCTTCCTCACGCATCAATTGATGTTCTTTTTCCATGACACCGACGACAATCCCGATCACCATATTAAGAAATGCAAATGCGGTTAGGAAAATAAACGTAAAATAGAATACCCAAGACATCGGATACACTTCCATGGTTTCGTACATCACATCGGTCCAATCTTCAAACGTCATTACGCGGAACAAGGTCAACATAGAGATAGCGATATCGCCCCACAACACAGGGTTAATCGACTCAAAGATATAACTGCCAATCGCTGCATAGATATAAAAGATGATAAACATCAGTAATAAAACATAAAACAGTTGAGGCATGGCGCGAAGCAAGGAGTTAATTAACACACGTAACTCCGGTACCACCGAAATCATCCGCAACACACGGAAGATACGGACCAAGCGTGCCAATAAAGCCATCTCCGAATCATCTACCGGAACCAGACTGACCGCAACGACGAGCGTATCAAAAATATTCCAGCCCTTTTTGAAGAAGGATTTTTTGTTCTCGTCTGTGACAAAGCGCAACGTGATTTCAAATAAGAAGAAAATGGTAATAAACCAATCCATGATCTTCGTAACAGACAGCGCAGAGTCATTCAGAGTAAACGTTTTGGCTCCAATTTCTAGAGCAGAAATGATAATGACCGCAACGACGGACATTTCAAAAATCTTATTGTTGCGCAAGCGCGTCAATGGACCCATAATTGCTTCTGGCATGGCTAAATCTTTCCTATAAAACCATCAAAAATCGGCGCTAGCATAATGCAATTACCCGTACTTGTCATTAGTGCTTTGGTGCGTTTTAGCATAAAAAAAGGCCTCACTGTTCCACAGCAAGGCCTTGTTCCAACTCACTGTTCTTTGATTTCGTTAGAACACGATAAACGTATCCGGGAACGCAATGATTAACGCCAATACCGCTACCTGCAGACAGATAAATGGAATCGCACCTTTATATATTGTGGTCGTTTTCATGGATTTTGGCGCCACACCTTTGAGATAAAATAGACTAAATCCGAAGGGAGGCGATAAAAAGGACGTCTGCAAGTTCATCGAAATCAAAATGGCAAACCACACCAAATCAATGTCCAGGGCCATTGCGACCGGTGTAATGATTGGTACCACCAAAAACGCAATCTCAATGAAATCGATAAAGAAACCCAAGATCAAAATCGCAATCATCACTAGGATTATGAAGGTCCATTTTTCTCCTGGTAAATCCAAGAAAAACTCTTCAACCAAATACTCAGCACCAGAATAACTAAACACCATCGAGAACGCGGTTGCACCAATGAGTACTGCAAAGATCATTGAAGACACTTTGACGGATTCTTTGGAGACACCGACGATGGTTTTGATGTCTAAGCCACCATAGAACTGAGCTAATAATAACGCACCTACAGCACCAATTGCAGAGGACTCAGTAGGGGTGGCAATCCCACCAAAAATCGAGCCTAACACCGCAACAATCAAAATCATCGGCGGTACGATATCCCGCAACGCTTGCTTGATGATTGTAGCCTTGTCTTCTTCGACCGGAATCGGCGGACAGTAATGTGGTTTGAATTTTGATAACACGATGATATACAAGACATACGCGCCAATGAGCATTACCCCTGGGATCACCGCGGCCTTAAACAAATCACCGACCGCAATTCCCATCACATCGCCCAAGATAATCAAAATGATCGACGGAGGAATAATCTGCCCCAGCGTACCCGACGCACAGATAACACCAGCAGCAGTAGGCTGATGATAGTTATTTTTGAGCATGACCGGCAACGAGATAACGCCCATTGCCACAACAGAAGCACCAACCACACCAGTGGAGGCTGCAAGCAATGCACCGACCACAATGGTCGAAATGGCAACACCACCAGACACTGAGCCAAATAACTTCGCAGAAGACTCTAGCAAACGCTCGGCTAAGCCGGTTTTTTGCAGGACAATGCCCATAAAAATGAACATCGGGATCGCCATCAAGGTCGTGTTTTCCATAATCGACATAATGCGATACGGCATAAATTCAAACAGATCGATGCCTAAGAACCCCACCCCAACAATCACCGAAATACCCGCAAAGGTGAACGCGACGTAATACCCACCGAACAAACAAATCAGTGCGGTAAAAAACAATAAGATACCAATTAACTCTTCCATTTAGACGCCCTCATTATGGATATGGTCGTGGTGCACATTTGGGCGACCTAAGACAAGAATATTCTCAAGAATATGATGAAAAATGCACAGGATTAAAAATACATTGGATGCAGGAATGACTGAGCGAATGATCCAGCGATAAGGTAAGCCACCCGGATCCGGCGAGCCTTCCATCATTTCAAATGCATCATAAGCATAACCATAGCCGTAGTAGGCTAGAATACTGGCTATTGGCAATGCAAAAAGCATTGCACACACAATATTGAGTTTCGCTTGCGTATGAGGAAGCCACTTTTCATAGAAAATATCCACTCGAACATGCGCATCTTCTTTCAGTGTGTAACCGATACCAAACATGAACATCGCAGCAAACAAATGCCATTCTAATTCTTGCATGCCGATACTGACGTTATTGAAAAAATAGCGCATTAACACATCGTAGAAGACGTTTAATACCATCAATACCATCAATAGGACGCACACATTCCCCATCGCATCGATAAATTTTCCGAGTGCTTTATGTAAACCTTTCATTATATGCCTATTGCTTGTTGTGACATGAGTGACATAAAAAAGAGGCAGCCACGGGCGGTTGCCTCTTTATATATGTTAACCGGAAAGCTTATTGAGAATCAAAGCTCTCTAAGTAAGCGCGGTCAGAGAAGTTAGTCCAAGCACGTGCTTTTTGGCGATATGCTTCAATCGAATCAAGGATTTTCTTAGATTGTGGATCGGCGTTGGCAAACTCGACCAATAACTTGTCGTTCTCTGCTTTGATTGCATTCATCACCTCAGCTGGGAACGAACGAATTTTTACATTCGGGTATTCGGTTTGAATCGTCGCCAAGTTGACTGCACTTTCGTGAGTAGATTGAGTGTACATGTCGTAAGCAGCGAGTTTCATTGCATTAACTAGGATTTGTTGTAAATCTTCAGGCAATTTATTAAATGCGCGCTCATTTACCATGAACTGTAATTCCGTCGCAGGCTCATGCCAGCCAGTGTAATAATAAGGCGCGATTTTGTGGAAGCCCATACGTAAGTCTAGAGACGGACCCACCCACTCTAGTGCATCAATCGTATTGCGCTCAAGCGCAGTATATAATTCAGCAGATGGAATGTTCGTCGGTTTTGCGCCTAATTTTGCCAATACTTCACCAGCAAACCCAGGAATACGCATTTTGAGACCCTGTAAGTCTTCTAATGAGTTGATTTCTTTACGGAACCAGCCACCCATTTGGTTACCTGTATTACCACCAGGGAAAGACAAAATACCATACTTATCATAGGTTTCTTTCATCAATTCCATGCCACCACCGTGGTAGAACCATGCGTATTGTTCGGCCGTTGTCATACCAAAAGGTAACGTTGTGAAGAATAACGTATGAATGTCTTTACCCTTCCAGTAATAAGACGCAGAGTGACCCATCTCATATTGACCCGATTTAACAAAATCGAAAATACCTAGGGCGGATTTGTGCTTATTTGAAGAATCGATGCGGATGATCAAACGACCATTTGACATTTCTTCGACCATTTTGGCCATATTCTTGGTCGCATCACCAAACACAGGGAAGTTCGGTCCCCACGTTTCAGCAAGTTTCCAACGATACACTTTTTCTTTTGCCATTGCGATAGGGCTTGCTAGCAAGCTCACTACCAACAATGACTTGGCGAGAGTTTTAAAATTCATGTGTGTGTCCTTTAATTTGTTGTACTATTAAAAACAACATCACTTTAACAAATACAAGCAAAATACCAATTCGCAAAACTACCTATACCAACTAGGTAGTTCTACCTATGCTTTTGATTGATGGCCAGAATGTCTCTGCATTTACACTTTAGGGCTTTACGTTTTTTACGACTAAGGTCTAAGGCAATAAGGAGGAGAATTTGGCAAAATAACATTGTATTTACAATTCTGTGAGCATTATGTTTTCCTTTCGTTATATTTGGTTGATCATTGTCCAGGTCGCGGTCACAGCTGTTTTTACATATTTTCTAGTGACCCAACAATATCGCGATCTATCCGAGCAAAATCTCGCATCACTTGAAACTTTTCTGATTGAACAAAAGCAACGGGAACTCAAAAATTACACGTCACTCGCCGTCACCGCCATTGATGATGTCTATTATGGCAACGTGTTTGCAGAACCTGAGGCCAAAGCACACGCAGCCCAAACCTTCACACGCATGTTGTATGACGGCATCGACGGGTATTTTTTTACCTATGATCAGTTTGGCACCAACATTGTCCTACCTCATCAACCTGAACGCATCGGTAAGAACTTTTGGGAGCTAACCGACCCCGACGGCGGTAAGACGATACAGATCTTGATCAATTTGGCGCAAAACGGCGGTGGGTATCATTTTTATAAGTGGTCACAACCTTCCACCGAAACCATCACCGATAAACTCAGTTACGCAACCTATCTCGACAAATGGGACTGGATGGTGGGAACGGGGGTGTACCTCGACGATGTCTATGCTCAACTGGACAAAATCCAAGGTGAAATTGATGCCCAAGTCCAAAATACCCGCCTAATCATACTGGCGGTCGCTATCACTTCCATTATGTTAATATTGTTTGTGGCGGTTGCTATCAGTGTCACTCAGAAACAAGAAAATGAAGCCAAAGTCTCGGCCTTAGGGCAGAAAATCATTACCTCACAAGAAGACGAACGCCGTTATATTGCGAGAGAATTACACGATGGCATCATTCAAATGCTGGTCTCGATCAAGTATTCCCTCAGTGCCACCAAAATGATGTTAAAAAAATCTCACATCCCTGAACCGCAAGCGCTCAATGCGGCATCGTCCAGCTTAGATTTGACCATCAATGAAGTCAGACGCATCTCTCATCACTTACACCCACAAATATTGGACGAATTAGGATTATCAGCCGCGATTGAAGCACTCGCCGAAGAGTTTAGTAAGCGTACCCAAATTGCTGTCACCGTTAATAAACTGCAAGTTAGAAAGCTCTTATCGCCACAACTCAATACTTCTCTGTATCGAACCGTACAAGAATGTCTGACCAATGTAGAGAAACACGCCAAGGCGCAACGTGTGGACATAGACTTAGAAATGGCAGAAGATTGGTTGAGTTTAAAGATTCGGGACGACGGCCAAGGATTTAATCCAGAAGATACTGATAAATTTGGGATTGGACTCAACAATCTGCAAGAGCGCGTGGATTATTATCAAGGCAAAATTGCTATAATATCGAATCGACGTGGCACCAAACTCGAAATCAAAATACCGCTGAGTAGTTTTGCCAAAAACTTTGCGACGATCGACAAAGATAAAGATCAGCAAAATACCAAGAAGGGATCTGCATGAGTCCGACGATAAAAGTGTTATTAGTGGATGACCATCCAATGGTTCGTGACGGTATCATGAGCTGTTTGGCGTTTTATGATGATGTGGAGGTCATTGGCACAGCGAATAACGGGCAGGAGGCGATTACCCAGCTGAACTCATTGACACCAGATGTCATAATGATGGACATTTCTATGCCAGACCTAAATGGCATCGATGCCACAGAACAAATCCTAGAAATATCGCCACACTCTAAAATTCTGATTTTTAGTATGCACGATAACGCTGAATACATCACCAACGCGGTTCAAGCAGGTGCCTCGGGGTACATCCTCAAAAATACAGATGCTGAGGAAGTCTATCTGGCCATCACTCATGTCGCTCAAGGACGACGTTATTTTGGTGAAAACATCGCGCAAATTTTGTTGAGTAAACCCATCCCCCCTGAGGCTACTCGATTAACAACTCGCGAACAAACTGTGTTGTCTTATCTCGCCCAGGGATTGTCCAGTAAACAAATTGCCGAGCAAACCCACATCAGTGTTCGTACCGTAGATGCTCATCGCCGTAACATCAAGGCTAAACTGCAATTAGATTCCGTCGCAGAGATGATTTGCTATGCGGTTGAGCATGGCCTTGTCAGACGCTAATACCGTTTTTTATCCTAAATTATAGTTTTTGGTATGAGTCTTGGTTCGATTTCCTGATTTTTCGACTAGGACCAGACTTTATTCGAAGCCCCGTTAACAAAATCGGTCACGCCTTATGTATCTGTTGAAACAATACATAAGGCGTTCACGATATAAGAGCGTTGACAAGCCTGTCTTAAAAAGAGTTACCCTCTCAACTCACGACGTAGAATTTTGCCCACGGTGGATTTGGGTAACTCATCAATAATGTTCACTTCTTTGGGCACCTTGTATCCGGTCAATGATTCCCGACAATGTGCAACCACCTCTTCTGGGGTAACCTCGCCATTAACACTGATATACGCGACAACCCGTTCTTGAGTTTGGTCATCAGGTTTGCCAACGACAGCGGCTTCCACTACAGCAGGATGCTTCACCAGTACATCTTCAATTTCATTAGGATACACATTAAAACCTGAGACAATGATCATGTCTTTGATGCGATCAACAATTTTGATGGCACCGTCTGGTAGCTTCACACCCACATCGCCAGTTTTAAAATACCCATTAGCCGTCATCACTTTGGCCGTTTCCTCAGGACGGTTCCAATAGCCTTGCATAACCTGAGGACCTTTCACGGCGATTTCACCTGATTCACCATCTGCTACTGGTTGGTCTTGATCGTCGAGCATTTGCACGTCGGTGTCGAGCATTGGGAAACCAACCGTGCCAATTTGTTCTTGCCCAGGGATGTTAAGTGAAACCACAGGAGAAGTTTCAGACAGTCCATATCCTTCCGCAATCGTACAACCGGTTGTTTTCAACCAAAGCTCTGCAGCGGCGCCAGTCAGAGCCGTTCCACCAGAAGTCGTCACCTTTAAAGCGCTGGTATCGAGTGCTTTGAACTTGTCTTGCATACACAAACCCACAAACAAGGTATTAATACCAGCAAAGGCTGTAAACTTGAACGGCGCGATTTGGTCGATGAATGCATCCAAATCACGCGGATTTGGGATCAGTATCGAGTGACCACCGTTGCCAAAATAACTAACCATTGACACCATTAAGGCATAAATATGATAGAGCGGTAATGGACACACAATGGTTTCCTCACCCGGCACAAAGGCATCCCCCATACGCTCTGCGAACTGATAATTATTACTCAATAAATTGCCATGGGATAGCACAGCCCCTTTTGATACACCAGTTGTGCCACCGGTATATTGCAACGCTGCCGTATCATCTAGTCTGGTATTAGGACGTGGGCTCAATTTATGCTGAGCACCCTTCTCAAACACGTCCACGTAACAAGGATAGTCAACATCACTGACCGCTTGTCCCGTTAATAGTTGTGGAGCGGACGTCACAATCACATGCTCAATACCAACATCTGCTTTGATCGCTTCATATTTTGGTAGTAAATCAGAGAGTATAACGAGAGCCTTTGCACCTGAGTCATTGAACTGATGCTGCATTTCAGGTGGCGTATAAAGTGGATTAGTACTGACCACGACGAGCCCTGCGCGCATAGCGCCAAAGAAGGCAACTGGGCTTTGAATTAAGTTTGGTAGTTGAATCGCGATTCGGTCCCCTACTTGCAATCCAAGTTCATGTTGCAAGTAACAGGCAAATTGATATGACATCTCGTCCATTTCAGCAAACGTCTTGGTTTGACCTATTGCGGTAAAAGCTGGCTTAGCTGAGTACTTTGTCAGGGTTCGTTCGATGAAGTCACCCAAATTATGGATACCGTCAGGAATAAGTATGTGGCTCATAGATATGTCCTTAATGTTATTATTTTGTAAACACCACTAGTCTGACCTGTAACTTCGATGATTTCAACCCTTTCCAATCATGACAAGCGAATGATTTTTTCGACCTGTTGTGCTGTATTCACAAAGCGGATGCTATATGAACACTTGTTTGACCATGCACATATTGGATAATACTCGAGACTCTGGAACGCTTTATATTGAATTTAGCGATCTTGACTCGCTAACCAATAAACTAGGCGATATTTACGACAAACAATAAAAAAGCACCCGTAGGTGCTTTTTTTAAGTTTTTTCATTGATGAAAATTAGTTAGCTTTGGTGACTACGTCCACTAACGTCCAGTTCTTAGATTTAGAAATAGGCGCTACCTCACGGATAGTGACTACATCACCTTCATTACACTGGTTGGTTTCATCATGAGCGTGTAACTTAGTAGTACGCTTAATAAACTTCCCATAGATAGGGTGCTTAACTTTGCGCTCTACTGCAACAGTGATAGTTTTATCACCTTTGTTGCTGACAACACGGCCTTGTACTGTACGGATTTTCTGTTCAGTCATTACTTACCAGCCTTCTTTTGAGTCAAAATAGTTTTAACACGCGCGATGTTACGACGCACTTTCTTCAATTGGTCAGTTTTTTCAAGCTGGCCAGTTGAATATTGCATACGTAAGTTGAACTGTTCACGCAATAAGTTTAATAACTCTGCATTTAGTTCTTCAACGCTTTTCTCTTTTAGTTCAGCTGCATTCATTACATCACCGTCCGAGTTACAAAGGTTGTCTTGAACGGAAGTTTCGCTGCAGCAAGGGCAAACGCTTCACGCGCCAATGCTTCAGGAACACCTTCCATTTCGTATAACACACGACCTGGCTGAATTTGGCAAACCCAGTATTCAACGTTACCTTTACCTTTACCTTGACGCACTTCTAGAGGCTTCTCAGTAATTGGCTTGTCAGGGAATACGCGGATCCAAATCTTACCTTGACGCTTGACGTGACGTGTCATAGCACGACGCGCTGCTTCAATCTGACGCGCAGTCATACGACCACGACCAACAGATTTAAGACCATAAGTACCGAAGCTGACTTTGCTTCCCGCGATCGCTAAACCACGGTTACGGCCCTTATGCATCTTACGGAATTTCATACGTTTAGGTTGTAACATATCTTAACCCTCTCGCTTCGCGTTGCGGCCTTTCTTCTTAGGCGCTGCAGCTGGCTTAGCCGCTTCCGTTTCAAGTGGTAAACCACCTAATACTTCACCTTTGAAGATCCAAACTTTAACACCGATGATACCGTAAGTTGTCAATGCTTCAGATGTTGCGTAGTCAATGTCTGCACGGAAAGTGTGTAGTGGTACACGACCTTCACGGTACCATTCAGAACGCGCAATCTCAGCACCACCTAAACGACCAGATACTTCTACCTTGATACCTAGGGCACCAAGACGCATGGCGTTTTGTACCGCGCGCTTCATCGCACGACGGAACATAACACGACGCTCAAGCTGGCTTGAGATGCTATCGCCGACTAGCTGTGCATCTAATTCAGGCTTACGAACTTCTGCGATGTTGATTTGTGCTGGTACACCAGCAAGCTTAGCAACATGGTTACGAAGTTTTTCAACGTCTTCACCTTTTTTACCAATCACAACACCTGGACGGGCTGTGTGGATTGTCACTTTAATGCTCTTTGCAGGGCGTTCGATGACAATTTTAGATAATGACGCGTTTTTCAATTCTTTCGTCAAGTACTGACGTACTTGATGATCATTGTACAAGTTGTCAGCATATTCCGCAGTATTAGCGTACCAAGTTGAAGTCCATGGTTTGCTGATACCTAAGCGTATGCCGGTAGGATGAACTTTCTGTCCCATAATCTACTCCTAGTTATCCGCTACAACCACAGTGATGTGACTGCTACGCTTAAAGATACGATCAGCACGACCTTTGGCACGTGGCTTGATGCGTTTCATCGTTGGACCTTCGTCGACAAATACTTTTGCGACAGTTAACTCGTCGATGTCAGCCCCTTCGTTGTGCTCGGCGTTTGCAATCGCAGACTCGAGTACTTTCTTAACTAATACAGCCGCTTTTTTGTTGCTGTAAGTTAATACTTCTAGTGCTTTTTCAACGTGTAGACCGCGAATTTGATCTGCTACCAAACGTGCTTTCTGAGCCGAGGTACGAGCAAAACGGTGTTTAGCTAAAGCTTCCATTTATTTCTCCTCTTAACGCTTAGATTTCTTATCAGCGACATGGCCGCGATAAGTACGCGTTGGCGCAAATTCGCCCAACTTATGGCCGACCATTTCGTCAGTGACGAACACAGGTACATGCTGGCGACCGTTATGGACCGCAATGGTCAACCCAATCATATCTGGGATGATCATAGAACGACGTGACCAAGTTTTAATTGGCTTCTTGTCGCCTTTTTCCACTGCAGCTTCTACCTTCTTCAGCAAGTGTAGGTCAATAAAAGGACCCTTCTTGAGAGAACGTGGCATGGTGAATCCTCGCTATTATTTATTGCGACGACGAACGATAAGTTTGTCGGTACGCTTGTTACTACGGGTTTTCTTACCTTTGGTAGGAACACCCCATGGAGTGACTGGATGACGACCGCCCGAAGTACGACCTTCACCACCACCGTGTGGGTGATCAACTGGGTTCATGGCAACACCACGAACAGTTGGGCGCACACCGCGCCAGCGAGATGCACCCGCTTTACCCAATGAACGAAGCATGTGCTCCGCATTGCCAACTTCACCAATGGTGGCACGGCAATCGGCTAATACTTTGCGTACTTCGCCAGAACGAAGACGTAAAGTCACATAAGCTCCATCACGCGCCAAGATTTGCGCGTACTGACCTGCTGAACGTGCAATTTGTGCACCTTTACCAGGCTTCATTTCGATGGCGTGTACTGTTGAACCAACTGGCACGTTACGCATTGGTAATGCATTACCTGCTTTGATTGGTGCATCAGAACCAGATTGAATTGCATCGCCCGCTTGAACACCTTTAGGTGCAAGAATGTAACGACGCTCACCATCTGCATACAATACTAGTGCAATGTTTGCAGACCGGTTTGGATCATATTCTAAACGCTCGACTTTTGCAGGGATACCGTCTTTATTACGTTTAAAGTCGATAACACGATAATGATGCTTGTGACCACCACCAATGTGACGAACTGTAATACGACCGTTGTTATTACGACCACCAGACTTACTTTTCTTCTCTAAAAGAGGAGCATAAGGTGCGCCTTTGTGTAGATCGGGATTAACGACCTGAACAACGTGACGACGACCGGCAGAAGTTGGCTTAGCTTTTAATAATGGCATTTCCTAACTCCTTACTCACCCGCACCGACGAAGTCGATGTCTTGACCTTCTTTAAGCACTACGTAGGCTTTCTTAAAGTCATTGCGTTTGCCGAAACGCATGCCAGTCCGCTTGGTTTTACCCTTTTGGTTGACAGTACGTACCGAGTTAACTTCTACTTCGAAAAGCTTCTCAACAGCAGCTTTGATTTCCGCTTTGTTCGCGTCCGTCGCAACTTTGAAAACAACTGTGTTGTTGCCTTCTGCAGCCATAGTAGACTTTTCAGAAATATGAGGTGCTAAAAGCACTTTTAATAAACGTTCTTCGTTCATGCTAATGACTCCTCTAGTTGCTTAATCGCATCAGCCGTGATTAACACGTTTTCAAAAGCGATTAGGCTTACAGGATCAATACCTTGTACATCACGAACGTCAACTTTGTATAAGTTGCGAGAAGCCAAGAACAAGTTCTC
Organism: Alteromonadaceae bacterium; assembly: GCA_014872805.1. Lineage (GTDB taxonomy): Bacteria > Pseudomonadota > Gammaproteobacteria > Enterobacterales > Alteromonadaceae > Opacimonas. The sequence continues at coordinate 93,545 of WKFN01000008.1, forward strand.
ATCGACTTCGCTAGTCACGATTAACACATCGTTAAGGTTCAAGCCGTTTAATTTGTTTAAAAGCTCTTTGGTTTTTGGTGCTTCTACACCGAACTTCTCAACAACAATTAAACGCTCTTGACGTACTAATTCAGATAAGATGCTCTTGATCGCGCCACGATACATCTTTTTGTTAACTTTCTGCTCAAAGCTACGAGGCTTAGCAGCGAATGCGCGACCACCGCCAACCCAGATTGGGCTACGGATAGTACCAGCACGTGCACGACCTGTACCTTTTTGACGCCATGGCTTCTTACCACCACCGCGTACTTCAGAGCGGGTCTTTTGAGCTTTAGAGCCCTGACGCGCACCAGCACTGTATGCTACGACTACTTGATGTACTAACGCTTCGTTGAACTCACGTCCAAAGGTAGCTTCTGATACTTCAAGAGCGCCGTTAGCGTCTTTTAATGTTAATTCCATCAGTATACTCCTCGACGTTACGCTTTAACTGCTGGACGAACGATAACATCGCCGCCAGTCGCGCCAGGAACGGCACCTTTAACTAATAAAAGGTTGTTCTCAACATCCACTTTCACCAATTCTAAAGACATGGTAGTCACGCGCTTGTTGCCCATTTGACCAGCCATTTTTTTGCCTTTAAATACCTTACCTGGTGATTGGTTTTGACCAATCGAACCAGGCGCACGGTGAGAGAGTGAGTTACCGTGAGTCATACGCTGAGAACTGAAGTTCCAACGTTTGATTGCACCGGCAAAACCTTTACCTTTAGAGGTACCCGCAATATCTACTTTGCTCGTCTCGTTAAATAGTTCAACAGTGATTTCACTGCCGACTTCAAGACCTTCGCCTTCACCTTCTGCAAGGCGGAATTCCCACAAGCCACGACCTGCTTCCACGCCAGCTTTAGCAAAGTGACCTGCTTCAGCTTTGTTGACGCGGTTGGCTTTCTTATCGCCAGCCGTTACTTGTAGTGCACGATAACCGTCAGTCTCATCAGTTCGTAACTGAGTGATGCGGTTTGGGGTCGCTTCGATAACGGTCACCGGAATAGATACGCCATCTTCAGTAAAGATGCGTGTCATACCGACTTTACGACCGACTAGACCAATCGCCATTGTTATAACCCTCTTCTATTTAGCCCAGGCTGATTTGAACATCAACACCGGCAGCCAAGTCCAATCTCATCAACGCATCAACTGTTTTGTCAGTTGGTTCGATGATGTCCACTAAACGCTTATGCGTACGGATTTCATATTGATCACGCGCGTCTTTGTTAACGTGCGGAGAGATAAGAACCGTATAACGCTCTTTGCGAGTTGGTAAAGGGATAGGACCGCTTACCTGAGCACCTGTACGTTTCGCCGTTTCAACGATCTCTGAAGTTGATTGATCAATCAACTTGTGGTCGAACGCTTTTAAACGAATGCGAATTCTTTGATTTGGCATCGATTTAGCTCCAATCGAAAGAACAAAAAAAATCACCATTCCGTCCCATTCTCTATTGGGAGAAACGATGTGCGAATAAACTATGGGTTTCCAATTGAAACCTTTGTTTGTTGTTAATAGGGCTCTATTGAACCGAGCAACTAACCAAATAATTAGACCTGTTTAGCTGCCTATTAACCTTACAGTCAACTGACATGTGGGCGCGAATTATACTCGTGTTTATCATGAATGCAAGTCTTTGTGCAAAAAACTAACCATTCGGTCTGATTTATGGTGGCTTTTATGTGTTTTTGTCGTTATGCACTATGTTTAGACTACATTTTACGTTATTTCTTACATTAGGTGTGCATGACTCGGGTTGCGGGAACACCAGATTTTTCTAGCATTCATACTATAATAAAGCAACATGCATCGCTTGTGGATGGATTCTCACATTTGCAACCTGTTATTTTGGGTCTGTTTGCCTGTAACCGTGTAACGATTTATCAGCGTCGGCGGCAACAACAAGATTTGGTTGCCAAATTTAAAAGTGGTAGTCAGACCGTTAAGATTGAAGTACCGATCACTCCACAATCTATCGCTGGGTATGTTGCTCTTTCCAAGCAATCACTGTTGGTACCGGATCCAAGAGATTCGGACGCCCTAAAACAGATCCATCCTCGGCTTTCTTTTGCTGAACACTACGATAAGCAAAACCAGTTTGTTACTCACAATATGCTTTGTATTCCTATCGTCCATGCGGATGTTTTACTCGGTGTATTACAATTGATCAATAAACGCGACACCATGTTTGCCGAAACTGACTTGTTCATAGGGCAAATGTTAGCTGAGCTTCTGGGTCAACATTTCTGCTATGAACTTGGGGGAACTTTGCGTCCATGGGATGATTTACTGCATCGAGCACTCATTTCTCGTAAGGCATTGCAAGAGCTGTATTCTGAACCTCGCTATAAAAATAATTCATTGCTAGCGTGCCAGAAACTGATGAGTGAGCATCGAATAAAGGAATCTGACTTGGGTTCCGCTCTATCATTACATTACCAGGTGCCTTTTATAACGTATAACCCTGACCAATATCATATCTACCACAACGAGCACATGCTCAATTTATCTTATCTTAAACACAATTTAGTTGTTATTTTGGCTGATGCTCATGCTAAACCTACTATTTTGATGGCTGAGCCAAATAATGCCAATCTGATCATGGAAGTAGGTCAAGCATTGAATTTGACTGAGCCCGAAATTGCCGTCGGCTTACCCCAACATATCTTGCAATATTTAGGCGAAAATAGCACCACAACTGCCCCCGGTGATATGGATGAAATTTTAGATGAAATATCCACGAGTACTAATGAAGACGACGAACAGATTGATGAGCTTTCGGATGATGCCCCTGCAATTGTTCGCTTAGTGAGTCGTATTTTACATGATGCGAAACGGTTAAACGCCTCAGATATTCACATTGATCCAGAAAAAAACGGACCCACTAGAGTTAGAATGCGCGTTGATGGGGTATGTCGTGATTTGAATAACGTCCCTGCCTCGCATCATAATGCCGTCATTGCGCGCATCAAAATCATGGCTAATCTCAATATTGCCGAAAAACGCATTCCTCAAGACGGTAAATTAGCGTTCAAATTATCGGGGCGTCTTGTTGAGGTGCGTGTTGCAACAATCCCGACAGTAGCAGGTGAAGGAGTGGTTATGCGGATCCTTGCGACTGCTGGCGCAATGCCTTTATCCAAAATGAACATCGTCCCTAGCAATATGAGAATGCTACATCAGATGATTTTAAAACCTCATGGTATTTTGTTGGTTGTGGGACCGACAGGCTCTGGTAAAACCACTACCTTGCATGCTATTTTGGGACATCTTAATACTCCTGATAAAAAGATATGGACCGCAGAAGATCCCGTCGAAATTACCCAGCCAGGTTTACAACAGGTACAAATTGCGCCAAAAATTAACTTTACTTTTGCCACAGCACTACGAGCGTTTTTGCGCGCCGATCCTGATATTATTTTGATTGGTGAGATGCGTGACAAAGAGACCGCTCATGTAGGTATTGAAGCGTCATTAACGGGGCATTTAGTTTTATCGACTTTGCACACCAATTCGGCCCCAGAAACCATCACTCGTTTACTCGATCTCGGCTTAGACCCGGTTAACTTTTCCGATGCATGTGTTGGTATTTTAGCGCAGCGTTTGATCCGTACCTTATGTCCAGAATGCAAAGAGCATTATACGGCCTCGGAAACTGAACGCGAGTTCATCGTGCGTCAATACGGGGATGAGTACTTGCAAGAATTAGATTTGCAGGATGACGTCACTCTTCATCGAGCCAAAGGCTGTGATGCTTGCTGTGATACTGGCTACAAAGGTCGCACCGGCGTGCATGAGCTTTTAAGTATGACGCCTGCTCTACGAGCGATGGTCTACCGCAAAGCCTCCGCACACGAATTAGCTGAACAAGCTAGAACTGATGGTATGCGTACTCTCCTTCACGACGCTTTGCGCAAACTGCTCAAAGGCGATACCGATATCAAACAAGTGCAGGTGCTAGGCGGGCTTGATTAAACTTAAAAGGTAAATAACTCTTTATAAATAGTATGATAACACTCAAAATATCGTGCGATTGGATAATCTTCAGTTTGATACCCAAACGACCAAGCTTGCATACCGGCATTGTGTGCCACTTGGATGTCATATACATAATCTCCCACATATGCAATCTGATTAGGTGCAATCTTCCACTGCTTAGCAATATTGAGAAGTGCGGTGGGATCTGGTTTAGCAGGTGCATCTTCTCGCGTGATTACCGTTTTGATTGGAATCTGGTTACGTTGTAGTTTGACCGCTGTTGCCTCACGGCAATTACGCGTCACAATAGCGGTTGGAATGTCTTGCTCATGCAACGCCTCAACAAACGCTTGAGCACCATTGATCCAGTTTGACGTTTGCGCCTCGACAATTTCATGTTGAACGATGATCGCATCAGCGATGTCTGCCATTTCGCTATCTATGCATCTTAAGCGTTTGACATAACCCAGAATATCCTCATCTTCTGGGCAGTGAATGTCTTGACGCATCTGTGCAAAATCCAATCCAGAATGGACCAGCGTATCATCTAAATCAAAAATAAATCCTTGTGGTAACAATATCTTCTTCTATTTTAGTAAGTACTATATTTCATTACGCATCAGCAACAAAATAGTTTGTAGAGCATATAAAAATTACTGACACTGAATCTTAGGGATATCGGCCCAGTTGGTTGTGTATTGTGGGGATAGATATTGTCTGCGCATACGCCATTTGGGCACAATTCCTTTGGCTGCTATCCCCAAAGTATACTTGCCATAACGTTGATTAACCCGATCTAAACACATCATCAACTGTGGGCTGTCTTCTGCTTCATTGAATAGATCTTCTTGGACAAATTCCTGCTGAATCAATTCTGTTGCTCCCAAGCCGGACTTGTGAAAAATGATCCCTGCGCGAAAAATCTGCTCCGCCGCCGCACTAGCCACACCAACCAACTGCAAGGTGTCAGACGTAGGCACCGCAAACCTATGCTCAATCGCTTTTTTATAGTATTCGTCACGACTAAATGGGTTGGAATGTGCGAAGATCTTTATCGCTTTGACCGCAGAGCCTTGAGCCCTGACCTTGGCCCCTACATGCTCGGCATGTAAACACAAAGATTGGCGTAAACTGCTCAAATCCGTCACCTTCTCACCAAACGCTCGGGTTGAAAATATCTGCTGCTTGACGGCTTTGATCGCATCCCAATGCATGCACACTTCACCATTGAGTTCCCGCACTGTGCGCTCAACCTCAACTGAAAACTGTTTGCGCATCGCTTTGGGCGAAGCACAGGCAAGATCCCAAGCAGTCTTGATCCCCATCAGCTCTAACTTAGCGTTGATGCGACGCCCTATCCCCCACACATCACCCACCGCCATACGACGCAAAATATACTCTCGCTCAACAGGGTTGCTAATGACAGCGATAAAATTACCTTTGAACTTATCTATCTTCTTGCCGGCGTGACTGGCAGCCTTAGCCAATGTAGGTGTAGATCCAATGCCAACCCCCACCGGCAAACGCAAATTGCGCCATACTGTCCAGCGGATCAGTTGCGCGTGGTAGTCCCAACCATGCTCGGGCAACATGTCGGCAAAATGCAAAAAGCACTCGTCAATCGAATATACGTATTGTTGTGGCGCAAACTCAGCAATCACGCCCATCATCTTACGCGACAAGTCATCATATAATTCGTAATTGGAAGAACGAATGACACAGCCATGTCTTGCCAGAATATCTTTGACCTGATGATATGGCCCAAACTTCTTGACGCCAGTTTGTTTGGCATATTCGCACATCGCACAGATACACCCGTCATTGTTGGTCAACACCACCACGGGCTTTTGTCGAATACTCGGATCAAATACCTTCTCAGCAGACGCATAGAAGCTATTGGCATCAACCAGCGCATACATTAATCTTGTCCCAAATTCATACTGACTTTGCGTGAGGCTCGATGCATGCGCACCGAGCGCACGACAATACCTTCTTCTTCAAAGGTATCACCGGGGCCAATGACATATGGTTCGTGAAACTCGGCAGCGGACAACAGCACCATGGCCTTGCGATCAAACAGCTTACATACAAAGGCGCCATTGAGATTGGCCACAATGATATCTAATGAACCTTTGCCCGCTGCACGATCGACAATTAACAGGTCATTATCATAAATCCCATAGCCCACCATGGAATCGCCTTTTGCTTGACCAATAAAGGTTGCAGAAGGGTGTTCAATCAAAAGCTCATCTAAATCGAGCCCAAGCTGTTTGTATTCAGCCGCGGGCGATTCAAAACCGGCAATACCTGCTTGCGCGGCAAGTGGAATAACTTGTAGCATAGCTCACCTCACAAATACTGTTTATATATACAGTATAGCATCGGTGGGATTTTGTAAATATTTACTGTTGATTTATCCAGTGGTTTGCGTATACTTTTGTTTCTCATTTATCACTGGAGTCAGCCAATGGCCGTCATTACACAATACGTAGTGCAACACAAAGGGGTGGACAAATTGGTTACAACCGACAAGAAAGCCGCCGATCAATATGACAAGATGCTCAATGTAGCGGATAACTTAGCAGAGTATATCGAAGCCAAAGGTGTCAAGCTGGCCGATCAAGAGTTAGAGGATCTCAGTATCCTATTAGCGAAACACAAAGATTCGATTCAGAAAATTTTTAAAGGGTCAGAGGCGAGTATGATGCTCGAAGCAGAAAGCGCTGATGTGATAGCCATTGACGAGAGCGCTAGCTAGAAGCAGACCGAATGATTTGGTGTGATACGAGATAATGTATGATTGATCATACCTAATAATCGCATTTGAGAGTGTATATCTAATGCTTCACTATCAACCAATACCTGTTCGCAATACTGCAAAAAAATACATCATTTTTTAAAATGAATTACTGTATTTATACACATAATTTTTGGTGATTATAAAAATAACCACCAAAAATACGATAAACCACAAATTTAAACCATGCTTAAACGAGTAAAGAACTGGTAGCAAGCATGACATTCAACGATATCTTAGCCCTCACTCTAGATTTTGAAGGTGGTTTCAGTGGTCACAGTGATGACCGTGGTGGCGACACCATGTATGGTATTACTTCCAATACTTTGCGGACCATTGCCCAATTAGCACCTGATCTACCACTTCCAGCGCAAGTGAGTGAATTAACCCAAAAGCAAGCACACCTGATCTACCAACGCTTCTATTACGAGGCACCTAATATTCACCTTTTGCATCCAGCAGTACAAGGGGTTGTATTCGATATGGCCGTCAACCATGGTCCGCAAAAAGCCATCAAGATCCTGCAACGTGTGTGTAATTTATCTGGGATAGTCGCCATTCAAGAAGATGGCATCATAGGACCCATGACGATCCGCAGCGTCGATTGCGTCTATCGAGCCATGGGCAGTCTGCTCGTGAATGCTATCTGTGACGAGAGAGTTTTGTTTTATCAAGCGATCTGCGCCAATGATGTAGCGCAACAGATATTCTTGCATGGCTGGCTCAGGAGAGCTAACGCATTTAAGCGCAAAGGAAACTACGCATGAGTCTATTCAAACGCATTCCTGTGGTCACCACATTACTCGATACGTTGGGCAAACGCATAGATGACTTGTTCACTTCCGATGAAGAACGTGGTGATATTTCCACCCAACAACAAAAAATTGCCTTAAAACAACTGGTCACTCAACTCAAAGCACAACACACTCAACTGCAAATCAATCTACAACAAACTAAGCACCCAAGTTTATTTGTCGCAGGGGCTAGACCCGCCATTATTTGGATTGGTGCTGCTGGGTTAGCGTATGAAGCCATCGTTCGCCCTTTAGGGACTTGGTTGATCTTACAAACATTGGATCTCAATGCCATTATGGGACCACAAGCTCTACAAAATGCAACACCACAGCAAGTGCAAGCGATATTGGATTTTTATGCATTACCCGGGATGAACACGGAATTGTTTTTGCCCATAATTTTTGGTGTATTAGGCATTGGTGGCTTTCGGACATGGGAAAAAATCAACGGCAAAGCCCGTGATAATCTCACTCCACAACACGGTGAATATGAACTCATGGCCAAAGTCATGCTCGAAAAATACCAAACAGAACTCGACACACCACCCAGCGCATTCATATCAAATCCCAGTATTTCCCAATTTAAAGCTGCTCAGAAAGATGGTACATTTGTGCCACAATATTACCAATATCGGCCTAACGACAGGGCAAAAGGAAACTAGCACATGCGTTATCTTCATACTATGGTCAGAGTGCGTGACTTAGAGGCATCATTACACTTTTATTGTGAGTTATTAGGGTTGGTTGAAGTCGATCGCTTTGACCATGAAAAAGGGCGTTTTACGCTCGTCTTTTTGGCCGCACCTGCCGACGTCGAACGCGCTAAACAAGACAAAGCGCCTTGCGTTGAGCTCACCTATAACTGGGATGATGAAGCATACACTGGCGGACGCAACTTTGGCCATCTTGCTTATCGCGTAGAAAATATCTATGCGACTTGCCAACGCCTACAGGACGGTGGCGTGACCATTAACCGACCACCGCGTGATGGACACATGGCGTTCGTGCGTTCTCCCGATGGGATTAGCATTGAACTGCTACAGGAGGGTGATCACCTTACCCCGCAAGAACCTTGGGCAAGCATGCCAAATACGGGGAAATGGTAATCACGTATCAGCATGACCCCAGCCATTGCTTTGTTACAACAACAGAATATCGCTCATGAAGTTTTATCTTATGAGCATTCCCCCAATGCAACGTCTTACGGTTTGGAAGCTGCAGACAAGCTCTACTTGAACCCGGCTCAAGTATTCAAAACACTTGTCACAGACTGTTCGGGCACACTGGTTGTTGCTCTAGTCCCCGTTGCATACTCTCTTAACTTAAAAGCATTAGCCAAAGCAATCGGCACTAAAAAAGCCTATATGGCCTCTCCTCAAATGGTGCAAAGTAAAACAGGATACGTATAAGGAGGCGTTAGTCCGCTGGGACAAAAAACACGCTTAAAAACCGTCATTGACCAGAGTGCTAGAGAGCTTGACCAGATGTATATTAGTGCCGGCAAAAGAGGACTAGAAGTCGCTTTGAGACCTACTGATCTTTCTCATCTTTGTTCTGCACAATGGCTAGACATTGCCATATAAATCCGTATCCTAAGGGTTTGAAAATACAATAATAACAACGACATTTATATAGGCTTTAACCTATGACACAGCAAAATAATAAGCAAGCGATCTTGAATTACACCCGCTCAATGTACATGGGAAATTTTGCACAAGCTCAACTCATGGCAGCTGATTTATTTGCGCAAGACAGTACCTTGCAACTGTGTTTTCCATTTGAAACATTAGATGATATTGCCCACCTATTCGGAATTTACGATACCCTACTAAACGCTATTCCCGATTTGGAGCGAAGAGATACTATCGTGATGTCCAATGCTACCGATAAAGGCCATGAATGGGTTGGCTGTTGTGGCTATTACACGGGCGTTATGGTTCGAGATTGGTTAGACATTCCAGCTACAGGGTGTATGGTCTCGATGCGCTTTCATGAATTTTATCGCTTTGTTGATGGTCGCATAGTCGAAATGCAAGCCATTTGGGATATCCCTGAACTCATGTTGCAAGCCAACGCTTGGCCTTTAGCTCCGAGTTTAGGTCGTGAATGGCATGTGCCAGGTCCAGCGACTCAAGATGGCATATCAACTCAGCCACTTGATCCAGAACTCAGCGCAAAAGCAGCGCGCATCGTCACCGAGATGTGTACCGATTTGGGCAATCACGCTACAGGCGGGCCCAAAGCGATGCAACTTCCTAAATATTGGCATGAGCGTTGTAGCTGGTACGGTCCCAGTGGCATTGGTACTGCTAGAGGTTTACATGGATTTCGGCACTGGCATCAAATTCCATTTTTGAATGCGCTTCCTGATCGCGATGGCAACCCAGAACACGGGCATATGTTTGCGGACAATAATTATGTTGGCTATACCGCATGGCCGGGTATGTTTATGACGGTCAGTAATGATGGGTGGCTGGGGATTGTCCCAAATGGCAAACGTATTAGCATGCGCAGTTTGGATTTTTGGCGGGTCGAAGGTGAAAAAATCCGTGAAAACTGGGTGCTTATCGATTTGCTTTCGGTCTATGACCAACTCGGTTTAGATGTGTTTGCACGCCTGAGGGAATTCAACAAAGCGCGAAATTACTTACATCATATGGATTTAGATCTGTAATGACAAACACCCTACAGGATGTACTCAAGCTTCACCAAGTTGCGTTTACTCATGCAAACGCCACATCTGAGCACCCGACCCTAGATATAAAACAATGGGTTGTGCGCGACGGAGAGTCTGTATTTTTACAAGGCAAATCCGGCTCTGGGAAAAGTACCCTGCTGAACCTAGTTGCAGGTACCCTTACCCCGCAAAGAGGAAGTATTGCGATAGCAGGTACCGATATAACGCAACTATCTAATACACAGCGAGATATCTTCCGTGCGCAGCATCTCGGGATTGTGTTTCAGCAATTTAATTTGGTGCCGTATTTAAGCGTTCTAGACAATGTGCTTATCGCTGGGTATTTTGCTAATAATACGCAAATGGACTTACGAGAAAGAGCACTGGAGTTGTGCCTAAGACTGGCACTAAGCGAGCACCTACTAACACAAGAGGCTAGAAATATTAGCATCGGACAACAACAACGTGTGGCTATTGCACGTGCTTTACTCAATCGTCCTCGATTACTACTTGTTGATGAACCCACGTCTGCGCTTGATGCGGATGCGACACAAAGCTTCATGGATCTTCTCAAACAAGAACAACAGGCCAACCATTGTGCTATGGTGTTCGTCAGTCACGATCCGAACTTAGCTCAATACTGTGATACGCAAATCACAATGTCCCAACTCAATTCCGTCGCAGGAGCCAAATAATTTATGTTATTGCGTCTGGCGATCCGCAGCCTTAAATTTCGTAAACAATCTGTGTTATTAACATTCATCGCGATGTTTTTGAGCCTCAGCGTTTTATTTGCGGTAGAACATATTCGCGCGCAAGTAAAAGAGAGTTTTACCAGAAGTGTGTCTGGAGTCGATCTCATCGTCGGGCCACGCACTGGAGATCTCACTTTGTTATTGTCAAGTGTCTTCCATCACGGAGTCCCCTCCTCAGCCATGACTCTGGACGACCTCAATGCTATCAGTAACCACCGAGAAGTTTCGTGGTCGGTGCCCGTCAGTTTGGGCGACACCCACGCTGGCTTCACAGTTGTGGGAACAAACACAGATTTTTTTGAATATTTTCAGACGGGTGAGCAAGTGCCTTTGTCATTCGCAAACGGGCGAGCCTTTGCCGCCAGCAATGAAATTGTCATTGGGGCACAGGTGGCTAAATCCTTACATTACCAGGTTGGTCAATCTATCGTTCTCGCGCATGGGTTAGGGGAAGTGAGTTTTCACCATCATGATGACCACCCTCTATTGATTGTCGGAATCTTAGCTCCGACAGGTACACCAGTGGATCATGCTTTGTATACCTCTTTGCAAGCTCTTGCACAAGCCCATGATAGCCCGCCGAAAAGCCTAAAGCGGCCAGCACCATATAATCATTCCGACACCCATGCTCATCGCCATGACCATGAATCAGTGTTGATAGATGTCTCTCTCCCTGACCCAAGCAAACCTTTACTTACTATGCCAGCGAACACAGACATCACATCTGCTTTTTTAGGCTTAAATAACCCTGTTGCCATACTGAGTTTGCAACGAATAATTAATCGCGATACCGTTCGACCATTGAGTGCCATTATTCCTGGTGTGACATTAAACCAGTTATGGCAAATTTTGCGTTTTGTAGAAACCACGTTACAAGTCATTACTTGGCTAATTGTGTTTGCCACATTATTAGGTTTAGTCACCATGATACTGGCCAGTATGCGCGAGCGACAAGCTGAGTTCGCCGTGTTTAGAGCGCTTGGGGCAAGGCCTGGACAAATATTTTGGCTAATCCAACTCGAAGCCCTTACATTAGCTATTTTGGCGATTTTAGCCAGTATTATGTTATTAAGCGCTATAATTAACTTCGGTGGAAGTTCACTTTCATTGGCATTAGGCGTATCAGTGTCAACAACACTTTTGAATAAGACGCTGTTGATGAATATTGGTTGGGTACTTTTAAGTGTGATACTAAGCACCAGCATCCCTGCATGGAATGCCTATAAAAATAATTTACAAAGCAGTTTACAACAATAAAAGGTTAACCTAATGACGACAAAAAAAATTGCCATCGCACTGATCTCAATACTGTTCAGTTCCAGCGTATTCGCTGCAGATTATTGGCAACGTTACAGCGCCAAAGAAACCGACCAGTTTGGTGTTGAGGCCACTTTTTATGGACTCGATACAAACGCAATACGTTCTGCTTTACAAAGCGACATGCACATTACCGTACCTGCTGCAGATGGCACTATGCATACTTATGCGCTTACTCCTAGTCGAGTGTTACCTGAGGCTCTGGCGCGTAAATACCCACAATTACAATCTTATGTCGGTGTGAATGTCGAGCATCCACAATTGACAGGGCGTTTTGACTGGTCACATCGCGGTATGCACGCCATGTTTGATACCCCTTTGCAAGACCGCACTGAGCAGACGTTGCGTACATTTATCGACCCTGTCAATGCGAGCAAACACCATGTTTATCAAGTCAGTGACGAAAGCCTACACAATTTTAGGCATCAACATAATAAACTTGCCCCAAAAATCATCCGTGAGTTATCAGTCAATCAACCAACAGTGACCAAACAACGGCGCCTAGTCCAGGCCCGTACACCGAGTAGTATTATCACTTACCGTCTTGCAATCACTGCTACGGGGGATTATTCGGCATTTATCGGTGCAGAAAACAAAGCAGATGTTATGGCTGAGTTAACGGCAATGACTAATCGGCTCAATGAAGTGTTTTTAGTCGAGGTAGGGGCACGGTTTGAACTTGTCAGTAACAATGACGATGTGATTTTTCTAGATGCCGAAAGCGACCCTTTTAACAATGACTCAGACGATGGCACTCTGAATCGAGATGTCCAAGACGATGCGATCGGCGTGTTGAACTATGATGTTGGTCATGTTGTGAATTCTGACGGTGGCGGTTTGGCTGTGCTCAACTCACTATGTAGTCGAGCCTTCAAAGCCGACGGTCTCTCAGGTATCGCAGCAACAGGCAGTAATGACGCATTTTGGGTGGATATTGTCGCGCATGAGCTCGGCCATCAATTTGGTGCGACGCATACTTTTAATAGTGATGCGGGCAGTTGTGATGGCAATGGTTCTGCACAAACTGCTGTAGAGCCAGGTTCCGGCTCAACTATTATGTCGTATGCGGGTTTGTGTAGCGATACCAATGTCAGCACTTTCGTGCATGATAATTTTCACGCTATTTCGTTAGCACAGATGCTAGAGCACCGTCAGATAGTCGATGAAAATCAATTTGGTTTTTATCTCAACAGCTGTGGCACTGTCAGTGTCAGTGGTAACAATCACCCTGAAGTTGACGCGGGTAACGATTATACAATCCCTGCTAATACCTACTTTGAACTCACCGCGACAGCAAGTGATGTCAATCCTGATGATGTCCTCACGTATAGCTGGGAACAAATTGATGCAGCCGGTTTTGGTGGCGCAAGTAGTTCTGAAGAAGATCTACTAACCGACCAAGGTACAGGACCGCTCATCCGTGCGCGCACGCCAAGTGTTAGCCCGAGTCGCCATATCCCAGATCGCACAGTGCAACGCTCCGGTAACGTCGTGATTGGTGAAGTATTACCGACTACATCAAGAACAATGGACTTCTCCATTACGGTTCGAGATAACCAAGGTGGGGTGGCACGTGATGAGATGACCGTGACAGTTGACAATACCGCTGGGCCTCTTGAAATCACGACCGAACTGTCAGGACAGTTTTTTGAGACCAATCCCATCAGCATAAATTGGAACGTGAATGGCACCGATGCTGCACGTTTTAACTGTGCCTCATTGGATGCATTTATCTCTATCAACGGTGGGGTTACCTACGACCAACAAGTTGCCAGTAACCTACCAAACAATGGTTCTGCGAGCATCAATTTACCCATCACCAATGGGCGTCAAAACTTCCAAACTTTAATGCTTAAGTGTTCGGATAATATCTTTTTTGCTTCGCATCGCGGTACGTTTTCGAGTGATATTGAAGGCATTCCATTAACCATTACCGGGCAAAGTATGTTAACCGTGACCGAAGATACGTCAATTACGTTATCTATGAGCGATTTTAGCACTAACGAAACAGCATCGACGCTGACGGTTTTATCCGGTACTAACTATACGTTTGATGGCCTCATAGTCACGCCAAGTGCAGATTTTAATGGCAATTTGTCTGTTAACGTACAAGCAAGCGCAGGTGCCAACACCAGTGCATTGTTTGCCGCGCAAGTCACGGTAACGCCAGTCAATGACGCCCCTACAGCAATCTCATCTACGGCCAGTTTTGTCGCCAACACGACAGACAATGTCATTAATTTAAGTATCAATGATGTGGATGGCGATACGTTGACCGTCACCGAAGCCACAGCAGATGGCAGTGGTACAGTAGTAATAGCTGGACAAACGTTACAATATACACCAGCAGCTGATTTTACCGGTTCCGAGACGATTAGCTATACGGTTTCTGATGGTATCGAATCGGCTAGCGCAACGGTGACCGTTGATGTGACACCTGAGCCGGTTGTGTTAACCGTTTCAGGCTTTACTGAAACAACAACGCAAGAAGATATTCCAGTTCAAATTAGCATCGAAGACTTTACCACCAATATCCAAGCCACTGGCATGGTGATTTTAAGTGGCGCGAACTATACAGTATCAGATACCACTATTACCCCTTCGGCAAACTTTAATGGCACCCTTGCTGTTAATGTACAGCTCAGTGCTGGAGATGTGTTAGCGGATGTGTTTGTTGCGAATATCACAGTTGACCCGGTCAATGATACGCCTGTGGTCAATGATGAAACTCGCTCAACCACATCAGGAACGGCCATTAGTATTAATGTGCTCACCAATGATACGGATGTGGATAACGATACCTTGTCCGTCACAAACATCGATTATTCGGGTACGGGTACCGCTACGTTAGACAATAACGTCGTCAGCTTTACCTCTGCGGCGAATTTTACAGGTACTGAAACTATTACTTATGTGGTCTCTGACGGTACGGAAGACGTTACTGGAACAATTACTATCACGGTTACTGCACCCCCCGTCTCACCACCATCATCGGGGGGTGGCGGTGGTGGTAGCATGCACTGGCTGCTGCTACTAGGGTTATTTGGCTTAACTCTACAACGCCGCTGCACAATCATTAAGGATATTAAATGATTTTATATGGTTCTACGACGTCGCCTTATGTACGACGTCTGCGCCTACTGTTACAAGGCGTGGAATATGACTTTCAGAAAGTTCAGGTTTTTCAAGTGGAATACCGCGAGGATTTTGCCAAGATCAACCCAGTCATGAAAGTGCCAGCGCTGGTCGATGGAGACATGACATTATTTGATTCGAATATTATCGCTGAGCATCTGCATAACAAACTAGATAAACCGTTTTTGTCGATTACGCAAAAAAATGTTTTAGCCACTATCAATGGTGTACTGGATTCATTAGTCCAAGTGATGATTTTGAGTCGTGAGGGAATATCTGCGGAACAAGCTCCAACGTATATCGGCTTACAAGAGGAACGTGCTCAGTTGTGTTTTGCTTATTTGGACCACTTACTGGAAGCAGGCGAGTTTAGTGAATGGGATTTTTTATCGATCAGTCTTTACACAACATTAGATTGGATCGCATTTAGACAAATGAGTGATTGGTCGGCCTACCCCAACTTAAAGGCGTTTTACACTCGACATCAAAAGCGTGATGACGTCATACAAACTGATCCCAGACTATGAAGCAAAAAACCCGTGAGCCTTACAACCCACGGGTTTTTATCTCTACATAACCAGTTTTGTTAAAACTGTCCGCGTATACCGACTTTAATGTTGCGACCCGCGAGCGGCGCTTCATCTTTTAGAAATGAAGTATGCACTTGAGCATATTCATCAAACAGGTTTTTGACTTGGGCGTATAACACTAAGTCGACATTTTGCACATCCATATAGTAATTGAAGTTCGCATTAACTAGTGTATAAGCATCGGTATGCGATTCTTCCATTGCTACATTGTCTTGTTCAAAGACATGTTGCAATGACACTTGAGCCATATAATCATTGGTTTGATAGGTCCCTTTGAACAATGCTCGCATCGGTGGGGTACGTGGCAAATCGCCATTATCAGAACGTGCACGCACATAATCCAACTGCACTAATGAGTGAAGCTGTGGCGTAAATTGGTAATTTACCTGTGCTTCAAAGCCCGAGAGCGTCGCATCCACTTGTGTATATTGATAAATCGGCAAATCGCTGCCATGATCGTGTTCGTCGTGCTCACCTTCCTGTATTTCATCATGTTCATCCTGATGTTCGTCATCATGATGCTCAATCATATCGGAGGTGAATCCAGTGTCATTCAGCGCGAGGTAGTTATCTACGCGGTTGTAAAAGACGTTAAACACAAAACCAAGATCACCGCTAAATTTACGCCACGTTAAATCAATGTTCTGCGAGGTTTCAATGTCCACTTCGATATCATGCGTTTCGATATCTAAGTGACCATCGTGTAACTCTACTTCAAATAATGCACCGACTTCATATGTCCGTGTCGCGATATGCGGACCATTTGCAAAAATCTCTGCTGCAGATGGCGCACGCTGCGCATTAGACAGCGCAATACTGTAGTTGTAGCCCGGCGCATAATCATGCACTACACCAGCTGAAACACTCACCGGTGTAAAGGACTCTGATAGGATACCATCTTCTAGTTCCGCATCGATATCCACGGATTCAACACGTGCACCAAACTGATACAAAAAATCACCTTCGTGATATTCGCCTAGCCAGGATAAACCCAGCATCGAAGTATCGGTATGAGGGGTAAATGCTTCTTCACCATCCGCGGCAAAATCTTGCGTCTTGTATTGTAAGCTGACCGCATTGCGTAAATGTCCCTTGGGACGTAGTTCTAAGTCTACTTTCGCTTCATGGGTTTCATTGTAAAAACCAGTTCCAACTTCACCGTTTTCAATTTCAACGTGTGCATAATCAATATAAGAATACTTTGCATTAATCGCATTCAGCCAGCCATCGTTAAAGGTTAAACGCGATAACACTTGAACGCGGTCTTGTTCCATATCAGCGAACACATTTTCTTCTTCATGGTCGTCATGAACAGCATTATCATGCTCCCCGTGTTCATCTTCATGACCATGAGCGTGGCCTGGAATACCATATTCTTTATTCAAACGACCAAATGATACCCCAACAAAACCATTGTCGAGCAGGTAGCTTGCGCCAACGGTAAAGCCATCACTCGTATATTGCGAATTTTCAACTTTTGCTTCTGTATGTTCTGCATGCTCTTCATGTCCATGTACTTCGTGGTCATCATCGTGATCTGCTGTATCCATGTCATGCTCATCATGTTCTTCGTGATGCCCACCGTCAGGGATGTCGTACTCATCGGCATCGCGATAAAAGGCATTTGCTGTGAGAACGATGTTACCCAAGGCTTGTTTTACATTGAAGCTTCCTGCGGTTTCTTCATTAACGCTCGCTTGACTTAGGTTAAACTGAAATTCATCGTCTGCATCGGTAGCAATACGTTCATCAACGACATTGACCACTCCGCCAATTGCCCCACTGCCGTAAAATAGCGTAGCAGGACCTCTAAATATCTCTATTTGCTGTGCGGTCGAAGTGTCCGTAGCTATCACATGGTCTGCGCCGATGCGCGATGCGTCACCAGCATCTAAGCCGTTTTGCGTAATCAATACTCGTGGACCGTCTAAACCACGAATAATTGGGCTACTCGCCACGCCTGCATAAGCGGTAGAATGCACACCAATTTCTTCTGATAGCGTGTCACCTAAGGTTGCGGTTTGCGCGTTGCGCAATTCGTCTTCTGCCATCACACTGATGGGCAGTGCTGATTCAACTAGCGAGGCATGTAAGGGCATCCCGCTGATATCGATCACTTCAATCGAACTTTGTAATAAGCCAACTTGAATCGGATTGTTTGAATCTTGTACGAATACGGTTTGATGGGCATAGTTTTGAGCGGCGACATGCAATTCAACCTTCTTCGTTACGCCTGCCGGTAATACAAATTCACCAGCTGAATTCGAACGCAAAATAGTGTTGCTGCCTTTTATGGTAATTTTGGCATTTGGAATTGGCTGTGCAGTCTGGGCATCAGTAATAACGCCGGTATTTGATTGTGCTGATGCAAAACACGATGCGATGGCTAAAGATAATGCTGAAAGCTTTTTCATGAACATGCTACTCCCTGGAATATAATTATTTTGTGATATTATCACATAACAATCACATATCAAGCAAAGAAGCACTTACATTAGGTTAAACTTTTTTGACAATCTGAGCAGGATTGCCCACTACAACCACTCGATCGGGTATATCTTTCGTTACAATACTCCCCGCTCCAATCGTAACGCCATTTCCCACAGTAATCCCTGGAAGAATGATAGCACCCCCACCAATCCACACATCATTACCGATGTGGATGGGTTCTCCCGATTCGGTGTTGCGTCGTTCAATGGGATCAAGGGGATGAGTGGCACCGGTAATTGTGACATTAGGACCACAAAATACATTCTCACCGATATTGACCTCGCACACATCTAAAATGGTCAAATTGTGATTAGCGTAAAAATTGTTGCCTAAGGTAATGTTGTAGCCATAATCGACCCAGAAATTGGGTTCGATATGCGCACGGCCTTTGAGATTGACCAGTTCTGCGAGGATCCCATTGCGTTTTTTGTAGTGATTAGGATGACACTGATTAAAGCGATGGCATAAGTCTTTAGCGTGCTTACGCTCCTTTAAGATATCAGGATCCCAACCAATGTAAGGTAAGCCCGCAAGCATCTTTTGTTTTTCAGTGAGCGCTTCACTCATGTAGCCTCTATTCATTCACAGCGTTGATTACGCTAATAATATCATAACCACATTCTCAGGCTCATCGTTACGACACTTTTCAATGTCATCCTCAGACCAACCACAGTTAATGAGCAAATCATGCGCAATTTGTTTTGCCGCTATTGTAGTTTCTGGGTTGTGAATTGTTTTTACCGCCATGACCTGATAATCGTCCATAGCGTCCCTCCTGACAAAGTGTAAAAACATTGGAAGAACTAAACGGCGTTCCCATAACGCCATTTATCCATGTTTAATTGTCATACGAGACTATAGTCTTAGTAGATCATGTTGCATTTATAGTTTTAAATATGTTATGGCGTTTTGGAAGTAAATTCAGCGATGTATTGACCACCGTCTATGGTTGCAACAAATCTGAGTGTTTTTTCGCTTCCCGATTGCGCCAGTTGCTCAGCTAATTTTGTCTTTTGATACCAATAATGGGGGCTGTCTTTCATCCCCATGCGATATGTTTCTGACATGCCATTTTCGTCTACAACAAATAGCGTCATCGTATCCAAAGCAAATGTGGAATTTGCTGTGGTTAAGCCACCTTCTTCATAAATACTGATACGCAAATTATCGACGGCCAAAATACACTCTTTGGTCAATATATTGCACTGTCCATCTTCGGGTGTCATTTGATAAAAACGGACTTCAGATGCCTTATGCTCTTCCCACATATCTGCTGCGGCAAAACCGAGGATCAACAAAATAGGCGCGATAAAAATCGCCACTTTGGTGTGTTTATCAAGTTTAGAAAACGCTTTAATCATAATGCTGTCTTAGGTTAAATTGCTTGTGATTGAATGTGTGATAATACCATAAGAGCCCTGATAATACAGGGCTCTATTAGTGGTAGATACAAAAAACCCTCAACCTAAGTTGAGGGTTTTGAAGTCAATCTAATATAGATTAGAAATCATTTCTTAGTGGTCGTGTGCAGCCGCAATCTCACCGTGTGGTGAACGGAAGTTATCAACCATATCAGCGATTTCTTTAGGTGCGGGCGCAGTAGCTTTCAATACGATGAAGGCAACAGCGAAGTTCACGATTGCACCAACCGCACCGAATGCGTTAGGTGAAATACCTAGGAACCAGTTAGCATCTAAGCCGCCTAAGAATGAAGTACCAGGAATAAACATGATGCCTTTGTGTTGGAATACGTAAAGCATGGTTACACCAAGACCTGCACACATACCTGCGATGGCGCCTTTGTCATTCATAGTGCGTGAGAAGATACCCATCATTAGCGCAGGGAAGATTGATGATGCAGCTAGACCGAAGGCTAGGGCAACTGTACCTGCCGCAAATCCTGGAGGGTTAAGACCTAAGTAACCGGCGAACAGAATCGATACTGACATAACGATACGTCCCCACATTAGCTCAGACTTCTCACTCATATCAGGCGTTAAGATACCTTTCATCAAATCGTGTGAAATGGATGATGAGATAGCAAGTAGTAGACCCGCAGCTGTTGATAATGCCGCAGCAAGACCACCGGCAGCAACCAATGCGATTACCCAGTTAGGTAAGTTAGCAATTGAAGGGTTAGCTAGTACCATGATGTCACGGTCAACTTTAACCATTTCGTTAGTTGCTTTATCTGCTGTGTATTGAATTTTACCATCGCCATTCTTATCTTCGAATGCCAATAGACCGGTGCGTTCCCAATCTTTGAACCACTGAGGACGTTGCTCATACTCAAGGTTTTGACCTGGAGCTGGTTCAATTGTGTTCATTAGGTTAAAACGAGCCATTGCACCAACAGCAGGAGCTACTGTGTATAATAATGCGATGAATACTAATGCATAACCAGCAGATGAACGAGCAGCTTGTACTGAAGGAACAGTAAAGAAGCGCATGATAACGTGTGGTAGACCTGCAGTACCAATCATTAGTGAAAGCGTATACGCAAACATGTTCAATGAGCTACCAAGGGTCGCAGTTGTATATTCTTTAAAGCCAAGGTCAGTAACAACCAGATCAAGCTTATCAAGAAGATAGACACCACTTCCGTCCGCTAGTGTAGAACCAAGACCTAATTGTGGAATTGGGTTGCCAGTTAACTGGAACGAGATGAAGATAGCTGGAATTGTGTATGCAGTAATCAATACAATGTACTGAGCGATCTGAGTATAAGTAATACCTTTCATACCACCTAATACAGCGTATACGAATACAACTGCCATACCAATATATAGACCTGTATCGTATTCAACTTCTAGGAAGCGAGAGAACGCAACACCAACACCTTTCATCTGACCGATGATGTAGGTAACTGATGCAACAATCAAACATACAATAGTTACAATACGTACAGTACGTGAATAGAAACGGTCACCGATAAACTCAGGAACAGTAAACTTACCGTGCTTACGCATGTAAGGAGCTAGACACATAGCTAGTAATACATAACCACCTGTCCAACCCATTAGGAATACAGAACCACCGTAACCTAAGAAGGCAATTAGACCAGCCATCGAAATAAACGATGCTGCTGACATCCAGTCGGCGCCGATTGCCATACCGTTTTGTAATGGAGTAACACCACCACCCGCAGCATAGAAGTCAGCAGTTGATCCCGCACGCGCCCAAATAGCGATTGCGAAATACAAACCGAACGTGCCGAATACGGCAATGTATGTATAAATCTTTAACTCATCCATTACGAATTCTCCACGTCATATTTTTTATCTAGATCATTCATTTTCTTGCCATACCAGAAGATAAGGGCTAAGAAGGTATAAATTGAACCTTGTTGTGCAAACCAGAAACCTAACTTATAACCACCCAAACGGATTGCATTCAACGGTTCAACTAAAATTAAGCCAAAGCCGAAAGAAACTACAAACCAAATGACCAAGCAGATCTTGATTACGCGAAGGTTCTCTTGCCAGTAAGTGCTTTGATTCTCCACAGAGTTCTCCCAAATCGTCATCTGCGGCCATAGTGACCACATCGACTATTAAGTTAAATTTGATGGACCTGATGTATAAGCTAAACGTTTGTTCAACCATGAACATGACATCCATCGCCAGTTAAAAAGTTTATAGATTTGTTAATAATTTGATATAAAACCTTAGTCGCAAACCTAAAATTTGTTATCGAATGGGTTGGTTATGTTGACTGACAACGTGTTTAAGATAGGAGAGTTCAAATCGAATCAATACATCTAAACTATTGATAAATAATATTTTATTTTTATTATTCCGTTCGATTATGACAATAACTCATAACATTCATGTTAAAAATATTAACACTCTGGACGTACATATCGACTAAATTGGTCAATATTCGAGCGAAAAACAGTGGCGACTTGTTAACAATATTTCAAATAGATTGATGATAAATAGGTTCACTTAGCGAGTCTCTGACAACCATCTTAGCTTCAAACATATTTTCAATCACTTTGCCAACACGTTGTTTGTACACCGTTTGCAGTATCCAATAAGCTGCCATCGTGCCCATATCCGAAATGGGGTTTTCTACAGAGGTGAGTGAAGGATAGGTATATCGTGCAAAAATCAGATCGTCAAAACCGATCACCGACAGCTGTTGTGGCATATCAATACCTGCACGACGCGCACCCAAAATAACCCCAGTTGCCATATCATCATTACCACACACAATCGCGGTGCAAGCTTTTTCCAGAGAATGCAGATAGGCAAAACCGGCTTCACCTGAACTGTCGTGGTAATCACCGCAATAAACGTAGTCAGGATCAAATTTTATCCCAGCTTCCTGCAAGGCACGTTGATGACCACGCAAGCGCAATCGAGCATCTTCTTTGTAGGTCGGTCCGCTAATATAACCAATTTGCTTGTGGCCCTTTTCGATTGCTGATTTGGTGGCCAAATAACCACCTTGTTCATTATCAACAATAAAACAGCGATCGGCGATTTGTGGTATTTGGTGGTTAATTACGGCAAATTGCACATTGCGCTTGGATAAGTCGACAAGGTAATCATCCGAAATGGAGTCAATACACAAAATGAGTGCATCACAACGACAACTGATTAAAAATTCGATGGCTTCTTTTTCTTTCACTTCGTCACTGTGACCTGCGGTAATAATAACGTGCTTACCTGCGTCACGCAAAGTCGTTTCGATTGAAGCCAGCATGTTGCTAAAGAACGGGCCGTCTAAGACAGACACCAAAATACCGACTCGATTAGACGTTGCCGAAGCCAACGATTGAGCAATGGAATTTGGTCGATAACCGAGTTCACTCATTGCTTTTTCAACACGTAGTTTGGTGCGTTCCGCGACTTTTGCTTTACCATTTATCACTCGTGAAACGGTGGCTAATGACACACCCGCACGTTCAGCAACTTGATAAATATTGGCCATACTTTACTCGGTCTATCGATACAACTAACGGGAATATAACATATCTCGATAAGCAAGTGCGCTATCCTTTAGTATGCGTTCTTGCGTATCGTAATCGACGTACACAATGCCGAATCGTTTACTATAACCCAATGCCCATTCAAAATTATCCATTAAACTCCAGGCGAAGTAACCACGGATATCAACCCCTGCTTCCATTGCCTCAGCCAGCGCGTTTAAATGTGTTTGAAAATAATCAATTCGTTGCGTATCCACAACCCGACCTGACTCTAGCCGGTCGTCCATTGCCGCACCATTTTCAGTAATGTAAATAGGGGGCAGGTCATATCGTTGATGCAGACCAATTAATAAGTCCGTAAACGCATGAGGCGTGATTTCCCAGCCCATTTCTGTTTTTGGATAATCATTGCGTTCGACTTCCTCAAACCAGCCGTCGTTCGTACTGCGGTAGACCGCACGCGTGTAATAATTCAACCCTAAAAAATCTATCTTTTCACTGATGATAGCCATATCGCCGCTAGCAATCTCTGGCTGGATGTCATCGGCTAAATCCTCCAACAAGACTGGGTATGTTCCCGTTAGAATGGGCGTAAGGTACCAATGAAATAGGTAATCACTGGCCATTTGTACTGCTTGCTGATCCGCTGATGAGGCACTGTCCGGATAACTCGGATGAATATTTAAAACGATTCCGGCCGGCACAGTGGGTGCATACTGTCGTATTTTTTGCATAGCCAATCCATGCGCCAACAACAAAACATGATTTGCCTGTCGCCCCGCTTTTGGGCTTTTTTGCCCAGGCGCATGCACACCCACTTCATAGCCAAGGTATCCTGAACAGAAAGGCTCATTCAAGGTAATATACGCATCTGCTTTATCCCCTAAACGCTGCACGACCAGAGCAACATAGTCAGCAAATGCATTGGCCGTTTCTCGGGACAGCCATCCCCCTCTATTTTCTAGGTGTTGTGGTAAATCCCAATGGTATAGGGTAATAAATGCTTGTTTATTATGCTGTTTCAAAAAATTGAGAATGTGTTCATAAAACCGAATCCCGGTTTCATTCAATGCACCGTCGATATCAATGACACGTGGCCATGCAATAGAAAAGCGATAAGCATCAACCCCTAATTCAAGCAGTATTTGTAGATCTTGTTCCCAGCGAGAATGGTGGTCACAGGCCACATCACCGTTGCTGTCATCGGATATGGTTCCTTGCTGCGCACAAAAAGTATCCCAAATGCAGTCAAGACGGAGTTCTCGGGCCCCTTCAATCTGAAAGCTGGAGGTAGCAACCCCAAAGATAAAGTCGTCGCCTTTTGCTTGAATTGCTTCGGGCAATATCAGTTTTTTCATTTTTTTTACAATCTTACTTGTTGATGCATGCTCTTTTTATGATTAATTGCATACATTCATTGAATTTATATTGTGTACATGTAACACTTTATTGTTATAATGAAAGCGCTTACATTTGTTAATGTAATGTTTAAAGCATAAAAAATCAAGTCTCAGGAGTTATTTATGGCATCTTCAGCGCCAGGACCGTCGGTTACCGCACAATCGAGTAATCAAACTTATCGTTTCGCATTGATTGCGTTAACCTCTTTATTTTTCATGTGGGGGTTCATCACGTGTCTGAATGACATATTGATCCCTGCCTTAAAGGGCGCATTTGAACTGAGCTTCACGCAAGCCATGCTGATCCAGTTCTGCTTCTTCAGCGCCTACTTTTTAGTTTCCTTGCCCGCGGGCAAACTCGTCGGCAAAATCGGTTATCAAAAAGGCATTGTCGTAGGTCTATCTGTTGCCTGTCTTGGTTGCGTCTTATTCTACCCCGCTGCTGCAATGAGTGTTTACGGGATTTTCTTATTTGCGTTATTTGTGTTGGCGTCTGGCATCACCATTTTGCAAGTCTCAGCTAACCCTTATGTTACGGTATTAGGTCCGGTAGAGACAGCATCATCTCGTTTGACGCTGACTCAAGCATTTAACTCATTTGGTACTACAATCGCGCCTTTCTTTGGTGCCTTTTTGATCTTTGGTGCGGGTGGTGAGCATACTGCAACCGATGCTGCAGCAGTCAAACTGCCTTATCTTATCCTTGCAGCCGCGCTGTTAGTTCTTGCGGTCATTTTTGCGGTACTCAAACTACCAACGATCTCAGCTGCTGAAGGAAGTGACTCATCTAATTTAACCGGTTCTGCCTGGCAGTATCGTCACTTGGTATTTGGGGCGATCTGTATCTTCTTATACGTGGGTGCGGAAGTAGCGATTGGCTCATTCCTTGTTAACTATATGGCGCAACCGGAGATCGCAGGATTTGATGAAGCAACCGCAGCTAAATATATTGCTTATTATTGGGGCGGAGCAATGGTTGGTCGCTTTATCGGTGCAGCAGTGATGCAGTATGTTGCGGCAGGTAAAGTCCTCGCGTTTAATGCGTGTATGGCCATTTTATTAATTATTGTTTCTGTAAACAGTACCGGTATGGTGGCGGTTTGGGCCATTTTAGGGGTTGGCCTTTTCAATTCCATTATGTTCCCGACTATTTTCTCCTTAGCGTTACAAGGTCTAGGCAAACACACTGCACAAGGCTCAGGGATTTTGTGTTTAGCAATCGTCGGTGGTGCGATTGTTCCTTTATTACAAGGTTTCTTAGCGGATACATTTAGCTTACAAATCTCATTCGTACTGCCAATGCTGTGCTACGGATTTATTGTGTATTACGGCTATAAAGGCCATAAACCAATTGGACAAGAGGGATAAAACAATGCAATTCAAACACTCATTAATTGCTATGGCTATGGCGGGTGTATTAAGCGGTTGTGGGACAGCCCAACCGGAAAAAGAGAGTACGACTAAAATGAAAGATACCACTTCCGGTGCCCATCCGGTATGGCCAGTCCTCGATATTAGTGTCAAAAAAGATCCTGAGGTTGAAGCTAAAGTAGAGTCTATTTTGGCCACTATGACCGTAGAGCAAAAACTGGCACAGATGATCCAACCTGAAATCCGTGATGTGACCGTAGAAGAAATGCGTCAGTATGGTTTTGGTTCATTTCTCAATGGTGGGGGTTCTTACCCCAACGCTAATAAACAAGCTACTGCACAAGAGTGGATTGATCTTGCTGAAGCCATGTATCAAGCCTCGATTGATGATTCTCTAGATGGGTCTACTATCCCAACAATGTGGGGTACTGACGCAGTACATGGTCATAACAACGTGATTGGCGCAACATTATTCCCACATAATATTGGTTTAGGCGCTGCCAACGATCCTGATTTGATTGAACGCATTGCCAAAGTCACGGCAACCGAAGTACTAGTAACCGGCATTGATTGGATCTTCGCTCCGACGGTTGCTACCGTGCGCAATGATCGCTGGGGTCGTACATACGAGGGTTACTCAGAACATCCAGATATCGTGCGTAGTTACTCAGAAGCCATTGTGAAAGGCTTACAAGGTCACGCTGATGACAACTTTATGGGCGAAGGTACAGTCATCAGTACCGTCAAACATTTCGTCGGAGACGGTGGCACCACTGATGGCGTAGACCAAGGTAATACCGTTGTAGATGATGAGACGTTGTTTAACATCCATGCACAGGGTTATGTCGGTGGTTTGACTGCTGGCTCACAGTCCGTTATGGCATCATTTAACCGCTGGAATGGCAAAAAAATCCACGGCGATCATTATCTATTAACTGAAGTTCTCAAAGACCGCATGGGTTTTGATGGGTTTGTCGTAGGTGACTGGAATGGCCATGGTCAGGTCGCAGATTGCTCCAATGAAAGCTGTCCTCAAGCCATCAATGCCGGTTTGGATATCTTTATGGCACCAACCCAGTCGTGGAAAGCGCTTTGGACCAACACCCTGCAACAAATCAATGATGGCATTATTCCAATGTCTCGAGTGGATGATGCGGTACGGCGTATTTTACGTGTCAAAGTACGCGCAGGTTTGTTTGACAAACCAAGCCCAGCCAATCGACCACTCTCAGGTAAAACTGAATTATTAGGCTCAGATGAACATCGTGCCGTTGCTCGCGAAGCGGTTCGTAAATCATTGGTCATGCTCAAAAATAGCGATAATTTGTTACCGCTATCTCCTATGCAAAATATTTTGGTAGCCGGTGACGGTGCGCATAATATTGGTAAACAATCTGGTGGCTGGACCATAACATGGCAAGGCACCAACAACGAAAACAGTGATTTCCCAGGTGGATCATCTATCTTCGATGGCATTGAACGCCAAGTCACTGCTGCTGGTGGACAAGCGACTCTTAGCGTCGATGGTAGTTTTACTGAGAAACCCGATGTGGCCATTGTGGTCTTTGGTGAGGAACCCTATGCAGAAGGTGTTGGGGATATTGCCAATTTGGAATATTCACCTAATGACAAAAAAGATTTAGCTCTTTTGAAATCTTTTAAAGAACAAGGGATCCCAACTGTGGCGTTATTCATCACTGGCCGGCCATTATGGGTCAACAGCGAACTTAATGCATCGGATGCGTTTGTTGCGGTTTGGCTACCTGGCTCAGAGGGTGAAGGCATTGCTGATGTGATCTTGCGTGATGCTGAAAACAACATGCAACATGATTTCGTCGGGAAACTATCCTTCTCTTGGCCTAAAGATCCCAACCAAATTGTCAATGTGGGTGATAGCGATTATGACCCATTATTCCCATATGGCTTTGGCTTGACTTATTCTGATATGGATACACTTGGTGATAATCTATCTGAAACTGTTGCAACTCAAGTTCAAGCAAATGATTTGGTGTTCTATAATCGTTCCACACAGCCACCTTGGACCAAAACTTTGGTATCGGCATTTGATACCGCACCCATTACTGCAAGCACGCAGTCAATAGGTGTGGTCAGTTATCGTACGCAAGACCGTGAGGTACAAGAAGATTCTTTCTCTTTGAGTACTCAAGGTGGTGCTTATGCTGGTGTTCGATTTGCAGGTAACGGCACTGCTCAGGACTTCTCAGCATCGGTTACAACCGATAAAGTACTTAGCATGCTGGTTAACGTGACAACCGCACCGAATGCCCCACTTATGTTAGGGATGAATTGTGGCTCTGTAAGTGATTGCGGTACGGTTGTTGACATTGCACCAGTTCTCTCTCAATTACCTCAAAACACTTGGGAGCGCATCAATGTGCCGGCTCAGTGTTGGAGTGACTTAGGTGTTGACTACGGCAAATTATCAGAGGGCTTAAGCATGGTCACTGCTGGTGAGATGCAAGTCAGCTTCTCTGATATTGGTTTTACAGATAACATTGAAGGAACAGTGCTTACTTGTCCCCAACCTAAGTAAGCTTTATCAGCAAGTGCTATTGCGTAGGGATGCGCAATAGCCATTTTTTCCAGTTCTCTGTCCCCCTCCTTTTACAACTCTCTTATATTGAAAACCATTCGTCTTTATGTATGGGTGAGTTGTCGTGGCTGGTAGTAGACAATGTTTGGGTGTATAAAAAAAGCCCTTGCTTTACAGCAAGGGCTTTGTTGATTGGCATTGAATGCTATAGGTTGTTGATACGAACACCCACAGCATATCGCGGACCATACTGACCAGCAAACAAGAATTGCTCTTCAAAACGACCGAAGTGCTGTTCTGTCTCATTCGTCAAGTTAATCCCTTCAGCAAACACAGTAATGTTTTCTGTAACATCATAGTTAATGCTGATATCCCATTGACCATACTCTTTTGCGAATTGAGGCGGAACATCCAAAGTACCTTGAGATTGACCTTGACCAATCAGATACTCCTCACGCCAAGCATAGGTTAAACGAACCGATAAAACATCGTCTTCATAGAACGCAGTAAAGTTTGCTGAATCACTTAATCCAGGCAGAACTTTTTGAGCGGCTAAAATGTAAGGATCATACTTTACATCACCATCAACAAACGTTGCATTAGTTGAGATACCGAGACCCGAGTCGCCAAATACGTGTTGTAATGCAATTTCAACACCGTTGGTTTCACGTTCATCAACGTTCTCAGGTGAGCTTAAACGCCAAGTGATGAGGGGATCGGATGAAGGATCAGGCTCAATTGCCCCACTTGCGTTCGCAAATCCACCCGCAACTAACTCGTTAAAGATAGCTGTATCGGTCGCTTGTTCACCGCGACCAGTAATCGCAGCCGCCGCATCGTTCCAACGTTGACCTAAATAGATATCATGTAAACCATCGATTTGTACGTCAACTGTTGACGTCTCAATCCAATCATCTACTGACTTCCAGAAACCGCCAACCGCTACGTAACTCGCATCGTCATAATAGTATTCTAGAGTCAAATCAATATTGGTAGATTGGAACGGTAACAAGTTTGTGTTACCACGGCTACCGGTGCGAGCACCGATTTTTGGACTACCCGATAAAGATAAACCGCCTAATAATGAACCTAAAGGCGCTCGAGTAATGGTTTTACCAGCAGAGAAACGACCTACCAAGTCGTCGCTTAGATCCACTTTAATATCTAAATTAGGAAGTAGTAAATCATAACCGCCCGCATTAGATACTTCTTGAATACCTGCAAAGTCAGTAATCCATTCGGATGGCGCGACCCAATTCACTTGGCTAGCAATGTTACTTTGTGATGGACTGATGACATCTGTCTCTTCATAGCGCAAGCCAGCATTTAAGACAACGTAATAATCTGATACATCAAACTCCCATGTGGTATTGATGTACGCACTGATTGTTTCTTCTTCCACAGATGACGTTGTGTTAGTTGTGTAGTACGGATCAATGACATACTCATTATCACCCACAAACTCTGCAGTAATGTTTGCTAATTGACGAGCTAAAGCTTCATCATAATCAAATGTCCAGTAATAGTTAGGACTCAATGAAGCACCACCGCCCGCGAATTGGTCTAGCAAACCAGAGGTTGAGTTGAGTGTAAACATGCTGTCTGGGAAAATTTGCGTATAGCTTGGTAAGAAACCAGGGCCACCGCGCAAACCTGACCAGCCACTTGTACCCGTAAGAACCTGTTTAGTATAACTTGCACCCGCTAAAATCTTAGTTAAAGCAGGGGCAAAATCATACTCCGGTAAATACTCAAAACGCAACTGAGCTTGTTCAATTTCTGACTCACCAGGTGAGTGAATAAATTGACTGAAGTTCGAGTCGATCTCAGAGGCCAATAATTGGTTTGTACCGTTATTCCACATGACGTTAAATTGTGGAATTTCACCAGTCAGATATGAATACTCTTTATAGTCCAAGGCTGCAGAGCCAAGGATAATCTGTCCAGAGCTGCGCAAACCCGGATCCGCTCCATTATCAATGGTAATATACGAATCGTGGTAATCAAACTCAATGTTCAGTATATCAGATGCCGCAAAATCAACATTGAAACCAAACGAACGCATCTCAAACTCTGTGGTATCACGAGTGGCTGTAAAGGACCCATCGTCTCCAGAGATATTGGCGTAAAGAGCCGTACCGTTTTCATCAAGCTGATATGAGTTGATGTTAGAACCGAAGTTATTCCATATACCCCAACCAATAGCGTTTCGACCTGTGGTGACTTTACTTATGGTGTAATCAGAGGTTAATACAAGGTCATCGGTTGCGGCAAATTGGAACGTAAATTGAGAGTTTTCGCGATTACGCGAGATATTCTCAATCCCGTAGTTCATGTCCTTCGGAAAGAAGTGGGCAGCAGTAGGCTGCAACACACCATCGAGATCTGGTGCCATGAAATTCTTAACCAGTTCGCCATTTTCATCAACAGGACGCGCATCAATCGCGTCATTACCGTCTAGGTTAGGTAAGGACTGATTAGCTTGCCAGCCTTGAATACCCGCTGTTTGTTTTTGAAAATCACGACGCGCACTAGAGAAGGTTGCCGCAAAACCAATGCGATCATCGGCGAATGTCTGACTCCATAGCGCAGCAATTTCAGGGATGTAGTCATCACCTTCCACATTTGAACTGTCATGGTTCATTTTAGCAGTGACAGAATACTGTAATCCAGGTTGTGACAGCGGTTTCGCCGTCACAATATTAACCGTAGCACCCAAACCACCCGAAGGTAAATCTGCGCGGGCCGTTTTATAGAGCTCAAGTGCACTGACACCTTCAGACGCTAAGTTTTCAAAATTAAATGAACGAGAAAAGCCCGTTGTTGGCATTTGCCGGCCATTCAATGTCACAAGGTTAAAATCAGGACCAAAACCACGAACAGTGATCTGGCTTCCCTCACCGTTAGCTCGGCTGACGGATACACCCGTAATACGTTGCAGAGATTCTGCTAAGTTTGTATCTGGGAATTTACCCATTTCTTCAGCCACAATTGCATCGACGACACCCTGATTGTCACGTTTGATATCAGCAGAACGAATCAAGCTTCCCTTGATGCCTTTTACTGAAATGACTTCAACGTTGTCATCGCTACTTGCATCTTCTTGCGCCACAACTGGTAGCGCGAGAGACGCGCCCATCAACATTGCAATTGATGCGGCGAGTTTAGTTTGTGTAAATGTATTATTTTTCATCATTTGTACTCTCTATGCACTACCTTGTTTACATTGCTGATGCAGAAGCAATTTTCACATTATCAATCTGATAAACTGCACCGCTTCCGGTTTCCCAAGTTGGGAATATCATTACCACTTGAATATTAGAAATATCCAA
>WKFN01000012.1:0-341969 GCA_014872805.1 Alteromonadaceae bacterium
AAAATTTTTCTGTATTTTGAACTAAAAACCAACGTAATGCATTAGGCCAATTTGAATCGATAATTTCAGGTTTCATCTAATCTCTAAGATACGTATAACAGTATATTATGTAGAACTCTGTGTAAAACATAACTGCTTTCCCCTCAAAGCTCTACATAATTTTAACAATATCAAAACTATACAACGCATTAACAAGTAATTACCACAACTTTTTTTCGTAGTTACATTGCGTTCTATGTAACAGCAATGCCAACTCATAACAGACATACAAGTATGTTAAAGCAATCAAGTCTTATCCCATTGTTATATCCGTGATTATATTGAATGCATAGTAACAACATCATCAAACTGCCCTAAAGCCCAGCGATTTATGGTCATAAGGACAGTCGAATTTTTTATACAATTTTCCTTCATTCAGAACTGGAAAATTCTTATTTTGACAACCTCACCATTCTTAGAAAGCATTCGACACGTGTTAAGGACTAAGCATTACTCAATCCAAACAGAAAAGACGTATCTCTTTTGGATCAAACGCTTCATTCTATTTCACAACAAACGCCACCCTGCAGGGCTTGCTGAAGAAGAGGTTATGCAATTTTTAAACTACCTAGCAGTGAATAGAAAAGTCACTGCATCTACTCAAAATTTAGCCTTATGCGCCATTGTATTCATGTACAAACATATTTTTGACAGAGAATTAGTACTACTGCCCGATACCGTTCGGGCAAGAGCGCCTAGCAGAGTGCCAACAGTACTATCTCATGAAGAAGCCATGAACATCATTGAGCACATGTCTCCAAAGTATCAACTGATGTTTTCCATACTATATGGCAGTGGATTGAGAAAAACAGAACTTCTTAAGTTAAGAATAAAAGACATCGATTTTGAGAATCGCACCGTGTTTATATTCAGAGGCAAAGGAAACAAAGACAGAACCAGCCTGCTACCCAATAGGCTCATCGAACCATTACAACGACAAATTAAGAACGTACATAAAATCCATGCCAAAGATCTGGCTGAAGGCTACGGTATGACAAGTTTGCCACCGAGTTTTGCAAGAAAATACCCAAATGCCATCACAGAGTTTAAATGGCAATATGTATTCCCTTCTACCACACGTTGCCAACATCCCTATGATGGATACTATTGTCGACATCATCTTCACAATACGGCACTGACCAAATCATTGAAGCTCGCTGTTCGCCAATCAGGTGTGAACAAACATGTCACTGCACACACCTTTCGACATTCATTTGCCACACAGTTGCTCTTATCCGGCACAGATATTCGCACGGTACAAGAACTACTTGGCCATACCGATGTGCGCACAACCCAAATTTATACCCATGTCATTGGACAACACGTCTCGGGCGTCATCAGCCCGTTTGATAAGAATTAAAACAGCGTGTAAATAAACCCAGCTAAACTCGATTGCTGTGTGGCTACAACTAACCCACCTAGCAACACGAAAAAGATAAAAATAGGCAGTAACCACAGTTTTTTGCGATGTTTCAAAAACGCCCATAAATCAGATAAAAATTCACTCATATTGCACTCATTATGATAACTAGCATGACTAAAACGGATCCTGCATGTGATTTTTGCGCATATCCTCGCGGCTACGCTTAATATAAAAACTATCAGCTTCATTTACTTGTGGACGCTTTTGATAGGTTAACCTCTTAGTCAATTTACTAAAAAGTCCCATTGGGATCACCAAACACACATACAGTAACAGCAAAATGATTTTGGTATTGGTATAGGCCAGCACTGAAGCAATCACCATCCAGCTGATATACACAGGATATACCGCTGGCAAATAAATCGAGCGCATCAACAACAAATACGCACTAATGTACAAGGGCCAATATGGCACTGGGCCATCTAACAACCAAGGCAACAATCCCATGAATACCAGACAAACAAAGCCACTGAATTGCCAACAAAACACGCTCAAACCGCGTTTGTCATCTTTATCACATAAAGGCAGTTGATGCTGTGTCCACCAATTAGTTATCACATTAGTCTTTGGCAAACGTCACCTCCTGCGCCCGTTGCATGACTGCATCCGGCATAGCTTGTTTATCGAGCAGCACACCATCCATGTACAGATAATCCATTTCAGTCGCCAAAAAACAGCGGATCGCGTCACTCGGTGTGCACACAGGGGGTTCCCCGCGCACGTTGAAAGACGTATTGATCAACACCGGCACGCCTGTTTTGGCATAAAATGCCGCCAATACCTGATGTACCGGCTGAGACGAATGCACGGTTTGTACTCGCGCACTGCCATCGACATGGGTAATCGCAGGTAGCACCGATTGTTTATCTGACTGGACTTGCGCTACCATCAGCATATAAGGGCTATAGGTGATATCGCAAAACCAATCCGCAACATGGGCATCCATCACAATCGGGGCAAAGGGGCGAAAGGATTCGCGTTGTTTGATTTTTAAATTCATCACCGACTGCATTTTTGGGTCACGCGGATCACCCAAAATCGAGCGATGCCCCAACGCTCTAGGGCCAAATTCCATCCGACCAGTAAAATACCCCACTACGGCTTGTTCCGTTAACAAGTGCGCCACCCCCTCTGCGGTCACATCCGCTCGAAACTGCACGCCCCATT
This sequence comes from Alteromonadaceae bacterium, assembly GCA_014872805.1. Lineage (GTDB taxonomy): Bacteria > Pseudomonadota > Gammaproteobacteria > Enterobacterales > Alteromonadaceae > Opacimonas. Next base: position 2,630 of record WKFN01000012.1, read on the forward strand.
CTGCACAAGCTTGTTCGATATCATCTTGAGTAAACGTCGGACCGAGCTGACTGCCCTGCATGCTATCTTGTGGCGACGGTGATGTGTTGATTTCACGCGTTACCAAGCCAGACTGATACGAATACTCGAGTGCTGCCCCTAGCGCACCACCGGCATCGCCTGCCGCAGGCTGTACAAATATCTCATCAAATCCAGCCTCGCGGAGTAACCGCCCATTTGCGACGCAATTCAGTGCCACGCCCCCGGCTAGACATAGATGAGTCTGCCCTGTCTGGGCTTTGAGATGCATCGCCATTGCCAGCACCACTTCTTCGGTCACTTGTTGAATGGAAGCCGCGAGATCTTTGTGTTTTTGTTGTAAAGGCGCATCGTGCGCAAGGGCGGGACCATCAAACAGCGCACAAAATGCCTGATTGACCATGCGCTCGCCCACCATAAAATCAAAATAATCCAGATTCAGCGCAAAACTCCCATCGGCTTTGATATCAATGAGATGACGTTTGATAATATCGGCGTACACGGGTTTGCCATACGGCGCTAGCCCCATCAACTTGTACTCTCCCGCGTTGACCTTAAAGCCACAATAATAGGTAAATGCCGAATACAACAGTCCCAAAGAATGCGGAAAATGCAGCTCCCACAGTGGACTGAGGCATTGACCCTCACCAATCCACGCACTGGTCGTCGCCCATTCACCGACCCCATCTAAGCACAACACCACGGCTTGCTCAAACGGTGAGGGATAAAACGCAGACGCCGCGTGTGATAGATGATGTTCGGAAAACGCAATGGGAGGCAAAGTTGCCTTTTTATCCAGTCCAGCCAGCGTCCGGCACTCTCGCCTTAGCAGCTGCTTAAAATAGAGTTTTTCTTTGAGCCAGATGGGCAATGCGCGACTGAAACTGATAAACCCTCGCGGGGAATGGGCAAGGTAAGTCTCTAACAAACGCTCAAATTTGAGCAGTGGCTTGTCATAAAAGACAATTGCATCGCAATCACTGAGTAAGACATCGGCCTCGGCTAAACAATAGGCAATGGCTTGGGAAGGAAATGACGCATCGTGTTTGATTCGGCTAAAGCGTTCTTCTTGCGCTGCGGCCACAATCACACCGTCGCAAATAATGGCGGCGGCACTGTCGTGATAAAAAGCGGAGATCCCAAGCACGTATTGCGACATGAATGTTATTATTGGTTTTGTCGGTCTGATAAGTCTATTGTGCCACGCTTGCACAAAAAGGTTAATCTTTTGTTGTGATTTTGTAATGCTCTGATTATCCTAACAGCATGTAAAGCATAATAATTAAAATACCCATTACATGCGCAAACTTGCCTTTTACCTCATTGCCATCTTCGTCATTCCACTGCTGCTACTGTTGTCTGCGGAAGGCTTATTACGTCTGGTTGGCTTTGGCCAAACTACTCCGCTCGTTGTGCCGGTCAAAGGGCAAGCGGGTTATGTCATGCCCAACCCAAACCTCATCCAGCGCTTTGTCTTGCATCCGGCTCACGCGCCTGCAGTAGCGCCCGATACTCAGTATTTTTTGAAGCAAAAACCAGCCGATACCTTGCGCATTATCACTCTAGGCGGCTCATCCATGGCCGGTTTTCCCTATGGACGGTTTGGCGCACCTGGCGCCTTTTTACAGCAGCGCGTTACTGGCCTGTATCCGGACAAAAATATCGAAGTCATCAACCTCGCCATGTCTTCCATCAATAGTTATGCGCTGCGCGATATTGCGAAAGAGGTCGTGACGCTTGCGCCAGATGCGGTCTATATCTATGCTGGACACAATGAATACCTTGGCGTCATGGGGGTGGGTTCTTCTTACGCTGGCTTAGGTGGTCACCGACTCAACACGCTGTATTTATCAGTCAAACAGTGGCGTTTAACCCAACTTATCGTGTCTCTAATTAGCACGGTTCCTCCAGAAAATACCGCTAACAATGCACGCACTGTAATGGCCAGTGTCGCCCAAAATCGCAATATTGCCTTTGATAGCCCTGCCTATTATCGCGGGATCGAGCAATATCGGGATAACATGCGCAAGGTCTTAGCCACCTTTAATACTGAGGATATTCCGGTATATTTGTCGACCTTGGCGGCCAATGATAAAGACCAAGTCCCTTTTGCGGATAGCTATGCATTGAGCGACACTGACAGTGCGAAGCTTGGCAATACAGATCTTGACACGCTAAAAGCCCTACACAAGCAACACCCTTTCCATGCGACAGTGAATTACCGTCTTGCGCAAGCATATTTGAAAAATGGAGACACTCAGCTGGCGCGTCAGCATTTTGGCTTAGCAAAAGATTATGATGCCTTGCGTTTTCGCGCCCCTGGCGAGATTAATATTGTCATCTCTGAGCTGGCAGAGCGCTTTGATAAAACTTATCTCGTTGATGGTGCGGATATGCTGCGCAGACAATCAAAAGATGGCATTGTCGGGTTGGATCTGATGCACGAACATTTGCATCCCAATGCCAAGGGGTATTTTTTCTTAGCCGAAAGTGCGCTGATGATCATGCAGCGCCATTTGCTACTGCCCAAAGTTAACACAGTTGCCAGCGCCAATGCCGCTTGGCATCATCGCTTTATCAATCCTGCTGACGAGTATCTGGCCAAAGTCAAAATCGCACGATTGACATCCGATTACCCGTTTGTCCCTCAAGCGGTACCCGTACCTGAGTTCACACCGACAAATACCGAAGAAAAGCTCGGCGCTGCCCGTCTAACTCAAAACAACTGGCTCGGACAGCAACAACAGCTGCTCAACTATTATCAGACGGAACAAGATTATTTGAGTGCGGCCAATGTGGCAGCCAGTCTGTTTTATGCCCTGCCCTATAATCCTGAGATGGCGTGGTTTGCCGCGAATCTGTATAAACAGGCCGGTAGTTTTGATTATGCGCGCTATTTTGCCCGGCGTGTGACTGAGATACAGCCGCAAAAGCTGGAAGCGCGATTATTATTCGCTGAGATGCTGTTTAATCAAAGAGATTTTGCTGGCGCCAAAGCACAGCTTGAGGAAGCTTTACTTATTGAACCAACACATGAACCGACTAAACAATATATTGAGCAGGTGGAGCAGCTGATGCAAACTGACGACTCTAATGAGAGCAAGTGATATGAAAAATCACTCGAACACCTGGTTATTTCGTTTCATCGCCATCTTAATCCCGTTTACATTTGTTGGCTTAATCGAATTATCGTTGCGTCTTGTTGGCTTTGGTCAAAGCTACCCTTTATTCATCCCCAACCCTGCTCACCCAGATTATCTATTAACACGTCCCGATGTGGTCAAACGCTATTTTCCGTTTCAAGAAAATGTCCCCAATGTGACGTTGGAGCCGCATTTTTTCTTGAAAGACAAACCCAATAACGGTGTGCGCATCTTTGTCCAAGGTGGTTCGACCGCCGCAGGCTATCCCTACGGATTAGGCGCATCCATTGCAGGCATGCTGGAACATCGTCTGCGCGCGTCACTACCAGGCAAGCATGTAGAAGTAGTCAATACCGCACTTTCTGCGGTCAATAGCTATACGTTGCTGGATTTTGCAGATGAGATCATTGCTCAGCAACCCGATGCGGTATTGATTTATGCTGGTCACAACGAGTATTTGGGCTTGCTTGGCTCAGGTTCGCGTTTTACTATTGCCGATAGCCACGCGGTCACCTTATTACAGCTTGCACTCAAAGACTGGCGGATCTACCAGCTCATTCAATGGCTAGTAGCTGAACTGTCGTCCACCACATCTGATACAAAAGCCTCTACCGGAACCTCCTCTCGCACTGTTATGGCGCAAGTTGCGCAAACCCAAACCATTGAATATGGCAGTGAGGCCTTTGTTGCCGGTAAAACCCAATTTAAAGACAACCTGACGTTACTGCTCGATAAATACCAACAAGCCAACATACCGGTATTTATTAGCACCATTGCCAGTAATGAAAAAGACTTTGCACCTTTTGTTTCTGCGCCTCTCAGTGCAGAACACACGAAATTGCTGAAGGAGCTCCCCAGTAGTTATGCCACATTAGCAGAACTAGCAGATACAGCCACACACGCAGCGCTTGCCTATCAACTCGGGCAGTTCTGTCTGGCTACGCGTCAAACCTGCTCTCAGGCATGGTTTAGCAAAGCCAGAGATTATGATGCATTGCGCTTTCGCGCCCCGTCACACGTCAATGAGATCATTCGCAGCTTTGCCGATGAGCAGGTATTTATCGTGGATAGCGAAGCGCGATTGCGCGGCCGAGATCCACAGGGTTTTATCGGCAACAACGTAATGCTCGAACATTTGCATCCCAATGTGTCTGGGTATTTTGTCATTGCCAACGCCTTCTATGACCGTCTGGTGGAAAGCGAGGTATTTGACGACATCCGTACCATTGACGTCAATACTGCGTGGCAGCGTCGGCCAATTATTCCTGCCGAAGAATACGCGGGATTTGCGGATGTGCAGGTACTGATGTCAGATTATCCTTTTACTGATTCTCCTCAGCCCGTTAAGTTGCCCGCACCAAGCAGCGCGGATCAGCACTTTGGTTTTCTAAAACATCGAAAAGAGCTTGATTGGCTAGGCATGATGAAACAAGCACAGCGCTATTACATCAATCAAAAAGACACGCAGATGGTCACTAAGGTGACACAAATCATCGCGGACGCCCTGCCCCATCATCCAATGGCGAATCTTAAGGCCGGGCAATACTTGGCACAAGCAGAACGCTTTGCTGAAGCCCTGTATTATTATGAACGCGCCCAGCGTGCGGGAGCGTTACAACTGGAGCAGACGATTGCAACACTTAAGACGAAAAGCCAGATGTAATTCACCCCCTGGTTTGTTATGGTAGTGCTTTCACGGAGGAACTTATGTACAAGCACATTCGCACGCTTATTTTTACCCTGTTGGCGCTACTTATCTCATTTTCTAGTCAATCAGCGACTCTACATATCACCGTCAAAGGCATTGAAACGCCAAGCTTATATCTCGTGGGTGAATCGGCACCATTATCGATGACCAAGCCAACGCCCATGATACGTCATAAAGACGGCTTTAAACTCAGCCTGTGGTTACCAGAAGTGGCCGTGGGTGAGCGTGTGCGCCTTAAATTTGCCCAAATTAAACAAACTGACTTACTCTCTCCCCCCGAAATCATAACAGAATCGCTGCAGGGCTTTCGTCAAATCAAACTCACCGATGAGCACACCTATACTTCACACACTTATGGCGTGCCCGACCCACTGGCATTTTCAGATGTGGATACATTTACGCCTGCGCAACTGCAAGCGGATTTGGCAATTTTGAATGACGTGCTTGATACATTACATCCAGGACTAAATCGCTACATGAGTAACAGTCAGTGGTCAGCGCACAAAGCCTCACTTGCCCAGCTATTCAAACAACCATTACGTGTCAAAGACACCTACCTTGCGTTCACGCGCTACGTCGCTGCCATACAGTGCGGTCATACTCATACTGGGATCTATAATCAATCCGCCTTTATCGACCAGCTCTTACAGGGCGCAGCTGACAAACTGCCATTTTTGTTTGATAACCAAGACGGTCGTTGGTATTTGACGCACAATGTCTCAGGCAAAAATTTGCTCAAACCTGGCACCGAAATTCTGGCCATTAACGATCAGCCAATTGCAGACATTATTGATACCATGTTGCCTTACATGAGCGCGGATGGTGCCAATGACGCCCATCGTCATGCGCAAATCGCTCTGCACCCTGTCAGTACGTGGCAAATGTTTGATGCGTATTTTCCATTACTCTTTGGCCAAGCCGATACACCGTATCGTCTAAAAGTACGCTTGGCCAACAGCAACAAGCCCTTATTTATCAATGTGGATGCGGTTACTTTGGCTGAACGCACGCGCCGCCTAGAAGCGTTAGCAATACCCGAAATGGATATCAACCAAAGTTGGTCTTATCGCATTCAAGAAGACGGTTCGGGCTATCTGCGCATTGGTACCTACGCCACCTATAAAATGTCATTAGACTGGCAATTATTCTATGCTGAGGCATTTGCGGCATTTGCAGAAGCTAATGTCGAACACATCACAGTCGATATTCGCGGTAACAGCGGCGGGATGGATATTGCGCGCCTAACCTTAGATGCGTACTTAGGACTAACAGATTTACCCGACCAATGGACACACATGAGCAAGTATCAGGTGGTACCCGAGCATTTGCGACCTTATCTCAATACGTGGGATAACAGTATATTAGATATCTCTGAATGGACGCAAGCAGCGAGTAATAGCGTGCTTGATGGATACAAAGCTGTCTCACCGACTCAGCCTGAGCTACCCGTTGTAGAATCACCCTTCACTGGCAAGATCAGTTTGTGGGTTGACGGCACCAACTCGTCGGCCACTTTCTATCAAGCTGTCGCGTATCAAGGTCATCCCAGAGTGGAGATTATTGGTGAACCCACCGGTGGTAACTTGCGTGGCATTAATGGTGGGGCAATGTTCTTTTTGACGCTTCCTAACACGCAAATCGAAGTGGATATTCCCCTGTTTGCGTCGTTTCCTAAGGATGTTGATTTAAGCACTGTACCTAATCGTGGCGTGGTACCCGATACCATAAAAAAGGGCGTGTAAAACGCACTTCTTTTTTAGCTGAATATACGATTACTCACCGCCGTCACCTTTCTCCTTGGCTTTTTCTTTCACTTGTTCAAGCAAGGATTTGGCCTCTTCTTGGTGTTGCTCTGAACTGGTACTAAATAAAAATACTCCTGTTAAAACAAGTGAGGCAAGAGAGAGAGACTGTATTGATTTTTTCATACGACTTTCCTTAGTGTGAATCCAGTCACAAATGAGTCATAAGTCATTTAATAAGTGACTACTCTAATTTTGTTTCTACCCCAATTAATCGCTCATTTCTCAATAAATCAGATATTAGAATACAAAAAAAACCGCCATATTAAATGGCGGCTTTTGCGATTAGGAATTCTTTCCTATGGGGTTTGTGTCACTGTTAAGCTTGGTACACCTGTTAAAGGTGGACTTACCGTGAACTTGTACGTCGCATTGGCAGGGAAATCAAACAAGAAGTTATCTTGACTGTTTTGGATCAGCCCTACTGGCGTATCAATCACAACATCACGCTCACCGCTTGGTGCACCTAAGTTCACTGTCGCCCAGTCATCTGACGCAACTTTAAACTCATAGCTACCCGCTGAGATAGTAATATCAACTGAATACGTACCTGATTCATTATCGAATGCAAACGTATCTACGGTACCCCAACCGTTCATACCACCGCGTAAGAACACCGCAGTATCACCAAAGAATTGGTTTTTAAATAGACCAATCATTGGCATCGCTGGGTCTGACACATCTAACGTCACGCGAAGCTCATCAGCAGCCGCATCCAACAAGCGGAAGTTTGGACCGCCACTCGTATTTGCAGGTAAGAGTGAGCCTACCGTAAAGTTACGCGCTGCATCTGTATCTTCTGGTGCACCGTGATCGACCGTTGACCAATCTTCTGACGCAACCTTGAACTCGATGTTGTCACCGTTGTGATCAAAGACAGCTGAGAATGTTTTACCACCTTGATAAGTCATCTCATTACCAGTTCCCCAACCGTTCATACCACCACGCACATAAACTGCCGTTCCGAAGTAAGGGTTGTCTTTGCGAACCAGTAATGTTGGGTTCTCTAGATCAGCTGCATCAAAAACAAACTCATACGTTGCATCAGCATCGGCTGTGAACTTCAGGTTGTTGTTTGATGGTGCCAGTGCAAACGCACTGCCTTCAGTGACTACATCAGACTCACCATCTGGCGCGCCTAGGTTTGGATTCGCCCAGTCCGCTTCTGCGACCTTGAACTGCTCCTCTTGACCACCGGTTAAGTTATACGTTGCTGTATAGATACCGTCACCGGCATAGCTAAACGGTGTGGCTGTGCCCCATCCATTCATGCTACCGCGTAGGTAAACAGTCGTTGAGCCGTAAGGTACGATATCTGGCGCACCCGCTGTTGCAAAGGCTGATAGACCCATACCTTGTTCAGCGCCCTGCTCTTTGACAAACACAGCGATGGTTTGCGCTGGCACTGTAAACAGACCATTGCCTTCATCGTCATCTGTGCCTTCAGTAAAGCTTGCACCACGCACTACTTCGTCGACCGAAGCTGCTTGAATGTCGTGCAGGGTAAAGCCAGTCGCAGTATTGACACGAATCGACGCTTCGTCATAGTTGCTATTAACCACAACCATAATCGCATCCACATTGGGATCCAAATCAGCAAAATCAGCGCCGTCATCAATGCTCATTGCAATGACACCGGGCTGCTGAGTACGGCCAATGTTATGGAAACCTACACGTGCTTTGATGTCATCGCCCGTGGTTAAACGGAATAATGGCGAGCTGCTGCGAATGCGTAATAGTTCTTGGAACACGTCACCCGCAAACGCAATATGCTCAGCGCTCGCAACACGGTCAGAACCATACACAAATTCACCAATCGCATCCCACGCACCGCTGTTGTCTTGCGCTAATGGCAAACCGACATTCCAGTTGTTAGACATCTTAGTGAAGTCAGTCTTGTTAAACCAATCACCTGCATCATAAGTGTTACGGTCCATTGATTTAGAGCGAAGTAAATCACCACCAAACTGTAGGAACGGAATACCTTGTGACATCAACGGTAAACCGAGCGCCATATTGTGCGCACGCACACGCTGATCAATCGTTAAGTCGTTCGGCAACACATACTGCAACTGATCCCATAGTGTATTACCATCATGCTTAGACACATAGTTGATGATATCTGCTGGATCGGCTGCATAGCCACCAAATGCAGACGTGTTAGATGCCACGCCATTTTGGTCTTCCAAAACGAAGTCAGATAGCGTACCCGCCATGCCTGACTTGATGCGGTCGCCCTTATCAAGCTTTGCCCCGTTATCCTCTGAATTACGGGCAAAGAACTGACCTTGACGCACATCTTCGCGCATACGGTCATTGAAGGTACCGATGCCACTGCCTGCAAGGTTCATTTGCGTCGCTTGCGTCGCACCACGGTCAGCCATGGTCCAACCTTCACCGTAGAAGTAATTGTCCGGATCCACTGCTTGCACTGCTTCACGCAATGCCAAGACGGTTTCTTCAGAGTGCAAGCCCATTAAATCAAAGCGGAACGAGTCAAACTTGTACTGCGTGGTCCACATTAATAATGAGTCCTGCATGAACTTCGCCATCATGCGTGAACGGTCTTCGGTATCGTCGCAGCACGACTGACGCAAGATACCACCAGATGTTATATCGTAACGGTGGTAATAACCCGGTACAACTTTGTCTAGGACAGATTTTTCACTCAGACCAGACGCATTCGTGTGGTTATACACAACGTCTAGTACCGTGCGTAGACCCATCTCATGCAAGGCTTTGATCATCGTACGCATCTCTAAGATACGTGCAACACCATCTGGGTCGGTTGCGTATGAGCCTTCTGGCGCATTGAAGTGATGCGGATCGTAACCCCAGTTAAACTGGTCGTAGTTACGGACCTGATTCATTAGCTCCTGTGCTGCGGCTGGATCTAAGAACGGATCATAGCTTTCCAGCACTTGCTGCAGCGTCATATCGCGAATCGATGTATCTTCACAGATGTCCAAACGACGATTCAGCAAACACAACTCAAACACTGTGCTGTTCAAATCTACCGTACGGTCACTGCGCTCATCAATGGTCGCAATATCATTCGATGGAAGCATGTGGAAGTGAGTCACACCTGCATCGGCAAGCGCTTTTAAGTGATTCACTGGCGCTGTATCTTCTTGTGCAAACGCTAAGAATTTACCGCGAACCGCTTCTGGCGTCGATGCGTCAAGTGCAGAGAAATCGCGAATGTGACCTTCATAAATCACGGCATCTTCAGGATTCTCAATCGTTGGCGCAGCATAATCATCCCAGCCTTCTGGCTTCAGATCAGCATCGTTCAAATTCACAAACTGTGAGAAACGACCATTCACACCTAAGCTAACTGAATACGGGTCTGTGACTTCGTATGACTCAATGTCACCTGTGACCGGGTGGAACACCGTCATCGCAAAGCGGTAGAACATGCGATCCATACCAGTACCTGTGTAAGACCAGATACCTGTCATGGGATCTTCAGACATTGGATGTGATGCTTGTAGACGTTTTTCCGCGTTGTAAACTTGTAGCGTGACTGACTGTGCCGTCGGCGCCCATAGGTTTACCGTAATACCGCTCTCGCCATATACAAGACCTAACGTCGCTTCGTCTGCATCCATTTCACCTGTGGTGTAGATGCTATCAAGCGCGTTGGCGATTTGTACACCAGTAGCTGCCACTAACGCACCATCGATGTCGTAACCCCCTAATACTGCTTGACCTTTTAGGACCGCTTTCGCGTCATCCACTGTCCAAGGACCAGTAAAGGCACTTGCACCAGTCACTTCTGGGTCAATCGCGCGCTGTTCATCAGTCAAATCAACCGCCGTTAAATCAACGGCTGTGCCGTTAAGACCAGATTCTAATGTCGCTTCGATGCCTGCAGATAATGAGTAGTGCAGTTTAACTGACTCAACTGCATCAGGTGCATCCCACACGATGGTCGTTGCATCAATCCAATGCGCCGCCATGCCGTCAATCTGCACTGGACGCTCGCCCAATGAAATAATAGGGAACTCAAAGACCGTTGGCTCACCAGTGAGCGTGAAGTTCATGCGCGCAAAACGGGCTTCATCTTCCGACGGTGCTGGTGCTTCAGGATCGTCTAATAGCTTAGCTTTAAAATCGGCTCCGCCCATTTCTTTACCCGCATCGTCAGTACCGATGTGGATAATGAAGTTGTGACAGCTACCAAAACCTTCTTTTAAGTTAAGGATCCAGTATGCACCATAGTTAGGATCAACCCCGTTGTGTACTAATCCATTGTCCCAAGATGGTGCAAGAGAGTTTGATTCTAATGCATCACAGGCATCATTGTTCCAAGTGTGTAAACGCCATCCTTCATACGATGCGTCATTGGCTGTATTAGGCGCACCCGCTGCGGCACGGTTATAGTACAACACGGCTTGACGGTCTGTTGGAAAAACAGATGGATCAGGCAGCGAAGTGTTCACACCCACCACACAGTTTTCATTGGCCGCGTCAGGTACTGTTGGTGCAGCACACTGAATCGGAGGAGGAGGCACACAAGCAGTACCTTGCGCATTAGGTACATTTGGCGCAGAACAAGCTAATAGTTGCACGCCAGATTCGATATCTGAACCGCCACCACAGCCTGCTAGGCCTAAAGTACCAAGCACGAGTACTAATGCACCAATTTTTCGGAATGTTTTAAACATAATCTTTTGACTCCGATATTATAGTGAATAGGTCATGCCTAAGAAATACTGAGTACCAAAATACTGAATCGTACCGGTCAATGACTCATCGCCAAAGTACGTTTTAGTAGGTGCATCAGTCACGTTATTCGCTTGGAATAACACGCTTAGGTTTTCATTAATTTCATAAGACGCTTGCATATCAACCACGATTTCTTTATCGAAGTTGACCACTTGCTCATTTACTGCAACTTGCTGAGACACAAATGGGTCGCGGTAACGCGTGCTCACACGAGCTTCGAAACCATTGTGTTCCCAAAATGCAGTAAACGTCGCGACTTGATTTGATAGACCTGGTAAGTCTGAGGTAAATACGCCGCCACCTGTGGTGCGCGTAATTTCAGACTCGGTATAAGAGTAACTTGCGTTCACGCCTAAACCTGCCCATAGCCCAGGAAGATTTGAATAAATCTCAGTGTAAGCAATTTCCACACCGCGGATGTAACCACCTTCAGCGTTGTTCACCGCTGTGGTATAGGTACCGTTTTCAGTTGGCACCGTCACCGTAATGGGATCACCTGATGCGTCTAAGACTGGCTCATCATCTTCATCTAATACTGTTACCGTCACTTCTGTCGGAACATCAAAACCGTTTGCAGCAAAATCATACGGATTAGTCGCAAACGTATCGATAAACGATTGGATGTCTTTGTGGAATAATGCCACGACGAAGGCACCGTCTGTATCATCAAAATAACGCTCATAAGAGATATCAAACTGATTCGCTAAGAACGGGCGTAAGAACGGGCTGTTTGTACTTGAACCATTGATCACCGCAGTTGGGTTGGTCAGTACAATATCACCAGTATCCTCGTCAACCGACGCAAACACATCCGAGACACGTACGTTTGCATTCGCAAATAAGCGATTGATCGGTGGACGACCCATGACCTTAGCCGCAGCAAAACGAATTTGCTCGTTATCCGAGATCTTGAAGTTCAAGTTCAAAGAGGGTAAGTAGTTCGTGTATTCATCACCGATAATATCTAAGGCAAACCAATCGTTAATCAGACCGGCTTCATCAGTAAGATATTGAGCACCGTTTTCAGGATTACCACGAGTATCAATCACATTCCCTAAGTCATCAAGAATGTCTTCCGACACATCACGAAGGACAGTAGATGATTGTTTGGTATCCACACGACGCACACCAATATTACCAGTGACAGGTAAATCACCAATCTCTGTATCAATATTGGCCATAATATATGCGGAAGTCACTTCTTCAAACACATCACCTGATTCAGTCACTGACCATGATGTATTAGGACCTTGACCTGGTGTCGGGCTATTGATGACACCAGGATGAGATGTACCCCAGGTCTGAACTGGCTGCGGAATACCACTTGGGAACCATGCGTTAAGTGCTTTATCCAAATCAATCGAGAGATAGCTTGGGAAATAACTAAACTCACCTTTCCAGTCCACTACTTCAACCATATCAGACGTTAAACGAAGTGGTGGTTGGTTACGTGGAAAGCCTGAGTCCGAACCGTATTCATAAACAGAACGGTCAGAGGAGTACTCACGGTCTGAATAACGCATGCCAAATTCTATTGACGCGATATAGTTATTATCTAAAAGATACTTAAAGTCCAAACGGAACGCTTCTATCGCATCTTCATTTTGATAAGGATAAATACCATATTTACTGGCCATTACGCGGTTGATGTCGCTGAAAGCATCGAACTGACTAAAACCAATATCTGGCAAATCTAAACCGTTATTTTGGTAGCTAATTTGCACATTTTCATCAAACACAGCCGTGTCAGCATTCGCATCAATTGCCACATTGGACCATAACAAACCATTGCGGAAATCAGAAGACGCTGATGAATACGATGCATCAAAGCTCACTGACCAATCATCAGAAATATCCCATTGCGCATTGATACCGTAACTTTTCACTTCATCAAAATCTTGGTTGTCATCATTAACCAATTCAACACGCGTTGCACTAGACGAATTACGAGTAAAGGTACCACCTGTTACGAAACCATCTGGGTTAATCGTTAAATTGGCTAGAGAGGCTTGGTTTGGCTCTAATTTTACGCGGAAGCCACGAGCAAATTGCTCTGAGTCAAAACGCGATAAGAAGAAATCAGACTTTAACCGGAAGTTATCAACTGGTTGCCACTCTAATGCTGCCATATAACCATTACGGGTTTCTTCACCGCCTTTGTGTTGCATCTCGAAGCCTTCAGACATAGTGACTTCTTGGCCTTCATAAGTGCGAGTGCCGCCTGGCGCTAGACCTATATATTGTGTCGCAACAGAGGGCTGGAACAAGCGAGCATAGCCAAGTGCTACACCCAAAGTGTCGTCGAGGTACTTACCTTGATAAGAAAAGCTCAAACGACTACCAAAATCAGCATTATCAGATACTTCATCTGAGCGGTCGTTGGTCATACCACGAACATTTAAACCAAATGTATGAGTTTGTTCATTGCTCAGCGGACTGGCAGTGACAAGCTCAACCGTACCGGCAACACCACCTTCAATCAAAGACGCCTTTGGCGATTTGTAAACCGCAGCAGAACTGATCAATTCCGAAGGATATTGGTCAAATTCGATTGAACGGTCACCTGAGGTAGAGACCTGTTCTCGTCCATTGAGGGTTGAAAAAACGAAATCGCCAGATAACCCACGGATGTTGATTTCCGCAGCCTGTCCACCGGTACGTACCGCAGATATACCTGGAAGACGCGTTAACGCATCCGCCATTGATACATCAGGTAGACCACCGAGATCGTCAGCTGATAATTGTTCTGATACCGTGTCACCAAAGCGTTTTTGATTGAGTGATTTAATTAAGCTCGTAGAAAATCCACGGACTTCAATTACTTCTACTTCCTCTTTTTTTGGTGCTTCGTCTGCGTCCTGAGCAAGTAATGGTGTTGCCATTACTAACCCACTAGCAGCAAGTGCAGCGGTTATCATACTGGGTCTAAATTTATTCATTAGTATGTCCCATTCCCATTGTAAAAATATGAGTTACGAGATTACGCAAGCAACTCACGCTGTTTATCAACGTTCAAGATAAAAAAAATAGGACACAACTACAACTTTATACATACGTATTCATAACATTTATGTAACAACAATGAACATATAAACCGACATTTTGGTCAGCAGACATATGTATGTAGTTGCGACATAATGGCTTTGCAATCAATACACATTTTCAAGAGGAAAAAATCATGCAAAGACAACAAATGGTAGTTATTAAGCCGTCTGAATGGAAAAAGGTAAATGGTGGCGTATACAAGGATGCATTTATCCCGGATGATTACATGAAACCATATGGTCCATATTATCAAAAGCCAAATCAACATGATTACTATGATCGCATTGTAAAATAGAAAAAAAGCCCCTTACTCGAACGAGTAAGGGGCTTGTATTTCATCAAACTTGGTTATATTACCAACCAGTGATTTCGCGAAGACCTTTGCCGATATCAGCAAGAGAGCGAACGGTCTTGACGCCAGCCGCTTCTAGTGCTGCGAACTTGTCATCCGCAGTACCTTTACCACCTGCGATAATAGCGCCCGCGTGACCCATACGCTTACCTGCTGGAGCCGTTACACCTGCGATATAAGAAACAACAGGCTTAGTCACGTTTGCTTTGATGTACTCAGCCGCTTCTTCTTCTGCAGTACCACCGATTTCACCGATCATCACAATCGCTTCAGTACCTGGGTCGTTTTGGAACATTTCAAGTACGTCAATGAAGTTAGAACCAGGGATTGGGTCACCACCAATACCGACACACGTAGATTGGCCAAAACCTTCATCAGTCGTTTGCTTAACGGCTTCGTAAGTCAACGTACCAGAACGTGAAACTATTCCTACTTTACCAGGCTTGTGGATGTGACCAGGCATGATACCAATCTTACACTCACCCGGAGTGATGACACCTGGGCAGTTTGGACCGATCATACGAACGCCTTTTTGCGTGATATATTCTTTCACATACAGCATGTCAATCGTAGGAATACCTTCAGTAATACATACAATTAGCTCGATACCTGCATCAGCGGCTTCGATGATTGAATCTTTACAGAAAGGTGCTGGTACGTAGATAACTGTTGCGGTAGCGCCAGTCGCTGCAACTGCATCTGCTACGGTATCAAATACAGGAAGACCTAGGTGCGTAGTACCGCCTTTACCAGGAGTAACACCGCCCACCATTTGTGTGCCATACTCAATCGCCTGCTCCGAGTGGAACGTACCTTGACCACCAGTGAAACCCTGACAGATGACTTTAGTATCTTTATTAATTAAAACTGACATTATTTGCCCTCCGCCGCTGCAACTACTTTCTGCGCTGCATCTGTAAGAGATTCAGCTGCAATAATATCCAAATCAGAAGAAGCAAGTACTTCACGACCTAAATCGGCATTCGTACCTTCTAAACGCACAACCACAGGTACATTTACGCCAACTTCTTTCACCGCACCGATGATACCTTCAGCGATCATGTCACAACGTACGATACCACCGAAGATGTTAACCAATACTGCTTTAACATTGCTGTCAGATAAGATAATTTTGAATGCTTCCGCAACACGCTCTTTGGTCGCGCCGCCACCCACATCTAGGAAGTTTGCTGGGCTACCGCCGTGCAAGTTAACGATGTCCATCGTGCCCATTGCCAGGCCAGCACCGTTCACCATACAGCCTACATTGCCATCTAGGGCAACGTAGTTAAGCTCAAAAGAAGCCGCATGAGCTTCACGCTCATCTTCTTGAGAAGGATCGTTCATTTCTGCAACTTTCTTTTGACGATAAAGCGCATTTGAATCCACACCTAATTTGGCGTCTAGACAGTGTAAATCACCGTCTTCTTTAATCACTAGCGGGTTAATTTCGATCAATGCCAAATCTAAATCTTCAAACATTTTCGCAAGACCCATGAAAATGTTTGTGAACTGGCGAACTTGTACACCTTGAAGGCCAAGCTTGAATGCTATTTGACGAGCTTGGAAAGGCTGAGGACCCACTAATGGATCGATTTCAGCTTTCAGGATTTTCTCAGGTGTTTCTTCTGCAACGGTTTCAATTTCAACACCACCTTCGGTAGATGCCATGAAAACAATTTTACGAGAAGCGCGGTCAACCACTGCACCTAAATACAACTCTTGAGCGATGTCTGTGCATGATTCAACTAAGATACGGCTAACTGGCTGGCCATTTTCATCTGTTTGATACGTAACTAAGTTTTTACCTAACCAGTTCTCTGCAAACGCTTTGATGTCTGCTTTGTCTTTAACGAGCTTTACACCGCCTGCTTTGCCACGTCCACCTGCGTGAACTTGACATTTAACGACCCACATGTCGCCGCCAATTTTATCTGCCGCTGCAACTGCCTCTTCTGGCGTAGCTGCTGCGAATCCTTCAGAAACAGGTAAGCCATATTCTCTGAATAATTGCTTGCCTTGATATTCATGCAAATTCATGTTTTCTATCCGCTTTTTTGATTAAAAATCAGACGTTAATACGTCCATTCGTTGCTAAAAAGAATGTTTCATGGGTATAAAACACTCAAAACAAGACCGATGATACGTGATGTAACATCGGTCTAAAACTCTAAAAGACCAAAGTCTAACTATACATCAAGTAGTAGACGCGTTGGATCTTCTAACATCTCTTTGACTGTCACTAGGAAGCCAACTGACTCCTTACCATCAATAATGCGGTGATCATACGATAATGCCAAGTACATCATTGGTAAGATCTCAACTTTGCCATTCACCGCTACTGGGCGATCTTGGATTTTGTGCATACCCAAAATGGCACTTTGAGGTGGGTTGATGATAGGTGTTGATAACAATGAGCCAAATACCCCACCGTTAGTGATAGTGAAGTTACCGCCTTGTAATTCGTCTAAAGACAACTTGCCGTCACGACCTTTGATCGCTAGTGCTTTAATACCTTTTTCGATATCCGCCATACCTAACGCATCTGTGTCTTTTAGTACTGGAGTCACTAGACCACGAGGGGTAGAAACTGCAATGGATACGTCAAAATAGTTGTGGTAAACAATGTCATCACCGTCAATAGACGCATTCACTTCTGGGTAACGCTTCAATGCTTCTGTTACTGCTTTAACATAGAATGACATAAAGCCTAAACGAATACCGTGACGCTTCTCAAAACCGTCTTGATATTGCTTACGCAAATCCATGATAGGCTTCATGTTGATTTCATTGAATGTCGTCAACATCGCTGTAGAGTTTTTCGCTTCTAATAGACGGTTAGCGATTGTCTTTCGTAAACGCGTCATTGGTACGCGTTTTTCTGAACGCTCACCACCAAGGTTAACGGCTGCTTCTGCTACTGGAGCTGTCGCCATAGGAGCCGAGCCACCTTTTAAGAATTGCTCAACGTCTTCTTTTGTAATACGTCCACCTTTGCCTGTGCCTTTTACTTTCGCTGGGTCAACGCCTTTTTCGGCTAGTAAACGACGAACTGAAGGGCTAAGTGCATCGTTATCATCACTTGACGCTTCTTCCGCTGCTGCCGGCGCAGCTGCAGCTGGCGCTGCACCGTGTGCAAACTGTGCAATCACTTCTTCTGCAGTGACCGTCGCACCTTCTTCAGCGCTGATTGCAGTCAAAGTACCATCTGCAGGAGCAACGACTTCAAGTACTACTTTATCGGTTTCGATATCGACAAGATTCTGATCGCGAGAAACTGGCTCGCCAACCTTAACATGCCAAGTTGCAACGGTAGCATCCGCTACAGACTCAGGTAGTACTGGCACTTTAATGTCTTCGGTTTTACCTGACGCAACTGGCGATGCGGCTGCTGGCGCTGCCGCTGGAGCGGCTGCTGAAGCACCTTCAGTCAAATTAGCAATAACTTGTTCAGCTAATACTGTTGCGCCTTCTTCATGAAGGATTTCAGCAATCACACCATCAGCGGGTGCAACCACTTCTAACACCACTTTATCGGTTTCAATATCAACAAGATTTTGGTCACGTGTTACAGCATCGCCCGCTTTTACGTGCCAAGTAGCAACCGTTGCATCCGCTACCGATTCAGGTAATACGGGAACTTTAATTTCAGTAGTCATTGTGTTTGTCCTTTATTTAATATTGAGTGCGTCTTCAACCAACGCTTTTTGCTGTTGATTGTGGACGGCTATGTAGCCAACCGCTGGAGATGCTGATGCGTCTCGTCCGGCATAAGTTAATGTCGCTCCAGCAGGGATTGACTCATAAAAATGGTGCTGTGAACAATACCAAGCGCCTTGATTCTTCGGCTCTTCTTGGCACCATACCCAGTCTTTTACGTGTTTGTATTGCTCTACCACTTTCTGCATCTCAGCAGATGGGAATGGGTAAAGCTGTTCAATACGAACAATAGCGGTGTCGCTTAGTTCTTTTTCACGACGCTTTTCAAGTAAGTCGTAATAAACTTTGCCCGAACACATCACAACGCGTTTGACCTTCTTCGGAGCGATATCATCAATCTCAGGCAAGACGTTATGGAATACGCCTTCTGCTAATTCCTCCATTGATGAGACCGCTAATGGATGGCGCAACAATGATTTAGGCGACATGACAATCAAAGGACGACGCATTGGGCGTACCGCTTGACGACGCAACATATTGTATACCTGTGCCGGAGTTGATGGCACACATACTTGCCAATTGTGATCGGCACATAATTGTAAGAAACGTTCTAAACGCGCTGAGCTATGCTCAGGGCCTTGGCCTTCATAACCATGTGGCAGTAGTACGGTCAAGCCACACAGACGACCCCACTTGGCTTCACCAGAACACAAGAACTGATCGAATACTACCTGCGCACCATTTGCGAAATCACCGAATTGGGCTTCCCAAATGGTTAATGTGCGGGGCTCAGCAGTTGAATAACCATATTCAAATGCCAATACGGCCTCTTCAGATAATACGGAATCGTGTACTTCAAAGCGACCTTGTTCAGGCGCAATATTTTGTAGTGGCAAATAGACGCTTGCATCCGTTTGATTGTGCAGAACGGCATGACGGTGGAAGAACGTACCACGTCCAGAGTCTTGACCGGTAATACGGATATCCGTGCCTTCTGCGACTAATGACGCATAGGCTAGGTTTTCCGCCATACCCCAATCGAGTAAGCGTTCGCCTTCAACCATTGCACGACGGTCGTCATACTGTTTTTTGACACGAGAGTGCAACTTGTGCTCAGCAGGGATATCAACAATACGCTGACCTAATTCAATTAGACGTTCTACCGGTAATTTACCGTCATAAGCAACATCCCAGTCGTGCCCTAAGAACGGAGTCCAATCAACTGAGTGCTCGGTCATTGGACGCCACTCTTCTACCACACAAGCACCGTGGTCAAGGGCTGCGCGATACTCAGTAATGAGTTTATCGATTTCATGCTGTTCAACACTGCCTTCTGCAGTCAATTGTTGTGCGTACAACTCACGAGGCACAGGGTGTTTTTTGACCTTTTGATACATCAACGGTTGCGTTGCATTGGGTTCATCCGCTTCGTTATGACCATGACGGCGATAACAAACTAAGTCAATCACCACATCACGTTTAAACTTATTGCGGTAATCCAGCGCAAGCTTAGTGACAAAAGCAACGGCTTCTGGATCATCACCATTCACATGGAAAATAGGCGCCTGAACCATCTTGGCGATATCAGTACAATATTGCGTCGAACGCGTATCTTCAGTCTTATTGGTCGTAAAACCAACTTGGTTATTAATCACAATGCGAACGGTACCACCAACCGAATATGCACGAGTCTGTGACATGTTGAAGGTTTCTTGGACAACACCTTGTCCCGCAATCGCAGAGTCACCGTGAATGGTAATTGGTAACACTTTGGTACCTTCAGAATCACGACGCTCTAAACGCGCTTTTACAGAGCCCATTACCACAGGATTGACAATCTCAAGGTGCGATGGGTTAAAAGCGAGTGCTAAGTGAACGTTGCCGCCATCTGTTGCAAAATCAGATGAATAACCTGCATGATACTTCACATCACCTGCACCTAATGATTCATCATGCTTACCCGCAAATTCATCGAATAAGACGGATGGGTTTTTGCCTAACACGTTGACCAATACATTTAAACGACCACGGTGAGCCATACCGATAACGACTTCTTTTGAGCCCGATGCACCGGCTTCATTGATAAGCCCCTTCAACATTGGAATTAAAGAGTCACCGCCTTCTAGCGAGAAACGCTTTGCTCCAGGGAACTTAGAGCCCAGGTATTTTTCCATGCCGTCAGCAGCAATTAAGCCTTTTAATATCTTGATCTTCTCATCACGAGAAATTTCAGGACGCGCTTCAACCGATTCAATTCGCTGTTGCAACCAACGCTTTTGCTCGGTATCCGTGATGTGCATATATTCTGCACCAATCGAAGCACAGTAAGTACGGTTTAGTGATTTGTACAACTCACCCAAAGACATCTTGTCTTTACCGATTGCATAAGAACCGACATTAAATACTGTATCAAAATCTCGTTCAGACAAGTTGTGATGAGACAACTCTAAATCGCGCACACGCTCTTGACGCCATAAACCGAGTGGATCAAGGTTGGCGTGTTGATGCCCACGGAAGCGATAGGCATTGATGAGCTGTAAAACTTTGACCTGTTTTTCATCGCCTGCGACGCCCACTTGCTGTGGAGCGCTTGAAGCAGCGCGAGCAATAGGACCAAGTGCGGCGAGTTTGCGGTACTGTTCGCGAATTTCAGTGTGATTGGCGTCAAGTGAAACGCCATCAACTTTTGGTAAAGAATCAAATACTTCTTGCCAAGTAGCTGGAACGCTCTGCGGATCCTCTAGATAGAGTTCAAATAACTCTTCTACATAGGCCGCATTTGCACCTGCCATGTGTGAGGATTCCCACCAAGCTTGCATTGTGCTTTGTTGCATCGATTATGCCCTGTTTCCTATTTGTGATGTGTAGTCTTGCTGTGACCACGTCCATTGTTTCAATATTTTGTGCAAAAAAATAGCCATCCATGTCACGGGATAGCTATTTAGGAACTGAAGGCCGACTTGCTGTCAACCTTTATTACAACTAAACAGCTCGTTGTAGAAGCATCGATTTGATTTGACCGATGGCTTTGGTCGGGTTTAATCCTTTCGGACAAACGCTGACACAGTTCATAATCCCGTGACAACGGAATACACTAAACGCATCATCCAGATCATTCAATCGTTCTTCAGTCGCAGTATCACGGCTATCTACTAAGAAGCGATAGGCGTGTAACAAACCAGCAGGCCCAATAAATTTATCAGGGTTCCACCAGAATGATGGGCACGATGTAGAACAACATGCACATAAAATACACTCATAAAGACCGTCTAACTTTGCACGTTCTTCAGGAGACTGAAGGTGCTCACGTGCTGGAGGCTGTTTATTATCATTAATCAAGAATGGCTTGATTTTTTCATACTGGTTATAGAACTGCGTCATATCAACGACTAGGTCACGAACAACAGGTAGACCCGGTAAAGGTCTAACAACAATTGTACCATTGCCTAAGGCTGATAATGGAGTGATACATGCAAGGCCGTTTTTGCCATTCATGTTCATACCATCAGAACCACATACCCCCTCACGACAAGAGCGACGGAAAGATAAAGTTGGGTCTTGTTCCTTGAGCGCCAAAAGTGCGTCAAGAACCATCATATCCTGACCTTCTTCAACCTCTAACGAGTATTCCTGCATACGAGGCTTGTCATCGATATCAGGGTTGTAGCGATAAATTGAAAAATTAAGTTGCATCTTCATTCTCCTTAATATGTACGCGCTTTCGGCGGGAAGGCCTCACGCAAATTAGGCGTCATATTAACGTCACGTTTAGTCATGCCTTCAGTTTGAGGGCGGTAGATAGAGTGGCATAACCAATTATCATCATCACGCTCTGGGAAGTCGAAGCGGCTGTGCGCACCACGGCTTTCCGTTCTGAAGTTCGCTGCAACTGCTGTTGAGTACGCTGTTTCCATTAAGTTATCAAGCTCTAAACACTCGATACGCTGAGTGTTGAAGTCTGATGACTTATCATCCAAACGAGCATGTTGTAAACGCTCACGGATTTCTTTTAATTCTTTAAGACCTTCAGCCATTGCATCGCCTTCACGGAATACCGAGAAGTTTAATTGCATACACTGCTGCATGTCTTTTTTGATTTGAACTGGGTCTTCACCTTTACCAACCGCTGATGATTCCCAACGATTAAAGCGCGATAGTGACCCGTCTAAATCAGATTCAGACGCATCGCGAGATACGCTGATTTCTTTAAGTTTATCGCCAAGGTGTAAACCTGTCGCACGACCGAATACAACCAAGTCAAGAAGTGAGTTACCGCCAAGACGGTTTGCACCGTGTACGGATACACAGGCGATCTCACCACAAGCAAATAAACCTTCCACTGGGACGTCATTGCCATTGTCATCGATATTGATGACTTGACCATCAACGTTAGTTGGTAATCCACCCATCATATAGTGACACGTTGGGATAACTGGAATCGGCTCTTTGACCGGGTCAACGTGTGCAAATGTGCGAGATAATTCAAGGATGCCAGGTAAACGCGACTCAAGGACTTCTTTACCTAAGTGGTCAAGTTTGAGCTTGATGTGTGGGCCCCAAGGACCATCACAACCGCGACCTTCACGAATTTCAGTCATCATTGAACGCGCAACAACATCACGGCCCGCTAGGTCTTTTGCATTAGGTGCATAACGTTCCATGAAGCGCTCGCCATCTTTGTTTAGAAGATAACCACCCTCACCACGACAGCCTTCAGTAACCAAGGTCCCTGCGCCAGCGATACCCGTTGGATGGAACTGCCACATTTCCATATCCTGAACCGCAACACCTGCGCGTAGTGCCATACCAACACCGTCACCAGTGTTGATGTGAGCATTGGTAGTAGACGCGTAGATACGGCCAGCACCACCCGTTGCTAGGACAACCGCTTTGGATTTGAAGTACACCACTTCGCCCGTTTCGATGTCTATTGCAGTACAACCAACCACAGCACCGTCTTGATTTTTAACTAAGTCAAGCGCATACCACTCAGAAAATACTTTGGTTTTGTTTTTAACGTTTTGCTGATAAAGCAAATGCAACAATGCATGACCTGTACGGTCTGCTGCGGCTGCGGTACGGGCAGCTTGCTCACCTCCAAAGTTTTTAGACTGGCCACCAAATGGACGTTGGTAAACACGACCTTCTTCAGTACGCGAAAAAGGCAAACCCATGTTTTCCATTTCAATAATGGCTTCTGGGCCGGTTTTACACATGTATTCAATCGCATCTTGGTCACCGATATAATCAGAACCTTTGACCGTATCGTACATGTGCCATTCCCAATTATCTTCGTGAGAATTACCCAATGCTACTGTGATACCACCCTGTGCAGATACAGTGTGAGAACGAGTCGGGAATACTTTGGAAAGCAAAGCACAAGACTGACCTGATTGAGAGATTTGTAAAGCAGCGCGCATACCCGCACCACCTGCGCCGATTACAACGGCATCGAATTCATGAACTGGAATACCCATCGTCTATTACACTCCCCAAAGTACAAATAAGCCTACCGCTACATAGACGAAGGCAATAATATTTAACACGTATTGTAAACCAGCACGTAATCCAGCTGGCTTAATGTAGTCCGTTAGTACCTGCCATAGGCCTATGCGAACGTGTAACATTACTGAGACTAATGCCGCAAGAGTAAACACTTTGGTCGTTAACGAACCAAAGAATCCTTGCCACACGTCATAAGTAACTTTGTCAGTGGTAATGAAAAACCAACCGATGTAGAAAGAAAACAGCATAATGATAAATGCTGTAGCGCGTAATGACACCCAGTCTTGGACGCCGTCGCGTTTGATTGTTGCTTGATTGGTTACCACAATGCCACCCCTATGATTAATGTTAGAGCAATCCACGCGCCAATGACGATTTGCGCGCTCTTGTTACCTGATTCCAGCTCTTCCCAGTGTCCCATATCCATGATTGCATGACGAACACCGCCAAGAATATGATAGGTTAAGGCTGAAATTGTGCCGATGGTAATGAACTTACCTAAAAAACCGTTCATTGCTGCTTGTACGTCTGCAAAACCTTGGGCTGAGCTCAAAGAGACTGCCCACGCTGCAATAACAAACAACAAAGCAAAAAACATCGCAACACCTGTTACACGGTGTAAAATCGATGAAATAGCAGACGGTGGAAATTTAATCGTATTTAAATCTAAATTTACGGGTCTTTGCTTTTTCACAATAACTTGCCTATTTCTCATTCGTAGGGATTTTTAACATTGACGTTACATTCAAACGTATTACATAGATGTTTGTAAATTTAACGTTAATTGCTATAAATCGTTGTTTCATCCAAAAAACCACAAATGTTAACCATTTGTTAAATTTTTGTAAGCCAGATATATTCCTTCAACATCCTATACACTTAGCAATGTAAGTATACCGAGGGCATTATACAATTACAATTTTCTGTGTCTAGTTAAGACATTAGTAGCAAAGTAAATGATAATGAACAGTATAATAAATGGCAATTTACACCATTTATTAAGGAAATTGTCATAAAAATTGACTTAATGTTACTTTACCCTTACAAATATGCCCCTTTGCAAAAGGTTTATTTATTTACATAACGCAGTTAAGATATGTAAAGAAACAATCTGAGGAGAACAAAATATGGCAGTAGATAAAGCCATTCTTACTATTGGTGACAAGGAAGTAGAACTTCCAATTTTACAAGGGACTGCTGGAAATGATGTCATCGACATTCGCACATTAGGCAGTACTGGGTATTTTACATATGACCCAGGTTTCTTAGCTACAGGTTCTTGCGATTCTTCTATTACTTTTATCGACGGTGCTGAAGGTGTGTTACTACACCGCGGCTTTCCAATTGGTGAACTTGCTGAAAAATCAGACTATCTAGAAGTGTGTTATATGCTCCTCCACGGTAGCGCACCAACTTCTGAAGAATATAAAGAGTTTAAGAATACAATCACACGCCATACTATGGTGCACGAGCAAATCGGTAAGTTTTTCCACGGTTTCTTGAATGATTCGCATCCGATGGCGATGTTATGTGGTACTGTTGGTGCATTATCATCTTTTTATCACAGTGATTTAGATGTTTCTTGTCCTGAGCAACGCGTGCGTTCTGCGCATCGTTTGATTGCAAAAATGCCAACCCTTATTGCAATGGCATATAAGTATTCCATCGGACAACCCTTTGTTTATCCTCGCAACGATCTTTCTTATGCTGCGAACTTCTTAAACATGATGTTCTCTGTTCCTGCCGAAGATTATCAGATCAGCCCGGCGGTTGAACGTGCAATGGACCGCATTTTCATCTTGCACGCTGATCACGAACAAAATGCTTCCACCTCAACAGTTCGTCTTGCTGGTTCTTCTGGTGCAAACCCTTATGCATGTATTGCTGCTGGTGTTGCATCGTTGTGGGGACCTGCGCACGGTGGTGCCAATGAAGCGTGTTTAAACATGCTAGAAGAAATCGGTACGGTTGACCGCATTCCTGAGTTCATTGCTCGTGCGAAAGACAAGTCTGATCCATTCCGCTTAATGGGCTTTGGTCACCGTGTTTACAAAAACACGGATCCTCGCGCCAAAGTCATGCGTGAATCTTGCCACGAAGTTCTAGCTGAATTACAACTAGACGACCCTTTACTTGATGTCGCAATGGAATTAGAGCGCATTGCTCTGTCTGATCCATACTTCGCAGAGAAGAAATTATTCCCTAATGTTGATTTCTACTCAGGCATCGTATTAAAAGCAATCGGCATCCCAACGAACATGTTCACATGTATCTTTGCTCTTGCACGTACCGTTGGTTGGCTTTCACACTGGCATGAGATGATGAGCCAGCCAGGTCAAAAGATCGGTCGCCCTCGTCAAATGTACACAGGTGAAACACAACGTACTTATCAGCCAATTGACAAAAATTAATTAGCTAATATTCTTTAAAAGCACTCTTCGGAGTGCTTTTTTTATGTTCGCTTGATAGAATTTGCACAATGCAAAAGATGGAATGAAAGATGTCTCAAAATTCAAATACCCACGAACCAGAAAATTCCTATCGATTACCATTTCAAGCTTGGCTGTTAGGTGTTGCTGGACTGATTCCTTTTCTAACGATTCCTTCATTAATTACCATTGAGTTAATCTCATATAGCCAGGGTGTGTTTTATTTTAAGCAATATTCAGCAATTATTTTATCTTTTTTAGGTGGTGTATTATGGCTTAACGCCATAATGGAGAGACATACTTCGCACATGCTTTACATTGCCATGCTACCGAGTATCTTTGGCTGGTTTGCAGTCAGCTTTTTATCCAACAATATGGCTGTTACTTTTCTAACTTTAAGTTTTGTCAGTTTAGTGTTTTATGAAAGGCAGTTTCTGTTGATTCCAAAAGATTGGGTAAAAGACTACAGTAAATTGAGAATCATACTGACCGCAGTCGTTGCGGCCAGCCATTTTGTGATGACGATTCTGGATTAACCGTAAAAGTTGGAATCAAAAATCAGCTTTTGCTACGACCATAACGATCAGACAAACGCACAATATCATCTTCGCCAAGGTAGCTTCCTGATTGCACTTCAATTAATTCCAGTTCAATTTTGCCTGGATTTTCTAAAGCGTGTACCTCACCAATCGGAATATAGGTAGATTCATTTTCTGAAATCAAAAGCGTTTCATCACCTAAAGTCACCTTCGCAGTGCCTGAAACCACAATCCAATGCTCTGCGCGATGATGATGCATTTGTACAGATAGCTTTTCACCTGGCTTGACTCTGATGTGTTTAACTTGAAAACGCTCGCCATTATCTATCGAATCGTAACTTCCCCAAGGACGGAATACTTCTCTGTGGAATTGGAATTCTGGACGAGATTGCTCCTTGAGTTGATTGACAATAGTTTTGATATCTTGAACCGCATCACGTTTAGCAACCAGAACAGCATCTTTGGTTTCAACCACTACCATGTCATCACATCCTACTAGCGTAACTAGACGCCCTTCTGCATTCACGTAATTGTTGTGTGACTGTGTGGCCATGACATCCCCCACGAACGCATTGCCAGAAGAGTCTTTTTCTGCCACATCCCATAAAGATGACCACGCCCCCACATCAGACCAACCGGCTTGTAACGGAACCATGGCTACATTTTCTGCTTTTTCCATGACGGCATAATCAATCGAATCGTCTGGAGAAACAGAAAATTCCTCAGCTGCAACCCGAATAAAGTCTAAATCTTGTTCAGCCCCTTCAAGTGCCCTCTCGCAAGCAAGAAGAATTTTAGGTGAATGGATCTTCAATGCGTCTAAATATGCCTGTGCTTTGAACATAAACATACCCGAGTTCCAGTAGTAGTCTCCACTTTGCACATAATCTTGTGCCGTTGCCAAATTGGGTTTTTCGACAAACTGCGCTACTTGATAGCCCAATAACGTTTCTTTATGTGAGACTGAACTACCGCTTTTGATATAACCATATCCTGTATGGGGTGTTTCTGGTACTACCCCAAAAGTAACCAAATAATTTTGTTCAGCAAGCGTACGGGCTTTAACTAAGGCCTGATGAAACACCTTTTCATCTCGAATCAAGTGATCGGCAGCCAATACCAACAACATGGGGTCGTGAGCATTTTGTACCGCTTGTAGGGCGGCCAGGGCAATCGCAGGCGCTGTATTTCGCCCAATAGGTTCTAGGATAATGCCTTGATGCCGATGATTGATCTGACGCAGTTGTTCCGCCACCAAAAAACGATGCTCTTCATTGCAGATAAGTAATGGCGCAGAAGTACCACTCACAGGCAAACGCGTAAGGGTGTCCTGTAACATGCTTTGTTCAGAAGTGAGTTTCAAAAATTGCTTAGGATAAGCAACTCGAGACTTGGGCCACAGGCGACTACCTGAACCACCGGCTAAAATAACAGGGATCATTGTTGTATTCCTTTACTCACAAATGTCTTTAAAGTGAAGTCAATCAGTCGCATATTCGCCAAGTCATCGAGACAATTTTTATGTCAGTTGTCCATTTTGATAATCGGTAATAGCCTGACGGATTTCGTCTTCAGTATTCATCACAAATGGTCCATATTGCACGATTGGCTCATTAATTGGCTTGCCACTGACAAATATAAACTTTGCCTCACTTTCTACATTAACACAGATTGTTTCACTCAGCGAAAGTACTGCACAAACACCCCTAGTGATTGTTGTAGTGGCAATGTTGACTTCACCATCATATACGTAGATAAAACCGCTTTGTTCAGGATCTGTATCGGCATGAAATTCCTGTTTTTGAGTCAAATGTACATCCCAAAACTGAGGTTTGACTGCTGTTGTATTCACAACTCCGTCAATATTGTGACACTGGCCAGCTAACACTCTCACTTTACCCGCTTCTAAAATAACCTCTGGAATCATTGAGCTAGGAATATCTTGATAGTTCGGCTCACTCATCTTTTGGTGCGCGGGCAAATTGACCCACAATTGAAACCCACGCAAAACGCCATGCGTTTGTTGGGGCATTTCTTCATGAATAATTCCTCTGCCTGCGTTCATCCACTGCAAACCACCGTCTTCGATTAGACCCGAGTTTCCGACTGAATCCTTATGCCCCATTTTGCCTTGCAACATATAAGTAACAGTTTGAAAGCCTCTATGTGGATGAGGCGGAAAGCCAGCAATATAATCTTGCGCAGAATCTGAACCGAATTCATCGAGCATTAAAAAAGGATCGAGTCTTGGTAATAAAGGCTGCCCAATAATTCGTTTTAGTTTTACACCTGCTCCATCTTGGGTAGCAATGCCTTGAACTGTGTGAGAAATTGTCGTCATACGTTCCTTTTCGGTTTTGGCCTGTGATAAAATATCAACAGTTTATTAGATTATACGCAATTTTATGCAAAAAGAACGCTTTGGTGGTGTCGCTCGATTGTACTCTGAAACGAGCTTAGACAAATTTCAAAATGCGCATGTAATGGTCATTGGCATCGGTGGCGTAGGTACCTGGATAGCAGAAGGACTTGCCCGCAGTGCGATTGGTGAAGTGACCTTAGTTGACTTAGACGATATTTGTGTAACCAATACTAACCGCCAGATTCATGCGTTACAACACACCATTGGACAGCCTAAAGTAAGTGTAATGGCTGAACGTTTAAGAGATATAAATCCAACCATAAAAGTAAACGAAGTAGAAGATTTTGTGCTACCAGAGAATGTTCAAGAGTTGGTCCCAAAAGATGGACGCTTGGTTGTAGACGCTTGTGATTCTATATCCGCCAAGGCTGCCGTTATTGCGCATTGCAAACGCTTCAAGATCCCAGTGATTACCATAGGTGGTGCTGGGGGACAAACCGACCCTAGAAAAGTCACCACAGGTGACTTAGCGAAAACGATTCAGTGCCCTTTAAGTGCCAAATTACGCAGTGAACTCCGTAGGCAGTATCACTTTAGCAAAAACCCCAAGCGACGTTTTGGTGTAGAGTGTGTTTACTCTACAGAACAACTCAAATACCCCCAACCAGACGGTTCTGTTTGCCCAACAAAATCATTACAAGAAGGCTCTACTCGATTGGATTGTGCCAGCGGTTTTGGCGCAAGCGTAGCGGTCACTGCGACATTTGGCTTTGTTGCAGTATCTAGAATTCTTGACAAGATTCGTTAACTTTTTTTATTTTTTATATCCAAAACAATAGCAACTACTAACCAAATAAATAAAGCAGCAAAAATAAAGTAAGTATTTTCTGCTAACTGCATAATTTCTTCACTTAAAATTGCAGTACCTGCTATCAACAATAAATAATATGGTAAATTCAATAATCCGGCTAACCAAACGACCTTCCAACTTTGCCCCTTAGCGCCTTGTGAGACCATAAAAAAAGCTAAAGAATTTATATGAATCATTGCTAAAAGTAAGTTTTTTAAGGTAATTTTTTTATTTTTAGAGTTATCTTGCATCTGTCTTCTGCCCAGTGCAAAGTTAACCACAGACCCTAATGTCGCGGCCAATACCATGGCGATAGTTAGATAAGCAATTCCCTTTAAATCAGGTTCTGAGCCAACTACTAATAACACTGCAAAAAATTGTCCTGGAAAATAAAAACCAACAAATACGATTGCTTCTAATAATATAATTAGGAATATTAAAGCATAAAAATAATCGCCAATTTGTCCATTAATGACTTGCAAAGTAGTGAAACCTGAGGGGATAATTGAAAAGTGTGTTAGGACTTGTATGAGAGATAGCGCTATCAGCGCAGACAAAGGAAGGATAAATCCATATTTCATTAAACGTAACTCGCAAACTCATTTGTAACTAATTTTACGAGTCAAAATACGTTTCAGATCGCAAGGATGTGTATGAATGATGAACGAATATGCAAACAATAACCAAGGGGACAATGGATGAGTTACCGTCCAAAAACCACACTCGAACAGTGGCGGATTTTGCAAGCAGTTGTGGACTATGACGGTTATGCAAAAGCTGCACAGGCCCTGAATAAAAGTCAATCATCACTGAATCATGCAGTGGCAAAATTACAGTCCGTATTAGGCGTACAACTTCTTGAAATCCGCGGCCGCAAAGCCTATTTAACCGAGGCTGGTGAAGTCATGTTGCGTCGTTCTCGATATCTGACTGAGAACGTTGAATCACTTGAGAACCTCGCAGAAAACATCAATCAAGAATGGGAGCCAGAGATCACTTTGGCCGTCGATTTAGCGTTTGATAGAAACCTGCTCTACCCCGCATTACAACAATTCATCCCTGAATCTCGAGGATCACGTCTAAAAATAATCGATACGGTTCTAACCGGGACCATTGATGCAATCACCGACCACTGGGCTGATTTAGTCATCTCGCATCAGGTGCCTGTTGGATACTTAGGGGAACCCTTAGTCGATATGCCTTTTGTGGCTGTATGTCATCCTCAACATGCCATTGCACGCATGCCAAGTCCTATTGATGCCGAAGCATTGATGCAGCATTGTCAAATCGTCATCAAAGACACCTCCAATAAACCACAAGAACAATCCGGTTGGTTGCGCTCTGAAAACCGCTGGACTGTTTCTCAATTCGATACAGCAATTGATTTGTTATTACAGCAAATTGGGTTTTGTTGGTTACCATTACACAAGGTGTCAAAATACATTGAGAATGATGAGCTTTATGTACTTAATATCAATGGTTCGACACACAAACGACTCAGCTCGTATCTTATCACTCCCCAACCAGATAATATTGGCCCAGGCACTCGTTTGTTATCTGATTTGATATTGGCACAAAAACAAATTTCGATAGCTTAAATATTTGTAAAGGGACATAGATTACAATGGAACAAGTAGAACTCGAGCAGATCACGCAATAACCTGCTCAATATTCGGTCAATATTACACTCAACGAATTTCAAATTACCCTTGATTATTCTATCTCGTCAATCTCATTAGTTGATGATGTTTTGTTAAGCTTTGTCGACCGTTACTAAGCAAATCCAAACAGACCAAGCGGTATTTACCATTGCCAAGGTATATGGTGCGTATTTAGGTGAAGTAGTTACTAGGTCATTTTGGTGGACAGTGGCACCTAGCTAATGAAACTATTGCCACTGTTGTAATCGAAAAAAACGACAGATCTTTTGCATTTTCCGGGATCTGTTACGAACGTTTAGTAAAAGATCCCAATATCAGCGTTTTGAATGACTTTATGCTCGCCTTTGGGCAATCAGAAAGTTAACTTTGATTCGCGGATTGAGCCGGTTGTGTTGGAGTCTCAGGCTTAGTGCGCGGGGTTTTATATAAAGGCCAAGCCAGCTGCTCTTTCCAATTTGCTCTGCGCATCCCTTCTACTCCGTAACTGGCTGGGTATTGACGAGTAATCTTTGCCGTACCAAACAAAATATCCCAAAAGAAGAACATATTGCCATAATTTCCTTTGTAATTGGTTGCTGGATCGTCTTTGCGCAAACCGTGATGGCCACTATGGGTTGAAGGAGTAGAGATGACTCGTTCAAGCACCCACATGACAGGATTGAGTACTGGGATTTTATAAAGCGCTTGATCCCATTTCCATTCCGCATGTGCCCCCATAATAATGGTTAATTTAACCACCAAATAATACGCATATATCCATCCTAATCCCATGTAAATTAGAATACCAGAGAACCAAATAGACGGCATCATCGCGTAATAAAAAATGTTATTGCGAAACACAATACGCACACTCATATACTTGGCATTATGATGCGCACGATGCAAATTATACAATGGAATAAACGTATGACTGGCTCGATGCCACCAGTACTGCATCATGTCGTCGAAGACAAATAAAAGACCGAGCTGAACAAACACCGAGGTGCCAACTAACACACCTTCCATGTCAGGAGCGACCACACTAGCCAAAGCACCAGCACCAAATAATACCAGTGGCTGGGTCAGCGCAAACAATACAATTGTACTGATGAATTCTACTTTGCCATCATCGGCGACTTCTGATTCCTTGCGAAACAGGCGTCCTTTAAATGCTTCCATCAAGGCAAAGCCAATAAATACACACAATATAGCGACTTGGTAAGACATATCATTCTCCTATTCTTGTATTCATTGTAGAGTTAGGTATGATGACAAAAAATATATTAATATAGTTTTATTAAAAAAATGTTTGTTGCAAGTAACAATACGTCGATGTCCGGCCCAATGCTCGAGAAGTGCTTAGCCTACGGCAAGCTTGTTCACTATCAGGTTGGCAAGCTGATCCACGACCGTGGTGATAAGAAACCGGGTATATCGATAGTGGTTTCGGGGGAGGTGGAAGTAGGTAACTATGATATTGAAGGTCGTTATTATCTCACTGCCATTTTAGGTGTGGGTGAGGTGTTTGGTGAATTCACGGTACTGGCAAACTTACCTCGAACCCACAACGCAGTTGCATTGAATAATTGTAAGATATTACAGATTAGTGCGTCGCAAACGCACAAACTTCTAGCTGATATACCGCAAGTGCAAATTTTTTTGTTACAGTCTCTCGCGACACGGCTACACAAAGTGTTAGAGCGCTTAGATGATGTCATTCGCTTACCCACTCATGTTCAATTAGCTAAATATCTCTATCAAATTTATAGCCAAACTCAACACAACAAAATCGAATTGCGACAACAAGACTTAGCGACCAGACTGGGTGTCACGGTATTATCGATACACAAAGCCATCAAGAAGCTCAGCGCATTAAATCTGGTTCAGACTTCTTATGGCGCAGTTTTGATCCCTGATGTGGTGTATTTTGTGCAATGGCTCAACGAGCAATCTGGCATATTACCGCTTAATAATGAAAACTGATACAATAACCAGTGTTAATGAGTATCAATCTGAGGCAAGCTCTATATGACGGTAGACCAATTCAATCCTAAACAAACTACCACACTTGAGACACCTAAAAAGGTCATTGAGGGGCGGCACAGTAAAGATGTCGCAGAAGGGGTTGAAATAGAACTTGGCCATCGCATTGGTTTTGTCAGTCTTGGCTGCCCAAAAAACCTCGTGGATTCCGAGCGCATTTTAACTCAGTTACGCACTGAGGGTTATGATGTGGTAAGTACCTACGACGATGCCGAACTTGTCATAGTCAATACCTGCGGTTTTATCGACTCTGCAGTACAAGAGTCGCTCGATACCATTGGCGAGGCGTTAGCCGAAAATGGTAAAGTCATTGTGACCGGTTGTTTGGGGATCAAAGAAGACGAAATACGTGAAGTTCATCCAAATGTTCTATCAATTACCGGACCTCATGCTTATGAAAGTGTGGTCGAGCAGGTCCACGCTCACCTTCCCAAACCCGAGCACAACCCTTACATGCACCTAGTGCCCGATCACGGAATCAAGTTAACACCACGCCATTATGCGTATCTAAAAATATCTGAAGGCTGCAATCACAAATGCACATTTTGTATCATTCCATCAATGCGAGGTTTGTTGGATTCGCGCCCTATCGGCTCTATTATTGCGGAGGCCAAGCGACTTCAAGCTAGTGGCGTTAAAGAACTTCTGGTGATCTCTCAAGACACCAGTGCCTACGGTGTGGATGTCAAACACAAGATCGACTTTGCAGACGGCACGCCGTTGCGTACCGATTTGAATACCTTGTGTAATGAATTAGGTAAATTAGGCATGTGGGTGCGTTTGCATTATGTTTACCCCTACCCGCATGTCGATGATTTAATTCCATTGATGGTGGAAGGCAAAATCCTTCCATATTTAGATATTCCATTTCAACACGCGAGTAAACGCATTCTGCGTTTAATGAAACGTCCAGGTTCGTCTGAGCGTGTTATCGAGCGAATCAAGCAATGGCGATCTATTTGCCCCGAACTAATCATTCGATCGACCTTCATCGTTGGTTTCCCGGGGGAAACCGAAGAAGAGTTTGAAGAGTTACTCGATTTTCTCAAAGAAGCCCAACTGGATCGCGTTGGCTGTTTTAAATATTCTCCAGTTGAAGGCGCAGCAGCGAATGACCTTCCCGACCACATACCTGAAGAGATTAAAGAAGAACGTTTGCAACGATTTATGGCCGTGCAAAGTGAAATCAGTAGCCAACGTCTACAACAGCGCATCGGTCAAGAGTATCTAATAGTCGTTGACGAAATTGGATCAGAAGGCGCAATTGGTCGCTGTTTCGCCGATGCGCCAGAAGTGGATGGTGTTGTGCATTTAAACAATGTGTATGACGTCGAACCCGGTCAGCAACTCTGGGCTGAAGTCATCCACGCTGACGCCCATGACATCTGGGCAGTTCCTGTCGCAGAAGACGACGAAGCTTAGCCCATAAGCTTCGTCAAATCCTCAGGTGTATCAATACCTGGAGGCGGTGTTTCTAAGGCCTCTGCAACATGAATGTTTTCTCCGTGATATAACACGCGAAGTTGCTCAAGTGATTCGAGTTGCTCTAAAGGACTGGCTGGCATATCAACATAGCGCTGAATAAACTCGGCGCGATACGCATAGATACCAATGTGGCGCAAATATGGGAACGCTGCAAAATTCACTTCCGCTTCAGAACTGCTTAATACCTGTTGCTCCCCTAACATCCCATCGCGTACAAACGGCAAGGCGGAACGAGAAAAATATAACGCTTTACCCGAGGCATCAGTGACTACTTTGACAATATTAGGATTGTAAAACTCATTAATATCTGTGATCCGGCAAGCCAATGTTGCCATACTGACCTCTGGATTGTTCGCTAAATTTTGCGCCACTTGCCTTACTACACTTACCGGAATATGTGGCTCGTCACCTTGAATATTCACTACAATATTCTGCGGATCACATTGTAGTGTATGCACCACCTCAGCTAATCGCTCGGTCCCCGATTGATGATCACTTCTAGTCATTACCACTTGACCACCAAAGCTTTCAACGCACTTGGCAATACGTTGATCATCAGTTGCGACATATACAGCTTCCGCTTGAGCTAATTGAGCTCGCTCAACGACATGCTGGATCATGGGTTTGCCATCGATATTAACCAATGGTTTCCCAGGGAAACGAGTGGAGCCGTAACGCGCTGGAATGATTACAGTGAATTTCATAGCTTGGGTACCTTTTCCAATTCTTCTAACGTTAGTGAACGCGTTTCACTACTCAATAACTTAGGTATACCGTCAATTATCGGGTATGCTACTTTATCAAAACGACACACTAGCTCTTGTTTCTCCGCCGATTTACCAGCATTAGGTACGTGCAACATTAGTTTGCCTTTACACATGGGACAGGCAAGTACATTTAGTAAATTACGTTCAAACTTTTTCATAATCTTTGTATGTCTTGAGCAATATGCCGCAAAAAATCATTATCGAACGTCGCCTCTACGGGTAAATAGCACCAGTTTTCACCTGCAAAATCTGTACACTTAATAGCGTCTTTTTGCGTCATTATAATACTTTGATCGGTTGGTAAGTCGTTTTCAGTATAGGCATGGTGATCAGCAAATGCACATTGTGCTTCAAACTCAATTCCTATATCTTCAAGGGTAGTAAAAAAGCGCTGAGGATGTCCTATTCCTGCGATTGCCAGGGCAAATCGTTCCGGTGTTTGGCCGTCGGGCAAAATAGGTTGTATGGGCCTTGTCTGCAATGTCATATGGACATCACATTTGAGCCGGTTTGCACATCTTTGTGGATCTGTACTATTGAGAATCGTATAATTAACGGTGTTTAAACGCCAAGGCCCCTCGCGTAATGGCCCTGATGGTAATAACTGACCATTCCCAAGCCCTCTATCATCCATTACGACAATTTCAATATCTCGTGCCAGAGCGTAGTGCTGTAAACCATCATCACAGATAAGAACATCACATTGATCTAATAATCGCTCACCACCTCGTGCACGAATCGGATCAACAACTACTGGGCACTGACTCAATTCGCTTAATAACTTAGGTTCATCGCCAACATAGCTCGCCTTATCCTCGGCCGTTACTAAATGCGGAAAAGTCTTACACTTTCCCCCATAACCTCGCGACACAATCCCTGGGTGCTTTCCTTGAGCTTTTAAGAATTTAGCTAAAGCAAGTACGACAGGGGTTTTACCATTTCCCCCCACACTGATATTGCCTACGACAATAACAGGAATAGGAAGTTTAGTGTATTTGAAGATCCCATTTCGATACAGCCACCTGCGCAGAGCACTTAATATGCCAAACACAGCACTCAAAGGCCACAAACACAACAGCCAAGGCGAACGATTGAGCCATGCGCGTTCCAACCAAGTCATGACGATTCAGCACCAAACTGCATCTGATGGAGGTTAAAGTAATGACCCTGTTTATCAAGCAAGGCTTCATGTGTACCAATTTCGACAATACGACCTTGTTCAATAACAACAATTTGATCGGCTTTTTCAATGGTTGATAAGCGATGAGCCACGACAAAGCTAGTGGTATGTTTTTGCAGTTGTTCTAATGCGTTTTGAATCAAGCGTTCAGACTCGGTATCTAAGGCCGACGTAGCCTCATCCAGAATCAAGATTGGCGCATCCAACAAAATGGCACGAGCAATGGCAATTCGCTGTCGTTGTCCCCCAGAAAGCATTAACCCATTTTCACCAACTATCGTTTCGTAACCATCTTCTAATTGGGTCACAAAATCATGCACATGAGCTAACTTAGACACTTCCTCAAGCCGCGATTGCGAAACCTGACCGTCAGCTCCATAGGTTATATTGTTCGCTATCGTGTCGTTGAATAAAGTGACGTGTTGAGAGACTAACGCACACTGACGTCGCAAACTGCGCAACTCAATGTCATTCAAGTCAATCCCATCAAGCGTAATAGTCCCTCGTTGCGGACGATAAAAGCGTGTAAGAAGATTAGATAAAGTTGATTTACCACTGCCTGAACGACCGACTAGAGCGATGGATTCGCCTGCCTTAACGGTCAAATTAATTTCTGACAGTGCGGGTTGTTCTTTACCAGGATAAGTAAAGGTCACATCATTAAAGACAACATCCCCTTGCGCTTTGTTCAAGTTCACCTTACCTTGGTCAATTTCAGCCAATTCGTCTAACACTGCAAAAATACTGGTACACGCAGCCATCCCTCGCTGAAACTCATTATTTACCGTAGTAATTTGCTTCAACGGCTTTAATAGCATAGTCATACATACGACCACATTGGTGAACACCCCAGCCGATAAATCAACGAGTCCTGGAGTGCTAGCAATAAAAAGTACAACCGCTAAAGCAACCGAGGCAATAATTTGAATCGTAGAAACACTGATCACTTTGGTTGCAAAAAGCTTAAGTGTTTGTTGCCGGTTTTGGTTGTTTTTGCGCTGAAAGCGCTGGGCTTCTTTTTCTTGACCACCAAACATCAAGACGACCTTATGACCTTTGACCACTTGCTCAACCGCTGTAGTTAAATTACCCATGGCATGTTGAATATTGCGTGAGACCTTACGAAAACGCTTACTTACCACAGAGACGATTAGCGCGACAAGAGGCCCAATTAATAAGAATATCGCAGACAATTGCCAGGAGTAATAAAACATCACCACAAGTAAACCGATGATCAAGGCACCTTCTCGAACCAACACCAAAAGCGCATTTCCAGCTGCTCGTGCCACTTGCTCTGTGTCAAAGGTCAATTTAGAAATTAAAGTACCGGTTGCATTTTGGTCATGAAAACTGACCGGTAATGCCATGTAGTGCTGAAACAGTTCTTGCCGCATGTTCATAATCACTTGGCCACTGATCCAATTAAGCGTGTAAGTACCCAAAAAATTGCAAACCCCTCGCAAAATAAAAATGGGTACAATCAAATACGCGGCCATGCGCAAAAAATCATATTCCCCTTTGCCGAGACTTTCATCGATAATGGGTTGTAACTGAGCGATAACGAAAGCATCAATAGACGAGTAGCCAATCATACCCAAAATGGCAATGACAAAGTATTTTTTATACCCAGTAAGGTAAGAAAAAAAGCGTTTCACAACAGGAGCATCTAATGACTCTGCCGTTTGTTCAGATTTATTGGCGTTCATAGCAACTAGAATAATCTTTTTATTTTTAATCTTTTATAATTACATTGTACCGCTCATTGCTTGGTTTCTAAAGGGTTAATCCCAAAATCAAAAACCCCAGCCCCACAACCACTACCCCACATCGTCTCCACCAGATAATAGGCAGGCTTGCGCCAGAAATAATAACTAACCAACTACCTAGTACACCCAATAGTGATATAGAACCGGAAACAGGCTCTGTAAGATGGTTCGCTAACACTCTTAATAGCCATTCTAGTGAAAAATCTAATATTAACACTCCCTCTTGCGCAATGGGCTCGAACATTCCATTACTCAACTTGTTGACATACATTATCACCAATAAAACACCCCCCATTGGCACAAAGAACAGAGTAATAATAGGAATAAATAGGAGATTCCATAACCAAGACAACGGGTGAATATAGCCCAAAATATGATATTGTACTGGTGTAAACAACACCGTAAACACCATTTGAAATGCCACAAAGCCCTTAATTTTTTGCCACCGCGTGTCAATATTAAGTGGTAACCAATGCGCGCAAAAACCTATACACAAAAGCGCACCAAAAGTCAGATAAACACTGGCTAGCACTACGCAAAATGGATCGGTCAGCACCAAATAAAAAAATACCCCCAACAATAAATCACTGAATCTCACACGAACGTATAACCAGCGTAATAACAACCCGATACACATTGCCACAAAGGCTCTTTGGGCTGGTCCTTGAGCACCCACTAAATCCACATAAAAGTATCCGGCTAAAATAAGTGCCAGACAAATTAATAATCGACTTTTTCGATGCGACAGCCTCGTGTAAGTCATCACATCTATGCGCTTTAAAAACCAGTAAAATCCGCCTGCCACAACGGCAAAATGGAGTCCTGAAATCACAAACAAATGAATAATACCGGCGTTTTTTAATGCACTAGAAAATTCACTCTCAACTGGCTTTATGCCAAGCAATAAAGCTGGTAACCAACTATCTTTTGACACACCAAGCCGTCGTACCTCACTGAAGAATTGTCCTCGAATAGATTGCGCATGAACTTGTAATAAAGAGTTATGCACCCAGCCAGTCGCACTGATATTTTGTCCAAACAGGCTTTTCTGATAAGGCTTTGTGGCATGCCAATGCTCAGGCACTGGCGCAATGGTCACAGAGAGTAACCAATGTTGCCCATGTTGGTATTCTTTGAGCGGGTCGCGGTCTATCAACTGAAACTTTTGTTCTGACAACGCTTTTGGCGCCATCACGGAAACCTGCACTATTGTTCGTTGAGACGTAATTTTGATGTCTTCTATAAGCCCAAGGATCTGCCATTGCGGTGTTTGCTTAAGAAATGCTGAGTGGTTTTGCCAAGCTGTGCTGTTATATGTAAAAAATATAAGACCAAAGATTAAGCCAAGATAAAAAACTCTTGGTTGTTGATGGTAGCATAATCCCAATAAGGCACATATAATAAAAACCTCAAAAAGCGCTGGCAATGATGGCCAAAGCGGGAATGATAGTGCCACGCAAATTGTTCCAAACCCAAACTCTCTGAGTTGGTTGGCGTTTGGAATACCATGCCAAGTATGCACTGCATTAAGATTGAACTGAGGTCGCATGCCTAAGAAGTTTATTCGTAAATACTTACCGGATCACAACAGTATCAAAGAGCAAAAATCTCTGAAACTGTTCGGAAGTTTGTTACATGACCCGAATCTTTGGCACCTCAATCGTCACAGTGCCTGCGGCGCATTTGGAATCGGCTTATTTTACGCCTTTTGGCCAGTGCCCTTTCAGATGTGGTTGTCTGCTTTGACCGCAATTCCGATGCGCGTGAATCTCCCTTTATCGATCGCAACCGTTTGGATCACTAATCCATTTACTATGCCGCCAATCTTTTATGGTGCATACAAGGTCGGCGCATTTGCGGCAGGGATACCTGAGCGTGACTTTAATTTTGAGTTGTCATGGCAGTGGTTGATGGACAGTGTCAATACAATAGGCCCTGTGTTTTTGCTGGGCTGTTTGATTTGTTCAGTGATGGCTGGATTGCTGGGTTACTTTGGGCTACAACTCGTCTGGCGATTGCAAGTGGTTAGAGCATGGGAAAAACGCAAACTACGCTTTTCCATGCTCGGTAAAAAACGCTAGCATCGCGTCTTCATCCCATACTGTCACGCCAAGTTCATTGGCCTTTGTGAGTTTAGAGCCGGCTTTTTCACCCGCCACTAAGAAATGGGTTTTCGCTGATACGCTACCTGCGACCTTCGCACCTAAACTTTGCAAAATCACTTTTGCATCGGCTCTGCCCATGCTTGATAAGGTTCCCGTTATCACACAAGTTTGACCGGTCAACGGTAAAGCGTCAGTATCGATAACGTCGACAGCTGGCCAGTGAACACCGGCTTGGACCAAACGTTCAACCACTTTTAAATTAGCTTCATTGGCAAAAAAAGCCTGAACATGTTGTGCCACGACAACTCCTACATCATCGACTTCTTGCAAAGCATCAGTAGAAGCGGATTGTAAACTTTCTAAATTTCTAAAATGCAATGCCAAATTGTGCGCAGTTGCCTCACCCACTTCTCGAATACCCAAAGCATAGATAAACTTAGCAAAAGTGGTTGCTTTGGCTTTTTCAATTGCATTGATTAATTTGACTGCTGATTTACTGGCAAAGCGCTCAAGTGAAACTAGCTGCGGGATGGCCAAACCAAACAAATCCGCAGTATTACTAATCAGTTTAGCATCCACCAGTTGTTCAACGACTTTATCGCCTAACCCATCAATATTAAACGCTTTGCGAGAGGCAAAATGAATTATAGCTTGTTTTTGTTGAGCACCACACACTAGACCACCAGTACAACGCGCAACGGCCTCGTCAAACACTCTTTCTACAGGACTCTCGCAATCTGGACATGTGGTTGGAAACACAATGTGTGCAGCCGTGTCCGGACGCTCTGCATGAATCACGCTTACTATTTGTGGAATGACGTCACCCGCTCTGCGAACAACCACAGTATCTCCGATCATTAGTCCAAGACGGTCGATTTCATCCTGATTATGCAAAGTGGCATTACTGACAGTAACTCCACCCACGAAAACAGGTTCAAGTCTTGCTACGGGGGTAATCGAACCGGTGCGGCCCACTTGAAAATCAACGGACAATAATCTGGTTAATTCTTCTTGTGCTGGAAATTTTGCAGCAATCGCCCAGCGAGGGGCTTTCGCGACAAAACCTAAGCGTTCTTGTAGCGTTAAGTCATCGACTTTGAAAACTACACCATCAATATCATACGGCAAGTCATTGCGTTGTTGGCCTATCTTAGTAAAATAATTTTGGCAAGCTTCTACAGAATCCGCTGTGCTTAATTCAGGACACAAAGGTAAACCCCATTGCCCAAGTTGATACAGCCGCTCAGAATGAAAAGCGGGGAATGTACCTCGCTGGTTTTGCACAAGACCGGTTGAATAGGCATAGAATGCCAGTGGGCGTTTAGCGGTAATTTTGGGATCGAGCTGCCGCAAACTGCCCGCTGCGGCATTTCTAGGATTAGCAAACGTCTTTAGCCCTTTTTCTTTTTGTCTTTCATTGAGTGCAATAAACCCCTGTTTGGGCATGAAAACTTCACCCCGAACTTCAAGCCATTTTGGCCAGTCATCGCCTAATAAACGCAAAGGCATATTTTTGATCGTTTTGACATTTGCCGTGATATTTTCCCCGACACGTCCATCGCCACGGGTTGCTGCTCGCACCAAGATGCCATTTTCATACACAATGGATACAGCAAGACCATCCAACTTCGGTTCACACGCATATCGGATAACTTCTGTACTACCTAATCGCTCGTTTACTCGTGTAGCAAAAGCAGCTAGCTCCTCTGCATTGAATACATTATCAAGCGATAACATAGGTTGTTCATGAGTCACTTGACTAAAAGTAGCTAACGCCTTTCCCCCGACTCGTTGAGTGGGGCTATCCGGTGCAATCAGTTCGGGGTGCGCTGCCTCAAGTTGTTGTAATTCACGCATTAACCTATCGTATTGAGCATCTGGCACGGACGGTGCGTCTAATTCATAGTATTCTTGATTGTATTGATTAAGGAGTAAGGTCAACTCATCAATTCGAGCAAGGGTCAATAAATCTGCCACGTGTTATCCTAATAAACGACGTTTTTCAAAATCACGAATACGCTCAACGTACTGAGGCAAACCAGAAACGGTTAATTCTTGACGAGATTCGTCCAATACCTGCGCGCCAAACTCATCTGCTATTTTGCGCGCCGCATTGTGCATCATATTAAACACCTGATGAGCATCACTCTCAGTTGGCAAAGTCATGAACAGTGTTAATCCTTTCGTTTCAAATGTTTCCATGTGATGAATATCAAAAACGCCAGGTTTAAACATATTCGCGAGACTGAACAGCACAGGGCCTTTGCCGTTATTATTAACATGTCTATGAAATATATCCGAGTCCCCAAACTTCAGACCGAGAGTCAACAGCAGTGGTAACAATTTTGCTCCGGTGATACTATTTTCGTCTTTTGCTCGCACACTAATGCAAAGTACTTCTGGTGGAATATTGGGGTCATACTTTGGGGCTTGCGTAACCGTACCTTGCTCTGCTCGAGCCTGCTCTTTGGCTTCGTTCAGTACCGGATCAACTGAGTCAAAATCAATACTAAATTGGTTCTCATCCACTTTACGTTGCTTTTTCTCTGCTTTGCTACGTGAACCAAACAGCATATTAGCCAATGATGATTTCGTTTTTTTCGTTTGCGTTGCAGGCTCGGTAGGAGTCGCTTTCGGTGTGTTTTCTACAGGTGGTTGGGAAGGTATTGCAATTGTATTGTCTTGATGACTCTGTGGTGTAACAAGCTCTTCGGTATCAGACTGAACTGTAGGGTCACTTGCAGTTTCACTGACGTTTGTCGCCCCAATGTTGCTGGCTTGGTCATTATCTGTTGGCTGAACTTGAACAAATTCAGCAGGTGGTGGAGTAACCGATATTTCTGGGTCTTCAGGTAAGGGAGCGGGTTTGGCTTTATTTTGATAGTGTTCAACCGGCTTTGGATTAGATACGGCCGGTGCGTATTTTGGCCCCTCATCAGTAATTAGCGTTTCTGGTGATGCTTTTGGTACTTCTTCAAGGTTTGCAATATCTGGAATATTGTCCAAATTAATGTTGTCTTTTTGCCCTGGTTCAAGCTGATTCACTTCAGAATTCTCAGATCCAGTCAGGGTATCAACTTCATTTTGAGACTCAGAATCAATTTCCTTATCCGCCACAGAAGTGGAGACGACACGAGCTTTGCCGACACCAAATTCGTCAAACCCTTGAGCATCTAATTGAGGTTCTACTCTGGTCGGTTTCGAAAAATCCATCGAGGGTGGTAAAATACCTTCATCGCTGTCGCTCCATTGCTCTTTGGGCGTGTTGTTTTTGCGCATGACGTATAACCCATGCAACAACAGACCTAAGATGGCAACCCCACCAAGTACGATCAACACCAAACGTAAGTTATCCATTAAAACCTCTATTATGCTTCAACAATCGCAACCGCTTCTGCCAAGTCAACTGAGACCATCCGAG
Source organism: Alteromonadaceae bacterium (assembly GCA_014872805.1). Lineage (GTDB taxonomy): Bacteria > Pseudomonadota > Gammaproteobacteria > Enterobacterales > Alteromonadaceae > Opacimonas. The sequence continues at coordinate 47,181 of WKFN01000012.1, forward strand.
ATACTCCCGGTTCAGCCATTGTGACACCGGTCAAATGCGTTGCCATTTCCATTGCAATTTTGTTATGCGAAATATAAATAAACTGAACTGTCTTAGACATTTCACTGACTAATTTACAAAAACGCCCCACATTCGCATCATCAAGGGGCGCATCAACCTCATCGAGCAGACAAAATGGTGCTGGATTGAGACGAAAAATTGCAAATACTAATGATAATGCGGTTAAGGCTTTTTCTCCACCAGATAATAGGTGAATCGTGCTATTTTTCTTGCCTGGGGGGCGTGCCATAATCGTCACCCCCGTATCCAACATATCATCTCCAGTTAACTCGAGATACGCAGCACCGCCTCCGAATACCTTAGGGAAGAGCATTTTAAGATCATTATTAACCTGTTCGAAGGTACTTTTGAAACGGGTCTTAGTTTCGTGATCAATTTTACGCATCGCGGTTTCTAACGTTTCTAATGCAGCTGATAAATCGGTGAATTGTTCATCAAGATGTGCTTTGCGCTCAGCTTGCACTTCATATTCGTCGACGGCTGCCAGATTCACTGCACCAAGACGTTGGATTTTTTGGCCAATTTGTCCAAGTTCATCTTCCATCGCCGTCACATCAGCTTTACGATCGAGGGAAGGGATAAGATCTTTCAAATTCGCATTGTGTTGAGCAAGTTGTTCGACAAATCCAGCCGCACGTACATTATGTCCTTCCAGTTCGAGTTTCGCCGATTGTATTTTATCATTGAGAAGTTGTAGTTGAGCACGATAGCCAGTTGCGCCCTGCTCAAGCACTTTGATCTCTTCATCAAATATTGCTATTTGCTGTTGCACAACTAGGATCTGCTCTTCGATTTCAGCTTGTTGTGCTAATCGGGTTTGCAGTTCATTTGATTCATACTCTGACGGTTCATTTAATAACAACAGTGACTCATTGAGATCTTCAAGTTGAAGCTGCTTTTCAGAAATCTGTTCTTTGTGACTCGCCAGTGTTTGTTGTAAATATTGCGCACTAGATTGAGCTTGTTGCACATTAAGCTCAGCTTGATGGACCACAGCCTGTTGTTGTTCTACGGTAGATTGCAACTCATCGACGCGCTCTTGCAGTTGCGACTGTTGTTCACCAAAACGCTCGTGAACGTCAGCAAGGTCCTCTAATTGTAGCTCCAGTTCTGCAATTTCCTCGTTGAGTAAAGCTAAACTCATTTGTTCTTGTTCAACGCTTTCGATAGCTTCTTGCAACGATTCTTGATGACGAAGATACGTTTGCTTGGCATGCTCTGTTTTCAGTTGTAACTGTTGCAATGATTGAGCTGTTTGCTGAGCCTGTTGTTGCGCAATACGCTCAAAGTTTTGTGCGCTATCGAACTCAAGTTTTAACGATTTTTCGCGCTCTAATTCAACACTGATTTGAGTCTCTAACGCTTCTTTTTGCGCAGCTAAGAACTGAATTTGTTTTGCCAAATACTGGATTTTCTCCTCCCTAGCAAGCGCACCGGCTTCGCTATTATCGGCAGAGAACATTAGTAAATTGTTGATACCAAATCCACTAATCGCCTCTTGCGATTCGGTATAAAATAGAATGTCTGGCACCTTATCAGCTTGCACGAATTGAGCTAAGCCAAGTAGTTTATTAGAGACAAACTCATCAACAAAACAAAATGCATACCCTAGCGGGAGAACATCATGAGCCTGCAACAGCTCAATAAAATCTGCTCTTGGGATAGTCACGACCATTAGCGCAGGTAAGGTGCTGAGCCAACCATCAATCATGGCAATTGCATTTGATGCAACTTTAAAATACTCACTAAACAACTGACACTGATTCAAAATCGCATCTGGTAAAGCAGCAGTTTGTTGCGTGCGAAACTCGCACAAGGTGTCGTGTTCGATTTGTGCGGAGCGGAACTCCCGCTCAATGATATTAAACTGTTCTTGGGAGTGTTTTAATTGTTGTTGGAATGTATTGAGATTTTGTAGAGAGGATTGCTGCTTTTGTTGCGCTTCAGCGTGCTCGAGTAAAGCCTCTTCACACAACTGTTCCTGCTCAGCAAGCTGAGCTGTCAAGGTATCCAATTGCAGTAATAAAGCTTGAGTGTGTTGTTCCAACTCAGCCTGTCGAGCTTGGTTCTTGAGCTGAACCGATAGCAAGGCTTGAATTTGGCTATGTTTGGCAGCGACTTGATTTTTGCTATCTTGATACTGATTGGCGGTGTTTTGGCTACTGCGCAAAAATTCAGATAGCTCTGATTTTGCTTCATGCAACGCATGCTGATATTCGTGTAACTGCTCTTTGAGGAGCAATGACTCAGGTAGAAGCTCATCTAACACAGCTTGTGCTTCTTGCGCTTGTGCCGTTAATCCAGAAAAGCCTTGTTGCTGAGCATCCAATTGATATTGTACTTGTTGAATATTTTGCTCTGTTTGACGAATTCGCTCACTTTGATATTTTTTGTCTTGCTCAAGACGCGTTATCTGAGTAACAAGCTTGAACTTTTGTTCTTGCAGTTCCGACAACTGCGCTTGTGCTTCCTGTTGTTGCACTTGCTTTTGCACAAGTTGAGTATGGTCGCCTTGTTCTTTTGACTTATAAGCTTCAAGTTCATTGGTTAACGCATGTATCTGCTGTTGAGTATGTTCGATTTTATCTGCTTGTTGTACCCATTTAAGTGCGAGCAAATCGTGTTGCAAAGTTCTTTGTTGTTGTTTTAAATCGGTATAGCGCCTAGCCGCCGAGGCTTGTCGTTGTAACTTGTCAATTTGAGCGCCTAGTTCAGTCCGCACATCGCTCAGTCGCTCCAGGTTTTCTTGAGTGTGCTTAATGCGGTTGAGCGTTTCTTTGCGTCGTTCTTTATATTTGGATACCCCTGCTGCTTCTTCAATAAATACTCTGAGTTCTTGTGGCTTAGATTCAATTAAACGAGAAATCATACCTTGTTCGATGATGGCATAACTACGAGGTCCCAAACCGGTACCTAAGAAGATGTCGGTAACATCGCGACGGCGACATTTGGTGTTGTTTAGGTAATAAAAAGATTGCGCGTCTCGAGTCACCACTCGTTTTACGGACAATTCGTTATATTTGGCGTACTCACCGCCAATTCGATTAGAAGTATTATCGAACACTAACTCAACGGAGCATTGACCGACCGGCTTTCGTGCAGATGAGCCATTGAAAATAACGTCGGTCATGGCATCACCGCGCAAGTTCTTGGCTGAGCTTTCACCCAAAACCCAACGCACAGCATCAATTACATTCGACTTGCCACAACCATTAGGACCAACGATCGCTGTCATCTCCCCAGGAAAAGCAATATTTGTAGGATCTACAAAAGATTTGAAACCAGCGAGTTTGATTCGTTTTAACCGCATAGTTGAGATTGTGGATTTATCATTTTTATAATACTGATAATTTATCAAGAACTTGACATTTATACAATGTTACAATTCGCCACACACTTGAGATAAAACCTGAGTATAATAGTGTTAACACTAAATAAAGTTTTATCAATATGTCTTATCAACATTCACAATCTGGGTTTGATTATTTTTTATTAGGCGCTCAACTAATTAAAACCAAAGGGCTTAAACGCTTCGTTTTCATTCCTCTTGCGATTAATCTTGTGTTGTTTATTTCTGCTTTTATATATCTATTTGGCGAAATGGGAAGCGCCATTCAAGCGGTTATTGATCTCATCCCCGATTGGTTTGGATTTATCAAAGAAGGCCTTGTATATGTATTATGGCCTTTGGCTGTGATCACCGTTCTTTTGGTATTTGCACTCATTTTTGGAACGCTTGCAAATTGGATTGCAGCCCCCTTTAATGGTTTATTAGCGGAGAAAGTCGAAGCTCATCTCACAGGACAGCCTTTAGGTGATGCTGGCTTGATTGATGCGTTTAAAGACATTCCACGCACCCTGGCACGTGAAGCAAGAAAACTCATTTACTATATACCTCGTGCTGTGATTTTCCTTGTACTGTTTTTTGTGCCAGTTATTGGCCAAGTTTTATGGTTTTTATTTAATGCTTGGATGATGGCTTTGCAGTACATTGATTACCCCTTTGATAATCACAAAGTCGGTTTTACCCCAATGAAAAAAGCTTTGCGTACCAACAAACCGCTGACGTTTCAGTTTGGTATCATGGTGAGTGTTTTTTCTCTCATCCCTATTGTAAACTTTATTGTCATGCCAATAGCAGTATGTGGCGCAACGGCATTATGGGTCAATGAATACAAAGCAAAGTACGCTTCTTAATCTATTTTTGAGCTGTTCGGGCAAACTCTTGTAAGCGGTATTGCCAGAGGTGTTGATAAATTCGCGGGACATAACTCAGGTCAGAATATTGTAAAAAATGCCATTTAGCGTGTTTTATTTTGTACCAGCGCTTTCCTGTATGTTCTGTACATTGCTCATCGATTATTTTTGCATCAATTTGCTCAAGTAATTCCCATAAATAGTCTTCACTGCTAATTAAGGACGATGGTCTTTTATTGGCATAGCCTTGCCAATGACATTGCTGAGCCAACAACCTATCAGAAAGTACGTATTCATCTGCAAAATACACCAAATGTGCTAATTCGTGGATCAACACATGGTAGGGATGAGACGTGCTGATATGTAGTTTATTTCCGCGAACAAACGCCTTCGCTTCTTCAATAAATATGACCTGAGCATCAGATTGAAATGGATCACTGCGCTCATCTACAACATGGCTTATGCCCGTAGGCAACTCAAAACATATTGGTAAAAACCCCAAGTTTTTGTCAAATACATATTGGTCATACCAGCGTAATGCAGTTAAAAATTGTTCCGCATATTCCACTCTAAAGCTTATGCGTTGATGGCAATCTTGAATGTACGGATTGACGTGTAATGGCAGGACAGAATGGCCTATAGCACGTATTGAAAAGGATGCCGCATACAAGACAATAAGTAGAAAAAGAAATTTATAATGACGCTTGTTCACGTAACTTGTTCAACTCGACTCGGGCAAAGCGATATTCCACAAATTCATAGATATTGGTACTTAACGAGAGTTTAAAAAAGTTATTTGCTATGGATAAATTGCCTTGATACACGTGATATTTACCAAGATAAAAATACAATTCACACAAACGCTCATTCAATTGTTGCTGATTTTCAATCCCAGCTATGACGGAATCAAGTAACTCTTTTTGCGACAGTTCCTCCAGAAAAAAGCCAACGATGCGACGTGACCAATTGTCTGTAGTTAACCGTTCATAAGCCGATGCCAATTCGACATTTGCTCGCTTTGAATCCATCTTAAGGGTTGTAAAATATCGCCATAACAATCGTAATGGGTCGTTATTATCCAGCTGAAGATAGGTGTCAAAATCTTGGTAACTCAGCTCATAGCGCTGATGATAATACGAGGTCAAGCCACGATTAAAATAAGCAAATGCATAGTCTGGATCCATTTCTAACGTCGCATCCAGAGCATCGTAAGCCTCTGCGTAGTTACCTAAAATAGTATAATGTATACCCAAAGAGTTATACACATCAGGCATTCTAGGTTGTAAGCGGAGCGCTTGAAGATAATCATTATGCGCCAGAACGTCTAGACCCAAACTGTCATGCACTAACCCTCTTTGAAATAAAAGTTGTGCGCGCTCGTCGTCACTAAGTTCGCTATTTAACACGATTTGATTGAATTGTGCTAATGCGCGTTGCGCGCGATAACTGGCAGCAGCGGGTTCTGCTAAGACAAGGTTGCCCAAAGTTGTTTGAGGCGATTCAATTGCTTTAGGCGCAACATTTTGACAGCCACTGAGTACCAACGAAGAAGCCACGACTAACAAAATAGTGAATTTAAGCACAGTGATCCTTTGTCTTTAACAATATGAGAATCATCGCAAAATCAGCGATGATTAGCAAAAAAACTTAACAAAAAAAACCATCACAGAGATAGTTCCCTGCAATGGTTCTTTAAATATTTTGCTAGAACTTATTCAGCGTCAGGTGCATCATCCTGTGGCGCTTCTTGAACTGGCTTCTCAATGAGTTCCTTCATACTCAAACGCACCCGGTTCTGACGGTCAATTTCCATTACCTTAACTTGAACTTCTTGACCTTCGCTCAAATAATCAGTGACCTTAGCGACACGCTCGTGTGCAATTTGTGAAATGTGAACCAAGCCATCTTTACCAGGTAATACTTCAACAAACGCACCAAAATCTGCGATGCGAGCAACTTTACCGGTGTAGACCTTGCCGACTTCGATTTCTGCAGTTACTGCTTCGATACGTGCAATGGCAATATCTGCTTTGGCTTTTTCAGTGGCAAAAATCTTAATGGTGCCGTCATCTTCGATTTCGATATTTGTATCAGACTCTTCCGTAATCAAACGAATCGTTGCACCGCCTTTACCGATGACATCGCGAATTTTGTCAGATTCTACTTTCATCGTATAAATACGTGGCGCAAATTCTGATAACTCTTCACGATGACCTTGGATTGCTTGGTCCATTACACCAAGAATGTGTAAACGAGCTTCTTTTGCTTGTTTTAATGCGATCTGCATGATCTCTTGAGTTATGCCTTCGATCTTAATGTCCATCTGTAGCGCGGTAACACCTTCTGCAGTACCGGCAACTTTAAAGTCCATGTCACCTAAATGATCCTCATCACCTAAGATATCCGACAATACGACGAAGTTATCATCTGATTTGACCAAGCCCATTGCAATACCCGCAACTGAAGCTTTAATTGGTACGCCCGCGTCCATTAACGCTAGAGAAGTACCACAAACAGATGCCATAGAAGATGAACCGTTTGACTCAGTGATTTCCGATACAATGCGAACGACGTAAGGGAATTCTTCCATCGAAGGCATCACGGCTTGAATACCGCGTTTTGCCAAACGACCATGGCCAATTTCACGACGCTTAGGAGAGCCAATCATACCCGTCTCACCAACGCAGTAAGGAGGGAAATTGTAATGCAGCATAAAGCGCGAGTTGGTGACTCCACCTAGCTCATCAATCATCTGGGCGTCACGCTCAGTACCGAGCGTCGCAGCGACGATAGCTTGAGTTTCACCACGAGTAAACAATGCAGAACCATGCGTACGTGGTAACAAACCTGTTGCCACATCAAGTGCACGGATCATAGCCGGATCACGACCATCAATACGCGGCTCACCAGCGAGAATGCGTGAACGTACTACATCAGACTCTAGGTCATGTAATAGGTTAGACACTTCTTTTGCGTCCTGTGACTCATCTTCGGCAATAATTGCTTCTAGGGCTTTTGCCGTTACCGCTTCAACCGCAGCTTTGCGTTCTAGCTTATCTGAGATTTGATATGCTGCTGTCATACCCTCTTTAGCAAGCTCTGCAACTTTATTTTTAAGTTCTGTGTTCTCGGCTTCTGGCTGCCAATCCCACTTCGGCGTATTTACTTTGGCTGCAAATTCATTAACGGCATTAATGACCGTTTGAGATTGTTCATGGCCAAATACAACCGCACCAAGCATTGTTTCTTCAGACAATACATCCGCTTCTGATTCAACCATTAGTACTGCAGATTGCGTACCAGCAACAACTAAATCAAGTTGGCTAGCTTCCATTTCTGAGGTGCGAGTATTTAAAATGTATTCACCGTTTTGATAACCAACACGTGCGGCACCAATTGGACCGTTAAATGGAATACCTGAGATAGCTAACGCCGCAGAGGTACCAATCATTGAAACTATGTCAGTTGGAATTTCTGGGTTAGCAGAAACAACGGTAATAACGACTTGAACTTCGTTTTTAAAACCTTCCGGAAAAAGTGGACGAATTGGGCGATCAATTAAACGCGCAATCAACGTTTCACCTTCTGAGGGGCGGCCTTCACGTTTGAAAAAACCACCAGGGATCTTACCTGCTGCGTACGCTTTTTCCTGATAATTCACCGTTAATGGGAAGAAATCTTGGTCCGCTTTGGCTTCTTTTTTGCCAACAACGGTAACTAATACAGATGTATCATCCATGCTTGCCATAACCGCGGCAGTTGCTTGACGTGCAATCACGCCAGTTTCTAATGTCACAGTATGCTGTCCATACTGGAAAGAGGTAGTAATAGGAGTCACTATGTATCCTTTTATATCTAAATGTCTATCTAAATTTGATTTTTTTGCTTTTTAACGCGCGCGTATTATATGAAACATTCTGGCAATAAGCCATGTTTAGGCATATAAAATACGAAAATTACTCGATTAGGTAGGATATCTAGTACATAACACATAAGAATTAATCCCAAAGTGTTATTTCGGAATCACAATCATTAACCTATATTTAACATGATCATGAAAGTACTCCCCCTAATGCAAGTAAGACCCAACATGATTTTATATCGTATAGAAGACTTTAAAAGTGCCCCGTCCTGGATTGAATATATCAGTTTATATGCGATCAATAGTACATTCATTATCATTGCAACTTATGCGATTATGGGTAAGATCTCCGCGACATTAGGGTTCATTGCTTTTTTACTGTTTCTCATAGCCTCATACATATTTGCAACGATTAAACGCGTTCGCCAAGAGCGAGCTATTCAGTTTTACTGTGCATGTTTGAAAGAACTCAATGTAAATGAGTTAAAAAACCTGGCGCAACGCTACCGGAGCACCGATCTAGAACTCACGATAATTAAGCAACAATTACATGTCCTGCAAACCCACCCTACTCCGTCAGAGCCACCTGTGACGCCCATTGTTAATGTCTAATTTTTTTACACTACCACGCACAAGAAACAAAAATAAGCTTATAATTCAATAATTTAATAAGTGGTTTAAAAATTGCTACATCATTTTAGTCTATAGATGTAACGAGGCAATTATGAACCGAATAAAAGACGCTACCAAACGTGTCAAGCTATACCATCAAACGTATCAAAAAGAAATGCATCTGCCACAGCTCGATACAACTTCAAGCAGTAAACTTAATGCTCTACTCGATAAAATCTATCGTTTTGAGCATCGTTGTACGATGAAAAAAATTAAATACTCAGAGCCAGTCTGCATAGAATTTCGTGGTGCAATTGCTGACTTGATGTTGTTACTCGATGATTTTGACTTACAACAAGCGATAGCTAATCGCAATAATGAGGACCAACACAAGGACATTGATAGTGTTGCTTAACGGCAACACCTTTGGTGTCGGCATTTTTTACAAATTCCTAAATATCCATATATATTTTATATTTATTTCAATAACATACACCTCTGGCACTGCTTTTGCAAATTCTTCAGTATTATCGAATTAAACCGGATTAAACATGTCACTTGCAATTATTACCTTGCTAGTTTTACTCACATTGTATGCCATTTATTTTTATGACAAACGATATAACAACAGTAAAAAACATCTCAGATTAAAACAGTATTTAAAGCAAGAAAGTGCCAATAATGGTACTAATGAAACATTCCAATCATTTTCTGATAAAGAACCCATACTTAAAGAGATCAAAGAAAATGGCGCTTTAATTTTTGAAGAACACAAACTAAGAGGCATTTTGGATGGGAAATATTACTGGGAACTACGTAGCAATAAATACAAAAAAAAGGGATACATTGGACTGATCATAAAAGGCTCAAAAGCGATTGCTGGAGTAGCCAAAATCGCTGCCTACCATGGTCCCCTTAGCAAAGAAGAGCTAATAGATAACAAAGACAAGCATGGTGTTTTGCTTAAACAGATCAACCAATCTGATTTCAAACACAATATTGCAATTGAGTTAGCTGAGATTATCCGATTTGAGCAACCCATCCCTTATGAACACAAGCCTGGAGCCGTGATGTGGGTGAAGATTGGCGAGCAAGATGACGTCATGCAGGCATTGACAAAAACATTATCAAATTACTAAAAACAAAAAACGAGCAATCGCTCGTTTTTTTAATTGGTGCGGAAAGCGGGACTTGAACCCGCACGAGCATAGCTCACCACCCCCTCAAGATGGCGTGTCTACCAATTCCACCACTTCCGCATAAATTGACATTAATTATTTACCAGGTTTATCGCCTGAATCTTTTTTATCATCTTCGATAGATGAGGCCGGTACATCAGACGCTGGAACAGACTGTTGCACAGGCAAATCAGAAACAGGCACATCAGAATTAGCTGGCATTACTGGTGCAGTTGAAACAGGAACTTCGATGTTTTCAAATTCATCAACTGCTTTTTCTGAGCCCGCTGTTAGATTACCAAGTAACAAGCAAATCACAAAGAAAAATGTTGCTAAGATGGCTGTTGTTCTAGTTAAAAAATTACCTGAACCTGACGAACCAAATACGGTGTTAGAACCGCCGCCACCAAAAGATGCCCCCATATCAGCACCCTTGCCTTGTTGGATAAGGACTAAACCGATTAAGCCCAGTGCGACAATCAAGTAAGCAACAATCAATACTTCTTGTAACATATAAACCTCTATTTATTTGCAGCTTTGCAAATGTTTATAAATTCTTCTAATTGAAGGCTTGCTCCACCAACAAGACCACCGTCTATATCCAGTTGAGCAAACAACTCTGGCGCAGTTGATGCATTCACACTGCCCCCATATAAAATTTTTAATGACGCGGCAACTGCCTGATCATGTTTTGCAAACCACGCTCGAATAAACGCATGTACCTCTTGCGCTTGAGCAGGCGTCGCAGTTTCACCAGTACCGATTGCCCATATTGGCTCGTATGCAACAATTGCGTTACCAAATCCTACAATACCAACTGTATCAAGTACCGCTTGCAACTGCGCTTCTAAAAAGGCAAATAAATTACCGGCTTGTCGGGTTTCTAACGATTCTCCAACACATAATATCGGAGTCAAACCAGCATCTTGAGCTCTAGCAAATTTTGCTGCAACAAGGTTATTGTCTTCAGCAAACATCTCTCTGCGTTCAGAATGGCCGACAATCACATACTGCGCACCAACACTTGCAAGTTGCTCACTAGATATTTCACCCGTAAAAGCTCCAGACGCTCTAGATGCCAAATTCTGACCACCTAATCCGAGGTCAGATTGGAACAAGGGTAAAAATACAGCAGGAGGGCAGATTACGATATCAACTTCAGATAGATTCACATTGCCTAAACCTTGGTCAAAAGTTGTTACCAGGCTAGGATCACCATTGAGTTTCCAATTACCAGCAACTAACTTGCGTCGTTGAATCATCGTTTGTCTTCCATGCAAGTGTACTTAAGCGCGAGATGATACCCAAGCCTACTGATTTATACAAGAACAAAATACAGAAATGCCTATGCTTTGCTCACTTCTTCAACTACTGCGGCGATTTGCTGAGCATTTTGTTGCGCAACATTATCATCTTCAGCTTCAACCATCACTCGAATAAGTGGTTCTGTACCGCTCTTGCGCAATAATACCCGCCCTGTGTCGCCCATCGCCTGTTCCGCCGAAGCAATAGCATCTTGAACAGTTGAGTTAGAGATAAAGTCTTGCGAATCATCGCTGTAGCGAACATTTATGAGTGTTTGTGGGAACTTTTTCATACCGCTGGCCAAAGCATGTAAGCTCATATCATTACGCAGCATCGCAGTAATAACTTGTAATCCTGCCACAATGCCATCACCGGTTGACGTAGCTGCTAAATTAAGGATATGACCTGAACCTTCACCACCAATTAGCCAGCCATTTTCTTGCAATAATTCCATGACATAACGATCGCCCACTTTACTGCGTTTAAATGGGATACCTAATTGCTCAAGTGCAAGCTCTAAACCTAAATTGGACATTTGTGTACCAACGACCCCGCCACTTAGGCGACCAGACTTTAATGCATCTCGAGCGATAATAAATAATATTTGGTCACCATCAATAACATTGCCCTTGTGATCAACAAGCATAATACGGTCGCCGTCACCATCCAAAGCAAAGCCCAGATCTGCTCCGTGTTCGAGAACTGCTTCAGCACACGCTTTCATAGAGGTTGCACCAACCTTATGGTTAATATTGGTTCCGTTTGGTGATGTGCCTATGGTGATGACATCAGCGCCTAATTCACTCAGTACATTGGGAGCGATGTGGTACGTTGCACCATGTGCACAATCCACAACGATCTTCATCCCTGTGAGCGATAATTCAGAAGGGAATGTCCCTTTACAAAACTCAATATAACGACCAGCGGCATCGTCAATCCGAACCGCTTTACCAAACTTATCAGCAGCTACACATTCCATTGGTTGATCGAGCATAGCTTCAATTGCTAACTCAACATCATCGTCTAGTTTAAAACCATTGGCTGAGAAAAACTTAATCCCATTGTCATAATAAGGATTATGAGATGCACTGATCACTATGCCTGCTTCAGAACGAAATGTCTTGGTCAAATAGGCAATCGCTGGCGTGGGCATCGGTCCTAATAAACCTACATTTAACCCTGCTGCAGACAAACCTGCTTCTAATGCGGATTCTAGCATATATCCAGAAAGGCGTGTGTCTTTGCCAATTAACACCTTGTTAGTACCCTTGCCGGCAAGTACCTTTCCGGCTGCCCAGCCTAATTTTGTAATGAACTCTGGGTTGATGGCTGACTCACCGACACGACCTCGAATGCCGTCCGTGCCAAAATATTTGCGTTGACTCATTAACGTTTACTTCCCTTTGAGAATAATTATTCGACTGAATTAGTCTGATTGAAAATAGTGACCAAATCGACTGTCTCGGCCACATCATGAACACGAAGAATGCTAGCTCCTTTAACGCACGCTAACATAGCACATGCCAAGCTTCCTGCCAAACGCTCAGGCGTGTCACGGTCCAATAATTTGCCAATCATAGATTTGCGTGACATGCCGGCTAGAACAGGCACATTGAGATATTGGAACTTATTGAGATGTTTCAGTAATTGATAATTGTGTTCAAGAGTCTTACCAAAACCAAATCCAGGATCGACTATAATCTGATCTGTTGCAATACCGGCTGCCACACATGCATTAATACGCTGTAACAAAAAGTCATATACGTCACCTACTACTGAGGTATACGTTGGGTTATCTTGCATCGTTCTGGGCTCGCCTTGCATGTGCATTAAACACACTGGAACCTGAAGTGAGGCTGCCGTTGCAAGAGCCTCGGGTTGTTGTAGCGCACACACATCGTTGATCATGTCTGCACCAGCATTTACTGCAGCATACATGACTTCAGCCTTATTTGTGTCAATCGAAATAACGCCATCAAACTCTTTACGTAATTCTTGAATAACGGGAACGACTCTGTTTATCTCATCTTCTGCCGAAACAGGCTTTGCTCCAGGACGAGTCGACTCACCGCCAACATCGATCATTTTTGCGCCATCAGCAATCATTTGACGAGCTTGTTTTAGTGCAGTTTCCACTGAATCAAACTGCCCTCCGTCAGAGAATGAGTCAGGAGTGATGTTTAAGATCCCCATTACTATTGGAGTATGAAAGTTGTGAGAAACTTGAGAAAAGTTCATTGCGATATCCCTATTAAGCACAAAACGCCGGCTTAGCCGGCGTTTTAATAAAGTATTACACGTTAGTGAGGTAAGTCACCTGGTTTACCTACTGGTTCGTCATCACCTTTGTTATCTAAAGTAGTCGTGCCACCATCATTGTTATCAGGTTTGTTATCACGACGTTCCCAATCCGCTGGTGGACGCACATCAACACGTGCCATCAAGTCATCAATTTGCAATGCATCAATGGTTTCATACTTCATTAACGCATCTTTCATCGTATGCAAAATATCCTCATTATCTTTAAGAATTTGTTCCGCGCGTTCGTAGTTCCGATCCAAAATCTTTTTGATTTCAGCATCAATTGCTTTGGCGGTATCATCCGACATAGAAGAAGATTTCGATGCAGAACGGCCAAGGAATACTTCACCTTCTTCTTCTGCGAATAACTGCGGACCCATTACTTCGGAAAGTCCCCATTGCGTAACCATCTTGCGAGCAATGTCGGTGGCACGCTCAATATCATTAGACGCACCAGTTGTGACTTTTTCGTCACCATAAATAATGGCTTCTGCAAGACGACCACCATACAAAGACGAAATCATGCTCTCTAAGTGTTGCTTTGAGTGTGATACACGATCTTTTTCAGGCAAGTACATCGTCACACCTAGCGCACGCCCACGAGGAATAATAGATACTTTATAAACTGGATCATGTTCGGGCACGATGCGACCAACGATAGCGTGCCCCGCTTCGTGATAAGCAGTCATTTCTTTTTCTGATTCAGACATCACCATCGTCTTGCGCTCAGCGCCCATCATAATTTTGTCTTTAGCTTTCTCAAACTGCTCCATATGCACTAGGCGACTGTTTGAGCGGGCTGCAAATAATGCGGCTTCGTTCACTAGGTTTGCTAGATCTGCACCAGAAAAACCCGGCGTACCACGAGCAATCACTGCTGGTTCCACATCATCCCCAATTGGGACTTTGCGCATATGCACCTTAAGAATGTGCTCACGACCGCGAATATCAGGCAACCCCACAACGACTTGACGGTCAAAACGACCAGGACGCAATAACGCAGGGTCTAAGACATCTGGACGGTTCGTCGCAGCAATTACAATAATACCTTCGTGCCCTTCGAAACCATCCATTTCGACAAGCATTTGGTTTAGAGTTTGTTCACGTTCATCGTGACCACCGCCAAGACCAGCACCACGCTGGCGTCCCACTGCGTCGATCTCATCGATAAAGATGATACAAGGTGCAGACTTCTTAGCCTGTTCAAACATGTCACGAACACGCGATGCACCCACACCGACAAACATTTCGACAAAGTCAGAACCGGAAATGGTAAAAAACGGAACTTTTGCCTCACCGGCAATCGCTTTAGCAAGTAGTGTTTTACCTGTGCCAGGAGGACCAACCATCAACACGCCTTTAGGGATTTTTCCACCTAACTTCTGAAACTTTGAAGGATCTCTTAAAAAATCCACTAGTTCTGAAACTTCTTCTTTGGCTTCATCACACCCGGCTACGTCAGCAAAGGTCGTTTTAATCTGATCTTCTGAAAGTAAGCGAGCTTTGGACTTACCAAAAGACATTGCCCCACGGCCACCACCGCCTTGCATTTGTCGCATGAAGAAAATCCACACACCAATCAGCAACAACATTGGGAACCATGAAATAAAAATAGAAGTCAATAAAGATTGCTCTTGAGGAGGTTCTCCTAATATTTTCACGTCTTGTTTGACTAAATCAGAAACAAGTTGATCATCAAAATACGGAATATAGGTGACAAATGTCTCACCTGTGCGCTTGGTGCCACGGATTTCGTTCTTGGAAGAATCAATTCTGACCTCTCGGATCATCCCTTGATTGGCTTCTTTCAAAAACGTCGTGTAGTCGGTTTGTGGGCGCGCGTTCTCGCCCGGAGAAAAGTTATCAAAAACAGCCATCAGCACCACTGCTATGACCAACCATAAAATTAGATTTTTCGCCATGTCACTCAACGTGTTTAACCTCTTGTCAAAACTAGCCGATTAAAAATTCAGCCATAGTATAAGACTACTATACTTTATAGCCTGTTGCCACTAAGTAAACCTCCCGAGAGCGTGCTCTTGATGAATCTGGCTTTCGTGTTTTTATAGTGGTAAATGTTTTTTTTAGTTCTTTAAAATACTCATCGAAGCCTTCTCCTTGGAATACTTTTATTGCAAACGCACCATTTTTGCCCAACACCTGACGGCACATGTCTAATGCTAACTCGCATAAATACATTGACCGTGCTTGGTCAACACTCGCGTTTCCGCTCATATTTGGTGCCATATCTGACAATATAATATCTACGCAGGTATCACCAATTCTGTTCAACAAAGTTTCCAAAACTTTTTCTTCGCGAAAATCACCTTGTAAAAAATCCACCCCAGCAATCGGATCCATTGGTAATATATCGCATGCAATGACTTGACCTTGAGTACCAACTAACTCAGTTGCCAGTTGTGACCAACCGCCTGGTGCCGCCCCCAAATCAACAACCGTCATTCCAGGTTTGATTAATTTGTCTTTCGCTTGGATTTCTTCGAGCTTAAATACTGCACGAGAACGCAGACCTTGTTTTTGCGCTTTTTGCACATAATGGTCATTAAAGTGTTCGGTAAGCCAGCGTTTAGAACTCGCAGAATGCTTTTTTTTCGTCATTGCGTAAAATATTGGTACATAATTATAGATAGAGGTAGAATACACGTTTTCAAGTGTATTGTGCAAAATAACTCGTATTAATATGGCATTATCTAACAAACAAAAGCAGTATCTTAAAGGGCTCGCCCACCCACTTAAACCCGTTGTTCAGCTTGGTGGCAATGGTTTTACAGAAGGAGTGTTGGCAGAAATCGAAAATGCTCTAGCGCATCACGAATTAATCAAGGTCAAAGTGCCGTCTGAGGATCGTGATGAAAAAAAACTCATTATGGACGCCATTATCCGTGAAACTGGAGCTGAAAAACTGCAAGTTATCGGCCATACGCTTATCATGTACAAGGCTAGTGAAGACAATAAGATAGAACTTCCACGCAAATAAACTGTACAGGAAGCACTATGCAGATAAGTGAGCAAACGTTTGTTATTACTGGCGCTGGTTCTGGTTTAGGCTTAGCCACCGCAAAATATCTATCTGCACAAGGTGCACACTTAGCCTTACTCGATATCAATGCCGAACAATGCCGATGCGCTTTGACTGAACTGCAATCGGACTCGGCTATTTCTTTTGTAGTAGATGTGACAAATGAGATACAAGTCGAAGATACCTTTGCACAGATTAAGCAAAGCTTTGGTACTGTACATGGTTTAGTCAATTGTGCAGGCATTGCTCCAGCGCAAAGAGTTCTGAACAAATCTGGGCAAGCGAATCCTCTTTCCGGATTTTCTTCTGTCGTCAACATAAACCTGATAGGTTCCTACAACTGTGCCCGAGTTGCAGCCCAATACATGGCAACCAATGCATCCGAAGAAAATGGCGTCATTATAAACACGGCTTCCGTGGCCGGCTTTGAAGGGCAAATTGGTCAGACCGCTTATGCGGCATCTAAAGCAGGAATAATAGGTTTATGTATCGCTTTAGCTCGAGACTTGGCGTCATCCAAAATAAGAGTTAACACCATCGCTCCAGGAATAATGGCGACTCCCATGATATTGGGCATGCCTCAAAATGTGCAAGACGCCTTATCGGAAACGGTAGTGAATCCCAAACGCCTTCGGACACCTGATGAGTTTGCCAAATTAGTCGCACATATTATTGATAACGCCTATCTCAATGGAGAAACTATTCGCTTAGATGGTGCTTTACGTATGGGGCCGAAGTAAACTAACCGTATTAATTGCGCTTTGCTTGCTTCCATGTTCCACCGTATTGATATCCGTCTTGCTCTTTAATAGCTACCTGACAAACTTTGCATACCAATATCCAATCAGATTGCTCTTTGTATTTGACCCGAAACATCTCTGGAACGATAGCCTGACAGCCTACACAATGTTTTTCCGGTTTTTGGCGAGAACGTTTACCCACTATTCGTCATCTCCACTATTCGTCATCTCCACCATTAACAATATTGGCAATACTATACAGTTGGCTTAACGCAAGGCTATTTATACTGCCTTTGGGATAACGTCCTTTACTATTTTGTTCACCGGCTTCTTTGCCCATTAATAAACTCAATGCCTGGTCCACAGTTTGCACCGCATACACATGAAAATCACCCGCTTCAATCGCTTGACAAACTTCGTCACTCAAGATCAAATGACGCTGATTAGCATACGGTATAATAACGCCATGAGAACCATTCAAACCTCGATGCTGACACAAAGCAAAAAATCCCTCGATTTTTTCATTAATCCCACCGACAGATTGCACTTGACCATATTGATTGATCGAACCAGTGATAGCTAATGATTGTCTACATGGTAAGTTAGTGAGAGCAGAAATCAATGCAACCAATTCGCCCAGCGAGGCGCTGTCGCCATCGATATAACCATAAGATTGCTCTAGCGCGATGTTCGCTGATAATGTCAATGGAAAGTGTTGTGCGTATTTATGACCTAGATATCCGGTGAGTAACATGACCCCTTTAGAGTGAATCGACTGGCCTAATTCAACTTCGCGTTCAATATCAGTCACCCCATTTGCGCCAGCATATACGGTTGCCGTAATGCGAGCCGGCGTACCGAAGGTAGTGGTGCCGATATCTAAGACCGTTAAACCATTCACTGTCCCGACTGTTTCACCATTGGTTTGAATGATTATTTGCCCTTCTTTTATATCATCAAGTAATGATTGAGGAACTCGTCCAGTACGATAACGCCTAGCGGTTTGCACTTGATTTAGACATTGTCTATCAAGCACACAAGGTAGCTCAGAACGGGCATAAAAACTGGCTTCATTGATCAGTTCTAATATATCCGCAAACTGCGCACTGATCTTATTTTGGTGTTCCGCATCGCGCATGCTTTGCAAAATTAAACATCGCAACGCATCCGTATCCACATCTGTAAAATTGTATCGCTTCGCGTGAGCAATAACTTGCTGCACAAAATCCACCATGTTGCTTTCTTCAGCCGGCATGTCGTATTCAAAATCGACCAAGACTCGAAACAAGTGTGAAAACTCCTCATCAATATCCTGTAAGGCATAAAACAAATCGCGAGAGCCAATCAGAATCAACTTAATCCGCAATGGAATCGGCTCCGGCGTAAGTGAGACAGAACTGACCATGCCCGCATCTTTTTGGGGTAAATCGATGCGCAACACATTTTGCTTTAATGCGCGTTTGAGAGACTCCCACACATGGGGTTGTTCAATCATTTTATCCGCGTCCAGTAATAAGTACCCTCCGTTCGCTCGATGTAACGCTCCGGAGCTGATCATACGATAATCACTGATTACACTGCCGCTGGCAGTCGAATATTCAATGCGACCGAATAGGTTTTGATAGGTTGGGTTGGATTCATACACCAACGGAGGCGATGCATCCTCAGTTTGTTGCACAATGATATTCGGCAAGTATTGGCTTTCAAGCACATCTCTAGCTTGGGTGATATCGAACTTATCTTCCTTTTCTTCTAATTCATCCAACCACAATACCGAATCAATGATATGAGATTCCAGAGATAAAATGTAATTAGATACCTCTGGTAAATGCGTGTAACGTTGAGCCAGTTCAGCAAGCAAAGGTTTGACGGCTTGTTGTGAAGTTTCTTGTTTTAGCTTACGCAACGCTTTTGCTAACTCTCGTTTCCAGACAGGCAGCTCAATTAAAGCTTCTTCAAGCGCATCTTCAAGTATTGCAATATGCTCCAAAAAATAAGCCTGTTGCGGCTCATCTAACGTTGCGAAAGTCTCTTCATTAATTGCCTTGCCTTCAACTATAGGCATAAAGCTCACCAAGCCATCCTCTTCAAACATCGCAATATTATGCTCTTGCGCTTGATTTTCGACCGATTCTAATGCGTCTTCATACTGGCTTTGATGGTGTTTTTGTGTAGCGCTTTTTTTGCGCTGATAGCCAGGGTTATCAAATGCTGCCGGGAACATATCCAGCAGTTGATTAACCAGACTTTGCATATCTTTAGAAAACCTTTCGCTTTGCGCTGCTGGCATTTTGATCGCTTTGGGACTGCGTTCAGCTTTGACATTGTTGACATAGACCCAATCATAAAGTTCTGCTTTGACTGCATGTTTTGCGACATAATCTTTAACCAAGGTAGCCCGTCCTGTGGCTTGTTCTCCCATAACATATAAATTATAACCTTTAACCGGCATGCCTAAACCAAACTCTAACGCGTGTTTGGCTCTTTCTTGACCAATAAATACACGAACTTCATTGCTATTTACTGGTGCTGCCTGACGCCATTGGGCAATTTGATTATCGCTTAAAATAACACGGCACTGGTTAGGATCGACGCGCAGAGATTGTTCCAAGGCGATAACGGCGGAAGACTTAGCTGCGGATAATTGGGGCATGTTTTAACGCTTTGTAATTTTTTGCCTAATCCTACACTAAACCCATTAAAAAATCACTGCTTACCATAGTCAATAAAGCGTCTGTGGTGTATTCTATAGCGCAGATAAAACCTCATATTGATAAGCACTAGAACGATGACGCAAGCAACTGAACACACTTCATATCAACCCAATTCAATCGAATCGTCAGTCCAAGATTATTGGCAAAAGCATCAATGTTTTGCAGCTCAGCCTGACAGTGACAAAGAAAAATTCTATTGCCTATCCATGTTCCCCTATCCCAGTGGCAAGCTCCACATGGGCCATGTTCGAAACTACACAATTGGTGACGTGATAAGTCGTCAGCAACGCATGTTAGGCAAAAACGTGTTACAACCTATGGGATGGGATGCTTTTGGCTTACCTGCAGAGAACGCGGCTATTGCCAATCAAACTGCGCCAGCCAAATGGACATACGCCAACATCGAATACATGAAAGGCCAGCTTAAATCACTTGGCTTTGGCTACGACTGGGAGCGCGAATTTGCTACTTGTCAACCAGACTATTACCGTTGGGAACAATGGTTTTTTACCCGCCTCTATGAAAAAGGTTTGGTGTACAAAAAAAACGCAACAGTGAACTGGGACCCGATAGATCAGACGGTTCTAGCGAATGAACAAGTGATTGACGGACGTGGTTGGCGATCAGGAGCGATTGTTGAGCGCAAAGAGATTCCACAGTGGTTTATCAAAATCACCGATTATGCCCAAGCGCTGTTAGATGACTTGGAAGAGCTTGAGCAATGGCCCGAACAAGTCAAAGCGATGCAAAAAAACTGGATCGGACGTTCAGAAGGTGCCGATATCCAGTTTGATTTGCCCCAACCAATTGCTGGCTATGAACAATTAGAAGTGTACACAACCCGCCCAGACACACTTCTCGGCGTGACTTTCGTGTCTGTTGCCGCTCAGCATCCGATTGCCCTTGAAGCGGCCAAAACCAATCCTGATTTAGCGGCCTTTCTCGATGAATGCAAAAACACCAAAGTCGCAGAAGCTGATATGGCAACAATGGACAAGAAGGGGATGGCTACAGGATTTTCTGCAATCCATCCTTTGACAGGGAATACTGTACCGATTTGGGTTGGCAACTTTGTTTTAATGGAATACGGCTCTGGTGCGGTCATGGCAGTACCAGCACACGACCAGCGCGATTGGGAATTTGCTCATAAATATGGTTTGCCAGTAAAACAAGTCATAGAATTTGCGCAAGAACACGACTTAAATGAAGCGGCCTATACCGAAAAAGGCACTTTGATTAACTCGGGTGATTTTGATGGCTTGGACTTTCCCCAAGCATTTGACGCAATCATTGATGCGCTAGAAGCAAAAGAGCGCGGTCAGAAAACCATCAATTATCGTCTTCGTGATTGGGGCGTTTCGCGTCAACGCTATTGGGGAACTCCGATCCCTATGTTGAATACTCAAGACGGTGAATCCGTTCCGGCACCAGCTGAAGATTTGCCAGTGCGCTTGCCTGAAGATGTGGTAATGGATGGCGTTACTTCTCCTATCAAGGCGGATCCTGAGTGGGCCAAAACCACATACAATGGACAGCCAGCGACCCGTGAAACGGATACCTTCGATACTTTTATGGAGTCATCTTGGTATTACGCACGCTACACGTCGGCCCCATCGGATGCGATGCTCGATCCAGCTGAAGCCAATTATTGGTTACCAGTGGATCAGTATGTTGGCGGGATTGAACATGCTATTTTGCATTTGTTGTATTCGCGCTTTTTCCATAAATTACTGCGCGATGAAGGCCTTGTCGATTCGTCTGAACCATACAAGCGACTGCTCTGCCAAGGCATGGTGTTAGCGGATTCATTTTACCGTGAGGATGATGCGGGTAAAAAAACTTGGTATTCACCAGCCGATGTAACCGTCGAGAAAGATGAGAAAGGACGTGTTGTTGGCGCAACGCTCAATGCAGATGGTCAGCCCGTTGTTCATGGTGGAATGACAAAGATGTCTAAGTCAAAAAACAACGGAATTGACCCACAATCGGTAATTGACCAATACGGTGCAGATACAGTCAGACTCTTTACTATGTTTGCCGCGCCGCCAGAACAAACTCTAGAATGGGTTGATTCTGGCGTAGAAGGTGCACATCGCTTCTTACGCAGAGTGTGGAACCTAGTCCATGAACACTTGAAGCACGGTGCTACTGCGCCATTAGCTAACAACTTGTCTAAGCCGCAACGTGAATTACGTCGTATTATCCATAAGACCATTGCCAAAGTCAGTGATGATATTGAGAGGCGTCAAACCTTTAACACCGCTATTGCAGCCATAATGGAGTTGACCAATGCACTGCAAAAGGCGTCGGTCGATACAGATAACGACCGTAGTGTGGTACGAGAAGGTATCGAAGCCTTAATTTTGATGTTGACACCTGTGACGCCTCACATTTGTCATGTTTTATGGCAAGCTCTAGGCCACTCTGATGTTCATAATGCTCCTTGGCCAACGGCTGATGCTGAGGCCATGATAGAGGACGAAAAACTTATCATTGTTCAAGTCAATGGCAAACTTAGAGCCAAAATCACCGTTGCCGCAGACGCAGCACAAGCAGACGTAGAGCAAATTGCTATGGCTGAAGGCAATGTGCAATCCTTTGTTGACGGAAAAACCATTCGCAAAGTGATATTTGTTCCGGGTAAATTACTCAACATTGTTGCGAATTAATCATGCGTTTATGGTTTCTTATTTTTGTGGTATTTTCTTTGTCGAGTTGTGGCTTTACGCCGCGACAAGCCAATTTGGTACCACAGGAACTGCGCCGACTCGCAATAGTCACTCAACCATCAACCCAAGCATTTGCTGAGGCACTGAAGCGTTTAGGCTCTCTAAATGATTTAGTTTGGCGCAACGAGAGTAATATTCGCTTAAATTTGATCGATGAAAAGGTCACTCGCAGACTCTTATCTGTATTTGCTTCAGGACAAGTCGCTGAATATGAGCTAAATTATACGCTACGCTATCAATTATCCGTTGATTCGGCTTCTATCCCATTAGAAATCAATATCCTTCGAGACTATCAAGATGATCCAAAGCAGGTTTTAGCCAAATCTCTGGAACTTGAACTCATTATGCAAGAATTGCGAAACCAAGCTGCCGAACAACTGCTTAGAACGCTTGCGGTAAACTATCAAACCGCTTTGTTGCTGGAGTAAATTGTGCAAATCAAATCGGACCAACTCTACGCGCAATTATCTAAGCAAATCCCACATGTGGTGCTTATTTTTGGTGATGAACCACAGCAAGTAATTGAAGCATTGGACTGTGTTCGAAATGCGGCAAAAGACAATGGTTTTTCGGAACGCACCTCACTTACTGCTGATGGGCAATTTGAGTGGGACAGTTTATTTGACGCCACTCAGACTATGTCGTTATTCAGTGATAAGCAAATGATCGAGTTGTATCTGCCGACCGGTAAACCGGGTGTTAGTGGCAGTAAAACACTCATCGCGCTGGCTGAACAATTGCACGATGACTTACTTTTAGTGATCCACGGTCCTCGAGTTGGCAAAGATGTGCAAAACACCAAATGGTTTAAGACCATTGCGCAATGTGGGTTATTTGTGCCCTGCTACCCTCTATCGGGACACGCTTTACAGCAATGGTTAGCAAGGTTATTGCAACAGGCAGGACTCAATTTCGAGCGAGAATGCGTTCAGTTTATCGCGGATGCGTGCGAAGGTAATATGCTTGCCGCAGCTCAAGAAGTACAAAAATTAGCATTGCTTTACGACTCTCAGACTTTGACATTAGATATGTGTCGACATGCGGTCGTAGAGCAATCTCGCTTTAACGTGTTTCAGCTAATCGATGAAGTACTCAAAGGCGATAGCGACATGATTGTGCGTCTGCTTTTGCGTCTAGAGGGCGAAGGCGTTGAACCCAATGTCATTATATGGTCTTTACTCAAGGAATGGCAAAACCTGCTGCAATTGCAAACGTTGTTACAAAGCAAGCAACCCATTCCGTGGCAGCGTTTTGGTATTTGGCCACAGCGTCAACCACTTTATCAAGCCGCATTACAAAGGCTCGAGCCACAACAACTCGAAGCCATTGCTAATGAATTAACCTATGCAGATAAGCAATTTAAATCAGAAACGACGGCCAGACCTTTTGTTCAACTTGCTCACTTGTGTTTATTGTTTACTGCTCAAGGGGCTCAGGAGATATCATTACAACGCGCATGAAAATCGTCTTTGGCGGCACATTTAACCCTGTGCATTTTGGTCATATTAAACCACTGTTAAGCTTATGCGAAGAATTTGGCTTTGCACAAATCGGCTTGATGCCAAACTTCGTAAGCCCCTTCAAGCAAGGTGAATGCATGGTTTCCAATAACCACCGAATTAACATGCTCGAAAAAGTCATCGCAGAATTTCCTAAGCTATATCTCATTCGTGATGAAATCGACCGTGAATGTGTGTCGTATACCGCGGATACGATTCAATCTTGGCGTGACAGAACGCCTGAAGAAGAGATTGTTTTTGTCATGGGCGCTGACAGTTACCAACAACTGCATCACTGGTATGATGTTACACGGTTACTGGAACAAACCAGCATAATTGTATTGCCACGTGATAAACCTGTACAAAAAAACAACAACCTAGCGCCTAAACTTGAGTTTTTTGATTCCCATCAGGGCTTAATGAAGGGGCACATTTATCTGGCTCAAACTGCCTTGTATCCAATTTCTTCAACACAAATTCGCCAAGCCATACAAAACAATCAAGACTGTGCTAAATATCTCCCTAAAGGCGTGTTAAACTATATACAAACACACCATTTATACCAACACCACAATTAGAGGTACTCTTGGAGTTACAAGCGTTATTAGAATTTGTCATTGATAAAGCGGATGACATGAAAGCACGTGATATTATTACGTTAGATTTGACCGGTAAAAGTACAATTACCGATGCCTTTGTGATTTGTTCAGGCAATTCCAAACGACATGTTTGCGCCATTGCCGAAAATGTTGTTATGGAAATGAAACATGCAGGCTCCCCTCCCCTTAACATCTCCGGCACCGAAGATGGAGAATGGGTGGTTGTAGATATGGGTGATGTGGTGTTGCATGTAATGCAGGATGCGTCACGTGATTACTTTCAACTTGAGAAACTTTGGGGATAACTGGAATCATCCATGCGCATCACTATTATTGCTGTTGGCACCAAAATGCCAGCATGGGTAGAGAAAGGTTGTCGCGAGTTTTTGCGCCGATTTCCGCCTGAGCTCGATGTGCATTTTAAAGAAATTCCAGCAGGTAAACGCGGCAAAAATGCCGATATCCCACGTATACTAGAAAAAGAAGGTGAACTGACTTGTCAAGCCATTGGCAAAGGAGATAAAGTCGTCACCCTTGAAGTCAAAGGTCGTCCATGGGATACCCCGCAACTTGCCCAACAATTACAGAACTGGCAAATGGACGGACGCAACATTAGCTTGCTCATTGGTGGTCCGGAGGGACTCGCGCCGAGTTGTTTAGCGTTGGCCGAACAAAGATGGTCTCTATCAGCATTGACATTACCACATCCTTTGGTAAGGATCATAGTTGCAGAGAGTCTTTATCGGGCTTGGACCGTTACTCAAAACCATCCATACCATCGGGAATAAGATATTATGGCTAAGCGCCGTCAGGCAATGCGTGATTATACCGCCGAAGATAAGTTGTTCTTGCGCCGTGCATTCATCGCAGTATGTTTGGTCGCCGTTGTTTTTGGGGTGCTTCTCCTTAATATGTATCAATTACAGATAGTCTCTTTTGAAGATTATCAAACCCGAGCTGACGGCAATCGTATCAAGGTGGTTCCCATTGCGCCAAATCGTGGGTTGATTTATGACCGCAACGGCGTTTTATTAGCAGAAAACCGTCCTTCATTTAGCTTGCGGATGGTCAAAGAACAAATCCGCGATATTGACGAAACCGTTGCCGAACTTTCAGAACTGCTTGTAATTAATGAAGAGCAATTACAAGAAATTCGTGACAGCATCAAAAATGCCCGCCGTTTTCAACCAGTCACTATTTTGGATAACCTTAACGAAGAACAAGTGGCTAAATTTTCAGCGCAACAGCATCGTTTTTCGGGTATGTTTGTTGAGGCCGGTTTGACCCGATATTACCCGTACGCCGATGCATTGACTCACGTGCTCGGTTACATTGCCAAAATCAATGACCAAAATCTAGAAAGCATCGCTTTAAGAGGTCAAACTTCGAACTATGCCGCAACGCGTTTTATTGGCAAACAAGGAATTGAACGCTACTATGAGGACAGACTCCACGGTAGCGTTGGTTACAAACAAGTCGAAGTCGATAATAAAGGCCGGGAATTACGAGTATTATCTGTTGAAGAACCGATTCCTGGGGAGGATTTGGTTCTAAATATCGATGTGCAGCTGCAATTGTTTATCCAAAGTATCATGCGAGAAAAACGCGGGTCAGTGGTTGTTTCAGAACCTAGCACTGGGCAAATCTTAGCGATGTTTTCAAATCCTAGTTATGATCCCAATTTGTTTGTTCGTGGGATCAGTCAAAAAGCATACAACAAACTTATCCAAAATACCGACCGTCCATTACTAAATCGTGCCGTACAAGGACAATATCCTCCCGCATCTTTGATTAAACCCCATCTTGCTTTACTTGGCCTTGAATATGGTGTCATTTCAGAAAATACCAAAATCCACGACCCGGGTTATTATCAACTACCTGACGTATCTCACCGCTGGCGCGATTGGAAGAAAACAGGCCACGGACATGTTGATGTCAAATATTCAATTGAAGTATCTTGTGATACCTTTTTTTATGAGCTGGCTTATAAGTTGGGTATTGATACCATTCATGAGTATATGACTCAATTTGGTTTTGGCTTATATACTGAAATTGATTTAGCTGAAGAAACCGACGGTAATATGCCATCTCGTGGATGGAAACAAGCCCGTTTCAATCAACCTTGGTATATTGGTGATACGATTTCTATAGGTATTGGTCAAGGTTATTGGACAGCGACGCCGATTCAGTTACTTAACTCATTAAATACGTTACTCAACGACGGGGTTCGCCATATTCCACAAATTTTAAGAGGTTCACTGATCCAAGAATCATTACTTGAACAAAGTGTTAGCGAATTCCCTCCGATTTCGGTGCTTCAGTCTAGACATTGGGAGCATGTACGAGAGTCCATGAGGGATACCGTTGGACTGCCGCATGGAACTGCATACGGTGCGTATCGGAATGCCAAGTATTCATCCGGTGGCAAGACTGGAACCGCTCAATTATTCACTGTTGGGCAAGATGAAGACGTTGACGAAATAGAAATAGCCGATTATTTGAAAGACAATGCGATGTACTTCGGCTATGCGCCTGTTGATACTCCTGAAATTAGTGTCATGGTGGCTTTGGAAAACGCCGGTGGCGGTGGTTCTAATGCAGCCCCTCTCGCACGGCAAGTGATGGATTACTATCTCGTAGATCGAACATCACGCGACGCCACGATTGCTCATAAAAAGGTCAAATTTAATGACTAACCCGTCCTCGTCTTTCTTATCGAGTTTACTGCAGCGCTTGCATATCGACGTATGGTTGATGGTGGGTTTAATTGTCTTAATGGGGACCGGACTAGTAACGATATACTCAGCAGGTGGTGAAGACATTGTACTGATCCACAAGCAAGTGACCCGACTCGGTATTGGCTTGGCCGTGATGTTGTTTTGTGCACAGATACCGATACATTTTTATCGTTCAATTGCGCCGATATTTTATTTAGTTGGAGTCTTGCTATTAGTCGCTGTACTGTTCATTGGTGTCGAGGGTAAAGGCGCACAACGCTGGCTCGATTTGGGCTTTATGCGTTTTCAGCCATCTGAAATACTCAAGTTGTTCGTGCCGATGACCATTGCTTGGTATCTCAGCCAAGAACCATTACCACCGAAGCTCAAACACGTATTGATAGGCTTTTTACTCGTGTTGATTCCCGCTTTGCTCATTGCCAAACAACCCGACTTAGGTACGGCCTTACTGATTGCTAGTTCGGGATTATTTGCGTTGTTCTTAGCTGGGTTGAGTTGGCGAATCATAACGGTGTCTAGTGTCTTAGCGATAAGCTTTATTCCGGTAATGTGGTTCTTTTTGATGAAAGCCTATCAAAAACAACGAGTCATCACGTTTTTAAATCCAGAAAGCGACCCTTTAGGTGCGGGCTACCATATCATTCAAAGTAAAATCGCCATTGGCTCTGGTGGGTTTTCTGGTAAAGGCTGGTTAAAAGGCTCGCAATCACAATTGGAATTTTTACCCGAACGGCACACTGATTTTATCTTTTCTGTATTTAGTGAAGAATTTGGTTTGATAGGAGTTTTGCTGCTGCTTGCGTTGTATGGATTTATCATAGTGCGAGGCCTCATTATAGCTGGTAGAAGTCAGTTTATATTTTGTAAATTATTGGCTGGTAGTATTACGTTGACCTTTTTTGTCTATGTGTTTGTGAATATTGGGATGGTCAGCGGCTTGTTACCTGTGGTCGGAGTACCTCTGCCATTGGTTAGCTATGGCGGCACGTCCATGGTTACCTTGTTGGCTGGTTTTGGGATCGTAATGGCCGTTGCCACGCAAAAAAAGGTGGTTTCTCGATGAAGATCTGGATCATTTTTTTAGTCTTAGTTATCAGTGGCTGTGCCCAATCTTATCGCTACTCTCAACGAGTAGATTCAGCCCCGGCGGTGCTGATTCCTGATCATGAACCCTCACCCATTATCCCGCGTTACGAGCCATATCGCTTAGCCAATCTCCGTCCTTATAATATTGCAGGTATTTCCTATCAGCCCCTATTAAGTGGATATGGCTTTGTGGAAGAAGGCATTGCATCTTGGTACGGACAAAAATTTCATGGTTACGCCACCGCCAATGGTGAGACATTTGATATGTATGAATATACGGCTGCCCATACCACCTTGCCATTGCCATCATACGCCAGAGTGACTAACTTAGATAATGGTAAGTCTCTGATTGTTAGAATTAACGACCGCGGCCCTTTTCACAACAACCGAGTAATAGATTTGTCTTTTGCAGCCGCCAAAGAACTCGATTATTTAGATTCAGGAACGGCCAACGTGCGCATTGAAGTCATACACGTAGACAAGAACGAACTAGTGACGATTGGGGATAGTACACCGATCCCCTTATCTGAATTTGTGCTTCCTTCACCTTTGCAGAAGGCTGAGGCCATCAAGCAGTATTATGTGCAAGTGGCAGCTTCTACCAGTGAAGAAAACATCCTCTCTCTCGGTGACGTATTGCAACAAATCTATCAGACGGATTTTAAAGTTGCCGCACGAAATAACCTATACCGTTTAAAGCTTGGCCCTTTTGCTGATTATTTGAGCGCATCTGATGCACTAAAAAACCTGCAAAGTAACGATTACCCTGAGGCCTTTATTGTTTTCGAGTAAGAGTGCAACTTTTTTGCCCTTTTAAGGTCACATTGTCCATACAATCTTGTTACAATCTTCACAGTTTAATTTTGAATTGGTTTGTCTATGTTTAAAGCAGTACTCCTTACCATTTGTTCTTGTTTTTTTATTTCTTTCGCACATGCTCTTGTGGTCATTCCCCCTCCACCATCGGTCGCCGCTGAAGGGTTTTTATTAATTGATGCTAAAACTGGACATGTCATTGCTGAACAAAACGCGGATGTACAACTCGCTCCGGCTAGCCTAACCAAAATCATGACTATGTATGTGATTGGTCAAGAGTTACAAGCCGGCAATATTGCCCTCACCGATATGGTGAGTATTTCAGAAAACGCATGGGCGAAAAACTTCCCTGATTCATCCAAAATGTTTATCGAAGTCGGCACAAAAGTAAGCGTTTCTGATTTGATGAAGGGCATTGTCATTCAATCAGGAAATGATGCATGCGTGGCAATGGCTGAGCATGTTGCGGGAAGCCATGATGCTTTCGTGAGCATGATGAATGCCTATGCGGCTAAGTTAGGTATGACCAGCACCAACTTTATGAACGCCCATGGTTTGCATGACCCAGAACACTATACCACGCCTCGTGATATGGCTCGCTTATCGCAAGCACTTATTAACGATAATCCCAAAGAATATCAGCTCTACAGTCAAAAAGAATTTGAATACAACAACATTAAGCAATTTAACCGCAATAGCTTATTATGGGATAAGGCTCTCAATGTTGATGGCATCAAAACTGGCCACACTTCCGATGCAGGTTATTCGCTTATTACATCTGCCACTCAAGGTGATATGAGACTGATTTCTGTGGTAATGGGTACTGAATCTGAACGTGCACG
The DNA here is from genome assembly GCA_014872805.1 of Alteromonadaceae bacterium. GTDB lineage: Bacteria > Pseudomonadota > Gammaproteobacteria > Enterobacterales > Alteromonadaceae > Opacimonas. Next base: position 77,499 of record WKFN01000012.1, read on the forward strand.
CAAAACCGAAAACAAAAAACTTCTGCGCTACGGGTTCCGTTTCTTTGAAACCATTGAACCTTACAAAGCCGGCGAAAGCTTTGTTGCGCATCGTATTTATATGGGCAACCGAGATACGGTTGATTTAGGAATTGATCAAGATGTATCTATTACCATTCCAAGAGGACAAGCTCAAAACCTAACAGCGAATTTCGTCCTTGACCGCAAGTTAGAGGCGCCTCTCTCTAATGGAGAAACCGTTGGCAAGCTATTTCTGCAAATCGAAGACGAAGTGATCGCTCAGTACCCACTAGTCTCTTTGCAGAGTGTCGAAGAAGGCGGTTTCTTTTCCAAAGCAGTGGACTTTATCAAGCTCAAAATTAGCAGCGATGAACAATAATATTTGATATGGTGAATTCACAACGGTCTGAGTGTATAATCAGACCGTTTTTTTTATCCAAAGGTGATAATGTGGATACCCGTTTTGACGAACTTCTTGAATTTCCTTGCTACCAAACTTTCAAGGTCCTTGGCGTAGCTCAACCTGACTTCCCTGACCAAGTGATCACTCGTTTGCAGCAACTAGCACCTGGTGACTATAATCCGACAGTAAAACCCAGCAGCAAGGGCAATTATCATGCTTTATCACTGAGTGTAAAGGTGACATCTAAAACGCATATGGAGTCGATTTATACTGAACTGTCGGCATTAGATGTTGTTCGAGTCGTGATCTAAGCGTTTATTTATGGATACGATTATCGTTCGCCAACTCGGTCGTTGTGACTATGCCCCCATCTGGCAAAAGATGCAGGACTTTACCGATCGACGTGATGAACACACTCATGATGAAATATGGTTAGTCGAACATGCAGCGGTATTTACCCAAGGGCAAGCGGGTAAAGCCGAGCACATACTGAATGTTTCAGATATTCCGATTGTCAAGGTCGACCGCGGAGGGCAAGTTACCTATCACGGCCCAGGCCAACAGGTGATGTATGTTTTACTGAATATCAAACGTCGCAAACTTGGTGTGCGTCAACTCGTTACAGCGTTAGAGGAGACGATTGTGGCGCATTTAGCCCAAGCTGGTATTGAGAGTTATCCAAAAAAAGATGCGCCAGGTGTTTATGTCAACGAAGCTAAGATTTGTTCTATTGGCTTACGCATTCGCAAAGGTTGTTCATTTCATGGACTTGCGTTGAATGTGAATATGGATTTAAGCCCATTTCAGCTTATCAACCCCTGTGGCTATGCTGGTTTACAGATGGTTGATGCACACCGACTTGGCGACGAGCGTCCACTAGAACAAGTTGGAGTATCTGTAGTAAAATGTTTTAATGCGCTAATAGGAGCGCCTGCACTAGAATTTAGAGAAGGTTTTGATGAGTAACTCACGGACACAAGCTGGCGTAAAGCTACGCGATGATGAGAAAGTAAAATATATACCGGTCACAATCGTACCTACCGAAAAAGAAGAAATGCTCCGCAAACCAGAGTGGATAAAAATTAAGCTGCCTCGCACTACCGATCGCATCGACAACATCAAAAAAGTCTTGCGCGAAAATAATCTTCATTCAGTATGTGAAGAAGCGAGCTGTCCGAATCTAGCCGAGTGTTTTAATCACGGTACAGCAACGTTTATGATTTTGGGCGATATCTGTACTCGTCGCTGTCCATTTTGTGATGTGGCTCACGGCAAACCTTTACCACCGAGCGCTGAAGAACCTGAGAAGCTTGCCAAAACCATCGCGCAGATGGACTTAAAATACGTCGTCATTACCTCCGTTGACCGCGATGATTTGCGCGATGGGGGTGCGCAACACTTTGTGGATTGTATCAATGCGATCCGTAAACATAGCCCTAATACCAAAATTGAAGTTCTGGTACCTGACTTCCGAGGACGCATGGATACAGCATTAGAGATCCTTAAAAAGGGAGTACCAGACGTATTTAACCATAACCTAGAAACCATTCCTGATTTGTACCGTGAGTGTCGCCCAGGTGCAAATTACAAGTGGTCGTTGGAGTTATTGCGTAAATTCAAAGCACAGCATCCAGATATTCCTACTAAATCAGGCTTAATGATGGGCATGGGTGAAACGAATGAGCAAATCCAACAAGTATTAGATGATCTTCGTGAGCACAATGTCGATATGTTGACTCTTGGCCAGTACTTACAGCCATCACGCCATCACTACCCAGTTAAACGCTATGTAACTCCGACTGAATTTGATGAGTTAGGAGAATACGCAAAATCAATTGGCTTCACTCACGCTGCGTGCGGACCAATGGTTCGATCAAGTTATCATGCTGATAAACAAGCTGCTGGTGAAGACATTGTTGGGCAATTTACGCCGAACAAATAAAATTTGATGTATGGCAGACAGAAAACAAATTTACATCGCTTACACTGGGGGGACCATTGGTATGAAACCCTCTCCACAAGGATATGTTCCTGTTGCGGGCTTTTTACAAACAAGTGTGAGTCAACTTTCAGAGTTAACCCGTCCGGAGATGCCGGAATTTGAGCTCCATGAATACCAGACGCTGTTGGATTCTTCAGATATGCAACCCAGTGACTGGCAATTCATAGCGGATGATATTGTCGAGCGGTATGACGAGTTTGATGGATTTATCATCTTACATGGTACCGATACGATGGCGTATACCGCGTCAGCGCTGTCTTTTATGTTTGCCAATTTGGATAAACCTATTATTGTAACTGGTTCGCAGATTCCGCTTGCACAACTGCGCTCTGACGGTCAAGAAAACCTATTAAATGCCTTGTATCTCGCCGCGCACCATCCAATTAACGAAGTGTGTTTATATTTTAATAATCAATTGTTGCGCGGTAATCGCGCGCGAAAATTAGACGCTGATGGCTTTGCTGCATTTGGCTCGCCAAATTATCCAACATTGATTGAGGCTGGGATCCATATTCAGCGCAATGATTTCTCCCCTATTGCCAATTCAGGATCAATGAAAATGACCCGAATCACCACTCAACCTGTGGCGTTGTTGTATTTGTATCCCGGTATCAGCCCTCAGATTTTGGAAAACCTGTTGCGTCAACCTATGAAAGCGATTGTACTGTTGAGTTATGGCGTGGGTAATGCACCACAAAACAAAGCAATTTTAAGCTTGTTAGCAAAGGCTAAAGAAGACGGCATCATTGTCCTTAACTGCACACAATGTTTGCACGGTAGTGTGAATATGGATGGTTATGCGAATGGCCGGATCTTATCCGATGTGGGAGTAATCAATGGATACGATATGACGCCTGAAGCTGCACTCACTAAACTTCATTACGTTTTATCCGCCACAGATGATTACGATGAACAAATTACTCTCCTTGGGCAGAACCTCAGAGGCGAGATGAGTATCAACGCTTAAAGCTTAGTGCGGAAGATCTCGCTTTCTTCAGATAACTCACGACGCAATTCAGATTTACTTTTGTGAACCATTTCACCATCTTCGCCTATGGTCATGTGTTCGTTGGTTTTGGCAATTTTGGCTTGATATAACATCACTGCTTGCAGTGCGTTGTCTTTTTGTTCATCGGTTAAGCTTTGGCCATTTGCCCACTTACCGGTCTCTACCGCCGTTTGCAAATTAGCAAAAATTTCAGGAGTCATTCCTGCGACAAGTTGTTCAACATTCATATTGGTTATCCTAAAATTTAATTTTCTTAGCTTTGATAAAAGCGATTCGAGCGCGATTGACCACGTACCACAAAAAACCCAATACCAACATTAACATGCCAATGCTGTGTTGCGTGCCACCGACCTCAGGTTGTCCCCAATACAATAAACCAAAACCCGTGATGAACACTAACACTGCTACAAATGACTGAGTTTGCAAGCTTTGATGTTGGTCGTAGCGTTTGCGTTTTTCTCTCTCCAAAATCGCATCGGCATCATCTGCCCCGACTGCAAAATCACAATGTGGACACGTTTCGGCTTTGTCGGAGATTTTTTTCTTACAAGCTGGGCAATCAGTTAGCATGTGAAACCTTGGAATTTATTTAAAAACAAAAAAGCTGATACGTATGATATCAGCTTTTTGATGTTAATTTAATGTCAGCGACTTAACTGTCTTTGACTTTATCCCAATATTGATTCATCGAATCTTTCATCTCTTTGCGCAACATCAAAATCCCAAACAAGTTGGGTAGTGTCATGACCACAATTGCTACCGCTGAGAACGTCCATACCAAGGTGGTGTCAGAAAACGCCGCCATAAAGAAACCTGCCACATATACCACGCGATATGGCATGATGGATTTTGGTCCAAACAAGTATGTCATGGCACGGTCACCATAATAAGACCATGCAATCGCAGTAGAAAAGGCAAATAACAGCAAGCCCACAGACACGATATATTGGCCAAAATCACCAAAGAACCCGCGGGTGAAGGCGATGGTCGTTAAACGAGCAGAATGCACGAGTGATTTACCTGAAACAACGAGATTGTCTTTTTGTGGCTTACCATCTTCAACAATCACCATGCCAGTGAAACTGTCTTCTTCAGACGCAATACTAAAAACAACGTCTTCTGCAACAGAGCGCGAATTAATGATGGTAAAATCGGTGTTAACGGCTTTGCCGCTGACGACTTGAATACGACCGTTATACGGAGTAATCGCTTTGTCATCAATGTTGTTAAGATATTTATATAATGACTCAACATCAGCTTGATTTTGGTCGCTATATTGCCCTGACACAATCAGCATGTCCGCTTTGTCAAAAATGTTGTAGTGTTTTTCATTCCACACGCCTGATGACAAAATGACTAAGCCCGTAATAGTACAGATAATGATGGTATCGATGAAAGGTTCTAGGATTGACACCATGCCTTCGGCTGCTGGATCTTTGGTTTTGGCTGCCGCGTGTGCGATTGGCGCAGACCCCTGTCCCGCTTCGTTGGAGAATAAACCACGATTTACCCCTCGGTTGAATGCATAGGCTAAGCTCGCGCCCAAGAACCCTCCTGCAGCAGCTGAACCGGTAAACGCATCAGCCCAAACTGACGCAAAAGCAGGCCCTAAGTTACCTAAATTTGCAAAAATAACAGCTAATGCACCAATGATATAAATGACTGCCATAATCGGGACAATTTTGGACGTCACAGCAGCAATACGCTGAATCCCACCCAAAATCACCAAACCGAGTAATATGGCTAAAATACCGCCCATCACCATAGGGTCAATACCAAAGGACTGTTCCATTGCACTGGCGATACCGTTAGATTGTGGCAAATTACCTGTACCAAATGAACAAATAACCGTTGCCACTGCAAAGGCGATGGCCATCCATTTCATATTCAAACCTTTGTCCATGAAATACATTGGACCACCTGCCATGGTACCGTCTTCGGTTTTTTCACGGTATTTGTGAGACAGAGTGACTTCTACAAATTTAGTTGTCATCCCCAAAAAGGCCGTCACCCACATCCAAAATAACGCCGCAGGCCCACCAAGGAATATCGCAAAGGCTACCCCAGAAATATTACCAGTGCCGACCGTACCAGATAATGCCGTAGTTAATGACTTAAACGGTGAGGTATCACCAGGATCATCATCATGAGTGTATTTACCCGAAACGACTTTCCAACCGTGTTTAAAAAAACGGATCTGCGGAAATTTTAGGTAAATGGTGAAAAACAGGCCAGTTCCGAGTAAGACATACGGAAACCAAAAGGCACTGCCCAAAAACCCATCTAACATGAGTAAAAAATTATTGAGTGCTTCCACTTGTTGCTCCTTTATAAAGGGTTATTGTTGTAATACTTTCATCACTGCGCGCATTGCCACAAGGACATCTGCACCGAGCTGTTGTGAACGTGCTATCGACCAACCGTAGACAGAATCTGGTAAGTCTGCATTATCTTTAAATGGCATCTCAAGAGTATATGATAGACAATTAAAGCGATGACCAATGGCTGTTGCTGCAATCGTCAAATTGGCCGCACCTGGCGCATCTTTGGGATAGCCATAAGTATCTTGAAACTCAGGTGTGGTTTGCATCAATACTTGTTTAAACGTATTCTCTAATTCAGCTAATCGCTCGTTGTAGTTCGGATTGCCTTCACAACCGGCAACAAAATTATACGGTAGCGCTTCATCACCGTGCATATCCAAGAACAGGTCGACTCCGACTTCATCCATCTTGTTGCGCACAAGGAACACTTCTGGAGACTGCTCCATAGACGGACTCTCCCACTCGCGATTGAGGTTAACCCCGGCTGCATTAGTGCGCAGATGACCGCGCACACTGCCATCCGGATTCATATTGGGGACGACATAAAAGACAACGTATTCAAGCAAATCACGTGCTACGCCATCGCTATCATCGAGTAATCTTGACAAAAGACCTTCAGCGCACCACTGTGCCATAGATTCGCCTGGGTGTTGGCGAGCAATGACCCAAAATTTTAATTTCGGTGTGTCAGATTGCTCGTCACCAATGACCAGCAAATCCATATCACGTCCATCTAAGGTTCGGCCAAGTAGTTCATGACGACATTCAAACCCAGTTTGTGCAGAAGCAATCAAATCCATGTGACGCTCATAACTGTAAGGTGCAAAGTAAGCAAAATACATCACATCGTGTTCCGGCGTTACATCGATGGTAAGTGTATCGCCATCAAAGGAAGTGTCGACGCGAAACCATTCTTCCCGGTCATAACTGGCCACGGCTTGATATCCCTCCCATCCTTTGGGGTAGGCTGAATTCGCTAAATCTGTGATGTGTAAGGTATGGTTAACCATGGCTGTGGTCGAGAGGCGAAAATGAAACCACTGATAAAAATTAGATTGATGGTCTTTGTTAATCGATAATCGAATATTTTGAGGAGAGTCTGCCGCAATGACGCGAATGTTACCGCTGTCAAATGCACTGCTGATATGCATAGGTAATGTCCATGTTATTCTTATTACTTTCAATGTAGCATAAATTTTGTGGAGATGACCAGTTTTGTCTTATGTGATATTTGTCCCTAGCCTGCAAAAGCAAGCTTTACCTTCATGCCAAACTCTGTACTATACCCGACACTCCGACCAACAACTGCTCCTTGGTTGTTCAGAATATACACGCTTGGAAATGCACTGATTTGGAACGTATGCGCAGTGCTACGAGTCCCTAACAGCACATTCCTGCGCTTGGTACCCGTCTCTTGAACAAATCGCTCGACCTCTTCAAGGTTTTGAAAAGAAAGAGCAATCTTAACCACATTCACTTGTTCCGAATCGAGTTCATCAACATTGTTTATACTCCAATAACACACCTTGCACCAAGGCGCGAAAAAATACACTAATGTCGGTTTATCATTGTCAAGTAGCGGTTGTGTGCGCCCGTCAAGACTCACAAATTGATGCTCAGGAATCGTGACTGTGCCATCTGCGACCAGCATATTACGCTGTTGATACCAGACGATGGCCATCAATATCACAATAAAGACACATATCTCAATGAGACTTCTGCGAAGTGACCGAAATTTTGAAGTTTTGTTGGTTTCCATCTGCGTCATGTTGAGTCCTGAATACTAAGCCTGTTCATTAAGCATGATAATTAAGACCGTAATGGTATCAGTGTTCTTTCACAGAACAAAAAAAGCCCCAGCACACTGTCCGGGGCTTTATCATATTAGAGTGAACAACACTTATTTAGCTGGTAGACTCGGCGCAAATATACCCGCCATGTCTTGCGCCACACGCATAACCTGACAGCTATAACCAAACTCGTTATCATACCAAACATATAATGTTGCACGGTCACCCGACACAATCGTCGCAGCACTGTCGACAATTGACGCTGCACGCGCACCCACTAAGTCACTAGATACAATCTCTGTCGATGAAGTGAAATCAATTTGATTTTGTAACTCAGAGAACAAGGCCGCATTTTGCAAAAAGTCATTAATGGCTTCTTTAGAACCGGCTTCTTTTTCAAGATTCAAATTCAAAATAGCCATTGATACATTCGGTGTTGGTACACGGATCGCGTTACCCGTCAATTTACCTTCAAGCTTAGGATAGGCTTTTGATACGGCTTTCGCAGCACCGGTTTCAGTGATAACCATGTTCAGTGGCGCACTGCGACCTCGACGCTCAGCTTTGTGATAGTTATCAATTAAGTTTTGGTCATTGGTGAATGCATGCACAGTTTCGACATGGCCGTTTTTGATGCCGTATTCTTCATCAAGTACTTTTAGTACGGGTGTAATCGCATTGGTAGTACAAGATGCCGCAGAAACAATTTTATCATCCGCAGTGACGTCTTGATGGTTCACACCATACACGATGTTTTTGATATCGCCTTTGCCCGGTGCGGTTAATAGCGCTTTCGCTGCACCTTTCGCTTGAAGGTGTAAGCCAAGGCCATCGCGGTCACGCCAAATACCAGTGTTGTCAATGATTAAAGCATTATCGATACCGTATTGTGTGTAATCGACCGTTTCTGGTGAGTTTGCATAAATCACTTGAATGTAAGAGCCATTGGCTAAAATAGCTTTGCGTTCGTTGTCTACAGTGATTGAACCATTGAATGGACCATGTACTGAATCGCGACGCAACAACGAGGCGCGTTTTTCTAAATCGCCATCTTTACCGCCACGCACGACAATCGCACGTAAACGCAATTTGTTATTTTCACCTTGACGTTCAATTAACAATCGAGCCAATAAACGACCAATACGTCCAAAGCCGTATAATACGACGTCTTGTGGTGCTTGGTTATCTTTTTTATCAACCACTGGAGCAAGTTGGTCTCTGATAAATCCGACTAGGTCTGTAGATTCTTTGCCTGCGCCATAATGAAAATCATACGCCAATTTGCCAATATCAATGCACGCTGGTGCAATTTGCATCTCGTTGATGGCATCAAGAATAGGAAAAGATTCGCGTAAGCGAAGTTTTTGGCCTTCATGACGTCGAACCGTGCGATGTGCTTTGATAACATCGATAGCGCTGGCGTTTAATAACGAGCGACCGTAAACGGTGATTTCAATCGCTTTGTTGCGATACAGTTTACCAATAATTGGCATCATTTTTTCAGCGTATTCCTGACGCTCCTGCCAACTTTTCTGAAGTTCCAATTCGACTGCTTGATTCATTGTGATTAAGGCCTTTACTCAAACTAGTTAAACACTTGCCACGGTACGTTTGTAGGGTACAGAGGCGACAAATTCGGGTCTAAGTGTATACAAGGAAAATGGGCTTGCCAAATTGTTGGATAATTACAAAAAATGGATATTTTCAGAGAAATTGAAAGAATTGTATGTTGTTTTTCAACATTATTAGAGGTTCGTTACGGTAAACGCGCTTGCTTGACGTTTTCAGACGAAAATAAAGCACACTATATAAGACTAAAATATATTATTTTTTTGCGTGATATATTATTTATTCACCCGAGTGAAACTGCAAAGAGACACTATTTACGCAATACCTCTTACCAGTTGGTGCAGGGCCATCGTTAAAAACATGTCCCAAATGCGCATCACAGTGTTTACACAAAATTTCGGTGCGTATCATGCCATGTGAATGATCGGGGGCAAACTTCACATTTTGTGTTGCATCTTGATCAAAAAAGCTCGGCCAGCCACAGCCAGATTCGAATTTATGCTCAGAGCTAAACAATGGCGTATCACAGACAATACAGTGATACATCCCAGTTGCAAAATGCGCGTTATACTCGCCAGTGAAAGGACGTTCAGTGCCTTTTTCTTGTGTCACGTATAGTGCTGCAGGACTGAGGTGAGCGGTACTAAATGATTTGGACATTATGCTTCTCTTTTACGATCGTCTTGTTTAAATATAACAAACGAACGATTTGAGATCACAAATTGTGGTTTCGCTATATAAGCTCCTGCAGGTCTAAAGTCCGTCATACGCGTATCGAGTACTACCTGCCAACGATGGTTCTGCTTAACTTTAGGCAACACCATATTGTGATCGACCTTGTCGGCATTGACACAAATCAGCCAGTGCTCTTGATTATCACAATTACCAATTAACTCTACGGCAAAGCCTTTGTTCATTGGATCATGCCAATCGGAATCAGCTTTGGGACTGCCATCAATTTTGTACCAATGGACGGCATCCACATTGCACTGGTCAAAAAATGCATCATCTGCTAATTGAGCATTGGTGAGGATCTGACTGGATTGTTTTAACGCGATACAGTACTGACAAAAAGCTAAAAAATCCGCCTGCTGCCGATTGAGATCCCAATCACAATAGTTGAGCTCATTATCTTGGCAATACGCATTATTATTACCGAGTTGAGTACGACTTAATTCATCGCCATGCAAGACCAATGGCGTGCCCTGAGCAAAAATCATCGACGCAAACAAATTGCGCTTTTGCCGTTCTCGGAGGTGGTTGATCATCACATCATCGGTTGGCCCTTCAATGCCATAATTGCAACTCGCATTGTGATTATGACCATCGCGATTGTCCTCAAGATTCGCCTCATTGTGTTTGTCTTGGTAGCTCACAACATCTTGTAAGGTGAAGCCATCGTGAAACGTCACGCCATTGACCGATGTATAAGAGGCACGAACGCCTTTGTGGAAAATATCTCGCGAACCAAACATGCACGTCGCAAAGTCCGCCATTTTGTTATTATCACCGCGCCAAAAACTGCGGGTGATATCGCGAAATTGATCGTTGATTTCAGCAAAGGACACTGGAAAATTCCCCAACTGATAACCATAATCACCGATGTCCCACGGCTCGGCTATGTGAATTTTGTCACGCAAAATTGGGTCTTGTTGCAAGGCTTTAAAAAAACCTGACTTTAATGAGAACGCGTGTGGCTGACGCCCCATATTCGTTGCCAAATCATAGCGAAAGCCATCAAATCCATATTCTGTAACCCAATGTCTTGCCGCATCTAATATCATTTGGAGATTGTACTGGTGCGCAAGGTTAATGGTATTACCACATCCTGAATAATTCGCATATTCTCTTGATTCAGGTAAAAAGGTATATGCCGTACTTGGTTGAGTCGCACGATGATGTAATATCGGTCCATCAGGACCACCCTCGGCAGTATGGTTAAACACTACATCCAAAATCACTTCAAAACCGGCTTTGTGCAGCGTATCTACACAAGTTTGTAACTCTAAATGTGCATCACGGTAGGCATAACGGGGCTCCGGTGCAAAAAAGCTGGCCGTATTATAGCCCCAATAATTCGTGAGACCCTTTTCGACAATGAAAGGCTCTGGCATAAACGCCATCAAGGGCATCAACTGAATCGTGGTGATGCCCATGTCGTGTAAATGCTCGATCACAGCAGTATGGCACAAGCCTAAATAAGTCCCGCGATGCTTAACAGGCACGTCTGGATGTTGCATGCTCATGCTTTTGACATGCGCTTCATATACGACGCGATGATGGGGCAAAATCGCTTTTTCTAATGGTGCAACCCGAACCAATTTTGAGGAGCGATGTTGAGGTGGGATTTTGCATTTTGGAAACCACAATGACGGATTTTTATTGTATTGCTCACGATCCCAGTACCAACTATGAGACAGTTGTTTGGCGTATGGATCACTGATAAAGCACGCTCCACCATCTTGCATCGTAACATGATACAAATAAACCGAATCAGAATAGCTTGTATTAATTGACCAATACCAATCTTTACCTACGCGCTTATTTGCAGGAAAGCGAGCCAATTCTTCTTGCGTATCGGCATGAAATAAAACCAATTCTGCGCCATTGAGTTCAGGCCCATACAAGACGAACTCAAGACTGTTTTGAGTCACTGTGACTCCGTAAGAAGCACGCAGATTGGCCGTAATCATTGTTGTACTAACACCACACAGGCTAATGGTGGTAATGCTATCACCAAATGGCCATTGGCAACGGTTGCAGCTTGAGGCACAAAATAATCACTCCCACCATAAATGGCTGCATCCGAATTAAATACCACCTGATATTCCCCGTCAGGGACATGTTCCAAAACATAATCACTATGTGGGATGGGCGTAAAATTACAGAGTACAACGGCAATTTGGCCAGAATCCGAATGGCGACTAAAACACACAATGGAACGTGCATCATCATCGTATGATAACCAGCGAAACCCCTTTCCAGTATGACATTGCTCATGCAGTGCAGAGTTGTTTCGATATAAATGATTCAAGTCGCGATACAACTGTTGAATCTGTAAATGCTTTGGCTCATCTAGCAAATACCAATCGAGCTGACCATCGTGATCCCACTCCCGATATTGCCCCAATTCACAGCCCATAAAATTGAGTTTTTTACCCGGATGGGTAAACATGAAACTTGCATAAGTTCTTAAGTTTGCTCGCTGTTGCCAATCATCACCAGGCATTTTGTTAAGCAGTGAGCCTTTGCCGTACACCACCTCATCGTGTGATATGGGCAAGACGAAATTTTCGTCAAACGCGTACACCATCGAGAATGTGATTTCATTGTGGTGATACTTACGATGTGCTGAATCACGACTGATGTATTGTAATGAATCGTGCATCCAACCCATATTCCATTTGAAGCCAAAGCCGAGTCCGCCCATATCGACAGGACGAGACACCTTAGCGAACGAGGTGGATTCTTCAGCAATGGTCATGACATTTGGAAACTGCTCATAAACAGCTCGATTCATCCATTGTAATAAGCTGATGGCTTCATAGTTGTGATTACCACCATCGACATTTGGGATCCACTCGCCATCGTTGCGCGAATAGTCTAGATACAACATTGATGCCACCGCATCCACACGTAATCCATCGATGTGAAAATGCTCACACCAATATAAGGCATTCGCCACCAAAAATTGACGAACTTCATCTTTACCAAAGTCATAAATGCATGAGTTCCAATCTGGATGCCAGCCTTTTCTCGGGTCCTCGTATTCATAAACACACGACCCATCGAACTTAGCTAAACCATGATCATCCTCTGGAAAATGCGCCGGTACCCAATCAATAATCACCCCAATGCCGGCTTGATGGCAGGTATCAACAAAATATTTGAAATCATCAGGCGTTCCAAAACGGCTCGTAGGTGCAAATAAACCAACGGGTTGATAGCCCCAGGAGCCATCAAATGGGTACTCAGAAATCGGCATACACTCGATGTGCGTATAGCCCATATCTTTGACGTATGCGACCAAGTCTTGAGCAAGCTCACGATAGGATAAATAGCGACGTCCATCAACCGGTCTACGCCAAGAAGCAAGTTGCACTTCATAGATGCTGATGGGGTGTGAATACGGATCGCAATTTTGTCTATTGCGCCATTCACTGTCATTCCAAACGTAAGAGGAATGGTCAAAAATAACCGAAGCATGAGATGGATATTGATCATGGTAAAAGCCTATTGGATCGGCTTTATGAGGTAAGCGCTCGCCTTGTGCATTACGCAAGGCAAACTTGTATTTTTGTCCAATGTGCGCTGACGGAATGACCAACACCCAATAGCCCATATCGGTTTTTTGCATGGGATGAGCAGTATCATTCCAGTGGTTAAATTCACCAATCACTGACACCGCTGATGCATTAGGTGCAAACACCGCAAAACGAACCGCCTCTAAAGACGTATCATCTGCTCCATGTAACGTAATGGCCTGTGCCCCAAGCTGACGATAGACATTTTGCGGCGCGTGATCGACAAAATGCACCGCATGATAAGCTTCATTTTTATACGCATAAGGGTCGACAATGGTGTATTCGGTGTCGACAGTTTGCACCTTCAACCGGTACTGTTTTGGGATTTGACTGGCAATGGCATTACAAAAAACCCCATCCCCGACAGCAGTCAGTTCAACCACCTGTGCCCCTTGAGCATCCACAACGTTCACTGCGATTGCGCCAGGTATGTATACCCGACAAAAGTCTCCTAACTCGTTGCGAAATACCCCCAAATCATTGAAGGGATAACTCGCACGTCCTTGTACCAAATGATGATAATCAGTCATTCTATTCCTTGTGTTTATGCTTGACTGGCGTTAATGCGCGCTTGAGAAATACGCGCAGACAAATCCAATATATCACGATTGCTAAAAATATCTTCTATGTTATGCGACAGCTTGCGGCGCCAATTGGGGTATTCGTTAAATGTTCCTGGGATATTGACTGGCTTGTCCATTTGCAACCAATCTTCCAATTGTAACGATAATAGTGCTGAACTGCCCTTGGCCATATGCACCTGCATTCCGTAATTCAAAGCTTGGGTCATGCCGACATAATTGACATCGTGCCCTACATCATTAGGTATTGAGCCATGGCCATGCAGAGTATTTAAAATTTGCTGCTTATTTTCATGACGCGATGCGTACAAAGGCTGCAAAATCTCTTCTGTCGGATATAAACCAAGCTGTTTACCCAATTCCAAATCATTGCAATGCCAATAACCTATCAAGGTTGGGAAGTCATGAATGGTCAAGGTCGACATGGATTGAATAGGGTAATGTGCTGGAGAATAAAACCCTCCATCTTCTGCTTGTTCGAAGAAAAAGACACGATAAGAATACACGCCATTAGACGCTAATTTATCTCGTATTTCCTCTGGCACTGTCCCCAAGTCTTCGCCAATAATAAGCGTTTGATGGCGGTGTGATTCAAGTGCCAAAATGCCAAGCAGATCATCCACTGGATAATAGACATATCCGCCTTTGTCTGCAGAGTCACCTTTGACAACCCACCACAATCTCAGTAGCGCCATGGCATGATCAATGCGCAACGCACCTGAATTGGCCATATTGGCAGAAAACAAATCAATGATAGGTTGATAGCCCTGTTGATAAAGCACTTCAGGATCCATCGGTGGCAAGCCCCAATTCTGACCCAATGGGCCAAGGATATCAGGTGGCGCACCGACACTTGCTTGCGTCACATACAAGTCTTTGGCAGCCCAAATTTCAGCACTGCCCTCACTTACACCAACAGCCAAATCGCGATAGATACCTATGGTGAGGTTTAATTCTGAAGCAACTGCACTGGCAGCTGCGAATTGTTGAGCCGCTAGGTATTGTAAATAACCATAAAAACGTACGCGTTCGGCATGTGATTGAGCAAATTCTGACACAGCATCATTTTGATAAGTTTGATACTCTTCAGGGAAAACGGGCCATCCCCAACTGTCCTTGCCCGCTTGGCGTAAATGTTCTTGTAGTGCATCATACGTAGCAAGAGCTGCAAGACTTTCTCCGCCTTGTGTAATAAACGCATCCAGTTCGCTGGTATCGCCTTTAATATATTCTTGGTACAAGGCATTGAGCACGGGCATTTTGAGTTCGGCAACAGCCATGTAATCAACATATTCAACTGCTCGGGTATGTTGTAATTTTGCCTGAAATTGCCCATCGCTGACCATTGCTTGAATTACGGGAGATTGATACTCAGGGACCGCAGTAACATCAATGTACAAATGATTGAGCCACTTCCGCGATGATGGGCTATATGGCGAACATGAGTCAGGTTCATTTGGATAGAGCGCATGGATCGGATTTAACCCAATAAAATCGGCTCCCTGCTGCGCAGCATTGCGCAGTAAAGCCTGTAGGTCAGTAAAGTCTCCCATCCCCCAATTGTGTTCACTGCGCACACAATACAGCTGAACACTCAAGCCCCATACCTTGTGACCTCGAGTGATATTGTCAGGGGTAAAACACGCATCTGGCGCCATGATTAAACGCGCCTCTGCCAACACTTGCGTATTATGCATCAGTTGAAGTGTATGATAGCCGTCTGGTACTTCAAACTCTAAGTCGATTGCAAATTCTTGGTATTCGGTATCTTCAATATCCGCAGCGTTGATTAAGGTATGCTCCGTCGCAATAAGATTTTGTAGAAGATCAGCGCCCGTTTCAGTAATGACTTTCAGTGATAATGGCGTATTCACCAACGAAATAGGTAAACGCAACGCGATTATTTTGTCTGCGCTATGACGTAATACTTTGACCGGATCAAGTGGCGTCATCCATGCATCGGCCACTTGCTCATTGATTTGTCCTACTAGAGCGTCTTCATCGTCAATGTCATAACCCATGACCGCCAAGATCTTCTCTTTGGTTCCCGCGGCAACCGAAGTAGGCTGGCCGTAAGCATCAATAAATTGCGTTTCAATGCCTCGCATTTTGACGAGCGCATCAATGGGTGTTTGCGACATAAAAATTCCAGACTAAGTTGTAGTGACCCTGCATTATTATGACTTTGTGGTCACATTAAAAGTGAATACGATTGCATTGATAAGAAGTTTACACTTTTTATGTAATAAAACTACATTTAACCGATAAAAACTTGCTAAAAGCCCATTTCAACCCTATAATTTACGTAAATTTATTTCATTTTGTGTTTTTTCGATAAGGTTAGAGGTCGTTATGACAATTAAAGTAGGTATCAATGGTTTTGGCCGTATCGGTCGCTTGGTTATGCGCGCAGCGGTTGAACGTGACAATATCGAAGTAGTAGGTATTAATGACCTATTAGATCTGGACTATATCGCCTACATGTTCAAATACGATTCTACTCATGGCCGTTTTGAAGGCAATGTTGAAGTTACTGACGGTGGTTTATTGGTGAACGGTCAGTTCGTTCGTGTGACGAACAAAACCAATCCTACTGAGTTAGCTTGGGATGAAATTGGCGTAGATGTTGTAGTCGAAGCAACTGGTATATTCTTAACCGCTGACAAAGCTCAAGCTCACTTAGAAGCGGGTGCCAAAAAAGTCGTCATGTCAGCACCATCAAAAGACGATACACCGATGTTCGTGATGGGGGTCAATCACGATAGCTATGCAGGCGAAACCATTGTATCAAACGCATCATGTACAACTAACTGTCTTGCACCTCTTGCTAAGGTCATTAACGACAATTTCGGTATTAGAGACGGTTTGATGACCACTGTGCATGCAACAACGGCTACACAAAAAACGGTTGATGGACCATCTGCCAAAGATTGGCGTGGTGGTCGTGGTGCCGGTCAGAATATCATCCCATCATCTACTGGCGCGGCCAAAGCTGTGGGTAAAGTTATTCCAGCATTGAATGGCAAGTTGACAGGTATGGCGTTCCGCGTGCCAACACCGGACGTTTCTGTCGTTGATTTGACTGTGAATCTTGAACGCCCTGCTTCTTATGAGCAAATCTGTGCAACGATTAAAGAAGCTGCCGAAGGCCCTCTTAAAGGTATTCTAGATTACACCGAAGATGCTGTTGTATCAAATGACTTTATCGGTGACAAGCACACCTCTATCTTTGATGCGTCGGCAGGTATTGCCTTGACTGACACTTTTGTCAAATTGGTAGCTTGGTACGACAACGAAGTGGGTTACTCAAACAAAGTCTTAGACTTAGTGGCTCACATCCAAAAATAATTTGTTTCTCCCACCATACTAGCCCAGTTCCTACTGGGCTTTTTTTGTCTTGTGCATTATTCTTTAGAGAATACTCAAAAAGGACTCAACAACACATGAATACTCTCACCTTACGGACCTCATCGGCCAGTTGCCAAATTGCGCTGCATGGCGCACACCTCACCTCTTATGTGCGCAATGGATTGGAGCGTTTGTTTGTTTCGCAGCAGGCTGTAATGGATGGCACCAAAGCGATTCGAGGCGGAGTACCGATTTGCTGGCCATGGTTTGGCCAGTTACATGCTGATATAGCTTCGCACAAAATAGCGCATGGGTTAGTGCGAAATCAACCATGGGATATTATTGCGCAAACATACAGTGCTGAAGAGTCGTCTGTCACTCTAGTACCATCTGATACGCAACATCCGTTGTGGCCATCAGGGCTATCTTGCTCAGTCAAAATCACATTGGGTGAAGTGCTAGAGATACGCTTAATATCCTCCAATTCCAGTGCAAAACCAATTGCGTTCACCGGTGCATTGCATACGTATTTCGCAATTTCAGATATCGTAGATATTGAGCTTGAGGGTTTTGAGCAAGCACATCAATGTATTGATAATAATACCGCTATACGACATGATTTTGGTGGAGATCCCTATCTAATTAACGATGAAGTTGACCGTGTCCATTTGCTGCCAGCGCCATCAACCAAAATCCTAAGTCATTCCCCAATAACAATAAAGCACATAGGGCATGACTCGCTGGTCGTATGGAACCCTGGCGCTGCTAAAGCAAAAGCACTCGCAGATTTAGCTAATGAAGAGTATCGACAGTTTGTCTGTATCGAAACTGCTCTTACCCAAAAATTTGAGTTAACTCCTGGAAACACCCATGAGTTAATACAGTCGATTGACTGATATTTTAAAGCACAAAAAAACGCACACTATTCCTTAATAGTGTGCGTCTAATGAAGTTTTGCGAACTGAACTTAACCGGCTTTTACGCGACGGCATTTGCTCCTTCCACCGCTTCTTTAGCGAGTTGCGTAATCGCATCCCAATCACCTGCATCCATCAACGCATCCGGTGCAAGCCATGAACCACCCACACAATGAATATTGGGTAGTGCCAAATAGTCATGATAGTTTGACAAACTAATACCACCGGTTGGGCAGAACACCATATCTGGGAACGGACCTGCAATCGATTTAATGGCTTTTACACCACCCACCGCTTCTGCTGGAAAAAACTTTAGATGGGTATATCCCGCATCGCGAGCGCGCATCAAATCAGACGTAGAGGAAATACCTGGGATCAGCGCAATTGGTCCTGCTTGACCGGCAGCTAATAACTCAGCTGTCATACCTGGGCTGATCGCAAATTTAGCGCCCGCATCGATCACTTGTTGTAACTGTTCTGCATTGGTTACGGTACCCGCGCCAATCATCGCATCCGGTAATTCTTTTGCGATCAATTCAATAGCCCCCAGAGCCACAGGAGTACGCAACGTTACTTCCAAAATATTAATCCCGCCAGCAATCAATGCTTTGGCTAATGGCACTGCGTGTTCTAGTTTTTTGATCACAAGCACAGGAACAACAGGTGATGTTGCGAACACGTCTTGTGCTGAGTATTGCCATGACTGACTCATTAGGCATTCCTTACATGTTGATTAAGGTACGCAGCGGCACCCAATAACCCGTGATCGGGTTCGTTAATTAAGTACGTAGGGATATTTTTTATGTAATGAGCCATTTGTCCCTTGGCTTCAAAACGTGACCGAAAGTCACTCTTTTGTAAAAATTCGACGAAGCGCGAAGCAATACCACCGCCAATGAACACGCCGCCTGTGGTAGCTAAATTCATCGCTAGGTTGCCGGCAAAACTGCCCATGATGGCGCAAAATTGTGTTAAGGTTTTTTCACAAATCGCGCATTGCTTATTGAGCGCGCTTTCGGTGATCAAAGCGGCTTCATTGTAAATAGGCTCAACGCCTTCCGCTTGAGCGAGTGCTTTGTAGATATTCACAATACCGCGTCCTGACATGACCTCTTCAGCAGACGCTCGGCCGTATTGGGCTTGTAAGTAACGCCAAATAATCACATCAGTTTCATCCACAGGAGCAAAATCGACATGACCGCCTTCTCCATCAAGGGTTTGCCAGCCACTTGTAGTTTGTGTGATGTGCTCAACACCCAAACCTGTGCCTGGACCAAATACCGCGATGTTGCCATTTTCAATTGCTGCACCTGCGCCAATTTGGATGATTTGCTCATCATTTAACACAGGTAGCGAATGAGCGACTGCTGTGAAGTCATTAATAACAAACAAATGTTCAAGACCAAGATTATTTTGCAATCCTGACGCGGTAAACTCCCAATCGTTATTCGAGAATTTGATCACTTCCTGATTGACTGGCCCTGCAATAGCGATACAGGCAGAAGTAAAGGTTTTATCCTTGTGCTCTGCAAAGTAGTGCTCTATCGCTGCTTGAATGCTTACAAACTCAATACACTGATATTTCTCAATATCGGCTATGCCGTTATCAGTAACGGTTGCCAGACGAATATTCGTTCCGCCGACATCTGCGATCAGCTTATGCCCAAAATTGCCAATCTTGTTAGCCATTGTGTGTTGCTCCTTGCTCGACAAATAACGTACATGCACCTTCCTCAGCGCCAGAAATTGATAAACGCATACCAGCAAACATTTCACGTCCCATGCCAATATGATGTTTAGCTAGATTAGCTGGTTGCGCGTCTCGCTTAGTAAGTTCATCGGCATCCACTAACAAAGACAAAGAGCCGGTAGTGGTGTCAATTTCAATCATATCGCCGTTGTGAACTTTAGCCAGTAAGCCTCCCTTGTATGCTTCTGGTGTAACATGAATGGCTGCAGGTACTTTACCTGACGCACCAGACATACGTCCGTCGGTAACAAGGGCAACTTTATAGCCACGGTCTTGCAACACACCTAGCGGTGGGGTTAAGCGATGCAGTTCTGGCATACCAATTGCCGCTGGCCCTTGGAAACGTACGACTACCACACAGTCTTTATCAAGTTCACCTGCGTTAAATGCTGCATCGAGTTCAAACTGATCTTCAAATACAACCGCAGGCAACTTCAGTTTGCACTCTGGAGAGCGCAGTGCGGAAGTTTTGATCACCGCACGACCTAAGTTTCCTGATAAAACAGATAAACCGCCATCGGGTTTAAATGGTGCGGCAACCGATGCAACCACCTCTTTGTCTAAGGATTTAGATGGGCCTTCTACCCACTCAAGTTCACCGTCACGCAACACAGGTTCTTTGGTATACATCTCAAGGTTGTCGGAACAGATCGTTTTGACATCATTGTGTAGTAAGCCAGCATCCAACAGCTCTTTGATAAGTAATGACATACCGCCGGCCGCGACAAAATGATTGATGTCCGCATGGCCGTTAGGATAAATACGAGTCAATAATGGTGTTGCACGAGACAAATCAGAAAAATCATCCCAGTTCACAATAAAACCAGCTGCTCTCGCTACTGCCACTAAATGCATGGTGTGATTTGTAGAACCACCTGTTGCCAACAATCCTACCAAACCATTGACTACGGCTTTAGCATCCACAAGCTCACCGATTGGGCGGTAATTATCGCCTAAATCAGTAATGCGAGTGGCTTGCACACCTGCTGCACGGGTCAAAGCATCGCGCAAAGGGGTGCCCGGATTGACGAAGGAGGAACCCGGTAAATGTAGGCCCATGATCTCAACCACAAGTTGGTTTGAGTTGGCCGTACCATAGAAGGTACAAGTACCGGCTGAGTGATACGATTCACTCTCAGCTCTTAACAGCTCTTCACGACCCGCTTTACCTTCAGCGTATGCTTGACGCACCCGGGCCTTTTCTTTGTTTGGTAAGCCGGAAGGCATAGGGCCAGCCGGTACGAATACCGTTGGTAGATGACCAAAAGATAAGCTTCCTAATAACATCCCAGGGACAATTTTGTCACATATCCCGAGCATCATCGCGCCATCAAACATGTTGTGTGATAAGGCTACGGCAGTCGATTGCGCAATGACGTCGCGGGACAACAATGACAAGTCCATGCCGGCATTACCTTGAGTAACGCCATCACACATGGCCGGTACGCCACCAGCAAATTGCGCCACCGAGCCCACATTCTTAATCGCATCTTTTATGATTACCGGGTAGTTTTCATAAGGCTGATGTGCAGATAACATGTCATTGTAAGAGGAACAAATCGCAATGTTCGCTTTGACCATTGAGGTTAAATCGGCTTTTTCTTGTTTGCCACATGCGGCAAAACCATGCGCCAAATTACCACATGACAACGCACCACGGTGTGGGCCTTGACGACGTGCTACGGCTATTTTGGCAAGGTAATCTGCTCGAGTTTGCTTGGAACGCTCGATAATGCGTTCGGTGACTTCTTGAATAATTTGGTTCATTGGTCCCTACTCCTATGGTGCCCACATGAGGTTAACGGTTGCGCGATTAATTACCGCACTAATTGGCATCGCCAATTCCGTGCTTTGTAACGCCTTGGCAATCGTGTCCTTTTTGGATTCACCGACTAAATGTAAAAATATATTTTTAGCTGCTAAAATCGCCGGTAGGGTCAGCGACATACGTTGATGAGGCGCCGTGCTAGGCTGTACCGCAATGTATTTAGCTTGTGAATTGAGATCTAAACCTTGCTCGATTTGTTCTGAACATGGAAATAACGAAGCCGTATGACCATCTTCACCCATTCCCAATATCACCACATCAAAGGGTAACTGCACATTATCTAGTGCAGCTTCACATGAGGCTACTGCATCTTCAGCATTGGCAAAATCATGCTTTAACGTAATAAATGTGGCCGCGGCTGCGTGCTCTTGTAACAAGTACGTGCGCACAAGTTTATCATTGCTCGCATCATCGTTTATATCCACCCATCGGTCATCCGCTAAGGTAATAACCACCTTACTCCAATCCAACTCGGTTTGAGCCAGTGTCTGAAACAAGGCAACCGGGGTACGACCACCACTGACCACAAGTGTTGCTTGGCCTTTTTCTGCAATGGCTTGGTTTAGAAGCTCTGTAATAGTGATGGCGAATTCTGCGATTAACTGCTCAGCAGAAGAAAATTCGTGTGATACAAGGGCCATAATTATTTTCCTTTTGCTTTTTTGACAGCTTGTTGTTGATACCACGCTCGACCAGTCTTAGCGAGTAAACCGATTGACTCAACTGGTCCCCAGGTACCTGCTTGATATGGCTCTGGTGGTTCATTCTTAGCTGCCCATGCACCGATGATCGAATCGACCCATGACCAAGCCTGTTCTACTTCATCGCGACGCACAAATAATGCTTGATTGCCAAGCATGACTTCCAATAAAAGCTTTTCATAGGCATCAGCGATACGTTCATCCGAAAAAGCCTCAGAAAAAGATAGATTTAGCTGGGTTTTTTGCAGATCCATAGAGCCTGATGAGGTCAACCCTGGCACTTTATTCATAACGGTGATTTCTACGCCTTCGTCCGGTTGCAAACGAATGACCAATTTATTCGGTGGCAATTGCGCAAAGCTATCTTTAAATAAGTTATGTGGCTGACGTTTGAAGTAAATAACCACTTCAGAGGTCTTCGCCGGCATGCGTTTACCCGTTCTTAAATAAAACGGTACGCCCGCCCAACGCCAGTTATTAATGTGCGCTTTGATCGCAACAAACGTCTCGGTTTGTGATTTTTGGTTCGCATCTGGCTCGTCCAAATATCCTGGCACTTCTTTACCGTTAACAAAACCACCCACGTATTGACCGCGAACCGTCATCTCATCAATATTAGAGGTGTCAATTGGACATAATGCTTTAAGTACTTTTAGTTTTTCGTCACGAATGTCATCTGCATCTAAAGTTGCCGGTGGCTCCATCGCCACAAGTGACAAAATTTGTAATAAGTGGTTTTGCACCATATCACGCATTTGCCCTGCATCGTCAAAGTATCCCCAACGCCCTTCAATACCAACGGACTCAGCCACACTGATTTGCACATGATCGATACTGTTGTGATCCCAGTTGTTAGTAAAAATAGAGTTCGCAAATCGCAACGAAATCAAATTTAAAACGGTCTCTTTGCCAAGATAATGATCGATGCGATAGATTTGTTTTTCTTTAAAATATTCTGCTACCGTTTCGTTAATGACTTTAGAGGTTGCCAAGTCATGTCCAATGGGTTTTTCTAGCACAACCCGCATTGAATCATCAATAGCATTAGCATGTTTTAAACCTGCGCAAATATTACCGAAAATAGAAGGAGGCGTCGCAAAATAACACACCATAGTACGCGCTTCATTTACCAAAGGAGTAAACTGCTCATAATCAGATGGCTCAAGGATGTTAATACATAGGTAACTGAGCTTTTCAGAAAAGCGAGACCACGTGACTTCACAAATCGTCTCGCCTAAAAATTTTTCTAAATTTTCTCGAACAATGGCAACGTATTCTGTCTGCGACAAGGGTTGACGGGCCACACCGATAAATTTAGTTTCAGGATGAATCAAGTCAGCTTTCTCTAGCTGATACAGTGAGGGAAGCAACTTGCGACGAGCGAGATCTCCCACTGTGCCAAAGAGGACAAAATCACAAGGGTCGAACGAAGGTTTATTCACGTTTTTATGCCTTTTCAATGAACACAACACAATTGCATTCTTGTAATGTAATATGGATTAGTGTACTCAATTTTGTAGTAAAATTACAACTTTTACACTGTGATAATGCAAAAAATATCACTTTAATGCGATAATCCTGAAAGTTTTACTGTAATTTTGTGCAAAAACAATACATCTTGTATGGAAATACAGGTATATTGTTACTCATGCAAAAGAGACACCCATTAGTATGAATATTTTAGAACAAATCACCCGACACTTTGACGCCTTTAGCAAAAGCGAAAAAAAAGTGGCTCAAGTCATTTTAGATAACCCAAAAAATGCCATTCATTCATCTATTGCGACACTGGCAAATCTTGCCAATGTCAGCGAGCCTACAGTCAACCGTTTTTGTCGTAGACTCGATACTAAAGGCTTCCCCGATTTTAAACTGCATCTAGCTCAAAGCCTCGCGAGCGGAACGCCTTATGTCAATCGCAACGTTGATGAAAATGATGGACCTGCTGAATATACGAACAAGATTTTTGAGTCAACCATGGCGGCTCTGGAAACCGCTCGTCAGTCGGTTGATGTCAATGCTATAAACCGGGTAGTAGACCTGTTAACACAAGCCAATAAGATTTCATTTTTTGGTCTTGGGGCTTCCGCATCTGTTGCACAAGATGCATTGAATAAATTTTTCCGTTTCAATGTCCCGGTCGTGTATTTCGAAGATATTGTCATGCAGCGCATGTCGACGATGAACTCGACTGATGGCGATGTAGTGGTGTTGATTTCTCACACTGGGCGCACAAAATCATTAGTTGAGATTGCACAAATCGCACGAAGCAATCACGCTGTTGTCGTAGGTATTACCGCAAAAGACTCCCCACTTGGCCGTGAATGTAATTACGTTCTTTCTTTGGATGTTGCCGAAGATACCGATATGTATATGCCCATGGCGTCTCGCATTGCGCAACTTACCTTAATTGATATCCTAGCCACTGGCTTTACTTTGAGACGAGGCAATCGATTCAGAGAAAATTTAAAACGCGTGAAAGAATCACTGAAAGACTCTCGTTTTTCGATTAAATGATCAACAATTGTTCGAATGCGCACGGATAGTAATAAAATTACGTAAAAAAACCACATTTTTAGTGAATATTCGAAAATCTGTAATATAATTACAATACATATATACTATTATTCGATATACACGACAGACACAACACGGACTCATACATGATATTAAATCGTCGCACCAAAATTCTTGCTACTCTCGGCCCTGCCACTGATTCTCAAGAGATATTAGAAAAACTCATCGCTGCTGGCGCCAATGTCGTGCGCATGAACTTTTCGCATGGCTCTGCTCAAGATCACATTGACCGAGCAGCACGGGTACGAGCTGCAGCCAAAAAGCTCAATAAGTACGTTGGTATTCTTGGAGATTTGCAAGGACCTAAAATTCGTGTAGCACGCTTCAAAGAGGGTCCTATCTATTTGAATATTGGCGATGCATTTGTACTTGATTCTAGTTTAGATAAAGATGCAGGTGATCAACACTCAGTGGGCATTGATTACAAAGACTTACCCAATGACGTAGTGCCAGGTGATGTGTTATTACTGGATGATGGACGAGTCCAATTAATTGTTGATCGAATTGATGGTAGCGCCATTTTCACAACTGTATCGGTTGCTGGAAAGTTGTCAAACAACAAAGGCATCAACAAACAAGGTGGTGGCCTTTCTGCGGCGGCGTTAACAGATAAAGACAAAGAAGACATCAAGACTGCGGCGCAAATTGGCGTTGATTATTTAGCCGTATCCTTCCCGCGATCTGGTGCGGATCTAGAATACGCAAGAGAACTTGCTCGTGCTGCAGGATGTAACGCACAAATTTGTGCCAAAGTTGAGCGTGCTGAAACCGTTGCGACGGACGAGGCCATTGATGACATCATTCTTGCTTCCGATGCAGTGATGGTTGCGCGTGGTGATTTGGGTGTTGAAATCGGCGATGCCGAACTGGTTGGCGTACAAAAAAAACTGATCGCTCGCTCCAGACAATTAAACAAAATAGTGATCACCGCTACGCAAATGATGGAGTCCATGATTGAAGCGCCACTTCCGACTCGAGCCGAAGTGATGGACGTCGCCAATGCCGTGTTAGATGGTACCGATGCAGTCATGTTATCTGCTGAAACGGCCGCGGGCAAATTCCCAATCGAAACTGTTGAAGCCATGGCTCGCGTATGTATTGGCGCAGAAACGCACCCAAGCGTGAACGAATCTAAACACCGCATGGATGAAAAATTTGAATCCATATCAGAAACCGTAGCAATGGCTGCAGTTTATGCTGCTAATCATCATTTTAATATCAAAGCCATTGTTGGCTTAACCGAGTCGGGTAACAGCACTAAGCTCATGTCTCGCATCACGACTAACCTACCAATTATTGGTTTATCTCGTCACGCTACAACTCTTAATGCAATGGCATTGTACCGAGGCGTTAAACCTGTGTTTTTTGATTCGACGCAATCACGCCCTGGTCAAATCACGCAAGATGTTGTGAATGCATTAAAGGCTTATGGTTATCTTGCTGAAGGAGATAAATTCATCTTCACTTATGGCGATACCATGGAAACCATCGGTGCCACCAACACGTGCAAAATCGTCACTGTGAATTAACTACCACCTCGATATTAACAAATAATTAACATCTCCTTCATTATCCGTTATGATGTCTCCTTACAAAAATAAGGAGACATCAATGGAAAAGCAATTCGACATAATTGTCTTTGGCGCCACTGGATACACTGGCCAATTAGTCTGTGAATACTTGCGTGACCACTACGCCAATAGTGAAGTTCAGTGGGCCATTGCTGGCCGTGACAAAGCGAAACTCACCCACACCAAATCCACTTTACACCTTGCTGAACACATCGACGTGCTGGTCGCTGACAGTCAAGATCCACAAGGTCTGCTGCCGCTGGTGACCAGTACCAAAGTCATCCTCACCACTGTAGGACCCTATCAGCTTTATGGGGATATACTCATTCGTTTATGCGCTGAAATGGGTACTGATTATGTCGATCTATGTGGTGAACCAACTTGGATGCGCCAGCAAATTGATGCCCTTTCTCAAACTGCCAAAGAAAGTGGTGCTCGGATTGTCCATTCGTGCGGATTTGATTCAATCCCCTTTGATTTAGGGGTGTTCTTTTTACAAGATTTAGCATGGCAATATTTCAACAAGCCTATGCCTAGTGTCAAATGTCGTGTGCGCAAGATGAACGGCAAATTTAGTGGTGGCACTGCCGCTAGCCTTCAAGCAACCATGGCCGCAGCTATGCAACAACCAGAGTTGCTCGGTTGGCTCAAAGATCCATTTAGTCTCGCGGGTGGTTTTGTTGGCCCAGATCAACCCAAAGGGAATGAGATTCATTTTGATGAGGCACTTAACTCTTGGGTCGCGCCGTTTATCATGGCCAGTATTAATACCAAAAACATACATCGCTCTAACGCCCTACTCGACCATTACTACGGCAAAGATTTTGTGTATGACGAAATGATTCTGACCGGTCCTGGTGAGCAAGGGGAAAAAATTGCCCACCATGTCGCCAACGATAAAAGTTTATCAGGCCCTGATGCCCCAAAACCGGGTGAAGGCCCGACTCAAGAAGAACGAGAAAATGGCTCTTATGATGTATTATTCGTCGGTACTCTGGGTGAGCATGAAGTGAAAGTCAGCGTTGGGGGGCACCTTGATCCTGGCTATGGATCGACTTCACGTATGCTGACTGAAGCGGCTTTATGTCTGGCTCATGACAATTTGGCTACGTTAGGAGGAGTATATACACCTGCCCCTGCGATGGGAGAGGCTTTGATTAAACGCCTGATTGAACATGCTGGACTGTACTTTGAGGTTGAGGAGCGACATTAGACTGATACTGAGCCGCAGCACCGAGCTGCGGCACTTATACGGTCACTCCCAATGGGTAAAGTAATCACCACTCTGTAAGGTTGGTTTGGGCATGGGTTTTAGATTGGATGTACCAAGATATAAAAACCCGACGATTTCATCATCTTCACTGAGACCTAATGATTTTTTCATATAATTTGATTGAGCATAACTTCCAGTACGCCAAATCCCAGCAAAACCTTGGGCTTGAGCCGCCATTTGCATTGAATGCACAGCACAAGCCGTTGAGCATACCTGCTCCACCATTGGCACTTTGTCATGCTCCACATACTGGGTATAGGCAATAATGACCATAGGTGCACGTAATGGCAACTGAATGGCTCGAGCAATACTTTGCTCATCTTTATCTTCAGCAATCGCAGATTCTTGTAACAAATCCCCTAATTTATTGAGCCCCCTGCCTGTGCAAACAATAAAACGCCACGGTTTAAGACCAACATGATCGGGTGCGCGCAATGCTGCTTGCTTAATATTTTCTAACGCATCCCCTTCTGGTGCTGGAGCCGTGAGTTTAGGCTGTGAAACTCGGTTTAACAACAAATCTAAAGCATCCATGAGTACCTCATTTGTATGAAAAAAAACAAGCAAAATGTACCCGTAAACAGACTAAACACAAAGTGTTTTTGTAAAAAATTTGCACTTTGTGACCGATGCGTTACAAAAAATTACAAATTTGCACTAGTAGATTTACCTTCGTCTCTCTAGGATGTAATTTGAGATAATATAAAAGGTGTATCTACGCATGGCAGCAAACCAGTCATTTACCAAATTGTTGTTTGTCGGGATTTGGAATGTCCTCAACTTCTCGCGGAAGTTAGTATTTAATCTGATTTTTATTCTTCTGCTTATTTTCTTCATTATGGCGATTGCCAACTCGGGTAAAGATGAGATCAAAGTCCCTCAGGGTGGCGCTTTGGTATTAAATTTATCTGGTAATTTGGTGATTCAAAAAACATCAGTCGATCCGTTTGATGAGTTTGCCAATGAAGCCTTTGGTGGCAGCTCTGGTCCCAACGAAATTCTGGTTCGCGATGTCGTAAAAGCTATTGAAAACGCCAAAGAAGATCGCCGCATCAGTGCGTTGCTGTTGGATTTTGATGGGTTACGTGGGGCAGGCTTGGATAAGCTTCGTGTTGTCGCGGCTGCTTTAGAGGATTTTAAAACCTCTGGCAAACCAGTGATTGCACGCGGCGATATCTATGGCCAAGTACAGTATTACCTAGCCGCGCATGCAGACAAAATTTACCTGAATCCAGAAGGCGCGGTGTTATTCGACGGCTTAACGCGACAGCGTATGTACTACAAAGAAGCACTAGAAAAGCTCAAAATCAATACTCATGTTTTCAAAGTCGGAACGTATAAATCTGCCATTGAGCCGTATTTGCGCAACGATATGTCACCAGAGGCAAAAGAAGCGAATGAAGCTTGGATGGGTAGCTATTGGCAACAAATGAAAGAAGACATTGTCAATGCACGCGGCATCGATATTGCCAGTTTTGATGAAACGGCTGCCGCTTTCATGACCAAATTTGAAGCCGCTAACGGTGACTTTGCCCAATATGCATTAGACAATGGCTGGGTGGATGCACTCAAAACTCGTGAACAAATCCGAGCTGAAATGATTGACTTGGTTGGGAAAGATGACAAAGACAGTTCATTTAAGGGAATTTCATTTGCGAGTTACATGCGCGTCATTGACTTCCCACTGCCACAAGAATTTACCAAAGACGGTATTGCCGTCGTTGTGGCTAAAGGCACAATATTAGATGGCAATCAGCCCTCTGGTACCATCGGTGGTGAATCCACCGCACGTTTATTGCGCAAAGCACGTAACAATGAGAACGTCAAAGCAGTGGTCTTGCACGTCGATTCCCCAGGAGGCAGCGCCTTTGCTTCGGAGATCATTCGTCAAGAAGTGATTGAACTCAAAAATGCTGGCAAGCCAGTCGTTGCAGTCATGAGCACATATGCTGCATCAGGCGGTTACT
The DNA here is from genome assembly GCA_014872805.1 of Alteromonadaceae bacterium. GTDB lineage: Bacteria > Pseudomonadota > Gammaproteobacteria > Enterobacterales > Alteromonadaceae > Opacimonas. The sequence continues at coordinate 107,413 of WKFN01000012.1, forward strand.
GGATCTCGGCAAGCGCGGATAAAATCATCGCCTCTCCTGCAACCATCACCGGTTCAATTGGAATCTTTGGCATGCTAATGACTTATGAAGATTCACTGGCGCATTTGGGCGTATATACCGATGGTGTTTCCACCACTGAGCTGGGCTTTTCATCGTTGTCTAAGACCCTACCTGAAAGCCTAGAGCAAATCATTCAACGCTCTATTGAACGCGGTTACGAGCAATTTATTACCCTCGTTGCTGACAACCGAAATATGACCCTTGAACAGGTTGATTCGATTGCGCAAGGTCGCGTTTGGATTGGTGAAACGGCTCTAGAGCTAGGTTTGGTTGATGCATTAGGTGGCTTGGAAGAAGGTATTGCCGCGGCGGCTGAATTAGCTGAGCTTAAGGATTACCAAGTCAAATACATTGAGCGTACTCTGTCCCCTAAAGAGCAGTTTATTCGTGAATTGTTGCAAAACGCCACGGTAAGACTGGTGCAAGCACAAATGATTGATTCAAATAGCCCACTTTTAGGCTTGTTTGGTCAAATCGCACGTGATATTTCAATCTTCTCTCGTTTAAACGATCCGAAAGCCACATATGCCATGTGTCTAGAGTGTGAACTCAAATAACATAAAAGGCGTTTTGATAGCAAAAGCCCAGCATAGGTTGGGCTTTTTTGTGGGTAAGTCTGAATGGATTTTTATATCAAAACCAACGCTCAGTAAATGATTTGTCTAGACTTTCAAACGCGGTTTTGAGGGTTTTTGCTAACTCTTTATATCTTGGCGGTTGTTTAGGTTGAGCGATGGTGACACCAGCTTGGCGCATTTTGGCCACAATCTCCCCGTGCCAAGCTCGCATGGCTGGCGGCAGTGGTTGATTGGCACGATGACCCAGCCACAGTTGTCCCTGTAAAGGCAGACTGAAAAACAACCCTGCCATGGCCAGCGCTTGTGGCAAATAACTCATACCGTGATTATTCACCAATAGCACAAACGAAAAAATGCCTAATCCGGGTAATACTTTATAACCGAACTGCGTCGCACTGATGACGCGACACTCGGGAAAGATCGCAAATAACTCTTTGCGCATGGGCCAAGTTTTCATGTATTGATGGCCATCTTTTACCATAGCGGCAAGGGATACTGACATGTGATACCTCAATTGTGGTTAGCAATTAAGCAAATTCTACTAAAAAAATTCAATTACGTTAATATACGCGGAATATTTATGCGAAGTTCGATAATTACTAGTTGAATCTTTAAAGTTTAGCACAATATAAACTAGTAATTACATTTACCAAGGCTTTGCGCCTAGACTGGAGATATCAATGTCAGAAGCAAGACACGTTAAACTGCTAATTTTGGGTTCAGGACCAGCTGGATACGCCGCTGCTGTCTATGCCGCTCGTGCAAATCTCAATCCAGTATTGTTAACCGGTATGCAACAAGGTGGCCAGCTGACCACCACCACAGAGGTTGAAAACTGGCCGGGTGATCCAGAGGGCCTAACCGGTCCAGATTTGATGGTGCGTATGCAACAACACGCTGAAAAATTTGATACTGAGATCATTTTCGACCACATTCACACCACTGATTTTTCTAAGCGTCCCTTTACATTAACTGGTGATGCCGGCACTTATACTTGCGATGCATTGATCATTGCTACCGGTGCATCGGCCAAATATCTCGGCCTAGAGTCAGAGACTGCGTTCATGGGTAAAGGGGTTTCAGCATGTGCCACATGCGACGGTTTCTTCTATCGCAATCAGAAAGTGGCGGTGGTCGGCGGTGGTAATACGGCTGTTGAAGAAGCACTTTATCTTTCGAATATTGCTTCAGAAGTGCATGTGATACACCGTCGTGATAGCTTCCGTAGTGAAAAAATCCTTGCCGACCGTCTGTTAGACAAAGCCAAAAACGGTAATGTGGTCTTACATTACAACCGAACGTTAGACGAAGTCCTTGGTGATGACATGGGCGTGACGGGTATCCGCATCAAGGATACACAGTCTGATGCAACCGAAGAAGTAGAAGTAATGGGTTTATTTATCGCTATCGGTCATCAACCTAACACGAGTATCTTTGAAGGCCAATTGGATATGAAAGACGGCTATATTACCGTCAACTCAGGTACCGAAGGAAACGCAACGCAAACCAGTGTGCCAGGTGTATTTGCTGCGGGCGATGTCTCTGACCATATTTATCGCCAAGCGATAACCTCTGCGGGAACAGGCTGTATGGCAGCACTAGACGCTGAGAAATTCCTCGACGCGCTCGACGACTAAACCAACTAAGGCAGCACTTCGCTGCCTTTTTTATTATGATTGAACTCCCTTTATTAACACCGCATGATATTGCCTTTCCTGATATTGAGCTTGCCTTAGAGGAACCCAATGGTTTACTGGCCTTTGGTGGTGATTTGTCCTGTGCCCGTTTGCGCAATGCCTATCGTTTAGGGATTTTTCCTTGGTATAGCAAAGGCGAGCCTATTTTGTGGTGGTCACCAGATCCACGAGCCATCATCACGTACGAGCGTTTTCACATCAGTAAATCTTTGCGCAAGTGGCTAAACAAACACTCATATAGAGTGACCGTTAATAACGCTTTTGACGAGGTCATTAGGGCCTGTAGCAGTATCCCGCGCAGGCCTATCAAACACGAGGATGGCACTGAATCAACCAATGGTGTTTGGATCAATGCCAATATGGTATCAGCATACAAAGCGTTGCATCGAGATGGTGCAGCACATTCCATTGAAGTCTGGGACGACAATCAGCTAGTCGGCGGCTTATATGGTGTCTGTATTGGTAATGTATTTTGTGGAGAATCGATGTTTCACAAACGCACAAATGCGTCTAAACTTGCTTTTGTGACTTTAGTTCAGTATTGTCAAACACAGGGGATCCACTTTATCGACTGCCAACTCGAAAATCCATATTTACAAAGCTTTGGCTGCTACACAATTCCGCGCGATGAATTTCAGCTACGACTGCAACATGCTTATGCAACGCCCTACTCTGAGGATATTTGGCAGCCTCGTGAGTTAGCCCCTGTCTCCCTAACCTATTGGAATGTATCATGAAGTTTGGCCTCACGTCACATTTCCCTTGTAGTTACCTCGCCGACAGGGAAGAGCGCCTATTGGTGCATGTGGGCGAAGCTCAAGAAGGCATGGTTTATGATAAGCTTATACAAGCTGGCTTTCGCCGCAGTGGCGAGCAAATCTATCGCCCGCACTGTGCTCGATGTAATGAGTGTAAAGCCATCAGAATTAATCTTGCCAAATACACTCCTTCGCGCAGCCAAAAAAGGCTCATTAACAAAAATAAAGACTTAAATATGTTCTGGCGTGCCAGTGAAGACATCAACCTAACGGATTATTTCCCACTCTATGCCGATTATATTAGCGAGAGACATCGTGATGGCAGTATGTTTCCTCCTGATTTGAACAGCTTCTTAACATTCAATCAATGCGCGTGGCGCCAGCCTTACTTTTTGGAGGCGTGGTTGGATAATCGTCTAGTGGCTGTCGCGATCACGGACAAAGTGGCAAACGGATTATCCGCATTTTATACGTTTTTTGCTCCTGACTTAGATAAACGCTCTTTGGGTGGTTATATGATTTTGGCACAAATTAACCAAGCGCTACAGCTCGGATTACCGTATTTATATTTGGGTTATTACATCAACCAATGCGACAAAATGAATTACAAAACACAATACTCAGGCTATGAGTGGTTTAATGGTGAATATTGGTCTGATGAATCTCTCACGCGCTAAATTAACAAAAGTATTACTTTACATATGAGTGAGTTTTCTGTATCTTCTGCGCGTTATTTTTGAGCAAATAAAGGTTTCTAAACTAGATGGCAAAAGAAGATTGTATTGAAATGGAAGGCACAGTGTTAGATACACTGCCAAACACTATGTTTCGTGTTGAATTAGAAAACGGACACGTGGTAACTGCCCACATTTCAGGTAAGATGCGCAAGAACTACATTCGTATCTTAACCGGTGACAAAGTCACCGTAGAAATTACGCCATACGACCTCAGCAAAGGGCGCATTATTTACCGCGCACGTTAATTGCAAACACCTTAGTTGCAAACATATTGATTCCAAAAAAAGAGGCTTAAGCCTCTTTTTTATTCCTTCTCAACCGTCGCCGCTGCCTTTGGCAACTCTTGTGGCTTGAAAGTAAACATTAGCTCGTTTTTCTTCAGATCAACCTTAACTGAACCGCCGTTCGCTAAACCACCGAACAGTAACTCATTGGCTAATTCTTTCTTAAGCTTATCTTGAATCAAACGTCCCATGGGGCGTGCACCCATGGCTTTGTCATATCCTTCTTCAGCAAGCCATTCTCGAGCTTTACTCGTAACTTCTAGGGACACACCTTTGGTATCTAATTGTGCTTGGAGCTCAATTAAGAATTTATCTACTACTTGCAAGATGACATCTTGCGTCAAGTGATTGAACCAAATAATGCCATCTAAGCGATTGCGAAATTCTGGTGAGAATACCTTGTTGATCTCGCTCAGCGCATCATGTGAGTGGTCTTGTTGCTTAAAGCCAATGGATTTACGTACGGTTGCTTGTACCCCAGCATTGGTGGTCATGACTAAGACAACATTACGAAAATCCACCTTGCGGCCGTTATTATCGGTTAAGGTGCCGTGATCCATCACTTGCAACAAGATGTTGTAGATGTCGCTGTGTGCCTTCTCAATTTCATCAAGAAGCACTACAGAATATGGGTTTTTGATCACAGCATCCGTTAACAAACCACCTTGGTCAAAACCAACATAACCGGGAGGTGCACCAATCAAGCGTGATACCGCATGACGCTCCATGTACTCAGACATATCGAAGCGCACCAACTCCACGCCCATTATTTTGGCAAGCTGAGCCGTGACTTCAGTCTTACCCACACCGGTTGGACCAGCAAATAAGAACGAACCAATCGGTTTTGCTTCATTGCCTAACCCCGAGCGAGACAAATGAATCGCATCGGTTAACGTAGTAATCGCATCATCTTGGCCAAACACCACCATCTTGAGGTTGCGCTTAAGGTTTTTGAGCACCTCCATATCCGATGCGGAAACGGATTTTTCAGGGATCCGAGCGATTTTGGCAATGATTTTTTCAATTTCTAAATCAGTAATCTCAGAAGGACGTTTGTCATCCGGCATTAAGCGCAAACTAGCCCCGGCTTCGTCCATTACGTCAATAGCTTTGTCTGGCAAGTGTCTGTCATTAATATACTTGGCGGATAATTCTGCGGCTGCTTTAAGGGCTTTTTGTGTGAACTTCACACTATGGTGCTCTTCATAACGCGATTTGAGTCCCATCAATATCTTCGTAGTATCTTCAACGCTTGGTTCAACGACATCAATTTTCTGGAAACGTCTGGCCAGTGCTCGGTCTTTTTCAAAGATACTTTGATATTCTTGATAAGTAGTCGACCCAACGCAGCGCAGCTCGCCACTGGAAAGTTTAGGCTTGAGTAGGTTCGATGCGTCCATCACCCCACCTGAGGCGGCTCCAGCACCGATAATGGTATGGATCTCATCAATAAATAAAATAGCATTTTTATCCTCTGTTAGCTCTTTTAAAATGCCTTTGAGGCGTTTTTCAAAGTCTCCGCGATATTTGGTACCGGCTAACAGCCCCCCTAAATCAAGAGAATAAACAGTCGCCGCTTGCATCACTTCAGGCACATCCTCATTAACGATACGGTACGCTAGCCCTTCAGCAATCGCCGTTTTACCGACTCCGGCCTCGCCAACAAGCAATGGATTATTTTTGCGTCGACGGCACAATATCTGAATGGTGCGCTCAACTTCATGATCGCGACCAATTAAAGGGTCAATCTTGCCTTCTCTTGCGGTTGAGTTCAGGTTTGTCGTGTACTTCGACAGCATCGAAGAATCTTCATCGTCCTCAACAGCCTCTGTTTGTGGCTCATTGATGGATGGCTCTTCATCTTTCTTGGTTACACCGTGGGAAATAAAATTGACCACATCCAATCGCGTGACGTCTGATTTCTTTAATATGTAAACAGCTTGAGATTCTTGTTCGCTAAAAATGGCAACCAATACATTAGCACCGGTCACTTCTCCTTTACCTGAGGATTGCACATGGAACACTGCGCGTTGCAATACGCGTTGAAAGCCTAATGTCGGCTGAGTTTCACGCTCATTCTCGGCATCATCTAACATCAGAGGCGTGGTGTCTTTGACAAAATCAGTCAGTTCTTGTTTGATGGTATCCAAATCAGCACCACAGGCTTTCAAAGCCTCTAATGCTGCTGGATTATCCAACAACGCTAACAACAAGTGTTCAACCGTCATAAACTCGTGGCGATGTTGACGCGCGAAGATAAATGCCTCGTTGAGCGTTTGTTCCAAATCTTTGTTTAACATATAAAATGCTACCTCTTTTGCTGACGCAATATGATTATGCGCGTTCCATTGAACACATCAGTGGATGCTGATGCTTACGTGCATATTCGTTAACTTGCATGACTTTGGTCTCTGCAATCTCCGCAGTAAAAACCCCACATACGGCTTTACCGCGATAATGTACTGTGAGCATGATTTGATTAGCTTGTTCTGTGTTCATTCGAAAAAATTTGACCAAAACGCTAACTACAAAGTCCATCGGCGTGTAATCGTCATTATTTAAAATGACTTTGTACATCGGCGGCGGTTGGGTCTTCTGACGCTCGTCTTCGAGCAGTTTTTCGCCGTCTAAGATGGTCGTATTATCTTTACTCATACCTTTAATATAATACCTATCGACAGTTTTTCATCTATTAATGAGAAAATAATTTTTTATTGGTTCATAAACTTGACATAACGCAAGTCAACTGACTACTTTTAAGGTAGGTTTTGCGGAATTTTACTGGCTTTGCAGACGTTTTCGCTCAACCTTGGCACTATCCTATATCATATTCAGTCGTTTTTATAGTCATAGTGGAGGCATTCAATCACATCGAAGAAAAGGCATAGAGGAACAGGGGTATGGCGCTTGGCAAAGTAAAGTGGTTCAACAACGCTAAAGGTTTCGGCTTCATCGTCCCCGAAGACGGTGGTGAAGATATATTTGCTCATTATTCAACAATAAAGATGGATGGATACCGTTCTTTAAAGGCAGGACAGGAAATCACTTTTGATGTCGCACAAGGGCCGAAAGGCTTGCATGCAGAAAACATTGCCTTAAATCAGGATTCTGAACGATAGAAACTTGGTTGGAGTCGAGCAAAAAAGCAGGCAAATGTCTGCTTTTTTTATGCTTCGAACAATATTTGTGAAGTGCATGGCACATATTCTACAAATCGGTACAATAGGACTTGTTTCATTCGATAACAAGCTTATCTAAAGTATGATTGTGTTGTTTAACAAACCCTTTGATGTGCTGTGCCAATTTTCGCCTCAGCCTGGCAAGCGCACATTAAAAGATTTTATTGATGTACCCAATGTCTACGCTGCTGGTCGACTTGATCGCGACAGTGAGGGATTGTTGGTACTCACCGATGATGGTGCATTGCAACATCGCATTACCCACCCTAAAAAGAAAATGAGCAAAGAATATTGGGTTCAAGTAGAAGGTGAGATTGGCTCTCAAGCAATCGAACAACTATCGTCGGGCGTTCAATTAAAAGATGGTCTCACACTGCCAGCAAATGTCAGCGCAATGGCTGCTCCAAATGTCTGGGAACGACACCCGCCAATTAGAGAGCGCAAATCCATCCCAACGTCATGGATAAAAATCGTCTTAAAAGAAGGACGTAATCGCCAAGTCCGGCGGATGACGGCTGCAGTGGGCCATCCTACATTACGTTTGATTCGCTACCGTATTGGCAGCTGGACAATTGATACAGTTGAACACGGTCAATATCAAATATTCGATAATTAAGCCGGTGATTCACTGACAAAAAAATGCTAAACTATCACCGTTTTAAACGACCATAGTAATTACGTTAACTGACATGCAGAACACTTCTCAAAACGAAGCACTACCATCCACTGAAAACACCAAAGTCATCGTCGGCATGTCAGGCGGTGTCGACTCCTCAGTGTCTGCATTTTTGCTCAAAGAGGCCGGTTATCAGGTCGAAGGCGTCTTTATGAAAAACTGGGAAGAAGATGACAACGACGAGTACTGTGCCGCAGCTGAAGATTTAGCCGATGCTCAAGCGGTTGCTGATAAATTAGGCATCGAGCTGCACACGATTAATTTTGCTGCCGAATATTGGGACAATGTATTTGAGTATTTTTTAAGAGAATACAAAGCGGGTCGCACCCCAAACCCCGATATCATGTGCAACAAAGAAATTAAGTTCAAAGCCTTTTTGGAATTCGCCGCTGAAGATTTAGGCGCGGATTACATCGCCACAGGTCATTATGTGCAACGTCGCGACATCGACGGCAATACTCAAATGATCAGAGGGTTAGATCAAAACAAAGACCAAAGTTATTTTTTGTATACCTTGAGTCATGAGCACGTCCGTAAAACCCTATTTCCAATCGGGCATTTAGAAAAACCAGAAGTGCGACGCATCGCAGAAGCACAAGGGCTGGTGACACATGACAAAAAAGACTCAACCGGGATCTGGTTTATCGGTGAACGCAAATTCAAAGATTTTTTAGCACAATATCTGCCTGCCCAACCAGGGCCTATTGTGACAGCAGAAGGTGAGTCCATCGGTGAACATCAAGGGTTGATGTATCACACTTTAGGTCAGCGCAAAGGATTACTCATTGGCGGCACCAAAGAACACGGCGATGAGCCTTGGTATGTGGTGGACAAAGACGTGCCCAACAATACGCTCATCGTGGGTCAAGGTGCAAATCATCCGCGCTTATTCTCCAAAGGTCTCATTGCGAACCAATTGCATTGGGTAGATCGTAATGCCTTAACCGAACCAACGCGCATGACCGTCAAAACACGATATCGCCAACACGACATCAATTGTGTGGTTGAACCAACTGATAAAGATTGCGTAAACGTCATCTTTGATGAGCCACAAAAAGCCGTGACACCGGGACAATCCGCTGTATTTTACCAAGGCGACGTGTGCTTAGGAGGTGGTATCATCGAGAGTTATATACGTTAATGAGTGAAGCAATAGAAGCCACCCTCGCCCTTGCCGGAGTATGCCAAGCTGCTACCTTGGTGCAAGCCGTTGCCCGCAAAGGTCAATGTGATGATACGGCGTTTCAAGCCAGCATCTCAAGTATTTGTGTTACTGAACCAGAACATCCACAACAAGTATACGGCCAATTATCAAACTTAAAAATTGGCTACACCACACTAGTACATCAGCTCAACACGCGAGGTGCACAGAAAGACGCAGAACTCACTCGCTACATTGCCAGCTTATTGGGTTTTGAGCGCAAACTTGCCAAAAATCCTCAAGCAATGTCTGAACTGGGACAGCGTATTGGTAACGTCCAACGACAATTAGCCCATGTAGAGTTCGAGCATCACCAAATTTTATCCAGTTTAGCCAGTGCCTATGTGGACATTGTCAGTCCACTAGCACCACGTATTCAAGTCGCAGGGAACCCTGCGCACCTCGGACAAGCTTCAAATCAGGCAAAAGTTCGAGCATTGTTACTTGCAGGGGTTCGCTCTGCTGTATTGTGGCGCCAAATGGGAGGCCAGCGCCGCCAAATTTTATTGAATCGTAAACGCATCTTGCGCGGAGCCCAAGCTGCCTTACAGCAAATGAGTTAGACGTTAGGAGCCTTTTGTGGATCTATCTTTATTAACCGCCCTATCCCCTGTCGATGGGCGTTACGCCAGTAAAACCAATGAACTTCGTGAGTATTTTTCGGAGTTTGGCCTTCTCAAATATCGCGTCATTATCGAAGTGCGTTGGTTACAACGTTTGGCGGAGACCGCTGAAATTAAAGAAGTTCCTGCGTTTTCCACTCAAGCCAATGAACATTTGAACCAGATCGTATCTTCGTTCTGTGAAGACGATGCCCAACGCATCAAAGAGATTGAAAAAACCACCAATCACGATGTGAAAGCCGTGGAATATTTTCTCAAAGAACAAGTCGCCAACGTGCCTGAACTCAATGCGGTTTCGGAATTTATCCACTTTGCTTGCACCTCAGAGGATATAAACAACTTATCTCATGCGTTGATGTTAAAAGAAGCGCGTGATGCGGTCATTTTGCCTTATATGGACAAATTGATAAACGCATTGCGTGAGCTGACCAAAGAGTATCGCAGCATCCCGATGATGGCCCGGACTCATGGTCAACCTGCCTCTCCTACCACCATGGGGAAAGAGATAGCAAATGTCATGGTGCGCTTGCAACGCCAACGCGACCAAGTGGCACACGTTTCAGTCCTTGGCAAAATTAACGGCGCTGTAGGCAACTATAATGCGCATTTATCGGCCTACCCGGATGTGAATTGGCATGCCTTAAGTGAACAGTTTGTTACAAGCCTAGACATTACTTGGAATGCTTATACCACACAAATTGAGCCGCATGATTACATTGCTGAATTATTTGATGCCGTTGCGCGATTCAACACGATTTTGCTCGATTTTGACCGAGATGTTTGGGGCTATATTGCACTAGGTCACTTTAAGCAAAAAACCATCGCCGGCGAAATTGGCTCATCCACTATGCCACACAAAATCAACCCAATAGATTTTGAAAACTCAGAAGGGAACTTAGGCATAGCTAACGCCTTGTTTGCACACCTTGCGACCAAACTTCCCGTCTCTCGCTGGCAACGTGATTTAACGGATTCGACAGTTCTACGTAACTTAGGTGTGGGCATGGGCTATTCACTCATTGCCTATCAAGCAAGTTTAAAAGGGATCAGCAAACTTGAAGTAAATGAAGCAAGTCTGCTTGCCGAACTCGATGACAACTGGGAGCTTTTGGCGGAACCGGTTCAAACCGTGATGCGCCGTTATGGTATCGAGAAGCCATACGAAAAACTCAAAGAGTTAACTCGTGGCAAAAAAGTCAACGCCGACATCATGGCTGATTTCATCGATGGACTGGAATTGCCTGATAGTGTCAAGGCAGAACTTAAAACCTTAACTCCAGCAAGCTATATTGGCGATGCGATCCGTCTTGTCGATCAGTTGTTAGACGCTTAAAACCTTGTCATGATGCCTCTTTATCTTGTTAAAGGGGCATCTTATGCACACCCTACCATTTATACCCGCAAATACCAAGCCGCTGCATCAGTCACTGGATGACTGTGTGGTACTATTCTTTGACATGGCAAACTTTGTCGAACTGACAAAAGACTTTCGTGATAAAGACGTGGTTTTTGCCATGCACAACTGTTTTTCAGCATTTGAACCAGTCATTGAATCCGCCATGGGCAAAATAATCAAAACCAATGCCGATCAATGTTTAGTCCTATTTATCCACCCTGACAAAGACGACATTTGGCCATGTATTAGTGAGTTATTTCGGCAGTTTTACAGTATTTGTCACTATTATGGGATTGAAGGCCAGTTGCGCTGTGGCGCACACCGCGGCTCACTCGTGGCAGGATATATAGGTTCGAATAGACGTTACTTTGATATTTGGGGAAAAACGGTTAACATGGCATCTCGTTTAGAACGCCACGCAAAACTCGATAGTATCAGTATGAGCGAGACTTTTTTCTTTGAATTCTGCCCACATCAAACACTAACATTGAGCGCACAGCATTTAAAAAGTTATGGACAATTGAGAACCGCACAATATGACTTCGCACACTTACGATATCATTGATTTTGATCCAGAAGTTTTTGTTCAGCAATACTGGCAAAAGAAACCTTGTATTATCCGCAAGTTATTTCCTAATTTTCAGGATCCAGTGGATGCTAATACTTTGGCAGGACTTGCGCTTGAAGAGGATATTGATGCTCGCATAGTCAGTTTTACAGACGAGCAATGGGACGTTCATCAAGGTCCTTTTACAGCTGATGACATAAATGAAAACTGTGTGGGTGGCTGGACCTTAATGGTACAAGGTGTCGACAATTATTTACCACAAACCAAAGCCTTAACGGAAAAGTTTGCGTTCATTCCTCACTGGCGCTTTGATGATTTGTTAGTCACTTACAGTGTGGCGGGTGGCGGTGTTGGTGCACATTATGACGAATACGATGTGTTTATTGTGCAAGGTATGGGGCAACGACGCTGGCAGGTTGGACACAAACTCAGTAGCAGTTCTGAAAAGCTATACCCTCATGCGCAATTGCAACAAGTCAAACCCTTTCAGCCTATTATTGATATTGTGATGCTACCCGGTGATGTTCTCTACATACCGCCATTTTATCCGCATCAAGGTAAGTCCATCACTGAATGTTTCAATTACTCTGTTGGCTTTAGGGCTCCAAATCAAAGTGAATTATTGCAGGGCTTAGCAGATGGCATCTTGGATAACGACTTATTAACCAAACGCTTTAGCGACCCTAATCGTGTGATCACTCATAAACGTTCTGCGGTGAATGGGCATGATATTTTTGTTTTAAAGCAATTATTGCATCAGTTTATTGATCTAGATGAAACCGATTATTTGCTGACAGAGATGTTATCCAAAATCTATCATCCAATCCACGATGAATATGCTCTTGAGTCACCATACAGCTCAGCTGAAATATTGCGAATGATTAATACAAGTATAACCATAGCACCAAATCTTGGGATCCGACCACTCTATCCTGAGCATCAAACTAATGAGTATTTTGTGTTCTTTATCAATGGTCGTCGCTATGAGGCCGATGCCTTGGATAGGCCGTTTTTTGAAAGCTTACTCAACGAAACAAAAATGAAGGTAACCCCCAGTGACCACCTTCAATTCAGTAGTGTCAATATCATCGCAGAACTAGTCAACGAAGGATTTTATGAAATACTCGATTAGTTTACTTGCCAGAGCTTATCATCCTCGCTCATGTGATATAAGTCATGAGCACGGGTGCCGAGCAACGTGAGGTACTCTTTTTGAGTTTCGTTGATCTTCTCAGCTTGAGAAAGGTTCTCCACATTTAACTGCCATAACAGCGAAAAATGTTTCAACACGCCTCGAACATCAGGTGACACACTTGCAGGTACAAAATCCACTGGCAAGTCACCACTGATGACCCAAAAGTATTTACCATCACGGGTTTTGATTTTCCATACCGCCACCATTGGCGCGAGATAGCGACTATCTTCGATAACTACAGATTCGAATAACACACCGTTTTCTGCAAGGTGTTTATTGGCTTTTTGAAATTGTTCACGCACCCATTTGGCTAATTGTTCTTGATCTTGTGGAACTGATTCGGCCATGTTGGTTCCTATTCTAATAGTGAATTGAGTAATATTTGTAGTGGATGTCGCGGCTTGCCATCACTGTATCGAGCTACTTGACTGCGACAAGAGTAACCTGTGACCGCTCTCTGCTCGGGAGCAAATCGAGCAATTGCATCACGCCAGCTCAAATCATAGATCCCTTTACTATTGTGCAAATGTACCACTTCATGACCATATGTTCCGGCCATACCACAACACCCAACAGACACGATACCAAGCTCTAGCCCCGCATCAGCAAATATCTTCTGCCATTGCTTCTCGCTAGTTGGCAGAGCTGTTTTCTCAGTACAGTGAGTAAAGAGGGCAAGCTCATGCTCAGACTGAGCTTGGTTTTTGACTATGGCACTTGCTGCATGCTGTACTAGCCACTCATGTACAGCCAGTACACTAAACTCTCCACGCTTTGCTCCTAATGTCTTAGTGTACTCATCTCGATAGACCAGCAGTAGTGAAGCATCTACGCCAACCATTGGGATATTGAGACTTGCGATATCATTTAAAAAGGCCGCTGTGGACTTTGCAGTCGTGGCAAACTCCGCCAAGAACCCTTTGACATGCTGTGGTTTACCATTAGGGTTAAATGGCAGTAACACTGGGTTAAATCCTAGTTTTTGCGCGAGCAAGACAAAGTCTTCTACAACCTGAGCATCATAAAAGCTCGTAAAGGGATCTTGCACAATTAATACGGTTTGAGCTTTTTGTACATGTGACAACTGCTGTAAGGCACTCATATCAAATTTTGTAGAAACCCGTTTCTTTAACGTTGGTGTAGATAGCAATGGTGCATCCACATAGCCAACACTCTCGCGCAGTGCCCATTGCACCAATCGGGAACGCATCACAGCATTATGTAGTGGAGCGATTTTGGCCAACCAAGGTGCCATGCGTTCAATATTAGCCACTAGGTAATCTTTTACTGGGCGTGAATATCTTTGGTAATACAACGCTATGAATTTAGCCCTAAAATCGGGCACATCCACCCCTACTGGACATTGCGACGAGCACGACTTACAGGCTAAGCATTCATCCATCACTTGCATGACTTCATGAGAAAAATCCCCTTTGCTTTGCGCTGAATTGGTATTGATTAAACGACTCAGCCATGAAGTAGTTCCTTGAGTCGCATCCAAAGAATTGGTATCAACCCCTTGTTTCTCCAACAGACGAAGCCACTCGCGGATCATACCCGCTCGCCCTTTGGGTGAATGGCGACGTTCTGCTGTGATCTTAAATGACGGACACATGGGCGATGTTGTGTCGTAATTAAAACACAAGCCATTGCCGTTACAGCTCATGGCAGGTTCGTATTCCTCTTTGAGCACCACAGGAATAGTTCGGTCGAATGCACCGCGTTTGGTATCACTGACTTTGACTAGCTCAGCATCAGACTTATACGGCGTACAAATCTTGCCAGGGTTCATCTTATTGAGCGGATCAAACACTGCCTTAATCTTACGCAACTCTGTGTACAGCTCCTCACCAAAAAACTCAGGAGCATACTCACTGCGATAACCTTTACCGTGCTCGCCCCACATCAGGCCACCATACTTAGCAACTAAAGCAACCACCTGGTCCGATATTTGTTTGAGAAGAACTTCTTGCTGGGGATCATTCATATCCAAAGCTGGACGAACATGTAATACGCCAGCATCCACATGACCGAACATACCATAATCCAACTTATGCGAATCGAGCAAGTCGCGAAACTCAATGATGAAATCCGCCAAATTTTCAGGTGGTACTGCGGTGTCTTCCGCAAACGCAATTGGCTTTTTCGCCCCATCGGTTTTGCCTAGCAAACCTACTGCTTTTTTGCGCATAGCATATATTTTTTGGATATCAGCGACATCATAGGTGACTTGAAAGCCAATCACGCCAGTTTCACCAGATTCAATCTCAGCTTGTAAGCGAGCTTCTAAGGCAGTGATCTTAGTGGTAATTTCGGTTTCATCTTCACTGTTGTACTCGACCATATTCAGCCCAAGTAACTCGGAGTTTGGCACATCTTGAATCAGATCCGACACCGAATGCCATATAATATCGGCTTTCGCTAGATTAAGTACTTTTGAATCCACAGTTTCAACAGATGTAGCTTCAGCTTCGACCATCTTAGGCGCATGACGCAAAGCCGATTCAAATGAGTTGTATTTGATATTGACCAAAGCTTTGTGCTTGGCAATTGGGGTAATGTTGAGTTTGGCTTCCGCCACAAATGCCAAGGAACCTTCAGACCCAGCAATTAAACGGCTTATGTCAAACTGTTGTTGTTCAGGAATATACGCATGTTCCAAATCATAGCCTGTTAAGAAACGATTCAAGCGCGGAAATTTTGCTAATATTTGATCTCGCTTAGCGACACATGAAGTTTGAATTTGCTCGCTGATTTGCGCATAACTGGACTGGGCATGTGCCAAGCAATCATCGATTGAAGTCGGTTTGGTATGCAGAACATCCCCATTGACTAACACACTGGTCAGGCCTAGTATGTGATCGGAGGTTTTACCATAAACTAAAGAGCCCTGCCCTGAGGCGTCAGTATTGATCATGCCACCAATGGTTGCGCGATTAGAAGTCGAAAGATCTGGAGCAAAGAAAAAACCAAATGGCCTCAATGCATCATTTAACGCATCTTTAACGACACCTGATTGGACTCTTACCCACCGTTCTTCAGCATTGATTTCTAATATCTGATTCATATAACGCGCGGTTTCAACAATGATCCCAGATGTTAATGACTGACCATTCGTGCCAGTACCACCACCACGAGCAGAAAACACCACTTCGGGAAAATCATTCGCAACTCTGCCAATAATCGATAAATCATTCACTGATTTGGGATAAACCACAGCCTGTGGTAGTTTCTGATAGATTGAATTATCCGTCGCCATCGCAAAACGCGAGGAATAGGCCGTTTCAATATCACCAGTAAAATCACTGGCGCGCAACGCATCCAAATAATCTTGATAGTGAACAGATAAAGCTTCTTGAGGGTCGAGTACCGGTAACATGTTGACTCTTTAGTCATAATTCATGTGCGCAAGTATACAAAAAAGCCCTGAAAGATGCATCAATCAGGGCTCAAATTACTCAATATCCAGGTGTAAATTAAGCGTATTTCTCCGCTAGGTACAACCATGTTTCGACAACTGTGTCAGGATTCAGTGACACACTATCGATACCTTGCTCAACTAGCCAAGCTGCAAGGTCTTCATGGTCAGATGGGCCTTGGCCACAAATCCCCACGTATTTACCGCGTCTCTTGGCGGCTTGGATGGCCATCGCGAGAAGTTTTTTGACCGCAGTGTTGCGTTCATCAAATAAATGAGCAATTAAACCAGAATCGCGATCCAATCCCAACGTCAATTGAGTTAAGTCGTTAGAGCCAATTGAGAACCCATCAAAAATGTCTAAAAATTCATCAGCTAATAACGCATTTGACGGTAATTCACACATCATAATAACGCGTAAGCCATTTTCGCCTTGCACCAAACCTTCTTCGCGCAATAAGTCGATGACTTGTTGACCTTCTTCCAATGTGCGCACAAACGGGATCATGATTTCGACATTGGTTAATCCCATATCATTGCGCACGCGTTTAATGGCTTCACATTCTAACGCAAAACAATCGCGGAAATCCTCCGAAATATAACGTGACGCACCACGGAAACCGAGCATTGGATTTTCTTCGTCTGGCTCGTATTGATAACCACCGACCAGGTTAAAGTATTCGTTCGATTTAAAATCTGACATTCGTACGATGACTTTTTCAGGCGCGAACGCCGCACCGATCGAACTGATGCCTTCCACGAGTTTTTGAATATAGAACTCTTTTGGCGAAGCATAACCGGCAATCATCTCGGCAATTTCGGTTTTCAAATCATCGGGTTGTTCGTCAAAGTTTAAGAGGGCTTTAGGATGCACACCAATCATGCGGTTGATGATAAACTCTAGACGTGCAAGACCGACACCTGCATGTGGTAAACGCGCAAAATCAAACGCGCGATCAGGGTTACCCACATTCATCATGATCTTCAATGGTAAATCAGGCATCGAATCGATGCGTGACGTTACCACGTCAAAGTTTAGTTCTTCTGAATAAATGAAACCAGTATCCCCTTCAGCACAGGATACAGTGACTTTGTCACCCGTATTGATGCTAGACGTCGCATCGCCACATCCAACAACAGCCGGAATACCTAACTCACGAGCAATGATGGCAGCATGACAAGTACGTCCACCCCGGTTGGTGACGATAGCTGAGGCTCGTTTCATGATCGGCTCCCAATCAGGGTCGGTCATATCGGTAACCAGCACATCACCCGGCTCAATTTTGTCCATTTCAGCAATAGAGCTAAGTACTTTTGCAGTGCCTGCACCAATCTTGTGACCAATCGCACGACCGGTACAAACTGTCGGGGCATTGCCATCGAGTTGATAGCGTTCAATGACTTGTGCATCTTCACGTGAGCGTACAGTTTCTGGGCGGGCTTGTACTATGTATAACTTCCCATCTGTGCCGTCTTTGGCCCACTCAATGTCCATCGCTCGGCCGTAGTGCTCAGCGATAATCACGGCTTGCTTCGCTAATTCTTCTACTTCAGCATCGGTAATAGAAAATGTCAAAGACTGTTCTTTTGGCACATCCACAATCTCGACTTGCTTACCGTGTTCTTGCGACGTCGAGTAAATCATCTGCGTAAGTTTACTGCCTAAGTTACGACGCAATACCGCAGGACGCCCCGCCGCTAGAGTGGGTTTGTGAACATAAAATTCATCTGGATTGACCGCACCTTGAACAACCATCTCACCTAAGCCAAAACTAGAGGTGATAAACACTACATCTTCGAAACCAGATTCAGTATCAATCGAGAACATGACACCAGAAGCGGCTTTATCCGAACGCACCATGCGTTGAATGCCAGCAGATAAGGCTACGCCTTTGTGGTCATAACCTTGGTGCACACGATAGCTGATGGCACGGTCATTAAATAACGATGCGAATACATGTTTAATCGCGACTAATACGGCTTCATAGCCTTTTACATTCAGAAATGTTTCTTGCTGGCCAGCAAATGATGCATCAGGCATATCTTCTGCAGTCGCAGATGAACGCACAGCAAATGAAGCGGCGTCGCCAGCATCGCCTGAAAGCTCAGCAAACGAATCGGCAATGGCTGTTTCTAAAGCTGGCTGGAATGGTGTATCGATGATCCACTGTCGAATTTGCTCGCCGGCTTTAGCTAGCGCGTTGACATCATCGACGTCCAACGCATCGAGCACTTCATGAATACGAGCTTCTAAACCACTCTGCTCTAAAAATTCATTAAACGCATACGAGGTTGTTGCAAAACCACCCGGTACCTGCACGCCAGCATTGGCTAAATTCGAGATCATTTCACCAAGAGAAGCGTTTTTGCCCCCTACTCGGTTAACATCATGCATACCTAATTGTTGATACCATAGAACGTATTCTTGCGCTTGTTCTTGCACTTGCGAGCCTCCAGCCGTATTGTGTAATAGCTTAATGGGTTATCGACATTAATTACTGCCTGTTTAAAACTTAACCGAAAAAGCAAAATAGCATTGTAAAATGCTGACTATAAATTTGTAAAATTTAATTGTAATCCGTAATAAAATTACAAGATTGTTAAGGAGTTGTGATGCGCGCAGCCTATTATATTTCCGATGGCACAGCCATTACTTCAGAAGTTTTTGGCCATGCTTTGCTGTCTTTATTCCCGATTGAGTTCAATCACATCACGATCCCTTTTGTCGAAACTGAACAACATGCAAATGAAGTGTTAAAGCAAATATCTGTAAGTTTTCAAGAAACAAACCAGCGTCCGTTGGTTTTTTACACAATCGTTAACAGCGACATTCGTCATATTATTGCCAACTCAGTTGGCATCAATTACAACTTTTTAGACCAATTTGTGGCCCCACTTGAAAAGATCCTTGGGGTACCATCAAAGCCAGAAAAACATCGTACTCACAGCATCCATGAAACGACATACGACATTCGTATTGAAGCGGTCAACTATGCATTGACTAATGACGATGGTGCAAATTTACAGAATTATGCAGATGCGGATATTATATTGGTTGGTGTGTCGCGCTCAGGCAAAACTCCAACGAGTCTTTATTTGGCATTACAATACGGCATCAAAGCGGCTAATTATCCTTTTACCGAAGAAGATATGGGAGACATGATTAAACTCAATCCTGCTTTGCGCCGATATAAGCACAAGATTTTTGGCTTAACTATTGCGGCCGAGCGCTTACATCAAATACGATCAGAACGCAGAGCCAACTCCAAATATGCCTCAATGCAACAATGTCGTATGGAATTGAGAGAAGTGGAAAACTTATACCGTAAAGAAAGGATCCCTTTTCTCAACAGTACCAAATTTTCGATTGAAGAGATTTCGGCTAAAATTTTGGCCACAACGGGACTGAAGCGTCGAAAGTATTAATCTTTGGCTAACGGTCTGCCGCCGGTCACTTTATTGGCTCGACCTTCGGCTTTAGCCTTCTCTGCGCGCAGACGACGAACTTCTTTGGGATCAGCAATCAGTGGGCGATATATTTCAATGCGATCACCGTCCTTTACCATATCATTGAGACGACAGGCACGATTCCAAATCCCGACTTTGTTCTCGGATAAATCGATTTCAGGAAAAATGTGCTGAATATTAGATTGAGTAATACATTGCTCAACTGAAGTCTCAGCAGGTACTTCAACGGTGACGATTTCTTGTTTATCTGGAGTGCCATAAACGACTTCAACCGAACACAATTTCTGCATTATGCATTTCCTTCCGCTAAGGCTTTTTGTTTAGCTCGAGTGATAAACGCACTGACCATTGCATTGGCTAGTTGGGTAAACATTTTGCCAAATGCCATGGCGATAAGTTTATTTTTGAATTCAAATGTCAAATTCAACTCAACCTTACATGCGTGCTCATCGAGTTCAGTAAATGTCCATCCACCGCTCAAAGATTTGAACGGCCCATCGGCGAGTTGCATCTTGATTGCACGGTTGGGCTCAAGGCTATTGAGGGTCGTAAAAGTGTGTTTGATGCCCGCCTTTGCAATGTGCATGGAAGCTTTCATATGTGACTCATCAGCCGAATGCACCTCTGTGCCTACACAACCTGGTAAAAACTCGGGATACGCGTGAACATCATTGACTAGGTCATACATTGTCTGAGCACTGTAGGGAACCAGTGCGCTTTTGTTTACGTCAGCCATAACACCTCAAACTTAAATATCATGCAAATAATAACATAACCCTTCTCTTTAAACGCAAAAAAATATCCCCATATCGCTATACACATTGCAAAATACCGATATACTAACTGGATGAAAAAGAAGTCAAATCCCAGCACCACCATTGCGCTCAACAAAAAAGCGCGCCATGAATATTCTTATATAGATAAATATGAAGCCGGCATGGAATTACAAGGGTGGGAAGTAAAAAGTATTCGCTCTGGTAAGGTCAATTTAGTTGACGCGTATGTGTTTATTCGTGATGGCCAAGCCTATGTGTCAAATATCAATATTACGCCACTCAATGAAGCCTCGACTCATGTGATATGCGATCCCAGACGCGTGCGTCGACTGTTGCTCAAACGTCGCGAGTTAGACCAACTCATTGGCGCAGTAGAACGTGATGGTCACACGATTGTCGCCACTGCGATGTATTGGCATAAATGCTGGGTAAAACTCGAAATTCAACTTGCTCGAGGGAAGCAGTCACACGACAAACGCGATGCCATCAAAGACCGCGACTGGGCACGTCAAAAAGAACGCATGATGAAGCACAAAGCTTAATCTAGCTCGGTATAGTCGATAAGTATTTTTTCTGCTTCGCTGTAATCTTGATTTGCTGTGTTGAGACCCGGCATAGCATAACAAGTGACGCCAGCAGCAACGGCAGCGATCACTCCTGATGCACTGTCTTCAATTGCAACACAATTACTCTGTATCGCGCACAGCTCACTGAGTACATAGTCGTATATATCTGGAGCCGGTTTGGGCTGTTCGACATCTGTTTTCGAGGCGATTACCGCGAACTGATTGAGCGGGATATTGCAAGCATCTAGTAATCCATAAATGTTTTCAAGGGATGTGGTACTGGCAATGGCAAAACGCACTTCTTTAGTTTCCAAACGAGAAAACAAATTAACGAGTCCAGTTCGTGGTTCTATGGTCTGTTCAGATAAAGCTTGCAAATAAAAACGAGACTTTAAGGTGTGGACTATTTCAGCATAGTTAACGAGTTTGGGATCTTGATTGACTAAAAACTCTGTCAGGCGATTCTTGCCACCTGGCGAGTTTAGCATTTTTTGATACTCAGCCTGACTCCATTCCCAAGGTAAGCCAATCTCTGATAATGCACGATTAAATGCCGCCCGGTGAATTTCAGAGGTTTCTGCAATGACCCCCAAGCCACCAAAAATAATCGTCCGCATAATATGTAAAGCCTAACTAATAAATGAATATATTTACTTATACTTATATATAGCAGGAAAAGCCCATAACGATTTCATTTGAGAAAATTATTTATGTTTTTTATCGCTTAATTAGGATAAAAGTTGTAAATTTAGCGATAATTCATTTTGCGAAATACACATAAGGACAAGTTATGAAACTCGAATCCATGGTCTTGCATCACGCTTACAAATCTGACCCAACGACTAAAGCAGCAGCCGTGCCAATCTACCAAACCACATCTTACACGTTTGATGACACCCAACACGGTGCTGATCTCTTTGACTTAAAAGTTGCTGGTAATATCTATACTCGAATTATGAATCCAACCACAGCCGTATTAGAAGAACGCATGGCGGCTTTAGAGGGTGGGATAGGTGCATTATGCGTTGCTTCAGGTATGGCTGCCATTACCTATGCGGTTGAAGCCATTACTCATGTTGGCGCGAACATCATCTCGACCAGTCAACTATATGGCGGTACTTATAATTTGTTTGCTCATACCCTACCACGCCAGGGTGTTGAAGTACGTATGGCATCTTTTGATGATCTGAATACATTAGATGCCTTGTTTGACGAGAATACAAAAGCCGTTTTTTGTGAGTCCATCGGTAATCCTGCCGGGAACGTTGTTGACTTACAAGCGCTTAGTGAGATTGCGCATAAACACGGTGTGCCATTAATAGTGGATAACACTGTAGCAACACCCGCACTGATTCGTCCGTTTGAGCACGGTGCCGATATCGTGATTCATTCTTTGACCAAATACGTTGGTGGCCATGGCACAACCATTGGCGGTGTGATTGTTGACTCTGGCAAATTTGATTGGGTCGCCAATAAAGACCGTTTCCCAATGCTAAACGAACCCGATCCGTCTTATCACGGTGTGGTGTATACCGAAGCACTTGGTCCTGCTGCATATATCGGCCGCTGTAGAGTGGTACCTTTGCGCAACACGGGCGCAGCCCTTTCGCCTCAAAATGCCTTCCAACTACTGCAGGGATTAGAAACTTTGCCATTGCGTATGGAGCGCCATTGTCAAAATGCACAAGCCCTAGCTGAATATTTAAGTGCTCATCCGCTAGTAAGCTGGGTCAACTACGCTGGGTTAGATAACAGTCCATATCACGCAACATGTCAAAAAATGTCTGGCGGTTTGGCTTCCGGAATAATCAGCTTTGGCATCAAAGCCGATGATGCCAAAGTCGCTGGTGGCAAATTCATCGATGCATTACAAATGATCTTACGCTTAGTGAATATTGGTGATGCCAAGTCACTTGCTTGTCATCCTGCATCAACGACGCATCGTCAATTATCTCCTGAAGAACTTGCCTCCGCTGGGGTTTCAGAGGATCTAGTGCGCATTTCGGTGGGCATCGAACACATTGATGATATCATCGAAGATGTTGAACAGGCGCTGAAGGCCTCCCTAGCTTAATAAAAACACTAGCCTCAAATGAGTTCTTTACGCTATTATATGGCGAAAAATAAAGAACTCATTTGATTATGTCCAATCGCTCTGCAGATCATTTTTCCGAAATTCGACTAGAAGATAATGACCGTGTTGCGCCGCGTTCGCGACCGGCTTCACCTCCACCCACTTCCGAGTCGTCAAGCTCCTCTTTGACCCTAACAGCCTTTATTCTAGCCTTATTTGCGTCAGGCGTTGGCGGTTACTTGTACTATTTGCACACGCAAACAATAGCAAGCTTGGATGATGCACAAAACCGGATTGTAGAATTAGAAAATCAGCTCTCTGCCACAGGTGAAGAAATGGGTAGTTCGACGGTTGCCTTGCAAGCCAAACTTAAAGAGTTAGCAGCCAAAAGCGATGAACTCTGGGAACAAATGGATAAGCTTTGGGCATCGGCATGGCGTCGAAATCAAAAAGAGCTGCGCGATCTAGAAAAAGTCGTAGAAGACAATCGCACCAACTTGCAAAAAGGTCAAAATACTATCACCGCAAATGTGGCAAAGACGGACAAAGGACTTGATGCATTAGGTGTGGACATTAGTAGTTTGCGAAATGAATTACTGACTGTCAATCTTGAGATTGAATCAGTTAAGCAATCTATATTGAGTAACCAAAGTTCAAACAACACAGTCAATGACAAAATTGCGATATTGGAACAACGCAATAATGCACTAAAGCAAAAGGTGACTAAGCTGGAACGCACGGTCTCGACTTTGCGTTTAACACCAACAAGCTAACCCATGACTGATTCTGTTCTCATTATTGGTGTAGGTGCTTTTACTCATGGGATTGCCGAGCGTCTTCAAAAGTCTGGATTGAATGTGGTGGTTTGGCTAAATCGAGACTATGGTCATTATGGTGCTCGACAAGTCGCAACCTGTTTTACCTTGCACGATTATGCCAGTCCATTAGAGCTATTGGCTGAACATCCTTGTACCTATGTATTGCCGATGTCAATTGATTGGGCTCAGCAAGCTTGGGCGTCGGCGCTTGTGGCGAACACAAAGATCCTATGTCCTACAGGGGAAGCTTTGCAGCTGGAAAGAGATCGCTTTTTTGCCCATCGTTTATGCGAAAAATATGGCATTGCGTTACCTAAAGCACATGTCGCAATGAATCGATTGGACGCTGAAGTCTTTATCGAAGAACACCCTGCTCCCTATGTGCTCAAAAACACCTTATGCTCCCCTACGAGTCCCATTCACACCATAGTATGTGAAACCTTAGCGGATACCCAAAGTTGGCTCAATCGAATCGACTATGCAGAAGGCGTCTATTTGCAAGAATATCTCGGTCATCGTGAGGCTGGGCATATCGCGTTTGTTCAAGGTGATACCATTACGCCTCTTATTACCAATCAAGAATACAAACGCGCATTCAATGGCAATATGGGCAAAATCGCTGGTGCTCCACTTGGCGGCATTGTCGAACAAGATCCTACTGATAAATACGGACTGGTAGCTGAACTTATCGAACCTTTAAAGCCATGGTTTAAGGAAGTCGATTATTGTGGTCCAGTTCAAGTAACGGCGATATTTAAAGATAATCGGTGGCGGGTCATCGAATACAACTGCCGACTGGGTGTCACGTGCGGTACCATGATCATGAGTATGTTGAATAACCCAATTGATCTGTTTAGAGCACTAGATGGAGAATCATTCATACCCGATTTTAAAGCCTCTTATCGCATCGGTACTTCAGTGACATTAGCTGGATATGGCTATCCATTTCTCGAAATCACAGGTCCTGCTTTCCCTGTTCTGATTGAGCCTTATGCACAAGCTGATATTTGGTTTAACGAAGTGACCAAAGGGAAAAATAATGACATTCTGGCAGATGGTCACAGACTGCTCGAAGTCAATGCGTATGGTGAAAGCGTGGCACAGGCACTGACTCATTGCTACGCTCAATTGCAACGTATCCATTGTTCTGGAAGTTATTATAGAACGGATATCGGTCAAACGATGTGGCCTCCAGGAAGTGCCTAATGAATATTCCTGATGTAACTGCCATCCGCAATGCTTGGGTAGAAATCGATACTGTCCAACTCGCCCAGAACTTTGCAATCATTGATCAACATGCACCGGCTCAGCTAAAGCGCTTATGTGTCGTAAAAGACAATGCTTATGGACATGGAGCAATCACAACTGCTCGTCTTGCATTGGCCAATGGGTATTGTTATTTGGCGGTTGAAACAATTAAAGAAGCCTATGAGCTGAGACAAGACGATATTCAAGCACCTATTTTGTTATTTGGTGAAGCGAGTTTAGAAGAACTTGAAGCATGTGTTGCGTTCAACATTACTCCATGCATCAATTCAGTCTATCGAGCAAAACAGCTTAATGAGCTCTTGATTCAAGCCGACAAGACTTTATCAGTTCAAGTCGAAGTCGATACTGGCATGAGTCGCTGGGGGATTTCCGATGCCCAAGCTGTTGAGTGGATAACGACGCTAGCAACAGATTATTCGCATCTACGCTTAGAAGGCGTGATGAGTCATTTTGCCATGTCCGACGAGGCGGATAAATCTTTTGCGATGCATCAGCTGGCCCGGTTTAATAAGGTGATTCATCATCCAAATGTACAACAGCTTGATTTACCATATATTCACATGAGTAATAGCGGTGGATTATTAGATTTGCCAGATGCACACTTTAGTATGGTAAGAACCGGTATTTTGCCCTTTGGGATCTATCCATCGTTGGTGTGTAATCAATATCCTGGCCTAAAACCTGTGATGTCAGTTAAAGCCAAAGTTATGACACTGCGTGACTTGTCGGTTGGCGATAGAGTCGGCTATGGCATGCATTTTACGGCCACCCATCCCATGAAAATAGCCGTACTTCCCATCGGATATGGCGATGGCTATCCACGTGTCAGAAACAACGGCTATGTCTTAATTAAAGGCAGTCAGTGTCGTGTTGTTGGTGGTAATGCGATGGATGCAATGATGGTCGATGTCACCCATTTACCTGAGGTGGCCTTAGAAGATGAAGCGGTACTGATGGGGCAACAGGGTCAACAATATATTGGTCCAAGAGATTTGGTGCCATGGAAACACACGGTGTGTTATGAGATTTTGACCAATTGGCGATCAAGACTGCCGCGGATTGAGGTGTAATTCCCAATCTCATCCTCTTGGTTTAACCAAAGGTTCATTTTTCTGTATCGTAATTGTCATCTTCATTTAGTTTCATTAATGAGATTTTTAGTTAAAGGAATATCTCATAATGAAAAAAACACTATTAAGCATAGCAATACTTTCTTCACTTACATTAACAGGTTGCTCCTTGGACGGAGAGGACGGTACTGACGGCGCTCCAGGTGCCCAAGGTCCAGTAGGTCAGCAAGGGATTCAAGGAGAGGCGGGAAATGATGCGAGTCTAGGAATTGAACTAGCTCTCACCGCAAGAAGTGTATTAAGCGCTGATGGGGCCGCCGAAATCATTCAATACCATGCAGCTTCACAAACTATTTTTGCTACCAATGGCGCAGATGATGCAATTAGCATGATTGATATCAGTGGGATCACTAGTCAAGCATTAACGTTGCCTAGCAACGACAATTCATTAGTCTCGACCTCTTTATCATTGCCCACTGAACTCAATGGAATTGCTCTTGGGGGTCTTACCAGTATTGCGATTCATGACGATTTGCTCGCAGTGGCTATCCCAGGTGATGCACACGCAGATGATGGCGTGATTGCGTTTTACAATAACCTAGCAACGGCTCCAACGTTAGTGAAAGCGGTCACGGTAGGCAATTTACCTGACATGGTCACTTTTACACCAGATGGTAGCAAAGTCCTTGTGGCAAATGAAGGGGAGCCCAGTGATGATTACTCAGTTGACCCTGAAGGCTCCATTGCCATTATCGCAGTAACCAATGGTATACCTGCAGACACTGCAACGATTATTGATTTTAATGACTTTAACGCTGATGCTGCAGCTCTAGCCAGTGCTGGCGTATTATTCCCTAATCCATCAGGTCGCACGATTAATGGCGTGACTATAAACACAACTGTTGCACAAGACTTAGAGCCAGAATACATCACGGCAAACAATCAAACAGCCTATGTATCCATGCAGGAAAACAATGCGCTTGCAGTGGTCAATCTTGCCGACAATTCTGTTGAGATTGTTCCGTTAGGCTTAAAATCTTGGGCAGGATTAGACATCGATACCGAAGAAAATGGCGAAGTAAGCTTTGCACAATTTGACGGTTTATTTGGTGCATATCAGCCAGATTCCATCGCGCAATATCAATGGCAAGGACAAACGATCATTGTTACAGCCAATGAAGGGGATGCACGTGAATATTTCTTTCCTGTAGCTGATGAAGCATCATGTACAGCAGCTGGCGGTCAAGACTATGATGTAGACGATGGCTGTCTAGCGTATACCGATGAATTCAAAATTAAAAATTTAGACGCAGCACCAGGCTCTGCTTTTGAAGCGTTAAGCAACGATGACCGTATTCGTAACCTACGTGTGACTAGTGCTGGCGGTGATACAAATAATGACGGAGAATTTGAGTTTGCTGTCGCTTATGGCGCTCGTTCCTTTACACTTTGGGACCAAAACGGACTTGTCATTTACGACTCTGGCGATGACTTTGAACGGATCACAGCCACTATCTACGGTTCTCAATTCAATAATACCGATGATGAAAATGCGTCAGATGATCGTTCAGAAAACAAAGGTCCAGAACCAGAGGCCTTAACAGTTGCAACTATTGGTAACCGAGTCTACGCATTCATAGGCTTAGAACGCACTGGTGGCGTGATGATCTATGATGTTACGAATCCTTTTTCGGTGAATTTTGTGGACTATGTGAACAATCGTGACTTTACTGAAGGATTAGACAATTCAGACGGTATTGGCGATCTTGCACCAGAGTCTTTGATTGTTATCTCTGCAACCGATAGCCCTACAGGTAAACCGATTCTCGCAGTTGGCAACGAAGTGAGTGGTAGTGTGTCGTTGTGGGAAATCACTCAGCGTTAAGCACTTATTGATTGTGACCAAATAAAAAAGCCAGTTCAAGTGAACTGGCTTTTTTGCAATTCAAAACAAGTCTTAGCGACGTAGGCCTAAGCGCTTGATCAAATCTTGGTACGCTTCTAAGTTACGACCTTTTAAATAGTCTAGCAACTTACGACGCTGAGAAACCATGCGTAATAAACCACGACGTGAGTGGTGGTCTTTCTTGTGTGCTTTAAAATGTGACTGTAACTTGTTGATGTTATGAGTTAACAAAGCAACTTGTACTTGAGGTGAACCAGTGTCGCCTTCTTTAGTCGCGTAATCAGCAACGATTGCTGCAGTTTCTTGAGTATTTAGTGACATAATCTTCTCCAAATGTTGATTAGGTAAGCCCGATCACTAATTCAGGTCTTACGAAGAGCGCGTATTATATAGCATTTTGATGCCTTTGCAAGTTGTTGATAATTTAGTTATGCACTAAACGCTTAACGTAAATATGAGAATCTGCGCGTAAGTCTCCTACTCCAAGAAAACGTCCTTCGCAATACATCCGATACTCACCAATCCCAATTTCACCAGTCAGTCGTTGTGCTTGTCCATATTGAATCCCTACCCGCTGAGCAGGTGTTAATTCACACTTTGGTAAACTTGCAACAGGTGAATCAATCGTTAGTAGATATTGATCAATGACCTCAAAACGCTCGTCTTTGTGTTCATCTGCGAGTGCCTGCAGTGCATCAAAGGTCAACATTTTCTCCGTCGGATAATCCGCAACACGTGTGCGCCTAAGTTCTGTGACATACGCACCACATCCCAAGTCCTGACCAATATCATCGACCAATGACCGAATGTAAGTACCTTTCGAAACTCGCACTGTAAGCGCAAATTCATCATCAGTAATATCATCTACCGACATATCAAAGATGGTAATTGGACGAGCAGGACGCACGACTGTGATCCCCTGTCTTGCATACCAATACAGAGGTTTGCCTTCATGCTTGAGCGCGGAGTACATCGAAGGCACTTGTTCGGAATCACCTAGATAGGCGAGGCATGCTTGTTGGATTTGATCAGGACCCACTGTCACTGGACGCGTTTCAACCACTTCCCCATCGGCGTCAGAGGTGTCTGTGCGAATGCCTAGCTTAGCACGAACATAATAGGTTTTGTCTGCATCCAATAAATACTGCGAAAACTTAGTCGATTCACCCAAACAAATGGGAAGCATACCGCTGGCGAGAGGATCAAGGGCGCCAGTATGACCGGCTTTTTTGGCGTTAAATATGGCTCGAACACGTTGCAAATAGCGATTTGACGATTCACCTAAAGGCTTATCCAATAAAAACACGCCATCAATGGCACGGCCACTTTTGCGACTACGCGCCATGCTTATTCGTCCTCATCCGAATGATTAATATCCTCAGGCTCACCCGATTTTTTAGCATCCTCGCGACGCACTTGAGACACTAAGTTCGAGATGCGCATGCCTTCAGTGATGGAACTGTCCTGAATGAAACGCAATTCTGGAGTATTACGCATTTTGACACGACGTCCTAATAAACCTCGGACAAAACTTTTGCCTTCATCGAGCAGTTTCATTGATGCTTTATTTTTTGCTTCATCCACTTCTAAAAAGGTCACAAACACTTTGGCGTATGCTAAATCTCGTGACACTTCTACACCCGACACCGTTACCATACCTATTTCAGGTACTTGGTGTTTAAACTCATGGTTAAGGATATTGGCAATCTCTTTGTGAAGTTGTTGCGACACTCGGGCCGTTCTGGAAAATTCTCTAGCCATATTCTTCTCTTAGACAAAAACGGAGGCTGTAGCCTCCGTTGCAATTGTTAACCGTGGTGCTTAAATTTCGCGAGCCACTTCGACCACTTCGAATACCTCGATTTGGTCACCCACTTTTACGTCGTTATAATTCTTAACGCCGATACCACATTCGATGCCTTTCTTAACTTCTTGTACATCGTCTTTGAAGCGACGTAATGACTCAAGCTCACCTTCGTAAATAACCACGTTTTCACGTAGTACGCGAATTGGGTTGTTACGCTTGATAATACCCTCTGTTACCATACAGCCTGCAATGGCTCCAATCTTAGGCGATTTGAAGACATCACGAACTTCAGCCAAGCCAATGATCTGTTGCTTGAATTCAGGTGAAAGCATACCGCTCATGGCAGCTTTGACTTCATCAATCAAATCATAAATGACCGAGTAATAACGCAAGTCGATTTCTTCTGACTCTAATACGCGACGAGCAGATGCATCAGCACGTACGTTAAAACCAACCACAATCGCACTTGATGCTGCAGCTAAGCTAGCATCCGTTTCAGTAATACCGCCGACACCAGAGCCAACTATGTTGACCTTGACTTCATCTGTAGAAAGTTTGATTAAGCTTTCCGAAATCGCTTCAACTGAACCTTGAACATCCGCTTTTAATACAACATTCAATTCAGATACATCACCTGCTTCCATGTTGGCAAACATATTTTCAAGCTTAGCTTTTTGTTGTTTTGCAAGTTTCAATTCTCGTTGTTTGATCGAACGTTTGGTAGCGACTTCTCGAGCTTTACGTTCATCCTTGACCACCAGCGCGTCTTCACCTGCAATTGGAACACCTGAAAGGCCTAATACCTCAACCGGTGTTGATGGACCTGCGGTTTTGATCTCTGCACCGTGTTCATCGCGCATTGCACGAACACGACCATATTCCAAACCACATAACAAAATATCACCAGGGTGGAGTTGACCTTCTTGAACCAACACCGAAGCCACTGGGCCACGACCTTTGTCCAAACGTGATTCGATAACAATACCACGAGCAGGGCCATTATCGACGGCTTGTAAGTCTAGCATTTCAGCTTGCAAAGTGATGGCTTCTAATAATTCATCAACGCCTTGACCAGATTTCGCTGATACATGAACGAATTGGTGTTCACCGCCCCACTCCTCTGGAATAACTTCCAGTTGAGATAGTTCTGTTTTGACACGTTCTGGATCAGCGGCTTCTTTATCAATTTTGTTCACGGCGACAATCAAAGGCACACCAGCAGCGCGAGCGTGCTGTACCGCTTCTTTGGTCTGAGGCATCACACCATCATCGGCAGCCACTACGATAATAACGATATCCGTCGCGGTGGCTCCACGCGCACGCATTGCGGTGAATGCAGCGTGTCCAGGCGTATCTAAAAATGCGATACGGCCATTATCTGTTTCTACAGAATATGCGCCAATGTGCTGAGTAATACCACCGGCTTCGCCATCGGCTACTTTAGATGCACGAATATAGTCCAGCAAAGATGTTTTACCATGGTCAACGTGTCCCATGATCGTTACTACAGGAGCACGACTCACTTTATCACCGTTGCCTGATTCAGCAATCAATTCATCTTCTAGTGCGTTCTCATTAACCAATTCATATTTGTGCCCCATTTCTTCGACAACCAAAGTTGCGGTATCTTGGTCTAGCACTTGATTAATGGTTGCCATTTCACCCATTTTCATCATGGTTTTAATGACTTCATTCGCTTTCACTGCAAGTTTATTCGCTAACTCACCAACAGTGATAGTTTCGCCAAGTTTAACTACACGCTCTACTGGCGCAGCTGGCTTGTTGAAACCTTGCTTGAGGTTGTCAGCGGCTTTTTTCTTCTTACGACGACGACTGCCACGCTCAATTTGCATGTCTTCTTCGTCTTCCGCTTCTTGCGCATAACGGTTAGAGTGCATATGCACTTCTTCCGCTTCTTGAGCTTTACGTCGTTCTTCTTCTTCTTTCCAACGACGTTCGTTTTCTTCCGCTAGCTTACGTGCCTCTTCAGCTGCTTTCTTAGCATCTTCTTCGAGTTTACGCTGAGCTTCAGCTTCTTGTTGTTTGCGGATCTTTTCAGCTTCTGCACGAGCCGCTTCTTGGGCGGCTACTTCTTCTGGAGAAAGAACCGCTTCTTTTTTCTTGCGTTCTTCAGCTTCTTTCTTCGCTTCAGCAGCGCGTTTTGCTTCTGCTTCTGCAGCCTTGCGACGTGCTTCATCCGCTTCACGTGCTTTGGCTTCGGCAGCCTTTTTAGCTTCTTCAGCTGCTTTTCGCTCTGCTTCTAATTTAGCTTGTTCTGCTGCTTGACGTTCCGCTTCTTCTTTGGCTAAGCGAGCTTCTTCTTCTGGAGAACGCTTAACAAAAGTGCGTTTTTTGCGAACTTCAACTTTGACGTTTTTGGAACGGCCAATATTTAAGGTCGTTGTTTTCTTTCGTGTCAACGTCATTTTCTTCGGGGCAACGTCACCATCGCCACCGTGCTGCTTGCTCAAATGCTCAAGCAGTGTTTTCTTTTCTTCTTCTGTGACGCCTTGACCGATTTGCTTGTCAATGCCAGCATCTTTAAATTGTTGCACGAGTCGATCAACATTGGTGCCGATATCACTTGCTAGTTTTTCTAAGGTTACCTCAGACATATGCTCTCCCCTATGTTGATATATTACTCATCGCCGAACCATTTGATATTACGTGCTGCCATGATTAACGCACCTGCAGAAGCTTCATCAAGCCCCTCAATATCAATGATGTCATCGACACCTTGCTCAGCTAATTCTTCGAGATCGGTTATTTTGAGTTTGGCTAACTCCGCAGCAATCTCTGTAGTCATGCCTTCAAGGTTTAGTAACTCTTCTTGAGGCTCTAATGATTCTTCATTTGCCAATGCTTTGGTTGTGAGGTAAGCACGTGAACGATTGCGTAATTCCTCGACGATATCTTCGTCAAGACCGTCGATTTCTAGTAACTCATTGACAGGTACATACGCTATTTCTTCTAGTGAACTAAAGCCTTCATCAGCTAGCACGCCCGCAAATTCTTCGTCAATGTCTAACGCTTCAACGAATAAATCAATGACTTGTGAACTCTCGGCGGCTTGTTTTGCCTCAAGATCTTCAACCGTCATAACATTTAACTCCCAACCAGTAAGCTGGCTAGCTAGACGTACGTTTTGACCAGACTTACCTATAGCTTGGGCAAGGTTGTCGGTTTCAACGGCAACGTCCATTGTCATGGTATCTTCATCTGCAACAATACTCGCAACTTCAGCCGGAGCCATCGCATTGACGACAAATTGTGGCGCTTCTTCGTCCCACAAGACGATGTCTACACGCTCGCCTCCTAATTCATTGGTCACTGCCTGTACACGTGAACCACGCATACCAACACAAGCACCGACTGGGTCTAAACGTTTATCATTGGTTTTGACCGCAATCTTTGCACGAGAACCTGGATCACGTGCTGCAGACTTGATTTCAAGGGTTTCTTCTTGAATCTCTGGGACTTCTAAACGAAACAACTCAATAATCATGTCTGGGTTGGTACGAGAAATCAATAATTGCGGGCCACGTGCTTCCGGACGAATGGCGTAAAGCAAGCCACGAACACGGTCACCTGGACGGAAGGTTTCGCGAGGCAACATATCGTCTTTATAGATAGCGCCTTCTGCATTGTTACCTAAGTCAACAATAATCATATCGCGAGTGGCTTTCTTAACTGTACCGGTGACAAGCTCACCGACTTTATCTTCGTATTCAGCGACCATTTGACCACGTTCAGCTTCACGTACTTTTTGGAAAATAACTTGTTTAGCAAGTTGGGTAGTGATTCGGTCAAATGTTACTGACTCAATCTCTTCTTCGACGTAATCACCCGCCTGAATCTCTGGCTCATCGATTTGTGCTGCGGATAAAGTGATTTCTGCGTAAGGATTCTCTTGTTCTTGATCGTCCTCAATGACTAGCCATCGACGGAAGGTATCAAACTCACCCGTTGCTCTGTCGATGCTAACACGCACTTCGATTTCGCCCTGGTTTTTCTTTTTAGTAGCAGTAGCTAACGCAAACTCAAGCGCCTCAAAAATACTCTCTCTTGGCACCTGTTTCTCATTGGAAACTGCTTCAGCAACTAATAAGATTTCTTTACTCATAATGCTATATCCCGTTTCGTGCGTGCTACTTAAAAAGTTGGCACAACATTCGCTTTTTCTATGTTATTGATGGCCAATGTGTACTCTACACCATCGACGTTTATTGTAATATTTTGATCATCCGCTTGCACAACTGTGCCTTTGAATTTACGGCGATTGTTTTCAACCGGCATCCGAGTTCGGCATTCGATCACTTCATTGATTACTTCGGCATAATGCGCCACAGTAAATAAAGGCCTATCCATACCTGGTGATGACACTTCTAGGTGATATTCAGTCGCAATCGGATCTTCAACATCTAATATTGCGCTGGCCTGATGTGATACATCCGCGCAGTGATCCACCGAAATTCCCTGTGGGTGATCGATGAAAATTCGCAAAATAGAGTGTTTACCCGCTCGAACAAACTCCAAGCCATAAAATTCAAACCCCAACGACTCTGCGGCCGGAGCAAGCATTTCAGTGAGTTTTTGTTCTAATTGTGACGCCAATCTAATCTCCTAAATCAATTTTTCTGAGCCCGAAAACGAAAAAAGCCCCTTTCAAGCAGGGGCTTTTTAATACTTATTGGACCCTAGTCCACCATCTATCTGAAAGCATTCAGATAACAATGTAAGTGGTTGCGGAGGCAGGATTTGAACCTACGACCTTCGGGTTATGAGCCCGACGAGCTACCAGGCTGCTCCACTCCGCGCTTGAAACCTGGATGAAAGACTTGCGCCTCTCAAGTGGTGCGTATTATACATCTCTAAACTTAGTTCGCAAGAGCAAAACCGTTTTATTTTGGATATTTTGATTGTTTGCCTATTAAGTGAACTATTTAAACTGTTCCATCTTGTTAGCCAGTTTAAAGTCCAATTCACTGATGCCGTCAACATCATGCGTCACCAAATTTACCTTAACCTTGTTATACACGTTTGACCATTCAGGATGATGATTGAGCTTTTCTGCCCAAATGGCCATCTGGCTCATCCAACCAAATGCTCGGATAAAAGATGTAAACACAAATACTTTGTGTAATTTCCCATCGCTTACTCGCCATTTTTCAGCTTCTGGAATCGTCGTGTTCAATTCAATCAAGTGGGCTTCAATTTGTGTGGAACTGAGTTTTTCTGCCATTTTGTCTTACACCTTTTATTAACATTACGTTGTCATTTAC
Source organism: Alteromonadaceae bacterium (assembly GCA_014872805.1). GTDB lineage: Bacteria > Pseudomonadota > Gammaproteobacteria > Enterobacterales > Alteromonadaceae > Opacimonas. The sequence goes on from WKFN01000012.1 coordinate 142,819, forward strand.
ATTAAGATCTTTGATGTTTCATTAATCTTGCTTATAGTGTGTAAAGACAGTCATAAACGTAACTAATAATAATATGAACCTACATCGTATTGATTTGAACTTATTCGCTGTATTTGATGCCATTTATAGTGCCGGAAGCCTCACCAAAGCAGCTGATATTTTGTGTATAACACAACCTGCTGTCAGCAATTCTTTAGCCAGACTTAGGGAATTATTTAATGACCCTCTGTTTGTGCGGACTGGTCACACTATGACCCCAACGCCCGTCGCACAAAATATGATAGTACCCGCTCGAGAAGCACTTAACCTGATGCGCAAAAGCATTCAAGCCAGTCATGAATTTGACCCAAGACAAGCCGTCAAACAATTTACCTTTGCCAGTCGGGATCTAATGGAAGTCAGTATCATACCTAGGTTACTGTCTTTACTCGAAGATGTAGCGCCATTGGTTACCTTAGCGAATTATGATATCCCACAATCTAAGATAGTTTCCGAAATGGCAAACGGTCGATTAGATTTTTATGTCGATTCGAGTAGCTTTACCGATCAACATCTCAAAAAAAGACGCATCGCCTCAGATCGTTATGTGTTGATTGCACGCCAAGGCCACCCTTTACTAAACAACGGGTGTAATTTGCAAACATTTTTGAGTTTAAAGCACATTAGTGTGGAACATGCCAATGAGCTTGAAGGTGTCGATCTTGCGTTGGATAAGTTAGGATTACAGCGCAAAATCGGTTATCAATCTCAACATTTTTTGACGGTACCGAGTGCTTTATTAAAAACAGATCTGGTGGCTTGTGTCCCGTATCACCTAGCAAAACATTATGACGTCGCAATCTATGAATTACCGGTTACGGTTAATCCTCTCGAGTATTTTTTGTACTGGCATGTTTCTGTAGAAAATGACAAGGCGCATCAATGGATGCGCCAAGAACTATTTAATATTTGTCAAAACTACCAAAAGCAACTTCTTCCGGAAGATTAAACATTTTGCTTGAGATACGCCAATTTTTCCTGAGGTGACATGTCTTTAGTTGCATCACGAAGCACTTTACGTTGTTTGGGTGAAAGCGCTTTTAACTTGTCTTTCATGGCACGAAGCTCTGCACGGATCTGATTTCTTTCCTCCTCAGGCAACGCCTTGTAAGCTTGCGCTTTTTCTTTCAGTGCACGTTTTTGTTCAGGTGGTAAATTGACAAAGCGTTTTACGCGTTGTTTAACCTGCTCGCGCTCCTCAGGCGTCATCTCACGAAGTTTGCCCATACGTTCCTTGGCTTGTTTTTTTCGCTCAGGTGGTAACTCCAGCCAACGATCGGCACGTTTAATCAGTTTCAGTTGTTCAGGTTCACTTATATCTTGCCAAGAGAACTCGTACTTTTGCAGTGCTTTTTGTTGACCTCGAGTCAGTGAATTCCATTCAACAGCACAGGCTTGGCCGGCGCACAATAAACTGGCTATCAAAATCGTTTTCATTACAGGTTTTTTCATGGTTTTTCTCCATTTTCACGGTTATTTCCGTGCTCTGTGATAATGGGCTTGGTATTGTTTTCTATTTCAATTATATCATCGCGAATGAGGACAAATATCGGCTCGTCGCTAAGCATGAGCTCAAATTCGGCTTCATCAACCAAAGGCAGAGGTTCTATGGCATAACTTTGTGAGGTCATAAAAATCGCAGCTCCACCGGCTACAATCGCGGGTATGAGCCAACTTTTAACCGTACGCGAGTGTACCGTTTGCTCTCGGATCTGATTAAGACGGGCATTCACCGAACCTTCTAGAGCCTTGGATTGGACATCAAAATACTTTTTAATAGGATCATGCTGCGTTGTCATTAGCGACTCCTAATTCATTTAATATCGTTGTTTTTGCCCGGTGCAGGTGGGTTTTGACGCTCCCGACTGATATATTCAAAACTTGTGCGGTATCTTTTTCACTTAATCCATTCAACGCCCTTAATAACAACACTTCTCTTTGTTGCTCACTCAAGTTTCGTACCACAGTATAAAAACGTTCCATAAGTTGCTGAGCGACCAATTCATCCTCTATTCCCACCAATAATTGTAGATTTTGGTAATTCAACACATCATCCATATTCGTTTCGTCTGAATGGGTTTGCCAAAAAAACAGGGCTTGTTTCAACTTTGCTTTGCGCTTGAAATCAATTATCGTGAATTTGACAGTGGTAAAAAACAGCGCAGGCCATTCAGTTTCCGATTTATCCGAATACCGCTTAAAGCATTTAAGCATGGCATCTTGTAACACGTCATAGGCATCCTCAGTGGGTAAGCCCTGATAGCGGCAATACAAAAACGCTTGCTGTTGATGCGTTTTAAAAAACGCGTCCATCGCAGACATGTTACTCCTGGTTTGTGCTACTCATACTGTTAATAACGCAGATGTAGATGATTGGTTGACACGCATTGCCATTTTTTTACGTCCTCGAGTCTGTATTTTTTCAAAAAAATGTTGTGGTAGATCAATTTACCTTTCTTCAATCTAAAGTATCTTGTGCACAAAGTAAAAGGGTGTCACATGCAACAAGGTCAGTCATTAATAGAATCTTTATATCAACGACAAGTTCCGCGATATACCTCCTACCCTACGGCTCTTGAGTTTCGCAACAAAGACCTAAGCCAGACATTACATGATGCGTTGCGCAAAGCTCAGTCTCCTCTTTCTTTATATGTTCACATTCCATTTTGTCGTTCCCTCTGCTATTACTGTGGCTGTAACAAAACCATCACGCAAAACACCGACAAAGCTGACCATTACCTAGAGGCGATTGCCACTGAAGTGGCACAAACTACATCTGATTTAATTGCGCCAAGCGCCTCTCATTTGCATTTGGGAGGTGGTAGTCCAAGCTTTTTGTCCCTTGCGCAACACAGGCAACTACTTTCTATTCTGCAAACACATATTCAATGGTTAACAGATTGCCAGATGAGTATTGAACTCGACCCGAGAAATTGCGATCAAGAATATATCCTTGGACTTGCTAAACTGGGTTACAAACGCTTGAGTTTTGGCGTGCAGGATACATCCTCAGAGGTTCAGACAACTATCAATCGAGTTCAGTGCAGTGAGCATATCGCCATGTTAATCAGAACGGCTTACGAGGCTGGGTTTACCAACATCAATGTTGATCTGATTGTTGGATTGCCGAATCAAAGCCTATCTAGTATTGCCCACACCATACAAGAGGTACTTAGTTGGGATGTCGAACGCATTACCGTATTTAACTATGCTCACTTACCGCATCGGTTTGCTGCCCAGCGCAAATTTCGCGAGGATCAATTACCCGCTTCAGAAATTCGCCAAAGCATGTCGAAATATATTAATCAGCATCTGAACAGTAGAGGCTATGTGAACATCGGCATGGATCACTATGCTAAACCTGAGGATCCACTGGTCCAAGCCATGCATCAAGGTGAGCTACAAAGAAACTTTCAAGGCTACACTGCGGATAATAATTCGAACATCTTGGGTTTTGGGGTCAGTAGTATTTCGACCATCGAAGATGTCGTTGCGCAAAATCCAGTTAAACTAAAAGATTACTATGCTGCTCTACAAACACAAACTCTGCATAATAAAGGTTTAGTCCTGTCTAAAGACGACAGAGTGAGGCGTCAGATCATCAGTGAGCTGATGTGTAACTATCAATGCGATTTGCAAGGTATTTGTGCTGAATTTGCTGTTGATATGGCTTTGTATTTTGCTGATGAATTAGCCACTCTAGTTAATTATCATCATCACGGATTACTCGAATTTGAGCATGGAAAGATCAGCGTAAAACAAGTGCATCGCTCTTTAATTCGAGTAATTGCCAGCATATTTGACGCTTATTACATCCCACAAAAAGGCTTTTCTAAAGTAATTTGAGTACTTCACCTATGTATCACAACAAGGTACACTCAAATGCAACAAAATCGCAAGAATAAAAAAGGTATGTGCATGCTCACTAAAGCTCAACTCAACACCATGTTGACTTTGCAAGATAATATGAACAAAAAAGTAAACCCTGACTGGATCAATGCAGGATATGGGTATTTGCGCGCCGCCATGGTCGAATCGGTAGAAGCCATTGAACATCACGGTTGGAAGTGGTGGAAAGCGCAACACAAAGATTTGCCACAATTACAAATGGAATGCGTAGATATCTGGCACTTTGCGCTGTCGCATTTGCTGATTGCACACAATGGAGAAGTTGCAGCCACTGCTGTGGCTCTAGAAAATGAACTTATGGCCAATCACCAATCGCTAACTTTTGACGGAGACGATTATGTTTTCGGGCAATCCGATCTACTTGCCAATCTTGAATTGATGGCGGGACTTGCTGCAGCCAAGCGTTTTGATGTCAGTTTATTTTTGCGCATTATTGAACAATGTGAGATGTCATCAAATGAATTGTTCCGCCAATATGTTGGCAAGAACATTTTGAACTTCTTCCGTCAGGATCACGGTTACAAAGAAGGGACTTATATCAAAGAGTGGCATGGGCGAGAAGACAATGAACACCTCGTTGAAGTACTCAATGCGTTAGACGCGAATGCAGATGGTTATGCAGACATGGTTTATCAGGGCCTTCTAGAGCGTTATCCAAGTTAAATTATTGGAGAGCACTTGTTCATCAACGAGCAAGTGCTTTATATTTATTCTTAATCCGACGAGTCAACCACCAAATACCAACAACGACTACAGGTATACTGATACCAAGCACCCACTGTTTATTGACCAAAATTCCAAGTTCATAGAGTGAGTCAATCATTAGTTTCAAGAGCCCAATTGTATAATAACTAATTGCTGCGACCGATAGGCCCTCAACAGTATGCTGCATAGCTAACTGAATCCGAGAACGACGTTCCATAGCACTGAGTAATTGTTGGTTTTGACTATGCACCGACAATTCTACTCGGGTTCGAAGCATGTCGGACGCTCTGTTTACCCGACGTGATAAACTTTCTAAACGTTCCTGTGCTGAGGTACATGAGTTGATAGCCGGTGATAACCTTCTTTTCAAAAATTCTTTCAACGTCAAATGCCCTGAAACCTCATTTTCTTTCAATTCTTCGATTCTCGCGACCAATACATCATAATAGGCCAGGCTGGCGTTAAATCTGAATGTGGTTTTTGCTCTAATATTTTCTATGGAAGCCGCCAAATGGGACAAGTCGTTTAATAACAGTTGATCGTCACTTTGACATCCATGCGCTAATTCATCTGTAATGCTGGCTAATGCTTGATCCATTTTTTTAAGATCCGAGGTTAAAGAACGGGCTTTCATGTATCCAAGAAGCGTTAATAAACGGTATTGCTCTATTTCAATCAGACGCTGAACCATTCGTCCCATCTGACCTTTCGTCATGTTCAAGTTAAATACCAAAAAACGGCCAAATCCATCTTCATGGGTTTGAAAGTTTGTCCATATTTGCGCATCACCATTTTGCGGTAAACTGCCAACCATCAACGTATTGGCAAAATACGTTTTTAATGTCTGAGGCCTAGGCAATGAAGAGGTAGGAGTGAACACGATGTGCAAATGAAATGCTGCGATAACACGACCAGGGAATCGTTCAAACCAGTCACCTGGCAGTCTTTGTAGAGCACTTTTTGAAAATGGGGCGACACTACTTAATGAATGTTGATGTTCGGTAATAGTCAACGTTGTGAATTCTAAGTGCTGCTCGTAGCGAATTAATAAATCATTCGTTTGATATACCTGACAACTCCCCTCACAGCACTCTACATCAATTGATAACTCTTGCAAAAAAGACAATAGGGTCTCTTGTTGTTGAACGCGTTGTGTTTCATTACTCAGCAGAGCTATATGCGTTATTAAAGCATCGGTTTGTATTATTTTAAAAGGACGTGAGTGAAGCTCAGCATAAAGTTTGTCTCTTTCTGGATGCCAATCTATTGAGCCAGGAGAAAATGAATGAGGTAACGATGACATAAAATGAGGCGTTTGTTAAATCTACTCTCATCTTATGATGAGGTGAGTGACAAACAAATCCCTCTTTAGAACGATTTTTGGCACTCACCTTTGCGGTTAAGACACGAACACAACCTTGTCTGTATGCGAGGATTCAATCAGGTTTTTAAATCGCTCCTCCAAAACATGGCGTTTGACTTTTAATGTCGGCGTCAATAATTCGTTTTCAATTGACCACTCTTCTTTTAATACAACGAAATGGTCTAAGCGCATGTGACTTTCTAATGTTGCATTGACCTGTTCTAGTGTGGCTAAGAAGGACTCTCTTAACTGATCTTGAGAATGCTTGGCTGCTTCTTCAGATAAGACCATCAAAGCGATGGGTTGAGGCAGATTATTACCTGTCACACACACTTGTTCGATATTAGTGTTTTCTAAAATCTTAGCTTCAATTGGTGCTGGGACAACGTATTTGCCTTTTGACGTTTTGAAGATTTCCTTCAGCCGCCCAGTAATGCGGACGTAGCCTTCTGCATCAATCTCACCTTTATCACCTGTGCGTAAATATCCGTCTTCGGTAAACGTCTCTGCGGTTTTCTCAGGTTCAAGATAATAACCTAGCATATTACAAGGTGCTTTAACTTGAATCTCGGCTTCTTCAGACAAACGAATATCCACACCAGTGTAAGCTTTGCCGATGGTACCAATTTTATCAGCACGAAATGGCAATTGAGCCGTCCCAAATGCTGCGTTTTCAGTCATCCCCCAGCCCTCAGAAATATTCACACCAAGTTTGGCAAACCAGCGAATGGTCGCAGGAGCTAAAGGGGCTGAACCGCTGGCCCAGGCGCGGGACTGGTCAATTCCCAATGCGGAAGTGATTTTATTGCGGATGACGTTATTCAAAATTGGGATTTTTAATAACAAATCGAGTTTCTTTTGGGGCATTTTTGCCAAGACACCCATTTGGAACTTGGTCCACAGACGCGGCACAGATATAAACAAAGTCGGGCGATGTGCCGCAACATCACGAGTGAAACTGTCTAATGATTCTACAAATGCGATCTGCGCACTGGAGTAGAAACTCGACAGCTCAACGATCACCCGTTCTGTAATATGGGCCAAAGGCAAATAACTCATAATTCGGTCATTATTTTCAACAGATAGCTCATGCAATGAGTTTTGTGCAGCCCAACAAATGGTCGCATAGCTATGCATCACACCCTTGGGCTGACCGGTACTCCCTGATGTATAAATAATAGTCATCAAATCATCAAGGTCTCGTTTGGGATTATCCGAGATAGCCTCGATATTCAGGTAGTCTGTCCAAGTGTAAGTACCTTTGAGATCATGATACGGCAAGACGACCGTTGGTACAGAGCTTGGAATATAACTAAAGCTTTGTTCCGCTGAATCAAACTTGCCAACGAAAACAAGCTTCACGTCAGCATGTTGCATAACATACTCTACTGTTTCTTTGCCAGCAGTTGGAAAAATTGGCACAGACACGTGGCCGGCAAGCATTATCCCAAGGTCAATAATGAACCACTCTGCACAGTTTTTGGAAAAAATACAAATACGACTGCCTGGCTCTAGCTCCATCGCACGTAATCTCGCAGCTACTTTTCTGGCTTGTGAGCCAACATCATTCCAAGTGAAGTTTTTTAGCACGCCATTGATGGGCTGACGTAAGTAAATTTGGTTACCAGCAGTTTGTTCCCAGTGATAGAGCATCTCTAAGGGGGTTTTTAATTCTGTCGTCATAGTGGTACCTGTGTGGTCTAGTGGCATTCTTATTATTCCTTTAACACATTATTATCTGTGTTCTTGCTCAGACTTTTAATTTTTTGTTAATTAGAAACGAAAAAGCCCAAGCTTGCAACAAGGGCCTGTCGGTTTTTTTGTGAAAATGTGTTTAAATGGCAGTGAAATGTATCTATTGTGCAACAAATCGAGTACATGCTCTCCATCGATGATAAAACTAGAAATATTGTTACCTAGCTTGCTACTGTAAGAATATACGAAGGGATCCCAACACTAATCAAGTATGACATATCTTCTGTTGCATTTACGAATAGCACTCTAGAAATAGACAATGTAAAATAATCAGACACTTTGCACACGATGGTAGCAGTATGCTTCTTCTGACAAGTTTATTGATTGCGCATTTCGTCGCAGATTTTTATTTGCAACCTCATGCGTGGGTCATGGATAAAGTGCAATACCGCGAAAAATCTTTTGGTCTGTTTAAACATATTTGTATTCATGTTGTGCTAACTTTTAGCGCTATTATTTTGAGCATTGCGACATTGTCGTGGGAAGTTTGGCTCGGCTTTGCTTTTATTATTTTAAGTCACTATGCCATAGATATTTGGAAGACATATCAATCATTTCAAATTAAATATTTTCTCATCGATCAAATCGGACATTATGTTGTCATTACCGGAGTAACAATGTGGTGGTTGTCACTCGATAGCCTCACCTTTCATTCTCCTTCTTTCTGGTTTGAAGCGGAAACTTGGCTGGCAATTTTGGCCTCAGTTTTGGGATTCGTATTTCTTTATAAACCGGTCGCTCTGACCCAGATCCTAGTGCTCAATGCGTTAAGGTTAGACGATAATCCGAATTATCAGTTTGACATACGGAGTATATTTCGGCGGGGATTGGTATTTGTATTTTCCATCACCTTATCGGTTTTATTCATCATTGCCGAAACGGTCATTCAGCTTTTAGAAAGCTATTATGAATACAAACAAACGAATGACGTTCCGCTATTACGCAAACGAATAGCAGTCATCGTATTCAACACATTTTGTGTTGCTCTGGCTTATATTTACTTTACAGAAGTCGCCGTTTAGGCAAATGATTTTATATCTACAATAACAACAAAGGTTCATTATGAAACTCCGAATTACCATACTGAAGGCAAGTATTTTGTCCTTATATATGTTGACTGGATGTCAGCCTGCTAGCGAGCCTCTAGCTCACAAGCCTGCACAAGACACATCGCCAACAGCTCAAGCAACAACCTCTCAACCGCAATTATTGATCGATGAAGCCCGTTTAAATATATATTACCCTGTTGATCTAATAGCCGATCTAGATCATCTTAGTGACAATCAAAAAAAATGATTGGGTTGCTCATTGACGCCTCTGAGATCATGGACGATTTGTTTTGGCAACAAGCGTTCGGCGAGGATAAAGAGGCATTCTTGGCAAAACTCACCGACCCCAGGGTCAAGTATTTTGCTTCGATCAACTATGGACCTTGGGACAGATTAAACGCAGATAAGCCCTTCCTTGCTGGTTATGAGGCAAAATCTAGTGGCGCTCAATTTTATCCTGAGGATATAACAAAAGACGAGTTACTTAATAGCTCTCTTGATGACAAAACTGGGCTCTATTCTGTCATTGAGCGCGCTGACAATGGTGAATTAGTTGCTATTCCATATAATCAAAAATACGCAACAGAATTACAACAAGCTGCATCTCTACTGCGCCAAGCCGCTGGTTTAGCTGAAGATCCTGACTTTTCTAACTATTTATTATTGCGCGCCGATGCCTTTCTCTCCAACCAGTATCAATTTTCAGATTTGGCTTGGATGGATGTTAAAAACAATCAAATAGATGTCGTCATTGGCCCGATTGAAACATATGAAGACCAATTACTCGGTGCACGAACGGGTTTCGAGTCGTACGTTCTGATTAAAGATATGGCATGGAGTGAGAAACTCGCACAATTCGCTCAATATCTCCCAGAGTTACAGCGAGGGTTACCGGTTGCTGAAGCCTACAAAGCTCAAATGCCTGGAACCAATGCAGATTTAAATGCCTATGATGTGATTTATTATGCCGGTCACTCTAATGCTGGGAGTAAAACCATTGCAATCAACCTGCCTAACGATGAAGAAGTACAACTGGCTAAGGGCACCCGTCGACTGCAACTAAAAAACGCAATGCGAGCCAAATTTGACCATATTCTGTTGCCTATTGCTGATGTGTTAATCGTGCCTGAGCAAAGACAACATATCACCTTTAATGCATTTTTCTCCAATACCATGTTTCACGAAGTCGCTCATGGTTTGGGTATAAAAAACGTGCTGAACTCTGACACCACGGTTCGCGAAGCTTTGCAAGAACACGCTTCGGCTTTGGAAGAAGGCAAAGCTGATATTTTAGGACTGTATATGGTCGAGCAACTTTTAGAGCGTGAAGCGATAAGCGAGGGGGTACTTGAGGATTATTATGTCACCTTTATGGCTGGGATTTTTCGTTCTATTCGCTTTGGAGCAAGTTCGGCACATGGTAAAGCCAACATGGTGAGATTTAATTACTTTGCAGAAAAAGGCGCGTTTACTCGTAACGATCTTGGGCAATACGCTGTGGATATGCCCAAAATGCGCGAAGCCGTAAATACCCTATCGAATCTGATTTTGACATTACAAGGTGATGGAAATTATGCAGGGGTCGCGTCATTGGTCGCAGCCAAAGGAGTAATTGGAACTCAACTCCAAGCCGACCTTAGCCGACTTACTGATGCTAATATTCCTGTCGACATTCACTTTAACCAAGGTAAAGACATCCTAGGTTTAGCCAAGTAAATCGATTTAAAAACACTTTATGATTAAAGCCAAATGGGTCTAGATGGCAGTGCGTCGGAAGATGGTAATGGTCAGAGTATTTATGGAGAAATCAGTCAGACGATAGTTCAGTTGTAAAAAAGGGAGACCAAAGTCTCCCTTTCAATTTAATCTTCTTTTTTGAGTTTATCTGCCAAGCCCAAATCAAAGGGCGGTTTTGCTGTTTGACGAGTCGCATGCTCAGCCAAATACGTATCCATCCAGCGCATCAAACGCAATGCATAATCGTATTGAGCCGCTGCATGACGGTTTCCATGTCCCTCATTTGGATAAAATACCAAGCGTACTGGGGTATCGGTTCGCACTTTAATTGAGCGATATAATTCCATCGATTGTGATGGGTGCACGCGAGTGTCCTTTTCACCATGCAAAATCAAAATGGGCGTATCGGCTTTGCCAGCATGGAAAATCGGTGAACGCTCTAATAAGTTCATCCAGTTATCTTCCCATGGCCATTTGAGTGAATGCACAAGATGCATTTCATTTGGAATATCAGACGTACCAAATTTCGATACCTGATTTGAAATCCCCACAAACGCCACCGCTGCAGCAAAGTGTTCGGTTAAGGCTGTTGCACCCCACATCGAAGCATAGCCACCATATGAGCCGCCCGTGATACCAACACGATCACGATCAATAATACCAGCTTTGGCAAGGGCGTCCACGCCATCCACTAGATCATTGAACTCTTTGCCTGCATAGTCATTTTGATGCTGTTTGGCATAAGCCACCCCGCGACCAGTTGAACCGCGATAGTTGGGGTAATACACAGCATAGCCTTTTGCCGCGGCATATTGCCCAGGCATAGAATACGCCGTCAGCCAACCATCACTGTAATGCGCCTCTGGGCCACCGTGAACCATCAAAATTAATGGCCAACCTTTCTCTGGCGCCTCACTTTTAGGCGTGATCAAAAGACCTTCGACTTTTTCACCATCTCTGGCTTCATACATAAACGTCGATTGTGGTGCTAATGCTATGTCTTTTAGCCAAGTATTGTGCTGAGTGACTTTTCTCGCTTTATTGCGGTTTACTGCAAACACTGCTCGAGGATGAGCAGGGCTATCTGCAATGAGTCGTACCGTATCATCACCTACCGCAACACTGCGCACAACGATATCCTCTGACGTATTAATGGTGCGTTTTACTTTGCCTTTCTTGTCGTATACCGCAACAGAAGATTCAACCCCGCGATGCGCTACAGCAAGAATATCTCGTCCTTTCCATGCGATATCAACGATGTGTTGCAAGGCATCAGCGGTGAGTTGCGTGAGCTCTGCTGAATCAGCTTGCGCCACCATCAACACGCCATCAGATGAATCACTAATGTCTGCGCCGCCGATAATCGCAATGTCTTCATCGTTACTGTGCAGTACAAACTCACCTAATTTGCCTGGCATATCAATCGTATTGGTGATTTCACCAGAACTGACTTGAATGGTGTGAATATTACGTTCCATCAATGAATCATCGACAAGATTTGTCGGGGCAACGGCCGCTATCACAAATTCCCCATCGCTTGATACATCGATGTCAGAAACGTGTCCACCACTGAAGATTGAAGTTGCTTCACCACCTTTTATAGAAACAGACCAAAGCTGATTTAAACGAGTGTCTTCTTCAAACACTTTTGCGTTGAATCCCTTGTCTTTAAAGTCTTGCGCATCGTCTTTGGCTTTTGCTACAAAAAATAACGTATCATTGACGACCTCATAATCGCCAATTGCCGTTTCAAAACCAAACATTTTGTAAGCTTCACCGCCATTTACTGAAATGGCATATAGAGAAGTGTATTTGTCATCACCACGTTTAGCGCGGAAATACAGCGTATCGCTCGCTTGATTAAAAGATAGACTTGAGATACTCCCCTCGCCGCCAATGAATAAACGGCTAGTGCCTTTCTCATCAAGAATATACAAATGCGTATCCGCACGACCGTCTTTGTTACCCGCTGTCATATCGCGCGGTACAGATAAAGTGTATGCTGATAGTTTGCCGTTTGGTGCAACGGTAATATTCCCTGCATGTTGTACTTTGGGAAGGTGTTCTATTGTGAAATGGTTATGTTCCCCGTGCTCGTGGGCTGTGGCGGACACACTCATTGCTGCAGTTGCTACAAATAAAGCGCCAAGCTTAGATAAGGTCAAAGGCATAAATGCTCCCTGTCGATTTTGGTTATTGTTTTATGTGTTACGTAAACACGCTAGACAAGGAGCAAAATATCCGATTAAACTTAAAAGCACAAGTCGATAGGCTAACTCACATACATGACGATGAAGTACAAAATAGCGGCCGTTGCAATCATGGATGCAATGATTTTAAAAGCTTCTGTTGGTTGACTCATTTATGTCTCAATTAGGTTTATTGTTGTGATTTTGACTATACGCCTTTAGTCTTATATTTACAAACAATTAACATTAATCTGAAAATAAAAACACATATATGAAGATAATGATTTACTAATGCATAAAAAATCACCCAAATACCACTAAGGTCTAGCACCAACACCCTATCCATCATAGACAATAAGCTATAATCTAAGCTAGTTGACGTGAAAAGCGTCTTAAGAGACAAATAGGATTTGAAGTAGCAAGTAACCATTCAAGTTCATCGTTTTTTCATAGGATTTGGGATAATAAAATGAGCCAAAATAGTGTTGTTGTATTAAGTGCTGTGCGTTCTGCCATCGGTACATTTAATGGAAGTCTAAAAGGCATTGAGCCAGCTGAGCTAGCAGGCCAAGTTTTAAAGCAAGGTATTGAAAAATCAGGCGTAGATGCCGAGAAATACCAATCAATTGTCGTCGGTAACTGTATTCCGACTGAATCGCGTTTTCCTTATGTGGCACGTGTTGCCTCTATTCAAGCAGGTATGAGCTTAGACTCAACGGCCATGGCATTGAACCGTTTGTGTTCATCAGGTCTACAAGCTGTAGTTAGCTCTGCACAAGGGATCATGCTTGGCGACCACGAACTAGCAATCGGTGGTGGTGTTGAAAACATGACCCGTGGTGGCTATTTATCTCCTGCACTACGCAACGGAGCGCGCATGGGCGATACACAAATGATCGATATGATGGTTGCAGCCCTTACCGACCCCTTCGGTGTTGGCCATATGGGGATCACAGCTGAAAACCTAGCCGACAAATGGGAACTATCTCGTGAAGCACAAGATGCATTCGCAGCAGAGTCTCATAAGCGTGCAGCAGCTGCCGTTGAGGCCGGTTATTTCAAAGACCAAATCGTGCCAGTTGAATTAAAGAACCGTAAAGGTAGTACCTTCTTTGATACAGATGAGCATATCAAAGCAGCAACCACTGCTGAAAGCCTTGCCGGTATGCGTCCCGCATTCAAAAGAGACGGTACCGTAACAGCTGGTAATGCTTCGGGTATCAATGACGGTGCGTCATTCTTAACTCTTGCTTCTGAAAACTATGCTAACCAAAATAACCTACAACCCATTGCACGGATGGTATCCTATGCTGTTGCGGGTGTGCCAAATCACATTATGGGTGAAGGTCCAATCCCTGCTTCTATCGAAGCATTGAAGAAAGCCGGTCTTTCAATCAATGATATGGACGTTATTGAATCAAACGAAGCCTTTGCAGCACAAGCACTTGCGGTATGCCGTGGCCTTGATTTGGATCCAGCCAAACCAAATCCAAATGGCGGGGCTATTGCATTAGGTCACCCAATCGGTGCATCAGGTGCGGTGATTGCGACTAAAGCCATCCACGAACTACAGCGAACACAAGGTCGTTATGCACTTGTAACCATGTGTATTGGTGGTGGTCAAGGGATTGCAGTAATCTTCGAACGCATGTAATGAGCAATTCTCTTTAATGTTAAAAGCCCATATGTCTTGATGTATGGGCTTTTTTGTAGGTATCATTCACGCACAATATCAAAAGTTAAGCTCATATGTCCTGCAATTTTTCTGTGCGTCCGATAACGGATCCTCACCTTATTCAAACCGATGTCCTGATCGTTCCTGCATCCTCAGATGAGCTTGTCAAACTACAACTTACCGCAACCAAACCCGACGCGATCACTACTGTGTTTAGACCTGATGGATGGCAAGCAAAATATGTGGTTTTGTGGCCCCAAGATACGCATCAATCCAACGTAAAACCCCACCAATTACGCAAAGCCCATGATAAGTTATTCGAGCATTTAGACACGCTTGAATTTGCAAAAATCGCATTCACTTGGCAGTGGGTGGAAACTAATTGGCAACCGTATTTTTCTGTTAGCATTCTCGATTTACTCCAACGCACTTATGTGTTTCACCAGTATAAGACCTCTTTGGTTTCTAAACAGCCCATTACTCTCTTAGAGATTTATGCGGACGCAGTAAAGCAAGGTACCGTCGCCAAGATTAAGGCAACGCATTTGGGGACGACTTGGTATCGCGATATTGCCAATCAGCCAGCAAATGTTTGTACGCCCGATTACTTAGCTGAAAAAGCGCTGCAGTTGGCTCAAGAGTACCAAACGATTACGACACAAATTTTGGATGAAGAGGCGCTGGCAAAAGAAGGTATGATCACGTACCTAGCCGTCAATCGCGCTTCGGCCCTACCTGCCTCGATGCCCATAATGCATTATCATGGAGGCGTTCCGGGAGATGCACCAATTGTATTGATTGGTAAAGGTGTAACGTTTGATACCGGTGGCATCAGTATTAAAACTGCCGCAAATATGCATGGCATGATTTACGATATGTGTGGCGCAGCGTGTATGTTGGGTGTGATCAAGAGTGTTGCTGAGTTACAACTAGCACTTAATGTGACCGTCATATTGGCCACAGCAGAAAATCATGTTGATGGCAACGCCTATCGTCCAGGCGATATCTATCCAACGAAAGATGGGCAAACGGTAGAAATCATCAGTACCGATGCCGAAGGCCGACTATTATTATGTGAAGCCATGGCCTATGCCAGAACACTTAAACCCAAAGTGATGATTGATTGTGCCACCTTAACAGGGGCTGCGATCACCAGCCTTGGGCACGTTTGTAGTGGTTTGATGGCTAATGATCAACAGCTCGCTAAAGACTTGATACAAGCAGGTCAGAGCTCGGCTGATTATGTTTGGCAGTTTCCACTGTGGGATGAATATATGCCGGATTTAGAAAGTGAGCACGCCGATTGGCGCAATTCTGGGCGCAATAGTCCGGGTATGATAACAGCCGGCATGTTTCTCAAAAACTTTGCCCACGATACCCCTTGGGCGCATTTAGATATCGCTGGTACGAGTTTTCATTATGGTACGCAAAACTCTACTACTGGACGCCCTTTGTATTTGTTATTAGAATACTTGAATAAGTTAAATGCATAAAGTCACAACTAAAGTTAATACATTTCTCATCCCTAAGTAGGATGGTATTTTCATGTGTTAGGCATATAATCAACTTTACCGTTAATCAATTGTTAAAAAGGATTGCTACTATGTGGACAAAACCAGAATACACTGAAATGCGTCTAGGCTTTGAAGTAACTTTATACATCAGCAATCGCTAAGATTGGTGCGTATTTAGAATTCAAAACAACAAAAGGTTGCTTAGGCAGCCTTTTTCATTTTTTTAATAAGAATAATCACGTATGCAAGTCTTAATATTAGGTGCAGGTGCTGGGGGCGGTTTTCCTCAGTGGAATTGTCACTGCGCAAATTGCTCTGGTCTGCGTCAAGGCCAATCTCATTTTCAAGAACGCACACAATCGAGTATTGCCGTATCGGTCAACGGCAAGGATTGGGTGCTCATTAATGCATCTCCAGATTTACGCCAACAGATCAATGCCAATCCTGAATTATGGCCAGAAGAAGGTGTTCAGCGTGGCACCGCGATCCGCTCTATTATTCTGACGGATAGCCAAATTGACCATACCACTGGGTTATTAGATTTGCGCGAAGGCTTACCTCTACCCGTTTACTGTACAGAAGTGGTGCACGAGGATCTCACTACGACTTATCCATTATTTACCATGCTTAAACACTGGCATGGCGGGTTAGAACAACACATTATCTCCACTGAGCACGATGATGGATTTACGGTGAAAGGCGTACCTGAATTACAGTTTCAACCCGTGGTACTTGAATCCAATGCCCCGCCCTATTCTCGCTATCGCGATAACATTGTGCCGGGCAACAACATCGGCCTCAAAATCACCGATAGCACTAATGGCAAAGTCGTGTTTTACGCGCCAGGTTGCATGCAAGCTAACGACTTAGTCAAAAATATGATGGCGCAAGCCGATTGTGTTTTGTTTGATGGCACTTTGTGGCTAGATGATGAGATGATCGCAGGTGGGTTTAGCCAAAAACTTGGTACTCAAATGGGCCATATGCCAGTAAACGGTGAGCACGGTACGATCAATCTGCTCAATCAATATGATATACAACGCAAAGTACTGATCCACATCAATAATACCAACCCTGTTCTCAATGAACAGTCTGAGCAGCATTGTGCCCTAGTCTCACAAGGCATAGAATTGGCTTATGACGGCATGAAAATCAACATATAAGGATAAGACATGAGCAACACCACTGCATGGACAAGAGAAGAATTTGAAGCGCAACTTCGTGCCAAAGGTCAGTATTACCATATACATCACCCGTTTCATAAAAAAATGAACGCAGGTCAATGTACCAGAGCACAAGTGCAAGGTTGGGTGGCTAATCGCTTATATTATCAAATTGCTATTCCTGTAAAAGACGCAGGTATACTGGCGAACTGTCCTGATCAAGCCACGCGCCGCAAGTGGATCCAGCGCATTATTGACCACGATGGACGTGAGGGTGATGATGGTCTTGGTGGGATAGAAGCCTGGTTACGCCTAGGAGAGGCCGTTGGTTTAACTCGTGAGGAATTGCTTGATGAACGCCATTTGTTGCCAGGAGTCAAATTTGCAGTCGGTGCTTATGTGAATTTTGCGCGTCGCGCAACCTGGGAAGAAGCGGCTTGTTCGTCTTTAACAGAGATGTTTGCATCAGAAATCCATCAAAGCCGCCTTGATACGTGGCCTGATCATTATGATTGGATTGATAAAGCAGGGTTTGCTTATTTTCAACAGCGTTTATCACAAGCGCGACGGGATGTGGAGCACGGTTTGGCCATTACACTTGATCACTTTACAACTCGTCCTCAGCAAGAAAAAGCCCTGAATATTTTGCAGTTCAAAATCGACGTTTTGTGGTCACTTGCTGATGCCATTAGCTATGCGTATGATTATGGGCAAGTACCTTATGTTGGTATTGCCGACCAATCCATCAGCCATAAAGGAATGCTGTAAATGAGCGCGTTATCCTTAAACCCCTTATATCGCTTACAGTTTGAAAAAGCCCAAGACTGTTATGTGCTACTGTTTCCAGAAGGTATGATAAAATTAAATCCTTCTGCGGCTGAGATTTTACTTCAAATCGATGGAAACAAAGACGAAGCTGACATTGTTACAGCTTTGCGTGCAAAATTCCCTGACGCACCTGAAGATATGGACGAGGATGTCGCTGATTTTGTTGCAAAAGCGACTGAAAATAACTGGATCACTCATGGCTAAACCGCAACCAGGCCCCCCACTTTGGTTACTTGCAGAAGTCACTTATGCGTGCCCCTTGCACTGCCCCTACTGCTCCAATCCAACAGAGCTGGGCGATAAAAAGGATGAGATTGACACGCAAACTTGGCTCGATACTTTGAGTCAAGCTCGGGAGCTGGGGGCTGTTCAGTTAGGCTTTTCCGGTGGTGAACCCTTGTTGCGCCAAGATTTGGAAATCATGGTCAAACACGCGTCTGACCTTGGCTTTTACACCAACCTCATTACCTCGGGTATTGGCTTAACCGAAAAACGTATTAAAGCATTAAAAGACGCCGGTCTGGCGCATATCCAGTTATCATTTCAAGGTGCTTCACCTGATATCAATGATTTGGTCGGTCAGCGCAAGCACTCATTTGAGCATAAACAAAAAATTGCTCGTCTGGTCAAACAATATGATTATCCCATGGTTCTGAACTTTTGTATCACGGCAACGAACATTCATGAGATCCAAGAGATATTGGAACTGGCAACTGAACTCAACGCAGATTTTGTTGAGTTGGCAACCGTACAATACTACGGCTGGGCGTATCTCAATCGCGATGAACTCCTGCCAACCAAAGCGCAACTAGAAGAAGCAGAGGCCAAGGTCAATGCTTATCGCGATGCGCAAACGGGTGGACCTAAGTTTATCTTTGTCACACCGGATTATTATGAAACTCGACCAAAAGCCTGCATGAATGGCTGGGGCTCTACGTTTCTGACTGTAACACCAGATGGAACAGCGTTGCCTTGCCACAGTGCTCGGATGCTGCCCTTACAATTCCCAAACGTGAAAGACACGTCTTTAGAAACCATTTGGTACGGTGAAACCGATTTTGGGTATTTTAGAGGCGATGATTGGATGCCATCACCTTGTAAAACGTGTGATGAAAAAGACAAAGACTTCGGTGGCTGTCGATGCCAAGCCTACATGCTAACCGGTGATATGCATAAGACGGATCCAGTATGTGATAAGTCTCCAGACCATCATCTGATCCGGATGGCTATAGCCAAAGCAGGACAAAGCCAGAAAACGCTTGTCTATCGCGATCCTAAAAACGCCATTCCAATCTCTATTGCCGAGACGGACTAGGTTTGGAGTAGTCGCTCGATGTCTCTGCAGTTATTTGACTGGAATGAACAAGATTATGCTGCGGTGTGCATCGTGCCTACCCCAAGCATCGATGCATCGGGCATTGCTCACTTAGTTGAGCATCTAGTCTTTCGATATTCAGATAAATATCCTAGCGGTCACGAATTATTTGTTGCCAATACATTACTTCCAGTCAAAATCAACGCAACGACACAAGATGGTTATACTTTATTTTATGTTGTGAGCCCAGAGCCGGAGGTGTTTTTGGCTTGTCTGGACTTTTTGGTACATGGCCTAGACCAGTTAGATTATCCCGAGCAATCTATTGAGCTCGAGCGCGATGGCGTGTTGCAACGTGAATTACAATGGCTTGAAAGCCTTCCCGAGTATATGTCTGCAGCACTAATCAATCGTACCAATCCATCCTGTATACACGCGGGTGGTTACAGTGATTTGATGCCGTTCAATAACATAGGTAATGTGGAAGTATACAAAAGAATTTGCTATCTAAGGTCCCATCGACAATGGCTGGTAAACGGTAAAGATTTGAAACAGAGTGATTTAGCCTTTCTGGGTTCACCCACGGCTCTTATCTCTGACACTCTTACTACCATTCAATATGATGTTCAAAAGCTACCAGAAGTGATCCAAGAATTACTATCTCAGAGCGTGCCAGCTGCTTATACCGAAGCATTGTTGCAATCCGCAAAAGAGCAACTGATGCAAACACTGGAAATGCGTTTTCTTGAACCAGGCCAACCTGAAATACTTCCCCATCAGTCTAAACCAATGTCATGTCCAAAGGAGTGTGTCCAAAAGACAATGTCATTACTCGCACAAGCATGTCAATACTATATCAGCAGTGAAAATATCCCACCATTGCCTAATTTTATTCAATCCCAAGTTGCCGAATATCCAATATTGTTATTGGGACAACCCTGCCAAAATATTGTACTGAAAAAACTTAATGAACTTGAAATCGAGTTTGTCACCCAAGCCGATTTTTGGCAAAAACGTTTACAAGGACAGTGTTATGCGATGGGGATTGGGCGTTTTGAGGGAGATATTTATCAATATGTTTTTGCTGAAAACACGAAACTATCTACCTCTAGCACCTGACGCAACGCAAGCACACAAGACCATTCCCAACGATAACATCAATGCGAATTCAACGGTTTTAGCTATGTTGTCCAGTGGAGCTATCTCGATGGGTATATCTCCAATAATAATGTGAATCATGGTGTTGACGATACTCATCCCAATTAAATTGCCTACGGTTCTACCAAGATTCATAGCTGCGGAAGCGACTCCGATTTCAGCCTTTGAGACACTGCTAACAATTGAATTATTATTGGGTGTTGAAAATAGTCCAAAGCCAATTCCTAGGATCAGTAATGCCAGACCAATCCACCACGGTTCGGCCATAATAAAGGGCAAATTCAGCAAAAAAAGTCCTACTGCCACAATACTACAGCCAATTGTGGCCACTACTCGTGAAGCAAAACGATCGGCTAATTTACCCGCTAACGGTGCCATAATAGCCATCGACAATGCCTGAAACAATAAGATATTACCTGCTTGAGATGGTGTTAGATTGTGTATAAATTGCAGATAGACACTCAACAAAAACAGCAGTGCAAAGTTACTCCCATACATGAAGAGAGAGCTGGTGAGTGATAAGGAAAACAAGCGATTTTCACAAAACATTTGCACTCGAATCAAAGGCGTTTTAGCGCGCGCTTGTACAAAGACAAACAACCATAATACTGCAAAAGACGCAATGACGGTGAGTATCCCATACCATGATGGCAAATCAGCCATACCCAATACAAACAAACACGAAAATAATGCAAAAATTGCCGTGCCTACCCAATCGACAGCATGGGTTTGCGCATCTTTCCAATCTCCAGGGAGTTTCAAAGCAATAAAAACCAGTAACATAAGAATCAACGGAACTTGAAACCAAAAAACTGACCTCCAGCCCAAAAATTCCGTCAAATACCCCCCAACCACTGGTGCCAAGGTCAAGCCCACATACACACAGGACGCAACAATGCCCAATGCCATACCGCGTTTATTAGCAGGGACGATAGAAGAAACAATTGCCACCCCCGTGCCAAAAATCATCGCAGCAGCAATGCCCTGAACGAACCGCAATATAAGTATGATATCCATATTATCGGTTAAGCTGGATGCAGTGGCAGCTGCACCATTAAGCCACAAGCCATAGACGAACACGCGTTTGCGACCATAGCGGTCAGCCAAGCGGCTAGCTGGTAAAAAGCACATCACACTGCTAAGAATATATACCGTTGGCAACCAGCCCACTTGTTCGGCTGTAGCCTGTAAATCAAGCGCTAATGCAGGAATAGCCACATTTACCGCAGACAGCCCCATTGGCGCAATCAAATATCCGGCGCAGACAGTGATGAGTGCGATTAAAACCGATTGTTCTGATGAAATAGTTGAGGGTTCAGAACTCATGAGTGCAAGTGATACCCTGGTGCAATGGTTCTGTTGTCGGCTTCATCAAGGACTTCAAGATTAGCAAGCTGTAACTGATATTCAGCGCCTTTTAGCGATGCATGAGGCGAGCAATCCACATTCCAACGACGCAACAAATATCCTGCCATCGCTTTTCTAACATGGACAATGAGCTTGCCATCGGTCATGCCAAAATCTAATTCAATTGCAGTGGGGTGTGAGATATTTTTGCTATGCGGAATCAACGTTAGTGGAAGTAACGTCTGCCATTGCTCATCCGCAGCTTGCTCCTCAGCATATACTGTTTCATCTTCAATAATACTCACTTGGGATAGTCGCGTTAAGACAAAGTCCCGAAAGCTCTGGGATTTGCGGTCGAATGCCCGTACATGCCAGCGCTGACCATTATCAACAATACTGTGCGGTACCAACTCTCGAGCTCCTGAACCGCTCGATAATGATGTGTATATCACACTTACTACTTTGTGCTGCACCATTGCTTGCGATAACGTCGCAATGACATCAATGTTGGGTGTATTTAAGTTGGATGGTTTTTCTACCGGAAACTCAACCTCTCCAATTGCATCAGAACCATCACTGATTTGATGGGCTAATTTAATAAGAGTTTTGTGTGCATCATGGGTGAATAAAGGCGAAAACTCAGGCGCAATAAAATACTTTTTAACCGCGTTATCATAACGCATATTATGTGGTTTTAATGACTTATACAGATTAATATCCCGGGTAGCTGCCGCTAAACCCAACTCAAAATGCTGCACGATTTCACTGCGCGTCATCATACCCGTGAAATAAAGGGTAAAATCAATATATGCCAAGCGTTGTTTTTGTGCGAAGCTCATTTCTAATAGGGACTCATTCAATATTTCAGACATGTGATTGGCAATATTAGAGTTCGGGTGTGTATCAAAATAATATGTATCATTTTGATATTGATGTCAATAAGTTTAGTCATAACACCGTATGACACACACAACAAAATATGGCATGATCTCATTTAGGATACGTTTTTACATCTATCATTATGGAATTAATCCAAATCAACAAATCGCGTTACCGTAAACATCTCAATGTGGTGATCGTCTGTTGCATCATCGCACTAACATCGGGTAGCTTAGGCATTGCGCAAACTCTTATTGCCGTATTCCCCGATCCAGATGGCAGTCATTTTCATTGGAATTTCTTGGGTGTTATTTTGACAGCCATGATGATTGGCGGTATTTTGGGTAAGGTCAAGCAACACCCTTTTATGACAGAAGTGGTCTATGTTTGGGAGCTCAAACAAGTCCTAAACAAACTTACCCGGAAAATGGCAAAGTTAAAAAGCGCAGCTCAGGACGGAGATATCGACGCGATGAATGCGATTCAGTATAGTTATGCCGGTTCTCGCTTATTATGGCAACTTGATGACAATACTCTCGTCATGGATGAGTTATCCATTGCTCAAGCCGAACTTGATGCATTAGCTAAACATCACAATGTCACTCTAGATACCTCATCATTTCAAATATCACATCTCAAACAGTATTAAATTTCGGTAGTACGTAAAGAAAATTACTCAAGAGCATTGAGATAAGCCTGATCTGAAATTTGGGTCCAATGACGCACCATCTTTAGGTAACTCTGTTGAGATTCAATGATTTCTTTAGTCAGCGGATCGCGTGATGCAAACTCAGAGAGTAATTTGTCATTTGCCTCACGCAATGCTTCCATCACTGGCTTAGGAAAGGTTTTGATTTGCACGTTTGGGTAGTCTCGTTGCAACATCGCCAAATTCACGGCACTTTCATGATAGGAGTACGCATACATTTCGAAGGCGGATAACCGCATTGCATTCACGAGGACCGCTTGTAAGTCGGAAGGTAACCGCGCAAAGCTGCGTTTGTTGATCAAAAACTGTAAGTCGGCTCCAGGTTCATGCCAGCCGGTATAATAGTATTTAGCAATCTGCTGGAAGCCCATGCGCAAATCCAGCGATGGGCCAACCCACTCAAGTGCATCTATTGCACCGCGCTCCAGTGCAGTATAAAGCTCCCCTGGCGCGACATTTGTTGGCTTTGCGCCAAGTTCAGCCATGATCTCACCGGCAAACCCAGGAATCCGCATTTTGAGCCCCTGTAAGTCTTCGACCGTGTTGATTTCTTTTTGAAACCACCCGCCCATTTGATTGCCCGTGTTTCCTCCAGGAAACGACATCATACCAAATTTATCATAGACCTTATTCATTAGCCTTTGCCCATCTCCACCATAAAACCAGGCAAATTGCTCGGGGCTAGTGAGACCAAACGGCATGGTGGTGAAGAACATCGTATTGATATCTTTGCCTTTCCAGTAATACGATGAGGTATGACCAAGGTCATATTGCCCAGAACGCACCATATCAAACACACCTAGAGGCGCCTTATGCTTATTGGCAGAGTCGATGCGGACGATCAGTCGACCATTCGACATCTCCTTGGCATATCGAGCCATATTCTGCACAGACTCACCAAAGATAGGAAAATCTTTGCTCCACGTTTGCGCCAGTTTCAGTGTATAGGTCTTTTCATTAATTTTTGTAGTTCCATCTGTTTTTTGTTCCTGACTACAGCTCAACAGAAGCCCTACTGAACACAATAAAATACCGATACGTTGAATATGAATCATAATTTTCACAACTAACAAGCAAATAGAATGATGGACAGTTTACCGTTTACAAGTCCAATAAGAAATAGTGACTGAGCTGGCAATAAAATAATAACTATTGCTTACTTTTATCGACCCAGTTCCTATGACAACCAGGCTCCTACTTTACTGGTTTTGAACGGAGTTCCAGGTATAAGCAGTCACCATATGATGGCAAGAATACTCACCAACAAGAGGCTATCCAATGTATCGCTTGTATTTTTTCCTACTATTGAAGGGTATAGATAATAATTAAATCTGCTTATACTTAGCGATAGTTTTTAACAAATGGAGTAAAAACTATGTGGACTAAACCTGAATATCTTGAAATGAGATTAGGCTTTGAAGTTACGTTATATATTAGTAACCGATAATATACGTCTGAATAAAAAAAAGGTTGCTCATGGCAACCTTTTTTTTGCAATCACTTTCTCATTTATGAAATTCTTTTTCATAACCGATTTCGTATAATTCAAGGGCGGCTTCTTGAAACTCGCCTGTTTTGGCGTCGATATCAACCTTATACTCACGACCATAATCATTGACTATGTCAAATTCATAGGTAACTGAACCGTCGTAGCTGATTTCGCGTTCCGACTCAACTACTTTGCCAGGGATAAACATTAATGCAGTGGCTTTGGCCGTTTCAATATCAACTTTAGCTAACTTATTAAACACTGAATGCTCTGCACCAACTTCTTGTTCAATTTCAACAATTAAACCTGTGCGAGCATCACATTCAACATTAAATGTGATGCCGTCTTCCATTTCTATATCAAATTCATAAATAGGTACTGAATCAGACACTTTCATTTCAAGCTTGCGAGCTGCACCACCTGGTTGTGTATCATAAGCTGCATCCAAACACGTTTCCAATGAAACAATGTCCATTTGTCGAATATCGTCAAGGTCATATCTATCAGTTTCAGCAATAGCTGCTCCAGAGAGAATTATCGTAGTTGCGAGTACTGTACTTATTTTATTCATTATATGTTCCCTTTACACTCTTAGAACGCACACTTAAATCTTATCCGGGATTAATTCCTAGTACTTTAGTTTATTACAGGATGTTGAATTTTACAACTAACCATAGGAAAATCTGGTTCATTTAATGTTAAAGAGGATAATGGTCAGTGTAATAGGTTTGAACTCGAGTAACCTTTGCTACTTGCCTTGAAGCTAGGCTAAAGTTAGCTCCAAAATACTCAAGACGTTTTGATGAACCTACAAGGCTGCTCCGCTCTCTAGTCGTAGGTAAATAGACATTTTGATTGTTAGAGATTGTGGGGAGAAGGTCAAAAAGATGAATGGTCGGTGTGATAGGATTTGAACCTACGACCCCTGACACCCCATGACAGTGCGCTACCAAGCTGCGCCACACACCGACCGTAGGCAATGCATTATAGGGATTTAGATAGAATTTGCTAGTGATTTTTTTACTAATTCACACGCCGATTCACCGTTTGTCACTTTTCGACACGCATACCACCAGTTACTCATAAATATCTTCTACTTACCAAGGTGGTCATAGCGACATTTTTTATAATTGATAAAATGAAACCCAATCTCATAACGACTATAAAATCGAACGTTTTATCGAATAATTTTCGCTTTTTATTCTTTTTTATAGATCTATACTCATGTGTGTAAACACATTTAGAGGTCTAATTATGTATATACGCAGAGCAGAAGAACGCGGTAAAGCACACTTTGGCTGGCTCGATAGCAAACACAGCTTTTCATTTGGTCAATACTATGATCCTCAGCATATGGGCATTTCGGTACTGAGAGTGATTAATGACGATATCGTATCAGGCGGTGCTGGCTTTGGCATGCATGGCCATCAGGATATGGAAATTATCTCGTATGTGATTGATGGTACTTTGGAACACAAAGACAACCAAGGTAATCAATATCGTGTGACCGCTGGGGAGGTTCAACGCATGAGTGCTGGAACAGGCGTTATGCACTCTGAATACAATGCATCGCAAACGAATGATGTGAACTTTTTGCAGATTTGGATCCTACCCAAGAGCAAAGGGATTCAGCCTGGTTATGAGCAAAAACGAATCGCACAACAGCAACCCCTGACTCCATTAGTCACACCAGATGGTTCTGATGGTTCAATTAGCATGCATCAAGATGCCAGTATCCACCGTTTGCGTCTAACATCGGGAGAATCTCATACGTTATCAGCAAGACAAGGCTATTTGCATGTCATCAAAGGACGATTAACGAGTGACGAACTAATCTTACTTCCAGGTGACGCCGTTGCCCCCTCGTCCGGCAGTGAGCTGAATATCGTTGCCCAATCTGATGTTGAGGCGTTGTGGTTTGATTTACCGATACCGTCATAAAATAAATATTTTATCATTGCCATTGAATCGCCATAAAAGCACTTTATATTGTATTTAGTGTGCCTCATAGTGAGGCGCTTTTTACCGTTGAGGACATTTTAAATGCTGCGTATTGCCCTATTTATCGCTACGAATATCGCGATAATCGCATTGATATCAATTACTTTTAGTCTATTAGGTTTCCAAGGATTACTCGCACAAAACGGCGTTGATTTGGATCTGACGGCTCTTTTGGTGTATTCCACGGTCATTGGTTTTGCGGGTTCGTTCATCTCGTTGCTACTCTCAAAGTTCATGGCCAAAAGGGCAATGAATGTGCATGTGATATCTGAGCCTCGCAATCAAACCGAAGCGTGGTTACTCAGAACTGTCAGACGACAAGCTGAACAAGCCAATATCGGTATGCCTGAAGTGGGGATTTTTAACAGTCATGCACCCAATGCATTTGCTACCGGATGGAGTAAAAATAACTCATTAGTAGCGGTCTCCACTGGTCTCATCGATGTAATGAATCAAGCAGAGGTAGAGGCAGTGTTAGCACACGAAGTGGCTCATGTGGCCAACGGTGATATGGTCACGATGACATTATTACAAGGTGTGGTGAATACGTTTGTTATTTTCTTATCTCGGATCATTGGCCACACAGTAGATAGAGTCGTTTTTAAAGTAGAGCGTGGACATGGCCCTGCGTTTTGGATTGTCTCGATTATTTGTGAAATTGTCCTTGGCTTCTTAGCACACATGATCACCATGTGGTTCTCGCGCAAACGCGAATATCGAGCGGATGCTGATGCGGCCAAGATGGTCGGAAACACGGCTATGATAAGTGCTTTGTTAAAGCTTAAAAATCCCAGAGTTGAAGAGCCCCTTGCCGATGAAGTGGCCGCTTTTGGG
The DNA here is from genome assembly GCA_014872805.1 of Alteromonadaceae bacterium. Classification (GTDB taxonomy): domain Bacteria; phylum Pseudomonadota; class Gammaproteobacteria; order Enterobacterales; family Alteromonadaceae; genus Opacimonas. The sequence continues at coordinate 170,477 of WKFN01000012.1, forward strand.
ATCAACAGCAATGTCAAACAACTATTTTCTAGTCATCCCCCAATCGATGCTAGAGTTGCGGCTTTACGTCAGCAATAAACCGTTACAACTTGTCCCTCGACAAGGCTGATCAAAAACCTTAGCTTGTTAGATATAAAGGAATAATAACAATCGAGTTGAGTGCTATGATCAGCCTGCGTCAAATAAGTAAAACCTTTAGCAATGGTGATGAAACCGTAACGGCCTTAAATAACGTTTCGTTAAATATTAAAGAAAATGAGTTCGTTGCTATTATGGGTACATCGGGTTCAGGAAAATCGACCCTTATGAATGTGTTGGGCTGCCTAGATAGCCCGACAACCGGAGATTACTTTCTCAATGATCAAAATATTGCACAGTTAGATGATGATACGCTCTCAAGTATCCGCAATCGCTACATTGGCTTTATTTTCCAAACCTTTCACCTCCTCCCTAAACTCGATGTAGTGGGTAACGTCACCCTGCCCTTGCGATATACTGATGTGTCTCAAAGTGAAACGCACACTCGTGCCAATGCGTTAATTGAGCGAGTGGGGTTGTTTCATCGTAAACATCACAAACCATTTGAAATGTCCGGTGGTCAAAGACAACGTGTGGCCATCGCGCGCGCGTTGATTAATCAACCTAGCGTGATTTTGGCCGATGAGCCAACGGGTAATCTGGACAGCAAGACCTCAGAAGAAATCATGGGGTTATTAACTGAATTACACCAACAAGGCCAAACCATTGTCATGGTGACACACGAAGCTGACATTGCAGAATACGCACAGCGCGTGATTCGCATGAAGGACGGTCAAATTATCGAGGATACTCAAACATGCTCCGCTGCATAATTACCTTTGTTTTATGTTTCAGTGCTCTGACATGGGCGCAAGATGTCCCATTGGTCTTGTCGGGTAAGGTCAGCTCTGCGGCCAAACAAATTGTCAACGCCCCACGCTCTAGTAGTTGGCAGATCCAGATCCAATGGATGGCAGAAGAAGGAGATATTGTACAAAAAGGCGAGCCTGTCGTGGTATTTGATGGCGCTGCAACCCAAGCACAACTCGAACAGAATAAAGAGCGCTTAGATACCTTAAACCTCGAGTTCAAACAACTAAAGATGCGCTTAGAACAAGCGGTTACTGAAGCTCAAGGTCGACTCGCTGTGGCCCAAATGCGCGTGGCCAAAGCACGCATCCCTGTATCCATCGTATCGGATACCCTTAATGCTTATCAACGTGGGCAAAATGAACTCGCCTTAGAACGCGCTCTGATGGAACAAGGTAAAGCGCGAGAGGCAGTCATTGAAGCAGAACAACAGCTCAAAGCTGGGCTAGAAAAAAAACGCATCGATATATTACAGATCGAAGACGAAATTACTTATCTAGCTGGGTTAATGGAAAAACTCAATGTCACTGCTCAACACACTGGGTCGGTGAGTTATGCATTACACCCTTGGTATGGCCGGAAACTGCGCTCTGGTATGAATGTCCAGCAAAGCTGGAAAGTGTTAGATGTACAAGCATCAACCGACTTACAAATCGAATCATACGTGCATGAGATTGACGCCTTAATCCTCAAAGAAGGCGATCCAGTCACACTGACGTTTGATGCCTTTCCCGGATCTTATTATTCAGGCACTATTGCATCAATCAGTCGTCAAGTAGAAAAAAATCCTCAGTTGAGTAACGCCAGTTATTTTCCCGTAATAATTGAGTTTAATGAGGTACCAGAACGAGACCTGATGATCGGGATGAGTGTGCGTATTGATATACGTAAAGAATTTGTCTCTACATTAATAAGAGATTATGTTGGGCCTTCATCCTTGACCGTTGCAGCTGAGCTCAAATCTTTACAAGACCTCAGCTTCGGTCCACCTTCTATTTCACGCATGTGGAATTACAAAGTACAAAAATTAGTAGCTGATAACCAAAGTATTCAACAAGGTGATTTACTTATTCAATTTGACGGTCAAGACTTGCGCAATCGTCTGGTAGGTCAGCAAGCAGATTTGGATGCTGCGACTAAAGAGCTTGAAAACATACAACTGCAGGACAACGCCAGAGAAAAAGACTTAGAACTAGCGCTGGCCGAAGCTCGGATGAACGAAGAAAAAGCCCAACGCAAAGCAAAGATCACAGATGCTTCTCGCTCTGAGATTGAGCGTCGCCAACAACAAGCCGATTGGGACATAACTCGAGTCTTGAGCGAGCAAGCTCAGCAGCGTTTGGACGAGCATCGCCTGCGCAAAGTACTCAACAAACAAGTGCAACAAGCTCGAATTGCCAACCATGCCTCACGGGTAAAAGAAATTCGCCAAAACATGGCAAAACTCCAAGTCAAAAGCCCGGTGGATGGTATCGCTATCATCAACAAAAATAATGACGGTGACCGATATGCTGTAGGTGATAACGTGCACATGGGAAATACCTTAGTGAATGTGCCCTCATTAGACAAACTTGCTGTCAAAATGGAAATCGACGAATCCGATACTCAAAAAGTCGCGATTGGTCAGCGCGTGGACATTGTCTTAACTGCCTATCCTGAACAAACGTTTAAGGGCACAATCACAAGTAAAGGCAAATCTTATCGAGCCAAATCACAGCGAAACCAACGCATTATTTTTGATGCTTGGGTGACGTTTGATGAGATTGAAAATGCGATCATGCGGCCGGGAATGCAGGCAAACGTCACCTTGCCTTTAAACGAAGAAGGACTCGCGTTAGTGCCTGATGCCAACGAGGAACTTGTTTTCACAGAGACTCTCACAGCGGAGACTCAACCATGAAAAAACTCAATATATGTCTCTTATTTTGCTTAGGACTCACTGGTTGTGGCGACACAATAGATACCCAGATCCCAACCTATACCGTGACCGAACAGGAGTTTGTTATTGCTATCGACGCCTTTGGTGAAGTAGAACCCGCCTCAGCAGAACGCATTACCACCCCAGGTCGTCGGCCAATGGTCTTATCTTGGTTAGTCGACGAAAATACTCTAGTCAAAGCGGGCGATGTCATTGCTCGATTTGATTCAGAACGCATTATGCGCCAAAAACTAGAAGAAGAATTTGCGATGCGCAAAATTCAGCAAGACATCCTTGCTGGAATCGCTGAGCAGACCCAAGAAAAAAGTGATATTGCCGTTGAGCAAACCTTTGTCGATGCGGAATTTCAGTTTGTCGAACAGTTCGCCATTGACGACTTAAGACTTTATTCTAAATTAGAAATCATAGATACCATGGCGAATCGCGATTTTTTGGAAGCCAAAGATGGTTTTCTCGATTGGAAAGCATCTTCAGTAGACGAACAACATGCCTCAGAACAATCTGTTCTCGATATCCGAAAATCGGGTCATGCCAAGAAGTTAAAACAACATCAAATGGCCTTGAATCAACTCGAAGTCAGAGCACCTAGTGATGGATTAATTTTGTATATGAAAGATCGACGTGGCGAAAAACCTGCTGTCGGCAATACTGTTTTTCCTGGCAGTCCGATTGCACAGATCCCCGATTTAAGCAATTTACAAGCGTCTTTATATGTACTTGCCAATGAAGCCATCGAGCTAGATAAAGGGAATCAGATTGAATTTCGTTTGGATGCTTTTCCTGAAAAAACATTCACTGGTCAAATTTTGGAAGTTGCCAAATTTCCTAGCGAAATCCAACGAGGTAATCCCACCAAATACTTTGCACTCAGCGCGAATATTGACCAACAAAATGCGTTAGAGCTCCAACCGGGTCGCAAGTTAACGGCCAAAATTACGGTAGAGACTGGAAGAACGACACTAACAGTCCCATTGCAATCAGTCATTTATGAGAATGAGCAATCCTACGTGTATGTTCAAGATGGCAATGACTTTACCCGTCAAGTCGTCACAACGGGACGCAAAAACCTGCACTTTATTGAAATAATAGAAGGCATCGAGCCTGGTGCCAAAATCGCGCTGAGCAGAATTGTTGCTTCACAAAACAATCAGGAAGTTAAGTAATGCCACATCAAGCCAATATTATTTCGACATACATACAGTTAATTATCAATGCGTTACACGAGCTATCCGCACAAAAACTGCGTACCTTCTTAACCCTGTTGGGGATGATTTTTGGTGTGGGTGCGGTGATTGCTATGCTCAATATTGGTGAAGGCGCTGAACGCGAAGCGTTAAAGATAATCGATTCGATGGGGGTGAATAACATCATTGTCAACGCAGTCGAATTTAACGATGATGAGTTAACCGAAATTCGTGAAGAATCGCTTGGCCTCAACACCGGTGATGTCGAAGCAGCAGTTGCGACACTCCCCTTTGTGACAGAGTTCTCGGCCAGTAAAACCATCAAGACATACGCCTTATACTCAGACTTCGCAAAATCAGATGCACAGGTTGTCGGCATCACACCAAGCTACTATGAACATGGCAATTTGACTATGGCCGATGGTCGCTATACCGACTATGAAGATGATATTCGCTTGGCTCAAGTTGCTGTACTAGGTGCTGATACGGCAAAAGAACTTTTTCCCAATCTGTCTGCGGTAGGCCAGATGATTAAGGTGAACCACCTATGGCTTCAAGTCGTTGGTGTGTTACAGCCACCTGCAGGAAATAAAAATGAATTTCAAGGTGTGCAGATTGGTGGCGACCGCTATCGCGTATTTGTGCCCCTCAATACCGCTAAACAAAAATTTGCGTTCAATCCACTCGATAGTGAGTTAGACAGTTTCAAACTCCAAATCTCAACTAAAACCAATCCGGTTGTTGCCGCCAAAGCTGTGACTCACCTGATGGCTACTCGTCACAATAATATTGACGTATACGACATCATCATTCCAGCAGAATTATTAGCACAACAAAAACAAACTCAACAAATATTTAATATTGTAATGGCCTGTGTGGCAGGGATTTCATTGTTAGTCGGGGGGATTGGCATCATGAATATTATGCTGGCTAACGTCATGGAACGCACCACAGAAATTGGCTTACTCAGAGCCGTTGGTGCGACACAACGCGATATTCGCCTACAGTTTTTGGCGGAGAGTTTTACGATTTCTTTACTCGGAGGCATATTGGGTATTGTGTTTGGTTTAGTATTATCAGAGGTGATCGGATTTTATAGCGAATGGGCGGTGTCATGGTCCCTCACCGCTATTGTCTTATCTTTATCCATCTGTATGCTGGTCGGTGTAGGATTTGGTGTCTTCCCTGCGATCAAAGCCTCACAACTTAACCCAATTGAAGCGCTGCACTCAGATTAGGGTTTAGGAGAGTTATGAATCGGAGCTGATATGGATGGATTGACCAATAAGGATTCAGCTCCTGTTTGTGCTTTGAGCTGGGCGAACCACATTCGCATAAATTCTTTGCCTAACATATCTTCAAGCTCACCGCGTTCGTTCGTTGGGCAGAACAAACTCACTGTCACCACGGTTTTGGCATAGCGATTGGTTTCAACGGTAATGAGTGGATCCACATCGATAAACTCAGCATCCAAACTGTGCTCAATGAAGGATTTATAGCGCAACGCAACCTCGCGGAAATGTGCACATTGTTTTCGAGCAAATGTCGCAAAATCTTCAACAAATTCATATACGTTAACGGTCGGCTCAGTAGTGATAGTAAACTGATGCAACGAATAGCGCTTAAAAAAATTGAGATTCTTTACCGTTTGCGAAATGAGCTTGTTATTCGGCACATAGATGTGCTGACCGGTGTAATCATAATGTTCAGGGTCGATTTCTAACAAGACAGTCTTGACCCAATCGATCTCAACCACCTCACCGGCCACATGATCAACTTTGACCCAGTCCCCAACGCGAAACGGTCTGACCGATACATAATAAAAAAATCCGATCACACATTGGATAAATTCGCGCACTGCCAGAACAATGGCCACCATAAAGGCCGCAATGGATAAAGCGAGGTTTTGCATTTCGTTGGCCCAAAACGCAATAACAACAAACGCCAAAATGGCATTGACTATATTCTCAAATGTGTTGATGGAGTTCCGGTGATCGATTTTGAGTTTCTTACTGCGTTTTTTGGCCCACTTTATTATGGCATGCTTTATCAGTAGCACCACCGTAATCAAGCCAACGGTGCTAAGCACCTTATATTCGTGAACCCACAGCAAAACTAGGACAAGCCAGTTCTGCATTTGTGTCCAATCCAACATTAATCCCCTACTTGATCTTGATTGATTCGAGAAGCGATAGCACCATCTTGGTTTTTGTATTTAGCATCAACACGAGCATTGTAGGGCTTCTCGGCTGGCGCCGATAATACCTCAAAAGACAAAGCGCCGATTTTCATCCCCGGTTTTAGTGCCAATGGGAGTTTTCCTGAATTAAAAAATTCCAGAACAATATTTCCCGACCAACCCGGGTCAATTCGATGCGCTGTTACATGCACCATTAAACCTAAACGAGCCAATGACGAACGGCCATCTAGCCAGCCGACAATGTTGTCTGGAAGGGTTACAGATTCGTGAGTGATGGCTAATGCTAATTCACCTGGATGCAAGAAAAAAGACTGATCTTCTACAATCGTAATCTCGTCACTCATGACTGCTTCAAGCTGGTTCTGCACATCTGACTTGGCACCGGATAAATCGATATAAGGTGCAGCGTGATCTTCAAATACGCGAAACTTATTGCCCAAGCGCATATCGACCGTCAGCCCACTAATATGCTCATAAGAGGGTTGTGGCGATATAGCGATTTTACCCTGTTGTAAATACGTCCAAATATCTTTGTCACATAAGCGCATAAGCGTCTTGTTCTCAATGGTATTGCAAAATGTCCAATGTACACATAGTAACATTTAAGCTAAAATCGCACACCATAAATTTGAGGTAAAAAAGAAAGTATACTATGAGTCAATCTTCTCGCGACATCCTAGTCACCAGTGCCCTGCCGTACGCCAATGGTTCAATTCACTTAGGACATTTACTCGAGCACATACAAACGGACATTTGGACCCGATTCCAGCGTATGTGTGGACACAACATCATTGCCGTCTGTGCCGATGATGCGCATGGCACGCCGGTAATGCTCAAGGCGCAAGAACTAGGCGTTAAACCAGAAGATATGGTCGAAGCAACTCGTCAAGAACATTGGCGTGATTTACAGGGTTTTGGGGTCAGCTATGACAATTATTACTCAACGCACTCACCTGAAAACACGCAATTCTCTCAAGATATGTATAATCGCCTCAAAGCGAATGGTTACATCACTAAGAAAACCATCAATCAGCTTTACGACCCAGAAAAAGAAATGTTTCTTCCCGACCGCTTTGTCAAAGGTGATTGCCCAAAATGCGGAGCTGAAGACCAAAATGGCGATAGCTGTGATGTCTGTGGCGCGACTTACTCTCCAACCGAAGTCAAAAACCCACGTTCTGTGGTCAGTGGCGCAACCCCGGTACTAAAAGACTCTGAGCATTATTTCTTTGATTTGCCTCAGTTTACTGAGATGTTGCATGAATGGATTGGCTCTGGGTCCATTCAAGCTGAAATGGCCAACAAGCTCAATGAATGGTTTGAGGGTGGCTTGCAGCAGTGGGATATTTCTCGTGATGCGCCGTATTTTGGGATTGAGATCCCTGATGCGCCAGGTAAGTTTTTCTATGTCTGGCTCGATGCACCAATTGGCTACATGGCGTCCTTCAAAAACTACGCTGACCAGCATGGGATAGACTTTGATCAGTTCTGGGCTAAAGACTCTACCGCTGAAATGTATCACTTTATCGGCAAAGACATCACTTATTTTCACTGTTTGTTCTGGCCGGCCATGCTCGAAGGCGCAGGTTACCGTAAGCCTACCGGCGTCAACATTCACGGTTTTGTTACGGTCAACGGGGCTAAGATGTCAAAGTCAAAGGGGACTTTTATTAAAGCCAGCACCTATCTTGAGCATTTAAACCCAGAATATTTGCGATATTATTTTGCTTCTAAACTCAATGATAGCGTGACGGATATTGATTTGAACTTTGACGATTTTTGTCAAAAGGTCAATGCTGACTTAGTCGGTAAAGTAGTGAATATTGCCAGTCGCTGTGCTGGATTTATTACCAAGCGTTTCGCTGGTCAATTGTCTGAAAATGTCATGGAGCCTGAGCTGTTAGCTCAATTCCAAAACAAATCCGATGCGATTGCTCAATACTTTGAAAAACGTCAATATCATCATGCAATTCGTGAAATCATGACACTGGCCGATGTCGCAAATCAATTCATTGATGCGCAAGCCCCATGGGTCACCATCAAAGAAGAAGGCAAAGAACAGTTCACGCATGATGTCTGTTCCATGGGTATTCACTTATTCCGTATTCTAGCTATTTATCTTGCGCCGGTGGTGCCAAATTTAGCGCAAAGCGCTGAGGCGTTTCTCAATGACACATTCACTTGGGAGGCAACCAGTAATACGTTAACCGGTCACGGTATTAATAAATTTAAGGCCATGTTACAACGGGTGGATAAAGACAAAGTGGCTGCTATGGTGGAAGCATCAAAAGAAAATCTTGCTCCCAAAGAGGCCCCAGTAAAGAAGCCGGCAAAGACAGCGAAACTTGCATCAGACGACGAAATTGCTCCCACAATTCAGTTTGACGACTTTGCCAAGATTGACTTACGGATCGCCAAAATAGTCTCTGCCGAGCACGTTAAAGGCGCTGATAAGTTATTATGTCTGCAACTTGACATTGGTACTGAAACGAGACAAGTCTTTGCCGGGATTAAATCCGCTTATTCTCCGGAACAGCTATCCGGAAAACTAACTGTCATGGTGGCTAATTTAGCGCCTCGCAAAATGCGTTTTGGGATGTCGGAAGGAATGGTCTTAGCTGCAGGTCCAGGTGGCGATGAACTTTACATTTTAGAACCCCATGAAGGTGCCAAGCCAGGTATGCGCGTCAAATAACATCAGCGTCTACTGGCAGTATTTAGGTGAGCCGCGGCCGGTCTGAGTCGCGGCTTTATTTTGACAAATTTTGGTGCTATCAAATTAAGTGGCGTTTCTCTTTTTCGTGCAATAATCACATACATACTGCGTAAGCATGCAAGCGATTCGAATCGTCCCAGTGCTTTGTCTTTTTGGCTTTTTGCCAAAAGGTTGTGACCTGCAAAGTATTCAGTGTGAATCACTTCAAAATTTAACAACGATAACCAGTCCTTTACGCGAAGTGCACTAAAGTACCGAGCGGATTTTAAGGGGTTTTGTTTGAACCACGGAGATAGATGCGCTAAGCCTGACAGGCTCGTTGGGTTAAAGCCTGTTATTATTAAATATCCATCCGACCTCAATACCCTATCAAACTCCCGCAATTGAGTGTGGGGATCAGAGCTAAAATCTAACGCATGCAAAGCCAAAATGGCGTCTATACCATGTTCCTGAATCGCCAAGGAGTGATAGTCACTGTTGCATAGGTAGCTATTTAAATTGGCTGACTCGGATGGTGCATTACATAAAATATTGAGTTCTCTGCGCAGACTGTGTTTATTCCAGTCTAGCTGTTGACTAAATGGCCCGATTCGCAACAAATAATCACCGTACATCGTCGGCCCAAATTCGTTCAGAATATCGATGAGTTTTCTTTGCACCGTTTGATAACGACTGATACACTTCCAATCTATTGGGTAATCAATTTTTCGTGATATTTTAGCCGGAAACAGCATCATGAGCCTGTTCAGTCCTTTATGAATTTACACAAAAAAACCAACTTTGTTAATTTGTCGGTACAGCTAGAAGATAGCGCGTTGCAATTATTATTACAACAAACTCAAGCAAATGCAGGCTATTCAAATAACATTCACATTCTGCCTTTACCTGCTTTTACCGACAATTATATTTGGGCAATGTTCAATAAGACGCACTGTGTCGTAGTTGATCCAGGAGATGCAGACGTCGTGATTGATTTTGTCGAGCGTTTTGGGCTAATTTTATCTTCAGTTCTCATTACACATCATCACTCTGACCATACTGGTGGCCTAAAAGTACTCAAGCAATACAATCCGAATTTATCCGTATTTGGGCCCCACTCTGACAAAATTCCAGAAGTCACTGTCCCACTTAACGTCGATGATTGTGTCTTTCTGAATGAGTTTGGTGCGGAGTTTCGTGTGATGGAAGCTCCAGGCCACACACTGGATCATATTTTGTACTATGCCAATGACGTTTTGTTTTGTGGTGACACTCTCTTCTCAGTCGGCTGCGGGCGTATTTTTGAAGGTTCTTTCGCGCAAATGCACCAGAGCTTACAACAGATTGTGAGACTCCCGCCATCAACCCAGATCTACTGTACGCACGAATATACACTAGCTAATATTGCTTTTGCCTTAACAGTCGAACCCGATAATCCTGACCTGAATCATTATAAGGCGTGGGCAGAAAGGCAACAGGCGAGTAATATACCCACCATTCCAACGACGTTATCTCAACAGCTTAAGTTAAACCCTTTTTTACGGGTTAAATTCCCACCAGTAGTAAAATTCGCTGAACAACGTGCTGGAAAGAAAGGTCTTGATAACGTTGAAGTATTTACGCAGCTAAGACTGGCTAAAGACGAATTTTAGTAGCAAAAACAACCAAAAATCCGTACACTTCAAGCACATTTTATTGTGTGAGGGTATGTTTTGAGAACGGTGTTATTGCTTCTGTGTGGAGTATTGTCTGTTGTCACAATCAGCGGCTGCGTGAGTACTGATGATAAAAGTGCATTCGGCTTATACGCTAACAAGACAGCCTCACAATCTTCAGTGCAGGATGAAGCCGATCCCGACATTGTACATCCTGTCGCTGAAATTGCTGAAACGCTCGATAACATCATTGTTGAAACACCTCAATCTGAGCTCCCAAAAGCCATTAAGCCTAGCAACGATTTATGGCAATATATCGCCCAAAACTTAGATACCTTAGCAATAGACAAACAACAAATTCAGAGCCAAATTGATTGGTATGCAAAGCATCCCAACTATATGAAACGCATTAGCCAGCGCGCTAAATTTTTTCTTTACTACATAGTGCAAGAGCTTGAGGCGAACAACATGCCATTAGAGTTGGCCTTGCTTCCCATTGTCGAAAGTTCGTTTGACCCTTTTGCATATTCACATGGTAGCGCTGCTGGTATGTGGCAGTTTATTCCTGGCACAGGAAAGCGTTTTGGTATGCAACAAACCTGGTGGTATGACGGTCGCAGAGATATTATCGCTTCCACACAAGGGGCAATTGATTATCTACAATACTTGCACAAGTTTTTCGATGGCAACTGGGAGCATGCACTGGCCGCATACAACTCTGGCGAAGGTCGGGTTCGCAACGCAATTCGCAAGAACAAACGCAGTGGTAAAGCAACGGATTTTTGGTCTTTAAAATTACCCAAAGAAACGCAAGGTTATGTGCCTAAGTTGATGGCATTAGTAGTACTGCTGAGAGAAGCTGAAACATATCAAATGGTTTGGCCTCATATACCTAATCAGCCTATGATTGATGTGGTTGAAATTGACGGTCAGGTTGATCTCGCTAAAGCTGCCGAGCTTGCAGGTCTGAGCGTGAATGAACTACATGCTTTGAACCCGGGGTTTAACCGCTGGGCAACTGACCCCAAAGGCCCTCACCGTTTGGTTTTACCGATAGATAGAACTGAACAATTTACCCGTGAATTTGCAGCGCTATCTGAATCAGATAAAGTTCAATGGGTACGGCACAAAGTTCAACCTGGTGAAAGTCTTGGTGTATTAGCTCAAAAATATGCTACAACTGTCCATGTTATTAAGGATATCAACGATCTTAACAGCAACGTCATTATTGCTGGAAAGCATCTTCTGGTGCCTCGGTCTCTAACTTCATTAGAGAATTACGGGCTTTCTGAAGAGCAACGAACAGCTCGATTGCAGAATCGCAAAAAAGCCGATGTGAATATCAAACATGTGATTCAATCAGGTGACACCTTGTGGGATCTTGCACAACAGTACAAGGTGTCTACACGAGAGATTGCCAGTTGGAATGGTATTTCGCCTAAAGATTATCTCAAGCCAGGGCAAACCTTAGTGATTTGGTATGAAGCTGATAAACCGGTTGGGATCCAGCGCAAAGTGACATATACCGTGCGTAGAGGTGACTCTCTAGCTCAGATTGGTCAAAAATTTAATGTCAAAATAGCCCAAATTAAACAATGGAATAATCTTTTTGGTCAGAAATATTTGCAACCAGGGCAAAAGCTGACCTTAATCGTAGACGTAACACGAACCGGGGCAATTTAAATCAACCTGCGCCCAAGGCTCATGCTATATTGGCTGAGGCTTTGCGTCATGCAGCCCTAAGCTTTACGCCATGTTGTTCCTTGGGCACCGTCTTCGATAACAATTCCCATCGCCGTTAAAGCATCTCTTGCCGCATCTGCTGCCGCCCAATCCTTATCCAAACGAGCTTGTTTTCGTTGCTGAATGAGAGCTTCAATTTGTTCGACATTGACATCGTCCCCCGCTTGCAAAAACGCATCTGGTGCACTTTGTAAACACCCTAAGATCTCACCAAGCCCCAGCAATACCCCAGCTAGTTTAGCCGCCTCTTCCGGCTCTGAAGCTTTGGCAATATTCAGCGCTCGTGCACAGTCAAACATTACTGACATCGCAATTGGTGTATTAAAATCGTCATTCATTGCTGCTTCGAAACGCTCAAGGTATCCACCATAACTTAGGTCAGTATGTGCATCAGGCGTCACATCACGTAGTGCTGTATATAGACGCTCGAGTGACGCATGCGCCTGAGCAATGTTATCTTGTGAATAAGAGAGCTGACTGCGGTAGTGCGCAGACATCAAGAAAAATCTCAGTGTTTCTGGATGGTGTTCAGCCAACACGTCGCGCAATGTAAAAAAGTTACCCAAGGATTTGGACATCTTTTCATTGTCAACCTGTACCATACCAGTGTGTACCCAGTAGTTTACATAAGGCGTATCAAAGGCACAGCAAGATTGCGCAATTTCGTTTTCGTGGTGTGGGAAGGTCAAATCAGAACCGCCCCCATGAATATCGAAATGCTCGCCCAAATGTTTGTGATTCATTGCTGAACACTCAATATGCCAGCCCGGTCGCCCTGCACCCCATGGTGAGTCCCAGAATGGTTCACCAGGCTTTACCGTTTTCCACAACACAAAATCCAGTGGATCGCGTTTGTCTTGGTCTACATCGACGCGAGCACCGGCTTGCAATTGCTCCAAATCCTGTTTGCTGAGTTTGCCGTAATCTTTAAAAGATTTAACCGAAAATAGCACATCACCATTGTCAGCTACATACGCGTGCTTTTTGTCAATCAAGCGTTGAATGACATCAATAATTTCATTCATGTGCGTGGTAACACGAGGCTCAATATCAGGTGGTAACAAATTCAGCGCTGCAAAATCCTCATGCATCATCGCAATCGTTCGCTCAGTTAATTCCGAGGTAGACTCATTATTGGCCATTGCGCGAGCAATGATTTTGTCATCGACATCGGTAATGTTGCGCACATAATTCACTTGAAAACCCAAGTGACGTAAATACCGCACCATGATGTCAAAGCTTAAATAAGTGCGGGCATGCCCCATATGCGACAAATCGTAAACAGTGATACCGCAGACATACAAACCGACAATACCTGGCTGACGTGGTTTGAATATGGCTTTTTCTCGGTTTAACGTATTGTATATTTGTAACATAGATTTGGCTTAAGTAATTAGATAGAAGGAGATTTGTCAGGATTATACCATTAATGCAATTAGTTGAAACTGGCAAAAAGTCTGCTTTGGCTTGCAAGCAAACGATTTTTAAGTATTATTGCGCCCTTATCAACGAATTGGAGCGTCCTTATGACTACCGTTACTTTAGAAACAAACCACGGTGCAATCACCTTAGAATTGAACGCAGAAAAAGCGCCTAAAACGGTCGAAAACTTTTTATCTTATGTTAACGATGGTTTCTTTGATGGGACTATCTTCCACCGTGTAATCAAAGGTTTTATGATCCAAGGCGGTGGTTTTACACCAGATATGGATCAAAAATCGACTAAAGATGCCATTGACAACGAAGCCAACAATGGCCTGACCAACGTCAAAGGCAGCATTGCCATGGCGCGTACAAATGATCCGCATTCCGCTACGTCGCAGTTTTTTATTAACGTTCGCGATAATGACTTTTTGAACTTTAGTTCTGAATCAGGCAGTGGTTGGGGCTATTGTGTATTTGGTCAAGTCACCGCTGGTATCGAAGTGGTTGAAGCCATTGAAAACGTAGCAACGGGCAATCACGGTTTTCACCAAGATGTGCCTCTAGAGTCGGTCGTGATTGAAAAGGCAACTGTTTCGGCTTAATGGGCGAATTTACTTACTTCATCTCCGATCTGCATTTGTCTGCAGATCGGTCTGATATCACTCAATGCTTGCTACATTTTCTAGAACATGAGGCGCCGCATGCCGATGCGATTTACGTTTTAGGTGATTTGTTTGAAGTATGGCTTGGCGATGATGATATTACCCCATTTAGCGAGCAAATTGCCTACGCATTTAAGGCACTCTCTGTCTCAACGCCTGTGTATTTTTTACATGGTAATCGCGATTTTGCTCTCAAAAAACGCTATGCCAAACGCGCTGGATTTAACTTACTTCCCGAACAGGTCGTCATTGACTTATATGGTACACCTACTGTGTTGTTACACGGCGATGAGATGTGTACTCTTGATGTGGAGTACATGAAGTTTCGCAAAAAAGCGCGTTCTTGGTGGTGGCCAAGGCTCATGCTTGCCCTTCCCTTATCTGTTCGACGTCGAATGGCAGAAAAAGGACGAAATGTCTCCAAAAACAATAAACAACAGCTTGCGAGGGATATCATGGATGTCACACCAAGTGAAGTCATTGAGGTTTTCAAGGCACATAATGTACGCAGAATGATCCACGGACATACTCATCGACCTGCGATTCATTTGCATGATGTCAATGACGAGAAAGCAACTCGCATAGTACTGGGCGATTGGTACACTCAAGGTTCTGTGTTACGCGTCAGCGCGACTGGTATTGAGTTAGAGACAAGAAGCTTTACGTCTAGTTAAGCCACTCTCAACGCTTGCGCTGGCGTGCCAGAATGAAACTTAAAATCGTCATCTTCATCCGTAATCACTTTGGCTTCAATCGCACCAAAATACGCAATACGATCACTGATATCTGTTTTGGCAAAACTTTGCGCTAAACTCAGATAATCTTGGTAATGACGGGCTTCGGACCGCAACAAAGAAATGTAAAACTCGCCTAATTGGGGATCAACATGCGGTGCTAACCGGGCAAATCGTTCACAAGAACGCGCTTCAATGTATGCACCACAAATTAATTTATCCACCAATGCAGCAGGTTCATGGGTACGCATATGGCTGAGTAGAGTTTTGGCATAGCGAGAAGATGTGGTGTATTGATAATCCACACCATACACTTGCATCATCTCTAGGACTTGATAAAAATGATGCAACTCCTCTTTGATCAACAACACCATTTTATCAATCAAATCTTGGTTCTCGGGCGACTGAGCGCGTGGGATCATGGTTTTCTTTAACGTATTGCAGTTTGCAAGGTCTTGCCACTGCCCTTTTTTGCGATACGTAAAATCCTCATAAGGTTTTAACCACTCCAATAATGCATCAGAAGATGCATCATCTACCGCATATTTGCGGATCAACAACATCGCGGTTTGTGCAGCTTTTAGCTCACAGACCATATGATCACGTAATACAACAGATAAGTGTTCAGGACGTTTTGCCATGTCAATCCACGCTTGTGGTGTGTCACAATGCAAAAAATCGGTTACTGGCTTTAATAAATGTTCAACATTCATGATTTTGATATCAAAATAATGGTTTTAATTTCACGATTTTATTTTACCATCATTTTCATTAGAAATAATCGATAGGTCGCATATACACAAAATTGATTTGACTTATGGCGATAAAAACACCATATTTGTTATACGTTTGTTAACAGAATAATATCAATATAACATTCTACTGTACATTTAATGCACTAAAAGCAAGAACCCAGTAGTGACGCCATGCGGTATTCCAGTTATTTGACTCATGTCATGTGTCTTTGGAAGCGGTACGAAGTGAAGGATGGCAAAGCTACATTAGCCCCTTAAAGGAGTAACTTTATGTTATTGAACCATTTGTTTGGACTGTATACCCACCCCAAAGAAGAATGGCAAACGATCGATCGCACCCAAGAAACATTCGCGTATCCACTCAGTCACATCGCAATTATCTCATTGATACCCGCAGTGTGTAGTTATATTGCCTCCGCCAAAATAGGCTGGAGTATCGGTGCTGGTGACTTAATCAAAATGACCAACGAATCGGCATTGTTTATGTCTGTTGGTATGTATTTCGGATTATTTTTAGGCGTGATTTGCTTAGCGTTTATGATCCAAGATTTGGCAGAAGTGTTTGATGCAAAGCCAACGATTACCCAATCACTTGAGTTGGCAGCCTACACGGCAACACCTTTATTTATGGTCGGTTTTGCGGCCCTATACCCCGTCTTGTGGTTTGTCGCCATGGTAGGTTTAGCAGGGTTAGCCTACTCCGTTTACTTACTGTATTCAGGCGTACCCATCTTAATGCATATCCCTGAAGAAAAAGGCTTTATATACGCTAGTACCGTAGTGACGTGTGGATTGGTTCTATTGTCGATTCTCATGGCTTTATCTGTGATTTTATTACAGTCTGGTTCGGCTATTACCTATATTTAAATTCATACGTATTAACCAAAAAAGCCCGATGACTGTTGTTATCGGGCTTTTGTTTTATCTGTATTGGTTGCGTCTCAACGCATCAATCCGTAAGGTTATGCACCTCAATATTACTCAGCTCGGCTTGAATCGTGGGCGATTTTTTAGCACCTTCTGAGCGAGCATTGTCTACGCGCTCAAGATACGCTTGATCGACATCGCCTGTAATATATTGACCGTCAAATACTGAAGTTTCAAAACGCGATACTTTGGGGTTTTCTTCTCGAACCGCGTCTACTAGGTCACCGATATCTTGGAAAATCAAACCGTCAGCTTGAATTAAAGCCGCAATTTGCTCGTTTTCTCGACCGTATGCAATCAATTCATTAGCAGATGGCATATCAATACCATACACATTGGGGAAACGGATTTCTGGAGCAGCCGACGCAAAATACACCTTCTTGGCACCAGACTCACGTGCCATCTCAATGATTTGTTCTGACGTAGTACCACGCACAATAGAGTCGTCAACCAAGAGAACGTTTTTGCCTTTGAACTCAGAACCAATGGCATTGAGCTTACGGCGCACGGACTTGCGTCGCTGGGTTTGCCCAGGCATGATGAAGGTTCGACCGATGTAACGGTTTTTCACAAAACCTTGTCGATAAGGTAATTCTAATGTGTTAGCTATTTGTAAAGCAACGTCCATGGACGTTTCCGGAATCGGGATGACCACATCAATATCGATATCCGCCCATTCACGTTTAATTTTTTCCCCGAGTTTCTTGCCCATGTTCACTCGTGATGCATAGACCGAAATGCCATCGATATATGAGTCTGGTCGAGCAAAATACACAAATTCAAAAATACATGGAGAATAAATTGGATCGGCAAAACACTTTTTAGTGTGCAACTCACCCTGATTCGTAATATAGACCGCTTCGCCTGGTTCAACATCGCGCATAAACTCAAAACCAACGGCATCAAGCGCAACACTCTCAGAAGCGACCATATACTCAATACCAAACTCGCTATGACGTTGCCCTAAAGCAAGTGGACGAATGCCGTGTGGGTCACGAAACGCCACTATACCATTGCCGATGATTGCCGCAACAACTGCGTAGGCACCGCGAATTTGTTGATGCACTCGAGTGACAGCGGTAAACACTTCATCTGGCGTAATCGTCATATCCCGACAGTGTCCTAGTTCGTGAGCAAAGATATTAAGTAAAATCTCAGAATCCGATGTTGTATTGATATGACGTCTGGCTTTTTGTGATACTTCTTCGGCAAGCTCGTGGGCATTGGTCAAGTTACCATTATGCGCGAACGCTATACCATAGGGTGAGTTAACATAAAACGGCTGGGCTTCAGCTGAGCTTGATGAGCCTGCCGTCGGGTAGCGACAATGACCAATCCCTATGTTCCCGGTGAGACGCTTCATATGACGTGTATGAAATACATCACGAACCAAACCATTGGCCTTTCTCAAATGAAAATTACCATGATCTATGGTCATGATACCAGCGGCGTCCTGTCCGCGGTGTTGTAGCACTGTAAGCCCGTCATAAATTTCTTGAGCAACGGAGCTTTTACTAACAATACCGACTATGCCACACATGTTTTACCTACTTACGATTCTGCTGGGGGTTGTAAAAAAGTTGAGTTTTGTTGTACAAATTCAAAAAACCATCGAATCACCACATCAAACTCAGGGATCAATACCGATGCTTGCCAAGCATCGGCTTTTGCTAAACTGGTAAACGTATCAACAAAAAACAGTACTGCTGATACAATCAAAATACCGCGGAGGCCACCAAAAACCATACCTAATATTCGGTCTGTTCCTGATAATCCAGACACTTGGACAAGCTGACCCAATGTATAGTTGACAAAGGAACCCACTAAAATCGTCACGACAAACAATATCGCAATCGCGGCACCGTTTTGCCACATTGGGTTCTGGATCTGGGTAAGAAACGTTGCAACTTGAGGATAGAAATTTGACGCAACAAAAAAAGCGGTTAACCAAACAATAAGAGAAACGGCTTCTTTGACAAATCCGCGCACAAGACTAACGACTGCAGATAAGCCGATAATACCGAGAATTGTAAAATCTACCCAATTCATGAATTCATCTTATTGGTTAAACATGCCTAGCTGGCTTGTTTGTTAACGTGCGCGCATTTTACCAGAAGCTTGCACAGTTGCCACTGTTATTTGATCTCAAACGGTGTAATTCGACCGGTTAATCCAGTGATTTCTTTTAGATGAGGCAAGGCTTCGTTTAATTTTGATTGGTTAATTTCAGGCCCTACAAATACCTTTGTGAGCTTACCAGAAGGTGTTTGAATTGGACGGGTATATGTACGATATCCTGCTTTTTCAACCTTGCGTACTAACTCTCGAACATTCTTTTGATGTTTGAAACTGCCAAGTTGAACCACCCAACCTGCACCTTCTTGTTTGGTTTTGGTCAACAATGTTTGTTGCGCGAGACTTTCATCTACCTCAACGGTTTCAGGAGACTGAATAGTTGACCTAGCAACCTCAACTTCTGAACTAGGCTTTGGTTCAGCGTTATTGTCACTTTTTTGAGCTAGGTTTGATTGCGGTTCACCGCTATTGGGTGCGACTTTGTCGGATTGACTTTCACTATCGAGATCCAAAGCACTTTGATTTTGGACTTCAGGTTTGAACGTCGCTTTTTCGATCACTTCAGCACTGGAAAGAGATAAATTCCGGCTTTGTAACTCTACTTCGGGTGTTGGTGGAATCACGACTTTGATATCTTCACGCACGCGCTTTTTCCCATCCAAATATTCAGGTAAAAATATTACGGCTAGCGCAACTAATATAAAGGTGCCGACTAGACGATTTTTTAAAGCCGTATTCACTTATCCACCTGTGAATTATCCTTCGAGTTAAAATCGATTAATGCTTGTTGAACCGCACTTACGGTAAAAAACGACCCTAATACTACCACTAATTCCACTTCATGTGCAGTCTTGTTCACCCCAACCAGCGCCTCTTGTGCATTGCAATAAACAGGCGTCTCTTCCACTGTCAGTTCATGCAGGTGTGTCAACAAAAGTGATTGCATGCTTTTAGCTGGTAATGCTCTGGGGATATCCAATGATAAACAGTGCCATGACTTCACCTTGTCAGCAAGAGGTTGTAATGTACCCCACACATCTTTGTCGGCCATCATTGCTACGATCACACTAATGTTGGATATATTCTTAGCCTCAAGCCAAGTCTTTAAGTATTTTGCAGCATGAGGATTATGCGCGACATCGAACAATATTTTATCGGGTTCACCATTCAGCCATGCTGTTTCCAACCTTCCTACCATCTTGGTTTGTTCAATCACAGTGGTCAATTGGGAGTCACTAATATGCCAGCCAAGTACATCTATAACGGCCACACTGGTGGCTACATTATGATGAGGCATTTTGGGAATTGAAGTCGAAAATTGACGATTTGGACTATGGTAATACCAGCGACCATCACTTACTGAGTGAGAAAAATCTTGGCCAACCCAAGCAGCGCTTGCTTGGTGCGCTGTGACTGCTTCACGTAAGGTGTATGGTGGTTCACACTCACCAATCACGACTGGCTTATACGGGCGCATAATACCTGCTTTTTCGGTCGCAATAAGTTCTCTAGTATCGCCAAGAAAGGCCTGATGATCAAGTCCAATCGAAGTGATTACTGCAAGGTCACAGTCGACGACATTTGTGGCATCTAAACGCCCACCTAAACCCACTTCCAACAACACACAATCAAGCTTGGCCTGAGCTAATAGAACCAATGCAGCGAGCGTACCAAACTCAAAATAAGTTAATGGAATGTCGGCGCGAGCTTGCTCAACTAACCAAAACGCTTGAGTATGCTGTTCAGCAGATAGCTGCAGCCCATTTACGCGGACACGCTCCTCATAATGATGAATGTGGGGGGAGCTATAGACGCCAACAGTACGCAGTGTCGCAAGAGCAACTTGCTCAATTAGTGTACACGTAGTTCCCTTGCCGTTGGTTCCAGCTACAGTGATGACGGTGGTACTTTCCCAATTAAGGGATAGCCGCTGATAGACTTCTCGGGTGCGATCAAGCCCTAACTCAATTTCAGAAGGGTGACTTGCTTCGATATAAACAAGCCACTGCTCAAGGTTCCAATCAGCTTTCGGGTTCATTCTCTGGTGCTAGTGCAGTGGCTGTAAAGCCTTGATGATGAAGTTTGGACAAAACACTGAATAACTTATCACGCATTTGAGCTCGATGAACAATCATATCAATTGCACCTTTCTCTAACAAAAACTCACTACGCTGAAAACCTTCAGGTAATGTTTCACGCACAGTTTGCTCAATGACTCGAGGCCCTGCAAAACCGATAAGCGCTTTAGGCTCAGCTACATTAACATCCCCTAACATGGCTAATGAAGCGGATACTCCACCCATAGTTGGATCTGTCAAAACAGATATATAAGGCAAACCACGTTGGCTCATTTTAGCCAATGCAGCACTGGTTTTCGCCATTTGCATCAAAGACAACAAGGCTTCTTGCATACGAGCACCGCCGGATGCAGAGAAACAAATCAAAGGACAATTATTTTCTAGACATGCGTTCACTGCAGCGACGAAACGGGCACCAACCACCGATGCCATCGAACCGCCTAGAAAAGAAAATTCAAAGCTGGCCGCAACCACTGGCATACCTTTCAAAGTGCCTTGTATAACCACTAATGCGTCTTTTTCATTGGTGGCTTTTTGTGCGGCACTTAAACGATCTTTGTATTTTTTAGAATCTTTAAACTTTAATAAATCTTGAGGCTCTAAATCGACACCGATTTCTTGACGACCTTCTACATCCAAAAAGTGATGTAAACGCGAACGAGCACTGATGCGCATATGGTGGTCACACTTTGGACATACTTCTTGCAATCGCTCAATTTCACTGCGGTATAACACCGCATCACAATTACTACACTTGGTCCAAATACCCTCTGGTACGTTAGACTTTTCTGATGATTGGGTTCTTGGGAGGATTTTTTCTATCCAACTCATGGGTCAATATTCCTAAAAACTGACTAGGTAAAATTATTACCAGTAACATATTTGGTGTATTAAAACATATTCTAACGTGTTTCAGCAAAGTTACTGGTCTAAGAAGTTTTGTCTTAATACAATTATTTTTTTCCTATTACTCGGGTTCACGCGGTAAAAAAAGCGGGCCGATTGGACTCATTGGTATGTCAAATTCACTTGGGTAGCTCACATCAATAAAATACAGACCGTACGCTTTTGCGGTTGCTGCAGCTTGCCTCCGATCCTTTACTGCCAAAAGCTCAGCAAGCCATTCTATTGGTTGTTCCGAGGAGCCAATAAGCAACAGCGAACCGACAATATTACGTACCATATGATGTAAAAAAGCATTTGCCTGAATATCTACTACCACATACTGCTCACAACGAAATACCTTGCAAAAATGCACGTTGCGATATGGAGTATTAGACTGACAAAGACTGGCTCGAAATGAGCTGAAATCCTGCTCACCCAATAGACTTTGAGCGGCCTCATGCATACGTTTTTCGCACAAAGGCTTATGCCAATGAGTTATACCGTGATGCAATATGGCCGGGCGAGTTTTGGCATTGTAGATGACATAGCGGTAGCGACGAGCAGTTGCACTGAAACGCGCATGAAACTCTTCGGGTACAGCTTTGACCCATTTAACACTGATTGCATCAGGTAAGTGGGCATTTGAGCCCATAAACCAGGCCTTATCAGGGCGAATTGCATGAGTACGAAAATTAACAACTTGATGCACTGCATGAACACCGGCGTCGGTACGACCTGCACAATTCACTGTGATTGGCTCGTCAGCAACCTTGCTCAGGGCTTCTTCAAGGTGTTGTTGAATTGTCGGGACGTTTTCTTGTCGTTGCCAACCATAAAAACGACTGCCATCATATTCAATTCCAAGAGCAATATTGCGGATCATTGATTAGATCTCATTGAGTTGTTGCAGAAGCTGTTTAGCTTCAGCTGACTCAGTTTTTGTACCCAGCTTAATTACTTCATTGAGCAAAGCCTTGGCATCAGAAAACTCATCGATTTCAATATACGCTCTGGCCAGATCTAATTTCCCCGTTGTATCAGATTCTTGTACTTCAACATCAGCTTGTGCTGGTAATTTATCTGCGATGTTTTGCAAAATATCTAACTCAGGTTCATTTTGCAAAGGCTCATCATCTAACTCATCAAGCAGAGTGTCAACATCAATATAATCCGGCGTATCTACCTTAAATTTAAGGTCATCGAATTCAGTTGTATCCTGCTCTTCTTGTTTGCCATCGGCAACTGCGTCGCGCAGAGTGGTTTCTTTTGTTTGTAATGCGTTCAGGTCAGAAGAGTTTTTGGCATTTTGAGACTCGAGGCTGGATAAAATATCATCGAAATCTGAATTCTCAAGCTCATTAAGTATCTCGGAGTCGCTATCTGCATTGAGCCAGCCATCCAAATCAGGTAATTCCAAAAGAGCATCGGGCAATGCAGTACTAGCATCTTCGCTAGGAATTAATGGTTCGTTGCTTTCTAAAACCTCAACCTGTGTTTTAGGCAGTTCAGTGGTATTTTTTAAATCTTTTGCTAATTCATCCGTTGCGACCAAATCTGTTACTTCTTGCTCTGTAGGCGTATCACATATCTCGTCTAGTTCTGAAAGAGGCCCATCATCGACCTCACCTAATGTTTCAAGTGCTTCGCTTTCTTTTGGTGTATTGAGTTTAAACAACCACAAGCCAAAACCCACCAACGTTAGCAAAACTAACAAAGAAATTAAGGCAATTAATACAAATGGTTTGGCAACAAACTCAGCAACTTGCTCTAGTGCACTCAGCCCTTGTTTTGCGTTTTCTTTTTGCAACGTCCCGTATATTTCTGCCTGTAGAGCCCCTAACGCATCAATTTGCGCTTGCACGTCACCATTTATCTGCCCAGAAAGCGCGTCTACGCGTTCAGCCACATTTTGTAATTGGTCTGCAAGTCGCTCATTTTCGTTAAGTAATACTTGAATTGTTTCAAGAGAAATAGCGTATTGTGATGTTAACTCATTCAACACCTGTAACTGTTGAGTCGTTAGTTGAGATGTGGGTACGTTTGGTAAGGTGACTATTTCGGTTGGTTTGTCATCTAGTATTGAAACAGGCTCTGAACGCGTTTCACTAGGCAAGCGCTGCTCTTGAACATCTTCATTGGAGGAACCACTTGCTTTAGTGACTGCGTTTTTGAGAGCTTGCAACTCTGCCCATAAAGTTTCATCCCCTTCGATCTTGGTTTCTGCTTCTAAGGGATCAATTGTAGCCAGGAAAGCCGCTGTCGGCATTTCAAGCATAGTATCGTTAAGTAAATAATTGACGTTATTATCGTTGAATGCTTGAGGATTAAGTAAATAAATCCCATACATAATAGGATAAAGTGAATTGGGGCGCTGACCTACAAAATCAGACGAATTGCGATAATCCTTTGCGATCTTCCATAGCGTATCTTTCTGCTCGACAGGGCCAAACACGATACCGCTATAATCATCGATTTTATCTCCCCGCAGTTGCATAGTCTGAAATTCACCAGCCACGCTCACCGGCGAAGTTAGATGAATTAATATCCCAAATAATAATATTAGGCCAGAGGCTCTCATGCATGATTATCCAAGTGATAGTGCATTGAATTTAAACGAAGATTCACTTTATTTCTTGGGTTGCAAAGATACCATAAAAAAACGGTGCTAAAAAGCACCGTTTCTATCAAGGTAAATCAAATTATAGATAATCTTTAATCAAGACTTCGGCAATTTGCACACTGTTAGTTGCGGCGCCTTTGCGGATGTTATCGGATACTACCCATAAGTTGATCCCGTTGGGATGTGAAATGTCGTTACGGATTCGTCCAACATGCGTCAGATCATTGCCACTGGCCGAGCATACTTGGGTCGGAAACTCATCACGCTCAGTGTATAGTTTGACGCCAGGCGCTTGCGCGAGTAATTGTTTTACGTCTTCCGCATCAATCGGTTGGCGAGTCTCAATATGAATGGCTTCAGCATGACCATAAAACACGGGTACACGTACAGCTGTAGGATTGACCAAAATACTCTCATCACCAAAAATCTTACGTGTTTCCCAGACCATTTTCATTTCTTCTTTGGTGTAATCATTATCCATGAATACATCAATTTGTGGGATCACGTTAAATGCGATTTGACGTGAAAAACCTTCGGTGTTCACTTCTTTTGCATTAAGTAACGCTGCAGTTTGACCCGCAAGGCCTTCCATTGCTTCTTTACCTGCACCAGAGACAGACTGATACGTGCAAACATTGATGCGCTCAATGCCTACCGCATCATGAATGGGTTTTAGCGCGACTAACATCTGAATGGTTGAGCAATTTGGATTTGCAATGATATTGCGATTGCGGAAATTTGCTAACGCATCAGCATTAACTTCTGGCACCACCAATGGGATATCCGCTTCGTAACGGAAATGCGAAGTATTGTCGATGACCACACAACCGGCTTCCGCAGCAATGGGTGCAAATTTTTCAGAAACACTACCACCCGCAGAGAAAAAGCCCAGTTGAACTTGAGTCCAATCAAATTCATCTGCATTCAATACGGTAATCTCTTCACCTTTAAAATTAACCGTACCGCCAGCAGAACGTGCTGAAGCAAGGGGAAATAGTTGGTTAATCGGAAAATTGCGCTCGGCAAGAATATCCATCATGGTCTGGCCAACAAGGCCTGTCGCACCTAATACTGCGACATTATAAGATTGTGACATAACGATTAAAAATCCTGTAATTTATAACACGAGTGTTGCTTGAAAACCTAAGTTGCTCAATAGGGTTTGCGTGTTGGTATGGCTACATGAAATCTTCAACGTAGCAAATTCACGTCTTGTTATGGTATTTGGATTGTATTGTGCATTGCGATATTGTTTTCGCAACTGTGCAAACCGGTTAGATTGTGCCATGTTCTGGACAAATTCGCTATGATCAATTGTTATATCATAGATGCTCTCTACCAAGGTCTTAACCATCCCCACAGATAGCGTTTTATCGTGACAAAATACCTGTTTGTCATCGTTAGGCAAATAATTATTCATATTCACTGAACACGTCGCACCAACTTGCTCACACAGCCATTCAAATAACATAAAGGTCCCGCGCGCCTTGCCTTCAAGACTGTGGCCAGCAATATGAGGGGTGGCAATTTCACAATATGGAATGAGTTCTGACAAGATATCAGGCTCGTTTTCCCACACATCCAATACCAACATTGGACCATCACCTTGCCGTTTTAAAGTTAATAACGCTTGGTTATTAATAATTTCACCGCGCCCAGCGTTGATTAATAGTTGTTCAGTTTGTAATGCAGCTAAGACTTGTTCATTCAAAATATGAAAACTGGGAAACTCGCCGTCTTTGACCAAAGGGGCGTGACAACAAATCACATCGCATTGCAAAACCTCCTCAAGTTGATCCAACTTCGAATTGCCTTCAGCTTTTGCACGAGGCGGATCCGATAACACCACCTCACACCCCAAACTGGCGAATTTATGAGCGACTCTTCGTCCAACTTGCCCAACGCCAATGACGCCCACAGAGATGGTTTCGAATACATCAATGGTATCGTTTACAGCGATTTTTTGCTGTTTACACAAACCGTGCAATGCTGCTGCCAGCGCATATTCGGCGACGGACTCAGCGTTGCATCCCGCGGCACTGGTATGGTTAATATTCCGTGCGTTGAGCGCTGCAAAGTTCATGTGGTTGGTACCGGCTGTTGCCGTTGCGACAAATCGACAATGTGGGCTAAGGTTCAAAAGCGCGTCATCTACTTTTGTCGTTGAGCGGATCATCAATGCCTCCACACTTGCAAAATCTGCAGCATGAATATTTTGATGGTTAAACGAGCGTGCCTCTCCTAAGAGCGGGAACAACTCTGCTGCATAGGGCATGTTGTCATCGAACAAAATACGCATATTTAGAACTTATAAACGCCAAATTTCTTTTAATGCTGAGTATACCGCTTTTGCGTCTTCAAGTTGAGGATAATGACCGACATTTAGCGATTTTGTGTCAGCTTCTGGGCAACACGCTGCGAATGCTTCAAGCATGTGTTTCCCAGAAATGGGGTCGTGCACTCCGTTGATGAACGCCAATTTTTGTTGCTGTAATAGCATCGTTTCACGCCATTTTGTCGCATACACTGCTCTTTCATCAAGGTATTGCAAAAGTGCGGGGATCACTTTGGTACCACCATTCACCTTTAATAATTCCCATAGGACGTCGATGAGCTGTGCTGAGGGTGGTGTGTGGGGAGCAAAAATTTTGGTGAAACTCTGATGCAAAGAACGCTTTGACAGCAATGGGACAATCATAGGTCCCAGTATTGATTTCAACAAACGCTGCATGAGTAAGGGGCGATGTTGATCGGCAAATAACCCACCATTCAAAAACGCACATTGCTGAATATTAAAATCATACTGATCATGACGGCACAACAATTCTTGCGCAACAGAGACACCATAATCATGTGCCAAAAGCCAGCATTGTGTAATACCTTCTAAACGAAGATACTCTTGGGCAATATCGGCTTGTTCAACTAGGGTATATCGATGACCATAGGGCTTTTGCGACAATCCAAAACCCAAAAAATCAAATGCATGACAACGAAAATGTTGCGCTAAATCTGGCCATAACAAATGCCAATCATAGCTAGCACTAGGAAATCCGTGTAACAGCAGCAGATGTGGTTTATCTTTTGCCTTTTCACTGAGCTCATCCCGCCAGTAGGCAATTTTGAGCCCCTTGATAGTGCGATAATGAGCCGTGTCTCGATACTGCGTGAGTGTGCTAAACACTTAGCTGCGAAACCCTGGATAGTTACGGTCGAGTTTTCGCAAAATCCCTGGCCATGCTAAGGCGCCCCCCATTGCATTTGTGACTTGCTCAACTTGCGCTTTGATCCCTGCCAAAATCGGGTCAGGAATACTGACTAAGGGCTTGCCAGTCGCTTGCGCCATGAGTTGTACTTCACATGCTCGTTGCATCGCGTACATGCCCAAAAACGCATTGGGTATAGTATTGCCTACCGTGAGTAAACCGTGATTGCGCAATATCATAAAATTGGTGTTTCCCAAATCCGCCACTAAACGCACTTTTTCATCAGGATTCAGCGCAATCCCTTCATAGTCGTGATAGCTTAAATTACTCAACGGAAACAACGCGGTTTGCGAGTATGGTTGTAACCCTTCTTCAAGTACCGATACCGCCACTCCAGCATTGGTATGCAAATGCAATACACATTGTGCATCCTCGCGTGCCTCATGTACTGCTGAGTGAATGGTAAATCCCGCTGGATTCACATCAAACTCACTGTCCATCACTTTTTTGCCATGCAAGTCTACTTTGACTAAAGAGGAAGCGGTAATCTCTTCAAACATCATGCCGTAGGGATTCACCAAAAAATGATGTTCAGGTCCAGGCACACGTGCTGAGATATGCGTAAAAATCAAATCGTCCCAGCCATAATGAGCAACAATACGATAACATGCAGCCAAATCGACCCGGGTTTGCCATTCGGCTTCTGATACACGTTGTTGAACTGTCTGTGTCATAGGGATAATCCTTTTTTGTACTTTTTAAAACAAATTAGCACATGTAATCAAAATGTAAATACACTTTTTTAAATGAATCTCTCTGACACAAAAAAGCCCGCAATCTTGGCGGGCTCTTGACTGAATGGTAGCGATATTACGCTTCGTAACGCTTAAACACCAAGGTGGCATTAGTGCCACCGAAACCGAAACTATTCGACATCACGGTGTTGAGACGTTGCTCACGCGTTTGCAACACAATATCCAATCCCTTTGCTGCTTCATCAAGGTTCTCTATATTGATGGAAGGCGCAATGAAGTCATGCTCAAGCATCAATAAGCTATAAATCGCCTCATGCACGCCTGCAGCACCAAGACTATGCCCTGTCATGGCTTTGGTTGCACTAATTGCAGGAGAGTTATCGCCAAAGACTTCTTGAATGGCTTTGAGCTCTTGCACGTCACCCACTGGGGTTGAGGTACCGTGCGTATTTAGATACTCAACAGGGCTATCAAGGTCTTGCATCGCCATTTGCATACAACGAATGGCGCCTTCACCCGATGGCGCTACCATGTCATAGCCATCCGATGTCGCACCGTAGCCAACGATCTCAGCGTAGATATGTGCTCCTCGAGCCAATGCGTGCTCTAATTCTTCGACGACGACCATACCGCCGCCACCAGAGCTGACAAAACCGTCGCGGTCTGCATCGTATGTACGAGAGGCCTTCTCTGGCGAATCGTTGTAAGAAGATGATAACGCTCCCATTGCATCAAACTGACCGGATAGCGCCCAATGCAATTCTTCACCACCGCCGGCAAATACCACATCTTGCTTATTCAGCTGGATCATTTCTAAGGCATTGCCTATACAGTGAGCCGAGGTCGCACACGCTGAAGAAATAGAATAGTTTACGCCTTTGATCTTGAACGGCGTTGCTAAGCACGCTGAGACCGTAGACCCCATACAACGGGTTACCATATAAGGACCAACACGACGGACACCGCGTTCACGTAACACATCTGCTGAATCCACTTGGTTTTGTGAAGAGGCGCCACCTGAGCCTGCAATGATACCTGTGCGCAAGTTGGATACTTGCTCTTCACTCAGACCTGAATCTTTGACCGCTTGCTCCATTGCAAGATAAGCATAAGCGGCAGCATCACCCATAAAGCGCATTTGTTTGCGATCAATGTGATCTTTTAATTCGAGGTCCACTTTGCCCCAGACCTGACTGCGCAAACCTTTTTCTGCGAATTGTTCAGAAAAAGAAATGCCTGACTTGCCAGCTTTCAACGATGCAAGAACTTCGTCTGCATTATTACCAATACTGGAGACGATCCCCAATCCAGTGATAACTGCTCTTCTCATGACTTACCTTATCAATTATAAATATAAATTACCGTGCACAGTGTACGTGAAAAAAATGTAAAACTGGTCTGCTTTTTTGGTTCACAAAAAAAGCAAAGCCACTGACATCATAGCAAATTCATCTTACAATGCCATATATCAGCAAATCCAACGCCTCTAATCAACTATGCCCATTGAACATGCCAAAGTCAGTTTTAAACCAAACGGTACGCCTGTTGCAGATGCTTTTGATGATGTCTACTTCAACGACGGTGACGGCTTAAGGGAAACAGATTATGTGTTTATTAAGCACAATCAACTCCCGCAAAGATGGCAAGAACACACGCAATTTATCTTTGTGATTGCTGAAACAGGTTTTGGTTCTGGTTTAAATTGCTTAAGGGCTATGCAACATTTTGCTGAGTTTAGAAACAATCATCCAGATTCGCCATGCCGTCATCTACATCTGATCAGTACTGAAAAATATCCTCTTCAACTCGCTGATTTGCAAACAGCGTTAACTCAGTATCCAAGCTTAGAGAGTGTGGCTCAGCAATTGATCGCACAATATCCAGCAGCGATTGAAGGATGTCATCGCTTAGAATTTGTTCTGGATACTGCACGCATTAGTTTGGATCTGTGGTTCGGTGATATTTTGACCACCTTACCGTCTATGCCTATGGAAACCGATGGCCTTGTAGATGCATGGTTTTTAGATGGGTTTGCTCCCAGTAAAAATCCCGACATGTGGCAACCAACGCTGTTTCAAGCCATGGCTCGATTGTCTAGACGCAATGCGACGGTGGCGACATTTACCGCCTCAGGCATTGTCAAACGCGGCTTGATGGATGCCGGATTTACTATCAAAAAAGTCAAAGGCTTCGGCCGCAAACGCGACATGCTGACCGCGACTTTAGATAAGAAACCAGAGCAAACCACCACCAACCGAGCCCCCTATTATGCCCGCCTACCCAGCCCAACAAAGCCACACATAATTCGCATCATTGGTGGCGGAATCGCCTCTGGCACATTAGCGTTACAAGCCGTTAGAATGGGCTTATCTGTCGAAGTATATTGTCGTGATGATGAGCTCGCACAAGGTGCCTCGGGAAATCACAGTGGGGGACTGTACCCTCAGTTGACCAGTGATATTTCCATCGCTAGCCTGATTCAGGCGCATTGTTTTGGCTATGCCATGCGCTTTTACAATACTTTACATACAACACAAGATTTTGGTTATGAGCAGTGTGGGGTACTTTTATTGGCCCATTCTGACGCGGTGAAACAGAGACAATTACAACTTCAACAAAAAGGGCTTTGGCCATCTGAACTGGTCAAGGGGGTTGATGCAACGCTCGCATCAGAACTCGCTGGAGTGAGCATTAACCATGATGGTTTGTTTATCCCACAAGGCGGTTGGGTTGACCCGCCAAGCTTAGTGAATGCGCTTATTGAGCAAGCCAAACGAGAAGGTGAGTGCGCGGTTCAGACGCAAACCCATATCGATAATGACACACTTCAAGCCTGGCAAGCAGAAGAAATACCTCTGGTTCTTGCAATGGGACATCACAGTCCTCAACTACAGGAATTATCCCCTCTTCCCTATCGTTTGGTAAAAGGCCAAATCGAACATGTACGGGCCAACGACTCCTCTCTGGCACTAGGAACGGTTATCTGTCATAAAGGGTATTTTACCCCTGCTTATAAGGGGTACCATGCGCTCGGTTCGACCTATGACAAAACCAATATTGATTTAGATTACAATAAAGAAGATTCCCGAAAAAACTGGCAGACACATGATAAAGCCATGGCTGGACACACTTGGTATGATACGTTGTGCCGAGACTCACATGGTCGAGCTGCAGTTCGCTGTAGTACACCCGACCATCAGCCACTACTCGGCGCATTGCCTGACATTCATCAGCAAAGAGATTTATATCAAGATTTGTATAAAGCGTTGCCCTTACCGCATTACGGGATTCCAGCGAACCATAATAATCTTTACGTGTTTACTGGGCTGGGCTCGAGGGGACTGACGACAGCGCCTCTATTAAGTGCAGTGTTACTGGCACATATTATTGGTGGGCCATTACCTATGTCGCAAACGCTGCTTGATGCCTTGCAACCGAATCGTTTCTTGATGCGCTCGCTGATCAGACAAGCGCAATACGATATTTAAAATATTCAATCTTCTCACCTTACAATCTCGTGTTATCTTAATATCACGAGAGTTTGGCAACGTTTATACCAAATTGATAAACGTGTTACGTTTTTATCAAATTTTGCCACAGTGCTAACACACTCTCCTGTTCTTCCAGGTCGAGCTCACCATTGGCAAATGCTTTTGCCAAGCTTTGCTGCATTATCTGGTCCATCAATGAGACACTGGGTTCGGGTTGTGCCAAAGTGCGCACGATGACCAAATCAAAATGCCCGTGCAAATAACTAGCAAAAAACAACTCTTCATCGCTCACTAAATTCACTGCATCAAGCAATTGGGCTTCAATACTTTCTATTTTTTGTTCAACCGTATAAATTGCGTTAACTGGCATAATCGACTCCTAAGCGATAAAACACTTTGTCACGGTAACCTGTAGTGATTTCAATCACACCGGATAACGCCTCATCCAAGGTAGGGTCACTCGTATCACAAACCAAAGGACGTTGATTGAGAGCGTGAAGTTTTTGTTTGGTGGCAACAATGATGATGTTCTCACGACCGATTGTACGAATAACTTGTGGACTTAACTGTTGGTTCCCGCGCCCAAAAACATGTCCTTGACCACCTATCAAAGTAATCACAAGCTTGGCTGGTGCGTCTTTCACTAACTCAAATAACTGTAATGCCGTCACATCTTGAGCGATGGTTTTGGAGTCTTTGACCACATCAACACCTAGTAACGTATTGACAAAACCCAATTCATTCGCAATAAAGTCAACCGTAGAGCCCGATCCCATCACAAACAAGTGGTCAGGATAATCCTGCATGATCTCGTCTACTTGTGCTGCTAAATCAGCAAGTACCAATTCGTCGGATTCTTTGCCGCCCATTTTGACCGCTTGCACATATTGGAGCGCTTCAGGGATCAGCATTTCACCATAAAGTTTAGCAATGACACGACCTGAGCGAAACTGTTGCTCATCAATGTCTTTCACATCGCCATACATGGCAGATACTACCTCACCATTGAGCATCAACTGAATGACTTGACCCGCGGCTTTTGCCGAGATTGCAAAGACTCCGCTATGGATTTTGCAGCCGGTTGGAATGCCGAGTACTGGACAGCTATTATCAAATACACTGCATACATTTCGGGCAGTACCGTCTCCGCCTGCAAACACTAATAAATCCACACCGACTTCCAGTATCGCCTGTACTGCTTGAATCGTATCTTCAGCTTCAGTTTGCGGATGTTGCCCTTGGTATACGACCGTCACATCGTCGAGCAAAGTGCGTGCGACATTCTCCCCCAAATCCCCCGCAGCGGTTACAATGGATAAAGCATCCAAGTTGTCCGTTATCTGGTCTAAGGCGGTTTGAGTTTTGGGCATAGCCAGTTGGGGGGCTCCAGCGGCAAGCGCTTTCTCACGGATCTCCGCACCATCACTCCCCTTGAAGGCAAGGGCGCCACCGATACCAGAGTAAGGATTGACAATTAAGCCAAGACGAAACTTGCGCTGTAACATTAAGAACGTTCCAACGGCAAGGAGTAGCGCTGGGTCATTTCATTGATTTGACGCTGTGCGCGAGTTAAGGGGCGCACAATGGCGTTAGGGAAATAGTTGGCGCGTAACACGTCTATAAATTGTTGAGCTCGCTTAGGAAAACCATAGTTCAGCATTTGTGAAAGCTCGTTTGCCACGGCAGATTGAAACCCCAAAATATCCGCTGGCGCGCCATCTAAGTTATCTAATGAGAAGTTAAACTTAAAATCACACGCAATTGAAAAAGCCCACTCAATGGCCTGAGGCTTAACCTCCACTTGCTCAAACGCTTTTTGTTGTTCTTCATCTCGGCCATCTGGAGTGTACCAATAGCCGTAATCCACTTGGTGCCTGCGAGTTTCTCCTGCAATACACCAATGTGCGATTTCGTGTAACGCACTTGCAAAAAAACCATGGGCATAAATCACGCGATGATATGGACAACTTTGATCAGCAGGCAAATACACTGGCTCGTCATCACCTCGTACGAGTCGCGTATTGTATTCGCTGTAAAAAGTATCATCAAACAAGCGTATTAGGACTTCAGAATGGTGACGATTGGCGTAATTCACAAGAGTTCACTCACTGACTATATGCTGATATGCTACGTCATAATGTTGTTTTTTACCATATATACCTTACGAGATGCCAGTCAAAATACATTTACATTACCCTTATACGTGTCTGTGGCAGCCTGCAGAAAATGACATCGATCACTACGGTCATGTCAATAATACTTCGTATGTAAAACAACTAGAAGTCACCGCTTGGGCGCATTCTAATCACTTAGGGTTAGACATCGCTCAATACCGTGAACTCGATGCTGGCATGGTGATCGCTCATCACACTATTGATTATCTTCTTCCTGTGCATTGTGGCGAGACAATAGAATGTCGAACGGCGATTATTGCTTGCGACAACAAATTACGTTTATCCAGAGGCTTTGAATTTTATAATCAGTCCCAGCAACGCGTATTAACTGCAAGAACTGATTTTGTGTGCATTACACTGAGCACCGGAAAACCAAGGCGGATGCCAGCGCGATTTGCGGAGTGTTACGGCCGTGCCTATGCGTTAGAGGTGGGTGCGTAGTGATACGGGTGTTGCTTGTTCTATCTTTGTTGGCCAATGCCTATTTATGGTATCGATTGCATACGATTGAACACGCTGCCTCCCTCTCAACTTCAACTTATAATCCGATCGCAACACAAGAATTGGAGTTATCGCATCACACCGACACACCTAAGTTAAGCCAAAGACTATCCCTACCCACTAAGCAAAACAGTTTAAAAGAACAGATCCTCAGCTTATACGAGCAACAACAATGGCTGTCTCTTGGCCCACTCATAACAGAGTATCTGGCTAAGCAACCCCGAGACTGGCAGGTATTATTTATTGAAGGGCAATATCTGATCCATACTCAAACTAGCGCGGTTGGCATAGCCTATCTGTATCAACTTTTAAACCAAGTCGATGATCCTGCCATTTCGACCAACATCTCTGACTATATTGATGCTCACATGCAGAATTTGATTCGAGCATTGATGTTTAATCAAGACTGGTATGCTTTGTCTTTACTGCTAGAGCCGTTGATACAAGTTGATCCACTGCATCGCGGTTTTATCGAAACCCTTGCGACTAGCTATGCCGAACAAAACTTACCCAATGCGATGTTCAATACTTTGGGGGCCGTGACACCGGAAGATGTGATATACCGGCGTGTGGTTGAACGATGGCGCCAACGATATGGCGATACGACAAATAACTCCAAAAGTTCAGACGCATTATCTAGCCAAAATAAGCAATACGCTTCAAGCATTGCGCTCATGCCATACGGCAACCAATGGCTGACCGAGATCTTTTTAGGCGGGCAAACAATGACGTTATTACTCGATACAGGGGCTTCCACAACCGCGATCAGTCAAAATGCGTTTGCAACTATTCCTGCCTCTAACAAACAATTTCTTGGACGCATCGTGGTGAATACGGCCAATGGACAAAGTCAAGGCGAGTTATACCGGTTAAATGACGCACGATTTGGCCAATGGACCTTTGCAGAGATGGATATCGTCGTGCTCAATCAAGCCGAATTAGCGAATGATTTTGATGGGTTATTAGGCATGAATTTGTTGCATCGTTTTGCATGGCAACTCGATGCAACAAACGGCAAGCTATTACTTACCGCACGAAATTAAGATGAATCATTCAAAGAATGAGGCCAATGTTATGTTTACTTACAATTCCGCACACAGTTCGGTGCCTTGTTTGATGGCACGCTTAGCATCTAATTCTGTTGCGAAATCAGCACCACCAATCACATGATAAGACTTTTCAAGTCCCTCAACCAAGGCTCGATGCGGCTCTTGCCCAGCACAAATGATGACATTATCAACCTCTAATACTTGTGCTTTGCCTTCGACCAAAATGTGTATGCCTTCATCATCGATTTTTTGATAACTCACTCCGGCAAGCATTTTGACACCTTTCATCAAAAGATTTGCTCGATGCGCCCACCCTGTTGTTTTTCCAAGACCAGCCCCAACTTTGCTGGATTTACGTTGCAACAAATAAATCTGACGCGGGGAGGGTTCCGGTAAGGGTTGCACATCTTCAATCCCACCTCGCGCTTGCAAGGACATATCAATCCCCCATTCGCGCATAAAGGCCGGAATATCGGTACTTGGAGAGCTTTTACCGTGAGACAAATACTCGGCGGTATCAAAACCAATTCCACCCGCACCGATTATCGCTACGCGACGCCCCACTTCGACTTTGTGTTGCAACACGTCGATGTAACTCAATACATTGGGATGGTCTATCCCTTCAATATCTGGTGTGCGCGGCGTTATGCCTGTCGCAAGGATAACCTCATCACAATTCATTTCATTCAGTTCATGTGCGGTAACCCGAGTGTTGAGTCGCACATCTACGCCGTATTTATCGAGTAATACACCAAAATACCTCAAGGTTTCGTAAAACTCTTCTTTACCTGGAATCTGCTTAGCGATGTTGAACTGCCCACCAATTTCATCCGCTGCATCGATGAGCGTAACTGTATGACCTCGCTCAGCTGCAGTGGTTGCCGCAGCGAGACCTGCAGGTCCAGCACCGACCACTACGATGTGTTTGGGTTGTATAGTGGGTCGAATATGTAGCTCTGTCTCACGACACGCTCGAGGATTCACCAAACAAGACGCATGTTGCATAGCAAACACATGGTCTAAGCAGGCTTGGTTACAGCCAATACAGGTATTGATTTCATTAGCACGGTTTTCATAGGCTTTTTGCACAAAATACGCATCCGCCAAAAATGGACGTGCCATAGAGACCATATCCGCATCGCCTCGCGCTAATATTTGTTCAGCAACCTCAGGCGTGTTAATGCGATTTGAAGTAATAACCGGCACCGATAAGGCCGCTTTAAACTTGGCCGTTACCCAAGTAAATGCCGCTCTGGGTACCCGTGTTGCTATCGTTGGAATACGCGCTTCATGCCAGCCGATCCCAGTATTGATGATGGTCGCGCCAGCTTGTTCAATTGCTTGACCAAGGGTAACAATTTCATCAGCACTTGACCCCCCCTCGACCAAATCAAGCATTGATAAACGATAAATAATGATGAAGTCTCCACCTACTGCCTCGCGAACTCGGCGCACGACTTCTACTGGTAAACGCATGCGATTAGCATATTCTCCACCCCATTCATCTTCGCGATGGTTAGTGCGCTTGGCAATAAATTGGTTTAAGAAATACCCTTCTGAACCCATGATTTCAACGCCATCATACCCGGCTTTTTTGGCGAGTTGCGCAGTTTTCACAAAGTCTTGAATTTGTATTTCTATTTCCTCACTGCTCAACTCTCTGGGCTGATACATATTAATTGGCGCTTGAATAGGAGACGGTGCTACAAGATTGTTGTTAAATGCGTAGCGCCCTGTGTGCAATATTTGCATACATATCTTGCCGTCGTTTTCATGCACTGCTTGGGTCACATATTGATGCTCGGCAAATACATCCGGATCATCCAAACGCCTTGATACTGCGTGCGTCGCGCCTTCTGCGTTAGGCCCAATGCCCCCAGTGACCATTAAACCGACCCCACCTCGTGCTCGTTCAGAAAAATATTCAGCCAATTTATGATGAGCGCCGGGCTCTTCTTCAAGACCTGTATGCATCGAGCCCATCAGTACTCTATTTTTGAGTGTAGTGAAGCCCAAATCCAATGGCTGGAATAAATGCGGATAAGGATGCGCATTGGCATTAGCGACTTGAGGTGAGTTCATGTTGGGTGTCCTTGAGGTATGTTGTTATTATCATTTGTGCAGCATGTTCAGCAATCATCATCGTGGGAGCGTTGGTATTACCGCCAGTGATCGTTGGCATAATAGAAGCATCCACTACACGTAAGTTGCCAAGACCAATCACTTGAAGCTGCGGGTTGACCACCGCATCAGGATCATTGATTCGTCCCATTTTGCAGGTGCCAACAGGATGATAGATAGTCTCAGCATGATTCTTAATAAAATCGATTTCTGCGAGTTCGTCTAATTCACTCTTTGGCTCCATTAATTCTGGCTGCCACGGAGTGAGAGCGGGTTGTATGAGCGTTTTTTGTGCGACGCGCAACGCATCTTGCATGATTTCGATATCACGTGCGTCACTTAGGTAATTTGCTTTGATCACTGGTGCTTCTTGTGAGGGTTGTTCACTTAGCTGGATCTCACCACGTGAAAAAGGATATAAGTTACACGCATGCACGCCAAAACCGTATTGCAAACTCGTTTGCCGACCGTGATCGAGTAGCACTGCAGGAATAAAGTGCAGTTGAATATCGGGACGCTGTACACTGCCATAGCGACTTGCGACAAATCCACCCGCCTCAGCAATATTAGAGGTAAACAGCCCATTTTGTTCGCGTATGTAATCAAAAAATCCCTTAATATACTGCCCCCATCGCATGGGTCTTATCGCATAACCACATGAGCGAGTAGCTTTTGCTTGCACAATGACATCAAGATGATCTTGTAAATTTTTGCCCACGCCAAAGCAATCATGAACCACATCAACGCCATGACGGGATAGCTGTTCTCCATCCCCTACTCCAGATTGCATCAAGATATGCGGAGAGTGAACCGCGCCAGCACTCAATATGATTTCTTTATTCGCCTCAACACGCAATGATTTGCCCTTGTGTTTCATTGCTACAGCTACCGCTTGTTTGTCATCAAACAAAATCTTAGAGACCGTAGCTTCAGTAAAAAGAGTAAACCTTGGATTATTGAGAATGGGAGTCAAAAATGCGCGCGCACTGGAACAACGCTTACCTTGTCCTGTGGTCGTTTGGTATAAGCCTGCACCATAACGTAACGCAGCATTAAAATCTGGATTGTGCGCAATACCTGCTTCTTCACACGCAGTGATCCAAGCATGGGACAACTCATCTACATGGTTGGGATCAGAAACTGACAATTCACCGCCAATACCGTGATAGGCGTCCGGTCCTCGAGCGTTATTTTCCAGTTGTTTGAATAATGGAAGAAGGTTGTCAAAACGCCATTGCGGGGCATCACAGGCCTCAGCCCAGCTGTCATAATCCGCTTTATCGCCTCGGATATAAATCATGGCATTGACCGAAGATGAGCCCCCCAGTGTTTTACCTCGTGGCCAAAACATCTTACGCTTAGCACAATGAGGCTCCGGAGACGTTGTTAAGTCCCAATTGAATCCTTTGAATCTCGAAAGTACAGAGAGTCCAAATGGAATTTGAATTGCAGGATGGTTATCAGAAGGACCAGCTTCGATTAACGCCACAGTGAAAGGAGTATTCTTTACCAAACGATTGGCTAAGACACAACCTGCAGAGCCAGCACCAATAATGACAAAATCAAATCGTTTAGCTTGATACACAATTCCCCCTTCGTTACTCATCGTACCAGTGTAACAAAGAAAAAGGAAAACTGTGAAGTGAAAAGTTAAATTATTTTAAGTAATGTAAGCGTAGTGTTACTGGTAAAACTTAATCAACTAAATCAGAAGGCATATCTTCGCGAATTTCCGACCAGATTTTACCTGATTCAATACCATATTGACGAATTCTTGCCGGTACTGAGCGACTATCGTTGTTTTGCGCAAGATCAATTAAATCAGTGTAGAGGGCTCGGGCCAACTCTCGCGCCTTAGGATTTGAAAAATAATATGAGCCAATGCGGCTGTACATAGCTTTAAACCCATTCATCAACAACACATACACATTGTTGTTCGAAGCAAACGCCAAATCGTGATTCATTTGGTAATCAAAAACCGCAAAGGCAGCGCCGTCTTCCGGAACATTGGCATGGCGTGAAATGATTTAAATGGTTTTTTCTGGGTTTTGCTTAATGGCGCCGCGAATGAATACAGCGGACACATTCGTTCGAGCCGCTAGCAAGTTATCAATCAAATCTTGCGTGTTGGCTGGGTCCAAACGCGCCAAGGCTTCAAGGATATTAAGCGAACAAGTTTCCCAGTAATTATTCACCTTGGTCGGCTTGCCGTGTTGAATGGTTAACCAACCATCACGAGCTAAACGCTGTAAGACCTCGCGCAAAGTCGTTCGAGTCACGCCAATAAGTTCTGAGAGTTCACGCTCTGCAGGCAAAATCGTCCCTGGTGGAAAGCGGCCACTCCAAATTGACTCGACAATGTACTCTTCAGCAAAACTAGCTGGACTTTGTGCTTTGTAGATCATATTGCTTAATTCAAACTTAACGATAACTCATTGTACCAGATAAAATGCAAATCAGAAATTTTGTTTTGCATCATCCTTTAGTAAGATATAACA
This sequence comes from Alteromonadaceae bacterium, assembly GCA_014872805.1. Classification (GTDB taxonomy): domain Bacteria; phylum Pseudomonadota; class Gammaproteobacteria; order Enterobacterales; family Alteromonadaceae; genus Opacimonas. The sequence continues at coordinate 210,735 of WKFN01000012.1, forward strand.
AACGACAAAACAAGATTTTATTTATATGCAATGGCTCAGCCAATGGTCCACCCATAAATCCTCATGGACGTTATTAAGTTTTAGCGCATTCGGTTTACTCATAACGGCTCTCGTGATGCAACATGTGTACGATTTACAACCTTGTGTCATGTGTATATACCAGCGCACGGCGGTGTTGGGGATCGCTATTGCGGCCTTGCTCCCCATTTTGAATAACCATGCTTTGTTACGACTAGTCGGCTATTTCGGCTGGATTGTGGGTGCGGTTTGGGGCTTTATGCTAGCGCAAGAGCACGTCGAAATCATCGCCAACAGCAATCCGTTTTTTGGCTTTTGTGAAATTGTGCCCAATTTTCCTCTGCCATTACATGAATGGATCCCTGGCTTTTTTGCCGCGACGGGCATGTGTGATGATGATTCTTGGCAGTTTTTATCGATGGGCTTTGCCGAGTGGATGCGGGTTGTTTTTGCGATTTACGCTGTATTGTGGATCGTGGTCATTGGCAATCGACTAGTGGCGCAAAGAGCATTTTAACTGGCACTTTGTAACGGAACATCGTTTAATCAGCGATCTCCAACGGCCAAATCACGATGTGTTCGGGTAAATCTTCTTCAAACACATCGTTTTCACTGATGGTCTTGCCACGTACTGACATATCGAGTTGGTGCATTTTACTCTTTTTACCTTTGTTCAGCAAAGGATGCCATGAAGGTAGTGGTTTATTCTCGTGCAGTCGTCGATACGCACAACTGGGCGGCATATAAAATACCGCATCCAAATTATCTTGAGTGAGCTTAACGCAGTGCGGGACTTTTTGGGTGCGCGTTGCATAAACCGTGCAGCCGCATTGTTTATCATGCAAATACTGACATGCCACTTGCGTAAAATACACCGTTTCCCCGGATTCACCTTCGCTCGTATAATGAGGCGTTTCAACCGTCTCATCGTCCATCACCTTATGCAAGCAACACTTAGCACAGCCATCGCAAAGGGCTTCCCATTGTTCGGTATTCATAGCTTGTAAAGCGGTGTCTTCCCAGTATTTGGAGTCCAACAAAGCCTGGTAATTAGGTGTAAGGGTTTTGGCCATGGCGTCTACATCACAAAGGTTAAATAGCGTTATTTGATATCATGTGGCTTTGGATCAAGCCCCAAACTCTTGCGGTGCGCTTCGAGCAAACTTTCTTGTGCCGGCGGTAACTGCAAATAAAAACCTTGCTCGTCCAATGCCGCCATAAGTTTGGTTTCTTCCACGCCTTTTAGAGGCTTAGGACAAGGCAGAGGTAATGGCATCACGAACTTCGGTGTACCAAAATGTTTCATCAACGCTTCTGGTACCTCAGAGAAATCGTCTTTTTTGCAAATATATAAATACGTATCGGCTTTACGGGATGACTTATAGACAGCCGCAAGCAGTTTCATATTTGGAAATTGGTCAGTAATCGCGTTCATATATCAAGACTTTGGTAATAATGGTAATAGTTTATCAGCAAGCGCTTCGCCCCGCCAATAGGTCAGTAATTCTGGTTGCAGCCCTTGTGCTCTCGTTTCGTCCATCGCTGTCCAGTGATAACTGATCAACTGCGAGATTTGACGTTTTGATGCGACAAACGCGATGTCTAAACCAAGTTGTTCCGCCAAAGGGAGGCACTGGGCTTTGATCTCTGCACTGAGTTTTTTAAATCCATTGCGATCCGTCAGACGTGGTATGGCTTCAGGTAACGCATCCTCGCTCAATGTCAGTGCTTTGTGTACGATATCCAAAAATACCGCATGATGCTTACGAGCTTCTTGCGGAGCAAGCAAGTCCATTTGAAATAATGCGCCCTTGTGCTTGGGTAAATCCCGCGCAATTTCAAATAATCCTAGTTCCCGAGTGACAAAGTTAACGGTCACATCATGCTCTCTGGCATAACCCAGACGCCATGCAGCCAGTTCTTTTAGGACATATAAGTTTCTAGGAGCTAACTTCCACGTGTTTTTGAAACCAAGATAAGCGAATTCTGGTGGCATGACGGCGGATTTGCGATCCACTAATAGAGCCATTTCATCACGAACTATTTGTGCTTGATGAGGAGTAAGTCGCTCAGTGATCTGCTCGTAACACGGCAATAAATAGATTACGTCATCGGCAGCATAGCTCAGCTGCTCAGGTGAAAGCGGGCGTCGCAGCCAATCGGTGCGTGATTCACCTTTTTCTAGTGATACCCCCAAGAGCGCCTCCACCATACGTCCATAGCCCATGGTATTACCAATACCGAGTAATTGTGCCGCGGTTTGTGTATCAAACATCGGATTGGGATATATACCCAACGCGTGGTGAAAGGCTTCGAGATCTTCAGACGGTGCGTGCAGGACTTTGACCACATTGGGGTTAGTTAACAATGCTACGAGACTGGAACAGTCGTCTATCGCAATCACGTCGACCAAAGCCGCTTGCTCACCATCAAATAATTGTACTAAACCAAGTTGGGGATAAAATGTACGCGTGCGAACGAATTCGGTATCCACTGCGACCGCGCGCTTAGTTGCGGCATGTTCACAATATTCGCACAGTGCGCTTGGCGTATCTATGTATAGGTATTGCACGTGAACCAATAAAATCGTTAAGAATGGTCATTAGTATACGCTATTTCTGAATGGGGCGCTTAGATAATGACGTATAGATCGAGCCAGTAATGACCATAATTGCGCCAATATAAGCCACTTCGTCTAACGGCGTCAGCACAAATACATCGGGCATCCACACTTCAGCAAAGCCCATACTGATATAGGTAAATATTGGGGCAGTAGCAATCACCGCACTCACTTTTCCTGCACTCCAGACGTGCATCGCCTCGGTAAAGGCGCCATAAGCAATAATAGTGTTGGCACAACAAAACGCCAGTGCCCAAAATTGCAAAGAGTTAAGTTGCCATACAGCGCCAAAGTCTGTCAGCGGGATTAATATAATAAATCCCCCCGCATACATGAATAACGTTAATTGCTGAGCCGAAAAGGTTTTGAGCAATGGCTTTTGCGCGAGTGCATAAATTGCCCATGCTGTCGCAGCAAACATGATGATCAACATGCCAATCGGCGATTCTGTGGTTGAGACAGATAAACTTTGCCAACGTTGATGAAAAAACAGCGCCATACCAAGCACTAAGCAGAGTGCACCAAGTTGTTGTTTGCGCGTAAATGACTCTTTTAAAATGACCACCCCGCCAAGCATCAATAAAAATGGTGCAAGTTGCATGATGACCTGTACAGTCTCTGGGTTAAGGTACTCCAGACCGATGACATTGGTGACGTAATTCAACACCAACATGACACAAGCAAATATCACCCATGCAAGAGTATTGCCTTGAAATTGTGCTTTGCGCGGGAGTTTGCGACGAAGCAGAAGCACGCCAAACACAAACAACGCCGCCACCAAAAAACGTAACGACGTAATGGTACTGGCATCCATTGCTTGCAAACAAATTTTTAAAAACAGCGGCAACACACCCCATAATACGGCAGTGGTGACCGCTAAGCCTACACCGTATAGCGGCCGCGTCGCGATTGTCATCTAACTTTATTAATCCTGTTGCAAATCTTCAATTAGTTCCATGTATTCGTCAATTTCATCGACTAATTGATTAATTTGCTTTACTTCAAGGGTCGGCACCATAGCGGAAAAGAGGTTTAGATACAACTGCCGATTATGCTCTCTTGCCGCGTTGTATTCGTCACTGCGCAACACTTCTGGCTGTATCAACAGTTGATATAATTGCTCTTGCGCATCAGGCACAAAATCCTTGCTGATCAAAATTCGCCGGGCTTCTTGCTGAGTTGATGATTGATAGTCTTGCCACAGCTGATAGGTAGATTTGAGCTCAGGTGCCATGGCTCTGATCAAATTAGCTTGCGCATCGGTGACATAGCCCATTGTCTCAGCAAATGATTCAATCATGCGCTCTGCTCGATCGGGTTGTTCACGCTGACGCTTAGCAAAATCGGCTTGGTCTTCCTCGCGCTCGTTTGTCAGATTAACAAACAGAGTCGACATTTGTTCGATGTCCAAACTCATCGCAATAGCGCTGATTTCGAGCGCAAGATATTCTCTTACTCTGACCCAGTGTTGAAAAGCTCGGTCTTGATGCGCAGCCATTTGGGCTTGAGTCATGGAGCGTTCACTTATTTGTGTTCTGAGTTCACGCAACTGTGCAAGGTAACGCGGGAGCTCATTCGCTCGATGCCATTGTAATGCTTTATCCAGCAATGCCTTGACTTGTGGTGCTTGCTCATCGTTCAGCTCAATATATTGACCAATATACCAACGCAACAAAAGGTCTGCGTTGTTGTAGGCGATCTTGCCCGAACACCCTGAAATCGTTATCAATAGTAATAATGAGATACACAGCTTGCGCCAATTCATTAACTCATTCCTATGGCTTAATATTGAAACGTTTAAAAAAGTGATTCCACCACCACGCCGGCCCTACAAGTAAAAACCGAAGGTCTTCAAAAAACGACGGTTTTTTGCCTTCAATTTTGTGTCCGACAAATTGCAACACCCACATGACAACAAATAATACTAGTGAAAACTGCCACACCGAAATCTCTAGATGCTCCAGTAGCCGAATCCCCCCAAATACCGCAATCGTGAGCAGTGTCATGGCTGCGCCAATGGGACCGGATAGCTTAAAATAGTAGATCAACATGGGAATGGCGAGGATATGAGCAAACGTCACTTGATACTGTGCAATCACTTCTGGCACAGGGATGGCGTAAATCAAACCAATCGTAACAAAAAAGATACTGGGTACGGCAATGCCGTGGATCAGGATATTGGTATGGTTCTGATGAGATTCACCATACTGATTTAATAATTTTTCTATCTGTCGCATGAGTTGTCCTGCTTTTTATTATTCTGTAATACGCACTTGAGCTTGTGACGGATTTGTCACTATACTTATGACCTTTTGATTGGATAAGGGTTCCCATGCAATTTACGGTCGATTTTAGTATTATCGCGCAGCAACGTATTCGAGTTTCTTTGGTTATACCAGCGTCCAATCACAAACAATTTCTTCGTCTGCCAAACTGGATCCCTGGCAGCTATATGTTGCGCCATTTTGCCCAGCATGTCCATTCACTCAAAGCGTCCAATACAGAGATATCGTTATTGAGTCAGCATGAGTGGGAATTAGAGGCGCACGAAGGCACGACGATTGAGTACGAAGTTTTTGCCAATGATTTGTCAGTGCGCAGCAGTTTTGCCAACGACGGTTTTTGCTTTTTTAACGGGACGTCTGTGTTTGTACAAGTCTGTGACTCACTTGAAGAAGGCATTCAGGATAATCGACAATATCACGTGAACTTAAAGAATGTTCCTGAAGGCTGGCATATTGATACCAGCATGCCAGGAGATAATGACGGATATATTTGTCATTCTTATGCCGATTTGATTGAACATCCAATGTTAATTGGGCAATTAGATATCACCGAGTTTTCGGTGCAAAACACCCAATTTACTTTGGCGTTTAGCGAAGCTCCCTTGTGTGATAAAAAAAAGTTAGTGCATGATCTAACCGCCATTATCGAACATCATTTTGCGCTCTATAAAGGGCCTATCCCGTTCACCCAATACCATTTTCAAACCATGCTCAGTCAGTCAGGCTATGGTGGGCTTGAGCATACCGAATCAACCGCCCTGCTCTACCCTCGTAATGATCTATGTCCGTCTAATCGCGAAGGGTATGAAACCTTTTTGAGCTTGTGCGCGCATGAACTCTTACATGCCTGGCATGTTAAACGGATCCAGCCACAAGTCTTAAAAAATCCAAGTTTAGGCAGTATCGTGAACACCGAGCAACTCTGGATTTATGAGGGACTTACGAGTCTTTACGATGATTTATCCATTGCGCGAGCAAAAACCATAACGGGTGAAAGCTACGCCAAGATTTTGGCCAAAAACATTACCCGTTTATTGCGCAACCCTGGCGCCGACAAACAAACTATTGCCCAAAGCAGTTGGTTTGCGTGGACTAAGTTTTATCTGCAAACTCCCACTTCAACGAATTTCATCACCTCCTACTACAACAAAGGCGGCTTGGTGGCGTTGTGTCTAGATATTTTATTGCGCAAAGAATCCAAAGACACAGTGAGTTTAGATGACGTCATGCAGATTTTATGGCGTGATTATGGGCAAACTAACCTGGGTACTCCAGATACCGTTATTGCTGATATCTGTCGAGATAAGCTCAATATCAACGTCGATAATTTTATCCAACAATACGTCTACGGTACGGCACCACTGCCGCTATTACAGCTACTCCCCTATATTGGCTTGGCTCTCAAAATTCGTCCAAGTTCTGGGCCAAATGACAAAGGTGGCGACTCGGCCACAACAGTGCTCAAATACGATTGGGGTGGACTGTGCGAGCAACATGCGATGGGAATTAAGGTACTCAGCACGCTTGAAGGAGGTGCTTTAGCTCAAGCATGTGTCTTGCCTAATGATGTAATCGTTGCCATAAATAACCAACAGTGCACCTTTGCACAACTCACTGCTCAACTCAATCGACTCTATGGCCAACAGTGTGAATTAACGCTATTTCGCGATGGCCGATTACTTCAACTGACGATGCCGCTTGTACCGTCAGTCCCTGATACTGCGGTGGTGGATATTATTGATAACGCGCGGTTTGAGGCTTGGCTAGGTATTGATGAAAGTTAAGGTTATGAGTACAAGTATTCGTCATTATCAGCCATTCAATAGTCCCAATGACTATGATTCAATAAGCTTTTCCAAAATCTTAACTAATGCTTCAGGCTGTTGCATATGTACATAGTGATTGCCAGGTAATGACACTGAGTCGAATTGAGATAACCAAGATTTTCTTGAAGTGGCTTGAGTCGCAACGCGTTCAAAACCGTCTTGTCCCATCATTAAGGTAACGGGACAGCTAATATTTTGCATTATTTTTCGCGCTTGCTCATGCGTAAAACGCAAGGTCGATTGAGTACGTAACCTAGGGTCAGTTTTCCAAGTGAGCCCCGTGTGTGACAAATTGACATTTCGCTCCATAATTATAGCAGCATGAGACTCATTCAACCCACCAGCGTGTTGCTTGGCTTTTATTAACGCCTCCCAATCACTGGGTTGCTTTATCGTTTTTTGATACACGCTCAATCTGGAATTAAAAGCGTTTTGCATTTGTTCGACCGTGGTTTTTTCTGAGTCTGATAAAGGCCCCATGGCCTCTATGCAAATTAACTGTTGAATATTTTGAGGTAAAACGGACGATAAAGAAGATGAAACGATACCCCCCATGGAATGCCCCAAGAGGATAACAGATTGCCATTGCTGAGATTGAATCAAAGCATACAAATCGAACACATAATCGGTATGATGATAGTGCGCATCAGCTGAGCGATGAGCACTGTCGCCGTGACCTGCAAAATCAATTGCTAACCAGTTATAGTTTGATGCCCATGCACATTGTTCGAGTTCTAAAAACAAAGGCAGCCAAGTGTTGGCATTATCTAACCAGCCATGTGTGCACAATACGACTGGCTTGTTGTCTTGCCATTGAGCTAGACTGAATCCAGCGAGTCTCAGTCCAGTGGGTAACACATACTGTTGCGCAATCACCTACCGCGCTCTCGCGGATTATTGTTACTGGTGGGTTGGCGCTGTGGCTTTGGTGGTGGCACTGTTGGCTCGATCACCTGACCGCGATTATCAGTTGGTGCGGTAGGCTGATTGCGAGGCACATCATGGCTCGATTGAGTGTTGTTGGAGCGAATGCGCACAGTAGAATGGTTGACCATTGGCGTCAGATGACGAATTCGACGATATGGCACACCGATGTAATGAAAACCATAGCCATGCCCAAAACGATATAAGTGATCATGATGAATGGTTGTGATATCCACATCTTGCACATCTTCCCACAAATGATACCCGCTCACTTGTAGGCTAGGATAAGTGTATGCCTGCTCACCAACCATACCTTGAATTGGCTCAGCAAGAGTACCGAGCACACTGACGACGCGGTCTTTTTTGAAGACCATTGGGTCAATGAAGCCATCCACTACCGCCTTAAAACGTCCGATACTCGCTTCACGCAAATTGGGACGACCATTGGCTTTCAGCGGATAATGCACTATTTCTATGATCGATTGTTCAGGCATATTTTCCACACTTGCAATAACACCTCCCCACCTTGCTGCGGTGCCTGTTGGGGCATTATCCATAACGGCGTTTTCATAACTCACCATATTGGTCGCAGGCGATTGCAAAGACTCCGGTACTGAAACACACGCCGTTACCCCTAATGCGAGCAACAACACCGATAATGGTTTGAGTGTTTTATTGAGCATAATAGATGACTCCTACTTTCAGTCTTATAGTGTATGAAAGTACGGATTAATCGCAACTGAATTCTGTCGGATGGGTGAATTTGGGTTCTAACTTGCGTCAATATTTCGTACAAGTGTGCACAAAATAGTGCTAAGGCAAAATTCACGCAAATTTTAAACTTAGTTAAGACCTAAGCAATCAAAAAAGCAAGTTTTATTCTTCTGATAGTATTCTATCTTCCTGGGAGCTTTTTCCAAGTCACGGTATCACGCACATATCGCGGCGCTATATTTTCCACTGCTTGCTCCTGTCCTGTCGCAAAAGCTTTACTAGCTAAAGGAAGCATATTGCGGGCATCAGGCAAAGTATGTGTCACGTGAACGCCGTCGCCTAATTCTAAATAAGCCTGCCAACCTGTTCCAACCGCTACAAAATCATCCTGTGGCAAACATGCCAAAGCATCAATTGGCTTCAAGACTCTCTCTTCCCCGTGCAATACAACCAAGCGATCCACCACATGATACTGTGCAAAATATACTTCACTCATACGTGCATCTATCGCGCTAATAATGGTTTTAGGAAGTTCAGTTGCGTCTGCAGTAGAAACGGCGTGCTGCGCTAACGTAGCCAAGGTAGATATCCCGACTACCGGAATATCCAATCCCAAAGACAGACCTTGACAATGCGCGGTTGCAATACGCACACCAGTAAAACTGCCAGGGCCTTGCCCAAAGGCAATACCCTCGATGGAAGATTTGTCTGACTTAGCTTCGTTAAGCACTTCATCAATCATGCCAAGAAGCTTTTGTGCGTGTTGCTGTGGACACTCTTCCCATCGCGAAAAAACGCCTTGGTTTGTTTGCAGCGCAACGGAACATGCTTCCGTTGCCGTATCGATTGCCAATATGTTCTTCATAGTGTGTATTTAATCTAATTCTTGTAAAAACCGACACGCCGTAGCCAAATCTCGGGTGCGACGCATATCGGGCAAACTTGATAAGAAGATCTTACCATAGTTTTTTGTGACCAAGCGAGTATCACAAATCACCAACACCCCTGAATCATTTACGTCCCTGATCAATCGCCCTGCCCCTTGTTTGAGCGTGATGACCGCTTGCGGGACTTGAATGTCCATAAAGGCATTGCCACCGCGTTTTTTGCAGTTTTCAATTTTGGCTTGCAACAAAGGATCATCCGGCGCAGCAAAAGGCAGTTTATCAATCAGCACACAAATCAAATCATCACCGCGCACATCGACCCCTTCCCAAAACGCTCCAGTGGCCAACAACACTGAGCCAGGCTCAGATACATAAGTATCCAACAATGCTTGTTTCGAGGTGCTGCCTTGTACCAGTAAGGGATTGGTGACACGCCCAGATAATGCGTCGGCCACGCGATTGAGCATGTAATGCGAGGTAAATAACAAAAAACACCGCCCACGAGCAGCCTCAATCAACTTTTGCGCTACCTCAACCACACGCTCTAGCATGCGCGGGTCAGATGGTTCTGGTAAATCCCTAGGCACACACAACATCGACTGAGTTTGATAAGCAAACGGTGAATCGAGCACCAATGTTTTCGCATTGCCCAAGCCCAACATATCTTGATAATGAGAGAAGTGGCCGTTGACCATCAAGGTCGCTGACGTAAAAATCCAACTGCGTAATGGTGCTTGTGTCAATTCTGAAAATTTATCTGCTATGTTGAGCGGCGTTTGATGCATCACGACCTGTTTGGGCGTTGTTTCATACCAAAGACTCACATCTAGTGTATTTAAATCAGATACCGCTGCGAAATCGGTTTTGCCTTGCACCAATCGCTCATAAATATTATCCAGTGCTTTATCACGGCCGATGTGATGTTTGAGCATCGCAACGGTTTCATATAAGGCTTCTCGCAATCTAGAATGTTGCTCAGCGATGGCGTGATTACGCAAAGCATCTTCCCATTTACCTTTGGTATTTTGCTCGCCAAATAAAATTCGTAGCTCACTAGCATGCAGCGCCATCTTTGCCGCCATCCGCTCAACTTGCTCAATGTCTTTGAGGCTACTACGATAGACTTGTGTAATATCACGCGCGGCATCGTGCAGTAAACGGGTCGAAAAATTCACGCCAAAATATTCACTCGCAATATCCGGAATTTGGTGTGCCTCATCAAAGATAATCGTTTGCGCTTCTGGGATCAGTTCACCAAAACCGGTGTCTTTGAGCGCTAAATCTGCAAAAAATAAATGATGGTTAACCACAACAATATCGGCCTCCATCGCTTCTGTGCGCGCTTTTACTACATAGCACCCCTCGTAATCAGGACAATCTCGACCTAAGCAGTTCTCTGCGTTAGAGGTAATCAATGGGATAATCGCAGCATCTTCGGCTAACGCCTGTAGCTCACCGATATCACCGGAGCTAGTCGCTTCGGCCCAATCGCGTACCGGTTTGAGTTCAGATAAGGTACTTTTGTCGCTAAACAGAGCTGATGAGCCGGTGTTTTTCTTCATGCGGTACGTACACAAATAATTAGAACGACCTTTCAGTAAAGCAACTTGTAAGGGGGAGACAAGAGCCTCTTTGACCACAGGTAAATCTCGATGAAATAGCTGCTCTTGAAGATTCTTAGTGCCGGTAGAGATAATCGTTTTTTGTCCTGACAGAAACGCTGGTGCTAAATAAGCGAATGTCTTACCTGTGCCCGTGCCCGCCTCGATAATGCTTTTTTGTTTTAGTTTAATGGCTTCTTCTACAGCACATGCCATGTCAATTTGCGCCTGTCGAGGCTGATAGCCGGGAATGGCTTGACTGAGCAAACCATCTTCGGTGAACACCTTTTTGGATTGAAAGCGCATGGACAATTGTGATTCCGTGATGAGACCTAAAACGAGGTTGGAATTATGCCTGTAGATCCACTAGTATGCTACTGTACGAAAGATAAAAAGGACGTCAAAATATGCGCAAATTCATCTCAATAATGGTTTTTATTGCAGTTACTCTTTTAAGCGGATGTTCGTCTCAAGCAATTTACAATGACTTACAGCGTAATTTTCAAGCACAATGCTACGAAAAATATATCGGTAGTGCTCTACAAGAATGTTTAGAACGTTACAATACAAGCTATAGTACGTTCAAACGTCGCAGTGAGGAATTATTGGGTAAAAAGAATGCTCCGAGTTTGGCTGAATTTGAAAAGCGCAAAGCTGAAGAAGCGAAGAAAGCCGTCACCAAGGAAGACTCGCTAACCCCATAAACATGACCCAACAAGCAAAAAACAGTTTGACTTGAATTGGATTAAACAACAGTACTAGATGCTTGGCAATGGTGCCACCAATGATAGCGCCAAGTCCAGCAAAGGCAGCAATTGGATACACAATCGTTGCAAATCCCTCTGTTGTCAATGCATTATTTAATACAAAGTAACCAATGCCTGCCCATACCGAGAATGCGGTTAAAATTACCGCACAAGCAATCGAAAGCGTCACTGATGCATTACGTAAAATCAAATACACCGCAACAAGTTCACCTACACCAACCGATAACCAAGCGGTAACCATGCCACCAAAATATGCCACTATGGGCAGTGCGATTTTGTCAAACAGATTAGGTGTAAAAATCTGATCGCTTTGTTTCATTTTTGGGATAGTGACAAACAAAGCCAACGCCAGCAAAATGGAAAAGCTGCCAAAAACCCAATGTAAAACGTCATCTGATTGAGTGATCAAGACCATAAAGCCTGAATACTGAACGGTCCAAATTCCCAAAAATGAAAATGGTATCGTCAATACCAGTAACTTTGGCAACACACGCCAAATCGAGCGCAAAAAACTATCTCGCTTCGATAACACATATTGGTCGCGCCAACTGATTGCACCTGCAACCATACCGCAGCACTGAATGGCAAAACTGGTCGCCACGATATTCATCGCCGTTAACTCAAACTGATTGAACAAGGGCACAAACACAACCCCTCCACCGGCTCCTGTGGCATTTGCAAAAATCGCCCCAATGACACCTACCAAACTAAACCCAGCATAATTTTGCACAACAGACACAGGATCGGATTGCATAAAGAGCAAACCAATTAAAATAAATAACAGTAATAATAATAGGTAAAGTCGTTTTTTGCGCAGCGGCGAAGTTTTCATTATTATTTTTGCAACGAGCAGCGAAATTTGACGCCCACTGTACACAAACCATTTTAATAAAGATAGATACAGCAGAAAAAGCATGGTTGAAATCCAAGAACACCCAGACACAACAATCATCAAACTGACGCCTAATCGCTCCGCCACTTGGCGTGAAACCAAGATTGCCATAGGTATTATGGTGGTTTTGGTCATGACCATTGCTTTTGGCTGGGCAGCAGTAGGTGCTTGGGTGATTTTGCCTTTTGCTGGATTAGAAGTCGGATTATTTGCGTATTTTATGTACCGGATCTGTCGGCAGGGATTCAATCAACAGATCGTCACGATCACCAAAGAGTTTGTGCTGATTGAATCAGGTATTATGCGCCGAGAAGTCGCGCGTACTTATGACCGTAACCAGCTGAGCTTTGAGGTGACGGAAACCGAACGCGATTGGCACTTACCGGACATTGTAATGTGCTTGGGCATGTATCGCTTGAGCATTGGCGAGTTCCTCAACAAAGACGATCGCATAAAACTCAAAGATGCCCTCAAAAACAATGGCCTTCCGCTATCACGCACACATTGGTGGAAAGATTAAAACTGACACCACAGCATTTTTTGAGGATTCACCTCACCCGCTATGAAGCGCTGATACTCAATCGTAAAACCTTCCCGTGCGCTCACTTGTTGAAGCGTCAAAATCGAGTTAAGCTGTGTCGCCACCCCTTGCCAAGCGTCATAGTATTTGGCCAAAAACAATTCTCGCCCCCAAATATGTGTCATCTGCTTAACGTGTTCTGGGGCAAAAAACACACTCCCTTTGAGTTTGCCGTGAGGTTTATTGGTTTGCGCTTTAACGTCTGTGACACCAATAAATGCGGTATGCTGGTGATGGGAGTGCAAAATTTCTTGTAGGTTTTGTAACAGCGCTTTATTCCCTGTAAAATCCAAGATCCAAACTGGGTGTGTGTAGCGCAGATTGTGAATGGCGTCGTACTCAACAATTTCGTCATAACACCCGAGGCCTTGCACAAAATCAACGTTCGCAGGACTGGTTATGCCGACCACTTCTATATTCGGTAGTTTTTGAAGTAAATACGCACATCCGTAGGCGGTTTTACTGGACGCACTGGTCAATAGAATAGTTGTTGTTTGATGTTTGGTTTGCGCAGCGACAAATTCGGATAAAACAAACGAGGTCAAAAACAACGGACGAAAGTTAGCTTGCCATGCCTCTCTGTTGGCATCGTAAACGGCATCAGCGTCACAGAACAAATAACTGTCATACACTGGCGCATTACTTTTGCGTATGGGATGCCCATCTATGTATCCGTGACGAGTCACTTTCTCCGGTGTCATGACCCAGTGGGTGCTCGAAGGGAAATACCCAAATACGCGTTTCCCCACCTCAACGTCTGGATGTGTCGACGCAAGTACATTGGCAAAGCCCCACATCGGCATAATGCCTCTGTCTACATCGTCTTCATAAGGGAAGAATCCCCAGTAGCCAAAATTATCCCCCGTCACTGCGTACGTAATGTTATTACTCGACAACCCAACTTTGTCTACACGCAACAAGATTTGCTTTGACTCGAGAATGGGAATGTCGTGCTCCAACCAGCGCGCATCTGACAAATTGTCTTTGGCGATAGTAAACGTGGCAGCGTGTTCTGACGTATGCATAATTATTAATTCTATTTATTGGTCAAAGCATGAATACTTGTGCTCTAATCTTAGGTAAGTATCCAATAAATCACAACAATAAACAGACAAGGAACTGAGGTTTTTCATATAATGTCCAATTCATTCGATATCGTTTTATATGGTGCGACAAGCTTTGTCGGACAAATCACTGCCAAATATTTAGCTCAACATACCTCAGAACCCTTTTCGTGGGCAATCGCGGGGCGTAACCGGGCTAAGCTAGAATCGCTAAAATCCGAACTAGGGCTTGCAGATTTACCCATTTTGGTAGCGGATAGTCATGATGAAGAGGCGCTGCGGGGTATCGCCGAACAGACTAAAGTTATTATCACGACCGTGGGTCCGTATGCGTTGTATGGCGAAATACTTGTCAAAATCTGTACCGAAACGGGTACCGATTACTGTGATTTGACCGGAGAGCCTCAGTGGATCAAGCAAATGCTTGATCAATATGAAGACAAAGCCCAAGAGAGCGGCGCTCGCATCATTCACAGTGCCGGCTTTGACTCGATTCCATCCGATTTGGGAGTATGGGCGCTGCAAGAACACGCCATCGCCGCAACCGGCCAGCCTGTTTCGCACATTAAAATGCGCGTAAACAAAATACGGGGTGCGGCATCCGGCGGCACCGTCGCCAGTATGCTCAATGTTATGGCCGATGTGGGAAAAGACAAATCCTTGCGCAAAGTATTGGTGAATCCCTATGTGTTGTGCCCTGCTGAACATGGTTATCATGTGCGTCAAACCAACCACCAAAAAGCACAATTTGAAGACGATACCCAAATGTGGGTAATGCCTTTTGTCATGGCCGCAATCAACGAGCGCATTGTGCATCGCACCAATGCATTATTACACAGCCGTTATGGCACTGATTTTCGCTATGACGAGGCGATGCGCGCCAAATCAGCCGGGCAAGCATGGGGGATGACCCTAGGACTCGGTGCATTTATGCTCGGGGCGGCGACGGGATTGGGGCGTAAGGTTATGGCCAAGACCTTTTTGCCCAAGCCTGGTGAAGGGCCAAGCGAGCAAGCTCAGCTCAAAGGGATGTTTGATATGCGTTTTTATGGTACGGCCTCGAATGGTGCAAAACTGGAGTACAAAGTCGAAGGGGACCGCGACCCAGGCTATGGCTCTACCGCCAAAATGCTCGCCCAAGTCGGTTTGTGTTTAGCAAAAGATGTCTCCGAATTGGAGGGCGGTTGTTGGACGCCCGCATCTGGCTTAGGGCAAAAACTCGTTGCTCGCTTGGCAGAACATGCAGGCGTAAGCGTCGAGCAAGTGGTGCGCTAATTACTTTTTGGGTTTTTTATCCAAAATCACCTCGGCTTGAGTGCGCAATTTGGTTTTAATGCGAATATTCGCAAAGGGATCAGGTGTACCATTAATGGCGTCATGACTCTGATTTTCGGCTTCGACTTGCGCTTTTGCTGAAGCGACTGCCTCTTTATCCGTTTTAGCTTGAGAAAACGTTGCCTTGGTTGTGCTGGTTACTTTTTCTTTTGCTTTAAGGATTGTATCCAAAACCGCATTGCCCTTGCCTTGTTGCGCGGCTTCTTCAGCTTCTAAACGTTTATTGGCATAGTGATTGATGACAAAAAAGCCAACTAATAAGGCAACATACGCGCAGTATTTGTAAATAAAACTCATGCCCGTTGCCACAACCGGCTCTTGCATCTGCGCCCATGTTAAATAATCGGAATGTGCCATATTGATAATGACGATGGTAAAAATCAGCAACAACATCGTCACAATGAGCACTTTGTAATTGCGCCAAAGCAAAAAAGTTAAGGCGTATTTGATTAAACGACTCATCACCCAAAGAATCCTATGCCTAAAGCTGCCAGCACGGCGAGAAAGCCTTTCTCTTTGAATGAGTTGTAGATTTTTTGTTCTTCTTCGGCAACGATGATCTCGAGTTCCTCTTCAGAAAAATCCTCCAAGGCACGTTCACACAAAATAATTCGTACCTTGGCTCGCTCAATTGCTTTATCGCGGATGGCTTGTTTGATCTTGTCTTTTTGATCGATGAAAAACTGCACTGAAAATCCTCATACTGACAATAACAGTCTACACGAAAATATCAAAATTCTCCTGTTCGTCATCGTCAATATATGTATCTTTTTGTTGTGAGTTGTGTTTTTGTTGCATGGCATCATGGGCTGGATGGTGGTTTTCTTCGGTGAAATCCTTTCCATCTTCTGCGGTTTTGCGAATTTCTAGATGGCGTTCGACCTTTTGCCCCTTGCTCTCGTGCGGCGTGAACCGGGGTATCTTTAATTAAGACCATCCGCGCATAACTTATTACAAGAATAGACAAGCTTAGCATTGAATCAATCCTCACAATTGGGTATCATTCTCCCCATCAAAGATACGAGATTTTTATGATTTTCAATAACGCAGCTAACCACCATCATCATTTAGCATAACCTTTCTGGTTTGTGCTGGAAGGGTTATTGTCCTTCCAGTGGCGTTGAAATCGATTCAAGACCCCCGGAAGGCACTTCTGGGGGTTTTTTGTTAGCGTTTACACTAACATTTTTTAAGGAATACACATGAGTGACAGCAACCGATTACGCATCGCCATCCAAAAATCTGGGCGATTATCAGACGACTCCATTGCATTATTAAAAGCGATCGGTGTCAAATTACAGATCCGAGACCGGTTACTTATCGCTCACTCGACCAATATGCCAATTGATTTGTTGCGTGTGCGTGATGATGATATCCCAGGATTGGTCATGGACGGTGTCGTCGATTTAGGTTTTATTGGTGAGAACGAACTGGAAGAAAAAATGCTTGAACGTCAAGCTGCTGGAAAACCCAGCGAGTTCAAAACGCTGCGTCGTCTTGACTACGGCGGTTGTCGCTTGTCTATCGCCGTCCCCAATGAATTAGCTTACGAAGGTGTACAGTCTTTAGAAGGCAAAAAAGTTGCGACAACCTATCCTTACCTTCTTGAGCGCTTCTTTGCCGAAAAAGGCGTTAATGCCCAAGCCGTTATGCTTACGGGTTCCGTTGAAGTGGCACCACGTGCCGGTGTGGCCGATGCCATTTGTGACTTGGTGTCAACTGGGGCTACTTTGGAAGCCAACGGTTTGCATGAAGAAGACGTCATTTTCAAATCTAAAGCGGTCTTAATTCAGCGCGCTGGTGAGTTAGAAAACACTAAGCAAGATATGATCAATCGCTTCTTACCTCGTATCGACGGTGTGATTCAGGCCAAAGAATCAAAATACATCATGCTCCACGCGCCGAAAGCGTATTTGGAGCAAGTGAAATCATTATTACCAGGGGCCGAGAACCCTACCGTGTTACCGCTTGCGCAATCAGATGATACCGTGGCCATTCACGTCGTATCTTCTGAAGATTTGTTCTGGACGACGATGGAAAAACTCAAAGCCTTAGGCTGCAGTTCCATCTTGGTCATGCCAATTGAAAAAATGATGGGTTAACTCGTATATGCTGATCCAATGGTCACAACTATCAGATGAAGCTCGTGTTGACGCACTGGCTCGCCCTGCACAAAGTGTCAACCCGCAGTTGACCGAACAAGTACAAGCAATCATTGAAACGATTCGCACCGATGGTGATGCGGGATTGTTGAATTACACTGCAAGATTTGATGAAGTAAAACTTGACTCTCTGAGACTCACTGAAGAGCGTAAAACAGCAGCGTTAGCGTCACTCGATCCAGCGGTGAAAGCGTCAATTAATGTTGCCTATCGCAATATCAAAGCGTTCCACCAAGCGCAGATGCCACAAGATGTTGAGCTAGAAACTCAGCCTGGCGTGGTGTGTGAGCTCAAACACGTCGCCTTAGATGCTGTCGGCTTGTATGTGCCTGGTGGCTCAGCCCCATTGCCGTCAACGGTATTAATGCTCGGTACGACTGCGCAAGTTGCTGGGTGTCCACGCAAAGTATTAGTCAGTCCGCCAAGTCCGCAACAGTCTTTATCCCCTGAAATCATTTATGCCGCACAGCTATGTGAAATTGATGAGATTTATTTGGTGGGCGGTGCGCATGCCATTGCTGCGCTTGCACTTGGCACAGAGACCATTGCCAAAGTGGATAAAATCTTTGGCCCGGGTAATAGTTATGTGACCGAGGCGAAACAACAAGTGACCATGCTTGCAGGCGGGCCTGCTATTGATATGCCGGCCGGTCCTTCCGAAGTTTTAGTACTCGCTGATGCTCAAGCGGATGCCGATTTTGTGGCTTCAGATCTGTTATCACAGGCCGAGCACGGCAAAGATTCACAAGCGATTCTGGTGACGGAATCACTAGAGTTTGCCAACGCCGTACAAGCCTCGGTTGCCGAGCAACTTGCTCAACTCAGTCGTTGTGACATCGCAACCCATGCCATGCAATACGCGCGCTATATCGTCTGCTCGGATATTGATGAAGCCATTCAAGTATCGAATCAATATGCACCAGAGCATTTGATTGTGCAAGTACAAGATACCGATGCAGCCTTAGCCAAACTCAAATACGCAGGTTCAATCTTTGTTGGACCTTATTCGCCAGAATCTGCTGGCGACTACGCGTCTGGTACCAATCACGTATTGCCGACCTACGGCTACTCACGCAACTACTCAAGCTTAGGCTTGATGGATTTTATGCGTCGCTATACCGTGCAAACCTTATCCGCTAAAGGGATACAAGATCTGGGCCCCGATATAATGCGCATTGCTGATGCCGAAGGGCTGGATGCGCATCGCAATGCGGTGGCGATCCGTTTAGCTAAACTCGGAGGCAAGGCATGAGTATTTTGTCACTAGTTGCCAAACACGTTGTTAACTTAGTACCTTATGCATCGGCTCGTCGTCTATTCAAAGCGTCGGAACAAGGTGCTGCAAAACCAGTGTGGCTCAATGCTAACGAAGCACCAACGGGCAAGCACTACACCTTAGATACGTCTTTGTACAATCGCTATCCAGATTGTCAGCCCGATGCGGTGATTGCAGGCTATGCGCGTTATACAGGATTAAAGAAAGAGCAAGTATTGGTCTCGCGTGGCGCCGATGAAGGCATTGAGCTATTGATCCGCGGCTTTTGTGATGCCGGTCGAGACGCTGTTTTAATTTGCCCACCGACTTATGGTATGTACGCCATCAGCGCCCGTACCTTTGATATCGATGTGGTGGAAGTGCCCCTTATCAATGATTTTCAGTTGGATGTAAAAAATATCGTTGCGCAGCTAGACCGCGTCAAAATGGTTTTTATCTGCGCACCGAACAATCCAACTGGTACATTGCCTGCTCGTACTGACATTGAGGCAGTGATAGCTGCAGCCAAAGACAGAGCCTTAGTGATCATTGATGAAGCGTACGTTGAATTTACACAAGAGACGGCTTTAGGATGGCTTGAGCATGAACATGTGGTGGTGTTACGCACATTATCCAAAGCGTTTGGTTTAGCGGGTTTGCGTTGCGGCTTTACGCTCGCGCACCCTGCGGTCATTGAGACCTTACTCAAAGTGATTGCACCGTATCCTTTGTCTGCTCCGGTTGCCGATATTGCGGCACAAGCACTTAGCCATGACGGTTTAGGGGCGATGCGTGCGCAGGTCAATCAGACCTTGGCTAATCAAAAAGCGATTTTGACGCAATTAACAAGGTTTGGTGATATTGAATTAGTGGGCGCTCAGCACGGAAACTTTATTCTATTTCGCACCGCATACAAAGACGCCCTGATGGCGCACTTGGTCGAGCACAAGGTGTTTATACGTGACCAATCCAAACAACCTCAGCTTGAAAATTGTCTACGGATCAGCACCGGTACTCAGGAAGAAAATGCCAAATTATTAAGCTTAATAGAACAATTTTATACTACACAGGGATCCACCCGCGCATGAGTCAGGCAATTTTATTCATCGACCGCGACGGCACACTTGTTGAAGAGCCGCCCATTGACAAACAACTCGACCGTTTAGATAAGCTGGTGTTTGAACCCAACGTCATTCCTGTGTTGTTGCGCTTGCAAGCAGCGGGATATCGTTTGGTTATGGTGTCGAACCAAGATGGTTTGGGAACGGATTCGTTCCCACAAGCGGATTTTGATGCCCCGCATGACATGATGATGGGCATATTGAGCTCGCAAGGGGTCAAATTTGATGATGTGCTGATTTGCCCGCATTTTCCTGAAGATAACTGTGCGTGTCGCAAACCGCATTTGGGATTGGTTAAGGAATATTTAGCGTCAGGTAAAGTCGATTTTGCGCGCTCCAAAGTCATTGGCGATCGCATTACCGATGTACAACTCGCAGAGAACATGGGGATTGAGGCGATTCAGTATCACCCAGAGACATGTAATTGGGTTCACATTGAAACGCAGTTGTTGTTCAATGAGCGTGTCGCGACCGTTGAGCGCAATACTAATGAAACACAGATCTTAGTAGAAACGAACCTTGACCAACAACGCCCAAGTGAAATCAGTACTGGCATTGGCTTTTTTGACCATATGCTTGATCAAATCGCAACACACGGCGGGATCTTTATGAAAGTCCAAGTCACTGGCGATCTGCACATTGATGACCATCACACCGTCGAAGACACCGCATTGGCTTTAGGCGAATGTTTCAAGAAAGCGTTAGGCAACAAGCGTGGCATCGGCCGGTATGGGTTTGCATTGCCGATGGACGAATGTCGCGCTGAGTGTTTGATGGATATCTCCAATCGTCCATTGCTCAAATTTGATGCAGACTTTACAGAAAGTCACGTAGGTGAATTATCAACACAGATGGTGGAGCACTTTTTCTACTCTTTGGCTCAATCGATGGGATTATCATTACATCTATCTATCACCAAAGGCAATGCGCACCACCAAGTAGAAGGCTTGTTTAAGGCGTTTTCACGTGCTTTGCGAATGGCCGTCAGCAAACAAGGCAACAGCGATGCCCTGCCCAGCTCAAAAGGAGCTCTGTAATGGTCGCGCAAAAAATCGTTATCATTGATACTGGTTGTGCCAATATCAGCTCGGTAAAGTTCGCGGTGGAACGCCTTGGCGTCACAGTGAATGTGTCTGATGAAGCATCTGTTATCAAAAGCGCAGACAAGGTCTTTTTACCCGGCGTGGGCTCAGCACAAAACGCGATGCAGTCGATCGCGAATAAAGGCTTAATTCCAGTGGTTCAGTCATTGCAGCAACCGGTTTTAGGCATTTGTTTGGGCATGCAGTTAATGACCACTGATAGTGCTGAAAGCGGCCTGCATTCGACCGTGCATGTGGCAGGATTAAACGTTATTCCAGGTAAAGTACGACGGATGCAAGTTGGCGAGTTACGCCTTCCACACATGGGCTGGAATGCGATCACCACTCAAGATGAAACTCTATTTAAGGGTATTGGTAACGGCACATATTTTTATTTTGTGCATTCTTACGCCGTAGCACAATACGAAAATACCTTAGCATCATGTGAATACGGGATGGCGTTCAGTGCAGCAATCCATAAAGAGAACTTTTATGGTGTGCAGTTCCACCCCGAGCGCAGTGGTGACGCTGGGGCAAGTTTACTAGAAAACTTTATTGGATTGTAAGAATACCCGTTTTACTTAATCGTGTTCACCACATCACTGACCGAAGCCGACACTTGCGATATCACATCGCGGGTTCGAACGATGAGTTCATCGGCTTCGCCGGTACTGCTTTGGGACTTTCGGTGCTGCTAGACGGGGTTTACCGGACGGATACGATAAATGAAAACATGAACGACGATTTTTGAACTAAAACCATATGAATATAGTGGTCGGCAATTGTAAAAAAGCTGAAATAAATACGAAGAGTACTTGGTAATTAATCACTAATACGATTCAGGGCGCCATTGATAGTGTTTCATTGCTATGCGCATATGAGTTATGGCAACTCCTTCCTGTACCAAACGAGCTTGTTGCAATTGCCCATACCCACTATCAGCACCAAAGGCAATGCGTCCATCGGCACGAATAATTCGCCACCACGGGACTTCTTCACGATTAAACGATGCACCAAGGGCTTTGCCTACCATTCTTGCACGGCCAGGTAGACCGACCATATCCGCAATCTGGCTATATGACGCGACACAACCTTTGGGTACACGACACACCATGCCATGAATGGCTTTATATTTTTGCAATGGTGTAGCATTTTCAATGTGGTACATGTGGTTTACTCCATAGATATTTGTTATCCATGCATCGCCAGTAAAATATTGGCATGCTCATCGTCTTCTAACAAACATTTGCAATGTGTAAAACCAGCTTGCGCCGCCATCGATTCAAGTAAGCTTCTCGAGGCAGGAAAATCACTACTGCGCACATGCTGATTGAGCAATTCTGTTTGAGCATCATCTAATGCGTGCCAATGTGACCAAGTGGGAGTCAAATAACGCTCAAGATAATCGTCTCTCGACTCACCTTCGCGACGGCATACATCAATGTAAAGCAAAACGCCATTGTGACTTATTAATTGACGCAGGTTGTTGAACATTAAGGCCTTGTCATTATCTTGTAAGTGATGCAAAGCAAAGCCTGTGAAGATCACATCAAACTGCCTACCCGCTGTAATTAAATCCGCCACACCTTGCACAAAATCGCACTGCAATAGTTCCAACTCACATTCTAAAGTTGCTAAGTTTTGTTCAGCAAAAACTAATGCATCAGCGGACAAATCGATGGCTGTATAAGTCTTAATGTGAATACTCTGAACATGCTGAGAAATGACCTGAGCGTCACCCGAACCAATATCCAAAAAGGCTAATGACGATTCAGAAGCAGCCCCGACATACTCAGCTAAATAGTTTTGTAATACACCGTAAATAGATTGGTGCCCCATGTAATCCTCTCGTAAAATAGTTTGATACAACTGCCAATGGGCATCAAAAATATGATTGTAAGGACGTTCCGACATGTTGGATTCTGTTAGATTATCATGAGTTATTTTCAACAGTGTCACATGTTTAATGATAAAACGCCAGAATGGACGTAACGAAACATATCGATATCCGGCTAAAGTATTTTGTCGTGAGTGCCTCATCTGTAATATAATCAGACTATTCGCAATACACATACATAACTTCTATGATCATACCTGCTATTGACCTAATTGACGGTCACGTCGTACGACTATATCAAGGCGACTACAACCAAAAAACCCAATACCAACTCGATCCCATTGATGTTGTTCATCAATATGCAGATGCAGGAGCACAATGGCTGCACATCGTCGACCTTACAGGGGCAAAAGACGTAGAAAAGCGTCAGCTTAGTCTTATCAAATCCATGGTGGACACAGGGCGCATGTCTTTTCAATCCGGTGGAGGTATTCGTTCTGAGGCAGATGTCTCTGGCTTATTAGATATTGGCGTCAAACGCGTGGTCATTGGTTCACTAGCGGTTAAACAACCCGAATTGGTCAAATCTTGGATCACAACTTATGGCCCTGAAGCCATTGTGTTAGCCCTGGATGTGAACATTAATGCCCAAGGGCAAAAGTGCATCGCCACGCATGGTTGGCAAGAAGATTCTGGTGTTGAGATTGAAGGGCTACTCGAAGATATGCTCTCAGTCGGCGCAAAACATGTTTTATGTACTGATATCAGTCGTGATGGCACCTTGCAAGGAGCGAATGCAGAGCTCTATACTGAAATGAAAGCGCAATTCCCAACAGTAGTCTGGCAAGCATCCGGTGGCATTGGTTCATTAGACGACATCGAACGGTTAAAGCCAACTTCAGTCGACGGTGTTATTTTGGGCAGAGCCTTACTAGAAGGTAAGTTCACCCTTGAGCAAGCTATCCAAATCTGGAAGTAAGTTACTTATCGGTTTAGGGAAGACGGCTGTCTTCCTCTATATCCACTGTAGCATTGGGCGGAAGTTGCTTACGTGCAAGCTTTACTAACTCAGCGTTACGTGTTTTTGGCATCATCTTGACTTGATGGTGCATCGCCACCTTCGCCAAAATATGCGCAACAACCGGCGCAGTGATCACCAAAAATAATGTGATCAGTAATTCATTAACACTGATATATCCTTCAGTGGCGTAGGTATAAATCATTGACGCAAGTAACACACTGCCAAGACCTACGGTTGTTGCTTTTGTTGGCGCATGTAACCTCGCATAGAAGTCTTTAAGTCGAGCCAAACCGAGAGAACCAATAAAAATAAAAACCCCGCCAATAATCAGCAAAAGTCCAATGAGGATTTCAAATTCGTCATTCATAGTCAGCTCCTTATTCGATGATGTCGCCACGCAGCAAGTATTTGGCGAACGCCACACTGCTGACAAAGCCAAGCATTGCAATCAATAAGGCCGCCTCGAAATACAAGTTAGTTGAGGAGTGCATGCCATAGACTAAAATCAAGGCTATACTATTTATGTACATTGTATCTAAAGCTAGAAGCCTATCTGAAGCATTTGGTCCTACAAAGAGTCGATACACATTCAGCACAAGTGAAATCGCTAAAACTATACCGACAAAAATAACAGCGATATCTAACATTCGAAGATCTCCTTTATCTTGGCTTCATAACGCGACTTAATAAAATTGATGACTTCTTCTTCATCTTCTGGCATGTTTAATACATGCACATACATAAAGCGTCTATCACTAGACAGCTCTGCGCTCACGGTACCTGGTGTCATGGTAACCGTACTGGCAAGCATTGTAATGGGTAAAGCTTCGGATAAATCTAAGGGTACCGCCACAAACCCTGGCTTAATTCGACTCGACGGCCCTAATACCAATAATGCCACTTCGACATTTGCCGTCACGACGTCTTTCAACACCATTAAGGTGTAGGAAAACAGCTTATAAGGTTTTTTGAACTTGGGTTGTGGGATCCGCAGCGGTTGGCATAACCAAGGGATAGCGATACCTAATACTGTCCCTAACAATATATGACCTGGACTAAAACTATTGTTTAACATTAACCACACAGCCAACAAAGAAACGGTATGAAATGGCATGGGTAAAATTTTACTCATGGTTCACCTCGCTCAAGACCCATAATATCGATAATACTTTGCACATCGTGTAACGATGATGCAGCCTGCTCTGTCAAGTTCAATACCGATGCACCCGCTACTGATAATAAAGGTATTGCTGCAAGTAAAAACATCGTACCCGCTATTTGCCATTGTGATACTGCTGGCGTATCCGACACATCTTTGGTCGGAGCATGACGCATAAATATGGTTGTACCCGCTCGTGAAAAAGCCACAATCGTCACTAAGCTGGAAATCAATAAACTCGCATAAACTATGGCTTTTTCGTCGCTCGTGACCGCCGCTTGAAGCACTACGAGTTTTCCCAAGAACCCAGAAAACGGAGGCAATCCAGCTACAGCCATTGCCGTGATAAAGAAACAAACACCCAAAAACACCTGATTGCGTAATTTGCGTGTGACGACAAAACGGTCTACCGCTTTACCTCGTTGCAAACCAATCATGTCCGCAACAAGAAATAAGACTGCGGTTGCTAGCGTACTGTGTAATAAGTAATAAAATGCCGCCGCCGTCGCTTCTGGCGTACGCAATGCAAAGGCTAATAGCAAGGTTCCAATGGATACGATCACTAGATTACCCGCCATACCTCGAAGACTCGGATTAGATAACGCGCCTATGGTACCAATAACCATTGTTGCTATCGCGATAGGCCAGATATAAGGCACAATAATATCGGTCAACTCACCCGCTTGTTCACCATAAATCACCGTATACACTCGGAAAATACAATAGATACCAACCTTAGTCATAATGGCGAACAAGGCTGCTACGGGTGCAGGTGCTGCTGCGTAGGTTTTTGGAAGCCAAAACTGCAGAGGCAACATCGCAGATTTGAGGCCAAATACGACTAAGAGCATTGCACCACCGACATGCGCAAGAAGGCGCTCGGATTCGTTTAATGAACCAATCTTGTAAGCCATGTCTGCAATATTTAAGGTGCCAAGTGCAGCGTACATAGTGCCTAACGCAAACAAAAAGATACTCGAACCAATGAGATTTAAAATCACATAATGTACGGCGGATTCAATTCTTTGCTTGCTACCAGCATGAATTAATAGACTATATGAGGCGATTAATAACACCTCAAAAAAGACAAATAAGTTAAACAGGTCATTGGTGAGAAACGCGCCATTTATGCCCAGAATTTGAAATTGTAACAGCGGATGGAAATAACGTCCTGCGCGGTCTTCTCCGGCAAAAGCATATAAAATCACACCCAGCCCCAAAAAGCTATTTAATGTCACTAACATGGCTGAAAGCGGATCGGCATAAAGGATGATCCCGAACGGAGGTTGCCAGTTGCCCACTGCATACATCATAACGCTACCTTGGGTGACCGTTTGTAACATCCACAATGCGATCAGCAACTGAGCAACAGCCAAAACGAACGCAAACACGCGGCGGTTGTTATAACGTTCCACCCCCGCAAAAGGTGGTAGAAGCATTAGCAAACCGCCAATCATCGGCACGATAATCGGTAAAATAGGTAAATGTGCTATCACGCCTGACCTCGCTTGTTGTCTACGAGTTTGCTGGTATCTGGCGGTTCACGCCCATCGACAAAATCACTCCCTAACTCAGCCCGCGCACGCATCGATAAAATCACCACGAACGCAATCATCGCAAAGCCGATCACAATCGCTGTTAACACCAGAGCTTGTGGCAAAGGATCTGCGTACTGCTCGGCTTTACCTAAGACCGCTGCGCCACTGAGGTGCAGTCGACCACTGGAAAATAAAAACATATTCACTGCATACCCTAACATGGTTAAACCAACCACGACTGGAAACGTACGTCCTCTGAGACATAAAAATATACCGCTGAAGGTCAATACTCCAACACAAATTACATATACCAGTTCCATTATGTTTCTACCTTTGGTCTTTCAGGGGTTGAGAGCTTACCTAAATGCGCCAAGATTAATAAGGTTGCCCCAACAACCGTCAAATACACACCTAAATCGAATATCAGGGCACTCGCTAGTTCAATTTCGCCAATCACTGGAATGTCAAAATAATCAAACCAAGTCGTCATAAATGGGTAGCCGAAGCCCCAACTTGCGATCCCAGTAAAAGCGGCTATCAACACACCTAAGGCAATGAGATTTTGATAATCGACTTTCACTCGCGGTTTGACCCATTCGACGCCATGGGCAATATACTGCTGAATAATGGCGATAGAAGTAATTAGACCGGCAATAAAACCACCACCTGGTAAGTTGTGACCTCGTAAGAAAATATAGAATGAGACAAGTAACGCTAGCGGTAATAATGCCTGCGATATCATCGACAAAATAACAGGATGACGATCAGTCGACCAAGAACGCCCTCTCACATCTGTCGTCGGCATGGCGAGTTTAATCCGCGCCATTAATTTGAAAATACCTAAGGCAGCAATCCCTAGCACGAGAATCTCGCCCAAGGTGTCTAAGCCACGAAAGTCTACCAATATGACATTAACTGCATTGGTACCACCACCACCGGTTTTACTGTTGGCAAGATAGAAATCAGAGATACTGTCTAACGGTTGAGTGATAAAAATATAATTAATGGTCGCTACCAAACCACCTAAGGCAGCCGCAATGCCCAAATCTCTCACTACGCGACTGGGTGAACTCTCTGAAGGTGTTTTCTTAGGTAAGAAAAACAATGCCAGCATCAACAAAATAACTGTGGCCACCTCAACGGATAATTGGGTAAGCGCCAAATCCGGAGCGGAGAGACGAGCAAATGCTACAGAGACTATCAAACCCACGACTGATATAGCAATCAGCGCCATCAATCGTTGGCGATGAAATACCACTGTGGCGATGGCTGCGAGACACATGATGACCGCAGCCGAAATTTCAATTCCAGAAATCGGTTGCATTCGCTCAATCACAAAATCATTTTGAAAATCAAACAAAGGTCGAGCAATCAAAACTATTGTGAATATCAACAATGCCGCCACATAGCGTTGCAAAGAGCCGCTATCAAACATTGCATAAAAGCGTTCTGCTGTATTTACAATACGCTGAACGCTGCCTTCAAATATGTGTTTTGCATCCGTTTCCATAAATTGTGATTGGAATCGGTACAAATGACTGCGATAAGCATAAACGATCAAACCACCAGATATCGCAATGGCACTCATAAGCAAAGGTAAATTAAACCCATGCCAGATGGATAAACTGTAATAAGGTAGCACTTCGACTCGCAATACCGATGTTGCCGCTGCAGCTAGAAAATCTCCGACCATAAACGCAGGGAAAATACCGACTGCGATACACAAGATGACCAAAATCTCGATTGGCACCTTCATAAAGCGCGGCGGTTCATGGGGAGTTTTAGGCAGATCGATTGGTTCACCATTAAAAAACACGTCATGAATAAAACGCATCGAATACGCA
Organism: Alteromonadaceae bacterium; assembly: GCA_014872805.1. Classification (GTDB taxonomy): domain Bacteria; phylum Pseudomonadota; class Gammaproteobacteria; order Enterobacterales; family Alteromonadaceae; genus Opacimonas. Next base: position 239,267 of record WKFN01000012.1, read on the forward strand.
ACAGAAAATATGCCAGCTAAAGTAGCTAAAACCGGGATCATCCAAGACAAAAAGCCAAATGCGTGTTGGTGCAAGGTTTCAGCTAAGAACATTTCTTTGGACAGAAAACCGTTAAATAAGGGTACCCCCGCCATTGAAGCAGCTGCGACCATTGCTAGTGTTGCAGTATATGGCATAAACCGCCACAATCCATTAAGTTTGCGCATATCACGCGTACCAGACTCGTGATCAATGATACCTGCGGCCATAAACAACGAAGCCTTAAATACGGCATGGTTCATAATATGAAACAGGGCTGCAACGGCTGCAAGTCTGGTATCCAAACCAAGCAACAGAGTAATTAAGCCCAAATGAGAAATTGTAGAGTAAGCCAATAACCCCTTTAGATCATGCTTAAATAGCGCTACATAAGCGCCTAATAGTAAGGTTATTAAGCCTGTTGATGTCACTATTAAGAACCACATATCCGTGCCTGCAAGGACAGGATAGAAGCGTGCCATCAAGAAGATCCCTGCTTTTACCATGGTAGCAGAATGCAAATAGGCACTCACTGGTGTAGGAGCTGCCATGGCATGAGGTAACCAAAAATGAAATGGGAATTGTGCTGACTTGGTGAACGCGCCTAGTAATACTAAGATTAAAATAACTGGATACAAAGCATGGCTGGTCAGCAAATTTCCGCTCGCCAGAATAACCGATAATTCGTAACTTCCGACCACTTGCCCTATCAGCAGTAATCCTGCAAGCAAAGCAAGGCCGCCTGCACCGGTTATGGTCAGTGCCATACGAGCACCTTTGCGCGAGTCAGATTTATGCCCCCAGTAACTGATCAACAAGAACGAGCTAATGCTTGTCACTTCCCATGCCATCCACATTTGCAGAACATTGTTGGACAATACGATGGAGAGCATTGCAGTCATAAATAAGATTAAATAGCCATAAAATCTTCCAGTGGCCTCTTTATCTGAAAGGTAATAACTTGCGTACAATATAATCAGTAACCCAATACCTAAGATCAGCAGCGCAAACATTAACGCGAGTCCATCAAGGTGCATTGATAAGGTAAGGCCAGTAGCAGGGATCCACTCTAAATACTCGACAATGCGCTCACCTGCGATGACATTATCAATTAGCGAGCACACGTACACAAATCCTATTGCAGGAGCAATCATAGTACTTAAGGTATTGATAGCACGACCAAAACGTTCGGTCATAAGAGGAACTAAGGCGCCGATCAGCAGCAATGCCACTACGGTAAACAAACTCATCTTGTATCCTTACTCCTTGTTGAAGGCTATTTTTATAGTTATCAATATTTAATTATACGATAGTCTTATGTAATAAAGATTACCGATAATTGACGAAAAAGTGAAATCCTTTTTGCTTGAAAAGGTACTTGCATTAAGGCATTGAACTTATTGATTAATATCGGGGGAGAGAAGATGAAACCTGAGTAAAAATAATTTCCCTCAGGTTTCAAACTAGTTAATGTAAAATTATTTCTAGTTTTGTAAGCTGGCGGCGAAATCTAACATGCGGTTTAGAGAACGCAAAGCACCCTGACGAACCGTTTCTTCTACTTGTATTTCGTGGCCATTGTTATCAGATAGAGACTGATATATTGCCTCTAGTCCGTTCATTGCCATCCAAGGACAATGCGCACAGCTTTTACATGTCGCACCATTACCCGCGGTGGGCGCTTCGATTAGTATTTTACCCGGAGCTTGTTGTTGCATTTTATAAAAAATACCGCGGTCAGTTGCTACAATAAATTCAGGATTATCCATAGCTTGAGCCGCTTTGATTAGCTGCGATGTGGAGCCTACCGCATCCGCCATTGCCACAACACTCGCTGGAGATTCTGGGTGAACTAACAGAGCAGCATTGGGATAAACATTTTGTAAATCGCGAATACCTTGAGCTGAGAACTCATCATGAACAATGCATTCACCTTGCCACATAAGCATTTCAGCACCCGTTTGCTTTTGAATATAACTGCCTAGGTGTCGGTCTGGCCCCCAGATAATCTGATGCCCTTCACTGTCAAGATACTCAACAATCTCAAGCGCAATTGATGACGTAACAATCCAATCCGCGCGTGCTTTGACTGCAGCAGAAGTATTGGCATAAACAACCACTGTATGATCCGGGTGCGCATCACAAAACTCAGTAAATTCTTTTTCTGGGCAGCCCAAATCCAATGAACAAGTTGCTTCAAGTGTTGGCATTAAAACCGTTTTTTCTGGGCTTAAGATCTTTGCTGTCTCGCCCATAAAGCGTACACCTGCGACAATTAACGTCTGCTCTTGTGCGTCACGGCCAAAGCGAGCCATCTCGAGTGAATCTGCTACATAGCCACCGGTTTCTTCGGCCAAGGCTTGAATTTCAGGATCAGTGTAATAGTGCGCGACAATGACGGCATTGCGTTCATTCAAAAGACGTTTGATTGCGTCTTTTAAAAATGTTGCACGCTCTGTTGAAAGCGCTTTTGGCTTTTCTGGAAACGGATATTCAATTGGGGCAACTCGTAAGGCTTCAGTCATGGCATCTATTAATGAATTTGTATGTAAGTATTATAAATGTCTAGTTGAACAAAAACCAGAGTCAATAGTTTGGGTTATACTAATAGATCGTGCTGGATTACCTCAGGCTCCTGCCCTCGCCGCTTCGCGGTGCCTATGGCAGTTCAAATTCGTTCCAAACGAATTTGTCGAACGCAGCTGGGCTGATTCTCATCCAGTTCTTAGTATGATTTTCATAGATGGTGGGTCGTGCTGGATTACCTCGGGCTCCTGCCCTCGCCGCTTCGCGGTGCCTACGGCAGTTCAAATTCGTTCCAAACGAATTTGTCGAACACAGCTGCACTGGTTCTCATCCAGTTCTTAGTATGATTTTCATAGATGGTGGGTCGTGCTGGATTCGAACCAGCGACCAATTGATTAAAAGTCAACTGCTCTACCAGCTGAGCTAACGACCCACAATAGGAATGCTATGAGAAGAATGGTGGGTCGTGCTGGATTCGAACCAGCGACCAATTGATTAAAAGTCAACTGCTCTACCAGCTGAGCTAACGACCCAATCTTCGTCGGTTGCTTAAGTCTCTAAGCAACGGGCGCATATAATACTGAATCTGGGGAATTGTGCAATAAAAAATTGCAGTTTAATGACAAAAATAAAGAGTACGAGCGGTTTTCACACAAAACCACTCATAACTGTCTAATTTTACAACAAGTTCAATTGTTCCTGAGACATCTTAGCGAAGGTCGTATCAGGATAAGATTGAATAACTTGGTTAAGATATGCACGAGCCCGAGAGACATTGCCCAGATTTTTCTCTATTATGCCCAATTTCATTGTAACATCCGGCACTTTATTCGATTCTGGATATTTCTCAATGAGGGTAACAAAGTGCAACTTAGCTTTCTCCCAGCTTTTTTCGTTATAGAATATTTGTCCAAGCCAATAATGTGCATTTGGTTTAAAACGTGAGTTTGGATATTCTGCAGCAAAAGCTTCAAGCGCAGGTACCGCAGCTGCAGTGTTGCGCTGTTGTAGGATCAAGTTTACCGCAGCCTTGTATGCAGCTTCCTCACCTTCTACCCCAACTGGGCCAACTGTTGATATAGCAGCAGGTGTATCTTGAGCAACTGGTGTTGATGTTGCCGCTATAGGACCTTGCTCAGTTAACTCATCCGCTTGGTCTTGTAATGTTTGCGACTGCGCATCAAACGCTAACAACAATTCTCGCTGACGTTGCAAAATCTTTTCAATTTGAAAGTTCTGTTCTTCAATCTTCCCGCGAATTTGACTCAATTCATCTTGGAGCTCAGTGATTTGCTCTTGAACGCGTTGCTGACTTCGCGTACGGGAATTGACAACACGCTCTAGATTGGCCACTTTTTCGGCTAACCCTTGATCATTGAGATTCACAACAGGCGCTTGTGCAAACACATGCGCACTGTTTATGAGTAATATGGCGCCTACCATGGCACCTAGACTACGATATTTTTCCATTATCCATGACCTCATAGATGGAGGTTGTTTAATACACCACGACCGCACGGCGGTTCTGCGCAAAAGCGTATTCAGATGCGCCGCTTACAGCTGGTTTTTCTTCACCAAAAGACACGACTGAAATCTGTGATGCACTGACACCAGCGTTCAATAAATAAGTTTCAACTGCTTGTGCGCGACGCTCGCCTAAGGCAATGTTGTATTCAGGTGTACCACGACTGTCAGTATGACCTTGTATAACGACCGATTGGTCAGAATGTTTAACCAAAAACGCAGCATGCTTATCTAACGTCGCATAAAATTCTGCACGTATAGTTGAACGATCGAAGTCAAAATACACAGTTTGTTCAGCTTGTAATGCTTCACGTTCTTGCTTAACAACTTCTTCTGCGCGTTGTAAGCGTGCGGCAGCTTCAGCTTGAACGCGTTGTGCATTCGCTTCTTCAGCGGCTTTTTGCGCAGCAGCTTGCTCAGCAGCGATGCGATTGCGTTCTGCTGCGAGCTCTTCCTCAGATGGACCAGATGTACAAGCCATTAAGGTCATAACTGGAACAGCAATTAAAACTGAACGAAGTGTGTTTGAAAGTTTCATAAAGTTTCCTTGTTTAAGTATTTTATTCTCTATTACATTAAAAATGGCGACCAGCTGGGTGCTTTAATTTGCCCCTCAACGGCAGGTAGTCTTGCCTTAAAACGACCATCAAGTGATACTAAAGACAAAACTTGTTGTCCTTCGTGCAAGGCACTATAAATAATCATACTACCATTGGGCGCTAAACTTGGGGACTCATCCAGGTATGTAGTCGTTAGCACCTGCAATGCACCGTCCTGCAAATTCTGTCTAGCGATATGGTAATTCCCCTGAGTGCGATTCACTAATACAAGTTCTCGACCATCGGGAGAAATAGTACCACCTAAATTCATCTCTCCTTCAAAGGTTAAGCGTTTGACGCGCTTATTTGATAAATCTACTCTATAAATCTGAGGTTTACCACCCCTTTCGGAACTAAATATTAACGATTGACCATCTGGTGACCAGGCTGGCTCGGTATCTATCGCCCGATGCTTTGTCACTCGAGTAAGCTTTCTAGTCGCAATATCCATAACGTATATTTCCGGATTACCATCTTTCGATAGCACCATCGCTAATTGTTTACCATCTGGTGAGAAGCGTGGTGCCCCATTGATCCCTGGAAAGTCTGTCAACTTTACACGTTGAGTGGTGTATATATCTTGGATAAATATCTGAGGACGTCCATTTTCAAAGCTGACGTATGCAAGCCTTTCCCCATCTGGCGACCAAGAGGGCGACATCAAAGGTTCATCCGATGACAATAAACGAAACGCATTTTCACCATCATAATCAGAGACAACCAGCTGATAAGGACGAGGGTCGGTATTGCGGTCTTTGACGACCACATAAGCAATACGCGTTAAAAATGCGCCCTTTTGACCAGTGAGTTTTTCATAAATGACATCTGCAATACGGTGCGCAAATTGACGAAATTCAGAACCCGAAACCGTCAATGAGCGAGCGGCAATGACATGAGTTCGACTTTGCACTAACTGACCATCACGTAATGACTGACCTTCTAAAGCAGCTTGTGAACCGCGCAACGTATCAATCACTTCGTAATCGATACGATAGCGCTGATTACCCGTTTCAGTCACTGAGCCGACTACAATCGTATTAATGCCTTTATCGACCCAAGTATCGTAATCGACTTCGCTGTCCGTATTGGGAAACTGTGGCATTTGTGCCATGCTGACAGGGTTGAACTTGCCCGAGCGACGCAAATCAGCAATGACTACATCAGTGATTTCACCGGGGAAAAATCCTTCCCCTTCAAACTTAAAAGGGACGACTGCTATTGGTGTCGCATTATCAACACCCTCAGTAATAATAATATTGAGCTGAGCATGAGAATAGGCAGATAGTACTGCGTTTACCAGACACAAAAGGGATAGCCAAAATCGTTTCATTACTGCTCTACCGTTAAGTTTATATTTTTTAATTCCGCAAATACCGCAGGGTCCCGTGAAACTGGTAAGTTGCTCGGTTTATATACTGCTGTTATTGCCGCTCGACACAGTGCATCATCCCCAGATAATACATCGACTTTTAACACAACACCACCGATGCCTAAACGAATATTTAAGCGACAACTCTTGCCCCGAAATGCATCATTGGTAATAAGATTACGCTGAATAGTCGCTTTTATTAAGGCCGCATAGCGTTGTTTTTCACTTAATACTTTTTGTTGTTCAGCTTTCTTAATTTTAGCCTGCTCGGCAGCCAAAGCCTCTTGTAAAGCCTCATCCGCTTTGGCTCGTTCAGCCTTGCGTTTGGCTTCTGCCTCAGCCTTTGTACGTGCTTCTTTTTCATTTTGCAAACGCTCTTGCTCTCTGCGCTCTGCTTTCTCACGCTTGCGTTTCGCTGCCTCTACCGCTTTACGCTCTAACTCACGTTGCTCCGCTTTGCGCTTTGCTTCCTGTGCCTTTTTGTTTTTCTCAGCTTTGCGACGTGCCTCTTGCGCACGTTGTTTGCTCGCTTGCTTAAGACGTTGTTGCCTTTGCTGTTCATCATATCGGGCTTGCGTTACCTTAGGAGAAACAAAGCTAGCGTTGATTACGATAGGTTGTGCCTCAACGGGTATTTCTAGCGGTTTACTATCGATACTAAAACCGACGCTCGCTACGAGCAACACCAGTAACAAAAGATGAAAGAGTACAGAAAACCCCCAATCTGAATATAACCAGGTTTGCCACTTATTCGCTTGCATCAGTTGGTTTTAGGCTCCGTCATTAACCCCACAGACGGTACGCCTGCATTTTGCAAAACCACCATGAGCTCAACGATTTTTTCATATTGCACTTGACCGTCAGCTTTTATATATACCGGTCTTGCTGGGTTACTCTCCAGCTCAAATTGCACTAAGGTTTGCATATCCGGTCGTGTTATTGGGCTTTTGGGATCGTCACCAACATTGAGATAATATAAACCTTGTGCATCCATGATCGCGATCAAAGGGTCGACCTCCGCATCTTCCACAATCTTGGCATCCGCATCAGGTAAATCGACATCAACGCCTTGCGTAACCAAAGGGGCGGTCACCATAAAAATGATTAATAGCACCAACATCACGTCGATATAAGGTACAACGTTCATTTCTGCAACGGGCTTACGCCGTTTGCGTACGTACATGGTCATTTATTGATCGCCTGACGTTGCAAAATCGATGCAAACTCTTCCATGAAGTTGATATAACTATTTTCGAGTTTTTCGACCTGATTACTGAATCGGTTAAAGGCAATCACGGCTGGAATCGCTGCAAACAAGCCTATAGCAGTCGCAATCAAAGCTTCAGCAATACCGGGAGCGACCATTGCCAGCGTAGCTTGTTTGACCTGACCCAGTGCAATAAACGAATTCATAATGCCCCACACTGTGCCAAACAAACCAATATATGGGCTGGTTGAACCGACGGTTGCCAAGAAAGACAAGCGCGCTTCTAAATGATTGACCTCACGCGATAAAGCTATGCGCATGGCACGACTTGCGCCATCTAGAACGAGCTCCGCATCGTCGGTGGATTTGCGCAAACGAACAAATTCTCTGAACCCAGCAACAAATATGGAATTTGGTCCGGCGACAGAATTTTGGTCGGACAGCTCGCGATATAAACCATTGAGATCGGTACCTGACCAAAATTTGTCTTCAAAATATTCAAGCTCTACCTGCGCACGTGACAAAATACGCGAACGCTGAAAAATATATGCCCATGATGTAATCGAAATCACAATTAATAAAATCATCACTAACTTAACGACAAGACTCGCTTGCATAAATAAGCCAATGAACGACATGTCATGTACCACTGATAAGTTCCTTACTAAGTTCTGCTGGGATCGCCCGAGGTCTCATGGTAGTTAAATCTACACAGGCGACTTTAACCAAAGCTGAAACCAGCGTTGTATCCTTATAGGTTATTGTTTGAGTAAAGACCATAGATGCCCGCTTTAGTTCAGTCAAGCTCGTTTGAACGGTGATTATTTGCTCAAATCGCGCTGGTGATAGGTTATCCATCTCAACACGACGCACCACAAACGCTATGTTTTGATCGAGCAATTCGGACTGAGATACTCCAATGCCACGTACCCATTCACTGCGACCTCTCTCAAAAAATTTAAGGTAATTGGCATAGTATACAACACCTCCAGCATCAGTATCTTCATAATAAACACGAACATCGAGTTTATTAACATTCTGTTTACTCATTAGTTTTTCTAATCCAAATATGGAATTTATCTCAATTGTGAAAAAGCAATTCTCGACTATAATGCTTGCCATCAATTGAGAGTTTGTTCACATTGATAGCTGACTATTGTCAGGTTGTTTTTTCCTTTAACACTTGTTGTTTTTGCCCACCTTTGCGGTGGGCTTTTTTATCTATCCGGCGTGAACCCCAGATGTTGATGGGCTCTATCTGAAGCCACTCGGCCGCGTGGTGTGCGTTGCAAGAAGCCTTGTTGAATCAAATACGGTTCAATGACATCTTCAATGGTTTCTTTTTCTTCACCAATCGCTGCGGCTAAGTTATCTAACCCAACTGGACCACCATTAAACTTATCAATGATCGCTTCTAATAATTTGCGATCCATATAATCAAAGCCAGCCTTATCCACATCCAGCATGTCTAATGCTGCCCCGGCAACTTCTGAGTTCACATTACCCGGAGCTTTGATCTCGGCGTAGTCTCGAACCCGGCGTAAAAGGCGATTGGCAATACGTGGAGTACCACGCGAACGACGCGCAATTTCTAGTGCGCCATCTTTTAATAAGGGCACATTCAAAAAGGTCGCCGAACGCAGAACGATGTCTGTCAGATCTTGCTCGTTATAAAACTCTAGACGCTGCACAATGCCAAAGCGATCGCGCAATGGAGAAGTCAAAGAACCCGCTCGAGTCGTCGCGCCAATCAAAGTAAATGGCGGTAGATCAAGTTTAATTGAACGCGCTGCAGGGCCCTCACCGATCATGATATCTAACTGATAGTCTTCCATTGCAGGGTATAAAACTTCTTCAACCACGGGGCTTAAGCGATGGATTTCATCGACAAACAGTACGTCATTGGCTTCTAAGTTGGTCAATAGCGCGGCCAAGTCCCCTGCTTTTTCTAATACTGGGCCAGAGGTCGTTTTGATATTCACGCCCATTTCATTGGCGACAATATTAGCCAACGTCGTTTTACCCAATCCTGGAGGACCAAAAATCAATAAATGGTCCAGTGCGTCCTCGCGCTTACGAGCGGCTTCAATGAAGATGTCCATTTGTGCTTTGACATGAGGCTGACCAGTGTAATCTTTAAGCAGCTTGGGGCGAATAGCACGATCAACGGATTCATCTTCATTACTAGCACTCGCTTGGATGAGACGATCTTCTTCTATCATAATGGACTTCCTTTATACGCTGGCTTTGAGCGCTTCGCGGATGAGTTCTTCGCTGCTGCGACCTTCTTGATATACGGCTTTGACCATAGTAGAAGCTTGATTGGGTTTATACCCGAGTGCTAACAGCGCACTGACAGCTTCTTCTCTAGCATCATCGACGATGACAGTAGGCTTACCACCGCCATTGTCAAGTGCAAAATCAGCGACTGAGTCAGACACATCAAGGGATAACTTAGCCAATCGATCTTTGAGCTCAACCACAAGTCGCTCTGCGGTTTTTTTGCCGACGCCAGGTAATTTGACTAGCGCAGAAACATCTTCAAAACTGACTGCTTGCATTAATTGCCCTGCCGACATCCCGGACAAAATCGTCAACGCGAGCTTTGGCCCAACACCGTTGGCTTTGATGAGTTCACGAAAAATAGTACGTTCTTTCAGCTCGGCGAACCCAAACAGTAATTGCGCGTCTTCTCGCACCACAAAGTGAGTGTAGACAGTAGTAGTTTCGCCCACGGCCGGTAACTGATAAAAACTCGTCATCGGCATGCTAATTTCGTATCCCACGCCTCCGGCATCAATAACAATTTCAGGGGGCTGTTTGGCTAAAATTTTGCCACTAATTAATCCGATCATATTCTTGTTCTCTATCGTAAACGGCCCCGCGCCACTCTTGACGCTTGCCCTGACATATTGATTAAGCTTTGGTGAGTATGCCCATGACACAAGGCAACTGCAAGTGCATCGGCGGCATCGGCTTGTGGTGTACCGGGTAATTTTAGAATATGGCGCACCATGTGTTGCACTTGCGTTTTATCCGCGTTGCCTTTGCCCACAACGGATTGTTTGATCTGTCGGGCGGCATATTCAGCGACTGGTAATCCAAACTGGGTCGCTGCAACGATGGCCGCGCCTCGCGCTTGCCCTAACTTCAGAGCGGAGTCTGGGTTTTTGGCCATAAAAACCGATTCTATAGCAAACTCTTTAGGCTGGTATTGCGCAATCAGCTCACTCACGCCTTTAAAGATAATGTCTAACCGACCGGCTATTTCGTCACCCGTGGTTTTGATACAGCCACTCGAAAGATACTCAAACTTACCGAATTGATAGCGCACTATGCCATATCCCGTTAATCGAGAGCCCGGATCAATCCCTAAAATAATCATTGAGCCACTCCAACAAAATCCAAAATGGCATTGCGATTAGTTTCACTCCAAACAATTTGCGACGCTTCTTCCACAGAGACCCAGCGATACGCTAAATGCTCAGTTAAGGTAATTGAAATATTCGCTGGAATTTGTACGGCAAACACATATTCAGTGTTGCGCAAGGTATTGGGGGGGTAACGATGTCGCCATTGCGGACGAATGATATATTCATTTTGCGCGAGTTGCTCACTCAAGGTGAGCCCCAAGGCCTCTAAGTCAATGCCCGTCTCTTCAGCCACCTCTCGGTAAGCCGTTTGACGTGGATGTTCATCCGGCTCTAGTGTGCCTGTGACTGACTGCCAAAAGTCTGGGTCGTCTTCTCGTTGCATGATCAGCACTTGATTGTGCTGATCATACAATACGACAAGAACGGACTCCGGACGTTTGTAGCCCATTATTATGCGTCAGCCTCTTTGACCGGTGCAATTGAGGCAATGGATAATTCTTTGAGTTGCTCCGGATTCGCTTCACCTGGAGCTTGTGTCAATGGGCATGCTGCCGTGGTGGTTTTAGGGAATGCCATGACATCGCGAATTGAGCTTGCACCGGTCATCAACATCACCAGACGATCCAAGCCGAAGGCTAAACCTGCATGTGGTGGCGCACCATAGCGCAATGCTTCCAGTAAGAACCCAAACTTTTCTTCGGCTTCTTCTTTGCTGATCCCTAAAATATCAAACACAACACTTTGCATCGCTTGGTCATGAATACGCACCGAACCACCGCCGAGTTCAACACCGTTTAGCACCATATCGTAAGCATTGGACACTGCTGTCTCCGGTTGAGCCGCAAGCTCCTCTGGCGTTAAGCCTCGTGGAGCAGTAAAAGGATGATGCAGAGCGTGGAATTGCCCGTCGAATTCTTCAAACATTGGGAAATCAACAACCCATAACGGTTTCCAAGCGCCTTCAAGCAAGTCAAAATCTTCACCGACTTTTAAGCGCAGCGCACCTAATGCTTCCGTCACGACACGATCGCTGTCAGCACCAAATAACAAAATATCGCCAGACTGAGCAGCACTGCGCTCAAGGAGCGCGTTTGCAGCGGTTTCATCCAAGAATTTGGCAATTGGTGATTGCAATCCTTCTAAGCCGGCACTGGCGTCGTTGACTTTGACCCAAGCGAGGCCTTTGGCGCCATATACGCCAACAAAATCGGTATAGGCATCAATCTGCTTACGAGATAACGCTGCGCCACCAGGCACGCACAACATCGCAACACGACCATTAGGATCATTTGCTGGAGCGCTAAACACTTTAAAATCGACGTCCTTTACAATATCTGCCACGTCAATCAAGGTTATAGGATTGCGTAAATCAGGTTTATCCGAACCGTACAAGCGGATAGCATCAGCATAAGTCATTTGTGGAAATTCGCCTAAATCGACATCCAGCATGGACTGGAATAAGTCACGAATCATAGTTTCAGTAATATGCATGACCCCATCTGCATCCAAAAACGTGGTTTCGATATCAATTTGCGTAAATTCAGGCTGGCGATCCGCGCGCAAATCCTCATCACGGAAGCATTTAACGATTTGATAATAGCGGTCCATACCAGACATCATCAAGAGCTGCTTAAACAACTGCGGAGATTGTGGTAATGCAAAAAACTGCCCTTTATGAGTGCGTGAGGGAACCAAATAATCACGTGCACCTTCTGGGGTGGCTTTGGTCAAAATTGGGGTTTCAATATCCAAAAATGCATTGTCTTCTAAAAAGCGACGTACAAAGCCAGTGACCTTTGAACGAAATACCAGACGCTCACTCATTTCAGGACGACGCAGGTCAAGGTAGCGATATTTGAGACGCTGTTCTTCAGAGTTTTCCTGATTCCAATCGAGTGGCAATGCAGGTGATGCGTTAAGAATACTGATCTCTTTGCCAAGAATTTCAATTGTGCCAGTACGCATATCATTATTGATTTGAGAATCTGGTCGAGCGCGCACTTGGCCGGTTAGAGTTAAGCAATATTCGTTACGAACTTTGTTTGCGGTAGCAAAGGTTTCGGCCGTATCAGGATCGATGACAACTTGCACAATACCCGCGCGGTCACGCATATCCAAAAAAATCACGCCACCTAAATCTCGACGTTTATTGACCCAGCCTTGTATCGTCACCGTTTGGCCGATGTAATCAGCTGAAATATTGCCACAGTAATCCGTTCGCATAACACCTTTCTCTGTTGAGGGATTTAATCTGTGCGTATTATAAACGAATGACGCTGAAAACCTAGTAAAGATCAATATTTACACAAGGTCTATTTTCGAAAATCAATTTTTCCTAATTCATGCTTCGAACAACTTATGTGAGTGAAATGTTTGAGCAACATTGGAATATCACTGGCGCAGTCTTTTAATCTTGGCCGATGCAATGACACAAAATATAACGGCTTATATGACGGATTATTTAGGAAAATAAACTGTGTGTTCAATATCGATATCAAAGCAAAATTCACTGCCAACGGCAAAGTCATTATGCGATGGCGTCAAACACAGTAAGCGCTCTTCCCCCCCATTCATAGCAAGCTCATACATGATATGCGAGCCGCGGAATTTTTTGCTCTGAATAATACTCGAAAAAGCGCCATCACTAGCGTAAACCAAATCGTCTGGACGCAGCAGCAATTCAACTCCGATCGAAGTTGTTTTAGACACCTCAGGCGTTTCGTTGTGTTTTGCAAATATGCCCAATTCAGTTCGGATTTTCTTTCCATCATCAGTACCGCTAATGAACACCCCTTCCCCGATAAAATTTGCAACAAATCGGGTCTTGGGGCAGTGGTATAAAGCAAACGCACTGTCCCATTGTTCGATTGTCCCCTGATTCATTACCGCCACTTTATCAGCAAAAGCAAACGCTTCACTTTGGTCATGCGTGACCATTAAAGAAGTCACTTTGGACGCTTTCAATATCGCTTTTATCTCAGTCACTAAAGTTTCTCTTAATGCCGGATCCAAAGCCGAAAATGGCTCATCTAATAACAATAATGAAGGCGCTGGAGCCAATGCTCTGGCAATGGCCACACGCTGCTGTTGTCCACCTGACAGCTCATTGGGATAAGCATTGCCAAACTGGGTAAGTTGAACCAGCTCTAACATTTCGTTGACTCGCAAACGCAAAGCGTTGTGCTCATATTGATGCAAGCCAAATGCAATATTCTGAGCAACCGTTAGATGCGGAAACAAAGCGAAATCCTGCATCACATACCCTATATTTCGCTTCTGTACAGGCACGTGTTGAGCAGTAGAGCTCACTATTTGATCATTGATGCTAATATTGCCATGTGCAATTTGGCAAAACCCCGCTAATGCTCGAAGTAAGGTCGTCTTACCACAGCCAGATGGACCTAACAAACACCCTAACTCCCCAGCCGATAAATCAAAAGTACAAGAATGAACAATCTTGTCTCGTCCAAGAATCACTTCAAGATTTTCAACTGCAAGCATTACTTATCCTCTGAATAGATGTTTCTTAATATAAAATACAAGGGAATGAGTCCTGTAAACACAATGCTCACAGCAGGCAGTGCGGCAGCCATTAAACGCTCATCAGACGCATATTCGAAGGCTTTTACCGCAAACGTATTAAAGTTAAAAGGACGCAAAATCAAAGTTGCTGGAAGTTCTTTAAGTACATCAACAAATACGAGTACAAATGCACTCAACAAAGCTGGACGCAAGATCGGAAGATGTACTTTCAAAAACAACGTCCAACGCGACTGTCCGAGCACCATCACCGCATCATCATAACTCGGTGTTGTCGCCATGAGTGCATTGCCTATGTTCTGTTTTGCAATATTCATAAAGCGTACACAATAGGCTAATACCAACGCAAAAATTGTCCCAGAAAAAATCAAACCGATGTATTCATTGTACCAACTATACCATTGCGCATTAATTTGTATGTCCAGCCAGCCCAAAGGTATCATCACCCCAACCGCGATTACTACACCGGGAATAGCATAACCAAGTGCAGTAATCTGAGAAACATAACGAAAGATGCTGCGCGGATAAAATCGTTCAGTATAGGCAAATAATAATGCCACAGTAATAATGACTGCTCCAGAGACAGTCCCTAAACTCAAGGTTTGCCATAGTAATGTTCGGTATTCGACCCAATCGGTTTGCGGAATGAAAGCGATCGCCCAAATCAGTAGTTGTGTAACAGGAATTAAGAATCCCAGAGCGATTACGCTTGTCAAATAAAAAGTAACAGCTGATTTTTGTATCTTTGACACTGAACTCAGTGGTTGTCTTTGCGTTTGCTTGTTTTGATAATATTGTGACTTACGCCGTTGGAACTGTTCGAGCATTAATACCAACAATACTAACGTAGCTAAAATAGAGGCGAGTTGACTCGCAAAGCTAGCTTCGCCCATCCCAAACCAAATCCGAAAAATACCTGTAGTCAATGTGCTTACACCAAAATACGCTACGGTTCCATAATCAGCTAATGCTTCCATCATTGCCAGTGCAACGCCGGCGAAAATTGCTGGCCGAGATAATGGCAAAGCGATCTTTACCATATATTGCCAAGAAGTTAATCCCAAGCTTTGACTGGTTTCTGTATAAGTGCTGGCATGTCGACGAAACGCGTTGTAGGTTAGGATATAAACATATGGAAACAGCACTAATGAAAGCATCAATATCGCACCAACTAAGGAGCGAATATCACCAATCTGGCCAATCCAATAAGCAATAGGGTTTGCCTGCGCAGGGTCGAGCATACCAGTGTATGTGTAAGCAATGATATATGCAGGCATGGCTAGAGGTAAAAGCAAGCCAATTTGGATCCAGCGTCTGGCGTAGCAATGACTATGTACCATGCACCAAGCACATGACACACCTAACCAAAAAGTTCCAATGCCAACCCCTAATACCAATATCATAGTGTTGAATAGGTACTCACTCAGGTTGGTAGCAAACAGATGTTGCCAATGTTCTAAATGAGAATCGGTCCATGACAGATACACAAAAACAATTGGGAAAATAAGTAAAAGGCCAAGTGCGAAACTTAGCCTTTTTAGAAAATGGGTGAACACCGAGTAACCCTAAGTAATTATAACCAGCCAGCTTTGTCCATTATTTTAAGGGCTTTGGGGTTCAAATGTCCAACTTGCTCTAAATCAACTGATTCAGCCTTGAACTCTCCCATATCCTTAAGTGTCTTAGACCATTCAATACCAGGGACAACCGGATATTCTTGATTGACTTCACTATACCACTTTTGACTTGAAGGGCGTAGCATAAATGCAATCAAACGCTGCGCTTCAGTGATATTTTTAGCGTACTTTGCTATCGAGACACCACTGATATTGATATGAGTACCGCGATCATCTTGATTTGGCCAAACCACCTGTACTTTTTGTGCTGCTTTGGCTGAGTCTCCTTCAGAGTTGAGCATCGCTGCAAGATAATAAGTGTTGATGATGGCAATGTCACAAATACCTGCAGCAACTGCTTGGATTTGATCACGGTCACCGCCTTTAGGAGTGCGAGCAAAATTTGCGACTAATCCTTTGGCCCACTCTAACGTCTTTTCTTCACCTTGCTGCATGAGCATCGCTGCGACTAATGACTGATTGTATACATTATTAGACGAACGAACACAAATTCGCCCCTTGTATTCTGCTTTCGTGAGATCTTCATAGGTAAGAATAGCACCTGCAGCAACTTTTTCAGGATTCACAATGATTGGACGAGTACGCTTCGTGAGTGCAACCCAATGACCATTCGGATCGTGAATGTATAAATTGGATAAATTAGAAAGCTCTATTGGTTGCGTTAAACCAAATGATTTGGCTCTGACTAATCGTCCTACATCCGTGGTCAATAGTAGGTCAGCAGGAGATAGCATTTTTTCACTGCGCATCCTAGTGATTAAACCGTCGGCTTTCCCTGTGATTAGGTTTACCTTAATTCCTGTCTCTTGACTAAATTCATTCAAAAGAGGTTTGATTAACGCTTCTTTGCGGGCTGAATAAATGTTGAGTTCAGCAGCCATTAGAGGCAAAGGCAGAGAGCTAACTAATACTGTAATGATAGTAAAAAGACGAACAAAAGACATTACACAATCCTGATGAAATGAAAGTTGTCCGAGTCTATCCTAGTTGCGAATGATTATCAATAACAATTTAAGCGACAACATACCTAAGCAGAACTGCCGTGATGGCGAAGCACGTGATAGTCGCCACAAACCATTACTTTTTTTCATCCAATTGTATAGCCAAGGCCATAAATTACACTCTTTGTTTGCCTTACATAATAGCGACAGCGATACACAAATTGTGAGGTCTAGTTTACAATGACATCACCAAAAATTAACGGATCACACTTTATGAGCGATAACCTTGTATACAGTACTGCAACAGGCAAAATAACTCCCCAAAAAGTTACACCAGAATTTACCGGTGATGGCATTATTCGCATTACGAGAGAAACTAAAGGCCGCAAAGGCAAAGGTATGACGGTAGTGACTGGCATTAACCCCCTCACTCATGATTTAAAAACCCACTGTAAAAAATTAAAACAATTGTGTGGTTGCGGCGGTGCGGTAAAAGAGCGGAACATTGAAATTCAAGGCGATGTACGCCCACAAGCCAAACAATACTTTGAAGCGCTGGGTCTGACTGTGAAACTTGCAGGAGGGTAAGTACAAGTTCGCCAGTATTTCGCTGCAGATGTCATATTTTGGATACTGGTTTCAAGCGAAGAAAGGTTGAGCAGACTCGAAGACTATAAGCAATTTGGCGTGATTACGAATCTGCCCTTGCCGTTTAGTAATGTTCAGTTAAAAGGATCACTCAACGCAACAGTGATTATGCTTAACACTGAAGAATTCAAAAATATGCTAGTTGCTTTACTGTTCGAATAACGCCCTCTGTGCTCAGTCTGACTTGTGGTAGACCAAATCCGCATTGACTTTTGGCATTAGGTTTCATACAGTGCTGTGCATTGTTGAAAGACCACTCATAAGCACATGTCACAAAACACGCCATTAGCCGATTTACGCGATGCTATCAGCACATTAGATAACGAACTTCTTGCTCTACTAGCCAAACGCCAAGGTTTTACTAACCAGGTTGCACAAACTAAAATTGAGCACAACATCCCTGTGCGCGACCCTATGCGCGAAGAGCAGTTGTTGATCAAGTTGATTCAAGCTGGACAACAATACGGTCTTGACCCGCACTATATAACTAAACTTTTTCATGTCATTATTGAAGACAGTGTATTGAATCAACAAGCGCTGCTATCTGCTAAAGCCAACCCCGAACTGTCTACACCTTTACAGCGTGTAGCATTTTTGGGGGACAAGGGGAGTTACAGCTATCTCGCTACGCAAAAGTACTTTTCTCGTCGAACTGGTGAATTACTCGAAATAGGCTGCGATAGCTTTGCAGAAATCATCCAAAAAGTCGAAACCAATCAAGCTGACTATGCTGTTTTGCCAATTGAGAATACCTCATCGGGTAGTATCAATGAAGTCTATGACCAACTCCAACACACTCGGTTGCATATAGTGGGTGAATTGACCCACCCTATCCGACATTGCCTATTGATCCCTTGCGCAACCAAACTAAGTGATATAAGAACACTTTATGCTCATCCGCAGGTGTTTGCACAATGTTCACACTTTTTAGCTAATTTGAATGATATTGAGGTGATCCCGGCAGATTCAACTTCCGCAGCGATGCTCAAAGTTGCTGAATTAAACGATCCGCATATTGCGGCAATCGGGAGTGAAGCTGGCGGTAAACTCTATGGGCTAAGCACTTTAGAATCAAATCTAGCCAACCAAAAAGAAAACCACTCTCGCTTCATCGTAGTCGCGCAAAACCCAGTTTCTGTGCCTTTGCAAATTCCTGCTAAAACTACGTTAGTCATGGCAACCACCCAAACGCCTGGCGCTTTGGTTGATGCTTTGATGGTTTTGAAAGAAAACTCCGTCAATATGACTAAATTGGAATCTCGTCCAATCAATGGTAATCCGTGGGAAGAAATGTTTTATTTAGACATCGAGGGGAATTTAGAAGATGGCAAGATGCAACAAGCGATTGAGCAGTTAAAAGCCTGTACTCGTTATTGCAAGGTTTTAGGCTGTTACCCTTCAGAAGAAATACGCCCCACAGCAGTGTCTGCTGTAGAGGCGCTCTCGATTTAAGTTTTGCTGAATCTCAGGTCGTTTTAAACTCTAAAACGGCCTACCAATACTGAACCACGATTCGCAATGCGCCCAAGCTCTGACACCGCTGTAACTTGCTCGTCCCGCTTCAATCGCAGTATTGGAAAGTTATTTGCGCAACATCCTGTCGTCATCTGCCTTAAGTAGCAATTGTTTACTATCCACTAGGCAGGTTTGAGCATATTCGCCAAACCATGTGCTAATTTCAGAAAATTGCTTAATAAATCCAGCTTTATCATTCGCTTCAAACAACTGAATCGCTGCACCAAATCGCTCGTGAAAGCGCTGCAATAAAGATAAGTTTTCAGTTTTATCGAAGATAATATCGGCGTATAAATTTGGATCTTGAGCAAATAATCTTCCGACCATAGCCAGCTCAAGGCGATAAATTGGCGAGCTTAATGCGATCAGCTCTTGCAAATTTGGATTTTCTGCACGCAGATGAGCACCATAGACAAATGTACTAAAATGACGCATAACTTGAATATAGGCCATGGCTTCATCATGTGAATGACTCGAGGTATAGTGCAGTTGTGCTCCCCAAGTGACCATTTGGTCAATCAACCATTGATATTGCTTTGCAAATCGACCTTCACAAACAATTACGACTTGTTTGACCATACCAGGCGCATCTGGACCAAACATGGGATGTAAGCCCACTACTGGACCAGGGTGAACATCCAACATAGCTTGCAATGGCTGAGCTTTGGTACTTGTGACATCCGCCAAAATACAGTCTTTTGGCAGATAATTAAGGCTTTGGATCACTTGTTGCGTTTGATTAATAGGAACAGAGACCACGCACAACGATACGTCAGCTAATAAGGATTGTGCTTCTGGCCATTCTTTTTTATCAATGACAATCACTTCATAGTGACTACGCTCAAATAAACTCACAAATAACCGTCCCAATGCTCCTCGCCCACCAAGCACGGCAACTTTAGTGCCTGGAGTGGTTGCACAGCGATACTGAGCGTTTTGGGTAAGATAAGATTCACGCATCATCCGCCTGAGAAGGTCTTCAACTAGATCAGGTGATACTCCTTTATTGTTAGCTTGTTGACGCCGAGAAGCTATTAACTCAGCCTCACGTTCCGGAACATATGTTGGCATTCCTGTTTTGGCCTTAATTTGTCCAACTTGAGTGGTAACAGCTGCCCGTTTAGCAAGTAATTCAACGAGCTGGCTATCCAACTCGTCAATTTGATTACGTAATCCCAATAACGCCTGAGCGTGATCCGTCATATTGATTTAGCTCGCTTGTTGACGTTTATTTTGACGTAACGGCAAAACAGTAATTAATTTTTCTCGTGCTTGTTGAATAAGTTTTGATGTCTCATCCCAATTTATACAACCATCTGTGATCGACACGCCATATTCTAATTCATCACGTGATTTGCCATTTGAACTCTGATTTCCAGCATTCAAATGAGATTCGAGCATAATGCCTATGATGGAGTGATTACCTTCTAAAATTTGATTGAATACGTTCTGTGCAACCAGTGGTTGACGCCTATAATCTTTTGCCGAATTCGCATGAGAACAATCAACCACTAAGCTTGATGAAAGGCCTGCTTTGCTAAGTTGTTCTTCACAATCTGAGACGCAAACTGAATCGTAATTTGGTGTTTTGCCACCGCGTAAAATGACATGACCATCAGGGTTACCGGCGGTCTTAATAATGCTTACTTGACCTTTTTTGTTGATCCCCATGAAATTATGGCTAGATGCAGATGATTTCATCGCATTGATGGCAATATCTAATGAGCCGTCTGTACCATTTTTAAAACCGACTGGCATCGAAAGGCCTGAAGCCATCTCACGGTGAGTTTGTGATTCAGAGGTACGAGCTCCAATTGCTGCCCATGAAAATAACTCACCCAAATATTGTGGCGAAATTGGATCCAAAGCTTCAGTTGCGACGGGTAATTCTAACTCAGCTAACCAAATCAATAATTCACGAGCTTTAGTCAATCCTGTTTCAATATCAAAACTGTCATCAATATTGGGATCATTGATCAACCCTTTCCAGCCGGTGGTCGTTCTTGGTTTTTCAAAGTAAACTCGCATGACAATATAGAGCGTATCTTTACAAGATTCATGGAGCTCTTTCAAACGTAGCGCGTATTCTTTAGCCGCTTCGATATCGTGAATCGAACAGGGACCGCAGACTACTAATAAGCGGTGGTCTTCGCCGTGAATAATATCTGAAATAATTTTACGCGAAGCTTTGATTTCAGCAAGAGCCTTATCGCTTACAGGTAACTTTTCAGCTAACTGGTCAGGTGTGATTAAAACGTGTTCGGACGCGATATGTAAGTTATCGGTAACTTGGTTTGGCATGTGTGTGTTTTCTCTAAACTTGTGTGATTAAAAATACAAAGCCTGTGCTCTGTAATGACATACGAGGGCTAGTCTTAATTGTTATTGTTTTGCTTGACGCTGTAAGGCACCCAACTGTATAAATAAATTTACAGCCTTGAGTTTGTACACCGCATAACTATTGACTTTTTACCAATTTTTGAATTGACATGCAATACGCAAAGGGTGGAAATCATCGAGAAATATCGTATTTACGCATCTTTTCAACCAATGTTGTTCGACGCATACCCAACTGTTCAGCAGCCCGTGCAACAATCCAATCTTGTTGTTCAAGGGCTTGATTAATCAACTTAATCTCTAATTCAGATAGGTATTCTTTTAGATTAACGCCTTCAAGAGGCAAGGTCGCTTCTGTGATTTCTGACTGAGTCGTTGGGATTTCACCGCATTGATATTTTACTGGTAAATCGAATACATCAATAACCTTATTTGGATACAAAATCGTCAAACGTTCAACTAAATTAGAAAGTTCTCTGACATTACCTGGCCATTGATACTCGCATAAGGACTGCAAGGCGGCTTGAGTAAATTTGACGCTTTCATTCCTACTCTCTCGCAAACGAGAAGTGAACTCTTGTAATAAAAGAGGGATATCTTTTTGTCGCTCACGTAATGCAGGGCTATCGATAGGGAAAACATTCAAACGATAATACAAATCTTCGCGGAAGCGTTCCTCATCAATCATCTTATCTAAGTTACGGTGAGTTGCTGCAACGATACGTACATCACACTTGATGGTTTTATTACCGCCAACTCGCTCAAAGCTTCGCTCTTGTAATACTCGCAATAGCTTGACTTGCATTTGCAATGGCATATCACCAATTTCATCCAGAAACAATGTACCACCTTCAGCGAGCTCAAAGCGCCCTTTACGCGCTGTAATAGCACCTGTGAAAGCGCCTTTTTCATGACCGAATAGCTCACTTTCTAATAATTCGTCAGGAATCGCACCACAGTTAACTGGCACAAAAGGCATATCACGACGAGAGGACATAGAATGTACATTGCGAGCAATGAGCTCTTTGCCGGTACCTGACTCCCCTAGAATCAATACATTGGCCTCGGTCGGAGCCACTTGCTCAATCAACTTGCGTACACCTTGAATCTGCGGGCTTTCGCCAATAAGGGAATGAAATAAAATCGTTTTGTTAGTGCGTCGAGATTTTTTGGGGTTGCTCAGTATAAAACCTCGGCTTTTTTCGATCATCTTAGTCAGCGCTGGATAGGTAACGGGCTCAACGAGCTCACCAATAATATTGGGGACGACACATTCGTCATTGTGGGCAGCGTTCACCAAAATAAAAGGAATATGTGGGAATTTCTTTGAAACGTCAAACGCTAGTGCACTGTCGGTGGCGTCAGTGACAACCCCCTCAATATCACGACTGTTTTGGAGCGCTTCAACCGCTTTTCCATAGTCTAAGGCTTGGTAGTTTTCACCAGTGAAACCAAAGATAGTGAGTAAATTTTGGCGACGACTGATGTCATCACTAATGATGATGAACTCTTTCATAGCTTCCTTGCTCTTATGTTCTGTCGGGTCAACGCGATCAGATATTCTGCTGTGATGTTTGCTCGAACCTAAATACATAATGAAACTACTGTTTGTGTTATGCAGGTTGCAACGCCAAATTCAACAGCATGACTTTTCCGTGTCTAAGTATTTGGAACAACGTAATAATGACACTATAGCAAGATTTTGACGCTGCTCAATACAATTTACCTAAATATCAAAATTAAACTTATGTAGGAAATTTGCTATATCGTTGAACTCAATTGTGTGCTTTCGATTGTAAATTTGACAACCAAATACCCAACTCGTGCGTAAACAATAAGCAAAGCTTGAAACTAGCGTTAAGACAGCTAATATTAGTGTTTATCATTGCGCCACAAAAATGAGGAGGATACATGGAAAAACACGATGACTTTAACTTGTTTTTGGCCGAGGTTGGTGATGTTAAACCTCTAAAGCAAGATGATATCGTTCAGACAAAATCCGATGCTACTGACTCGCTCGCCAAATCACTCAAACGTGAGGCCCTTCTCAAAGAAACACAAGCCGATAAATACCACCTTTCACTGGACTGCCATCATTGGCTTGACCCTTATGATCCTGTTAGTTACCGACAAGATGGGATCCAAGATGGTGTATTCAAAAACTTAAGAATGGGTAAATACACTATTGAGAATAAATTAAATCTAACTCAGTTACGCGTTGAAGAGGCACGAACATATCTCGTTGAACAAATTGAAAAGTCTTTTAAACGTGGGATGAGAGTGATTTTACTGCAGCATGGGATGGGGCTTAAAAGCACACCAAAACCTGGCAAATTAAAAAGTTTCATAAATATGTGGTTACCATGTATGCCACAAGTGATCGCTTTTCACTCTGCACACCAAAGTCATGGTGGATTATCAGCTTGTTATGTTTTGCTCAAAAAGAACCCGGAACAAAAACTCATTAACCGTGAAAGGCATCAAAAAAGATATTAATTGGTTGCTAAACGGCACCACTCGCATTGACTATTGCCACGACAGACATAATTAATACGACAACAAATAACCCTGTAAAGCTGATTTTTCTTTTTCGATTTAACATATTACACACTCGTTTATGATTGTTTTTATGAGAGTACGACCAAACTTAATTCTTTAAGTTCCACAATTGTGACATAAATCACAATTGTGAAAAAACTTACCTAATCTCGTCTAACCAACAAAGCGTCGTGCGTTTCTGAACATACGCATCCATGGGCCATCTTCATTCCAGGTAGCATCTCTCCATGAATTGGTCACCGCTCTAAATACTCGCTCTGGATGTGGCATCATGATTGTCACACGACCATCAACCGAGGTTAAGCCAGTGATGCCATTGACTGAGCCATTTGGATTAGCAGGATACGTTTGCGTAACCTGACCGTGATTGTCTACAAAACGCAAAGCAACTTGTTGTTGTGACTCAACAGCTTGCAAGGCTTCTCTAGAGGCGAATTCAGCATGACCTTCACCATGTGATACGGCAATTGGCATACGTGAACCAGCCATTCCAGCAAGCAAAATAGATGCACTTTCTTGCACTTCGACCATCGCGACACGAGCTTCAAAACGCGCAGATAGGTTTTGCACAAAATGAGGCCAATGTTCCGTACCTGGAATAATACTATGCAGGTTAGAAAGCATCTGACATCCGTTACATACCCCTAAGGTAAAGGTATTTTCTCGCGCAAAAAATTGACTAAATTGCGCCTTAGCCACTTCATTGTACAATGCTGATTTAGCCCAGCCTTCACCAGCACCTAAAACATCGCCATATGAGAAACCACCACAAACAGCCATGCCAGCAAAACCGTCTAGCGTTTTGCGTCCAGATAAAATATCTGACATATGAACATCAATTGCAGTGAAACCAGCACGGTCAAATGCCGCAGCCATCTCATGATGAGAATTGACACCTTGTTCACGTAAAATGGCGACTTTAGGACGAGCCCCTGTAGCAATAAATGGCGCACTGATATCTTCGTCTATATCATAAGTTAAAACGGCGTTTAGACCAGGATCATCTTGCTGTTGTTTACTGGTATGCTCTTCATCTGCACATACTGGGTTATCGCGTAAACGCTGCATTTGGTGGGTCGTTTCAGCCCATATCATACGGAGGCGCATTCGAGAATCGACAAATACAGCATTGTTTTCTAATGTAATATTGATCTCGTCCCCAGAAATTGCTTGTCCGATTTCGGTCAATGCGTCGCTCAATGCATATTGTTCAAATACCTGCTCAACTAATTTTAACTGCCCTTTACGGACCTGAATGACCGCACCTAACTCTTCCGCGAATAAAGCATTAAAGGCATTGCTAGAATCAATTTTAGGCAACTTATCGAGCTGGATATTGATACCACAATGACCGGCAAAAGCCATTTCAAGTAAGGTGGTTATCACACCGCCATCGGACACATCGTGATAAGCTTGTAACAAATCTCCGGCATGCAAGGTTTGAATCGCATCAAAGAAATGTCTTAGATCCTGGGGATCATCCACATCCGGTACCACATCACCGAGCTCACCATAAACTTGTGCTAAACACGAACCACCAAGACGATGTTGGCCACGACTTAAACCCACATAAAGCAACACGTTATCGCTATCAGTCGATAGTTCTGGAGTCACTGTTTTGCGTACATCCATGACCGCGCCAAACGCTGTAATCACCAGTGATAATGGTGCCGTAACCGCCTTATCTTCGCCATCATCTTGCCACTGAGTTTTCATCGACATAGAGTCTTTACCCACTGGGATTGCAATTTCTAAGGCCGGGCATAATTCTTCACCCACGGCTTTGACTGCTTCGTACAAACCAGCATCTTCACCAGGGTGACCCGCTGCAGCCATCCAGTTTGCCGAAAGTTTGACACGTTTGATATCACCGATATAAGAGGCGCTTAAATTCGTCAGTGCTTCGGCAACCGCAAGTCTCGCTGAAGCACCGTGATTGAGTAACGCTACAGGTGTACGTTCACCCATTGCCATTGCCTCACCAAAATACGTATCAAATGCAGCAGCCGTGACCGCAACATCAGCCACTGGTACCTGCCAAGGTCCCACCATCTGGTCACGAACAACTGAGCCAGTTACCGAGCGGTCTCCTATGGTTATTAAGAAGGTCTTTTCAGCAACCGTTGGTAACCTTAGAACGCGTTCTAACGCTTCCGTCACCACTAATTTTGACGTATCAAATGTCACACCTTCGACTTTTTCAGATTGCACATCACGGTGCATTTTGGGCGGTTTGCCTAACAAAACATCTAATGGCATGTCGATAGGCTGATTCGCAAATGCCTCATCATTGAGCAACAAATGCTCTTCTAATGTTGCTTCGCCCACGACTGCAAATGGCGCGCGTTCACGCTCACAAATCGCGGCAAAACGAGGTAAATCTTCAGGGGAAACCGATAGTACATAACGTTCTTGAGATTCGTTACACCAGATCTCAAGTGGCGCCATACTCGGTTCATCATTGGGTACTGCTCTGAGTTCAAAGCGCCCGCCTCGGCCACCATCACTGACTAATTCAGGCAGAGCATTGGATAGACCACCTGCACCTACATCGTGGATAAATTGAATTGGGTTGTCTTTACCTAATTGCCAGCACGCATCAATCACTTCCTGACAACGACGTTCCATTTCAGGATTCTCTCTTTGTACCGAAGCAAAATCTAGATCTTCATTGGATTCGCCAGACGCCATAGAGGATGCAGCGCCCCCTCCTAGACCAATATTCATTGCTGGACCACCTAATACGATGAGTTGCGCACCGACCGTGATTTCACCTTTTTGCGTGTGTTCTTTGCGAATATTACCTAAACCACCAGCTAACATAATGGGCTTGTGATAGCCACGCACCTCGGTGCCGTTAAAACTTGTGACAAGTTGCTCATAGGTTCTAAAATAACCAAGCAGATTTGGACGCCCAAACTCGTTGTTAAACGCTGCGCCACCAAGCGGTCCTTCTAGCATAATGTCTAATGCTGAGACAATTCTCGAAGGTTTGCCATACGCAACCTCCCAAGGTTGCTCAAAACCAGGTATGCGCAAATTCGATACCGAAAAGCCAACCAAGCCGGCCTTGGGTTTCGAACCTATCCCAGTCGCGCCTTCGTCTCGGATTTCACCGCCTGAGCCAGTCGCTGCACCCGCATATGGGGCAATTGCCGTAGGATGGTTATGCGTCTCGACTTTCATCAAAATATCAATCGCTTCACTGTGATATTCATATTGATGATTGACGGGGGATGGGAAAAAACGTCCAGCAAAGTTACCTTCCATTACCGCAGCGTTATCTTTGTAAGCTGAATGTACGAAATCGGGGGTAACTTCGAACGTATTCTTGATCATTTTGAACAGTGATTTGGGTTGCTCAATACCGTCAATGGTCCAATCGGCGTTAAATATCTTATGACGACAATGTTCAGAGTTCGCTTGAGCGAACATATAGAGTTCAATATCGTTTGGATTACGGCCTAGTCGAGTAAAATTATCCACCAAATAATAGATTTCGTCTTCAGCTAATGCTAAACCGAAATGCTTATTTGCCTCAGCTAAAGCATCTCGCCCTCCATTTAGAATATCAACTGAGGTAAACGTGTCAGGCTGTCGTGAAACAAACAGTTGCTGTGCATCAGATGGTTCAGCTAAGACGGTTTGAGTCATACGGTCGTAGCAAAGTTGAATAATCTTTTCTTGCTGTTGCGCAGATAAAGGAATGCTAGTGGAAAAATAGAACTGATTCCCACGTTCTATTCGACGAATTTGAGACAGTCCACAATTATGCGCGATGTCAGTCGCTTTCGATGCCCAAGGAGAAATTGTTCCAAGGCGAGGTACTACTACAAAACTGTGCGCAAGCGTGCTTATGGACTGACGCTTCGGACCATACGTAAGGAGTTTGTGTAACACCGCATGTTGCGTATCAGAAATCTCTTGCGATAAATCGACAAAATGCACAAACTGCGCTTGTATATCCAGCAAAGGTATGCCTTGCGAGTGACATTGAGCCAGAAGTTTTTGACGAGCGAAATCAGTTAGAGAAGGGCTGCCAGGAAGGATAAGCATAAGAGTATTTCCGATGGATTAAGCGTTGATTGCAAGCACCTATTATAAAGCAAATTGAAGTGAATTCTAAATTGTTTGTGAATGTTGTTATTTATGCTTAATTTTTATGCAAAAAAACAATTCGGCAACTTTTTGTCATCTGTTATCATAACGGTATGAAACGATATCTGACATTTATATTTTTATGGTTTTGTTTGCTAAGCACGCACAGTTTCGCAAGCAATTTATACACGATCTTACAGAGCAACACTTTGCGCGTAGGAACTATGTACGGCACAGAAGGGTTCTTTCTCCTTAATGAATCTCCCGCTGGCTTTGATTATGAGCTAACCAGTGCCTTTGCTGATTTTTTGGGTGTACAACTTGATGTACGTCCATTTGCCGATCCCAAGCGAATGCTCAACAGTCTTAAGCGCGGAGAGATAGATCTTATTGCGTCCCCTTTTCAATTTGCATCAGAACATTTAACACATGTTGAATTTGGTCCAGCCTATCAATACTTTGACCAAGTCATTGTAACAAGCAACAACAACCCCAAGCGCAATGCACTTGTCGAACGTTACAGTATGCACGCAGACGCTTTAAAAAATAAAGCGCTTGAGCAAGGCATACAATGGCAGGCAACCTTAGAATATGACAGCGAAGAACTATTACAAATGGTCTTAGCTGAAGAGATCGGTTATACGGTCACAACATCTAGCATTTTGAATCGCGCTCGGTTACTCAATCCCGAACTTCTCCCCTACGAAGTCATTAATCGGAACTTACCGAGACGCTGGTTGTTTTCGAAGAGCCATAATGACGCATTACTTGGCGTCATGCTGGAATTTTTTGGTCAGTATAGAGTAAGTGGTGCATTAAAAGCGCTTAATGAAGCGTATTTTGGCCATGTAAAGAAGATTAACTTTGTCGATACCAAAGCATTCATTGATGCAGTCAGTGATACCTTACCTAATTATAAAGAATGGTTCAAAAAGTATGCAGATGATTTAGATTGGCGTTTATTAGCCGCTGTGTCATATCAAGAAAGTCACTGGAATCCCAACGCAGTATCGGTGACTGGAGTCCGCGGTTTAATGATGCTAACGCGCCCAACTGCCCGCGAAATGGGAGTCACATCAAGAATCAATCCAGAGCAAAGCATCATGGGCGGTAGCAAATATCTCGCTAAGATGAAACAACGTCTGCCGGCGAGAATCAAAGAGCCAGACCGCACATTCATGGCATTAGCTGCTTATAATATTGGCCTAGGACATTTAGAAGACGCAAGAGTGTTAACACAGAGAGCTGGATTGAATCCGGATTTATGGGTTGATGTGAAACAATATTTGCCATTGTTGCGTAAAAAACAATACTATACCAAAACCAAGTTCGGGTATGCGCATGGTGACGTTGCGGTGCAATATGTCGAAAACATTCGTCGTTATTACGAAAGTTTACGTTTTATTGATGAAAACATTCATCAAGCTGCAACACAATAGTCATCGCACTGTCATGTAAAAATGGACAATAACAAAAAAAAGGAAATAAACCATGAAACGAAACCGATTATTTAAAAAACCTCCAAGAAATTTTGTCACATCTCGTACTCGTTTACTCAAAAAGCGGATTCATCAGAAGTCAATGCATCGCCGCAAACAGTTTGCCTTGCTCAATTTAGATGGCATCGAAGAGGCGTCAGCTTAATTCATTTTGAGTCGCTTTGGCTGCGAGTTTTTCTGCTTTATTTTGTTCTCTTCGCTTACGAAAAAATTTTGAAATCTTTTGACTTGCTGGTCCTTGCCTAACACCTATTGTTAATTCACATTTGTGATTTAAATCTGGATGTTGCAAGAGGTTAAGAATACTTCCGGCACAACCTGTTTTGGGATCAGTGGCCGCTACCACAACTCGCTTAATGCGCGCATGTACGATTGCTCCAGAACACATTGCACATGGTTCAAGTGTCACATATAAAGTGCAATCCACTAAACGATAGTTACCTAGGTTTTTTGCGGCATTTTGGATCGCTTGGATCTCGGCATGACCACACGGGTCATTATTAGTGATTGAACGATTCCATCCTTCTCCTACTATATTTCCATCGTGCACAATACATGCGCCAACAGGCACTTCACCGATAGCTTCTGCATGATCCGCAAGGCTGAGAGCGTGTTGCATAAATTGTTCGTCTAATTCGTTCATTTAATTACCATATAATAATTTTCGTTCCGCTCGCTCAATGCGTCTTGGTCGACCGGACAAGACGACTATGTCGTCAGGCTCAATCATGTGTGTTATTTCTGGCTGTATCAGTTCGTTATCACCACGCCGAACGCTATACACATTTACACTATGACGCTGACAGTCACATTGTTCTATCGTTTTACCAACCGCCCAAGCGTTAGCTCCTAACGGCACCGCATGCAAAAACTGTAACTTTTCTTCTTTTTCAAAATTAACGATTGTCGTTTCTCCGGGGAATACGCCATGTAAATGATTATAACGATGCTTACGCTCAGCTTGAACCCGTTTGAGAATACGAGAAATGGGTACCCCGCAATAATGATAAATTTGAGAAACCAACATCAGACTGCCTTCTTGCAGCTCCGGCACAACTTGAGACGCGCCAGCCGCGTAAAGCTTATCTAAGTCATAATCTCGCTTAGTGCGCACAATAACAGGAAGCTTGGGGAAATGTTCCCGAATTTTGCTGATACTTTGTTGCGCTTTATAGGTTTCATCGAAAGTAAGGACTACCGCAGCGGCTTGTTCAATAAAAGCCGCTTTTAATATGCTCAAATCCCCAACATCTCCGTAGATGATGTCTTCAGAGCCTTGTAAAGCTTCTTGTACTCGAATCGGGTCGATATCTATCGCAATATATTTTATCTTTTCCATGGTGAGCATTTTGGCTGCTGACTGACCGACTCGACCGAATCCCAATAAGATAACATGACGTTGAAAATCTCTATTTTGCACACTCGTCGGCAAATCTTGGACCGCAGGAAAGTCCTGAGCAGTGAGCTTTTTCGCCCATGCATAACTGTTGTTGACCATATAAGGAGTCAATGCCATGCTCACCACGCCAACACTCACTATAACGCCTGCAAAATCAGCAGAAAATACGTTATAGGTCACCGCAAGTGCAGCCAAAATAAAGCTAAACTCGCCCATTTGCGATAATTTAAACGCTGCTGACCAAGCATCGGTTGCCGGGGTTTTAAAAATGAGCGTTGACAACCTAAAGAGTAATATTTTTATTGCGAGTAGCACAATAACACCGACGACAATCCAATGTGTATTTGGCCAAATCACGGCCCATTCTAAGCGCATGCCAACGGTAATAAAAAACAATCCCATCAGAATATCGCGAAACGGTCGAATATCGGCCTCAATTTGAAATCGATACCGACTCTCACTGAGCATCATACCTGCCAAAAAAGCACCTAATGCAAGTGAGAGCCCCATCCCATAAGTTAGTCCTGCAGCTCCTAATGCAACAATAATGGTCGTTAAGACAAAGAGTTCATCCGTTCGTGTGCTGGCTACTTCACGAAAAATAATTGGTAATACTAAACGCCCAAACCACAATAACCCTGCAATAACCAGAACCCCTTTGCCAAGTGACAAAAGAATGCTAGTAAAGATTGACAAATCGCCATTTTCACCTAGCAAGGGGATAATGATCAAAAAAGGGACCACCGCAAGATCTTGAAATAACAACACAGCCACCGCTATTTGCGACCTAGGCGTGTTGAGAATTTTCATCTCGCTAGTTTGCTTAATGACAATTGCTGTTGACGATAAGCCAACAATACCGCCCAACACAATCGATGCTGTAACGGATAACCCGAACCAATGTGCAATAACCGCAACGACTGCAGTTGTGATACTCATTTGTGCTAAACCAACGCCAAACACAAGATTGCGCATCGCAATGAGCTTAGGTAACGAAAATTCTAAACCGAGAGAGAATAACAGAAAAACGATGCCGACTTCGGCGAAGATGTGCATTTGTTCGCTGTGCGGAAACAAGTTAAATAACGAAGGTCCCGCAATGAACCCAGCGACTAGATAAGCCAAAATTGGCGGGAGTTGAATGCGTTTGAAACCCCACACGCATAGTGCGGCTAACATCATGATGATTAACACAAAAATCAACTCACTTGGCATAGGCTTCCTTATTTAGCGAAAGTGACTCTCATACTATGCTTGTTTTGTTCAGATAAAACAAGGGCTAGGCCCGGACACACATAAGCAATCTGAGTATTGTTGTACTCAATTTTATAACATGGTTGACGCTGCCAAGGTGGAATATGTTGAGCTTGTAACCACTGCTTTAAGGGTTTTGAATGTCTTGCCTGGTAGGGTTTAATCCGCTCTGAAAGTGCCACAGATTCGCATGTAACTTGAGAAAATTGTTGCTCATCAATATTTTCTGGTAATGGAATTACCACTGAATTATCAGAGCAATAAAGTGTATCGTCATTTATCTGACACGGCGTTGTGAGCCATTCTATATGAATATTTAACTCAGCTGAATTTTGCTGTGAAGCATTAGACAAACCATTGATTGGCAATACATACAACACACCTTGATAACGACGCAATACCAAATCGCCCAATACCATTTTGCCTTGTGCATCTTCACGAGAATGACAGAGTTTCATTAACTCATGAAGGTGTGCTTGACTTAAATTCAGCTGATAGTAACTCAAACAGTAATGTCTGATAATCTGCGCTTGCCATTCTTCTGAGAAAGCACTGAGTTTTTTAAGGTTTAGGCAAGAATCTGATTCAAGGCACTGGGCTACTCTCTCTTCACATACTTGCATCAATAGCGTATTTTCGTGGAGTAAGGTAGCAACAGTATGTGCAATACGTGATTCAATATCAGACCAATACTCTTGTAATGGCTTTATGATTTGATGCCGAATGATATTTCGTTCATGTGCCAACGTTGTATTACTGGGATCTTCAACCCACCCCAATCCCTGAGTTTGCGCGTAAGCGAGTATCTCATTTTTTGATACATTTAAAATAGGTCTAAAAGCCGTCCATGACTTATTTTCAAACCGCATCGTTCTTTTGCGACGTAAACTCGTCAAACCGTTAGAACCACTACCTCGCTTAACTTGCAATAAAAAGGTTTCGGCGATATCGCTTTGATGATGGGCGAAACATACTACTGCATCTGCTTTGACCGCATCATTTATGGCCTCATACCTTGCTTTTCGAGCTTTAGCTTCAAGGTTGTTTTGCCCATGAATGCATACAGAGCGCGTGACGATTTTGTTCCCTAAACGGTGACAAAACTGTTCGCAAAACGCCTGCCATTGCTCTGCGTCTGCGTGTAATTGATGATTAATATGAATCGCTGTAAAGGGTATATCAGCTCGATGAAGCAAATGAGCTAAAACAACCGAATCTATGCCACCGCTTAATGCGACGTATACTGTGCGTGATGATAACCACGCACAGTCTGAAGATTTGAGCTGAATAACTGAGTTAACAGTAGCCAAACGAAAGTAAACGCTCGTAGCGTTGGTCTTTGAGTTCTTCAAGCGAAAGAGCTTGTAACTCTGCGAGTTGAGCTTTGATTGTAGCTTTAAAATTAGCCGCCATTTGCTGATGATTGCGGTGCGCTCCACCAAGTGGCTCACTGATTATGTTGTCAATCAGACCGAGTTCTTTGATCTGAGGTGCACTAACGCCCATCGCTTCTGCAGCAAGTGGCGCTTTATCCGCGCTCTTCCACAGGATTGACGCACAACCTTCTGGGGAAATCACTGAATATGTTGAGTATTGCAACATGTTAACTCGATCGCCTACACCAATTGCCAATGCACCACCAGAGCCACCCTCACCAATAACAGTACAAATAACAGGGACATCTAACTCTGCCATTTCTTTGAGATTACGAGCGATAGCTTCAGATTGGCCTCGCTCTTCGGCGCCAACTCCAGGATACGCTCCTGGTGTATCAATCATGGTAATAATCGGTAAATTAAAACGCTCAGCCATATGCATCAAGCGCAGTGCTTTGCGATATCCCTCTGGCTTGGGCATGCCAAAGTTGCGTTTGATTTTTTCATGGGTGTCACGGCCTTTTTGATGACCTATGATCATCACTGGTTGCTCATCAAGCATCGCCAAGCCACCAACAATCGCTTTATCATCTGCGTATGCACGGTCACCAGCCAGTTCGTCAAATTCCGCAAACACATGTTTGATGTAATCTTCGGTATAAGGACGCAGAGGATGACGTGCAAGTTGTGAGACCTGCCAAGCACCAAGGTTTGAGAAGATCTTTTGCGTTAAACTTTCGCTTTTTTCTTTGAGTTTGACGATCTCATCTTCGATACCGACGTCCAACTGACCTGTTTGATTCACTAAACGTAATTCTTCAATTTTGGCTTCTAATTCAGCAATGGGTTGCTCAAAATCCAAAAAATGTAAACTCATGTTATAAAACCTTTTGTAGTGAGTTTTTTAAAACTGTAAGCGTACCGCTTGGGCACCTAATAATTCTTTCAAATCGTGAATCAACTGATCGCTTGGCGTCACGTACCACTGACTGTCGGTACGTAGCTCGACGTTGAAACCAGCGTGCTCAACATGCATTTCAACAGGGCAAGTCCCGCCAATAGCCTGATTCAAAGTGTGTTTGATCTTATCTACCATAGCAGTATGTAGAGGGCATTCTAGCACTAACTGTAACGCTTTAACGTAATGCTCTCGTGCATCCACTATATCTAATATGCTTCGGATGGTCATTGTATTACCGCCACTGTAATCATCAAAGCTGACCTGTCCTTGGACAAATAAGACATGGTCAGTTTGAAGCATTTCTTCATATTGCTCAAATGTATCTGGGAAAAGTCTAGCTTCTACTCGTCCAGAGCGATCATCAAGGGTCACGATGCCCCAACGACGCCCTTTTTTGTTCGTCATTACGCGCACGCCGATGACCAGACCCGCGATGCTTGCACTGCCTTCTTTACCCGTAGGCGTTAAATCTGAGATTTTGCATGAAGTATATGAAGGCATTTCTGCGAGATATTGGTTAATTGGGTGACCGGTCAAATACAAACCGAGCGTGTCCTTCTCGCCAGCTAACCAGACTTTTTCGGACCATTGAGGAACTTGTGCAAAGCTTTGATGCGAATCTTCTTCAGCATCGTTAAGCAGGCCAAACATATCAGTTTGACCAAAACTCTCCGCTCGTGCGTGTTGATTAGCCGCTTCTAAGGCATCCCCAAGACTTGCCATAATAGCGGCTCGATGTGGTCCAAGATTATCAAAAGCACCCGCCAAAACCAGTTTTTCTAGAACGCGTTTATTGAGCTTTTTGGTATCGACTTTGCTGCAAAAATCAAACAGGTCTTTAAACTTACCTTGGTTTTCACGCGCTTCAATAATTGCTTCAATGGGACCTTCGCCGACCCCTTTAATCGCGCCGATACCGTAAACAATCTGATTATCTTGATTCACGGTGAACTTATATTGTCCGGTGTTCAAATCCGGAGGCAGAATAGTAATCCCCATATTCTGACATTCGTCGACAAGAGTCACAATTTTGTCCGTATTGTCCATATCCGCAGACATGACAGCCGCCATAAAATACGCAGGATAATGCGTTTTTAGCCAGAGGGTTTGATAAGAAACCAAAGCATACGCCGCTGAATGCGATTTGTTAAAACCATAGCCAGCGAACTTTTCTACTAGGTCAAAAATTTTCATCGCCAAGTCAGGGTCAATATTGTTATCTTTTGCACCGGCTGCAAATACTGAGCGTTGCTTTTCCATTTCTTCGGGTTTTTTCTTACCCATTGCACGACGCAACAAATCAGCGCCACCCAATGAATAACCCGCCATCTCCTGGGCAATCTGCATGACCTGCTCTTGATAGAGAATGATGCCGTAAGTGGGTTCAAGGATCTCCTTGAGGCACTCATGCTGATATTCAGCATCCGGATAAGAAATGTCCTCTCGGCCATGTTTGCGGTCAATGAAGTTATCAACCATGCCCGATTGCAATGGTCCCGGACGAAACAGAGCCACCAAAGCAATGATGTCTTCAAAACAGTCTGGTTGAAGACGATTAATGAGATCCTTCATGCCGCGAGATTCGAGTTGGAACACCGCTGTCGTTTGCGCAGCCTGAAGCAAATCAAAACTGGCCTTGTCTTCGAGTGGGATTTGAGTGATATCAACCTTTTCACCCGTGCCAAGTTTGATCATATCAATCGCCCACTGAATGATCGTCAGTGTCCGCAAACCCAAAAAGTCGAACTTAACCAAACCTGCCGTTTCGACATCGTTTTTATCAAATTGAGTGACTGGGTTACGACCTTCATCGTCACAATACAACGCCGCAAAATCGGTTATTTGAGTCGGCGCAATCACCACGCCACCAGCGTGCTTACCGGCGTTGCGAGTGACCCCTTCAAGGATCCTTGCCATGTGAATCAGTTCTTTGACGTCGGCATCACTGCGTTCGAGTTCGCCTAACCGCGGCTCAACATCAAATGCTTTGGCCAAAGTCATACCAGGATCGCCAGGAATTAATTTTGAAATGCGGTCAACAAAGCCATAAGGATGACCAAGTACCCGACCTACATCCCGCACCACCGCTTTTGCAGCCATGGTACCAAAGGTAATAATTTGTGAAACAGCGTCACGACCGTATAGTTCGGCAACATGATCGATCACCTCATCACGTCTATCCATACAAAAATCGATATCGAAATCTGGCATAGACACCCGTTCTGGATTCAAGAACCGCTCAAAAAGCAGGTCAAACTCTAACGGGTCAAGGTCAGTGATATCGAGCGCATAGGCAACCAAAGAGCCTGCACCAGAACCTCGCCCAGGTCCTACCGGGATACCATTGTCTTTTGACCATTGGATAAACTCCATTACGATCAAGAAGTAGCCAGGGAAACCCATTTGGTTGATGACTTCTAGTTCAATATGCAAACGCTCATCGTACTCTGAACGCTGGGCTTTTCGTGTCGCTTCATCGGGAAATATTTTGAGCAAGCGACGCTCTAAACCTTCTTGTGACACCTTGACTAGGTAATCTTCGATGGTCAAATCTCCCGTCGGAAAATTTGGTAAGAAGTACGTACCAAGTTGCACAGTGACATTACAACGTTTGGCGATTTCTAAGGTATTGGCGATGGCTTCGGGAATATCGCTAAATAATTCGACCATCTCGCCAGCACTGCGAAAATACTGCTTTGGAGAATACTTTTTGGGGCGTCGATTATCTTCCAAAGTATAACCATCATGAATACATACCCGAATTTCATGAGCATCAAAATCTTTTTCTTCCAAAAAGACCACTTCATTGGTTGCCACCACGGGTAAGTCTTGCTCGCTTGCCCAATCGACCGCGGCTTGAATGTATTGCGCTTCGTTAGCACGTTCTGTGCGTTGTAATTCAATATAGAAGCGGTCAGCAAAATGCACTTTATAAAATTCAGTAATGTGAGCGGCTTTGTCTAATTTATTTTTTAATAATGCTCGACCTAGCTCGCCTTCCATTGCGCCAGATAGAATCAACACGCCCGCTTCAAACTCAACTAACCATTCACTATTGATCACTGGACGACCTTGGATATGGCCTTGTTGATAAGCCTTTGACACCAAAATTGTAATATTCTTATAACCTTCGTTATTCATCGCATATAAGGTTAAACGACAAATTTCATCTGGCCACAGATGACTTTGTACCCAGACATCGACACCGATGATGGGCTTAATCCCCATATCGTGCGCACCAGAATAAAACTTAACTAAACCACAAAAGTTCATTTGGTCTGTTACAGCGATCGCTGGCATCTTTTGTTGTAAGCATGCAGCAAGAATAGGTTTGACCTTGGCCAAGCCATCCATCATCGAAAAATCACTGTGAACACGCAGGTGAACGAAACTTGGTTCCATTAGTTTTCTGAGATTAAAATTAGATTGGTTAAGTGTATCAAATTTTGCGACAGACACTTAAACATTTGTTCGATTAGCCAAAATTTGAGCAACCGGTTTAAAGGACAATCGATACTCACTAAGCACCGGTAAATTTTGTAAAGCGCTGATATGCGCTTTGGTCGGATAACCTTTGTGCTGAGCAAAGCCATATTCAGGATAACGTGCATCCAATAGCGCCATGTCTTGGTCACGAGTCACTTTGGCAATAATCGATGCGGCGCCAATACAAGCGACTTTGCTATCGCCTTTGACCACCGCCTCTGCACGATATTGCCAAGGTGGTATGCGATTGCCGTCAACTTGCACGAAATCGGGCTTAATCGAAAGCGCGTCAACCGCTCGGGTCATCGCGAGCATGGTGGCATGCAAAATATTGAATTCATCAATTTCTTCAGGGCTCGCTCGACCTATTGCCCAAGCTAGGGCTTTGGCTTGAATCTCAGGAAATAATGCAAGGCGTTTTTTCTCACTAATCGCTTTGGAGTCCCCTAGGCCTTCGATGTGGTTATTGGGATCTAATATAACCGCGGCCGTAACCACATCACCGACTAACGGTCCACGGCCAACCTCGTCCACACCGGCTATGAACATGTCTGCTCCAACATTTGCAACGCCACGTTAGCCGCTTGCTGACTGGCGTTTTGTTGTAGATCACGATGCAATTTAAGGAACATCTCACCTTGATGCTTTAGTACCGTTGCAGAAACTTCTGTCATTGTGGAACCCTCAACTTGAATAGTGTGATCAATTGGTGCATCTTCCTTAGCTAATACAGCACTGATATAACTCGCCATGCGTTGAGGA
The DNA here is from genome assembly GCA_014872805.1 of Alteromonadaceae bacterium. Classification (GTDB taxonomy): domain Bacteria; phylum Pseudomonadota; class Gammaproteobacteria; order Enterobacterales; family Alteromonadaceae; genus Opacimonas. Next base: position 277,896 of record WKFN01000012.1, read on the forward strand.
TCCACATCTTCTTGTAACAACTCTGGAAATAACGCTTCCTCCGCCAATATATTGGGCAACGAAAAATACTTAGGCTTATACAGCTTGCGCATCATCCAATAGGTCAAACGTGACATTTTATATGCAGACAACATGGGACGTTTACACAACATTGCCTCAAGCGTCGCTGTACCAGAGGTCAATAATACAAAATCAGATGCAATCATCACTGTTCGGGCATCGTCGCGAGTGATATTGATATCGTCCTGAGCGGGATAACTCGCAACCATCTGTTGAATTTGAGCAAAACGGACTTCATTCACCGCAGGTATCAAGGCTTTAAGTTCTGGATGTTGTTTTTTTAACAGTTCAAATGTCGCCAAAAAGCTTGGCAACATACTCTTGATTTCACCTGCTCTTGAACCGGGTAATAGTGCTAAGATTGGATGGTTGTTGATAATTCCTAAAGACGCTCGTGCTTGTTGTTGATTTGGTTCAAGAGGTATCTCATCCGCCATAGGATGACCAACAAAGGTGTAAGGATGCTGGTATTTTTGATAAATGGGGGTTTCAAATGGAAATAATCCGAGCACATGATGAGTGCTGGCGATGATTTTATGAATACGCTTTTCACGCCATGCCCAAATGGTCGGAGAAACGTAGTGTAGGGTTTGGATGTCATGTGATTTGGCAAATTTTGCCACGGGAAGGTTAAAATCTGGCGCATCCACTCCGATATACAAATCCGGAGCAAAATCCAAAATTTTCTGTTTCAACTCTTTGCGAATACCCAACAACCTAGGTAAATGTTTAATGACCTCGACCAAGCCCATAACCGATAGTTCATCCATATTAAACCAAGATTCAAGACCTTGTGCTTGACAGAGAGGACCACCGATTCCACACACTTTTAGATTAGTATCTGCCTCTCGAAGCTGCTTGAGCAAACGAGACGCAAGCATGTCGCCGGATGGTTCGGCGCAGACCAGGACAATTTTGCGCGAAAGGCTAGACATTGTCAGATAGGGGCTAGCGGATAATGCCGCGATTAGGTTGGCTCAAAAACTCCACCATAATGTCTAATTCTGGAGTGGTTTGTGCCATCTCACGAATGGCTTCAAGCGCTTCTGCAACGGTTTTGTTTTGACGATAAATGGCTTTGTAAGCGCGTTTGATATTCAAAATCGCGTCACTAGAAAATCCGCGGCGTTTTAAACCTTCTGCATTGATACTTTGCGGAATATGTTTTAAACCATTAATCATTATGTAGGGTGGAACATCTCTTAAGATAACTGAACCACCACCAGTAAATGCATGAGAACCAATGTGACAAAACTGATGAACCGCTGTCATACCGCCAAGTATTACAAAATCACCAATGTGAACGTGCCCGGCCACAGTGGCATTGTTGGCAAAAATATTATTGTCACCCACCATGCAATCGTGCGCGAGGTGTGTGTTCACCATCATAAGGTTATTCGAACCAATTTGCGTCAATCCATTATCTTGCACCGTGCCCCGATGTACCGTACAAGACTCACGAAACACATTGTTGTCACCAATAATAAGACGCGTCTTTTCTTCTGCGTATTTTTTGTCTTGGCAGTCTTCGCCAATAGAGCAAAACTGAAAGAAGGTGTTGTAATTACCAATAACTGTGTCGCGCTTAATTACGACGTGTGATGTTAATGCACAATTATCGCCAATAACAACGTTTTCACCTACATAACAAAATGGTCCAATTGAAACATTGGCACCAATCTGAGCACTTTTTTCAATAATCGCAGTAGAATGGATCACTTTTTTATAATTCTCTCATTGCACACATAAAGTCTGAACTGCACACTAATTCACCATCGACAGTGGCAGAACCTTTGAACTTCCATATCCCACGACGCTCTTTTATCAGTTCGACTGATAATTCCAACTTATCACCAGGCACTACAGGGCGTTTGAAACGCGCATTGTCTATGCCTGCGAATAAGTATAGCTTACTCGTATCCGCCTCGCTTTTAAATCCTAGGATTCCGGCAGCTTGAGCAAGCGCTTCCAAAATTAACACCCCTGGAAAAATAGGCTGCCCAGGAAAGTGCCCGGTAAAACAAGGCTCATTAAAAGTGATGTTTTTGTAGGCTTTTATCGATTGACCAAGGGTATAATCAGTTACCCTATCAACTAATAAAAATGGGTATCTGTGTGGTAACAAATCCATAATTTCACGAATTTCAATCGTGTTTAACTCATTTGACAAAGTGGTACTCCATAGGGATAAATGCAAATGTGGGCAAAGATACCTGTAAAAGCGCCTAAAACAAATCAGACCAAGCAGTTTATTTCCTTTTCAGGTCTGCTTGGTCTGCCAATATTACAGTAATTGATTAGTTTGCTTTGCTTACGCGGTCAATCACTTTTTGTGAAATATCAAATTCAGGCTTGGCATACACAGCAGAACCAGCTTGTAATACCAAATCATAACCTTCGGCAGCTGCAATCGCGTCAATCGCCTGTTTAACCAAACCCAAAAGCTTGGTTTGCTCTTGTTGCTGACGAGCTTGAATCTGTTGCTGTAAAGGGTTAGCACGCTGTTGTAATTCATTTTGGATAGCCATGATCTTTTCTTGTGATTCGGTCTTTTGTGCATCAGACATAGTAGGACCGTCACGACGCAACTTTTCTGCTTCGAATTGACCGTCGCTGCGCAACTTATCTAACTCAGCTAATTTAGGCTGAAACTCTTCGTTAATACTTTGAACAACGGCTTGAGTCTGTGGTAACGCTTGCAAAACACCTTGCACGTCAACCACAGCAATTTTTTGGGCTAATGCACTGGTGCTGATTAAAGCTGTTGCAACTAATGCAAGTTTGATAAATGACTGAGATAATAGTTTCAAAAGAGACTCCTAGTATTTTGACTATATTTATAATTAGAATGTTTGACCAATATTAAAGGTAAAAAACTTCGCATCATCACCTGGGCGTTCTTTCAAAGCTCTAGAAAAGCTGAACACTAAAGGTCCCATTGGTGAAATCCATTGTACAGATAAACCCGCTGAGCTTCTATACTCTTTCCAATCACTGTAATCAGCAATCGGATCACTGTTTGCAGCAATGCTCAAGCCTTCGTACTGACTGTAGTCGAACTCGGTATCCCAGACATTACCCACATCAAAGAATAAGCTGGTTCTAACAGAACGATCAAATTCAGTATCAACAAATGGAGTGGGTACAATCAGTTCTAATCCTGCAAGTGCCATCGCGTTACCACCTAAGCTGCGACGAGAAATAAAGAGTAAATCATTCGCTGGATCCGTTGGTATACTGTTTCCTTCCGGAGTTGTGATAAAGGCATTCGACACTCGCTGAATGCCTCGAGGACCAACTGTGTTGTTCTCAAAACCGCGCAGCGTATCCGAACCACCCGCAGTGAAGTTTTCAGTGAACGGTAAGATCTGCTCCACTCCATTGACATCACCGTAACCATTACCATAGCCTAAACGGGCGCGGGCTAAGACTGTCCAACGCTGATTACGAGTAAGTGGGAAATAAAACTTGGTATCCAAAATCGTTTTAAAATATTTCACATCGGAGTTAGGGGTTGTGACGCTAAACGATGCACGTTGTGAAGAACCATCCGATGGGAATACACCACGATTCAACGTATTGCGGATCCAAGATACTGATGCTTGTAAGCTATCATATTTAATGGGCGCATCTGGGTCGTTTATATCTTCGAATTGGGAATAGAAACGATCCGTTTGTTCATAACTAAAGCGATTGAATAACTCGACATTGGCATACGTTAAACCAAAGTTAATGCGATTCACTGCATTGATTGGATAACCTAGGTTTGCCCCAATCGCAAATTGCTTTGAGTTATAACTGACTACATTGAAGTCAGAACCATCGAATTCTGAATAACTTACGCTGCCACCTAATGATATCCCATCAATTGTAAAATATGGGTCTGTGTAATTCAGCGCAATGGATTGCTGATACGATACTGTGTTGATATTAATACCAACACGTTTACCCGTTCCTAAGAAATTATCTTGTTGAATACCCGCTTGTAAACTCAACTTCGTTCTATCCCCGTAACCAATACCTGCATTGAATGAGCCTGCAGGTTGTTCTTTAACAGAGAAATTCACATCTACTTGATCATCTTGGCCAGGTAAACGCACAGTATCAAACTCAACTTCTTCCATATAAGTTAAACGAGAGAGTTGATTTTTAGATACTTCTAACGATTGATTAGATAACCACGCCCCTTCCATCTGTGTAACGTTTTGGCGCAGTACTTCGTCTGCCGTAACGAGATTGCCTTCAAAATTGATTCGACGAACATAAATACGTTTACCCGGGTCAACGGATACAGTTAGTTTCACCGTATTATCTTCGTCATTAATCTCTGGGATGGTAGTCACATTTGGATAAGCATATCCGAATCGACCCAAAAACTTACTGACAAATTCTTCTGCAAACGTCACTTGAGCTTGGTTATATAAGATATCTTGGCGCAGTGGTAAGAATGCTTTTAAGTGTTCCTCTTGTCCAATCAAGTCACCAATAATATCCACTTCCGATACCGTGTACTTTTCACCTTCACTGACATTAAGTGTGATATAAATACCGTCTTTCTCTGGCGTCATTGCAACTTGGGTTGAATCGATCGAAAAACGTAAATAACCACGGTCCATGTAGTAGCTGGTGATGCTTTCCATATCCGAGGATAGCGTTTGCTTTTGATAACGCGTTTCCGCCATAAAATTCCACCATGGCGCACCAAACTTTAATTCCATCTGGTCAAAGAGTTCTTGATCAGAAAAAATGTCATTACCTACAATATTAATTTGTTTGATTTTGGCCGCATCGCCCTCTTCAAACAATATTTTTAGATCAACTCGATTACGTGGCAGTGGAGTAATGATAGCACTGACGTCAGCAGTGTACTTACCAATGCTATAGTAAAAGTCTTTCAGACCATTTTCGATGGAAGTCAGAACCGTTTTGTCAAGTGGTTCCCCGACGATGATGTTAGAGCCTTGCAAGCTCTCTTGCAATTGCTCATCTTTGATATCGTCGTTCCCTTCAAAGATGATGTTAGAAATTGTGGGACGTTCTTTAACTACAATCAGCAGAGTATCACCATCGCGCAGTACTTCGATATTCTCAAAGTGAGTGGATGAATACAAAGAACGGATTAATTGCGTCACCCGGAAGGGAGTAATTCGGTCGCCAACTTGCACAGGTACGTAGGTTAACGCAGCACCCAAAGCAACACGCTGTAAACCTTGTATACGAATATCATCAATGATGAACTCATTAGCACTATTGCTCGACTGAGCCACGGCAATCTGACTGAAAAAAACTAAGGCGATTGCACTGAAAAAATGTCTACACTTCATTAACTGTTATTCTTCCTAGACGAATTATTGTTATTGTATGGAATTGCGTGTCTAAGCGCAAAATTATGTCAGTCTCATGATGTCGTTAAATATCGCGATTGACATAAATGTAAATAATATCGCTGCGCCAACGCGCAGGCATTTTTCTTGAGTTTCTTCGGATAACGGCTTACCACGTAGCCATTCAATGATGAAGAACATCAAATGCCCCCCATCTAACATGGGCAACGGAAGCAAGTTTAAAATTCCTAAATTCACACTTATCAATGCCAAAAAGCTCAAAAAGTACACAAAACCGATACTCGCACTGGCTCCGGCACCTTGTGCAATACCGACTGGACCACTCAATGACTCTACTGCCACATCACCGGTAAATAATTTACCCAACATTGATATACTTAAGCTCATCAGACGACCAGTGCGATCAATCCCAGCGACCACGGCATCAAAAAAGCCATATTGCTTAGTCAATACATAGTCACTGCGTTCACCATCCAGTGTTGGGGTCACTCCGAGTAAACCAATCTCACCTTGCGGCGTTTCCCGGCGGTCGAGAATAGCATCGAGCTCGTACAATACCGAATTTCTTGCAATGGTTATGGTTACGCCTTCACCTGGACGCGCTTTAATCATCGCAACTGTTTGTTCCCAATTGTCTAAAAGAGTTCCATCTATTTTCAGGATTTTATCCCCTGGCTTGAGTCCAGCCCTTGCCGCAGCAGAGTTAGGGGCAATGGTTCCGATAATATTTAGCACTTTGGGTTGAGCAGGATTTATACCAAATTGGGTAAGCGGCATCGTTTCAGCATCGTCTAAACGCCATTGATTTAGCCCTATTCGGTACGTGTGTTCACCTCCATCATGCGCAATCACCATAAATAAATGACTGTGACCTAAGGTAGCCAACAACTCATAATTGACCGCTTGCCAATCGAGAGTTTTATGGTTATTGATGGAAACGATTTCGCCATCGTTTGGTAGATTTGCTTGCGCTGCAATGGAGTTAGGAATGATCTCGCCTATCTTGGGCTTTAACACCGACACACCAAGCATAAACATGAATGCCAAGACGATCACTGCAAAGATAAAATTCACCACTGGCCCTGCTGACACAATAGCAAACCGCTGCCAAACGGTTTTTTGATTGAATGATTCATGTCGTTGTTCTGGTGACACCGGATCTACCCGCTCATCCAACATTTTGACATAACCACCTAACGGAATTGCAGCGATTGCAAACTCAGTGCCGTGCTTATCGTAGCGTGACCAAATGATTTTGCCAAAGCCAATGGAAAAGCGCAGTACTTTTACCCCACACCAACGTGCGACAATGAAATGTCCCCACTCATGCACCGCAACCAAAATGCCCAAAGCAACGATAAACGAGGCAATATTCCAAATAATATCTAGCATTTGGTAAGCCTTTGTATCGTCTCAGTAGCCAGTGAGCGCGCTTGTTCATCGAGTGCGATAACTTCATCCAATGAATGCGCAGACAAATGTGGGGCTTTGGCCAATACTTGTTCATTGATGCGTGTTATGTCGGTAAAGCCAATCACGTGATGTAAAAATGCCGCAACAGCTACTTCATTACTTGCATTGATGAATGTACAGGCCGTTTGCCCCTGTTCTGCAGCAGCAAGGGTTAAATACAAATTCGGATAGCGCTCTTGGCAAGGCGTTGCAAACGTAAAATCATCAAGTTGCGAAAAGTCTAATGGTGCAACGCCTGAGTCAATTCTTTCAGGATAAGCTAACGCATGTGCAATGGGGGTACGCATATCAGGATTACCCATTTGCGCGATGACAGAGCCGTCACAATATTGAACCATAGAATGAATAACTGACTGGGGGTGAAGCACAATTTGAATATCATCGTTGCTCAGACCAAATAACCACTTTGCTTCAATGAATTCTAAGCCTTTATTCATCATGGTCGCCGAGTCTACTGATATTTTTTGCCCCATATCCCAGTTTGGATGGGCACAGGCTTGTTCAGGGGTAATCGTATCGAAACTATCTAAAGAGCGAGTGAGAAACGGTCCACCTGAGCCTGTAAGTAATACTTTGTGGATACCGCTTTGTATCAAGTCACCATAGGCAAATTCTTTTGGTAAGCACTGAAAAATGGCATTGTGTTCACTATCAATTGGTAAAATCGTCGCCCCTGATTGCGCTGCAGCATCCATCAATAAAGCGCCGGACATTACCAAAGACTCTTTGTTCGCTAATAAGAGAGTTTTTCCAGCTTGAACGGCAGCCATACTCGTTTTAAGTCCAGCACCACCAACTATGGCTGCCATGACTTTGGTAACGGATGCATGCTGTACGGCGGCTATCGCCGCTGATTCGCCAAATGCGATCTCACCTGAGAAGCCAATATGCTTAGCGTATGCACAAGCTGACTCATAAACACTCTCATCGTGTAATACGGCTATTGAGGCATGACACGCAAGTGCATCATCAAGCAATTGAGAATATTGGGCGTTCGCTGTCAGTGCAAAAACTTGATAGCGTTTTGGATGTCGCTTTACAACATCTATGGTGCTTTGCCCAATAGAACCTGTCGCCCCAAGGATAACAAGGGTATCCATCACGCCATCCATACCACGTAACAAAAAGCAAACACCGGGAACGCGGCAGTTAGGCTATCAATTCGATCTAAGACTCCACCATGTCCAGGCAATAGCCGACCACTGTCTTTGATGCCAGCACAGCGTTTGAACATAGACTCGTTCAAATCTCCCATGGCGGATATACCCACTGTCACAATACCGATAATAATATGTAAGCTGATGCGAGCTGGCTCAACTTGATAATGCATGGCGGCAAAGGCAATAATTGCAAGTGAAGCCACAACCCCGCCAGCTAAACCTTCATAGGTTTTACCCGGGGATACATTAGGACGAAGTTTAGTGCGACCAAATTTTACCCCAACAAAAAATGCACCAATGTCCGCAGCCCACACAATCCCTAAGACATAAAAGATCAATGAGGCACCATAAAATGGGTCAATTTCAAATAAGCTGGTACGCAAAGCAACTATCGCTACCCAAGTTGGGACCAAAGTAAACACCCCAAAAATATTGCGGATTAAATTAGAGCGTTGCCAGAAGTGACTGTATTTGGGGTACAAAATAATCATAACAACTGAGTACAGCCACCACAAAATAGCCACACCCAAAGTGCCAAAATACAATGGGTGTAGGTCGTTTTGCTGCCATATAGCTTCTGAAGGCACCACAATACTAAGGATCAAACAAATGGTTGTTATGAGAAGGGTAAAAAAGAGTTTCATACGGCGCTGAATCAGCCCGGACATATTACCCCATTCGTATGCGCCTAATCCCATGACAAAGACGACTGCATACTGAAAATATTCAATCGGTAAAAATAAAATCGCTCCTAACGCACATGGCGCAAGGATCAAAGCCGTCATAATCCGCTGTTTTAGCATTGTACCTGTTCCGCAATTTTGCCGAACCGGCGCTGTCGTTGTTGATAGTTCTGTACGGCATTGGAGAAAGTTTGCTCATTAAAATCAGGCCATAGCGTCTCAGTAAAATAGAGCTCAGCATAGGCACATTGCCACAGAAGAAAATTTGAAATGCGTTGCTCACCACCCGTGCGAATTAATAAATCAAGTTCAGGCACATGAGCAAAGGCGGTTTGTTGGTTAAAGGTGGCCTCATTGATATCAGATGGTTGTAAAGTGCCCTCATTGATTCGAGTTTGTATGCGTTTTGTGGTCTCTACTATGTCCCAACGGCCGCCGTAGTTAGCAGCAATATTAAGGCATAATCCAGAATTATCTGCAGTCAATGCTTCTGCTTTGCGGATTCGATCCACCAAAGCTTCATCAAACGCTGACAAGTCACCAATGACTTTTAGACGAACGTTGTTCTTGTGGAGTTTTTTGACTTCGCTGTTTAACACTAACTTAAATAGCTCCATCAACACAAAGACTTCCTCTTCGGGGCGTTTCCAGTTTTCAGAACTGAATGCAAATAACGTCAAAGCGGGTATATTGTGCCTGCGCGCAAAACTCACTGATGCACGAACGGCATCTACTCCCGCTTTGTGCCCAAAAGTGCGCAACTTCCCTTGTTGCTGAGCCCAACGTCCGTTGCCATCCATTATAATGGCAACGTGTCTAGGCATCTTAGCTGTATCCATATTTATTATGGGTTCTTCCTTGGCAAACAACTTCATGTTGGGTTAGATTTCCATTAGTTCTTTTTCTTTTTCAGCCAGCATCTCATCCACTTTTTTGACAAAATCATTCGTCAACGATTGGATATTTTCTTCCGTTGCTCTGGCTTCGTCTTCACTGATTTCTTTTTCCTTCAAGAGATCTTTTACATCCGAGTTAGCATCACGACGAATATTACGAATCGCAACGCGTCCACCTTCCGCTTCGTTTCGAGCGACTTTGATCAGGTCTTTACGACGTTCTTCCGTAAGTGGAGGTAGTGGAATGCGGATCGCACCACCCGCGCTGTTCGGATTAAGACCCAAATCAGACATCATAATCGCCTTTTCGACCGCCTGTATTGCAGATTTATCGAAAACGGATACGGCCAGAGTGCGACTGTCTTCAGCAATGATATTCGCAAGTTGCTTGAGCGGCGTGTCTGCACCATAGTAATTAACATAAATGCTGTCAAGCAGGCTTGGGTGAGCGCGTCCGGTACGGATTTTGGCTAGTTGTGATTTTAAAGCGACAAGGCTTTTTTCCATGCGATCTTGTGCATCTAATTCAATTTCATCTAACATGAGTTAACCTTCTATGTTTTCTGCATGAGTAATGAGCGTTCCCTCATCTTCACCAAGCACAACGCGTTTTAAACAACCCGGCTTATTCATGTTGAATACACGAATGGGCAAGGAATGATCGCGAGCAAGAGTGAACGCGGATAAATCCATTACTTTTAATTCTTTATCTAATACTTCGTTATAAGTTAGCGTTTTGTATAACGTTGCCTCTGGGTCTTTGGCCGGATCTGAGGTGTATACTCCATCCACTTTAGTGGCTTTTAAAACCGCATCCGCTTCAATTTCAATGCCCCGCAAACATGCAGCCGAATCCGTAGTAAAAAACGGATTACCTGTACCCGCAGAAAATATCACCACGCGACTGGATTTGAGTAAACTAATTGCTTCAGCCCAATTATACCCATCACACACACCGTTTAGGGGAATCGCGGACATCAAGCGAGCATTGACAAAAGCACGGTGTAACGCGTCTCGCATCGCCAAACCGTTCATGACGGTAGCAAGCATCCCCATGTGATCGCCGACTACACGATTCATACCAGCCTGGGCTAGGCCTTCGCCACGGAATAAATTTCCACCGCCAATAACCAAACCGACTTGGATGCCCATTTCGACTAATTCTTTGATTTCTTGCGCCATTCGGTCGAGTACTTTTGCATCAATACCGAATTCACCGTCACCCATCAACGCCTCGCCGCTTAACTTCAATAAAATGCGACGATAAGCTGTTTTAGGAGCTATACTCATATTTCACTATCCTATGGTTAGAATCGCCTTACCTGATGGCAATGGGCATAAAAAAGCACCTCCGGGGAAGTGCTTCTAGTTTATCTGATGTTACCCAGAGTAAAAAGCTTTTCGCTAAATTATTTCTTAGCCGCTTCCATCTGAGCAGCCACTTCCGCTGCAAAATCTTCTGATTTTTTCTCGATACCTTCACCCACTTCAAAGCGGATGAAGTTAACCACGTCAGCACCATTTGCTTTAAGAAGCTGGCCCACAGTTTGGCTAGGATCTTTAACAAAAGGCTGACCGGTTAAGCTGATTTCACCAGTGAACTTCTTCATGCGGCCAGAAACCATTTTTTCTGCGATGTCTGCAGGCTTACCGGATTGCATAGCGATGTCGATTTGAATCGCTTTTTCCTTTTCAACCACATCAGCCGGAACATCTTCAGGCTTAACAAATTGTGGGCTGGCTGCAGCAACGTGCATCGCAACGTCTTTTGCTAGCTCCGCATCGCCACCAGTCAATACAGCGATAACACCAATACGGCCACCGTGGACGTAAGCGCCTAGGTTGTCACCATCAACATTAACAACGCGACGAGGAGAGATGTTTTCACCAATCTTTGCAACTAATGTATCGCGAGCTTCTTGTACTGTCACACCGTCTAACTCTGCGGCATTTAATGCATCCATATCATTGATATTTTGGCTCGCTGCCAACTCAACCACTTTCTTACCAAATGCTAAGAAACCTTCGTCACGTGCAACGAAGTCAGTTTCACAGTTGATTTCCATCATAGTGGCGCGACCGCCATCTACTTTGGTCAAAATAACACCTTCTGCAGCAATGCGACCCGCTTTTTTAGCGGCTTTTGCTTGACCAGATTTGCGCATATTTTCAATCGCTAGCTCGATGTCGCCATCGGTTTCAACTAACGCTTTTTTACAATCTAACATACCAGCGCCAGTGCGCTCGCGAAGTTCTTTTACCAGTGCTGCTGTCACTGCCATTGTTCAATCCTCAAATATTCAAAATGAAAACGCCGAATCAGATTCGGCGTGTTTACAAGTAAAAAAAGCTTATTCAGCTGCCTCAACGAACTCGTCTTCAGCTTGCACTGCGATGTTCGAATCACGACCTTCGTTAACTGCGTCTGCCGCAGCGTTCAAGTAGAGCTGGATGGCACGAATAGCATCGTCGTTACCTGGGATGATGTAATCAACACCATCTGGGTTAGAGTTAGTATCTACAACACCAACAACCGGAATACCAAGGTTGCGAGCTTCTGTTACAGCAATATGCTCATGATCCGCATCGATAACAAAAATCACGTCAGGCAAACCGCCCATGTCTTTGATACCGCCTAAGCTATTTTCTAACTTAGCCATTTCACGTTGTAACATAAGAACTTCTTTCTTAGTTAACTTATCAAAGGTTCCGTCTTGTGCTTGAGTCTCAAGATCTTTTAAGCGCTTGATTGACTGACGAACGGTTTTCCAGTTAGTCAACATACCACCTAACCAACGTTTGTTCACGTAGTATTGACCGCACTTGAGTGCTGCTTCTTTAACTGCTTCGCCCGCTGCACGTTTGGTACCAACGAACAAAACTTTACCTTTCTTCTGCGATACAGAACTGATAAAAGACAATGCGTCATTAAATAACGGAACGGTTTTTTCAAGGTTGATGATATGAACTTTGTTACGTGCGCCAAAGATGAAAGGCTTCATTTTTGGGTTCCAGTAACGAGTTTGGTGACCGAAGTGTACGCCAGCTTGTAGCATGTCGCGCATTGATACGTTTGCCATGTTTAAAATCCTCTATTGGGGTTAGGCCTCCATACATCCCTTCACCCGATTCCTGTTCGCTTCTAGTTTCTGGGAAACTTAACAAACAAAAACACCCCGGAGTCAGTGTCGATGTATGTGTGTTTTTTTAAATATAAAGCAATGCTTTACAACGAATATTCGCAAAACCAAATTTTGCGGTGGCATATTAGACCACTTTTTGTCATTTTAAGCAATGCTAAAACAACAATGGAGTATAATTTTTACAATTTTCACTCTCCCTTTGCAGATATGTCAAGGTGTTGTAAAATACCACTACAATATAGATCTATGAGAAAATCATAAGGAACCGCAGTGGCTGCGACGATTAAGACACAAGAAGAAATCGAAAAAATGCGCATCGCAGGCAAGTTGGCTGCAGACGTGCTCAATATGATTGGCGAGCATGTGGTTAAAGGGGTAACTACAGATGCACTCAACACCCTATGTCATAATTATATAGTAGACGTACAAGGCGGTATTCCAGCACCATTGAATTACGGCCAACCTCCATTCCCTAAGTCAATTTGCACATCCGTTAATCATGTGATTTGCCATGGCATACCGAGTGACAAAAAACTCAAAGACGGTGATATTGTCAATATTGATGTAACAGTGATTAAAGATGGTTATCACGGTGATTCGTCTAAAATGTTCGTCGTTGGTAAACCTTCCATATTAGCTGAACGTCTCATTCGCGTTACGCAAGAATGCCTGTATAAAGGCATAGAAATTGTCAAACCTGGTACAACATTGGGCGATATAGGCCATGTTATCCAGCAACATGCTGAAAGCCACCATTATTCCATTGTTCGAGAGTTTTGTGGACATGGCATTGGTGCGACTTTCCACGAAGACCCTCAGGTAGTGCATTACGGCAGACCAGGCACTGGGGAAGTACTCCAAGAAGGTATGTGTTTTACGATTGAGCCAATGGTCAATGCAGGCAAACGGTACTGCAAGATATTGCCAGATAATTGGACCGTGGTTACCAAAGACCGTAGTTTGAGTGCTCAGTGGGAACACACTTTGTTAGTTACCGGCACCGGCGTAGAAATTCTAACTCACCGCGAGGATGAATCCATTCCCAAGATTATCTCGCACTAAATCAATGGAATCACCATGCAATTAGTTGAACTAATTCAGCGCATCAATGACATAGAATCATTGCAAGACGTCTCGATTTTTCGCCAATGCGTAACAGATTCTTATAAGTGGATTGATGATGAGTTTCCGCACTGTGAAATTGATGAAATCATCCTAGGCAGAGCCTATTTCGTAGACGCTTTAGTGCGTCAAGCTTGGACTCTGCACGGCTTATCTGACATCCCTAACTTATCCCTCGCAGCAGTTGGAGGCTATGGGCGTGGTCAACTTCAACCGCATTCTGATGTCGATTTATTAATTTTGAGCAGACGTTCACTTAAACCTGAAATTGGTGAAAAAATATCTGCATTTATCACCTTACTTTGGGATTGTAAGTTAGACATAGGCCAATCTGTACGCACTATAAAAGATTGTGTCGAACAAGCCAAAAATGACATCACCGTAGCAACCAACCTTGTTGAAGCACGTTGTTTGATCGGCTGTCAAACGACCTTTGATGACATGCTCACTAAGGTCAACAATGATAAAGTATGGAACAGCAAAGCATTTTTTCTGGCTAAATATGAAGAACAAAAGCAACGACATTTAAAGTTTCACGGTACGGCCTACAACCTCGAACCAAATGTTAAAGAAAACCCAGGTTGTTTAAGAGACATTCAATCTATTGGCTGGGTCGCTAAAAAACATTTCCAAGAATTTGATGGTTATCAACTGGTTGGCCATGGTTATTTTACCGAAATGGAACACAAAGAGCTGATCGACTGCCGCAGGCAACTATGGCGGATCCGTTGCGCCTTACACCTAGTGGCGGGGCGCTCTGAAAATCGTTTACTGTTTGATTATCAAAGTGATGTGGCACATAAACTTGGCTATCAACAAGAAGACAGTAAAGCCGTTGAACACATGATGAAAAGCTTTTTTCGCGTGACTCGTCGGGTCAGCGAGCTCAATACTATGCTGTTGCAGCGCTTCAAAATCGATATTTTGGGCGCAGACGTTGAGCCAGGTTTAACGATAAATAATTATTTTTATCATAACAATGGTCTAATCGTTCCTCAGCATACTGACGTTTTTCAAAGCCCATTAGATATTTTGCGCTTTTTGGAAGTCATTGCCCACACCCCAGAAATTACTGGCCTAGACGGTGAGTGTATTAGACAGCTACGCAACGCTAGACGTAAATTTGCGACGCAATACTGGGAAGAATATCCAGAGTGCCGTGAACAATTTTTAAAACTCATGCGTACGCCTAACTTTTTTGGCTTGGCATGGGATGTCATGTTTCAATACGGTATTATGCAATCCTATCTGCCACAGTGGGACGCTATTGTTGGTATGATGCAGTTCGACCTATTTCACGCCTATACTGTAGACGAGCATACGCACCGCTTGGTCAAGAATCTTTATTTATATACCACTGAAGACAATACTGAATTTCCGCGTTGCAAGAGTATCGTCACTGACTTAGAAAAACCTGAATTATTATATCTGGCTGGTATTTTTCACGATATTGCAAAAGGTCGAGGTGGTGACCATTCTAAACTCGGGGCACAAGATGTCATCGCATTTGGTGAAAAACACGAACTGTCGCAAGAAGATATTGATATGATTAGTTGGCTGGTGGATTCACATCTGTTGATGTCTGTGGTGGCTCAACGGCGAGATATTTACGATCCCGAAGTCATTCACGACTTTGCTACCGCCGTGAAAACACCTGAACATTTGAATTTATTATATGCACTTACATTAGCTGATATTCGTGCGACCAATGATAATTTGTGGAATGATTGGAAATCGTCTTTACTAAAAGAACTTTATGTTTTGACCCACAACGCTCTCGCCAATGGTTTACAGTGTAAAGTTTCGCTAAGAGAACGCGCTCAATCTAACCGCGAAGCTGCCTTACTACTATTGTTAAATCAATTTGATAAGACAACAATTGATACCCTCTGGGCTCGCTTTGATGACACGTATTTTACTCGTTATAAGCCCATTCAAATTGCCTGGCATACCGAACAAGTTTTACACCATGGTTCAGCAGAACAATGGCATATTAGTATGGCAAACCACACGACCAAAGCCGGTACCGAATTGCTCGTCTACGGTCAAGATCGCCCGGCGGTATTTGCGCAAATCGCATCCGTTCTCGACGCTGCAAATTTATCTATTCTTGACGCTAATATTGCGATAACTGATGACGGTTATGTATTTGACAGTATCATCGTCGTTGACGAACACAACCACAAAATCAGTCCTGAAAAACGCCGAGCAAACTTATGTAAGGCAATTGAGACCCAACTTGAAAAGTCCGAAAACACTCATCGCAATCAGCGCAAACTCTCACGCCAACTCAAACAACTGAATGTACCAACTAAAGTACGTTTTTTTGCGGCCAAAGACAACGTAACATTAATCGAATTAGAAGCCTTAGATAGCCCCGGATTATTGGCAAAAGTCGGTCATTTATTTGTGGACTTTAATCTGACCCTAAGACTTGCTAAAATATCGACCATTGGCGAACGCGCGGAAGACGTGTTTATTGTCAGTGATGCATATGGAAGAGCCCTCAGTACAGAAATTCAACTTGCTTTAAAGAAGCAAATTATCAAAACCTTAGATCAAGCGGAACACTAATCACTTATGTCACAATTACAAACCACGATTGAAGCGGCTTTCGAGGCGCGAGATAGTATTACTCCAAGTACCGTTAGCCAAGAAATCAAAGATGCTGTGAATGAAGCAATTGCCCTTTTGAATTCTGGTGAAGGCCGAGTTGCAGAAAAAGTCGACGGCGAATGGGTCGTTCATCAATGGCTCAAAAAAGCCGTACTGCTGTATTTTCGTTGTTATAACAATGATGTGATTGACGGCGCTGAAACCAAGTATTTTGACAAGGTACCTCTTAAATACAGCGACTATACCGCGGAAGATTTTGCACGTGATGGCGCACGAGTTGTTCCTCCTGCTGCGGTTCGTACTGGAACATTTGTCGGTAAAAATGCCGTACTAATGCCTTCTTACGTCAACATCGGTGCATATGTTGGTGAAGGTACAATGGTGGACACTTGGGCAACGGTTGGCTCGTGTGCTCAGATTGGCAAAAACGTTCACTTATCTGGTGGTGTTGGCATCGGTGGCGTACTTGAGCCACTTCAAGCAAACCCAACGATCATTGAAGACAACTGTTTCATCGGCGCTCGCTCTGAAATCGTAGAAGGTGTCATTGTTGAAGAAGGTGCAGTGATTTCAATGGGGGTATACATTGGTCAGAGCACACGTATTTATGACCGCGAAACAGGCGAGATACATTACGGTAGAGTACCTGCTGGCTCGGTCGTGGTATCTGGCTCTTTACCAAGTAAATGTGGAACTTACTCACTATATGCAGCGATCATCGTCAAAAAAGTCGATGCAAAAACTCGTGCCAAAGTGGGGATTAACGAGTTGCTGCGCGCTGCGGAATAAACACAGCAATCCAGAAACTAAAAAAACCGATGCTACTTTTTTGTACATCGGTTTTTTGTAATTTAAAACAGCTTATGCAGAGAATTGAGCGCTGTGTTGCTCAAGCCAAGCAACAACATCTTCTTCTGGGGTAAACGTTTCCATTGAATCTAGCTCTAACATCGGCGTAATTTCTTCACCTTGCAGTTGGGCAAATAGCTCAGTAAATTGTTTGCCTGCACCACAGTAAGATTCGCCATAAGAGCTATCCCCTAATGCAGCAATTGCGTATTTTTTTCCTTGTAATGAAGGTAAATCGGCTTGAATATCTGCAAAGAATAACTCCAAATTCGGTGGTACATCTCCCATACCTGTGGTCGAGGTGATAATCAAAAAGGCTGCATCTTCGTTGAGTAAATCAATATCTGGATCGGTATGAACATTAACCTGATGCCCTGCCGAGATTAAGAATTGTTCTGCGTGTTCTGCAACATTTTGAGCATTCCCGTATACGGAACCTACAATAATTTCAATTTGTGCCATGATGAATAGTTTCTCCAACTGCATGTATAGTCAATTTGTCCACAACCGCTCTTAATTCTAATGGCTTTGGCGCAGTAATCGTCAAAGGCGAATCAGTAATTGGGTGAACAAATTGTAATTCGTGATGATGCAATGCCAAACGATGAAGCCCATAATGGGCACGCATAAAGGCATTTTGTTTGCCATCGCCAATCGTCGTATCACCCACAATAGGATGATTTATATGAGCGCAATGACGACGTATTTGATGTTTACGTCCCGTCTTGGGAAAACAACGAATCAGGCTAAAACGCGCCTGCTGATACCTCCCAACAGGTTTTGGCACAAGATAATGTTGTAAGCACTCCACTCGTGTAAAAGCCTCTTGCGCCGGCTTTTCGGTATAAGCCTTTTTGTCGGATATTTTATCGAGTTTTTCCTTTAACGCATAGTCGATTTCACAATCACTCGCCCATCCACGGACTATTGCTGTATACGCTTTTTGCCAACTGTGCTGTTCAATTTGCGCACTCAGTAACCGCGCTATGTTAGAACTCAGAGCAAATACCAAGATCCCAGATGTTGGCTTATCGAGTCGATGCACAGGAAACACATGTTGTCCGATTTGATCTCTTACCATCTGCATCGCAAACTCTGTTTCGTGTTTATCAATCATACTTCGGTGAACGAGTAAACCACTGGGTTTGTTTATGGCGACCAAAGCCTCATCTTGAAAAAGTATATCGAGCATGAAATTCCAACGGATCTGTTTATAATGTCCACCATCAAAATAAACAGTGTACGTTAAGGCTATGCAAGATACACCAGAATCGACTATTAATTCAATCAGTGAGTTTTTACACGCTGCTGGCACACAATTTCGCATCGTTGATATGGGACGTGGATACCGAGAACTATCCGCTCAAACATTTGTCGATATCGAGTATCAAAAGCAGCCTGTCCCCTTTCCCAGACAACAGCATATGTGGTTTGGCTGTATTTTTTGGCAGTCTGGCCAGCATTACATTTGGTTCATTAAGCTCCCATTAGATGAGCGTGGTTTGCTAAATCAAGCCGCTCGCAATTCGTTTTTAGAAAAAGTCATCCAAGCGCTTGGCGCACAGTTACAAAACACGGTTCAACAAAACGGGCAACTTGGCGACAATCCCTTTACCTTTACTCCTAATCAGAAGCAGCTCGCGGATTTTCATGCTTTTGCAAAAAAAATCTTAATTCAACCCGCCAGTCCATATTTAGCACCTTGTATAGATTACATACAATCTCCAAGCACTCAGGATTGGCAGACTCTCCCGGTGCAGGGTTTGGCCGAAATCGCCAGTCGTTGTAATGAAGGCAATATTCAAGTTCATTTACTCAATAATTGGTCAGTGATGCCAAGAGCTGTCACCATATCTTTGCTCGAAAGTTTTGAACATTATGCGATAAACAAACCATTGGCAGTGCATATCAAAAAAGAAATCGAAGTACTGGTTAAATCGAATCAGATTGATTTTGGTCTTCTTGCTAGTTATTTACGTGCGTTGAGTCAAGCTGACATTGCCATTCAAACTGAAACTGTACGTTTCATCTGTAGTCAAGCCGATGTGCCATCTGAATTATTACTCGTGATTGCGGCTCGGAACTTTGCAGCACTGCAAGATACGGCTGTATTACATCGTTTTATACCGCATTTACTGTCGTATGATGATGACTTTGTGATGGGGTTGTATCAAGATCTAGTGCAGTTACCTCAGACCCGCATGCATTTGTTGTCATTGATTCACGACAATTCGGACACAACAGGTTTGTCACAGCGTATCAAACAGATTACCACCGCGTCATGACGCTTTTAGACATCTTGGTTTCGGTATCACTCATCTGCATTGCAATTGGCTTTTGGCGGATTCGAGCTAATGCAGAGGTAGCAAGAACTGTGGCTCAGCAATATTGCAAAAAACACGAACTGATATTTGTCAGTATTCATCGCCATAAAATTCATCTGCTAGGTCAGCGCAGCGGAGAAATTGATTACCTGATGAGTTTTACTACGGCACCGGATGTGGCTTATGAAGGGGTCATAACCATAAAAAAGCAACTCTTGGTACGTATAGATATACCGGTTTTTAGAGAGCCAGATTAATTTAATACAAAAGAAAAGGCGATAGCCTATTGACTATCGCCTCATTATTTCGAGCTTCCTTCTCAGCATTCCATTGCAACTATAATCATCCCGATTAACATCCGTATACGCCCCTTTCCTTCTAATCCAACTCATCCTAAGCTGGCCGCGAATCCATCCACGGGTCCCTTTCCATGTCTCCAGTACGAAGTTGCACATCCATACTGCAACCTACTTCCTTCCTGAAGTTGTTCCTGTTTGGTTGTTGCCAACCAATGTTCCTTTCCTTTATTTCTGATATGGCTTGATATCCTATCAAGCTTTGGCAAATGCCATGTCCAATAACCTAACAATGTCTTCCTGACTGCGAGATTGTTTCTGTGTGACAAGGTAAATATTACGCAACTAAACTATGATTTCAGGAAAATATTTCAATCATGCTGTATGTAAACACGATTTTTTTATTGTTACCTCAACTAAAGTACCGTAATAACAGGGGGTTGGGATGAACTGTGAGAAGACTGTGGATAAAAATATCTATCAATGGCTTACGTTATTGTAAGATGCTTCCTACAGATAAAGTAAGCCATTACCTCGAAAAAGCTAAATCGACTTGTACATTATTTGACCCGAAATGTTTTCAGTGGATAACTTTTTGATAAACGTAAAACCACCAGAATTAAAAAAAGATAGGCATTTGTCTAACGTAACAAACACCCCAACTCCATTTGAACCTTCTGTAGAAGATACAATTTCATTGATACCTGCCAACAAAATATGACCAAGACCTTGATCTTGATGTTGCGGATGCACTCCGATGAACGAAATCATGTGACAATCCTGAGTGGGTAATTCAGCCCTCACTAGTTTCTCTTTGTGTAATAATTGTTGCGTACCAAGAAAACCAGCTGTCATCAACATGCGTAAGCGCCAATGCCAATAACGACCATGGCCAAAATCAGGATTTGGAGTAAGCAAGCACGTGACAGCAACTAAAGAACCATCGCGGTAGACGCCTAACATTGGTTGTTTAGCTTCCCAAAACGCATTGAGTTCTTCGCGGATAGCGCTGCGCAAGCGCATCTCATAGCCTTCTTGGTCTACTTTAAAAATCTTGGAGAACAAAGGGTCATCAAAGTAAGCATTGTACAGAATAGACGCGGCGACCTTTAGGTCAACTGCGCTTAGGTGTTTAATTTCAAAATCAATATCGTTTTCTGAATAGTCTACTGCTGTTGAATACTCCATAAGCGTTTCTCCATAAGCCATTACGCGAAGCTGTTTGTAAATTTTGTGTAAAGATTTATAGAGCTTTAGTGCTATAAAGGCAAGTAAAGTTCAATTATTAAACAGAAATAATTAAGGCAGCTGCATCGACTTTAGATAGTCTTGCCCCCAACCAATAAGAGAGTTTTCTTTGAAAATCAATGGAGTGCATTCGTCTTTTGTCGTAATGCCGTCTTGCTGTTTTCGCTGAGTTCGATAGTATAAGATTTGATATTGTTCAGAACCCTTTAACGACAGCTCATTAAAATCTGCGATTCCCATCTTCTCAGTGATGTCTGCAAATGATATCCCTAGTTGAAGAGATTGGATGTGTTGCCGATTATTTTGTTCGCGAGCTTCCCACTGGCTATGTTGGGTATTCCTTTCACTACGCTTATCGGCATCAATAGCGATTACGCATCCAGAAAGGGGCAAGAGTAATGGGAAAGTCAGTGCGATTTTTTTGATAGTGTGCA
Source organism: Alteromonadaceae bacterium (assembly GCA_014872805.1). Taxonomy (GTDB): domain Bacteria; phylum Pseudomonadota; class Gammaproteobacteria; order Enterobacterales; family Alteromonadaceae; genus Opacimonas. The sequence continues at coordinate 299,545 of WKFN01000012.1, forward strand.
TGTTAGCTTCCTAGTATAATAAAGTGATTAGATGCCAATCCATTCAATTTCAATGCCAAAGATAAGTAATTGATTAGTATATGTTTTATATATAGTCCTTGCTCATATTGACGATAATTTAGGGAAAATACTTAAAAATGAGTGAAATTACCAAAATATGTCAGACCCTTACGGATAAAGGGATCACGCCAACCGTTGGTCTAATTAAAGCGAAATTAACGCAAAAAGCACCATTACCTGACATCATCTCAGGGTTAAAAGCTTTCCAAGCTAACCAACCTCATGAATCTGCCCCCATAACAGCGCCAAGTCTTACAGATAGAGTAGGAGAACTAGAAAAGCGTTGTGCAAACCAGCAAGAGCATATTCAAACATTACATGAGCAAGTCGAATCCTTGCGTTTTATGGTTAAGCAACTGTCAAATAACCAATAAACTCTTGCAAGCTATTGGCGACGATTTGATGTGGCGTACGCCCCACGTATTCAAAGACGACTTCACCAGATGACGGTATGATGGAAATCAATTCTTCTTCGTCATCAGTCACCCCAATAAAAATTGTATCGGGTTGTTTGAGTCTTCTTTTCATTAAGACGTGACCAATAATATTCTCTTGTAAGCGCGCAAAGTCTTCTTCATTCCATATTTGCAGTAGAGTCATCACTCTACCATCAAAATTCACGGAGAGATGATCGGCATAATAAGCACAGTAAAAGCATTCTATGGTATCGGGAATTTGGATTTCTAAAGCGGTACCGAGGTGCTTTAAGTTAGCGGATGCATCGCTCTGACGAGAGACTGGTTGCCACTTAACCCAAAGATCTTTTGTAATGTTATCTGGGTCAACTAAACAAGGAGATGGCCACTGTGCGTCAAACTCTACCATGCATTCATGCTGAGATTGATACTGTTTGATGAAATCTTGCCAGAAAACATTCATAATAATGTTTAAAATAGAAAAGTTATTTACGTAAAACTATGACAGATAAATCACTTTATGCCAATTCACAAAGTATTAAGTCTTTGACCTTGGGCAATGCCGTAACGTATCAATCCCAGTATTCGCCTGAACTTTTACAGCCTGTGCCACGATTACTCAATCGTCAGCAAATCGGTATAAATGAACAAAATTTGCCCTTTACTGGCGAAGATATCTGGAACGGTTACGAATTATCATGGCTCAACCCCAAAGGACTACCACAAGTCGCTGTAATGCGTTGTTTTGTGCCGGTGACGAGTCCTAATATTATTGAATCCAAATCATTTAAACTCTACTTAAACAGCCTCAACCAAACCGTATTTAGTGATCATGATTCGTTGTCTGCAACGTTACAAAAGGACTTAAGCCAATGTGCTGGCGAATGCGTAAAAGTAGACATCATTCGTCCTGAGCAATTTTATAATGAGCAATTCGTCACAACGGATTGGCAATGTATCGATGAACAAGACATTCAAATTAAAGATTACCAACCCAACCCGTCATTGTTAAAAAATTCCAGTCATGAAGTTGTCACACAACAGCTCTATTCTAACTTACTAAAGGCGAACTGTTTGGTGACCGACCAACCTGATTGGGCAACGGTATTTATCAAATATACTGGCCCCAAAATATGCTCTGAATCCCTGTTGAGGTATGTTGTCTCATTTCGTGAACACAGCGAGTTTCACGAACAATGTGTTGAGCGCATATTTACCGACATATTAGAGCAAACAGGGGTTTCTCAGTTAACCGTCTACGCACGATACACCAGACGTGGCGGCTTAGATATTAATCCGTTTCGCAGTAACTTTGAAAGGTGTTATGGAGATTGGAGACTCCTAAGACAGTGAGCGTTTGGGTCTTGACCTTTCTTCAAATATACCGATATATAAAATATACGAACAAAAGCAAGGACAAACGTTTTGACCCAAAATCCGGTACAACTTAGCCCAGTCGGTTGGATGAGCCAATTATCGCAAAATGAAATGGCGTTGATTACCGACCATACCAACACCAAGCACTATCATTTGTTCCGTAACTGTGTTTTAGCGGTGCTCAACAGCGGCGCCGAAACCGATGATATGACCAGCATGCTGGACAAGCATAAATCATTTGCCATTGATCTCATTCGTCGCGAACGCGGAGTCAAAATCGAATTACTCAACCCTCCGCAAGAAGTGTTTGTCGACGGTAAATTAATTTCTGGTGTGCACGAACATGTATTCGCCGTGATGCGAGATTTGTTGTACGTCGAAAGTATTTACCCGAATCACAGCACGGAATCATGCAGCGGTTCTGCTGCAACCGATATGGTTTTTGATATGCTGCGCCATGCGAATGCACTTGAAAATAACGATGGCATCAACACGGTAGTATGTTGGGGTGGGCATTCAATTGAACACATCGAGTATCAATACACCAAAGAGGTGGGCTATCAACTTGGTCTCAGAGGACTCGATATTTGCACAGGATGTGGACCAGGCGCAATGAAAGGGCCAATGAAAGGCGCCGCGATTGGACACGCCAAACAACGGATCAAAAATGGACGTTATGTGGGATTGACTGAGCCGAGCATTATTGCTGCTGAACCACCTAACGCCATTGTCAACAAACTTGTGATTTTACCTGATATTGAAAAACGCTTAGAAGCCTTTGTGCGTTTTGGTCATGCCATTGTAGTGTTTCCGGGTGGGGTCGGCACCGCAGAAGAGTTATTGTATTTATTAGGTATCTTGCTGCATTCTAAAAACCAATCGCAACAAGTGCCTTTGATCTTAACCGGGCCAAAAGAAAGTTCAGATTATTTTGAAGCGATTAATGCCTTTGTAGAAGCAACATTAGGTATAGAAGCCACACAAAAATATCGAATTATCGTCGATGATGCAAAGGCGGTTGCACAACATATCAACAACCAACGTGAAGTCATTCGCAATCAACGCCGTCAACACGGTGATGCGTTTAGTTTTAATTGGTCACTGCAAATTGAGCCTGAATTTCAAATTCCTTTCGTTCCAACACATGAAAACATGGCCAATTTACACTTACATCGAGACCAGTCTGCAGCTGATTTAGCAGCAAACTTACGCAAGGTGTTTTCGGGGATTGTCGCCGGTAACATCAAAGCTGATACCATCGCTCACATTGCCGAAAAAGGAAAGTTCAAATTAACTGGCGATCCAGAACTTATCACCATGGTCGAGCAACTATTAGAACAGTTTATTGCTCAAGGTAGGATGAAACTCCCCGGCAAGGCTTATGAGCCGTGTTACGAAATAATCAAAAGTACAGCGAATTCAATACAACTATAGTCCACATTTATTTTTTTTAGTAGAGATTGGCATGTGGCTACGTTAAAATATCTATACTTAACGACACATCCATTTCTATCAAAGGAATTTTCATGACACAACAACGAATTACCGTCATTCGTGGAGACGGTATTGGACCGGATATTATTGATTCAGCCATCCAAATTTTGGATAAGGTCGGCTGTGATTTTGCCTATGACTACGCCGATGCAGGCCTTATGGCATTAGAGAACCACGGTGAATTACTTCCTCAAGAAACCCTTGATTTGATTGCAAAGAACAAAGTTGCATTAAAAGGCCCTCTCACGACGCCAGTTGGAGAAGGCTTTACTTCAATCAACGTGAGTTTGCGCAAACAGTTCCAATTGTATGCGAACGTCCGTCCCGTATTGTCTTTCAAAGGCACCAAAGCACGTTATGATGATATCGACATCATTACGGTTCGCGAAAATACTCAAGGCATGTATTCAGGCCTAGGTCAAATCGTATCTGACGACGGCACTGAAGCGGAAGCAAAAAGTAAAATTACCCGTGACGGCGCAGAAAAAATCGTTACCTTCGCTTACGAATTAGCGCGTCGTGAAGGCCGTAAAAAAGTGACCGCCGTTCACAAAGCAAACATTTTAAAATCGACCTCAGGACTATTTTTAAAAGTCGCACGAGAAGTAGGCGAACGTTATCCAGACATCGAATCTGCTGAGATGATTGTAGATAACACTTGTATGCAACTGGTGATGAATCCTGGTCAGTTTGATGTAATTGTAACGACTAACTTGTTTGGTGATATATTGTCTGACTTATGTGCTGGCCTTGTCGGTGGCTTAGGCATGGCACCTGGTGCAAACATCGGTGAAGAATCAGCGATTTTTGAAGCAGTTCACGGCTCAGCGCCTGATATCGCTGGCATGAACCTCGCTAATCCAACGTCAGTTATCCTTGCATCAATCCAGATGCTTGAGTACTTAGAAATGGGTGACAAAGCAGAAAAAATCCGTGCCGCCTTAAAAGACGTCATCGAATCTGGTGATCGCACAACTCGCGACCTTGGTGGCGAACACGGCACCACAGACTTTACTCAAGCAGTACTTGAACGACTGTAATAGAACCAAAAGCTTAAACCGGATTGAGGCGACTTAATCCGATTTTTTTTATGGCTGTTCAAAAGCATGGATTTTCATTCTAAACACCCAAACTGGCCAATCTCTCGCAACAAGTTCGCTACACTTGTCATTACTTAGCAAAACGCTAAGCAACATGAATATTAATCTATTGAAATACAAGGTATCGAATCATGAAAAACATTCTTTTTTTTGCTCTTTTACTGTCTCAAATCTGCCTATCAACCAATCTGTTGGCTGAGACGGTTACCGTACAGGGAACACAATCTATTAGCCAAGACATCAACATCGTGCAACACCTCAATATCAATACAGCAAGTGTCACCGAACTCACGGCTTTACCTGGTATAGGTATTAAGAAAGCCCAAGCCATTGTGGCGCATCGCACAGACCACGGTGAATTTTTGAAAAAAGAAGATTTGACTGAAGTACAAGGTATTAGCCATAAGCTACTTGCCAAAATCGAATCGCGCATAAGCGTGCAATAAAAAAGCGCCATTATCATCTCAGATATGGCGCTTAAATCGGTTAGGTTAGCGTTTTAGCCGTTTTTACTGGCTAAATATTCTTTGAATGCTGGACCTATCTCTGGATGACGCAAGGCAAAATCCACATTGGCTTTCATATAGCCAATCTTAGAACCGCAATCGTGACTCTTGCCTTTCATATAATAGGCATCAACTTGTTCTAAATTCATCAATGACGCAATGGCATCGGTAAGCTGAACTTCACCGCCCGCACCAGGAGGCGTAAACTCTAGTAACTCCCAGATCTTTTCAGACAATACATAACGCCCGACAACTGCCAAGTTTGAAGGCGCCTCGTCTTTGGCCGGTTTTTCAACCGTTGCATGGATCTTCGCTGATTGACCGGCAGTAATTTTTGCGCCGTCTAAATCGACTACGCCAAATTTACTCACTTCCTCTTCTGGTACTTCTTCGACCATAACTTGAGACACGCGATTAGTATTAAAGCGCGAAACCATTTCGGCAAGGTTATCTTTTTTAAGGTTACTCGCCGCATCATCCATGATCACATCAGGTAGTACTACAGCAAATGGGTTATCACCAACGACAGGGTGAGCACACATAATTGCATGTCCTAAACCATTTGCAACACCTTGACGCACGTGCATGATGGTGACGTCTTTCGGCACAATGGCTTGTACATCTTCTAGTAGCTGACGCTTAACCCGTTTCTCAAGCGTTGCTTCAAGCTCAAATGATGTATCAAAATGGTTTTCGATGGAATTTTTAGAAGCGTGCGTGACTAAGACAATCTCGCGAATACCCGCCGCAACACATTCATTGACCACGTATTGAATAAGAGGCTTGTCCACAACTGGGAGCATTTCTTTTGGGATCGCCTTGGTGGCAGGTAGCATTCGAGTACCTAAACCGGCAACAGGAATGACGGCTTTTTTAACTTGACTCATTAATTTAATATCCTTTTACTGAAAGACCACGTCCAATACCATAGTACGCAAGATCATATTCCGACACAACACTCGGTTCATAGATATTTCGACCATCGAAGATTGCTTTGTCTGTCAGAGTGCTTGCTAAGAAATCAAAGTCGGGTGCTCTGAATGCTTGCCACTCAGTACATACAACCAGTGCAGCTGCATCTGTCACCGCCGCCTCTTTGGTGCCCATCAGCCTGAAATCAGCACGATGTCCATATATTCTTTGAGCTTCATCCATCGCTTCCGGATCATAAGCTTGTACGGTTGCACCGGCATCCCATAGTTTTTCCAATAATACGCGTGATGATGCTTCACGCATATCATCAGTATTAGGTTTAAATGCCAATCCCCAAAGAGCAATGGTTTTACCAGTTAAATCCTGATTAAAATGGGTCATTAAATAATCAAATAATTTGGATTTTTGATTTTGATTTACTTGCTCAACGGCTTCTAATACTTTAGCTTGATGACCGATGGCATTGGCAGAGCGAATGAGAGCTTGCACATCCTTGGGAAAACATGACCCCCCATAACCGCAACCAGGATAGATGAATTGATAGCCAATACGTGGATCAGAACCGATACCTTTGCGCACATGTTCAATATCAGCACCAAACTTTTCGGCTAAGTTTGCCATTTCATTCATAAATGAAATTTTAGTGGCTAGCATACAGTTAGCCGCATATTTGGTTAGTTCAGCACTGCGAATGTCCATTTTGATGACGCGGTCGTTGTTGCGATTAAACGGATAATACAACTCGCGAAGTTTTTTCTCGGCAAACTCAGAATCGGTTCCAATAATGATCCGGTCAGGTCGCATACAGTCACTGACCGCTGCGCCTTCTTTGAGAAACTCTGGATTAGACACGACATCATAAGTGAGGTCTTTTTGTAGGTCGCGCAGCGTTGTAGAGACTTGCTCTTTAACTTTATCGGCAGTACCAACCGGCACCGTCGATTTATTGATAATGATGGTGTGTCTATCCATATAAGTTGCGATGGTTTCAGCCACTTTTAATACATACTGTAAATCCGCAGAGCCATCTTCATCAGGAGGCGTACCTACCGCGATAAAAATAACATTGCCATGTACAACACCAGCTCCAGCGTCAGTTGTGAAATCAAGGCGTTGTGCCTCATAGTTTGCAGTGACCAGCGGGGTGAGACCGGGCTCATAAATTGGAATGCTGCCTTCTTTGAGGGCATCTACTTTGCGTTGGTCGACATCAACACACAAAACATCATGCCCGACATCAGCGAGAACTGCGGCTTGGACTAGTCCCACATAACCAATACCAAATACGGTAACTTTCATACTTATCCTTAAATCTAGAATCCAATCACTTTCGTTATCGGCACATTTCAATCAATTTAAAGACAGTCTGGTTTCACATTTATGAAGGAAAAAAGACAGAACAATTAAACCTACCATCAAATAGCAGTTTCCACTATTATATGCTTTGAATTTTCATGTCATATAAGAAGGTATAAGAATGACAACAAAAAACCTCGACAAATCTCTCGACACCGGCTTCTTTGGCCATCCTATGGGTTTGCAAACCCTGTTTATGACAGAAATGTGGGAGCGTATGTCCTACTATGGGATGCGCGCATTACTGGTCTTATATATGACAGCTACTTTGCAAGAAGGCGGCTTAGGTATTACCGTTGCCATGGCAGGTGCTATTTACGGCCTGTATACAGGTGCTGTATATTTTATGGGATTACCTGGAGGTTGGTTGGCTGACCGCCTCATTGGTGGACAAAAAGCCGTATGGTATGGCGGTATTATTATCATGCTAGGCCATATTATTTTGGCTATTCCTGCCGCAAGTTCATTTTACATAGGGTTAATCTTTGTTGTCGTCGGCACCGGTCTACTCAAGCCGAATATCGGTGCAATCGTTGGGCAGCTGTATAGTGCCCAAGATCGCCGTCGTGACTCTGGCTATACCTTGTATTATATGGGTATTAATATTGGGGCCGTGATTGGTTACACAGTGTGCGGTTACCTACAAGTCGAATTCAGTTATCATCACGCATTTGGTGCAGCTGCCGTGGGTATGTTTATTGGTTTAGTGCAATATAAGCTTACTGTAAAAAATCTTGGCTCCGTCGCTGCAGCCCCTATCCAACCACTTACACCAAGTGCACAACGCAACACCTATGGGGCAATCATAGCGTTCTTAATTGTCGTCGCGATTGTTACTGCAATGGCGATGTCTGGCGCAATTGTGATTGACCCAGTTCCGGTGGCCAAATCGGTTGCTGTGATATTTTGTCTGATCTTTTTGGGCTACTTTGGTGCGATTTATTTTGGTGGAAACCTGACCCCTAATGAGAAAAAAGGCATGAATGCATTGTTCTTAATTTGTGTCGCATCGGCCTGTTTCTGGTCTGGTTTCGAACAAGCGGGTTCATCATTGAACTTATTTGGTCGTGATTATACTGATCGTATGTTGGGCGATTTTGAAATTCCAACGGCCTGGTTCCAGTCTGCCAACTCGTTTTTCATCATCATTCTATCCCCTTTTTTTGCGGCATTATGGATAAATCTTGCCAAACGCATGATCACGCCAAGCTATACCGTTAAATGCGCGATTGGTTTAATCATTATGGCTTCTGGCTTTATCGTTATGTTCTTTGCTGCTCAATATGCCGCAGCGGGTCTTAAAGTAGCGCCATATTGGTTGGTGGCAACCTATTTTTTGCACACGGTAGGTGAGCTCTGTTTGAGCCCTGTAGCATTATCAGCTGTGTCAAAACTCTCTCCACAGCGTTTCTTAGGACAAATGATGGGGGTATTTGTACTGACTTACTCTATTGGTAATGTGATTGCAGGTCTTCTATCAGGTAACTTTGACCCGAACAATGTCGAGCAAATGCCAAACTTATATTTACAAATTTCACTATTTGGCGTCGGTGTAGGCATTATTTTGGTATTATTGGCGTTCAAATCAAAACTCTGGGAACAAGCTGCCGAAAGCGAAGCTGAAGCGGATGCACAAAAGGCCTAAATCTACCTATTTATGATGAAATTTTATTTTTCAACACAATCCATCGACAGTCTGCGTCAGTATCCACTGACGCAGCGCATGGCTTATCTCGATGAAGCCGCAAAAAAAATGACAATACCCGAGAAAACTTTATTAAATGTACTAAAGTTAATTGTGATAGTCCCCTTTTTCATTTTGCTATTACGCGTTGTGAACGATTGGACATCACTTTTATGGGCTGGATTGGTTTTGCTACTTTATCCTTTGCTCGTTCGGCCGATACAACATTCAATGAGTGTAAAATACCTACCTAAGGTGTTGCCCAAAGAGTAGACAGGGTGGCATAGGATGTTCCTTAGGTAGTCTTTTGACAACCAAACAAGGAAGTACCCATGCAGACGATTCTCGTTACTGGTGGAGCTGGTTACATTGGCTCCCACACTGTTTTACAATTACTTGAACAAGATTACCGCGTTATCGTTTTAGATAACCTTTCCAATTCTTCCGCTGAATCTCTCAAACGCGTATGCGAATTGACCCAAAAAGATCTTACCTTCATCCAAGGCGATATTCGTGATAAAGCGTGTTTAAACGAGATCTTTGCGCAAAATGAAATTGATTCAGTGATTCACTTTGCCGGATTAAAAGCGGTTGGAGAGTCTGTCGAAAAGCCCCTTAACTATTATGAAAACAATGTCTATGGCACCGTTTGCTTAACCCAAGTCATGGCCAAACATGCGGTCAAAAAGATTGTATTTTCATCTTCGGCAACCGTATATGGTGATCCAGTTGCACTGCCTTTGCGAGAAGATATGCCAACAGGATCCCCCACCAATCCCTACGGCAAAAGCAAATTAATGGTGGAGCAAGTCTTACAAGATTTACTCATCTCAGATAATCAATGGCAAATCGTCGTCTTGCGCTATTTCAATCCCGTTGGCGCACATGAATCCGGTTTAATCGGAGAAGATCCGAACGGGATCCCAAACAACCTAATGCCATTTATCAGCCAAACGGCTATGGGTAAACGAGAACGCGTCAGAGTATTTGGTAATGACTACCCGACTAAAGACGGAACGGGTGTGCGTGATTATATTCATGTTGTAGATTTAGCAGCAGGTCATCTGCAAGCCTTACAGCGATTTTGCCAGGATATTGCTCTCGATATTATCAACCTTGGCACCGGTGTTGGCTACAGTGTCATGCAAATGCTAGATGCTTTTGGCCAAGCGTGCGGTCACCCTGTTCCTTTTCAGGTTGTAGAACGCCGACCAGGTGACATCGCAGCCTGCTGGGCAGACCCGAGCACTGCATTCAGCAAGTTAGGTTGGGAAGCAAAGCGAGGGATTACAGAAATGTGCGCCGACGCATGGCGCTGGCAATCCAATAACCCCAATGGGTACAAATCAGTTTAATTCTGTCTGTGATGTCGACGACTTTCGTAGTCGTCGGCAGAAGTTATTGAACTGGAGGAGTGTCTTCCAACAGATCATCAAAAGCCTCAAAGTCATCTAATAATTCATCATCCACTTGGGACTCAATCTGTCCATCTTTAACTTGGAACTCTAAGTTCTGAAAGTATGCATTTTTGACCAAGGAATATGGATCTAATGAGCTTTGTAGGTTAGCTTCTTGCTCTAGAGCGCGAGCTCGCCCTTCCAAAATACTGACTAATATTGTAGCAAGATTAAAATTACTGTTCAGCGCCTGCATTGGAAACACTTGTGAATCGACCACATCTCCGGTACTAGAGCGAATATCAGTTGGACCTCGTGCCGGTAACATCAAATATGGGCCAGTTTCCAATCCCCATACCGCCAGCGTTTCCCCAAAACTTTCTTCCTTAGCTGGCAATTCCATCATGTCAGCCACATCAAAGACACCTAACACACCCACTGTAGAGTTAATCAAAAACCGGGCAAGTGAGACCATAGTGCCGTCTAATTTACCTTGCGCAGCATTATTCAGTAAGTTTGCTGGCTCCTCAAGGTTCTCGACCGCGTTGCGCAAACCACTGCGAACGGGAGTGGGTGTGATGGCAACATATCCTTGGGTAACCGGCTTCAGGAAAAATCGGTCTAAGACTTCATAATTGAAATCCCACATGGTGCGATTAAAACCTTCAAGTGGGTCTCTCGGATCGCCTTGAACATGGTTAGTTTGAGCTGAAGATGCTTCCTGCTTTATCGACGCGCAGCCACTCCCGAGTATCAGTATTACAGCCAATAAAATACTCTTTCCTAAAGTTAATCCTTTCACTTAATTTCCTCTTTAACAGTAATAGTCACGGCTTGGATTTGTTCTTTTCGTACCGGCATCACAATACTTCCGGTAAACTCTCCTGGCGCAGGAGCAACGTTATCGTCATAAGACAAACGCACAATTAATTCCACTTCTTCGACGTTTTTGAATGACCAATTCGCCACCATTGCATCAGTATGAATCAAGTTCACTAAGCTTGGCAGCGAAGTCAGGTTTAGTTTTTTAACTGCTACAGGCAAAGGTCTTGACCCAGCGGTATCGCGAGCAAAAACAAACATGGTCGTTGGCGTCAACTGATTATCAGCTTCTAACCTACGATTAATCATATCAGTTGTATTGATTTTGATGGCAAACCCTGTTGGTTTGACCGTACCTCTCGCGTTGAGCTCATTAATTTTGGTTCGGATTTGCACCACTGCTGGGTTATCTTCAGGTAGCAAACCTGATACTTGCGCCAAATACAACTCTGCTGTTTCAGCATCATCCAATTGAGAGGCCGTCAATGCCAACATGAGCGCGGCGTTATTATTCTGCGGTTCACGTTCAAGAATATACTCTAATTGGGCTCTCGCTCGACGAAGATAATCAAGTTGATTAGGCATCATCAACGCTTGCGCATAATTCTCACGCGTATCCATGTTATCCGGTGCAATGGCTAAAGACTTATCATAAGCCTGATAGGCCTCTTCAAACATCTGCATACTTGCGTAAAGGCGTCCCAATAACATCCACCCAGTGCCGTCTTCATTTTCTGTATCGATGCGCGTGCGGATTGCAAGACTAAAATCTCGCACGTCTTGTAATGTAATATCGCCCCCCTCACCCATGATGATCTTTTGCGTTAGTTCATCCATGCGTTGATGAACATCATAGACATGGGCTAGTTTATCGACATTATTAATGTTGAGATACAGACCGACACTCAGTCCTACTAATACCAAAAAACTGCCCCATACAAGCATCGAGCTTTGGCTAACAGCCCCCTTTTTTTGAGTATTGCTCTCATCGACTAGAGCAAGTTTTAATTCTTTTATGGCTTGCTCTTTGTGCTTTTCTGTCATTACGCCTTGTGTGACTTCTTCTTCAAGTTCTGCAATGCGTTGTTTAATCAATCGAGTATTAGATAATTGATAATCTGAATCATCTAAAGTTTGGCGACGTCGCCATAAAGGGATAGCGAAAAACACACCCGCAAGCATCATTAGGCCTATGCCAATAAAAAAAAATGTTTGCATGAAAGATGTTCCTATTTATCTTCGTCAAGCAATGCTTGGGCTCTTGCTAAAGCGGCTTGCTCGTCTTGTGCGGTAAGTTTGTTGGGCTTTCTTCTTAAAATGACCACGATACCTAAAAGCACCACAAATATCGGTAACAGCCACAACCAAATGGTCGTACGAGTAACTGGGGGTTGATAATAAACAAAATCGCCGTATCGAGATTTCATAAATGCTACAACTTCTTCGTGATCCTGACCTTGGTTAATTAACTGATATACTTTGCGGCGCATATCATGGGCGATCATAGCATCTGAATCGGCAATATTTTGATTTTGACACATTGGGCAACGCAATGTTGCGGTGAGCTCTTTGAACAAGGCTTGCTGTTCGGGCGAGTCAAACTGATAGTTTTCCTGCGTCGCAAAAGAAGATGCGCTAAACAGAATGAGCAAGGCGACAACCATATATTTCATTACTCGGCCACTCCGTTAATCGTTTGCCCCGTCAACTCAAAGTAGATATCGGCAAACTTGTTTTGCCAAACGCGATGGTTGACATCACCAATATGATGCACGCGAATGATACCATGTTGATCAATCAGCAAAGACTCAGGAGCACCGGTAACTCCTAAATCAAGTGATGTATCTCGATACACATCAAAAATATTATAAGCAAAAGGATTGCCAAGACGGTCTGTTATATCAATGACTTCTTGTTGCACTCTTGCAAGGGTTTTGATCCCAAAATCTGGGTCGAGGTCTTGATCGTAATACAAGCCAACAATATGCACCCCTTGTTCGGATAATGCGGTTAAATACGGTAATTCTACCTGACACGTTACGCACCAGACGCCCCAAACATTGAGCAAAGTAACTTTGCCATCAAACACATCCTGTGTATACATAACTTCTGGTTGCATCAGATCAGGTAAAGTAAATTCTGGCATTGGGCGGTCTAAGGTCATCGCATCTCGCGCTTGCGGATCAGAAAATAGCCCCTGGAACAAAAAGACACACAAGCCCAAAAAGAACACCAAAGGAATCGCAAATTTGAGCTTATTTTGCATGACTAGGCTCCGCTTGTCCTTGCGCAGATTTCTCCGCAAAAGCCCCTTTTAATTTGGCAATGCTCGCGAGGCGATAACGTCTATCCGCCATTGAGAATACGCCACCAAGCGCCATGATTCCAGCGCCTAGCCAAATCCAAATTACATAGGGTTTGTAATACACTCGTACTGCCCAGGCGCCGTTGTCTAAGGGCTCACCCATGGCAATAAACAAGTCTCGAACGAGATTTGAATGAATCCCAGCCTCTGTCATTGTGGTTTGTTGCACAGGATAAAAGCGTTTTTCTGGTTCAAGATGAACAACAAATTCGCCATTTTTGTACACATCAAAAATACCCCGATCCGCAGTGTAATTTGGACCCTGAATGGCTTTTACTTCATCAAAGCGCACTTCGTAACCGGCAATCGTCACGCTATCGCCGAACTGCATACGTACATCGCGTTCTGTCTCAAAATTACTTACCAAGGTAATGCCGATCAAAGACACGGCAAACCCTACATGTCCTAAGACCATCCCCCAATGAGAGCGTGTCAAACGTGCAAGACCTGTGAACAAAGTGACATTTTGTTGTGCGTTCACCCGCTGATAAATTTCTTGTATCGTCGATATTAAAATCCAAAACGCAAGAAGCATGCCTAATGTTGCAAGATATTTTTCACCATCATAGGCATTTACAATCAATATTGAAGCACTTAACGCAAGACCAAAAGCAACCAACAACTGATTGCGCAAAGCGGTTAGAGATTGCTTCTTCCAACGACTCAAGGGGCCAATCGCTAGGAACATCACAAATGGCACAATCAGCCAAGTAAACATTTGATTAAAAAATGGTGCCCCGATTGATATTGAACCCAGACCCAATTCTTTGTGAACTAATGGAAACAAAGTCCCTAACAAGACTACAACCGTGGCAGCACATAATAGTATATTATTACCCAGCAACATATTTTCACGTGACAGCAATGAAAATTGTGTACGCGACTGTAATTGTGATGCTCGCACAGTATAGAGCAGTAGTGAGCCGCCGATCACAATCACAAGCAAACCTAAAATAAACATGCCTCGAGATGGGTCGGCAGCAAACGAGTGCACCGACACCAAAATGCCTGACCGTACCAAAAACGTACCAAGCAAGCTCAACGAAAATGCCGCTATCGCGAGTAACACAGTCCATGATTTGAACGCTTTACGTTTTTCAGTTACGGCCAAAGAATGCATTAACGCAGTGCCAACTAGCCAAGGCATGAATGAGGCATTTTCAACTGGATCCCAGAACCACCAGCCGCCCCAGCCGAGTTCGTAATATGCCCACCAAGAGCCAAGTGCTATGCCGACTGTTAAGAATGCCCACGCAGCAATCGTCCACGGGCGAGACCAGCGCGCCCAAGTTGAATCTAATTGTCCCGATATTAAAGCGGCAATAGCGAAAGCAAAAGCCACAGAAAACCCCACATAGCCCATATAAAGCATGGGAGGATGAATAATCATGCCAAAATCTTGCAACAATGGATTTAAGTCTCGTCCATCTACAGGAATGTAAGGCAGCATTGTATTAAAAGGATTAGACGTCAGGAGCATGAATAAGTAAAAACCAATCGAGACCATACCTAAGACCGACAGAACCCGCGCAAGCATAACTGCAGGGATGCCTTTACTGAATATAGCCACTGCCACCATCCATACCGCAAACGTCAATACCCATAATAAGAACGAGCCTTCATGTCCGCCCCAAACAGCGGTTACTTTGTAGTACCAAGGCAACATACTATTGGAATGATTTGCAACATACGCGATGGAAAAATCGTCATGGAGAAAGGCTTGAGTTAAACAAACGTAGGCAATCAAAGTAAAAAACAACACCCCATAGGCAAGAGGTTTGGCACTTACAATCATCCATTTTTGTCCTGAGAAACTGCCCCACATTGGGTAAACAGCTAAGCTCAGCGCCATCAACAACGCCAGCACACTGGCTAGATTTCCAATTTCAGAAAACATATTCAATAACCTGCTGCAGATGGCTTAACGTGTTTGACGCCTTTCATTTGCTCAGCCAACTCTGGCGGCATGTACTCTTCATCGTGCTTAGCGAGGACTTCATCGGCAATGATCAAGTTACCCGTTTGCAACACGCCGGTTGCCACAATGCCCTGACCTTCGCGAAACAAGTCAGGCAAAATTCCGTTGTAACTTACCGTTACCATAGGCCCGGTATCGACCAAATCAAACTCTACCGCTAAAGATTCTTGATTGCGCGCAACCGAACCTTCAACCACCATTCCACCAATGCGCAGGCGTTGGCCTATTTGAGGTTTTTGGCCGTCTTTACCATTAATGACCTCTGATGGTGTATAAAATAAATCAATATTGCTGCTTAATGCATAGAGCATTAACCCAATCGCACCCGCTAACAAAACCCCTATCGCAGAGACAGTGATTAAGCGTTGTTGACGTCTAGGGTTCATGTTACTTTTCCTGTGATTGCTTTGCTGCCGCAATTCTCGCCTCACGAGCTTGCTGTGCAACAACATTTTGCGTTAACTGTCTTTTCTGACGTTTCACATAAACGATATAAAGCGCGATACTCAAAAAACTGACACCATAAGATAGCCACACAAAAAAGCCGTAGCCACCCATTGCAATAAAATCTGCAAAACTATCAAATGCCATTATTTTGTCTCCTGCTGACTTAATAGTTGCTTAACCCAGGGACGATGCAGTTCTCGCTCAATGATTACGTTTTTGAGCTGCATTAGAGTCAAAGTACCAATCAATCCCATAAATCCAGCAATCGATACAAGTAATGGCCATTTCATAGACGGGGCAATAGAAGGTTTTCCTATTTTAGTGATGGTAGAGCCTTGGTGTAGGGTATTCCACCATTCGACAGAATAATGAATGATAGGGATATTTATCACACCGATTAAGGCAATAACTGCGGCGGCCTTGCCCGCTTGCTGACGGTCACTGAAGGCATAGTACAACGCCATAACGCCAAAATATAAGAACAATAAAATAAGCTGAGAGGTGAGTCGTGCATCCCAGATCCACCAAGTACCCCACATAGGTTTACCCCACGCAGCACCCGTAAATAAAGATATGAAGCACATCAATGCCCCCACTGGAGCCATCGCAATCATACTCATGTAAGCGGTTTTCCACTGCCACACTAGGCCTACTAATCCAGCAATCGCCATCGCCACATAGGTGCCCATAGACAAAATTGCTGATGGCACATGAATATAGATAATGCGAAACGAGTCACCTTGTTGATAGTCGGAAGGCGCAAATAGCATCCCCCATACCAGACCGACGCTGAGTCCTAAAACCGCAGCAGATAAAAAATACGGCATAAGCGTATTGCATAGAGCATAAGCTCGCTCTGTTTTTGCATAGGGATGTAACCAGACAAACATTATTGATGACTCACTCTAATCGCATAACTCATCGCCATGGGCGTCAATGCCATAGCGATACACAACATTGCTGCAATAATAGCAAGTTGTGGTAAATAATTTAATCCAAACAAGGCCGTGTTTACCGCAGAGGTGGCGAAAATCAGTAAAGGGATAAATACAGGAATTATGATCAAAGATAATAAAATCCCACCTTTTTGTAATCCCACGGTCAACGCAACCCCAATAGAGCCTAACAAAGACAAAATCGGCGTACCTAATAATAACGTTGCAAGGAGTGCCCAGTACATTGGCATGGTCAGATTTAAGAACAACGCCAATAACGGTGATATCAGAATCAATGGCACAATAGTGAGTAACCAATGAGTCATGACTTTGGCGAACATGATCCATGACAAGCTCAAATTAGACAGCTGCATCTGCTCTAACACACCATCATTAAAATCATCGCGGAATAATCGCTCCATACCCAACAACGCAGATAAAATCGCAGCCACCCAAATGACTCCAGGGCCAATTTTTTGTAATGTTTCAGGTGCCGGACCCACGGCGATTGGAAATAAGGTGATCACTAACACAAAAAAGGTAAGCGGTTGAAAAATATCCGCTTTCTGTCTCATTGCAAGAGTGATATCACGATGGATAACACTGTACAACGGACTCATATTTGATACTCCAACGCCAGTTCTCTGACCTGATGGGAAGATGATAATGCTTGATGAGAAGTCATAATGACACAGCCTCCAAGAGAGACGTATTCGTCTATACGCGTTTGAATAAATGAAATACCTGTCACATCCAACGACGTATAAGGTTCATCCAAGATCCATAATGGCGCTTGCACTAACTCCGTTCGCGCGAGTGACACCCTGCGCTGTTGGCCTGCAGAAAGTTGTCCAGTGGGCAAATCTTCTAAGCCAACTAATTGATATTGAGCCAAAATGTTGTAAAGCGACTCTACAGAAGGGTTCACTCGGTGCAATGCTGACCAGTAAGTAAGGTTTTCTATGGCAGATAAGTGTTTATTTTGCGCGAGTTTATGCCCAAGGTACAGTAATGGAACATCATAACTATCGGCACTATTAGTGTGCACTAAGCCACTTTCTGGATGAGTTAGGCCGGCTAGAATTCTCAATAAACTTGTTTTGCCAGCCCCATTGGGCCCGGTCAGATGGACGAGTTCCCCTGCACGTAAAATCACATCCAGGTCAGAAAATAACACCCTATCTTGTTTTACACAGGTTAATGACTGGGCAATTAACACGTCCAACGATCAGTTTCTCTATCCACTTTAAAAACATGCAGCATATTATCATAAATGAATGTTTTTTGACTATTTCTAAAGAGGTTTAAGCTACTTCTTACTAAAAAGCCCGAGTAAAACTCGGGCCCTTTTTATCCTAAGGGGGTTATTCGGCGTCTTCAGCTTCTTCCTCAACTGGCTTGGCCTTACACAACAGTTCTGCGCGGATTTTCTCTTCTATCTCAGCAGATATAGCTGGGTTTTCTTTTAAGAACCGAGTCACGTTGGCCTTACCTTGGCCGATGCGGTTACCATTGTAGCTATACCATGCACCCGCTTTTTCGACCAACTTCTGCTGGACGCCTAAATCGATCAATTCGGCTTCTTTACTGATCCCTTGACCATATAAAATTTGGAATTCAGCTTGCTTGAATGGCGGAGCTACTTTGTTCTTCACCACTTTGACTCGAGTTTCGTTACCAACCACTTCATCGCCTTCTTTAATAGCACCAATGCGACGAATATCTAAACGAACCGATGAATAGAATTTCAACGCATTACCGCCAGTAGTGGTTTCAGGGTTACCAAACATCACACCAATCTTCATACGAATTTGGTTAATAAAGATACATAATGTATTTGAGCGTTTAATGTTTGCTGTCAATTTACGCAATGCTTGTGACATAAGACGGGCTTGCAAACCAACATGTGAATCCCCCATATCGCCCTCAATTTCAGCCTTAGGCGTCAATGCTGCAACCGAGTCGACAATGACGACATCTACAGCACCTGAGCGCACGAGCATATCAGTGATTTCTAAAGCTTGCTCACCTGTATCTGGCTGTGACACGAGTAATTCGTCGATGTTTACGCCTAGCTTCTCAGCATAGATTGGATCAAGTGCATGTTCCGCATCAACGAAAGCACATGTTTTGCCCACTTTCTGTGCCTCAGCAATAACCTGCAACGTTAAAGTCGTCTTACCTGATGACTCTGGACCGTAGATTTCAACGATACGACCACAAGGTAAGCCGCCTATGCCTAATGCGATATCAATGGTAAGTGAACCAGTTGAGACAGATTCAATGTCCATAGCTTGGTTGTCACCTAGCTTCATAATGGAACCCTTGCCGAATTGCTTCTCAATCTGGCCTAGGGCGGCGGATAGGGCGCGTGCTTTGTTATCGTCTGACATAGTGACTCAACCTTAATATTCTTAATAATATTATAATATTCGCTATAAAAGCGTTGTTATCTACTTAGTGATTCAGATTATAATGCTGTATGATTATACAGTTCAAGTTTTTTTACTGTATTTATATACATGTATTTGTTATGTGTATCATTATGCAACATATATTAAATGGATTGACGCCCCTTGTCAGCTGTCCCTTAGAAGTGTTTACGTAATCAGTGTATTTGCGATCAGTGTAATGGCGTGTTCAATGGCTGCCATTCGGACCTCACTGCGACCGCCAGCAAAGACCTGTGAATCAGTTATCAGCTTTCCTCGATGACATAAACCAAACCAGACCAAGCCAACTGGCTTATCAGTCGTGCTACCGCTCGGTCCTGCGATCCCGCTGATCCCAATACCCAGATCACAACCACAACGAGACACTAAGCCTTGTGCCATTGCCTCAACCGTTTGTTTAGACACGGCACCATGCTCTTCTAAAGTTACTTCGGGTACACCAACCAAGATTTCTTTAGCGCTATTTGCATACGTCACAAAACTTTGTTCAAACCATGCTGAGGCACCGGGCTGTTCTGTCAAATAGTAAGCCAAGCCACCACCTGTACATGACTCTGCGCAGCTAATGGTCAATTTCTGAGCATTACAGTGGCGCGCGATGGCTTCAAGCTGAGATTTTGTATTTTCTTTTAGATTGCACCACATTTTTTTAGTATGCTTTAATTAAATAAACCGTCATCACAACTTATAACAAAAGCCAAAAGTGAGTCAATTGAAAACCACCCATACCCCAATGATGCAACAATACCTGGCCATCAAAGCGGAGCATCCTGAAGAGCTTTTGTTTTATCGTATGGGGGATTTTTATGAGTTATTTTTCGACGATGCGGTTCGCGCAGCTAAACTCATCGATCTGACGTTAACCGCCCGTGGCAAAGCCAATGGTGCCCCTATTCCGATGGCGGGTGTACCTTATCATGCGGTAGAAGGTTATCTTGCGCGATTAGTCGAGATGGGCGAAGCGGTGGCGATTTGTGAACAAATTGGCGACCCTGCCACCAGTAAAGGTCCCGTTGCGCGACAAGTACAACGCATTGTTACCCCAGGTACCGTGACCGATGAAGCACTTCTCAACGCCAAGCAACACACACTCATTGCTGCAGTGTTTGCTCACCAGACTCGAGGTAAAACGCAATTTGGCCTTGCCAGTCTTGCGTTGAGTACCGGTGAATTTACTTTATCTGAAGTATGCTCAGAACAAAGTTTAGTCGCTGAATTGGAACGCTTGAGACCCGTAGAGATTTTGTATCCTGAGCAATTCGCATTCGAATCGATACTGCAATCTTACAGCGGTTTACGGCGTCGTCCCGGGTGGGAATTTGATTTGGACTCTGCTCTGCACTTGCTTACACAACAATTTGGCACTAAAGATTTAAGCGGATTTGGGATACCAGAGGGCCATTTTTCACTAACGTGCGCGGGTTGTATTTTGCAGTACATCAAAGATACCCAGCGCTGTGCTCTGCCACACATCAACAAACTGATGTTAGACAAACCGCGAGATACCGTGCAACTGGATGCTGCTACTCGGCGCAATTTAGAGCTGACTCGAAATTTGAGTGGCGGTATCGAGAATACTTTATTCTCTGTATTGGACAGTTGTCAAACCGCAATGGGTTCACGCTTGTTACAACAGTGGATCCAACGGCCAATTCGCGACCATTTTCGACTCAACCAACGCTATGATGCTGTGGCTGAGTTAAGCGCAAGCGAGTTGAGTGAACTCGCGCAACACCTCAACAGCATTGGCGATATACAGCGCATTTTGGCTCGATTAGCCTTGCGTAGTGCGCGTCCTCGCGATTTTGCCAAACTGCAAGCGTGTTTTAATGAACTCCCTTTATTACAGATTACTTTAGCTCAATTTTCATCGCCTAAACTGACGGCATTAACTCAACAAATCAGTACTTATCCTGATTTTGCCGATTTGCTCAACCAAGCGATCTGTGACAATCCTCCGGTGGTTATTCGTGACGGCGGCGTCATTGCAGATGGCTACAATACCGAATTAGACGAGTTACGCGCGCTGTCTAAAGGCGCTACTGATTACTTGAGTGAACTTGAAGCTCGAGAAAAACACGCTACAGGTATCAGTACACTCAAAGTTGGTTATAACAAGGTACATGGATTTTTTATCGAAATCAGTAAAGGTCAAGCCCACCTTGCGCCAAGTCACTACATACGCAGGCAAACACTCAAAAATAACGAGCGTTTTATCATTGAGGAACTCAAAGCCCACGAAGAAAAAGTACTTAATAGCCAAGCCAATGCACTTGCCCTGGAAAAACAACTCTACGATGCACTGTTTGATGCCTTGCTACCCAAGTTAAACGCTCTAACCACTACCGCTCAAGCACTTGCCGAATTAGATGTATTGTTGGGTTTTGCGCATCTTGTGCAAAATAAACAACTGAGCCGCCCCATCTTATCTGACAAGCGTGGTATTGCATACCAAGATGGACGCCACATTGTCGTTGAAGAGGTTCTGGCCTCCCCGTTTATTGCCAACCCACTTGCAATCGATGAATCGCAGTCCATGCTGCTGATTACCGGACCCAACATGGGTGGTAAATCGACGTACATGAGGCAAACAGCATTAATCGTACTCATGGCGCACATTGGCTGTTTTGTGCCCGCAAAAGCGTGTGAAATAGGACCTGTGGATCAAATTTTTACGCGTATTGGTGCCGCTGATGAACTGGCATCTGGTCGCTCGACATTTATGGTAGAAATGACCGAAACTGCAACCATTTTAAATAATGCCACTGAGTACAGTTTGGTTCTAATGGACGAAATAGGCCGTGGCACCTCTACTTATGACGGATTGTCCTTAGCTTGGGCATGTGCGGATTTTCTCCATCATAAGATTCATGCAATGACCCTTTTTGCGACGCATTATTTTGAGCTAACAGAACTCGCAAGCAATACCCACGGGATGGAAAATGTTCATCTGAGCGCCATTGAACACAATGACAGTATTAAGTTTATGCACAATGTCAAACATGGTGCTGCGAGCAAAAGCTACGGCCTTCAAGTCGCTAAGCTCGCTGGTTTACCGGACAACGTAATAAGTGCTGCGCGCTCAAAATTACATGAGCTTGAGACCACAAATAACACGCAGCCGTTACCGACGGGATCACCGGCAAAAACAGTTACTGAGCCGCTTCAGTTACCGCTCGATCAGACTGATTCTGCGCTGTTCGATGCCTTAGACAACACTGAACCAGATGAACTGTCGCCGAAACAAGCACATGAGTTATTGTATTTCCTCAAAACATTACGGCAAAAATAACCTTTTTTGATTGTCTTAAAATCCCCTTTTGCGTATACTATGGCTCCATTCAGCATAGACCGAATCAATGCGTTTTGACACGCTATTACTCGTCTTGCTAAAACGTATTCTTACACCATAAATTAACGCCTTGGGTTATACATGACACATTATATATTCGTCACCGGTGGGGTGATTTCGTCATTGGGCAAAGGAATTGCAGCAGCATCACTCGCCGCCATTTTGGAAGCGCGCGGCCTTAAAGTCACCATGTTAAAATTGGACCCGTACATCAATGTCGATCCTGGCACGATGTCACCCATTCAGCACGGTGAAGTGTTCGTCACCAATGACGGCGCAGAGACTGACCTAGACCTAGGGCACTATGAGCGCTTCATTCGCACGCGCATGACCAAGCGCAATAACTTTACCACAGGTCGAATTTATTCATCTGTACTAGAGCGTGAGCGTCGCGGTGATTATCTTGGCGCAACCATTCAAGTGATCCCGCATATTACTAACGAAATCAAACGTCGCGTCATCGACGGTGCCGAAGGAAATGATGTTGCCATCGTTGAAATTGGTGGAACTGTTGGTGATATCGAGTCACAACCGTTTTTAGAAGCGATTCGTCAGTTAGGAACTGAATTAGGTCGTGAAAAAGCCATGTACATGCACCTTACTCTTGTACCTTACATGGCGGCCTCTGGAGAGGTGAAAACCAAGCCGACACAACATTCGGTTAAAGAGCTTCGCTCAATTGGTATTCAACCTGATATTCTTGTCTGTCGCTCTGAAGCGGCCTTGCCAGCAAATGAGCGCGCCAAAATTGCCTTGTTCACTAATGTCCAAGAGAAATCTGTCATCTCAATGAAGGATGTCGACAGTATCTATAAGATCCCAGCTCATCTAAAAGCTCAAGGGATGGATGAGATTGTCGTACAACGCTTTGGCCTAGATTGCCCTGAAGCAGATTTATCTGAGTGGGAAGCCGTATTATACGCTGAATCCAACCCTACGGACGAAGTCACGATCGGTATGGTGGGTAAATATGTTGAATTACCAGATGCGTATAAGTCGGTCAATGAAGCATTGAAACACGCCGGATTAAAAAATCGCTTAACGGTGAATATTGAGTACATTGATTCATCCGACATCATTGCCAAAGGCGACCATATTTTGTCGCACCTTGACGCCATTTTGGTCCCAGGTGGATTTGGTGAGCGCGGCGTAGACGGAAAAATCGAAGCGGCTCGATATGCACGTGAAAACCTAGTTCCGTACCTTGGCATTTGTTTAGGCATGCAGGTTGCACTCATTGAATACGCCCGCAATGTTGCGAATATGCCAGGTGCAAACTCAACAGAGTTTGATCCGGAAACTCCCTACCCAGTCGTTGGTTTGATTGAAGAATGGCTTGATGCATCAGGCAACAAAGAACAACGCACCGAAGATTCTGACCTTGGTGGCACCATGCGTTTAGGCTCTCAACTTTGTCATTTAATTGAAGGAAGTCTTGCCCATCAATGTTACGGCAGTACTGAGATTTATGAGCGCCATCGTCATCGCTATGAAGTCAATAACACCTTACGTACCCAAATCGAAGAAGCTGGCCTAAGAGTCAGTGGTTTATCTACCGATAAACAATTAGTTGAAATGATCGAGATCCCAGAACATCCGTTCTTCATCGCTGGTCAATTTCATCCTGAGTTCAACTCGACCCCGCGCGATGGCCATCCGCTTTTTGAAGGCTTTATTGCCGCTGCAGGTCGTTTTAAGAAAACTAATCACTAAATTTGAAAGGAAAATAACGCAATGGCAACAATTAGCCGTATCGTTGGCCGTGAGGTCATGGATTCACGTGGTAATCCCACGGTCGAAGCAGATGTTTATTTAGATAGTGGCGCAATGGGTCGTGCTTGTGCACCCTCTGGTGCGTCAACAGGATCACGTGAAGCATTAGAACTTCGCGATCAAGATCCAACTCGTTATTTAGGTAAAGGTGTATTAAAGGCCGTTGCGGCAGTTAATAACAAAATAGCTCCAGCATTAGTCGGCCAAGATGCTGCAGATCAGCGTAAGCTTGACCAAATCATGATTGATTTAGATGGTACTGAAAACAAAGAAGTCCTTGGTGCAAATGCCATTCTTGCCGTATCACTTGCAGCAGCAAAAGCGTATGCCAATGGCGCTGGTATTCCCTTATATCAACATATTGCTGATTTAAATGGCACCTCTGGCGAATACTCCATGCCGGTACCAATGATGAATATCTTAAACGGTGGTGAGCACGCAGATAACAACGTTGATATCCAAGAATTTATGGTACAGCCTGTAGGCGCGAAAAGCTTCTCTGAGGCTTTGCGCATGGGTGCAGAAATCTTCCATAATTTGAAAAAAGTATTATCTGCAAAAGGTTTGAATACAGCGGTAGGCGATGAAGGTGGTTTTGCGCCAAACCTGACTTCTAACGCTGAAGCATTAGCAGTGATCGTAGAAGCGGTAGAAAACGCTGGTTATAAAATGGATGAAGATATCACGTTGGCACTTGATTGCGCCGCATCTGAGTTCTACAAAGACGGTAAATATGTATTAAGTGGTGAAGATAAATCATTTGATTCAGAGGGATTCAGTGATTATCTTGGCGAACTAGCAAACCAATACCCTATCGTTTCGATTGAAGATGGTTTGGACGAGTCTGATTGGGATGGCTGGGCATATTTAACTAAGCAGATTGGTGATAAAGTACAACTCGTTGGTGATGACTTGTTCGTAACTAACACTAAGATCTTAAAGCGCGGTATTGATAACGGAATTGGTAACTCAATCCTGATTAAGTTTAACCAAATTGGTTCATTATCAGAAACGCTTGATGCCATCAAAATGGCGAAAGACGCTGGATTCACTGCGGTTATCTCGCACCGTTCAGGTGAAACGGAAGATGCCACGATTGCTGATTTAGCAGTGGGTACCGCGGCAGGTCAAATCAAAACAGGTTCATTGTGTCGTTCTGATCGCGTAGCTAAGTACAACCAATTATTGCGTATCGAAGAAGCGCTAGGTGCAGACGCGCCTTATCGCGGTCGCAGTGAAATCAAAGGTCAGTAAGCAACCATTATCAACCCAACCAGAATGCACAGCCTTGAGGCTGTGCATTTTTTTTAAGTTTTAGATATGAATCAACTTGTTGGCAAATCCCCCTGCCCTTGCACCTCAAAAAAAATCTTAAACAAATGCTGTGGTCGTTTTTTAAATAGCGATGACGCGCAATACCCCAAAACTCCAGAACAACTGATGCGCTCACGTTTTAGTGCTTACAAACTTGGTGGTTATGGGCAATATTTGATTAACACTTGGGCGGAAGAAACCTGCCCGACACACAATCCAATTGAATTAAATACCCCTGAACTTGACTGGCAACACCTAGATATTTTGGACAAGTCCGTCGATGGTCATGCAGGCATCGTCGAATTTAAAGCTTATTACCTAGAACCAGATGGTAGCTTAGCTTATTTGCACGAACGCTCATCATTCGTGCGTGCGCAGGGTAAATGGCTCTACGTAAAGGGCGAGATCTACTAAATCCCTTTATTTTTTGTTATTTTCTGTCGATAATAGCATGATGATTAGACAGCATGATATTTTCGGCCATAACCAAGACAGTATCCACTTTGCGGAACTGTGCAATGCGCTGTATCAAAGAGAATGTCAAAATCTCGCCGAATCATCTTCCTCGCAGATTAACCTGCTGAAACGCAAACTCAAGTTTTTACCTCAGTTAGTTCAAGAGTGCGCCCACAGTCTACTCAATAATAACGCTCCGTTAGAGATTGATTATCACAATGCCTCTTATCAAAACAAACAAGCGACTAACTGCCCTAGTGCGAAACAAACCACTGGGCAGATTGCACAGTATTATTCGAAGTTCCCAGATATCGGGCGAGTGTTACCGGTTGAAGTTAAAACCATTGATGGCTATCACTTTGAATTAGATTCAGTCGACCGCGTCGACGAAGAAAGTAACCTTTTGCATGTGAATAAACACGGATGGTTTCATCCAGACGGGCAACCCCAACAAGCCAACAATACGATTCGGTTAGTCAAACCGACCAAAGCGATAATGCAGGCAGCCTGTTGTGGCCATCAGTGGCGTTGGAAAGGTAAAGGTATTCCACGTGCGCTGAGTTTACGAGAATTAAAGCTATCTTTTCATATTCAGTGGTAAGTAACACTATAAACCTATTATTCTTTAGTATATTCATCATCATTTCTGGCAAAAAACACTCTTTCGCGCTTGACCTATCACTTTGGACACAGTACATTTGCGGTATGAAAAAATTTAGCTCATTCTACACTCTGCTACTCTTATTACTGGTAGGTAAACTGCACGGGTGAGCTTGTCTTAAATTTCACAAAACCCGTGCCTAGCACGGGTTTTTTGTATACGTTTTAAAAACGAAAGGATGGTGTTATGTCACAACAAGTCAAAATATTCGATACCACATTGCGAGATGGTGAACAGGCGTTGCCTGCAAGCTTAACAGTGAAAGAAAAACTACAAATCGCACTGGCACTCGAACGACTCGGCGTTGACATCATCGAAGCGGGTTTTCCAGTCTCTAGTCCCGGGGATTTTACTTCAGTGCAAACCATTGCGCGAGAAATAAAAAATGCCACAGTTGCCGGCTTATCAAGGGCTCTTACCAAAGATATTGATGCTTGTGGGGAAGCTTTAAAAGTTGCTGAGCGTTTTCGTATCCACACTTTTATCGCCACTTCAGATATTCACGTTGGCACTAAGTTGAAAAAAAGCCAAGACGAAGTGGTTGAAATGGCGGTCAAAGCCATCCAACATGCACGTCAATACACTGATGATGTTGAGTTTTCGTGTGAAGATGCGGGCCGCACTCACATTGATTATTTGTGCCGCATGGTAGAATCTGCCATCAAAGCAGGCGCGACCACAGTGAATATTCCAGATACGGTTGGTTATACCACACCAACTGAGTTTGGTGGAATAATCCAACAACTCTTTAATCGAGTTCCTAATATTGATCAAGCGACCATCTCGGTCCACTGTCACAATGACTTAGGTCTCGCCGTGGCAAACTCATTAGCTGCGGTTGAGCAAGGTGCGCGCCAAGTCGAATGTACTATTAACGGTATTGGTGAGCGTGCGGGTAATGCGTCGTTGGAAGAAATCGCGATGATTTTACAAACTCGTAAAGAACGCTACCAACTCGAAACAAACATTAAAAGTAATGAAATTTCGCGCACGTCTAAGCTCGTCAGCCAACTATGTTCTATGCCAGTACAAGCGAACAAAGCCATAGTTGGTGCAAATGCTTTTGCGCACTCATCAGGCATTCACCAAGATGGTGTATTAAAAGGTCAAAATACCTACGAAATCATGACGCCGGAAAGTGTTGGCTTAAACAAAAATCAATTAAATTTAACCTCTCGCTCAGGCCGCCATGTGATTAAGCATCGCTTGTTCGAACTTGGTTACAGCGACAGCGATTACGACTTAGATGAAGTCTATGCAGCCTTTTTACGCCTTGCCGACAAAAAGGGGCAAGTGTATGATTACGACCTTGAAGCGATCCTCTTCTTTAACCAACAAAAACAAGATGATTCGTATTATTCACTCGAATATTTGCACGCCAGCTCAGGAAAAGAGATCATTCCAAGCGCAACTGTCACGCTAAACGTCGGTGGAGAACCCACGACTCATAGCGCCGTCGGTAATGGCCCTGTGGATGCCGCGTATAACGCCATCATGCAAATTATCGGCGAAGATGCGATAAACATCGTGGATTTCAAATTGGACTCCAAAGGCGAAGGTGCCAACGCCCTAGCGCAAGTCAGTATTGTTGTACAATACAACGAGCGCCGTTTTCATGGCATCGGTCTAGCGACAGACATCGTAGAATCAGGCGTCAAAGCCCTGATCTTTGTACTTAATAACATGCATTTAGCCGATATGATTGACGAGCAAAAGCTACAATCGGCCACAGGAGTATAAATGTCTACTTATCAACTCGCCGTGCTAGCCGGCGACGGTATCGGCCCCGAAGTCATGGCCGAAGCAAATAAAGTCCTTGATGCCATAGAGCAAAAATTTGACTTAACTTTAAACCGAACCGCCTTTCCAGTGGGTGGATATGCCATAGACCATCACGGTGAAGCCCTGCCAGCTGAGACGCTAAAAGGCTGTGAAGAAGCTGATGCTATTTTATTTGGCTCGATTGGCGGACCAAAGTGGGACACCCTCCCTCTTGAGAAGCGTCCTGAACGCGCGGCATTATTAACCTTGCGCAGTCACTTTGATTTGTTCTCAAACCTTCGACCGGCCAAAATTTATCCTGGCCTAGAAGACTTATCCCCACTGCGCAAAGACATTGCAGCCAGTGGCGTCGATGTATTAGTAGTACGTGAATTGACGAGTGGCATATACTTTGGTCAACCCAAAGGCCTAGAAGGTGAAGGTGAAGAACAAGTCGCATTTGATACGATGCGCTACACCAAAGCAGAGATTCGCCGCATTGCGATTTCAGCGTTTGAAGCCGCGCGCAAACGCAGTAAAAAAGTCACCTCTGTCGACAAAGCCAACGTCCTAGTTTGCTCTCGTTTATGGCGTGAAACCACTGAAGAAGTTGCCAAAGATTATCCAGATGTTGAACTTGAGCATATCTATATCGATAACGCGACCATGCAACTGATCAAAGATCCTGCACATTTTGATGTCATGTTATGTTCGAACTTATTTGGTGACATAATCTCTGATGAATGCGCCATGATAACAGGGTCTATGGGCTTATTAGCGTCTGCAAGTATCAACGGCGACGGTTTTGGCTTATACGAACCTGCTGGTGGCAGTGCACCTGATATTGCTGGACAAGGGATTGCCAACCCAATTGCGCAAATCCTTTCAGCCGCTATGCTTTTACGCTACTCACTAAATTTGAATGACGCAGCCGATGCCATTGAAAATGCCGTTATTAACACTTTAAGCGACGGTATTTTAACTGGCGAATTACTTGCACCAGAACAGCGCAGTCGAGCAAAATCAACGGCGCAAGTGGGTGACTATATTACGCAACAGATTTTAGAAGGTTAAAGTCATGGCAAAGACTCTTTATGACAAAATCTGGGACGCTCATGTCGTCCCGAATACCGGTGACGATGTATTGTTGTACATAGACCGCCATCTGATCCACGAAGTCACTTCACCACAGGCATTTGCTGGTTTAGATGAAATGAATCGCAAAGTACGCTGTCCAGAAAAAGTGCTTGCGACAATGGACCACAGTATCTCCACTCGTTCCATCGCGTTGGATGCGTGTGGGCCTGAAAACCAATTACAACTGCAAACCCTTGCACAAAACTGCGAAAAGCACGGTATCGAGCTCTATCCTGTCGGTCACCAAAAACAAGGTATTATTCACGTTATGGCGCCAGAAGTAGGCGCGATTTTACCTGGTACGACCGTAGTATGCGGTGACTCTCACACAGCCACCCATGGTGCATTCGGTGCTTTAGCTTTCGGTATCGGCACCTCAGAAGTCGAACACGTTTTAGCGACACAAACGCTCAAACAAACCAAAGCCAAAAATCTAAAAGTCGAAGTCACAGGCACATTGCCTATTGGTGTCACTGCTAAGGACATCATTTTAGCCATCATTGGCGAGTTAGGTCACGCCGGTGCCACAGGTCACGTCATTGAGTACTGTGGTGATACCATTGCCGCTCTATCCATGGAGGAGCGTATGACCATCTGTAATATGAGTATTGAAGCGGGTGCGAAAGCCGGCTTAGTCGCCCCTGACCAAATCACATTTGATTATCTAGAAGGTCGTGAGAAAGCACCTAAAGGTGAATTGTGGCAAGAAGCCATTGCCTATTGGAAAACCTTGTTTACCGATGCTAATGCAGATTTTGATAAAGTCGTTACCTTACTAGCCAAGGACATCAAGCCACAAGTCACATGGGGTACTAATCCTGGGCAAGTCATTGCTGTGGATACGCCAGTACCTTCTCCGGATGATTTTAGTGATCCTGTCACCAAAGAATCTGCCACTAAAGCACTTGCCTACATGGGGCTCAAACCAGGTGATAAGCTTAGTGAAACGCCTGTATCTCATGTGTTTATCGGCTCTTGTACTAACTCACGCATTGAAGACTTACGCGCTGCAGCTAGCATTGCAAAGAAAGGTAAAGTACAACCTAACGTAACCGCAATGGTCGTGCCAGGCTCAGCGCAAGTTAAAGTCCAAGCAGAAAGTGAAGGTCTTGATAAAATCTTTATTGATGCTGGTTTTGAGTGGCGCTTACCCGGCTGTTCGATGTGCTTGGGTATGAACGATGATTTACTTGAAGCTGGAGACCGCTGCGCTTCGACTAGCAACCGTAATTTTGAAGGTCGTCAAGGCCGCGGTGCGCGCACACACTTAGTGAGCCCCGCCATGGCAGTGGCCGCTGCATTAACTGGCACATTTGCCGATGTTCGCGATTTTCAGGAGTAAAACATGAGTGCATTCACCGTACATACTGGTACCGCTGTGCCTTTAGATATTGCCAATATTGATACCGACCAAATCATCCCAAAACAGTTTTTAACGGGAGTCACCCGTCAAGGCTATGGTAAACACTTGTTTCACGATTGGCGTTATTTGGACTTACACGAGCAAGAGCCTAACCCTGAGTTCAATCTAAACAAGCCTGAATATCAAGGTGCATCCATTTTGGTGACTCGCGAGAATTTTGGCTGTGGTTCCTCACGAGAGCACGCACCTTGGGCATTGAAAGACTTTGGGATCCAAGTGGTTATTGCAACGAGTTTTGCGGATATTTTTTATGGCAATGCCATTAATAATTTCATGTTGCCAATTGTATTAAATAATGAACAAATTGACGAAATAATATCATTGATCACCGACAACCCTATAAGCCAACTCACTATCGATTTGCCTAACCTGTGTGTAAAAACACAAAGTGAGGAGTATTCCTTTACTATTGCACCTCAACATAAGTACAATCTAGAAAATGGTCTTGATGCTATTGGGTTAACATTGACTCATTCAGATTCCATTACAGAATACGAGATTTCTACTAAAAGCTGGTTATAAGGGAATTGAGACGCTCTTGTGACCAGCCGAAATCGAGTCACAAGAGGGTTTTACCATGCACCAAACTGTTACTATTGCAGAACTCGTTCCGGGCATGTTCGTAGAGAACATAAAATGCTCTGAGAGCAATTCTAATTTTTCCATCTTGCCTGGTATGGTCATGTCTATCAAAGACATTGATCAATTTAGACAGTGCGGCATCAAAGAACTCATCATTAATACCGAAAAAAGTCGTGTGGATGTGTTCAAAGGCCCTCGTGTACAAATAGCTTCAAGCACCGCCCAACAGTATGATTTTGTTACTGAATTCACCTTGGGTAGTCTACTCAAATTAACCAATCAAAAACTCGCAGTAGTCGCCAAAGCGTCAAAAGACTCCTCTGAAGCAATAGAATTATTGGTCTTTTATGACATGGTCACAAAAACAAACATTCCTCTTGAACGCATTGAAGTTCGGGAGGAGGATGGCTTAATTGATTGCTTAATTAATCCCGCGGATTTTGACGAGGAATTAGATCAGTTTTTGAAGCTTGTTGCGCTTTAATCGATAAACTCAGCCAGAAGTGTATTAAGATAGCGTTGGCCTTGTGACGTGAGGGTAATCTGCCTCTTAGATTGAATTAAAAAGCCACTTTCTAGGGCGCGATCTATCACATTAAGAGTCTGCTGGGGCAAGGGTTGCAGCGTATGGACCTCATAATCTTCGAGCGTAAATGGAGCAAACAGGCGCAAGCGATTCATAAAATACTCGAACGGCACATCTTCATCATTCACTTGGTTTGAACGGTAAAGGTAATCCTGTTGCAGATCCATATAACCGCGAGGATGTTTGATTTTTTCGGTACGGATAATCGCCCCATTATAAGTCACTTTACCATGTGCTCCACAGCCAATCCCTAGATAATCGCCAAACTGCCAATAGTTAAGATTATGCTGACATTGCTGACCAGGCTTGGCATAAGCAGACACCTCATACTGATCGTAGCCAGCGGCTTTCAACAGCGCATGACCTCGTTCTTGGATATTCCATAACACTTCATCTTCAGGCAATACAGGTGGTTTAGATGCGAATTGGGTATTCGGCTCAATCGTCAACTGATACCATGATAAATGTGGAGGAGCAAAGCTTAGGGCAGTTTCTAGGTCAGATAATCCTTCGACAATTGACTGTTGTGGTAGGCCATGCATCAAATCCATGTTGTAGGTACGCAAGCCAACCTCATTGGCCTGTTTTATAGCCGCAAAAGCTTGTCGGTTATCGTGAATGCGTCCTAAGGTTTTAAGATGTTTAGTCTGAAAGCTTTGCACACCAATCGAAATCCGAGTAACACCAGCTTGAACAAATCCTGCAAAACGACCTGTTTCAATCGTTCCCGGATTCGCTTCAAGTGTGATTTCGATGTTAGGAGAAAAAGCGATGCGTTTGCCTATTCCTTGCAGGAGTTGCAGTATCGCTTCTGCGGATAATAAACTCGGTGTGCCTCCCCCGATAAAAATAGACTGTAATGCCCTGCACTGTACATATTTTAAGTCTTGATCAAGATCAGCAAGGAGGTGGGCTATGTACTCTTTTTCTGGAACGGATTGCTTCAACGTATGTGAATTGAAATCACAGTAAGGACACTTTTGCACACACCAAGGCACGTGCACATACAAAGCGAGTGGAATATGTTTAGCCACCGAGCACCTTTGTTAACTCAGGAAGCAAAGAAGACAACGCCAGTGCACGATGACTGACCGAAGCTTTCTCGGACTTTTCTAATTCGGCAGCGTGGCGTCCTGTTTGGGGACAATAAAAAACCGGATCATAACCAAAGCCTTGCTCACCCTTTCGCGTGAGTGCAATCTGTCCATGCCAACGGCCTTGTGCAATAATCGGTGATGGATCATCTGCGTGCAACATGAATACTAACACACAAGTAAAATAGGCCGAACGTTCATTCTGTCCTTCTAACCCAATAAGCAATTTATCAATGTTCGTCTCGTCTGTAGCATCGGCTCCAGCATAGCGCGAGGAATAGATCCCAGGCGCTCCATTAAGTGCTTGAACCACCAAGCCCGAATCATCAGCTAAAGCAGGCAGGCCTGTTTTAGCTGATGCATTACGTGCCTTGATAATGGCATTTTCAACAAAAGTCGTCCCTGTCTCTGGAGGATCGGCAACGCCAAGTTGACCTTGGGCGACAACCTCTACCTTAAAATCCGAAAGGAGATGGTTAAATTCTTGGATTTTGCCTTGATTTCCACTGGCTAGTACGATTTTGTTCAACATGTTTAATCCTTCGCTCTAGGCGACTTTGGACCACGTCCTACTTTCTTTTTCTTCTTCACGACGGTTTTGCCTTTGACTTTTTTCTTCTTTTTGGTCGCTTTAGGTGGACGATGTTTAGGCTCTAACCCAGCGATATTCCGGGGTTTGATGACTTCTCCCATATACCGCGAAACTCGGCCTAGCATTGCAAAATCATGCGCTTCGACTAACGCGATAGCCGTGCCTTTAGCGCCAGCTCGACCTGTACGACCAATACGATGGAGAAACACATCTGCACTGCGCGGCATATCAAAGTTAATCACATGGGAGACATTATCCACATCAATGCCTCGTGCTGCGACATCCGTTGCGAGCAAAATATTGATTTCTTTATGTTTGAATCTAAGCATAGCGGCATTGCGCTTGTCTTGAGGCATTTCGCCCTGTAACCAACACACTTCGATACCGTCTTTAGCCAAGTTATCTTTGAGTTGTTGTAAGCGCTCACGAGTTTTGATAAAGACCACAGCCGATTCAATTTGCTCGGTCAAAATATGTTTCAAAATTGCGTACTTGTGTCCATAGTCATCGCATAAATGATACCACTGTACGGTTTTGTTCTTCTCTTTACGCGATGGATTGGCTTCTATAAATTCAGGGTTTTTGAGGATCTCACGAGCAAACTGGCTGATCCCTTTACCTTCTAACGTCGCAGAGAACAACATACTTTGCTTGCGCCAACGAGCCTCTGCTGAGATTTGATTAACGATCCCGCGAAAGCCCATATCCAACATACGATCAGCTTCATCGAGAATGAACATCTCGATGTCTCGACAATCAAAGGTCTCTTTTTCAATATGCTCAAACAGGCGCCCTGGCGTGGCAACGAGGATATCAAGATTTTGCTCTAATACCGCTTTATCCGTTCCATAATTGATACCGCCGGTGATCACCCCACACACCAAATCAGTATGTTGCGTAATGGCACATGCTTGTTCATAGATTTGTATAGCAAGCTCTCGGGTGGGGGATAAAATCAGTACCCGACACGCGCCATATTGTTGCCTTGGAAAATCGAGCAAAAATTGTGCAGCTGGAAGCAAGAACGCGGCAGTTTTGCCAGTACCCGTCGGTGCAGTAGCCAAAATATCACGGCCGTCCATCGCATGCGGGATCACCGCTTTCTGAATACTAGTCAGGTTAGAAAAACCCATATCGGTGACGGCTTGACATAATACGTCATCCAGTTCAAGCGCTGCAAACATGCAAAATTATCCTGTAAAATAAAACGGAGTTAGTTTATCACATCACTGCGCAATAAAGGACTGAATCTTATTAATGTGAGCGTCTCGCAAAGCGGTTTTGATTGCTGCCCCCTGATGCCCTTGAGCGATAAGATCAGACGCTTTAATCGATCTCAAAACTTGCTCCGCTTTGGTAAAAAACGTCCGTATATCTGACAGCTCTGAATGACACACACGGGCAATAGATATCAACACTTGTAAACGAGCAGGACGTCGCATCACATCGACCCGATACAGAAGGTCGACCAATTCATCAGCACCTAACTTTGCATAGTCACGCAATTGTTGATTGACCTCTTGGCCTAGGGTAATGATATCGGTGATCTCATTAGGCACCGGTAAACGCTGGCAAAAGGCATTCTGTTCAGCTGAATTTAGCGGTGCAACTAATACGGGGACTCGAACAATATTATTATGTTCTCGTTGAACAAGCATTAACTGTGCTTGCCAAGATGGCGAGAGAATGATCTCAGGAGTCAACTCGGCAAACCAAGGCGTGAGTCCACCCAGTTCATGTAATAGCTCAAAAAATGCCGCAGGCTCGGGCTCTTGTAATACTTTCAACAATTCCTGCCAAACTCGTGGCGCAGCGAGCTCGTGCAATACACCTTGAGCTATCATCTCTTTCAGCAAGACTTGTGTGTCTGGAGCCACTGAAAAACCAAGTGGGCGAAAACGCGCGTAAAAGCGCGCCACGCGCAATATGCGTAAGGGATCCTCACTGAACGCAGGAGATACATGACGTAAGATTTTATTATGTAAGTCAGCTTGTCCACCGTACGGGTCAACAATATTCCCGCTGTCATCTTGTGCCATAGCATTGATGGTCAAGTCACGACGCAACAAATCTTCTTCCAAGGTCACCGAGCTGTCTGTGTTAAAGGTAAAGCCTGTGTACCCCTCCCCGACCTTGCGCTCTTGTCTCGCTAATGCATATTCAGCTTTGGTTCTCGGATGCAAAAATACGG
Organism: Alteromonadaceae bacterium; assembly: GCA_014872805.1. Lineage (GTDB taxonomy): Bacteria > Pseudomonadota > Gammaproteobacteria > Enterobacterales > Alteromonadaceae > Opacimonas. The sequence goes on from WKFN01000012.1 coordinate 335,790, forward strand.
GAAAATCCTTTCCAACTGGCGTAAAGCCTTGTGCCAACATCTGACGCACAGAAGCGCCGACCACCACATAGTCGCGGTCAGAAACCTCTAATCCAAGCAGCGCATCACGAACTGCCCCACCCACCAAATAAATTTGCATCATTCACATCCTCTTATCAGAACATTATGCCTTAAAAACGCATAAAGTCGGATAATTTTTTGATTAACTTTTGACAAACGCCATCAAGATGTTTAGGTTTACTCATAAATCAATAATAAACGATCAAACCATGTATTTATCGTATTTTGGGTTACAGGACAATCCGTTTTCCATCGCGCCAAACCCTGCTTATCTCTACATGAGCCCACGCCATAAAGAAGCACTGGCACACTTAACTTACGGCTTGCGTGAAAGCGGTGGCTTTGTGATGTTGACTGGAGAAGTAGGTACGGGCAAAACGACTGTCTCGCGTAAATTACTCGACCAGTTACCTGATAACACTCAAGTCGCGCTGATTTTGAATCCGACGTTATCGGCAATGGAATTACTGGCCACAGTATGTGATGAATTGAGTATCGCTTATCACCCCAATAACAGTAGCCTAAAATATTTTACGGATTTGATTTTGGCTCATCTGGCCAGCAACCACGCAAAACACATCAATACCGTTTTGATCATTGACGAAGCGCAACACCTGTTACCTGAAGTGCTGGAACAGTTGCGATTGTTAACCAATCTAGAAACTCATCGCGAGAAACTACTCAAAGTCGTTTTGATCGGTCAACCTGAACTTCAAGCATTATTACAACGCAACGAGTTACGCCAACTCGCCCAACGGATTACCGCTCGCTATCACTTATTGCCGCTAAACTCAGAAGAGGTAAAAGCCTACGTCGCCCATAGATTGTCGGTTGCCGGAGGGGATATCAGTGCGTTTGCTCCTAGAGCCCTGGATACCATTTATCAGATCACAGGAGGGATCCCGAGAGTCATTAACTTGTTGTGTGACCGCGCGTTAACTTTGAGTTTTACACAGCAATCTCCAGCGGTGAAAAAACACATGATGCGTCTCGCTGCAACCCAAATATTGGGCGAGGATGTAGTTGAACAGCGCCTGCAAAAACAACAGCATCTTTACATGGGGGTGACCTTTATCGGTGCTTTAATACTCGGTGCACTCATGGCGGGGGCGATTCATGGCTGATTTACGGATTATTCCTATCGAAGAACTGACACCTGGCATGTATGTCGTACAAATTACCGCGCAAAATGGCCCTGTAAAAATTCGCAAACAAGGTCATATTAACAGCCCTGATATGGTCAAAGGGCTAACCGAAATGGGGGTCACTGAATTGCAAATCGATGTGACGCAAAGTATTGTTCTTGAGCCTGAGTTTTCTGCTGAAATCGACTCAAGCCATGCGCCAAGTCAAACCCAAGCCTTGTTGCAACAAACTCAAGCGCGCAATCTTGATAATGAAATGTCTGAGCAATTCAATCGCAGTATCTTTTTGCCCAGCATCCAACGCATGCCTTCTTTGTGGCAAAGCTTGCGAGGCGATATTGTGCGCCATACGCTAGTGCTTAGTGCAGGTTTAACTATCGGTTATACTGCGATGTGGGGATATATCTATCAGCCCAAAGCTATTGATATAACGCAGCCTTCAGCTGTTGTTCAAGCACCACAGGCTGGACAAGCTTCTGAGATTGAGCAAACGCCTAAAGCTCAAAACGAAACTTCAGCTGTCCAAAATTCAACTAACGATACGACACAAGTAGCCGATATTAGTTCGTCAGAGGCCAGCACTGATTTATTTAGCACGACTTCTGAGACCGCTCCAACACCTGAAGAGTTTACTGAAGAGTCAAATATCCCCTCAGAGCCTGAAGCCGAGGGTCGTTTACTGACTGGCGCAACAGAAGATAGTGGAATACCCTCTCCAGAAATTCAAGCGCGCCTAGCCGAAGCACTTGCCGAGCTCGATGATTTACCCGTGCCCGATCCTGCCACACAAGTAAAAGTCACTTCCAGTGATGACTTACCTCGTATTGGTCAGCTTCCAGCCAGTCTCTTAACTCAAATGCCTTCCATGGTGTTTGCCCAACACATGTATTCGAGTGAGGCTGATGCGCGTTGGGTACGAGTGAACAATCGTCGATTGCAAGAGGGCGACATGATTGAAGGGCGAGTCAAAATTGAAGCCATTGAACCACAACATGTTGTTTTATCGCTCAATGGCACCCGTTTTACGATGGCCGCATTAACTGACTGGTAACTCTTCAATCTGATTACAAGCGAATTACTGTAATACCAAACTCAAAATAATGGCTGTTAAAACTCCGTTAACGCCTAGCGCCAAAGACGCAAACGCACCAGCCCGTTCAGAGATTTGAATCGCTTTGGCCGTGCCAATGCCATGCGCAAAAATACCTAAAGTTAAGCCTTTCACTGCATCTTCTTCTATGTGAGCGAACTTAAAAATCCATTGACTAAACACCACACCCACAATCCCAGTCATAATAACAACAATGGCTGCAACCGGCGGAATGCCACCAATTAACCTTGCCGTATCCATGGCCAATGGCGTGGTGATAGATTTAGTTAAAATAGTAAGTTGCAATGCGATACTGCTGTCTAAACAATATAAGATTATCCAAGCAGAGAGTGGAGCCACCATACCGCCCACCACAATGGGCAGTAATAACCCAATGCCTAGCTGTTTGACTAATTTGGTTTGCCGATAGATTGGGATGGCTAGCGCAACCGTAGTGGGGCCGAGTAACCAGTGCAGAAGCTGAATATTATCCACGACACTTTTGAGAGGGGCATTTAGGCCATAAATCAATACCAAGATCATTAACGCACTGACCATGATGGGATGAAGTAACGCGTTGTGTTGTGCGCGTTGATAGATCCATAACGCCATGCAATAAGCAAGTAAGGCAACTCCCAGCCAGAGCAATTCACCCATTGCGTGATTCACTTTTGGTCACTTTAGTGCGATACCAACGCTCAGTCACTGCCCCAATCACGGCCATGCACAGCAAAGTCGCAACAAAAATGGTCAAAAACAAGGCCCAAAAATCGTTCATGATTTGTGCTTGATACAAAGGCACACTCACAAACGCCGGTACAAAAAATAGCGACATATGCTTGAGCATAAACTGCCAAGGTAAGGCGATACATTTGGGCACATCGCCAATCACGAAGAACCCTGCCAGCAAAATAAGTAAACCTATCAGAGCACCGGGCAATGGCAGCCATTGACTGAGCCAAACGCTGAAGCCAAAGATCCCAAAGACCATTGCTAAACCAAAAACAGATTGAGCCAAATCGCGTTTAGTCATGGTTTACCAAAAAATCGGGCAGTTGTGAGGAATGCGCACATTTTAACTGAGAAAGCACCTGAGTGTATTGCTTTAACAACATATTAATTGCGTGTTCCCCGCCTTTATCTCCTAAAGCGGCAACCGCGTAGACAAAAGTACGACCCAAGAAGGTAAAATCAGCCCCACTGGCCATCGCCGCAGCGATATCAGTACCGGAACGAATACCACTATCAAACAACAAGGTAATTTTGTCTTTGTATTGTTGGCGAATCGCTTGCAACCCAGCAATAGAGGATTCACCACAATCAAGTTGGCGCGCACCATGATTAGAGATCACTACGCCATCTGCGCCAAGCTCAACGGCTTTTTGTACGTCATTTGGGTTGACTACCCCTTTGATGATGAAGTTTCCTGGCCACAGGTCGCGAAGCTCTTTTAACGCCTCAAAGTCAACGGCCCCCATCACGGTTTTATTCATAAACGCCGCAAGCTGGTCTGTAGGCATATTAGGTGGCATATATGGGATCAACGTTTGCATTTTGGGTTCACCTGCCAATGCTGTTTCCAACAACCAACGTGGAGATAGAGCCATCTGAGCAATATTGGATAAGGACATTTGGGGTGGCATAGAAAGCCCGTTTTTAATGTCGTTCACGCGATAACCAAAGGTCGGTACGTCGACTGTGACCATCATATTTTGATAACCACTGGCTTTGAGCCGGTTGATTAAATCGATTCGAGTTTCGGTATCCGTAGGGTTGTAGAGCTGATACCAAGCTTTGCCTTCACTAATGTCTGCGATATCTTCTAAACTGGCTGACGATACTGTACTGAGTACATAGGGAATATTCATTTGCGCTGCGCTTTTGGCCAATATCTCAGGTGCTTTTGGCCACATTAAACCTTGCAAGCCTACAGGTGCAATGCCAAATGGGGCTGCATAAGTATGGCCAAATAACTCAACCGAAGTATCCACATTCACGCTAGGTTGGAGTAACTCACTGCGCAAACGCACTTGGACGAGTTCTTGGTTGTTGCGGTCTAAACCGTGTTCATCAATACAGCCACCTTGAAGATACTGGTAGGCAAAGCGAGGCATACGAGCCTTAGCTTTGCGACATAAGCTTACTGAATCAGGGTATTGCGGGGAAAAAAAATCGTTCATGGCGGAATATCCTTACGTCTTTGCGGTAAGAATAAGAGGTCATGGATTAAATGAGAAGTTAGATTTTGGTGTTAATCTTGTGAAAAAAATGCAGTAATTCCTCTATGCGTGACGAGTAATGCAGGCATTTCAAGGCTGTCGATGATGAGCAATTGCTGGTTCGCCTCCTAAATATCAAACCAATAAACAGTAAGAGAGACCAAAGGCCACTATAGACTCCACCGCTGGAATTGGCAGAAGCTGTCTCAGCTTGAACTGGCGCAGGGTTACTCGTAGTCGGGGTTGAATTTTGATTCGAGTTATTTAATGAAACGGTTTGAGTAGCGGACACTTTACCTCTGGTGGAAGTTATCGTGACATTAAAACGAATATTTTCATCTCCAGCGAGTTCCGGCATCGTAAAAGAAATACTGTCTTGGTTCACCATTGCCACTTCAATGTCCCGCTCGGTAGTTTGTTCCCACTCTACAACTTTACCAAACCCTCCAATATCTGGCGCAGTCAACGTCACTGTTTGTCCCGCATCGACAAAGACTTCTTTGTTTTGCTCAGAGGATGGTAAACTTGGATATACATACTCAAAAATGTCACTTTCCGTTTGCGTAAACCGATATTCATTCACGAATATTTGCATTTCATAAGGCCCAGGATTGGGATTAATATCAAAAATGGATGTGTAATCCCCCCTACTTGAACGGGGGACCTGCCGATTATGAGCTAAGCTGAACGGTGGTGTAACCTAATGATAAGTAATGCTTTTTACTTCAATGAACCCACATTTCCGTTGATGTATTAGCGGAATGTTACGGAAACCTTCAGCATCCCATGTAAGCCAAGACTCTGGTGTTAACGGAAAAAGCGGAACAAAAAAATAGCTAAAATACCCCCTACCTACCCATATGATAATGAGTAAGTAGGGGGCATTATTTTAAAGCTCAATGGCGGCCACTTGGCAGGCGTTTCTAAGCGTCTCCTGAGATATTTTTGCATATCTAAGGGTGGTGGTATAACAGGCATGATTCGCTAACTGCTGAACACTCGCTAATGAAACGTTGCTCGATACAAGATTACTACAAAACGTATGACGTAGGTCATGTATACGCACAGTCTGAGGTATATCAGCCTCCCTTAAAGCACGCTTAAACGACTTTTTAAAATCGTTATATGGCTTTTGCGTCACAGGATTAATAAACACATAAGTACAATGCATCCCCGATACGCGGGATAAGATATCCATGGCGGTTGTGTTGAGTAAGATCACATTTTGCTTTTTATTCTTAGCGACACTAGGTGGAACCGTTATTGTGCAGCTATTCATATCAACCCAAGACCATTGAAGCGCTTTCGCTACCCCACTCCTTACCCCCGTTACCAGTAAGAATATCATCAATAGGTTAACTGGGCGCTCAGGGTGCTGCATGAGGACTTCGATAAAACGCTGTTGCTCTTGAGGCGTTAAAAAGCGCTCTTTTTGATTATCAAACTTAATGTACTCAACCTTATCACATGGGTTCTTAGTGACAAGCTCCCATTGTATTGCCAATGTAAACATGCGACTCAATAACTTTAACTCAAGTTTCGGAGTTCAGTTTAGCCTAAAATCAGCACTCATCACCAATAGATTTGGCTTCTAGCCTCAGCGTGAAGGTATCCATTTGCATGACTTGCATAAAGAACTCCTGAACCGTTTTGTCTATTTGGTTCA
>WKFN01000015.1:0-188996 GCA_014872805.1 Alteromonadaceae bacterium
TAGTGTGGGGCTTCCCCATGTGAGAGTAGCACATCGCCAAGCTCCTAATAAAACAACTCTCAGCCTTGCGGCTGGGGGTTTTTTATTATGTCCGGAAATTTATGCGACAGAAGAAACAAGAGCTAAATTGTCAACGGATGAGGCTTTTCCGACGGATATTTACAAAGCATTTGCTTCAGCTAACGAGATTTGTAACTGACTTAATTCTTTTATAATGATGTTACGAAACCACGCCTGTTCCTCTTTTCTATCATTTCTATAGTGCCATAGCATTTGATGATAAATTGTTAGCAGGGCATGTTGCAGAAGACATCGGAAAAGCGGTATCCCCTATGTTTGAACAACCTGATCGCTTTATCAATAAAACGGTTGGCATTCAAACTGATGCACTGACACTCGCGCAGATGAGTCAAATTATCGCAGAAGAGCTTGGTGTAACCGTAAATTATATACCGGTAGATGCGGATACATTCAGCAGTTTTCCGTTTGATGGAGCACAAGAAATTGGGAATAATTTCCAATATTTTCGAGATTTTAATGAAGTTTTTCTCAGCTTGCGTAGTAAGTCGCTCATGCATGAGTTGAATCCTGAAGCAATAAGCTTCCGAGAATACGTCAGAACAAATAAAGACCTCATTAAAACCATCATGAATAGCGCTTAGTTTCTAAGCGCTTTCTTCTCAAGATATTGCTGTTGCTTCGCTTGCATCGTATAAAGCTTTTCCATCAAATCTGGATTGTTTGATACGAGCTCTTCTGCATACGCCAGCGAGGCTTCTTTATCTCGCTGCACCAAAAACTCAACTTCTTCCCATGTTGGATATGGTTTACCAGATGAGAGCGCATCTTGTGTTTCTAGAGACATACGTTGCAGCAAGTATTGCGGATAACAACGAGTTTCTTTAATTCGACTACCGACGCGCGCTTCTTTGCGACAACGCATCTTGAACTGTTCTTGGTCAGCAATGGCGTTAAATGTTTCGTAAAAGTCGAGCTCAGCGAGCATCGCTTCACGTTTAAAATATAGTAACGGCACCTTGCTTCTCACATCAATACGTTCAATGTCATTATTTAATATTTGTTGTTTGGTTTCTTCCGGTGCAACGTACTCTTTGCTTATATCTGTGGTGTCAGCATACCCAAAACTACTTAAGGCGAGAGAACCAATTAAGAGGGTTAATTTAAATAGTTTCATAGTGCATTCCTTTCTCATGACAAATTAATCTACACACAAAATATGGCATAGGAAAATGTTTCCTGCCGATGATAAGTGTAAATTTTTGTAATTTATGGACACAATTTTTGTTTTAGTCTCTCGATGGATTTATTCGTTGCTTGTCGGTTTTTCCAATATGCATAAATTTGTTGGGAGAGTCGGCGCAAGCGATGTGACTGACTATGTTGTTTACGTGTAGTACCAATATCACTGTCATATGCCATGTCTTGATGGATGGCAAACGGGAGTAGAGCATAGATATCAATGTTATGCTCCCAAGTGTGTTGCAACTGCGAATCTACAGGCCGTCCGAATGGTTGCGTACTAGTGAGTAATTTAGCAGCACCAGCGCGTGAAATAGCATAGCCCGCACAACCAGTTAACGGTTTCTTGTGAATGACAAGCTCTAATGCCTCGGCGATAAAATGTCGAAACACGATTGGTCTACTACGGTTTTGATAAGGTGCGAGTTTTATCAAATCCCAAGCAAAAGACAGTGTCGTTAAGGCCTCAATCACCGATGGTAAATGTGCCGATACAGATATATCGTCTTCCACCACGATGCCGAAAGGGTGTCCACTATCGATAACGGCTTGCCAAGCTTTACGATGACTGGCAAAACAACCGATTTCACCCAATGAAAGAGGACGGTGATATTGATGGCGATTTAATGATGAACAGTACAGCGCATCGATTTCAGTATCGTTTAGGTGAGCACCATATACTGCGTTTAATCGCTGCACGTCTAACCCATATTCGGCAAAGCGTGCGTGGGTATTTTGCCAGCGTATTTGGCTGTCGGCTAAATTAATAACGAAGATGGGTATTGACATGTTTAGGACTCGAACCTTTTTAATCAGTATATCGTGCTTGAATTAGATGCTCCATAAAAAACAGCTTAATCGATTAAGGTTTTCTTGTAATACGTTGTGTTAATGTTAACATCAAGTTAAATTTGCAAAATTGGATGTACGTATGAAACTCTTCTTAAGCCTCCTTGCCTGTTGCGTGTGGTTCAGTCATGCGACAACGGTCAGCGTGAGCTCACCGGATAAAAATATTGTATTTTCTTTTACGGATGAGAATACGCTCGCTCAATACACCATCGACTACAAACAAGAACGGTTGATCAGACACTCAAAACTAGGATTTACTTTTGAGCAATCTTATCCTTGGTATCGCGATTTTAAAGTTGAGGAAGTCAGCCGTCAGCAACACGATACTATATGGGAACAACCCTGGGGGGCAAAGCGTTTTATTCGTGATCATCACAATGAATTATTGGTTCGCTTTACCAATACCGTACAACCTGATGTGCAGTTTGATGTACGAGTGCGTGTATTTAACGATGGTGTCGGCTTTCGTTATGAATACAACGGCGCAGAAGACGTCAATATCACTCGTGAGCTAACCGAGTTTTGGTTCGCGGACTCGCATAAAGCAGATGCATATTGGATCCCGGGTCAAATGCGCGAACGCTATGAGTATTTGTATCGTTCAACGCCAATGCAACAAGTGGAAGGGGTTGTGCATACGCCATTTACGGTTGTCTATGAGAACGGCACCCACGTTGCGGTACATGAAGCGGCCTTGCTTGATTTTGCGGGAATGAGCTTAGAGAAAGCTCAGCAAGGGCGCTTTTTTGCTAATTTAGCGCCGCGTTCAGATGGTCTTGCCGTCGTTAAACAAGGTGCGTGGACTTCTCCTTGGCGGACTTATATCATTGGTAACAATGCGCCTGATTTGGCAAACTCGTATTTGACCTTGAACCTCAATGAACCCAATGCGTTAGGCGAGGATTTGAGCTGGATTGAGCCGGGCAAATACATTGGTATCTGGTGGTGCATGCATATCGATGTATGCTCTTGGGGCAGTGGTGATAAGCATGGTGCGACCACTGAGCGTTCCTTGCAGTACATGGATTTTGCTGCAAAATATGGCTTTGATGGCGTATTGATTGAAGGTTGGAACGAAGGTTGGGACGGCGACTGGATTGCGAATTCTGAGCTGTTTGATTTTACCAAGCCATATCCTGATTTTGATATTAATAAAGTGTCCCAGTACGCTTTAGATAAAGGCATTCGCTTGATTGGCCACCATGAAACTTCAGGTGGCATCACGAACTATGAAACCCAGTGGGATAAAGCCTTCCCGTATTACGAAGCATTGGGGGTGCGCCAAATCAAAACGGGCTATGTCGCACATGGGCAAAACCTTAAACGCAAAGATGAAAATGGCATTATGCGTTATGAGTTCACCGATTCTCAGCATGTGATCAATCACATGACGCGTAATATTCAAAAGGCCGCGAAGCACAAGATCTCTATCAACACACACGAAGCGGTCAAGCAGACAGGGCTACATCGCACCTACCCGAATTGGATTGCCACAGAAAGTGCCCGTGGACAAGAATACAATGCTGGCTGGTCGACCCCCAATCCACCTGAGCACGAAGCGATGTTGATTTTTACGCGCATGTTGGCCGGTCCAATGGATTACACACCTGGGATATTTGATTTTGACTTTGTGCGAACTGGTGGTGGCACCGAAGAAGATGGTTTACACAAATATCGTCGTCCACACAGCACATTGGCTAAACAACTTGCCCAGTATGTGGTGTTTTACAGCCCGATTCAAATGGCCGCTGATATTCCTGCAAATTATCTCGAAAAGCCCGAAGCGTTTCAGTTTATTCTTGATGTACCGACAGACTGGGAAGACTCCATCGTGTTGCAAGGCGATGTCGCGGACTTTGCAGTGACTGCGCGTAAAGAAAAACAGCATCGTCATTATTCAGGTAAAGATTGGTATTTGGGTGGTGTTACCGACGAGAATGCACGCAGCGTGACAGTTCCGTTGGATTTCTTAGATGAAGGTCAGCGCTACGAAGCACATATCTATCGCGATGCTAAAGACACCGATTGGCGAGAAAATCCATATGGACTCACCGTTGAGAAGAAAACGGTCAGCGCCAAAGATAGCTTGACCGTTCGCATGGCAGAATCGGGCGGTTTTGCGGTGAGGTTTAAGGCGCTATAAAGCGATATATTCTTCTATATAACCGTTTATTGATGGCATTAAGGTTTGTATTTGAACGCATTACAAACCTGATAATGCCTCTTTTTGTGTTTGAAAGTTCAACATACAGCCGGCAAAAAACGACTCCAACTCACGCTCGGCATACTGACATCCAGTGCCGGGCTGTTTGCTTGAAAGAGGAGGGAATGTACCGTAACCCGCGAGCAAACAATGCCAAGACGTAGCCCCAAAGTGACTCGCGAGGTTTTGTCTGTGGATCTCTTGAGTCAAATCGCCTTTGCGGAACCATACATCTAATAATTTCAACAATGGCTCAGATAGGTTATTGTTATTGCGATTGTCTTTCCAATACTGAGAATCATTGCGTGTATTGAGTTTATAATGGGCCACAATATAATCGCGCACTCTATCAAATCGCTCGGTGATCGTCGCGTTGTAGTTATCTCGTTGCTGCGATGTAAAACTTCCTTTCTCGTATTCATCCATAAATATTTCGACACTGGTTTGCACCAAATGCAAAGCCGTCGCTTCTAAGGGTTCGATGAATCCTTGAGATAAACCTAACCCAATACAGTTATGAGCCCAATGTTGTTCAACTTGCCCGACCCGCATGGCTAAATGACGTGCTTGTGCGTCCTCTCCGAGTCCTAGATGTCGTCTTAACTCGTCTTCGGCCTCTTCACTACTGATGTATTTGGATGAATATACGTAGCCGTTACCTGTGCGATGGGTCAGAGGGATTTGCCATGTCCAACCAGCGGACAGAGCAGTTGCTCGAGTCTCAACGGGTAAGTCACTCATCACTTCGGTTGGAAAGACAACCGCTGAATCGTTGAACAAATTATCTGAAAAAGAATGAAACGGCACGCCTAATGTATCTTGCAGCAACATGGATTTAAAACCGGTGCAATCTATGAAAAAATCGCCAAAGATATCGTCGTGATCTTTACATGAAATGTGTTCAATGTTGCCATTTGCTTGGCTTATCACGGCTTTGACATTGGCTTGAATATGCTTCACGCCCAGTTTTTGTACGGCGTGTTCAGCCAAAAATTGACCGAGTAAACCAGAGTCAAAATGATATCCATATTCAATATTAAATGGAAAATGCGGAGGAGTCACCGGAGCGAGTTGGTAATTAGCCAACCAGCCATTGAATAATAGTTTTTCTGGTGTGGTTTCCACATCCAGCCCCAAGCGACGGGTTAAACAATTGAGATAGAAAGCGCGTTCTGAAAACGTATCAAGCTGACTGATAAAAGGATGTGAATAACTTTCAATGCCTGACTCTGGAGACCAATCGACAAAGCGTATATTAGTCTTGTATGTCGCATGACAACGAGGCATCCATTCCGATTCCGCAATGCCTAGATCTGAAAAAAAACGTTTTAGGGTTGGCGTCGAGCCCTCGCCAACCCCAATAATACCAATGTCAGGAGACTCGACCAATGTCACATCAACTTTATCTCGCCAATGATGCGCCAAAAGACAGGCTGCCATCCAGCCGGCAGTTCCACCACCAACAATTACAAATTGTTGTTTGTTCGATGCAGTCTGCATTAGGCCGCTCCTAAAAAGGCTTTAATATAATCGTCATGCGGTAACATTTTTACCAGTGGTTGTTGCTTGGCAGCAAGTACTTTGTCTAAGGTTGCTTTGAGATCATCTATACTCATCGCGTTGGCCGCTGGGTGATAGTCTTGTGGGGTTAACCCTTGGCCATACATCACTTGGATCCAAGAGGCATCACGGAAAATATCATGTTGGTCATTAAAGACTTCCCCGACCGATTTGAACAAGTCTATTTTGTGTTGCAGGCGCTCAGGTACCTCTAAATTACGCATGGCCTTCCAAAACTCACTGTCATCACGTTCAGTCACCTTATAGTGGAGGATGATAAAATCGCGAATGGTTTCATATTCAATCCGGCCTTCTTCATTAAAGGCTTCTACTGCACTAGCTTGGATCCCTTGGTGTGGGAAGAGTTTTAATAGGCGCACAATCGCCGATTGAATTAGGTGGATGGATGTCGATTCTAATGGCTCCAAGAACCCAGAGCTTAAACCGACGGCGATGACGTTTTTGTGCCATTGTTTGGTGGTGCGTCCGGTATTAAAACGGAGTTGTTTAGGGTCGGCTAAAGGCTTGGTATCTAAATTACCCATTAAATTTTGTAGTGCCGCTTCATCGGTAGTATGGGTTGTGCTATATACAATCCCGTTGCCATTGCGATGGGTTAACGGAATACGCCATTGCCAGCCGTTATCGTGGGCAATAGAGCGCGTGTACGGCGCGGTCTTCTCATGCCTTTCGGTTGGCACGGCAAGCGCGCTGTTAGCGGGTAACCAGTGTGACCAATCTTCGTAGGCTACGCCCAAAGTCTTTTGAATAAGCAGTGCGCGCGATCCAGTACAATCAACAAACAGGTCCGCGTCTAATTGACGACCATCGGTCAATTGCACACCTGAGATATAGCCAGTGTCAGCGTCTTGTGCGACGTGTTCAATGATCCCTTCGTGGCGCAAGACACCGGATTTTTCTGCAAGGCCACGTAAAAACTTCCCGTACAGAGCTGAGTCAAAGTGATAGGCATAAGGCATCTCATAGACTGGGTTAGGCGTATTGATTTTGTTAAAGATGCCTTGTTTACAGGCTAGGTAGTTGAGGTCGTAGTCCCAGATAGAGCCTTGTGCGCCTTCTCGTTTTGCCCGCTCCCAATAATGTTGAAAGTTACAAAAGCCCAAGTTGGCCCCTGGGGCACCAAAGGTATGTAGGTAGCTTTCGCCTTTTACTCGCCAGTTTTCAAATTGGATGGCGAGTTTCATGGTGGCATGTGTTTCACGCAAAAACGCTTTTTCGTCTAAACCCAAAAATTTATTAAAGGTTTGAATGGGTGGGATCGTTGCTTCACCGACGCCGATGATACCAATTTCTTCAGATTCGATAAGAGCGATTTGTACCTGCTGGCCGAGAACCTTACTCATCAGTGCGGCAGTCATCCAGCCTGCTGTACCACCACCCGCGATTAGGACTTTTTTGATTGCTTGCATGAAACGCATACCTAAATATGTAATATAAAAAACTATACCGTAAAACATGCACGGTAAAAAGAAAAAGGTCTCTCTAGTCGAGACTAAAGAGACCTTTTGTGTTGCGTTGCTCTTACAACGTTAGCGTGTTTACCAGAAAGAGTAGTTCACGTTAACCATGTAAGTAGGACCAAATTCGCGACGTGTCGTAACGATGCCGTTACCGTCACGTGATACTTGGTCAGCATCATCAAGGATGTTAGTACCTTGTAGTGATATACGTAGACCTTCTAAGCCTTCGATACCAGCGTTTTCGAAGTCATAAGAGATTTGCGCATCGACTACTTGAGTGCCGTCACGAGTTGCTTCAGCAATCTTGTTCGAACCACCGCGCTCGTACGTTGTGAAACCGTCACGATCGGTCATCGCGATACGTGCTTCAAAACCTTCGTTTTCGTAGTAAGCAACGACTGACAAGATCTCATCAGATTGACCAGGTATAGAAGAACCATCGTCAAGTTCAGCGTCAATGAAAGTAGCTGTAGCAACAACACCGAAACCGTCTAGAGAGTTATCAATAATGCTTAATGGAACGTTAGCTGTTAGTTCTAAACCAGATACTGAACCATTCAACCCGTCTTCGAAGAACGAGAACTGACCAAAATCAGGTGGAGTAACCAAAGTACCAGCTAGGTAAGTGTTGCCATTCTGAGAGTTAACAACGTCGTCAGTTAATAGACGGTCGTGGAAACCTGGAACAAAATAATCTGCACCGTTGTTGAACTCATCGTTACGGAAGTTGATAATTGGGTTCGCAGAACGCGTGTAGTTTACGATATCTTTGTAGAATACCGTACCAGCAATATAACCTTCGTCATCAAAGTATTTTTCTAATGATAAGTCGAAGTTGTTTGATTCAAGTGGCTTAAGTTTCGGGTTACCCGCAACTTTTGACCAAGGTGAACCTGCACCACCTAGAACATCTTCGTTTTCAAGAGTGATGAACTGTTCGTTGATATCAAATTTAACGAAACCAGATGCGCGCATTTGGTCAATACGTGCACGAGAAATCGTCTTAGACGCTGCAAAACGTGCGAATGTATTGTCAGCCACTTCTGCGTTGATGTTGAATGAAGGTAAGAAGTGAGAGTAATCATTACCGTCTTCTACTTTACACTCATCGTCAACAAATTCAGATAAATCAACAATAGATGTTAATGGATCTGCACCTTGTGCTAATGAAGATGAAGTTGGGCCGTCGCCGTTTACGTCACACACACGGAAGTTCGCGCCGATAACACCAAGTGTACCGCTTGAAGACTGTGTTGTATCAACATATTGAGCACCGAAGTTACCAAATACTTCTAGACCGCCGATTTCAGTTTCAAAATCTGCTTGGAAGTATAATGTGGTGACTTCTTCTTCGATGATGTATGAATCACCAAAGCGGTCTGGTTCTAACCATTCACCGTCGTTTTGCGTGTAGTAACCATTGTTATATGGCGCTGCACCATCATAAGCAACAACATAGCCTAAACCAGCCCATGTTAAGTCAGTTAAGCCGTATACAGGTACGCCTGCGGCAGAAACTGATTCAGTTGCTGGGAAGATAGTTGCAGTTGCAAAGTTACCGTTATTGATTTTATCTTTATAACGGTCAGTGTAAGCAAGACCGAATGTAACAGTTTGAACTACGTCGTGGTCAAGGTTACCTTCGATTTCAACTTTAAATTGAGTCAATTCTTCAGCGATGCTGAATTTGTTGTTGAAGCCGTCCTGAGCGTACAAGTAATCTTGGTCGCCATCGATAAGTGGAGTATCGAATTGAGACGCTAAGTTAGCAAGACCACCACCCCATACTTGTGGGCCAGTTAGTTGTAATGTGTTCGGATCCGCAAATGCGTCTAAACCAGTTTGACCTGTGAAGAATACACCTTCAGTAGACATTTGGAAGGTACGCTCACCAAGTAATGGGTCATTTGAACGAGAAAGACCAGCATAAGATTCTGCGCGTTGCTCGAACTTATCTGCTTCAGAGTATGCGTAATCAACGGTTGCAGTCCAATCGTCGTTCAATGCATATTCAAGTTTGATACCGTATGAATCTAATTGACCGTCTTTGTTTAACGGGTCAGTACGTAATACAGGCTGAGCATTGATTTGCGTACCTGATACATTTGCACCAGAACCAGAAAGATCAGCTGTAGCAAATGGTTCGATGAAACCACGTAAAACTCCTGAGTCTTGATAATCAATTGATAAATAATCAACGATGATGTCTAAATCATCAGAAGGTTGGAACTGTAATACAGCAGAGATTGTGTCACGCTCTAGACGAGTTGCTTGCGCGTTCAAATCCAAACCTGAAGGTGTGATTTGACCATCGTCATTGGTACCGTAACCCCAAACACCATATTTACGTTGGTTGTTTGGTGATTCAGTAGAAGCGATTGCGATTGCTAAACCAATTGTGTCATCTGCAAATTTTTCAACAAATGATAGTGAATAACGATGACCTTTGTCGTCAAAATCTGGATTATCTGCTGGCGCTTGTGACGCTTCGTAGATACCAGTAACCGTCAAAGTTTCTTCTGCGTTTAATGGGCGAACCGTTTGTAAATCAACCGTACCACCGATACCTTGAGTTAACAAAGTACCAGACGCTGATTTGTGAATCGTTGCACCAGTCATAATTTCTGATGGGTATAAGTCGTATTCAACACCACGGTTATCACCGATAGAAATTGCTTCTCGGCCATTGATTGACGTACCAACGAAATCTTCTTTAAAACCACGTACAGAAATACCTGAAGTACGTCCGTTCACACGCTCACCGGCTAGGCCAGGTAGACGAGCTAGGGTTTCTGCGATAGATGAATCTGGTAATTTACCGATGTCTTCAGCAGAGATTGCTTCAACAATCGATGTTGAATCTTGTTTGACCGCTTGCGCGCGGATAAGTGAACCACGGATACCTTTTACCGCGATTACTTCGACGTTATCAGCCTGTTGATTAGCATCTTGTGCTAAAACAGCGCCTGAAGTGAAGGCTGAAGCAACAGCCAAAGACAGCAAAGCTGGCTTAAATAGTTGTGTTTTCATGTTATTGTCCCCATTGTCATCACACGAATGATCTAAGTTTTTATGTAGCAGTGGCGTAACATACGTTAACGGAATGTAAAATGCAAGCGATCTTGTAAAATTTTCTTAATTGATTAAGTTTGATTACAGTTGAATTGGATGTAAAAATCATTGAAATGACTTAAAAGGTTAAGGCGTTCTGCGGGCAGGTTGAGTTAACATCATGTTTACATTGTCCAATGTCAGCGACTTCGCACAAAAAAACCTTTTAACACTTACAGATAAAACAAACAGTTAATTGCTGTTTTGCTGGTTAGACAAAATATGCATCAGGCCGAGAGGTAATTGCTTTTGCCAAGAGCTTTCGGAATGGTCGTCTCCTGCAAAAAATTGAATAGTCACTGTTTCAGGATCAGCATCCCATTGTGTAAAGTGCTTTTGCAGAGCCTCGTGATAGGGAGGGTAATATTGATCCAGAGTTTGATCACCATAGGCAAACCACAGACGGTGTTCACCTTTCATTGGCAAGTGCTTGGCCATGTAATCGGCAAAAGCATTAAATACGGTAAAATCCTCCAATTCATATCCACCAGGAAAATGCGTCGATAAACACAAGCAACCGCCGAATACATCCGGATATTCTGCCACGGCATACCAACTTATTAAACCACCCATGCTCGCCCCCGCCACAAAGGTATTTTCAGGCGTCGTGATAGTGGCATATTGCGTGTCGATAAATGGTTTTAACTCTTCAACAATAAAGCGTAGGTACGCGTCAGATTGGATCTTATTGTCGTGCTCTTGACGAGTATAGATTTGATTTTGAATTGTTTTGGGTAGAGCTTCAAAGGGTTTTTGTGGCATGTATTCGACATAGCGCAATTGCTCTCCACCATTATCAATCCCAACAACAATAAAGGGCGTAACTTGCTGCTCATTTATCAGTGTTTGTGCCGTTTCATCCACGCCCCACTCTTGTTGATTCCAGGTGACTGAGGCGTCAAAGAGCATCTGACCATCGTGCATATACAACACAGCAAATCGTTGTCCTCGCGCAGTTAAAGATTGATATTGTTTGGGTAACCAAACACTCACTCGTCTTGAGGCAACGAAATCAGATTGGAACTCTTGATAGGTATCTATGGTGCCGTTCCTAGGCATCATAATGTTCGGCGGATTTGAATTGGTGCTCGTCATCGATATCGGTTTAGAGCAAGCTAATAAGATTTGGCCAAAACAACATATAGCGAACACAAATACTAATCGATTGACCATTTACCCCACCTATTTTTAAAGTTGTTGGATACGAGCTTGTTCATCTGCAATAAACTGCTCAAGTTGTTGTTCGAGCATGTGCAAAGGCACACTGCCATTTTTGAGCACGGCGGTGTGGAAGCGACGCACATCAAAATCAGTGCCAAGCACATCCTCTGCTTTCATCCGCCACTCTTTGATGAGAATTTCACCTAGCTTATAAGCAAGGGCTTGTCCGGGCCATGAAATATATCGGTCAATTTCCGTCCTGACATTATGGGCGCTCAGAGCAGTATTTTCCAGCATGTAATCAAGCGCTTGTTGGCGCGTCCAGCCCAACATGTGCATCCCAGTATCGACGACCAGACGACAGGCTCGCCACATTTCATAACTCAAGCGACCAAATTCTTCAAACGGCGTTTGATAAAAGCCCACTTCGACACCCAAATACTCACTGTATAAGCCCCAACCTTCACCAAAGGCAGAAATGTATGTTGAGCGACGCACATTGGGTAGGTCTTGCATTTCATTGGCTAGTGAAATTTGCAAATGATGTCCTGGCACCGCTTCGTGGAGTGTCAACGCAGGTAATGCATATAACGGGCGCTTGTCCAAGGCATAGGTATTCACCCAGTAATACCCAGGTTGCTTGTCATTGCGTGGTGAGACATAACGACCGGTCGTGTATTTAGGCGCGATATCATCCGGCACTGGCGCAACGCCATATGGGGTTCGAGGTAAATGCTCAAAAAGTTGTGGAAGAAGGGCATCCATTCGTTTTGACATGACCATGGCTGCGTGAATCAACTCTTTGGAGCTTGTCGCATAAAACTGCGGATCGCTGCGCAAAAATGCAATGAACTCATTGATACTACCGGTATAGTTTAGTTCATCGAGTACGTCTTGCATTTGTGCTCGAATGCGTGCAACTTCTTGCAAACCAATCTCGTGAATGTCTTGGGCACTCATATCCAAGGTCGTGTAGTAACGCACGCGATTTTGATAATACTCAGCACCATTAGGCCAGTCTTTAGCGGCGATGCTCACTTTTGCGTTGGGTTGGTATTCATCCACAATAAAGTCATAAAACGACTGAAATGCTGGATTCACGGAAGTCAAAATAACTTGTCTAGCACGCGCTTGAAGTGCATCGTCATCGACTTTTTGAAAAGGCACATAAAACGCACTTTGCGTTGGGTCGTCCTTAATGATTGTTGCAATGCTCTCTTCAAATCCCTCTAACACCACTTGGGGTTGAGTTTTGCCAAGCGCTATTCCTTGTCGCATGTAGTCAATTTGCTGAGCCATGTACGTAGGGATCTGCTCAAGCACATCTAAGTACTGCTCAAAGTCAGATGTTTGGGTAAAAGCAAAGCGGTAGCGAACGTTGAGTAAGCTGCTGTGAAATCCATATTCCGAGGTAATCGGCATAAGATGAGCATTATAGCGGTATTCATCCACATAGTTTTGTAAACGGTACAGCTGAATCACTTTACTGATTTGTTGTTGTTCGGTTAATTCATCATTATTAAACGAGTTGACTTGTTCGATGAAGGAGAGGTATTGCGCGTGACGCTCGACTTTGTATTCGGGCGTAATGTTGGGCAGAGAAGGTGTCGATGACACGCCGCGTCCACCCGATTGCGAAGTTTGTTCGTACTGCCAAATTTCCTCTAATAACGCATCAAATGTGGTTTCTATCGAGGCGGACGTCGTGCTTTTACAGCCGCCTAGAGGCAGGGTTAAAAAGACAAAAAAAATGAAAAAGCTCCGCATAAAATATTCCGTTGACTGCGTTAAGACTTCAGTCTAACAAAGAATACAAGCCCCTGCTATCCTTACTTTTTTGGGGTGTAAATCGGGCTAGGAAAGGTCGCTACTTTATCAGAAAGCTCTGTGATTTTGGCAGTGCCGTGCTTTTTGACCGTATCGATGCGCAACACATTATGCATCGGGATAAAGGTCGATGTGACGTCAGCAAATTCATCTTTGAGTCGTTCATGGCTCGGGTCCAAGACGAGCTCGGTATGCGTGTTCCAAACAAAATCACCCACTTCGACAAAACCATATAAAGAATCTTGGCGCAAAGTTTTTACGAACAACTCATAGCGCTGACCGTTGCTGACAAATTGGATTTTGTATAAAGGATTGTTGTTGTCCATATTCGAACTCATCGTTGTGTCTTTCATTACGTAATATTGGGGAGCAGAAAAAAATTTCAAGCAAGGTTTCTGCATCTCAGTTAAGATATTTAGTGATGTATCATTTAAAAACAATAAGGACAGAGCATGTCGAATAGATTAGGCCGGGTTATTACTCTCGGGCTTGTAGGGTTGTTGGCGCTCGCTGGGTGCAGTTCAACTCAAAAAGAACCTTTAGCGCAGGTACAAATTGGTCAAGCCAGCACGGACAATATTCGAGCGCACATGGCATACTTGGCTTCCGATGAATTAACGGGACGTTTTCCAGGCACACCTGGGCATGAAGCTGCCAGTGAATACATCGCCCAAGAGTTCGCCAAGTATGGCCTAAAAGCAGCGGGTACAGATGGCTTCATGCAACGTGTGGTCTTGCGCAAAGGCAAGCTTGATCAGACCTCACCCGAGCTAGTCGTGCTCAGTGGTAATAAGAGAACTGAGTTAGCTTATCCCAAAGAATTCATGACCAGCATCAGCATGAATGACACTCAAGTGGACCTTACTGCTGAGGCTGTTTTTGTGGGGTATGGCATTGTGGCACCAGAGTTTGGGATCAACGATTTCGCCAATGTGGATGTCGTTGGCAAAATCATCGTGCGACTACCAGGTAAACCCAAAGTGTTACTCACCGATGTCGGCGCGCATTTAGCGTCGAGCTCGATGCGCCGCAAGTACGCCGAAGATGCCGGTGCCATTGGCGTGATTGTGATATCCGATCCGGAGCAAGAAGAAACGCGTCCTTATTCTCGACAGCTCAACTATATTCATTCTGAGCGAATGGACTGGCTCAATGCGCAAGGCAATGCGTCGAGTGCTTCCACCCAGATTATTGGCGGAGCGTATCTACCCATACCAAGTGCACAAATCCTGTTTGCAAATGCGCCACAATCACTGGATTCTGTGTATGAAAAAATGGCCAATGACGAGGCAATTGATGGTTTTGCATTGAATGCGAGCGTTACGTTCAAAGCGCGCTCGAGCCATGAAGATATCACTTCACCAAATGTGGTGGGTATGGTTGAAGGCAGCGATCCAATATTAAAAAATGAATATGTTTTGTATAGCGCCCACTCAGATCACTTAGGTATCGGTAAGTCTGTTAAAAAAGACAAGATCAACAATGGTGCACTTGACAATGCCATTGGCACAGCGGTGATGTTAGAGACAGCGCGTATGTTTGCGCAATTACCTCAAAAACCCAAACGTTCCATGCTGTTCGTAGCCGTAACGGCTGAAGAAAAAGGATTATTGGGATCGGATTATTATGCGCAAAATCCAACGGTGCCCTTAGAGAGTATCGTGGCCAATGTGAACTTGGATATGCCATTGATCACCTTTAATTTTGCTGACGTGATAGCGTTTGGTGCCGAGCACTCCACTATGGGACAGTACGTCGAACGCGCTACTGCTAATGCTAACATTGCTTTAACTCCAGATCCTTGGCCACAAATGAATCTGTTTACGCGCTCGGATCACTATAGCTTTGTCAAACAAGGGATTCCGGCGATTTTCTTGCTCACTGGTATTACTTCCTTTGATGCAGATGACGACGCTGAGAACGTGTTGATGAACTTTTTGAAAACCAATTATCACACGCCACAAGATGATATGAATCAGGCTTTTCACTGGGGCGCAGCATATAATTTTACGCAAGTGAACTTTAATATTGGGCTTGAGGTCGCGAATGCCGATGATAGACCGCGCTGGTATCCGGATAGCTTCTTTGGACAAACCTTCGGTAAAGCATATAATCAAATTGCTCAGTAATATCTGATGCTAACAAAAACCCCGTCAGTTGAATGTTAACGGGGTTTATTTTTTGGCTTAGACGCTTGTTTCGTTAGGCAAAGTACTGTGCTTTGAGGCTCGTCCAAATCTCAGAAAATTGCTCGGTGGTCCGACGTTTAAACTCGCTGCGAATGTAGGCGTTGATTCGGCCATCAACATAGCTGGTGAGCAAGGCGGCCAATGCGCTTTCGTCAACGCTAAACGTTTTACCATCGCGCACTTTGCGCTCGCGTAAAATTTGTTTGATTTGCGTTTCTAGGCGCTCGAAAATCTTGGCCACTCGACTGCGCAAGCGCTCGTGCTCTCCAGTCAGCGCATCACCATGTAAAATACGCGCAATACCTGGGTTCTTCTCGTTAAAGCCAAGGAATAGGTGCAACACCATTTGAATGCGGTTTGCGGTGTCTTTTTCGTCATTGATGATTTTGTTTATACGCGAAAATAACGTGTCTTCCACAAAATCAATCAGCCCTTCATACATGCGAGCTTTGCTTGGAAAGTGGCGGTACAATGCAGCTTCCGACACGCCTACCTCGGCTGCGAGAGCGGCCGTAGTAATACGCTTGCCCGAGTTGTTTTCAAGCATGCTGGCTAGGCACTGAAGAATGTGGGCGCGACGATTGGGCTTGCGTTTTTGCTCAGCCATGGAAGGTTCCTTTTGGTTAGTTAGTACTTACGTGTCTAGCGATTATTGTAAGAAGTTGCTCGGCGATTGCAAGCTTATCTTGTTGTGGGAGCTGTATTTTTTCATTGGCGCTAAAGACCGTAATGGCGTTTTGATTCTGATTGAAGCCAATATTGGTATTTGAAACATCGTTGGCTGCGATGAGATTGAGTTTTTTGCGGATGAGTTTGTCTTGGGCGTAGTGCTCGACATCTTGGGTTTCTGCGGCAAAACCCACGGTAAAAGGTGGCTTAGGAAGATGCGCGACGTCAGACAAAATATCTGGATTTTTGACTAGACTTATGGTCATGGTGTCACTGTTTTTCTTGATTTTTTGATCGGGCACGTCTGCCAGGCGATAATCGGCAACTGCTGCACAACCAATAAAAATTGTAGCCTCATCGATGACATTCATTACGGCTTGGTGCATTTGAGCTGCGGATTGCACTTGTATCGTAGTCGCACCAAACGGTTCAGGAATGTTCACAGGACCTGATACCAAAGTAACTTTGGCCCCCAACTCTAACGCTTTGATTGCAAGCGCATAACCCATCTTGCCTGAACTGTGGTTAGAAATATAACGCACTGGATCAATTGCTTCTCGGGTCGGGCCTGCGGTTAACACAATGTGTTGATTGGCCAACGGTAGGGTACTTTGTGCAGTGCTTTCAGGTTCAGTACCTAGCGGCGTTGCGCTGTGTGCAAGTAACTCTGCGATCTCAAGTGGTTCGAGCATACGACCATAGCCGATGTCTCCACAGGCTTGCTCACCCGCTGCAGGACCTAATATCTGAATGCTCCGTTCTTGTAAAATAGACAAATTAGCTTGAGTCGCTGTTGCTGCCCACATTTGTTGATTCATCGCTGGAGCGATCGTGACTGGCGCTGTTGAGGCTAAAACACACGTCATTAACAAATCATCGGCTAGACCATGGGCTAGTTTTGCTATGACGTGCGCAGTAGCTGGGGCGATCAGGATCTGGTCTGCCCAACGCGCCAATTCAATATGTCCCATACCCGCTTCGGCAGCTGGGTCAAGTAAATGCTCACTTACCGGGTTGCCACTGACTGCTTGTAAGGAGAGAGGTGAAACAAACTCGCGAGCGGAAGCAGAAAGAATGACTCGTACTTGCGCGCCTTGTGTGACGAGTTTGCGCACAAGGTCAGGCGCCTTGTAGGCGGCAATCCCTCCGGTAATACCTAGCAACACTTTCTGGTTTTGTAAATTACTCATGATTTTGGTTCACTTACCTGTGGCGCGTCATTTTCGCAGTTCAAAAATGGCATTATCAATACTTTCTTGGCATTTGCCAATATAAAACTCGGAAATTCATATCAATGCACAATTCAATTCAATCACAATCGGTAGCGATCGCACAGCGTAGTGATGCCGCTTTATTAGCACTGTGTTTACGACATCGTGAATCAACCCGTACCGCAGAAACCATTGCTCAACAATTACTGGATCGCTTCGGCTCCCTGTACGGAGTTTTCGGTGCAACGGATACACAAGTGCAACAAATCAAAGGCATGGGACCAGGACGAGTAGCCAAAATCCGCGCTATGCACGAAGTACAGCAACGCATTGTCAGCCAACCTATTTACAACTCACTTGAGTTAAATAGCAGTGAAGCGGTCGAAGTATTTTTACAAAGTCGATTGCAATATGCCCCAAATGAGTGTTTTGCGGTGATATTTTTGGATAGTCAGCATCATTTTTTGCATTACCAACAAGTCTTTCAGGGTACCATTGACCGTTCACCGGTCTATCCACGAGTCATCGTGCAACTAGCAATGCAATACAATGCAGCGGGAGTGATTTTAGCGCATAATCATCCTTCCGGTAACGTCGAACCGAGTGAGGCGGATCTGCATATCACACAGATACTCAAGGATACGTTAGGCTTGGTCGATGTTAAGATATTGGATCACTTTGTGATAGGCGCGGGGCAAGCCGTTTCGTTTCGTGCCCGGGGATTAATCACCTGAGCATCAAGAGATTGACAAAGAGAGATAAAAATATCGCTTAAATATTATACATTTACAGAATTGGATGCATAAAAAGTTTGCAATGAACGTGCAAATACTGTATAAAATGCGCCCTCTTATTCACAACAACTGAATGAAACAGTTTTGTGAGATGTTATAGTTTAGTGGAGACATTGTCATGGCAAAAGTATGTCAAGTAACAGGCAAGCGCCCAGCGGTAGGTAACAACCGTTCACACGCTCGCAACGCGACTCGTCGTCGTTTTTTACCAAATTTACAAACTCACCGTTTTTGGGTTGAGTCTGAAAACCGTTTCGTTAAATTACGCCTTACTACTAAAGGTATGCGTATCATCGATAAGAAAGGCATTGATGCAGTATTAACTGATATCCGTGCACGTGGCGAAAAAGTATAAGGAACCTAGATCATGCGTGATAAAATCAAATTAGTTTCTTCTGCGGGTACAGGTTATTTCTACACCACAGACAAAAACAAGCGCAACATGCCGGGCAAAATGGAAATCAAAAAGTACGATCCTAAAGTCCGTAAGCACGTTATGTTTAAGGAAGCCAAAATCAAATAATCCTATTTGGTGATGTCTCCAACAAAGCCCGACCTTGTGTGTCGGGTTTTTTGTGTTTGATCCATACCACAGCCTAACGCATACTAGGTGCATCATTTCACTCTAAAATACAATCATGCCAGAACTCCCAGAAGTTGAAGTCTCTCGTCAGGGCGTCGCCCCTAAAATCACCGGTCAAGTTATTTCACAAGTCATCGTGCGTACCCCAAAATTGCGCTGGCCTGTCCCTGGTGAAGTCACCTTAGCACAAGATTTGTCGATCGATAGTGTGACGCGAAGAGCAAAGTATATTTTCATCAACACCCGAGCCGGTAGTATTATTATTCACCTTGGAATGACTGGGTATTTGCGCGTATTTGATGCAAAGACTCCACTCAAAAAACACGATCATTTTGATATTGTTCTGGCAAATGGTCAGTGTTTGCGGTTGAACGATGCGCGTAAATTTGGCGCGGTATTATGGCAAGGCATCGAGGAGCCTGCCCATGTCTTATTGCAAGCGTTAGGGCCTGAGCCATTAACCGATGATTTTACAACAGAGACTTTGTTTGACAAAAGTCGAGGCCGCACCTGCACAGTAAAGCAGTTTATTATGGACAATCGCATTGTGGTCGGCGTGGGGAATATCTATGCGAATGAAGCCTTGTTTATGTCTGGGATCCATCCTTTGCGCAAGGCTGGCAAAATCAGTAAAGCACGCTATGAACGTTTAGTGCAAAATATTAAAATTGTACTGGCCGCGGCAATCCAGCAAGGCGGTACTACGCTACAAGACTTTTCCAATGTCGATGGCAATCCGGGGTATTTTCGACTTCATCTCAATGTGTACGGTAGAGCGGGGGAGCTTTGTTTTCAATGCAAGACGCCCATCAAGTCGCAAATGGTCGGTCAGCGCAACACCTTTTATTGCAGTGTGTGTCAGCGCTGAATTTTGCTGTTGGTTAAAGGGCTAATTGCCGTGCAGGCGCTCATCTAAGGCGTCTCTGATGAGCGGATGCACAAATTCACTCACATTACCGTTATGTAGTGCAACTTCTTTGACTAGGGTCGATGAGATAAAAGAATTTTCTTCGGCAGGGGTCAAAAAGACACTTTCCAGCTGCGGATTCAAGCGACGATTCATATTGGCTAGCTGGAATTCGTATTCAAAATCTGAGACCGCTCGCAGTCCACGAATCAGCACAGTCGCGTTTTGTTGCTTGGCAAAGTCTGCCAGTAACCCTGTAAAGCCCATCACTGAGACATTGGGTAAATCTGCGGTAATTTTGGTAATCAGCTCAACCCGTTCTTCTAAACTGAATAATGGTTTTTTGGAGGGGTTAGACGCAATGCCTACGATAACGTGCTCAAACATATCTGCACCCCGAACAATCAAGTCGTGATGGCCATTGGTGATGGGATCAAATGTACCTGGGTAAATAGCGCGGGTTTTCATTAGCTAAGTCCATGTAACGAGCAAAAATGCACGATAACAATGCGCAAGAGGATATGCAAGGAAAAAGCCTTCCACAGTTTACTCATGATACCCCGACATAAACGCCTGCCATTGCGACTCGTCCATGTAATATTCGTTCATACGCAGTTGCTCCTTGTCCAATGAGCGTTTCAGTCGAGCAATATTAGCCGATTTCCAAAGCTCTGCTTGATTGTTTTGCGGACGGTGTTCACAGCGGTCAAAATCGATGAGCCAGACCGCTTGCTGGGCATCCGCTAGGATATTGTGAATATTGAGATCATGATGGTAGATATCCAAATCATGCATCTTTTTAACCATGCGTCCAGCACGGCGCCATAGGTCTTCCGCTAAGGGTTCTTTACACAAGTGATGATGAAAGTCCTGAGCATGTGGAATCGCTTCCAACAATAAGGCATTGCGATAGGTAAACGTCGATTGCTTACACCAGCCGGCAATCGGATTGGGGACATTTAACCCTTGTGTGCGCATATATAAAAGCAAATCAATCTCGCGTTGCACTCTGGTTTGGTCGAGACCGCGATAAAAGAACTTATCCTTGGTCAGATGGCGCACCATGCCACCCCGCAAATAGCGCCGCAGCACCATCGTCCGGCCTTCATGGGCAATAAAGTAGGTTTTACCTCGACCCACGCGCACGGCCATCACTGCATTTTGCTCCTGCCAATAATACGGCTTGAACCAATGACTATGAATATGTTGATTGCATTGCGGTACATACACAAATTGCTCAGGTTGGAGCTGTGCTTGCCATTCCCATGCACCGGTATGATTGAGTGAATCGATGTGTGGTTCCGCCATAAGAATTGGGTTTCTTGGTTTTTTTCTTGTACTTTATATCAGATTGTAATCAAATAAGGATATTAAATCTGAAAAAAAATCGCTTTGAGCTCTCTCAATTTACCCAATTTATGTTAAAAAATCCTCCTCCTCAAACTGTTTGTTTAATGCGCCTTTCCGCAATCGGCGATGTGACTCATGCCTTAGCAATGGTGACTCGGATAAAAAATGCTTGGCCGGAAACCAAGCTCACTTGGATCATCGGTAAAATAGAATATCAATTGCTCAAGCACACTTCGGGCATTGAATTTATTGTTTGTGATAAACGTGCAAAAAATGCACGCGCGGAACTCAAACGTGCGCTACAAGGTCGAGAGTTTGATGTCCTGCTGCAGATGCAAGTTGCGTTTCGGGCGAATTGGTTAGGCGCTGTAGTGCGTGCCAAGCGTCGTATCGGTTTTGATAAAGCTCGCAGTAAAGAACTGCATTCTTGGTTTATCAATGAACGCATTCAAGGTGACGCGCGAGTCCATGTGTTGGATGGGTTTATGCAGTTTGCGGATGCGATTGGTGTGCCCGAGGCGCCAGTTAAGTGGGATTTGGGTATCCCACAGGTAGAATTGGAATGGGCACAGGCGCAAGTCTCAACACTTGACCGCTTTATCATCATCGCTCCCGCCGCGTCCAAAGCTCAACGCAATTGGCTTAATGAATATTACGCCAAAGTAATCGATTGGTGCGCGGTACAAGGGATCAATGTCGTGCTATGTGGTGGGCCTGGTGCTTTGGATAAGGCTTGTCAGAAAGGTATTCATGCGCACACTCAGAATGTTACGTTAGATTTGATTGGACAAACATCCTTACTGCAAATGGCAGCACTGATGCAACAATCGGTCTGTGTCATTGCTCCAGACACCGGGCCTGCGCACATGGCATCAATGATGGGTATTCCCGTATTGGGCTTGTATGCTCATTCTAACCCGTTGCGTACAGGCCCTTATGGTTCTGTCGCACACACGGTTTCGGTGTATCCTGAAGCGATTGAAGCCGAGTATGGCAAACCATGGCAAGTACTTGGCTGGGGGAAGCGGGCGCACGGTGACGATTTGATGGGAAAAATCACACCAGATAAAGTGATAAAGCGTTTGCAAAAGATACTCTCAATATGAATCTTTTATTTTTTCACAGTAAAAATCAGGCAATTCCTACAAACTTTTCTATATTTATAAAGAGACATTTTTTTTGAATAGCTATGGATGGCACTAGGGAGTATGATTTTTTGCCATCATTTGCCTCAAGCCTGTGCACTTTTTTGGTTTGCCCATGACCAAGTATCTGAGTATTAGCCAAAAAATCTTTATCTTGATGGTCGCATTGTTGTGTATGACTCTTTTGGTTGTTGTCACGATGACCTTTATTGAATCTCGCTCGAGTAAACAGCGCATGGAACAGGATTATCTGGACATGCATTTTGCAGAGTTCATGGTGGTCAAGCGACTCCATAGTAAGAATTTATCAGTCTTACTCGAGGCTGAGATAGAGCAATCCAATAATTCATTAACTAGACTCTCCGAAGCGTTACAGTCACAGATGTCTTTTTGGCAGTTAAATGAGTTAGTCACACAGGCATGGATTTTCGATGCCCGTGGCGAAACGGTTTATCAATCCAGTCAGCAAAGGCTTCCCTTCAAACATTATGATCTAACTCAGCAGTCGTTAGTGAAGCAAGCGCCACAAATTTGGTGCTGACAAGATTGCTTGATGTATGTTGCAGTTCCGTTTACAGATAGTCTGGGTCAGCGCTACATCGTCTACGTTGCACAAACTATGACGCAAATTATGGCGGATTTATATTTGACGACCGGGGCATTAATTTCACAAGTCAGTGTGATTTCGGATATGCAATTACGGTATCGTTTGAATCACCATGTGGAAACATCGCACAACACAAAAAAACTTTACACCCCAGTAACCGAAGCCTTAGCTCAAGTAAAAGATGAAACGTTTTTGCAAAGGGGCATGACACTAAACCATCAAGGACAGATGTATTTTATCAGTTTTGTGCAACTCAACCCGACTCAAGAGCACCATCATCAGTATTTGGTCTTTATGCAAGATGTTCAGTCGCAGGTACAATCCCGCGAGTCTTTTGCGACCAGCATCGTAATCCTGGCATTAGTGATTCTCACGTTGTTCAGTCTTATCTTTTTCTCTTTTCCCGCTAAATACCGCAAGCGTTTAACCAATCTAGTTGAACGCTTTCCTATGATTAAAGACAATAAATTTGAATCATTCAGTTCGCAGAAACTAAAACTGCATCGCTCATTCGCTGATGAGCTAGATATGTTAGACGACGCAGCAATGCAACTGGCAAAAGAACTAGCGGAACTCCATCAAAAAATGTCTGATGATGAATCTAAACTGCGCTCATTGGCTATGTACGATGAGCTCACTCAGCTGGCAAACCGCAACAAGTTGAATGATTTTTTACATGATTCGATCATTCGGATGCGCCGGGATAAAAAACCTTTTGGTGTGATCTTGATTGACTTGGATGACTTCAAAAAAATTAACGACGGACATGGTCATACGGTCGGTGACCAACTCCTTCAAGAACTGGCAGAGCGCCTACGAGGGTTAGTTCGTGAAGCCGATCTCGTATGTCGCTTTGGTGGTGACGAGTTTGTGATTGTAGTAGAAGACATTGCCCATGTGCGCGATGGGAATATCGTTGCGGATAAAGTGTTAGCGCTATTTGAAGTGCCTTTTGAGATCAATGATTTGCAGTTTTTTGTTTCGGTGAGTTTAGGGATGACAGTGTATAACTCAGCCGTACTCAATAGTGATGAAATCATTCGTCAAGCGGAAATGGCAATGTATAGAGCCAAAGAGGTAAGGGGAAACAGTAAGCGCTTATATGACGCGGTACTCAATAGTGAAGTGATCCGTAAGATTGAATTAGAGCATGAAGCGCGAGAAGCGCTGGAACATAAGCATTTTTACCTCGCTTTACAGCCGATCATTGACATCCGTACCAATGATTTACATGGATTTGAGGCTCTATTGCGTTGGCGTCACCCTGAAAAAGGGTTGATATCACCAACAGAATTTATCCCAATTTTGGAAAATTCAACCTTTATGCTTAACCTTGATTATTATGTGCTTGAACGCAGTATGAAAGCGTTACAGTTTTTGAATACACTGGGTTATGAAACACAAACCATTGCGATTAACCTATCAGCCATGCAATTTTTGGATCGCAATTTAGTCCCGTATCTTGAACGTATGTTCAATAAGTATCAAATTAAACCTGAGCGCTTAGAGTTAGAGCTGACAGAACGTACTCTAGTGTCAGATGTGAAACGTACGTCAAAAGTCATGCTTGACTTGCGCAAAGTCGGGGTGAAGATTTCCATTGATGATTTTGGCACGGGCTACTCTTCTTTGAGCTATCTCAGTACCATGCCGGTGACAAAAATAAAGATTGACCACAGTTTCGTCAACGGTATGCTAGAAAACAAAACCGATGAGCAAATTGTGACCTCGATCATCGCCATGGTGCGCAATATTGGGATGACGGTTGTGGCAGAAGGCGTCGAAACGCTTGAACAATATATGTTTTTGCGAGACATGGATTGTGACTTGGCGCAAGGTTTTTTGATCGCCAAACCGATCCCAGAGCATCAATTACGACTGAGCCTAGATCAATGCATACTCAATCAAAAATGGGTCCCACCTCTCGAGCGTGTTAACTCTTTCAATTATTTACCTTAGCATCTGTACTGCGATGGCTGTCTGAATTACACTATTTGCATAAAAAGAAAAATCGACGACAGAGATACATAAATATGAGCAATGCATTCATAGCGCATCTGCGTGCGCAAATAGATGAGGTAAAAGCTAATGGGCTTTACAAATCCGAGCGGATCATCACCTCTCAACAACAAGGACAAGTGGCGGTTGGCGAGCGCGATGTTCTGAATTTTTGTGCGAATAACTATTTAGGCCTTGCCAATCATCCCGATATTATCGCAGCCGCCAAAGAGGGCTTAGACAGCCATGGCTTTGGTATGGCATCAGTCCGATTTATTTGTGGTACCCAAGACATTCACAAACAATTAGAACAGCAAATCAGTGAGTTTTTAGGTATGGAAGATACGATTCTGTATCCATCCTGTTTTGATGCGAATGGCGGCTTGTTTGAAACCATTTTAAGCGCAGAAGATGCCATTATTTCAGACAGTCTCAATCATGCCAGTATTATTGATGGTGTGCGCTTATCGAAAGCACAGCGTTTTCGCTATGCCAGCAATGATATGTCTTCTTTAGAGGAGCAATTAAAAGCAGCTGACGCTGCAGGGGCGCGCTTTAAGCTCATAGCTACCGATGGTGTATTTTCGATGGACGGGGTTATCGCCAATCTGCAAGGGGTCTGTGATTTAGCTGAGCAATACAATGCGATGGTAATGGTGGATGATTGTCACGCAACGGGTTTTGTTGGCAAAGATGGCCGTGGCTCACATGAATATTGCGATGTCATGGGGCGGGTAGATATTTTGACTGGCACTTTGGGGAAGGCGCTCGGTGGTGCTTCCGGCGGTTATACCAGTGGCAAAAAAAAAGTGATTGAATGGCTACGTCAGCGTTCTCGTCCGTACCTATTTTCTAATTCAGTGGCGCCACCGATTGTGGCTGCAGCACAGAAAGCCTTTGCGATGATGGCAGATGGCGCTGAGCTTAGAGCGTCATTAACACGCAATGCCAAACATTTTCGTGCGCGGATGTTGGCAGCGGGATTTACCTTGAGTGGTCAAGATCATGCGATCATTCCGGTGATGTTAGGTGATGCCCAACTTGCGGCGACGATGGCCGATAACATGCTCGAAAAAGGCGTATACGTCGTTGGGTTTTCTTACCCGGTCGTACCGCAAGGTCAGGCACGGATCCGTACGCAAATGTCTGCAGCGCATACTCTTGAACAAGTTGATTATGCCATTGATTGCTTTATTGAAGTCGGTCGTGACCTTGGAGTCATCCAATGAAAGCGCTGGCCAAATTAAAATCAGAACCGGGTATTTGGTTAACCGATGTACCTAAGCCTGAGGTCGGTCCCAATGACCTACTGATTAAAATTCGTAAAACCGCAATTTGTGGTACAGATATGCATATTTACAACTGGGATACTTGGTCGCAAAAGACCATTCCAGTACCCATGGTGGTTGGCCATGAATACGTGGGTGAAGTGGTTGACATGGGCTCGGAGGTCAGAGGCTTCGCCGCGGGCGATCGCGTCTCTGGTGAAGGCCATATCACCTGTGGGCATTGCCGAAACTGTCGAGCTGGTCGTCGTCACTTGTGTCGTAATACTGAGGGGGTTGGGGTGAATCGCGCTGGTGCGTTTGCAGAGTATTTAGTGATCCCTGCATTTAATGCGTTTAAGATCCCAGACAATATCAGTGATGATTTAGCTTCAATTTTTGACCCGTTTGGCAATGCGGTGCATACCACATTGGCGTTTGATTTGGTTGGCGAAGATGTTCTGATCACAGGGGCCGGTCCCATTGGTATTATGGCGGCGGCGGTTGCCAAACACGTCGGGGCTCGACATGTGGTGATCACAGATATCAATCCATATCGATTGGCCTTAGCAGAACAAATGGGTGCCACGCGAGCGGTCAATGTTGCACAAACTAACTTGCGTGATGTGATGGATGAGTTGGGTATGAGCGAAGGCTTTGATATTGGATTAGAGATGTCAGGTGTTCCGCAAGCCTTTACCAGTATGCTCGATACCATGAATCACGGCGGTAAGATTGCTATGCTTGGCATACCTCCAGATTCGGTCGCGATTGATTGGAATCAGGTGATTTTTAAAGGGCTGACCATCAAAGGCATTTATGGCCGTGAGATGTTTGAAACCTGGTATAAGATGGCCAGCTTAATTCAAAGTGGCTTAGATTTATCGCCAATCATCACGCATCAAATGCCTGTAGAAGAATATTTATCAGGGTTTGAGACCATGCAATCAGGACAATCGGGTAAAGTCATATTAAACTGGCAAAGTTAACCATTTAAGTTAGGATTACATTAATGACCACCTACAAACATATTGACGTTGCCCAAACCAAAGCTCGACTGGCCAATGACGAAGTCGTTGTTGTCGATATTCGCGATGAAAACAGCTTTGCTCAAGCTCATATTCCGGGTTCTCGCCATTTGGATAATGGCTCTCTGAGTCGTTTTTTGGCTGAAGTGGATTATGAGACACCAGTGGTAGTCACTTGTTATCATGGGATCAGTTCACAACCTGCTGCGGCTTATATCGCCGAGCAAGGCTTTGATGAGGTATATAGCATGGACGGTGGGTTTACCTTGTGGCAATCTACCTTTCCAGAGGATGTCGCATCAGACAAGGAATAAATAATGGATGACTCAGTGCGCTTAGTGTGTTTTCGTCAAGCGTCTCACGGCCAAGTATTGGTTGATTACTTGTGTGCGCAACAACTGCCTTGTGAGCTGAGACAAGAGGCTCAGCAATTTTGCGTCATGCTTCAGCACGAGGCAGACCTGGCCAAAGCACAAGCTATCCTCAATCACTATCTTGATGCGCCTCACGATCCCCGCTACCAAGCCGCAAGCTGGGACTCAGGAAAAGTGCGCTCGATTCGTTCAGGCTCTGTGACTGTACCGTCGGGATGGTTTGATGAAGCACTCAAAACCCCACTGGTGACAAGTGTATTGGTGCTGAGTTCGGTTATTTTTATGTTGATGCCGTTGCGCGATACGGGCATGTGGATCTATTCACATTTGTTTATCGCTCCGTTAAATGAGTTAGCGGTCACCCACCAGTGGTGGCGGTTACTCACACCGGCGTTTATACATTTTTCGTTTATGCACATCGCCTTTAATTTGTTGTGGTGGTGGATCTTAGGACAGCAGATTGAACTGCGCATGGGACGCTCTACCTTATTGCTTTTACTGATGTCGATTGGCGTGATTTCTAATGTCGGACAATTCATGGTGTCGGGACCTAATTTTGGTGGTCTTTCCGGTGTGGTTTACGGTTTGCTAGGGTTTTACTGGATATTGGGCTGGCTCAGACCACAGTGGGGCTTTGTGCTCAACAAAGGGGTCATTGGCTTCATGTTGGCTTGGTTGGCCTTGGGTTATGTCGATATTTTACCGGTTAATATGGCCAATACAGCGCATACACTCGGATTGCTAATGGGGATGATCTGGGCGGTGGTTTTTGCCCAGTTGGGCAAGCATTAATTACTGCTGATAAAGATATTTGGTAAATAATACATCTCTCAATGGGTTTTCGAAACCGGTGATAACATTCCCGCGGCGAATAAAAAAGGTAAGTATGAGCTGTTTCATAACGACCAGTTGATTTGTGAAAAATTATTTACCACTGTATCGGTAAGTAAGGTAAAATCTGCACCGAATTTTTGACATGAGTCATCACCTAGGAGCCTGTTGCGTGACATTGCCAACTCACCTCACATCGCTATCTGAATACTTGGCCGATCAAACCTGGCACGACGATTTGGCGCTTAGCTCTGATGCACAGGAATGGTTGTTGGCTACCGAGTCATTAACCGAACGTTTAATGTCAGTGACGGATGGCTTTGCTGTGCATCTTGTGCAGCAATCCAACTTGCCATTGCACGCGAGCGAAAGAGCCGTTTTGCAAGATGACCAATATGTTGTGCGCGAGGTCGTGTTGCACGACGCTGGCATTCCCTTGGTTTTTGCGCGTTCTGTGATCCCTCAATCGCTTTGCCAAGGAGAGTTTGTAGGACTAGCCAATCAACCATTGGGCAAAATTTTGTTTAACGATACGCGCTTTGTGCGTCAGCCTTTTACATTGACGCAAATTACTCAGGATTCGGCTTTTGCCCAAGCATGGGATGCGACAGCGGATTTATTTGGTCGTCGCTCGGTGTTTGCCTATGCTGACTCACAACTGCTCGTCGCGGAGGTGTTTTTACCTTCATCACCTGCGTACGGATCGTCGTTATGATGCGTCTGGTGAAAGGGTTTTGGTTTATCACGCGAATGGACAAACCAATAGGCATTTATTTGTTGTTATGGCCCACTTTATGGGCAGTGGTTTTAGCTTCATTAGGGCAACCGCAACTGGATGTATTATTGATTTTTGTTGCAGGTGTACTGGTGATGCGCGCAGCGGGATGCGTCATCAATGACATCGCTGATCGCAAAGTGGATGGTCATGTGAAGCGAACCAATGCGAGACCTTTAGTTTCAGGTCTGTTAAGCACCAAAGAAGCCATCGCTATGTTTGTTGGACTTTTGTTGGTGGCCCTTGTATTAGTATTGCAGTTGAATCTAGCCACATTTTATCTGTCGTTGGTGGCCTTGGTACTGGCCAGCAGTTATCCCTTTATGAAGCGCTACACGCATCTACCTCAGGTGGTTTTAGGCGCCGCATTCAGTTGGTCGATTCCGATGGCGTTTATGGCAATCAATCAAAATATTCCATCTTGGGTATGGTATTT
Source organism: Alteromonadaceae bacterium (assembly GCA_014872805.1). Lineage (GTDB taxonomy): Bacteria > Pseudomonadota > Gammaproteobacteria > Enterobacterales > Alteromonadaceae > Opacimonas. The sequence continues at coordinate 29,618 of WKFN01000015.1, forward strand.
ATATATTGCGAATTTGGCATGGACCGTTGCGTATGACACCTTGTATGCGATGGTGGATCGTGAAGATGACCTGAAGATTGGGGTCAAATCCACGGCGATACTCTTTGGTCGTCACGACTTGACGATCATAGGTTTACTGTATGCCGTGATGCTTGGGATGTTGGCCGTGCTTGGGTATGAGCTGATTTTCGGTACGTGGTATTTCGCTGGCTTGACTGTGATGGCAGCAGTGATTGGTTACATCATGTGGCAAGTAAGGGAGCGTGATCTCACTCGGTGTTTCGCTATGTTCAAAGCCAATCACTGGATTGGCTTGATCTGTTTGTTGGGACTGTGGGCCGAGTTACTCCGCGTTTGAGTTATTCTCTAACGCATCTAGGCGCGTTTCCAGTGCTTTGAGTTTTTCGCGGGTGCGCAATAATACCTGGCTTTGTACGTCAAACTCTTCTCGTGTCACTATATCCATCTTAGCAAGTTGGGCTTGGATCACCTGTTTGACCTTGGTTTCCGTTTCATTGGCCATAGATTTGATGCCTTCTGGCATGGCGTCGGTGATCTGCTTGGCAAATTGCTCTAATTTTTGTGGATCTAACATGCTGATTTCTCCTTTTAGACAGTTTTTATTGTAACTGAGCCGTGTAAAGTTTCAATGCAAACCATGCAAATTCAGGTAAAATACTCTTTATGAAATTAAATCCTGCGCAACACGACGCGGTCACCTACATTTCTGGCCCTTGCTTAGTGTTAGCGGGCGCAGGCAGTGGCAAAACTCGTGTAATCACCAACAAAATCGCTCATCTTGTGCGCGAATGCGACGTGCCCGCTCGGCATATTGTCGCCGTGACGTTTACCAATAAAGCGGCGAAAGAGATGAAAGAGCGAGTGGCGCAAAGCCTTGATAAGCGCGAAGCGCGTGGCCTAAAAGTGTCTACCTTTCACACCCTCGGTTTGAACATTATTCGCAAATACACCCATTTATTGGGGCTTAAAGCAGGTTTTTCGTTATTTGATGACAAAGACAGTTTTGCTCTGCTCAAGGATCTCACCGAGGAAGTATTTGAAGGTGACAAAGACCAAATCAGGCTATTACAAAATTGCATTTCCAATTGGAAGAACGACTTGATTTTACCTGAGCAACTTGCCAAACGCGCAGCCAATGACGGAGAAAAACAGTTCGCGCATTTTTATGAGCGCTATCAATCGCATCTAAAGGCTTATAATGCGCTGGATTTCGATGATTTGATTTTGCTGCCCACCTTGTTGCTCAAACACAATGAAACCGCGCGTCAGAAAATCCAATCCAGCATTCGATACCTATTGGTGGATGAGTATCAAGATACCAATACCTCACAGTATATTTTGGTCAAGCTTTTGGTCGGAGAGCGCTCGCGGTTTACCGTCGTGGGCGATGATGATCAGTCCATTTATTCATGGCGCGGCGCGCAACCGAAAAACCTTCAGTTGTTGAATCACGATTTTCCACGTCTCAAAGTCATCAAATTAGAAGAAAATTATCGCTCGTCCGGCCGTATTTTGCATTGCGCAAACATCTTGATCCAAAACAACCCGCATATTTTTGATAAAACCTTGAGAGCCAATTTGCAGTATGGTGAGCCGCTTAAAATTATCATCGCAAGAAACGAAGAACACGAGGGCGAGCGCGTGGTGGCCGAGCTACTGGCACACAAGTTTATGAATGCGACCTCGTTTGGCGATTATGCGATATTGTATCGTGGTAACCATCAGGCGCGCGTGTTTGAAAAAATCCTCATGAACAACAAGATCCCTTATAAGATCTCTGGTGGTACTTCGTTTTTTGACCGCACTGAAGTCAAAGACATCATGGCGTATTTTCGGGTACTGGTGAATGCCGGTGACGACAACGCATTATTGCGGATCATAAATACGCCTAATCGCGGTATTGGCAGAACGTCTTTGGAGAAGATTGGCCAGTTTGCCAATGAGAAACAAATTGGTTTGTTTGCAGCCATTTGTGACAGTGATTTGCAGTCAGTCTTGACCCCTCAAGCATGGCAAGCGACGAGTCAGTTTGCAAGGATGTTGGTCGAAGCCTCGGACAATGCTCAACGTGGCGATACAGTGGCAGTGATCCGAGACTTGATCAAACAAATTGATTACGAAGCCTGGTTGTTTGAGCATGCCGCATCGCCCAAAGCGGCAGAGATGGGTATGGCGAACATCTCCACCTTGTACGGCTGGGTCACAGACATGCTAAAAGGATCTGAAACCGACGCCCCGATGACGCTCTTGGAGGTCGTGAACCGTTTAATTTTGCGCGATATGATGGAGCGCGGGGAAGATGAAGGCGCTGGTAATCAGGTGCAATTGATGACCTTGCATGCGTCCAAAGGCTTGGAATTTCCTTATGTGTTCTTAGTCGGCATGGAAGAAGGCTTGTTGCCACATCAATCGAGTATTGATGATGACAATGTCGAAGAGGAGCGGCGTTTGGCTTATGTGGGGATCACACGAGCGCAACGGGAGTTGACCTTTAGTATCTCTCGAGAACGCCGTCAATTTGGAGAAATCATCCAGCCTGAACCATCTCGATTTTTGTACGAGTTGCCCCAAGACGATGTCGAGTGGGAGTTCAAAAAACCCACCAAAACCGCTGAGCAGCGCAAAGCGGTGGGCACAGTGGGCATCGCAAACCTGAAAGGATTATTGGGCGATTCTAGTGGAAGTTAGTCTTTTTCTTTGGCGGCTTTAAAGCCCGCTTGCTTGGCTAAATTATGCGCTTCAGCGGCTTTCATTTTGGACTCCCTCAAAACAATGACTTTACGTTTAAAAAATAAAATCGAGAGGAAGAGAATGCGTGCCTTTTTTAGCGTCGGAAAGATTACAACTCAGTGATAATATCCGATAATGGCCAGCGTGATTTGGGTAAATCCGCATTAAAATCTGATTCTGCGCGATAGCCCAACGCAATTACACAAATCGCAGATAAGTTTTGTGCCGGCAAATCAAATTCTTTATCAAGGGCAGGTAAATCGAACCCTTCCATTGGTAGGGCGTCGATTCCCATCGCCGCTGCTGCGGTCAAAACGGCACCGATGTTAAGATAGGTTTGTTTTTCCATCCAATGCTGAGTGTCTTTGAGTTGATAGCGATGCAAATTCACAAACGTTGAACGGATCCCGTGATAGGTTTGCTTGAAGCTTGGGTCTTTGGCAAAGCGTCCATCTTGCTCCTCGCGCTCTAATAAAGAGAGAAGATAGTCGTCGTCCATGTGGATCTTTGAGCAAACGACCACGACATGCGAAGCGTTTTGGACTTTAGGTGCGTTGTATGCATAAGGTCCTTGCGCACCTTGATTCACTCGGGCTTTACCGACATCCGTGGAAGCCACAATAAAATGCCAAGGCTGAACGTTGACACTCGAAGGAGCAAAGCGCATCACATCCAGTAATGATGACATGTCTTGTTCTGAGATGGTTCGGTTTGGGTCAAACGCTTTGGTTGCATAACGCGTCTGCATAGCTTGGGCAATATTCATTAAAAATCCATGTTGTCAGGATACTGAACATCGGCATCGGGTAGGCACAATGTTCATTCATTTTCAAAAAACTTAGCTGGCTTTGAAGCCTTGCTGGTATAACGCGAGCGCTTCATCTGGATGCGCTTGACGGGCTTTGATTTCGGCAAGCAAAATCACATCCTCTTGGCGCTCTTCAATGGCGATGGCTGTCTCTGCCTCGCTTTGCGCTAATTCATCATTTCCAGCATGGTACGCAAGATGTGCGAGTGTGGAATGCAATAACACGTTATCGCTGTCGCGCTTCAGCCACTTTTGCAATAATTTGGTTGAGGCTTTGGGATCGGCTAAATGCAGCTTCTTAAACAGTGGCAACAGCTGTGTGTGCGGGCCTGATTTTTGTGCTTCAACGAGCGCTTTTTCGGCTTCACTGTGCATATCTTGAGCGATTAACTGTTCAATATAAGCTTTTTGCTGGGCAGGAGATTTGCGTTGCGCGCGCGGCAATTTTTGCCACTCTTGAATTAACTCATTGCCACCTTCATTGCACGCAATCAAAGCAAAATCACCTTCTGCTGCCAAATCTTGCCAGTGTTGGTAACGACCGCCCAGGGCTTTTTTCCAACCGGTTAAGCGTTCACGCAGTTCGTGCCACTCGTCCGCCGCGGCTAAGGCCTCAGCCCAGACTTCGATAACGTTGGCTTTGGTTTTTTCGGCAATGGTTAAGTTTTCGATGATATCCAATGCCGCCTTGCTGTCATTTTGGCTGATCAGGAAGCGCGCTTTGGTCAATTGTGCGGCCAGTGCACTGCCTTTGTTGAGCGCGGCTTCGTCCCAATACCCTAGCGCGGCTTGGGTATTGCCGAGTTTGGCTTCGACATCGGCTAGAGCGAGTAAATTAAGGCCATTGAATTCGGCATTGCGGATTTTGAGAAGAGCTTTACGTGCTGGCACAAAATCCCCTTCCGCAAGGGCTTGCATGCCTTTATTGAAAAACGATTGGCGACGACGCGAGCCCCAACTGCCTAACCAGTCTCTTGATCCAGTTAACATTCCTACAATGCGCTTGATGAACCATTCCATGAACAAGAAGCCTATGACCGCAAAGAACACCATCACGCCCAGGCTGATCACGCTCATTTCTATAGTGGTGTTTTTGAGGGCAATCAGGACATAGCCTTTTTCGCCGACTAAATTCGGTCCAACAATCAATCCGACGACCAAAATAACAAATAACAAAATTACTCGGATCATGCTTAATTCCCTCCTGCAAAGAGGGTCTTAATACGGGTATCAATGACCTCAGCCAATGGGACTTGAGAATCAAGCTGTGCCGGGATGTCTTTACTGGTATCTACGGCAATCAAATCCTGAATTGACTGAATGTAGGCTTCTACGCCTGAATTATCCAATTGGTAATGAGCGACCACAGTATCCAATGCGGTTTGTAAGCCTTGGATATACAATGCTGGTTCTTCTTGCAAAATCGCCTGTTGTGCATTGAGCAGTGCATATTTGAGCTGTTCACGAGCAAGCCATTGTTGTTTACCAGACATAAATGGAGTGACATCGGTAGTGCGTTCTTCAACTGAGATAAAGTCTTTGACAATGGCATCCCAACTCGCCTTGAGATTGGCTTTCCAATTCGCCACATCAGCACTGACGATAGTTTGCTCCTCAGGAGCAACCGGATCAGGGAGTTTCAAGGTATCTAATGGCAACGCATCCACTTGGGCAATCAAAGCAGAAATGCTCAGCGCAATAGACGTTGAAGGTACCTGGTTAACTTGTTGCAAGGTTTGAATATCTTTTGCCAGAAGGGCTCGGATCGGCAAAAGTGAAGTATCCGCTAAATCGGCAATGCGCACATCTGCAGATTTCAACAACATTACGGCAGATTGCACATCTTGCTCAAGATAGAGTTTTTTACCTGCGAGTTTGACCAGATAATCTGCCTCAGCTAACAACCAATCAGATGGACGGCGACCAGCGACATCGGCAATGCGCTTGGACAACCCTTCATTGGTCAGTTCATTGAGTTCGACACGCTGGGTCAATTGATTGAGTGCTTCAGCTGTTTGGCTATCATCGGTTTGTAAACTCGTTAAGGTTTCACTTTGGTTATTAAGGGCCTTTTTGACCGTAGCAACCTCTTGAGATACGCTATTTAAGCCTGTTTCAAGTCGAGAGTAACGTTGTTCCAACAACTCGATTTGAGGATTGGCGCGCTCGACTTTTATGTAGTTGAGCCAGTACCAGTAACCGCCTGCAAGCAAAGCAATGATAATTAAAAAGTTGACTATCGTGATGAGCCACAAACTTTTATGACCGTGTTGTTTGATCACTTCTACTTCGATTTCATTGGGGTGTGTAGCTGGTTGAGATGAAGCAGGTTCTTGCGAGGGATCGCTATCTATCTTATCACGTTGCGCGGATGAGCTATCAACGACTTCTCCTTCAATCACGTCGTTTTTTACATCCTTATCGTCTGCTGCCATGAGCTACTCCATTTATATATTTTGTAGGGTACTAATTAAATCGGTGTCCGATGCACCATTGGTATTGAACACAGATGCGATACCGCGTTCATGTAATATCTTAACAATGCGCTGACTAGGTGCCAACCAAGTGCAACGTTTAAGCCACTGACTTGCAAAGTGTGCAAAAGCTAACTCTACTTGTTCGCCGCTAGTGACAATAATAGTCTTAATATCGACTGGTTGCCAAGCATGTGTAGCCACTGGCTCAGATAAATTTAAGCGCTCATAGCTGCATAGAGTGACCACATCCGCACCACGTTCGGTTAATGTGTCTGCTAAAGCCGTTCGACCGCCTTTACCTTTGACAATGACTATTTTTTCTTGCAAAACACGTTGTAAATGGTGAAGCTCTAGCAATCCTTCTGAGTGCTCAGCCCCTTTGGGCGCACGGAAAATTCTATGACCATTACACCAAAAAGGATCTTTACTTGTCCATTGGGCTAAGGTCTGAAAAGTACCATTTCCTATCGCATAGATCAGGCATGAGCTATGCAGTTCCGGAAGCAGTGGCAGCGTCCATTTAGCCGCGACACTTGAGGTAAAAACCACATGCTTAACCCCCTGCCATTCAATCTGTTTGATCTTAGCGACTAGATCATCGCAAGGTAAGCAACGCTGTAGAGCCACTCCAACACATTCAATTCCGGCTTGAGCAAAAGCGTACTGAGATGCTGCAATCTTATGTTCAGGTCGCAACAACAGCACACTCATGTTAATCAATGCTCACATTGGCAAGGATGTCACCAGCACCTTGTGCAAGTAGGTCTTCTGCAATGGATACGCCAAGCGCAGCTGCTTGCTCGCGTCGGGCATCAAAGTCACCAATCAGACTCACCGTTTGCTCACTTTGACATACCAATTTGCCATCGACAGAAGCCACTAATCCTCGCAAGCGCAATTCGTCATTATTCAGCTCAGCAAACGACCCAATTGGAATTTGACAACCCCCTTCTAGTTTGGCATTCATAGCGCGTTCTGCGCTCACTCTAATGGTCGTTTCAGGGCAGGCTAGGGCTTGCAGTAAAACAATTACATCCGGCTGGTCGTTGCGACATTCTATGCCAACCGCTCCTTGACCTACTGCGGGTAAAGAGATCTCAGGAGCAATTTGTTCTTTGATGCGAAAACCCATATTTAAGCGAATTAACCCTGCACAGGCCAATATAATCGCATCGTAATCACCAGCGTCGAGTTTTGCCAAGCGTGAGTTGACGTTGCCACGCAGATCTTTAATGACCAAATCTGGACGTCTGGCTCGAAGTTGCGCTTGGCGACGCAGTGAACTGGTACCGACAATCGCCCCTTGAGGTAATTCGGCAAAACTATCGTAGTTATTTGAGACAAACGCATCATAAGGATTTTCGCGAGGACATATTGCGTGTAACCCAAACCCTTTGGGGAATTCCATCGGTACGTCTTTCAGTGAATGCACCGCAATATCGGCACGTCCTTCCATCATGGCCACTTCAAGCTCTTTGATAAATAGGCCTTTGCCACCCACTTTGGCAAGAGGTGTATCTAATATACGGTCGCCTTTGGTGGACATTGGGAGTAACTCCACTGCCAAATCTGGAAACGCACGTGACAAACCTGCTTGCACATATTCGGCTTGCCACATCGCAAGGGGGCTTTTGCGTGTGGCGATGGTTAGGGTCTTACTACTCATATTTCATCCGTTGTGTTGCGGTATCCAAAAGCCGATTTAATCGGCTAAGCGAGCTTGTAACCACGCGCTGATATCTTTGATTTGATCTGGGTGCACATTGTGTTGCATCGGGTAGGTTTGCCAGCTGGCTGCAAAACCATTTTGCAAAGCCGATTGGTAAGCCGCTTCACCCATACTCATAGGCACCACATCATCATGCGTACCGTGCGCAGCAAAAATAGGCGTATTGACACCGGCGTCGGTTTTTTCTGAAGGCAATAACATTGGCTCTGCCATATATGTAGATAAACAAATCAAACCGCCAAGAGAATGTTCATAACGCGCACCAAGGTGATAAGTGATCACGCCACCTTGAGAAAACCCAGCAAGAATGATTTTGTGGGCTGGAATGCCCGCTGCAATCTCAGCATCGAGTAACGCTTTGACTGATTCTGCAGACTCGCGTACGCCATCAATGTCAGCACGTGAACCAAAATCCATACTTTTGATGTCATACCATGCACGCATTTGCATGCCATTGTTGATTGTTACTGGACGCACCGGAGCGTGCGGAAAAATGAACTTGATGCCCAGTTCATCGGGAAGTTGAAATGCGGGAACAATCGGCGCAAAACCGTTACCTGAGTCTCCTAAACCATGCAACCAAATGACCGTGGCTTTGTGTTCGCTTGGCGCTTCTACAACGACTGAGGGTAACAAATCAAGCATTGCCTAACCCTAGGCGCACTTCGACACCGGCCTGTTTGCTAATAGCAGCGTCTAAAAACGCCCAAAATTCACCTGCGCCTCGCTCATCGATCCATTGCCCATTTTCGTAATTAAAATGGTGCCCGTTGTAACGGGTCGCAACCCATAGTTGGAGCAGAGGCTCTTGTTTGTTCAAAATGATTTTGGTGCCGTTTTCGAACACTAAAGTGATGATGCCATCGGCGCTCTCGGCCTCAATATCAGGCTCTTCAAGGGCGTCGATTTTTTCTTCAATAGCAATAAACGCTTCATCAATCAGGTTGTGATATGCCAATTCGGTTAATTCTGCCATGAGCTCTCCTGTACGTGGCCAGTGCATAGTGTTTTATTGGTTGATTATGTTACCATTGAGCGCAGTGTGCAATCCAATGTTAGTTCAGTCTTTTTTACCTATGTCTATTACACCAAGTTCATCTGCTAAAGGAAATCTCTTTGTCGTATCAGCGCCTTCTGGTGCCGGTAAGTCGAGTCTGATTAAGGCGCTATTAGAGCAATACAGCACCGACAACCACCCTCTGCAAGTTTCAGTATCTCATACCACTCGAGCGCCACGACCCGGTGAAGAAGATGGGGTGCATTATCATTATGTGGACGTGAATGAATTTAAAGCCTTGATAGAACAAGGTGGTTTTTTTGAATGGGCGGAAGTCTTTGGCAAATACTATGGCACATCAAAACAAGCGATTGCGGATACCTTGGAGCGCGGAATTGATGTGTTTTTGGATATTGATTGGCAAGGGGCAAGACAAGTCAAAGCCCAATTTCCAGGTGCGCAGACTGTGTTTATTTTACCTCCCAGTGTTGCTGAGCTTGAACGACGCTTGACTGGGCGAGGGCAGGACAGTGCAGAAGTGATTGCCGGTCGAATGGCGCAAGCAGTTAGTGAAATGTCGCATGTTGATGAATTCGATTACGTGCTGATAAACGATGATTTTGAACAAACGTTGAGGGCGTTTTGGAGTATTGTTCAAACCCAACGTCAGACTCAGACGTACGTTAATAGCGCTCATCGCACGCTAATTAATGCATTACTAAACAAATAATTTATCGTCCAAAATATAGCAATATCGATGTTTATAGGATAAAATCACGCCCCTTTTAAGAAATTTTACTATTTTACACGGAGAAGACCATGGCTCGAGTCACTGTTGAAGACGCAGTTGATCAGGTAGGCAACCGCTTTGATTTGATTTTATTAGCAGCTAAACGTGCACGTCAACTTGCCATCGAAGGTAAAGATCCTCTTGTTGATAACGTCAACGACAAGCCAACGGTTGTTGCATTGCGCGAAATCGAAAAAGGTTTAGTGACTCAAGAGTCACTAGAAGAAGCGGAAGTTGCAGAGCAAGTTCGAGCGGAGTCTGCAGAATTTGCATCGGTTGCTAATATCCTTGCTGAATAACCTTTTTTCCTTTTCTAACACTAGCATCACACCTTAATAAGACGTATTCTATAAACGTTATAATCAATTAAACGTGTGATGCATTAGTGTATTTATTCGAACCCTTACAAAAGACGATTGAAACCTATTTACCTACTGATAAGATTCAGTTGGTACGGAATGCATTTGTCTTAGCTCAAGACGCGCATGAAGGGCAGATGCGTTCGTCTGGCGATCCGTATATTACACACCCTGTCGCAGTGGCTAATATTTTGGCCGAAATGCAATTTGACCACGAAACTCTGATGGCTGCTTTATTACACGATGTGATTGAAGACACCAGTTATACCCATGAGGATTTGGCTGAGCAATTCGGGGATACGGTAGCTGATTTGGTTGAAGGCGTCAGTAAACTCGACAAAATAAAATTCTCAAACAAAGAAGAAGCTCAAGTCGAAAATTTTCGAAAAATGATGCTTGCTATGGTCGAAGACATCCGCGTCATCCTAATTAAACTAGCCGATCGCACTCATAACATGAGAACGCTTGGCGCGTTGCGTCCGGATAAGCGCAGACGAATTGCCAACGAAACGTTAGAGATTTACGCACCACTTGCTCATCGCTTGGGTATCCATGACATGAAGAATGAGCTTGAGAATCTGGGATTTGCAGCAAAGCACCCAATGCGGGCGCGCGCATTATCAAGCGCGGTAAAACAAGCGCGAGGCAATCGCAAAGAAATCATCGATAATGTGTTTACCGAAATTTGCACTCGACTTGATTCAGTGGGCCTGCCTGCTTTGGTCAAGGGACGAGAAAAGCATCTGTATTCGATTTATCGCAAGATGAAAAATAAAGAACTGCAATTTAATGAAGTCATGGACATCTATGCATTTCGTTTGATTTTTGACACCATCGATGATTGTTATCGGGCATTAGGGGTGATGCACGGCTTGTATAAACCGATTGAAAACCGGTTCAAAGATTATATTGCCATTCCGCGTACCAATGGTTATCAATCGCTACATACTTCGTTGAAAGGGCCTCATGGTATTCCGGTTGAGATCCAGATTCGCACCAATGAAATGGATCAAATGGCAGATAAAGGCGTTGCCGCGCATTGGCTGTACAAGGATAACGAAGATACGGATTCCAGTGCGCATTTAAAAGCCCGCAAATGGATGCAATCCATTCTCGAGTTGCAACAAAGTGCCAGCTCGTCGTTTGAGTTCATCGAGAACGTCAAATCTGATTTGTTTCCAGACGAAATTTATGTGTTTACCCCCAAAGGTTCGATCATTGAATTGCCGATGGGGGCATGTGCAGTGGATTTTGCTTATGCCGTGCATTCAGATGTTGGGAATCGCTGTGTGGGGGTCAGAGTCGATAAGCGCAACTCGTCATTGTCACAGCCATTAGAAAACGGGCAAACCATCGAAATTATTACTTCTCCACGCGCAAAACCGAATGCCAACTGGCTAAATTATGTCGTATCGGCAAAGGCACGCAGTGCGATTCGTCACTACTTGAAACGCCAGCAAACCGAAGACGCAGCGAACATGGGCCTTCGCTTGTTGCGCCACGCTTTAGGCTCGGTCAAATATGACGATATTCCAGCGCTGGATCTGCAACAAATCGCGTTAGATATGGGGCATAACACCTTTGATGAGCTACTCAGAGAAATTGGTTTAGGCAACGAATTGGCGGGTGTCATAGCTCGACGTTTGGTTGGGGAAACTGAAGGGTTAACTGAGTCAGAAAAGCGCGGTAATGTGGCGATTAAAGGGACTGAAGGCTTATTGTTACATTATTCTCGCTGTTGTTACCCAATCCCAAATGATGAAATCGTCGCAGTTCTCAATCCAGGTAAAGGTATGATGATCCATCAGGTAGGCTGTACCAATATTCGTAAGCTCGCCCGAGATGAACCGCAACGGGTCTTACCGATGGAGTGGGATGGCGAAGTCAATGGCGATTTTAAGGTTTCATTGCGTATTGAACTGATCAATCATCAAGGCATACTGGCCAAATTAACCAACACCATTGCAGCATCGGATTCTAATATCATCTCGATGAATTCAGACGAAAAAGAGTCCAATATTTATAATGTAGATTTGGTGTTAACCACCCATAATCGTATTCATTTTGCTGATATTATGCGTAAAATTCGCAATATCGAAGAAGTTCAAAAAGTCTCGCGACATTCGCAGAGCAAAACCATAAATTAGGAAATAACTATGTCTCGACAAATCATTCACACTGACCGTGCGCCAGCAGCTATAGGTACTTATAACCAAGCGGTTAAGGTTGGTAACACCACATATTTATCTGGTCAGATTCCACTAGTACCAGAAACCATGGAAATGGTATCGGATGATTTTGCTGAGCAAGCCCATCAAGTGTTCAAAAATCTTTCAGCAGTGTGTGAAGCAGCCGGTGGCACACTCAATGATATGGCCAAGGTGAATATATTTGTTATTGATTTAGGACATTTTGCTACCGTTAATAGCATTATGGCTGAGTATTTTAGTGAACCTTACCCCGCTCGTGCGGCAGTGCAAGTTGCAGCATTACCCAAAGGCGCACAAATCGAAATTGATGGTATGTTGATCACTGAGTAGGCTTATGTCACCAGAACGTTATCAGCGCATCCGCCAGATGTTGACGATGCGTCAAACGGACTTGACGGTGCTCATGGAAGAAGTACACAAACCTCACAATGTCTCTGCGATTCTGCGTACCTGTGACGCAGTTGGGATCCATCAGGCGCATGCGATTTGGGAAAAAACACCTGGGATGCGTCGTGGTACTTCCATGGGCGCAACGGATTGGTTGTCGGTACAAGCTCACGACACAATTGATGACGCAGTATCTCACCTCAAAGCACAAAAAATGCAAATCCTGGTAACGAACTTGTCTGATTCAGCTTTAGATTATCGCGAAATCGATTATACACGCCCTACGGCCATTATTATGGGACAAGAAAAAAACGGTGTCACGCCAGAAGCCTTAGCGCTTGCGGACCAAGATATAGTGATCCCTATGGTGGGCATGACGCAATCTTTGAATGTTTCTGTAGCGGCGGCCTTAGTGTTGTACGAAGCTCAGCGTCAACGGCAAAATGCCGGTATGTATCACACTCAACAATTGAGTGAGGAGGAATGTCAAAAAGCTCTGTTTAAAGGTGGTCATCCAACGATTTACAAACAGTGGTTAAAACACGATTTACCTTTGCCTCATATTAATGAGGAAGGACAAATTGATGCCTCACAAATATGGTGGGATACGCTACAATATTCTAAATAACAAGTGACGTTCACATAACGATAATAACAAAGGGATTACGAGTGACGCAGACGACATTAGGCAGTATGCCAGTGACCAAGCTCAAAGGAGTCGGCCCTAAAATGGCAGACAAACTCCACGATTTTGGTTTGCGCACGGTGCAAGATGTGTTGTTTCACCTACCCATTCGCTACGAAGACCGCACGCGTGTTTACAATATTGCCGATGTCCATCATGGTTTGCATGCAACCGTTGTGGCGCAAGTCATCAGTGCTGATATCAAATTTGGCAGACGCCGGTCTTTGGTGGTCAAAGTCTCTGATGAGACGGGCGGTTTGTGCTGTCGCTTTTTCTTTTTTTCGGCGGCACAAAAAAAACAACTTATACCAGGTACTCGTCTGAGAATTTTTGGTGAAATGCGCCGTGGCTTAAACGGACTAGAAGTGGTTCATCCCGAGTACAAAATTGTCCACGATGATACACCTATTGCAGTGGCCGATAGTCTTACCCCCGTCTATCCTGCGACCGAGGGTATCAAACAAGTCACACTGCGAAATCTCACCGAAAGCGCTTTACAAGCTCTGGACCAAGGTGCGTTAGCAGAGTTATTCCCAGCGGGTCTATATGACCAGCAGGTTTCTTTGCGCGAAGCATTGTACCTCGTGCATCGCCCTCCACCGGACGTCACGATGGAGCTGCTAACGGAAGGTAAGCACCCTGCACAGCATCGATTAATTTTAGAAGAGCTGATCGCGCATCATCTGAGTATTTTGCAGGTCCGTCGTGATCATGCACAAGACCCAGGGTTTGTCATTGAGGAACGAGATCCCTTGTCTTGGGCTTTTTTAGAGCAACTGCCTTTTTCCCCGACCAATGCCCAAGCGCGTGTGGTTGCTGAAATCAAATCAGACTTAGCTCAAGGCGTACCTATGTTGCGCTTAGTGCAAGGCGATGTGGGTTCGGGCAAAACCTTAGTGGCCGCTCTGGCAGCGTTGCCAGTTATCGCTCAAGGGTATCAAGTTGCCCTGATGGCACCAACTGAATTGCTAGCAGAGCAACATGCGCAAAATTTTGCCAACTGGTTTGCTCCGCTTGGTTTAAATGTAGGCTGGCTAGCTGGTAAACTCAAAGGCAAAGTGCGTGAGCAAGTGCTTACCGAACTGCAAAACGGAACCATTAATATGCTGGTCGGTACTCATGCTGTGTTCCAAGAAAAGGTGGAATACGCCAATCTTGCTTTGGTTATTATTGACGAACAACACCGATTTGGTGTGCATCAACGCTTAGCTTTACGCGAAAAAGGCGAGCAACAAGGGCGTTTCCCGCATCAATTAGTGATGACGGCGACGCCGATTCCACGAACTCTTGCCATGACTGCTTATGCTGATTTGGACACTTCAATTATAGATGAATTACCACCTGGTCGCACACCGGTCAAAACAGTCGTCATCCCCAACGCCAGACGCGATCAAATCATCGAACGGGTACGACAGGTCGTGACTACTGAGCGCCGTCAAGTGTATTGGGTTTGCACATTGATTGAAGAGTCGGATGTCTTACAAAGCCAAGCGGCAGAAGACACCCACGCGGCATTGCAAACACTGTTGCCTGAGCTGCGTATCGGCCTAGTGCACGGCCGACTTCACGCCAAAGACAAGCAAGCACGAATGCAGGCATTTAAAGAAGCTGAAATTGATTTGTTGGTCGCGACCACCGTCATTGAAGTTGGCGTAGATGTACCGAATGCTTCGCTTATGATCATAGAAAACCCAGAGCGCCTAGGCCTAGCACAACTGCATCAACTCCGAGGAAGAGTGGGCAGAGGGAGCGTAGAAAGTCATTGTGTATTGTTATATGAAGGGAATTTGTCAAAAACTGCCGAGCAACGCTTACGGGTGTTACGAGAGTCCAATGATGGATTTTATATTGCTCAAAAAGACCTAGAAATTCGAGGCCCGGGCGAGATCTTAGGGACTAAACAAACGGGTATCGCGGATCTCAAGATTGCCGATTTGGTTCGAGATGGTCACATGCTCGGCCAAGTCCATCAATTGGCTGAACACTTGTTCGAGCATTATCCCAAGCACGCCAATGCCATCGTACAGCGCTGGCTAGGATATAAAGGGTACTATTCCAATGCTTAAGCAAACGCATATTCAACAATATAGTGACTTGCGTATTATAGGCGGTGTGCCCTTTCCGATTCGTCTAGCGGATACCATAGTTCAAGAAGCAAAACCAGAATATTTGGCACGGTTACAAGACTTTGCTGACACTTGGCAGTTACAAGCATGGCCGAAATCGGCAGGCAATCCGGCCCAAGGCTTATTCTTATCGTTAAGTGAAAATGGGTTAGGGTTAGTGGATATCAACCAGCCAAAAGTACTGCCATTGATGGTCGATTTTGCCAGTGAGGCACTTGCGTATCGCAAAGACAAAGGCGGTGGCAAAAATGAAGCAATTGCCAAAGCGGTCGGTATCAAAGGACAATCTGATTGGCATGTAGTAGATGCTACCGCAGGCCTTGGAACGGATAGCTTTATCTTAGCCAGTGTTGGATGCCGAGTCACTATGTTAGAGCGTGCTAATGTGGTGTGCGCGTTGTTAGCCGATGGGCTCGCTCGGTTGGCATGGCGCGATGACTTGGTTTGGTTGGCGGACGCTCTTTCACTCAAATCAGGCAGTGCCCATGAATCGTTGCAAAAGCTTACCCAAGAAACAGCGCATGTGGATGTGGTGTATTTAGATCCCATGTTCCCACATAAGAAAAAATCCGCCGCCGTGAAGAAAAACATGCAGTTTTTGCAACACCTGCTTGGTCATGATACTGATGCGGATGATTTGTTGACACCAGCCTTAGCGTTAGCGCATAAACGCGTGGTCGTAAAACGCCCCAACTATGCACCACCGCTCAACAATCAGGCTCCGAGTATGGCGATTAAGGGCAAAAAACATCGCTTTGATGTGTATTTGCTCTAATAATCAATTTATTAAAGACTACTCGCCTCCCACCTGTATCTCGCTCAACAAAATCGAACCTGTGTGTACTGAGCCTCGGATTTCTGTATCTCGAGCAATGCCTTGAATATTTGCCAACATGTCCTTTAGGTTAGACGCCAGAGTGAACTCATGAACTGGGTATTGGATCACGCCATTTTCGACCCAGTATCCTGCAGCGCCTCGCGAATAATCGCCGGTTACGCCATTAACGCCTTGTCCCATCAGTTCTGTGACTAAGATTCCAGTGCCCATTTGCGCGAGTAAATCGGACTGTTCGGCATGCGTCGTCGATACTTGCCAGTTGTGAATACCCCCAGCATGGCCTGTCGTGGTGAGTCCCATTTTGCGCGCAGAATAACTTGTTAATAGGTAGGTTTGTAAGACGCCATCTAGGACGATATCTCGTGCAGTAGTGGCTACGCCCTCGTGGTCAAAGGGAGAGCTCGCCAGTGCGCTTGCTAGATGTGGCGTTTCTTGTATCGTTAACCATTCGGGTAAGATTTGGGTATTGATACTATCTAGCAAAAAGCTAGACTTGCGGTAGAGACTACCACCGCTTATGGCGCTCACTAGATGGCCAAACAAGCTTGAGGCGATAGTGCGATCAAATACGACGGGGTATTTACCGGTTTTGACCTTTCTTGCATGTAAGCGATTGAGGGCATTATTTGCAGCCTCCACACCAATGGCTTTGGATCCGGGCAGCAAATTTGCTTGGCGATTGATGCCATAAGCGTAATCGCGCTGCATGTCATCGCCATCGGTTGCAATCATGACACAGCTTAACGCATAGCGAGAACTTGGATATCCAGCCAAAAAGCCATGTGAGTTGCCATAGACTCGACAACCAATATTGGCGTTGTACGTTGCGCCATCCGAATTCGTGATTTTGTCAGACACCTCAAGTGCAGCTTGTTCGGTTTCAAGTGCTAACGCGAGAGCCTCTTCCGTATCAAGTGCAACAGGATGATACAAATCACAATCGACGATCTCTTTGGCCATTAGCTCTGCATCCGCCAAACCATTACAGTCATCGCGTTCAGTATGTTTAGCGATGGCGACGGCTTTTTCAACGGTAAGTTTGAGCGCATCTGGTGAAAGATCTGAGGTGGAAGCTGAGCCTTTTTGTTGGCCGACATAGACGGCAATCCCTAAGCCACCGTCATTGGTGAATTCAACCGTCTCAACATCTTGCATACGAGCTGTAACACTGATCCCTTGCACTTTTGACATGCTGGCTTCAGCAGCCGTGGCACCTGCCGCTTTAGCAAAATCCAACACTTGTGAAACTGCTTCTTGAATGTCATTGAGCTGTTGCTGTATAGGTTGCATATAAAACTTCTATCCATTGTAGGGCCGGTCTTGATACAATAGCACTCAATTAACAAGTACTCACTGCGACAGGCAATCAATCTATGTCCGAATTTGATGATGTTCAAGACAACAACGAACCCGAATTTGTCAGTAAAACCCAACTCAAGCAAGAAGCCAAAGAGTTGGTTGATTTGGGCAAAAAACTCATCGAGTTGACGCCCGCCAAGCTTAAAGATTTTGACCTGGATGATGAATTACTAGAAGCGATCACCCTCGCTCAAAAAATCAACCGTAAAAAAGACGGTTATCGTCGCCAGTTATCGTTTATCGGCAAACTCTTGCGTCAGCGCGATAACACGCCTGAGATTGCGCACCAAATGACGATGCTGAATGTCGCTCAGCGACAAGTTGTCCAAGCTTTTCACGCATTAGAGCACACTCGAGATGACATCGTCGCGCGTGGTGATGACGCCATTAACGAGGTGTTAACCGCACATCCTCAACTAGACCGTCAACACCTTCGCCAGTTGGCGCGTCAAGCTAAAAAACAAGCTGAACAAAATAAGTCACCTAAGGCCTCTCGCGAGATATTTCAGTATCTCAAGGCGCACATCAAATAATTATTGCGTACCGCCGACGGTCAACTCATCAACCTTGAGGGTCGGCTGGCCAACGCCTACCGGTACGCTTTGTCCATCTTTTCCACAAACACCGACACCGCGGTCAAGGCTCATGTCATTGCCGATCATCGAAATCTTACCCATGACATCTGGGCCATTGCCAATTAAGGTTGCACCTTTGATTGGCGTGGTGATTTTACCGTCTTCAATTAAATAAGCTTCTGAGGTCGAAAAGACAAATTTGCCAGACGTGATATCGACCTGACCACCACCAAAGTTGGGTGCATAAATGCCTTGCTTCACATTGCTGATGATCTCATCAGGCGAGTATTCACCACCCAACATGTAAGTATTGGTCATCCGCGGCATGGGCAAATGCGAGTAAGACTCACGTCGGCCATTACCAGTGGGAGCCACCCCCATCAGATACGCATTATGTTTATCCTGCATATAGCCACGCAAGATCCCATCTTCAATCAGTACGTTGTACCCTGACGGTGTGCCTTCATCATCAATACTCAATGAGCCACGGCGATCTGGGATCGTACCATCATCGACGACAGTAACCCCTTTAGCGGCCACTTGCTCACCAATCCGACCCGAGAAGGTCGATGCGCCTTTGCGATTAAAATCACCCTCTAAACCATGACCAACGGCTTCGTGCAACAATACCCCAGGCCAGCCGGCGCCAAGTACCACCGGCATGTTGCCAGCAGGGGCCGCTTCGGCTTGTAAATTAATTCGAGCCATGTGCAAAGCATCATCGGCAACACTTTGATAAAAGGGTATACCGTCTTCTTCCGCAGTAAAAAAGGCATAAGCATAACGCCCACCAGCACCGGAACCACCACGTTCACGACGGCCATTTTCTTCTAATAATACAGAAACATTCAGGCGGATTAATGGACGTATATCTGAAGCCAAGGTACCATCAGTAGCGATGATCAGTATTTCCTCATACACACCTGTGATGGATACACTCACTTGTTCCGCATTAGGTGCTTGAGCGCGAATATATTGGTCACAGGCTTTTAATAAGGCGATTTTTTCTTCTTCAGCCATTGCCAGCAACGGGTTTTCGCGCATATATTTTTGCACAACATCACGGTTCTGGAGGTGTTTGCGAGCAGGCGTTACATCAAGTTTTGGAGCAATGCCACGGGCTGCTTTAGCCGCATCCTTTAGTGCAGTAAGATTAATATCATCTGAGTAAGCAAAACCGGTTTTTTCACCACTGATTGCGCGTACCCCAACGCCGCGTTCGATATTGTAACTCCCGTTTTTGATGATCCCATCTTCTAATACCCAGGCCTCGTGCTGAGAAGATTGAAAATACATATCCGCATAATCCACTTGATGGGTATCAAACAGCGCAAATGTCTGTTCAATCTGGTGCAGACTGATATCGGAAGCGTCTAACAGGTTGTGTTGTACGTTAGCTAAACTCACAGCGTCTCCTAAAATACTTTGCGGTGCTGTGCCATTGGAATGGCTTGGCGAATGTGTTCTTGAGCTTCATCGTCGAGGTGACAACTGATCCAGCCGCAGCCTTGCTCGATACATGCGATGCGCTCGCCCCATGGCGAATAGATTACGGTATGGCCAAATGTTTCTCGGCCATTAGCGTGAACGCCGGCCTGGTTGGCCGCAACCACATAACTTTGGTATTCAATAGCACGCGCAGCCAGTAAGCTATGCCAGTGTGCTTTACCTGTAGTGTAGGTAAAAGCGGCGGGCAACACAATGACATCTAATGGTTTTTTTGCACTCATTGCGTTGAATAAGGCGCTAAATCGTAGGTCATAACAGATCGCCATGCCAATGTGCCCAATTGCGCTAGTGTAAGTAACTGCTTGCTCACCTGCTACTGTTGTGGCCGATTCTCGATAAGCGCGTGTATTATCTGCAACGTCTACATCGAACAAGTGCGCTTTTACATATGCAGCACACATCTCACCAGCAGGATTGATCAACCATGAAGTTGCTTTCAATTTATTGGGTTCACAGCTTGGGGTAGGAATAGAGCCAGTTACTAACCAAATGCCAAACGTTCTAGCAGTATCACAACACCATTGTTTGAGATGTGCTTGCGTAGAGGGCTCTAGTAACGCAAGTTGCCCTTTGTCATTACCACCAAAAAACGCAAAGCACTCTGGTAACACCACCAAGGCGTTATGAGATGAGGTACGCTGAGACTGCCATTGTACAAGCTGAGATGTTACTTCGATAAGGTTAGCATCGACATCGGGCACAGAGATCATCTGAATGGCAACGAGTTCGAGATTATCCACCGTTGTTGCTCGGAGGTTCAGCAAGAGGTATGCCTTGCTTATCTAATTCACTGATAGGACGATCAGCTTCATCTGGTAGCTCCGCACCAAGACGCGCAGGCAATTGTATATCAGCACTGGTGCGCCCAAGCTCTTCAATTATCGGTTCAGCAAAGGTTCCGGTTACGGAATAATTGATATTTGAAAATACTTTCGCTTCGGTCAGTACTTGGTTTACAGCAAGAGCTGCAATAGCGGTTGGCGGATTCACCATAAAATACATTAATGCAGGTAAATTCCCGGTTACATCAGGAGTAAATGACACGTTATAGTTTAGCTCTTGAGCGACTAAGTCGGTAAAGCCGGTGATTTCGATCTCGCCTGCACCGCCATCAACCAATGTGTCTTGAGTACTTGCGACGCCTTGTTCAATTGTCATAGTGCCACTGATTTCATCATAAAAAAAGCCTTGAGCAAAGACATCACGAAAGTCCAAGCTGAGTTTGCGCACTAACGAGTCGAAAGACACGAGGGTAAAAATTCGAGAGCCCTTGTCGCTGACCTCGGTTAAATACCCATCAGAAAGTGACCAATCGACCTGTCCGTAAAGATTTTCAAAATTAAAGTCCATTGGTGTATCTGTCCAGCGCATAGCGAAATCAAAATCCGCACTGGAATCGACAATGCCTGAATCAAAATTGAAACGTTTCAAAAATTGTCCAAAATCTTTTGCATCTAACACACCTTCCAATTGTGTCTCTGCGAGACGCTCGGTACCAGAAAAAAGCCATTGGCCAGAGGCGAATAATTTACCCTCGGGGTGCTCGATGCGAAACTCATCGATAGCAACACCTTCTAAGTTTGGTGAGGTATGCATCACAACTTTGCCAAAGTCATTACCTAAGATACGGCATTTGTTACAGTTAAAACGAATCGGTGGAAGATTCATTGCCTGCCATTCAATTTGAGCCGATTCTGTTGCCGAAGACCAAGTGGGCAAATCAACATACTGTGCGTTAATGACCACCCCTGTTCCGAGCCAGTCATTGTACAAACTAGCTTCTGCACGAGTTTCATCGGAATTGAGCTCAATTTGCCAATTATTATCGGATTGTTTGACTGTGGCGCCAACATTATGCAAAGTCTGGCCGGCAATATGCAAAGCGTCAGTTTCGATAAAGATGCGTTCTGGTGGCGCAAACAAGCTATTGCCTCGGACTTGTTCACTATCTAGTAAGTGATTGATCGCGCTGTACCAGTTCAGCACATCAAGCTCATCTAAAGCTGCCGAGATACTGAATCCTGTCCCCATATTAACTAAAGGAGATGCATTGCCTAAACGCAGATGGGCTCGAGAAAACTGCATCTCAGCATGGGGTAATGCACCAGTGAAATGCACTGAGTTATCTAACTGGGTGGTAACCTGAGAAAACTTAGCATCACCGGTTAAAGTAAGCATTAATTCTCTTGCTTTAGCAAAAGGTGGCGGCAAATACCATTCACTTGACAGCAAATTAGCGTCAAGTTGCACGGCGTATGCAAAATCACCATTGGTGGGAAACTCCAAATCCACATATGCTTGCCATGGTACGGAGCCTGACGTTAATTGTGCATAGCTAGGATTGAGCTGTTCGGCAAGTAGAGCGCTATCAAAGTCACCGCTGAGTCCAATTTTTGCTTGATAGCCGCTATCCTGCTGAGACAATGATAGGTCTAAATCGATCATTTGTTCGAGGAGTCTAGCGGTTAACGTCGGAGCTGATATGTTCGAATTGTCAAACGCCAAGGTACCGCTGACATTTTTAAGTTGGGTATCAATATTTGGGATAAACACATAATTATCATCAAAAGTAACCGAACCTTGAGCGTCTACTTTGGACCCGGATAAAGGAATTGAAAGGTTTAACTGTGCAGATAATACATTGGATACAATGACATTTTCAGACAATACCTTGCCTAAAGAGCCAGCTAAACTTGATTGTTGCATGACTTGAGAAACCGCAAAGCCAGAACCACTGCCTTGTGCATCAATGGTCAATACCGATTGGCTGTTCAACCCTGGAATGGATGCGTACATATCAGAGACGGTGACATCACCTAACGTCGCGCTAGGTGCATACATAAACAAGTCTGCATTAACAAAATCCAGTGTGAGCGCTAAGTTTTCCAACATTGGCCAATCAGGCGCAAACACAAAGTCTGCCTCTTCGATCACGACTTGTGCTTGAAACACGCCAGAGTTATCGGCGAATGGAAAATCCGTCGGCACACCATCCCACAATAAAGTAGCGGATTTGACTTGGCCGGTTTGATTCTCTGTATCTAAAGCGCGCATCAAATATCGGTAAGTCTGCTTACCCATCAGCTGAGTTGGCAAAAGAGCCGTAATGTTCTTGACTGTATCTGGCTCTAACCTTGCGTGCAGTTGCAAGCGCGTATTGTATTGAGCAGATACAAATAGGTCCGTTAATTCACTTTTCAATGTTAAAGTACTTGGTGCTAAGACAAACGTATCTTCGACAATGTTTGCAAATATATCTGCCGATAATTCATTGTATTCCAAATCTTCAGCAAGTGTATGTGGGCCGGTAAATAACATACCATCAACCGCATCAATAGTGCTTCTGATAGCTGTTTGCGACCCTAATCGATGCCAATAAGTGTCGACGTTAAGATTGTTGATGCCAACGTGCTCTTGGGCTTCCCAGCCCGCATTAGCAAAACGTAGAAAACCGGCTTGCTCTTTGTCTGAAAGCCAATATAAACCGACTTCTGCAAGTTCTCCAGTCAGTTCTATGGGGGCGGCTTTAGGGTTGATTATTGCCAATATGGGCGCAAACATTGCCATAGGGATTGGGGTTGTTAGGACAAAATCACTTTGTCCATTGGTGTATAAGCGCCCCGCTAAGGCAGTACTCGTCGCAATATCATTCACACTTAGGTCGATCTCATTGAGCGATACCGACCAATAGTCACGCTCAGGACGCATTACCCAATTAAATTCTTCATTTTTAACAATAATACTCTGTTCGTTACTTTGAATTTGGATATCAGTTGGTGCTACGTGACCAGTAACTTGAACTATCTGATTATTTTGAATGTCGACCCATGCTGAGCTGGATAAAAGACTCGTTTCAGCAACGTGTTCACGAAATTTGATGGGTAACAAATCACGCACAGGTAAGGTATCTGCGGCAAAATAAATTTGTCCCTCTAGAGCATGGGCGCCACCGGTCAAAGCGATAGACAAAGTCGCAAGCTCAGACTGTGAATCGGCACTCAAAATGCGCCCTATACCAGTGTGTTGATTGTTGCGGTTGAGCCATTTTAGTTCCGCGATGCGGTAGTTTTGTTCATAGCCCTCTGCAAGGAACTGGATATTGAGGTTGTCGATAGAAAAGTAAGTTAATTGTTCAATAAATAAGGTTTTTAGTAAAGGAACTAAAGCCGCAACATCATCATTTGTTGTGGCTTGAGCTTGCGTGGGTTGAGGTAATAACGTCACCGCAGCATTGCGCAGCGCAAACTCGTGGGTGATGAGGGTCATCTGGGCAAATGATTCAAAGACATCTACGCTGATCGTAAGATTCTCGACCATAAAAGCATTTTGAGAGTTATCTAAAATTGATAAGTTGACCAATTCTAAAGTAGGCCCTTGGTTGTCCCAACTTCCTTGTAGTTGCCCAATGGTTACCTGCGCGTTGAGTCGCTCAGAAAGGTGCTGTGAAAGCTGAAAATTGATACTGTCAACATGAGGTAGACTTAAGCGTATGGCAGAAAGCAAAACTGCGACCAAGACCACACATAGCGCAAAACTTTGCCACATAAAGGCAATGCTTTTTCGCAAAAAATGGCTGGTATTACTTTCGCTCACTCAAACGTACTCACTCTACTTTTGTGTATGGTATCACATCATAACGACGTCAAATTTGTCTTGGCTATACAAATGTTCTGTTTGAACTTTGATTTGCTTCGTCACAAATGCCTCAACCTCTGCCAACATTGGAAACTCTTCACCCATTAATGCATCCGCAACCGCGGGTGCTGCATACACCACAAATTTGTCCGCATCATAGGCGCGATTAACTCGAACAATTTCTCGCATAATTTCAAAACAAACTGTTTCGATGGTTTTGACTGTGCCTCTACCCTGACACACTGGGCATTCATCACACAAAACGTGCTCAAGACTTTCTCGAGTGCGTTTACGAGTCATTTCGACTAAACCTAAAGAGGTAAAACCCATAATATTAATCTTAGCGCGGTCTTTAGCACATGCCAGAGTTAATGATTGTAAGACACGTTTTTGATGCTCAGGTTCCTCCATATCAATAAAATCGATCAAAATCATTCCACCTAAATTGCGCAGTCTAAGCTGTCGAGCAATGGCTTGAGTCGCTTCGACGTTGGTGTTAAATATGGTTTGTTCCAAATTGCGATGCCCAACAAAGGCGCCGGTATTAATATCTACTGTGGTCATCGCTTCTGTTTGGTCAATGATGAGGTAACCCCCGGATTTAAGATCAACCCGTCGTTTGAGTGCGCGTTGCGTTTCATTTTCGACATCGTACAAATCAAAAATAGGCCGATCACCCATGTACAACATTAATTTGTCAGTTAACTCAGGGACGTATTCGGCAACAAAATCAACGAGCTCTTGATAGGCAAGTTTCGAGTCAATTTGGATTTTTTCTATTGGTGTGCCAGTAAAATCTCGGATCACACGACGTGCTAAGGGTAAATCCTCAAATAAAACATAGCGTTTTTTGTCACTGTAGCGGCTTTTGATCTTATCCCACAGACGTCTTAAAAAAGCAGCGTCTTGCTCTAATTCATTACCTGCTACGCCTTCAGCTGCTGTGCGTAAAATGAATCCACCTTGTTCGTCACACAAAGGAGCAACGAGTTCTTTTAAGCGTTGTCGTTCCGTTTCATCTTCAATTCTCTGAGAGACGCCGACATGCGTCACTGAAGGCATAAATACCAAATACCGAGAGGGAAGAGTGATATCTGTTGTCAGACGTGCGCCTTTGGTACCGATAGGATCTTTGACCACTTGCACAACAATGCTTTGACCTTCTCGCACGAGCTCGCGGATATCTTTTGTAGCAATATTACTTGGCGCTACATCCTCAGCAACTTCAGAGTGAATCGCAATGTCTGATGCGTGTAAAAAAGCGGCCTTATCCAAGCCAATATCAACAAAAGCCGCCTGCATACCGGGTAAAACACGGGAAACTTTACCTCGATAAATATTGCCAACCAGTCCTTTTTTGGTGTGACGTTCGATGTGAATTTCTTGCAAAATACCATTGTCAATCAAAGCCACACGTGACTCAGATGGTGTAACGTTAATTAATAACTCAGCACTCATCGATAACTCCTACTTTACGCAATAACGCGATACTCTCTACCAATGGTAACCCAACAATCGCGCTATAACTACCTTCGCATGACGCAACAAATGCCCCTCCGATACCCTGTATAGCATAACTTCCAGCCTTATCTGCAGGTTCGCCTGTGCGCCAATACGCTCGGGCTTGTGCTTCAGAAATCTTTGTCAGAGTGACATTTGCGATATTCAAAATAGCGTGACGCTCAATATGTTCCTGGTTAAACCGCACTAGGGCAGTGGCTGTATAAACTTGGTGGGTCTCCCCGCTCAAAGCCGTCAACATTGTCACGCAATCAGCTTCATCGCAAGGTTTACCCAAAATTTGGTTCTCAAACCCGATACTGGTATCACTGCCCATGACCCACTTGTTTGGATAAGTGTGAGCAATCACTTCGGCCTTAGCTATTGCTAGCCGATTAACGTAGTCACTAGCGACTTCATCCGGCAAAACAGATTCATCAATATCCGGCGTCGCGGATGTAAAGGTAAGTCTTTGTTGGGTCAGAAGGTCTATGCGTCTTGGTGAAGAAGAGGCTAGCACAAAATCAGATCGCTGTTGCCACATCTAATGTCCTTAATGTCGCAAGCGTTCTTTGCGAACGCGATTGAGCAACCAAAAGCACCAAGGCCATAAAAACATTGTCGTGGCAATTGGCCAAAAATAATTTAAGTGAAAAAAGGCATCGTTGAGCCAATGTTGTAACCAAAATAACACCATATTATAAAAGGCGGTATAGAGCCCTAAAATTCCACTTTGTTGCCAGATTGAATAATTTTTGAAACGCAAATGATGAATCGATGCGACATACATAACCAGCGAAAACGCCAAAGCGTGCATACCCAAGGTATAGCCTAATAAAACATCTAAGACCAGCCCATATAAAAACGCTATGCCAATATTCATATTTTGTGGATGAAACATATTCCAAAACACCAAACCCATCAACAACCAGTCAGGTCGATAAGTACCAAAGCTAATGGGCATTGGAATGATTTCAAGTACCGTACACACCAGTAAGGACAAATGAATGTGAATGCGATTGATCATTGGCCATCCATGCGTTGGGCTTGATCGCTTAAGGTCGCTTGGGTATCAAGGAGTAGCAAATAGCGGATCCGGTCTAGGCGTGCAAGAGGCGTCGCGTTGACTTGAGCGAAAGGTTTGGATTCATCGCGCACGATGTCTGAGACAATACCGACAGGGTAACCGGCAGGGAACACTTCACCTAAGCCAGAACTCACTAACAAATCACCAATTTCAACATCTGCACTGTGGGCGACGTATTTGATATTTAAACGATTGGTATTACCTGAACCGTTGGCGATAAGGCTCACGTTGTTGCGCAGTATTCTCACTGGGATTGCATGCGCAATGTCGGTGAGCAGCAAAACTCGGCTATCAGTAGGGGCGATATCACTTATTTGCCCAACAATTCCTTGGTCATCAAGTACGGG
The DNA here is from genome assembly GCA_014872805.1 of Alteromonadaceae bacterium. Taxonomy (GTDB): domain Bacteria; phylum Pseudomonadota; class Gammaproteobacteria; order Enterobacterales; family Alteromonadaceae; genus Opacimonas. The sequence continues at coordinate 56,787 of WKFN01000015.1, forward strand.
TTGCGACAAAAACACGCCGTCAAGGGCCCCCTTATTGATCAATACTTGTTGTGAATAGGGGCTATTGTCAACAGCAAGCAGCTCAGCAATGGTTTTTTGAAATTCTGGGGCCAAAGGCGCATCCATCAAACTTCGCAGCTGGGCGTTTTCTTCCTCAAGGATCTCAAAGCGCTGAGATTTTTCACGAAGTTGCATTATTTCGGAAATCAAAATCTCTCGTTCGGCTAACAAGTCAGCTTGAGTCACAAACAAGTCAGAGCTTTCTTCCAAAAACTCACCTGGAAGTGATGCGATAAACTTGATTGGGTAGACCAGTGAATTTAAGGTCACTCGCATCGGTTTAGAGAATTGATAAAGTCCATCAGCGATAAGTAATGAGACCGCACAAACCAGCGCCACAACTAAGCGTGATTCTAGAGAGGGGCCAATGTTAAATATCGGTTTCATATCAACTAACTATGCGATTAAAAAAGCAAAAAAGGCAATTTGAGTTGCCTTTGCGTATTTATTCGTAACTGAACAAATCACCACCGTGCAAATCAATCAAGTCAAATGCTTGGCCACCCCCACGAGCTACACAGGTCAGCGGATCATCGGCGATCACGACAGGAATCCCAGTTTCTTCCATGAGCAAACGGTCAAGGTCTTTCAAGAGAGCGCCACCGCCGGTTAGGACCATACCGTGCTCAGAAATATCTGATGCGAGTTCTGGTGGAGACTGCTCCAACGCGACCATGACAGCCGAAACAATGCCAGTGAGGGGCTCTTGTAGAGCTTCTAAAATTTCGTTGCTGTTAAGTGAAATGCTTCGAGGTACACCTTCAGCAAGGTTCCGCCCGCGAATTTCAATTTCTTTGACTTCTTCAGCAGGGTACGCAGCACCAATTTCGTGTTTGATTCGCTCAGCCGTTGCCTCACCAATTAAAGAACCAAAATTGCGGCGCACATAGTTGATAATGGCTTCATCAAATTTGTCTCCGCCGATGCGGACGGAAGATGAATACACTACGCCGTTCAAAGAGATAATAGCCACCTCTGTGGTACCACCGCCGATATCCACTACCATAGAACCAGTGGGTTCTGATACCGGTAGCCCAGAACCAATGGCGGCAGCCATGGGTTCATCAATCAAATACACTTCACGAGCGCCGGCACCTTCCGCAGATTCTTTTATAGCTCGTCGTTCGACTTGCGTTGAGCCACACGGGACACATACTAACACTCGCGGCGATGGTAATAGGAAATTATTATCATGAACTTGTTTGATAAAATGCTGAAGCATCTTTTCTGTGACATTAAAGTCGGCAATGACTCCGTCTTTCATCGGGCGGATGGCTTTTATATTCCCAGGTGTTCGACCTAACATGCGTTTTGCATCACTGCCGACGGCGGCAACACTGCGCGGTGAGCCGGCACGTTCTTCACGGATGGCGACTACGGAAGGTTCATTTAGGACAATGCCCTGACCTTTCACATAGATCAATGTATTTGCCGTACCTAAATCGATGGATAGGTCATTGGAAAAAATGCCACGGAGTTTTTTAAACATGTACAGCCTATTTATAGTTATCTATTACCAGCAATAACGTTGTATTCTAGGGTAAGTTGCAATGATTTTCATGTGTTTTTTGCTTCGGCTCTCAAATTACCCAAGCCACTTCTTAAACTCAGTTAATTTTCGTTTACTAACCGGAATGATCGTGCCGTTGGATAAGGGATCAACCTTTTATGAAATCGGCAGTATACCTGTAGTGGGGATAAGCATCGGTTACCGCTTTTAAAAAAAGGGCTTGTGTTAACACAGGCCCTTTTTCGTTACAACTAAATGGATTTTCTGTTACTGCCCTCACCGACTCAGAATGGAATATCGTCGTCCATATCAAAGTCAGGTTCACTGACGGGAGGGGTTGGTTTTTGTGGCGCCGCAGATGGCTGGAATCCACCAGTGTTGCCACCCGCTGGATTGTTGCGTGGCGCACCGCCACCCATATTGCCTCCGCCCATGCCGCTTTCGCCACGGCTGTCGAGCATTTGCATTTCGTTGGCAACAATTTCTGTAGTGTAACGGTCATTGCCGGATTGGTCTTGCCATTTGCGAGTTTGCAATTTACCTTCAATGTAAATTTTAGATCCTTTTTTAAGATACTCACCGGCAATCTCAGCAAGACGTCGATACATAACGATGCGGTGCCATTCGGTTTTTTCTTGAGGTTGACCTTGTTGATCTTTCCAGGTTTCACTGGTTGCAACACTTAAATTGGCGATTGCGTTCCCGTTTTGCGCGTAGCGTATTTCTGGGTCGTTGCCAAGATTGCCAACGATGATAACTTTATTAATGCCTCTTGATGCCATGACTCACCTCTGTCTTATTGTACGGCTTGTTGTGCTTGCGCGAGATCAAAATGCGTTGTGTCGACTTTGAGATACGCTGCTTGTTCGGTTTCCACAATGGTAATGTCGACTACGCCATCTAATTGACGCAGTGTATCGCTCAGCTCAGCGACGGACCTTTGTGCAATATTGACGCTAAGTGTAACCCTTTTAAAGCGGATTTGCCTAGGCAGGCGTGACAATAAAATAAGCCATGCGATGCATACGCCAATGACCACAGTATATAGAACGGCATCAGAAAAGCTACTGACCAATAGTCCGGATAGTGTCCCGCCTAAAAAAGCACCAAAGAACTGACTGCTCGCATAGATTCCCATAGCACTGCCTTTGGCCCCAGCTGGTGCAATACTCGATACCATTGAGGGTAAGTGAGCTTCTAGATAATTAAAACCAATAAAAAATATCACGCCAATACCGACCAACCATGACAACGAAAAGTCGGCAGTGTGATGAACCCACCACAAACCACAAAATGCGCACATCAACAGTATCACGGATAGCAATAGAGTGCTTTTTACCCAATGTGCCCCCAACCTAATCAGGACCAATAATCCAACTAACGACACTAACAAAACGGGGAGATACACTTGCCACTGATGGGCTAAGCCGAGTCCTTGAGCATCGAGCAACACAGGCAATTGAATGAATAAAATCGTAATGAGTAAATGTAGTATACACACACTGACGTTCAACAAGGCGAGTTGAGGATGAAATAACATGCGTTTGAGCTGAGTCGTTTGCGGTAAAATATCCCCCATCGGGGCAATATTCACGGCATTAGGTACTGCAAAAACAACCAATAGTACGCCAATCAATGCCAATCCGGCCGTGAGATAAAAAATCCCTGATACCCCTCCGTTATTCGCTAATGCCGGGCCGATCAATAAAGCAAGGTAGAACGATAAGCCAATGCTAATGCCAATAATTGCCATCACTTTAGTGCGTTGGTTTTCTCTAGTGACGTCAGCGGCTAACGCCATGACGGCACCCGCAATGGCACCGGCTCCCTGCAGCACTCGACCAACGACCAACCACACCATACTCTCAGCCTGAGCCGCTACCAGCGAACCAATGGCAAAGACAATCAGGCCAGCAATTATAACGGGTTTACGGCCAATCTTGTCAGAAAGCATACCGAACGGGATCTGTAAGATAGCTTGAGTCAGACCGTAACCCCCAATGGCCAGTCCCATGTATAGAGGGGTATAATCGTGATATTGCGAAGCCAAGATGGCCAAAACAGGCATGACCATAAATAGGCCTAGCATACGGCTCATATAAATTGCAGCAAGTGAAAAGGCCGCTCTTAATTCAGTTGGATTCAAAATCATTCAAAAAAGAGTAAAAAGTCCGCGAATTCTACCACAGCTTGACTCAATGTGATCAATACACAGTGGATTGCGTAAAAGTCTCTAATAAAACACACATTTATGGCATACTACAGGTTTGCTATTTCTACGCATTTGGTTATCCATGGATAAAATCGAAGTACGCGGCGCTCGCACCCATAATTTAAAAAATATTTCTTTGGACATTCCTCGCGACAAACTTGTCGTGATCACCGGTTTATCCGGCTCTGGTAAGTCGTCTTTGGCGTTTGATACATTATACGCCGAAGGACAACGGCGCTATGTGGAATCGCTCTCTGCTTACGCTCGCCAGTTTTTATCCATGATGGAAAAGCCCGACGTTGATTTGATTGAGGGCTTGTCCCCGGCGATTTCGATTGAACAAAAATCCACCTCACACAACCCTCGTTCTACCGTCGGTACAATCACCGAGATTTACGATTATTTAAGATTGTTATTTGCTCGGGTTGGCACGCCTCGATGTCCTGATCACGATGTACCGTTGGACGCTCAGACGATTTCACAAATGGTGGATCGAGTATTGGCGATGCCTGAAGGTGAAAAACTGATGTTATTGGCACCCGTGGTACAAGAGCGCAAAGGTGAGCATCTCAAAACCCTCGAGGCGCTTGCTGCTCAGGGTTATATTCGTGCAAGGATTGATGGTGAAGTATGTGATTTATCGGATCCTCCTTCGTTAGATCTGCACAAAAAACACACCATTGAAGTGGTGGTCGATCGCTTTAAGGTCCGTGATGATTTGCAATTACGACTTGCTGAGTCATTCGAGACGGCAATCAATCTCTCTGGTGGTAATGCCAAAATCGCGTACATGGACGAACCAGACAAAGAAGAAATCATTTTTTCAGCTAACTTTGCATGCCCACATTGTGGATACAGTATTGCCGAGTTAGAGCCGCGTTTATTTTCGTTTAATAACCCAGCTGGCGCTTGTCAAACTTGTGATGGCTTGGGCACCAGACAGTTTTTCGATCCCTCGCGCGTGATTGTGAACGATGAAATATCCCTCTCTGGTGGCGCAATACGCGGTTGGGATAAGCGCAGTTTTTATTACTATCAAATGCTGCAAGCCGTAGCGGAGCACTATGGATTTGATTTGACAAAGCCGCTCAATTCCTTGGATAAAAAACACCTCGACATAGTCTTAAATGGCTCCAGAGGGACGGCGATCAATTTTAAATACATCAATGAACGTGGCGATATCATGCAGCGCAAGCATCCATTTGAAGGGGTTATTCCCAACATGGAGCGTCGCTATAAAGATACTGAGTCCAATGCAGTGCGTGAAGAATTATCCAAATATCTCTCACAGCAACCTTGCTCGGCATGTCACGGCTCTCGCCTGCGCCTAGAAGCGCGTAATGTGTTTATTGGCAATACGAGCTTACCGACCATCGCGACGATGTCGATTGAAAACTCGTTGAAGTTTTTTAATGATTTGGATTTACACGGTCAAAAAGCGGCCATCGCCGAAAAGATCTTAAAAGAAATTCAAGACCGTTTGAACTTCTTAGTGAATGTCGGTTTGAACTATCTCACCCTTGAGCGTAGCGCTGATACATTGTCTGGGGGGGAAGCGCAGCGTATTCGCTTAGCAAGTCAAATTGGAGCCGGTTTAGTTGGAGTGATGTATGTGCTCGACGAACCAAGTATTGGCCTGCATCAGCGCGATAACGAGCGTTTACTTAAAACGTTGAGACACTTGCGGGATTTGGGTAATACGGTGTTGGTAGTTGAGCACGATGAAGATGCCATCCGAGAAGCTGATCACGTGATAGATATTGGTCCCGGAGCCGGTGTGCATGGTGGTGAAATCATCGCCCAAGGGACCATGCAAGATATTATGGATTCTCCCGATTCGTTAACGGGGAAATATTTGTCGGGTCGAGAAAAAATAGACGTTCCAACCAAACGTAATAAACCCAAAAAAGGTGGTTGGATAACCTTAACTGGGGCGACGGGTAATAATCTGCAAGATGTGACGTTAAAAGTCCCAACGGGCTTAATGACCTGTGTCACAGGGGTGTCAGGTTCAGGTAAGTCGACCTTAATCAACGATACTTTTTACAAAATAGCCCAGCGCGAACTCAACAATGCGACAACCAATGAGCCAGCACCGTATAAGTCCATTACTGGTTTGGATAAGTTAGACAAGGTCGTAGATATTGACCAATCCCCGATAGGTCGTACTCCTCGTTCTAATCCTGCGACGTATGCGGGAATATTTACGCCGATTCGAGAAATTTTTTCCGGTACCCAAGAAGCGCGGTCACGCGGCTATAAGCCAGGTCGGTTTAGCTTCAACGTCAAAGGCGGTCGTTGTGAAGCATGTCAGGGTGATGGGGTGATCAAAGTCGAAATGCACTTTTTGCCCGATGTATACGTTCCGTGCGACGTGTGTAAAGGAAAACGCTACAACCGTGAGACGCTAGAAATTCGCTATAAAGGCAAAAATATCCACGAAATTTTAGAGATGACGGTCGAAGACGCGCGCGAGTTCTTCGATGCGATCCCAGCAATTAATCGCAAACTACAAACCTTGATGGATGTAGGTTTAAGCTATATTCGTTTAGGCCAAGCTGCCACGACGTTATCCGGTGGTGAAGCACAGCGTGTGAAACTTGCCAAAGAGCTGTCTAAACGCGATACAGGACAAACCTTGTATATTTTGGATGAACCAACGACGGGTTTGCACTTCCATGATATAAAGCAACTGCTTGAAGTGTTACATCGCTTACGCGATGCGGGCAATACCATGGTGATCATTGAGCACAACTTAGACGTGGTGAAAACAGCAGATTGGATTGTTGATATCGGTCCAGAAGGTGGTTCAGGCGGTGGGCAAATCATCGCCCAAGGCACGCCTGAGGAAGTTGCCGAATCAACCGTCTCACATACTGGTCGATTTCTAAAGCCTATGTTGAAATAGGGCGTATTTAAGGGGGTATTGGATCTACTCAAACAACTCTACGGCCATACCCTTCATGGAATAGCCAACCGACGCAATATCGCCTTCCCAGCGAGTGGTGGTTAGTTTGCCAGTAATCCATACCGCATCATAAAGACTTTCAATTGGAATGCCTTCTGCAAAAGTCACATGCACGATTTGATTAGAGGGTGGCGGTGGCACATGAATACAGGCACCAAAGTAAGGTACCAACAAAAATTCTTTGGTATGAGTTGCCGTACCTTCTAACGGGACCACGAACCCTGGGATTTTGACCAAGCGATTGTTCAATGATTCCAACACAGGCGCGTTTGGATCAGCTTGACTCATGTTCATTTGATGATTAATTGTGACATCGGAGGGAACAAAGTCTTTAGGCACCATGTCTTCCCAATACAATTCCACTGGCTCTTGAGCGAGTACAAAACCACTCACTAATATACTTAACACCATTAAAAACCGCATATTAACCCCAATAATTGTTGTTTGAGATATTGTATAACAGTGTTAAGTATAATTTATACAGGTGTCAGTGTATTACTTTGCATAATAGCTCAAACAGGTTTCTATCTCATCGGCCGAGCCCATCAAAACTGGCACGCGTTGGTGTATTTCAGTCGGCATGACTTCCAAAATCCTACCGTTACCAGTATTGGCAGCACCGCCAGCGTTTTCCATCAAAAACGCCATGGGATTAGCTTCATATAATAAGCGTAGTTTGCCTGGTTTTTTAGGGTCGCGTTTGTCTTGTGGATAAGCAAAAATACCGCCGCGACACAACACGCGATGGATATCCCCGACCATTGCCGCTACCCAGCGCATATTAAAATCTCGACCTCTAGGACCTTCTTTACCTGCAAGTAAATCGGTCATATAAGCTTGCATTGGCGCGTGCCAATGACGTTGATTGGAGGCATTAATCGCAAATTCTGAGGTTTCGCGAGGCACTTGAATATTGGCTTCTGTCACCAAAAATCCGCCATGGGTTTTGTCTAACGTGTACAAGTGTGTACCGTTACCCGTAGACATCGCCAACATAGTAGAGGGTCCATATAGCACATAACCGGCGGCGACAATTTGCGTACCAGGTTGCAAAAATGCAGAAGGATCATCCGCGTCTAGCCATTGTGGGGCATGTGTGATAGAAAATATCGTTCCGATCAATGAGTTGATTTCAGTATTAGATGAGCCGTCCAGCGGATCGAAACTAACTAGATACTTACCATTGGGATTGCACGGCACGACATCGTCTTCTTCTTCAGAGGAAATTGCCTTGACATAGCCAGACTCAGACAATGTGTCTTTTAGGATTTGATTCGAGATGACATCGAGTTTTTTCTGGGTTTCACCTTGTACATTTTCGGATAAGGTTGAACCAAGCACTCCAGCTAGCGCACCTTGGCTAACACGGAATGATATTTCTTTACAGCCTGCTAATAAGGTACGGATCAATAAGATGAGCTCAAGAGGCGCACCATCCTTTTGCAACCGGGAATTGAGTCGTTTCATAAGACGTTATGTCCTTGTATTAGTTGTAGATGTAGGGTCACTATTAAGTGTAACGAAAAACCGAGGTAATGTTAAATCCCAGCTTCGATCTCATACCATTATCTGCTAAAGTATTACCCCATAAATCGAATCAAAAAAGCATCCTACTTTCATGCATGTACATATTTTAGGGATCTGTGGCAGTTTTATGGGCGGTATTGCTGCGCTTGCCAAATCGTTAGGCCACACCGTAACAGGCTCAGACCGCAATGTTTATCCACCGATGTCCACCCAGCTCGAGCAATTAGGGATCACTTTGACTGAGGGCTATGATGTCAGTCAGTTTGAACCTGAGCCGGATATGGTGATCATTGGAAATGCCATGTCGCGCGGTAATCCCGCAGTAGAATATGTACTCAATCGCGGCTTACCCTATACCTCTGGTCCGCAGTGGTTGTTGGATAATTTACTTAAAGATCGATGGGTGCTTGGTGTGGCGGGTACTCATGGCAAAACGTCGACTTCTTCGATGCTGGCGTGGATTTTGGAAGACGCCGGTTATACACCTGGATTTTTGATTGGGGGCGTGCCAGAGAATTTTGGCGTGTCCGCGCGTGTGGGTGAAGGCAACTTCTTTGTGATTGAGGCCGATGAGTACGATAGTGCCTTTTTTGATAAACGCTCTAAGTTTGTGCATTATCGTCCGCGTACTTTGGTGTTGAACAACCTTGAATTTGATCATGCGGATATTTTTGATGATTTGAACGCGATTAAAAAACAATTTCACCATCTTGTGCGCTCAGTGCCACAAAACGGGTTAATTCTTTCCGAAAAACACGACCACAATATGCAAGATGTACTGGAGATGGGGTGTTGGTCAGAGCAAGAGTTTTTGTCTCGCGATTGGGCGGCTGATAAGCTCAGTGAAGACGGTTCGCGCTTTGCAGTATATTATCATGGCGAGCTCCAAGGGAATGTAGAATGGGGCTTAATTGGCGATCATAATGTGCATAACGGTTTGATGGCCATCGCAGCGGCGCATCATGTCGGAGTGACTTGTGATGTGGCAATCGAGGCCCTAACATCGTTCGTCAACGTCAAACGGCGTATGGAAATCAAAGGCAAAGTCAATAATGTCACCGTGTATGATGATTTTGCTCATCATCCCACCGCGATAACCACTACGGTCAAAGGTTTAAAAGCCAAAGTAGGCGTTCAGCGCGTATTAGCGGTATTGGAGCCGCGTTCTAACACGATGAAGCAAGGCGTGCATAAAGACGCGCTAGCCTCATGCTGGTCGGATGCAGACGAAGTCTATTTGTTTGAACCGGCCAACTTAGGTTGGTCAATGCACGAAGTGGCCAATGCCAGTACTGTGCCTGTGCATCCTTATCAAGATGTGGACAAACTCGTTGCCGCCATTGTGGCTGAAGCACAGCCTTCGGATCATATTTTGGTGATGAGTAATGGCGGTTTTGCAGGGATCCACGGTAAACTGATTGACGCACTTAGCGAGAAGTTCGGAGAATAACCAAATGTCTTTACCTACACCATGGGAAAAACGCATCACACTGGCCATTACAGGTGCCTCCGGTGCGCCGTATGCTTTGCGCTTATTGGAGTTGCTCGTTAAAGCGGATTATCAAGTATATGTATTAATCTCCAGTGCTGCCAAAGTGGTATTTGCCACAGAAGAGCAATTGCAATTACCTTCAGGTAAAGATGCACAAGCAGTATTTTTTACTGAGCGCTTTGCGGCGCAACCTGAGCAGATTATTGTCTGTGGAAAAGACGAATGGTTCTCTCCTGTGGCCTCTGGTTCGGCTGCTCCCAAAAAAATGATAATTTGTCCATGTTCCACTGGTACGTTATCAGCAGTAGCGATGGGCGCTTCGGACAACTTGATTGAGCGCGGCGCCGATGTGGTGCTAAAAGAACGTGGGCAGCTCATACTAGTACCTCGAGAAATGCCGTTTTCGAGTATCCATCTTGAAAATATGCTCAAGCTTTCTAACATGGGCGCGACGATCATGCCGGCGGCTCCGGGATTTTATCATGAACCTCAATCTATTGGTGATTTGGTTGATTTTGTGGTGGCGCGTATTTTGGATCATGTTGGGATTTCACAAGATATTATGCAGCGTTGGGGCTACGGCAAATAGCCTTTTGTGTCGAATAAAAATAAAATTAAGAGGCAGTCATGAAGTATCTACAGTTAATTGTTGCAATGTGTTTGGTGTTAGGTTCGGCACAGGCTTTGGCTTGGGGGCAAATAGGTCATCGTGTAACAGGTGCGATTGCACAAGATTACCTCTCCAAAGATGCACAAGAGGCGTTAGAGGTATTATTTCCGCATGAGTCTCTCGCTGAAATATCCACTTATGCGGACGATAATCGCTCTAATCCAGCCCCATTTTGGCAAAAAGAAGCCGGTCCCTATCATTATGTCACTGTTCCTAATGGTGAAACCTATCACGATGAACATCATGCGCCAAAGCAGGGCGATGCTTATACGGCACTTATGAAGTTTAGTAAGATTGCGACAGACAAAACGCAATCAGTTGAGCTGCGTCGCCGTGCAGTGCATTTTATCGTGCATATTATTGGTGATTTGCATCAACCATTGCATGTTGGCAACGGTACTGACCGCGGTGGTAATGATGTGAAGCTTGAGTTTTTTTGGGAAATGTCCAACCTTCACCGAGTCTGGGATAGTGGTTTGATTGATCGCAAACAGCTTTCATATACCGAATGGTATCAGTGGCTGAGCCCCAAAATCACAGCGCAACAAGTACAGGCTTGGTCTACATCAGATCCCTTAGTCTATATCAATGAAAGCCAAGCGTTACGCGATGCAACCTATCCGCAATCAGGTGAGTATCGTCGTTGTGCTGAGATGGAGCAATGCCAATTATCATGGCAATATCTCTACGATCATTCACCTACGGTCAAACGTCGTTTATCGATGGCTGGCGTTCGTATTGCTGCCTATCTCAATACATTATTTGCACCTCAATCCAAATAATCGTCACACTAGTTTAAACAAAGTGTCACCGATTAGTCACAAAAGTTAAGTAAAGTTAAATCCATCAAAACGAATTGGTGGATTTGATGAGACTAGCCGCGATTACAGCGATAGATACCCAAATTATGGTTTGGATCTATCGCTACACGCAACACAAACAATGTCGTCGGATCATCTATTTATCCAAAACGGGTGATGGGCACTTATATCTGCTCATAGGTATCGCTTTGTGGTTGTTTGAACCACAGCATGGTAAGACTTTTTTGTACACGGCGTTAATGGCCTACGCATTAGAGATCCCGGTTTACCTCATACTTAAAAAAATGTTCAAACGGGCACGGCCTGCAGACTTATTGCAAAATTTTAAGGCGCACATTACGCCATCGGATAAATTCAGTTTGCCAAGTGGCCATACTGCGGCAGCGTTTTTGATGGCTTACATGTTGAGTTACTTTTATCCGGCTGTCATGCCGATAGCGTACCTTTGGGCATGCGGGATCGGTATGAGTCGAATCTTGTTGGGGGTGCATTACCCGACCGACGTCATACTTGGTGCAAGTTTAGGAACACTCATTGGGATAATGAGTTTGAACGGAATCTAAAACAATAATGAAAATATGTTACGGAGTGCAAGGGACAGGGAATGGCCACATTGCTCGCGCTCGAATTATGGCACAAGCGTTTGCGCTCAGGGATGATGTCACGGTGGACTTTTATTTCTCAGGACGAGACGCAGATGCTTATTTTGATATGGAAGTCTTCGGGGAGTATCGCACTTTCCGAGGGCTGACATTTTTCACACACAAAGGACGCGTGGATCCGTGGAAAACAGTTAGTCAAAATAGCCCGATTCAAGCCTATCGAGATATAAAACAATTAGATCTAAGCCAATACGATTTGGTGCTTAATGACTTTGAGCCAATAACAGCGTGGGCGGCGAAGAGACAGGGAATAAAATCCATCAGTATCTCGCATCAAGCAGCGTTCCAATATCCTATACCGCAATCAGGAAAAGGCTTTACTGACCAACTTATCATGAAATACTTTGCCCCTTGTGATATCAGTCTAGGGGTACATTGGTATCATTTTGGTTCCCCGATCATTCCTCCATTTATTCATGAAGAGCCCATCATACGACCGAATCGAGAATCAGTTGTTGTCTATTTGCCATTTGAAGATCTAGCCGAGGTGATAGACGTGTTGCAGCCAATTTCCGAGCAGGATTTTGTAGTGTTTCATCCGGATATCAAAGAGGCTTCAAAGCAGGCAAATGTATCTTTGCAACCCCTATCTAAACCCAACTTCAAATACGCCTTACAACACTGCGCAGGAGTCATCGGTAATGGGGGCTTTGAGTTGTCATCGGAAAGTCTACGCCTAGGTAAAAAGCTGTTGTTAAAACCACTTAACGGGCAATTTGAGCAGTCATCTAACATCGTTACGTTAAAGGCTCTTGGATTATGCGAAGACATGGGCATTTTGAGTTCAGAAACGATTGAAGATTGGTTATCACTCAAAGATAATCCAATCATTGCTTATCCTAAAACGCCAGAGGTTTTGGTAAATTGGTTACTGGCTCAAGATTATAATGACACACAAACATTGTGTCAGGCCTTATGGAAACAAGTGACCTTTCCCGCAGACGTATTAAAACGAGCACGTGAATTAATCTATTAGCGTAAAATCTCACTCAGAAGACCTGTTTTTGCTTGCAATTTGTATGCGGGTTGCTGATCATAAGCGCATCATGAATCTGTGTGAAATGTTATGCGTCGCCAACTGATTGGTTTTTTGTGTCTTCTCTGTCTTTGTTTCGGCTTAAGTGCGTGTGGGCAAAAAGGGCCTCTGCGTTTACCACCTGAACCGGCTAAACCCAATCAACAAGTACCATCGATGAGCACTCCCTCCATGCAAGAGCGTTGAAATGGATTATTTTTCTTACCAAAACCAAACTTTATTCGCTGAAGATGTTTCTTTAGCTGAGATAGCAAAACACTATGGCACACCGACTTATGTCTATTCACGTAAGACGTTAGAGCGTCATTGGCTCGCGTTTGACAGAGCTTTGAGTGATCATCCTCATCTTATTTGTTTTGCAGTGAAAGCGAACTCCAATATAGGAGTGCTAAGTGTGCTCGCCAAACTGGGCGCTGGATTTGATATCGTGTCTGGTGGTGAATTGGGGCGTGTCATTGCTGCAGGTGGTGATCCGCGCAAAGTGGTCTTTTCCGGCGTAGCCAAAACGCATGATGAAATCCGCTTTGCACTGGAACAACAGATTTTGTGTTTTAATGTCGAGTCGTTTGCCGAATTGGATCGCATTAATGAAGTAGCTGGAGAGATGGGCGTCAAAGCGCCGATTTCACTGCGCATTAATCCCGATGTCGATGCCAAAACACATCCATATATCTCGACCGGTTTAAAAGCCAATAAGTTTGGCATTCCACATCAAGAAGCCATTGCCACTTACGAGTATGCAGCGTCGCTTGCACACCTTGCAATCAAAGGAATGGATTGTCATATCGGTTCACAGTTGACCGAAACGGCGCCTTTTGTTGACGCGCTAGACCGCTTGCTTGGCTTAATTGATAAGCTTGCTGAAAAGGGCATTCATATCAAACATCTCGATGTCGGTGGTGGACTTGGCGTGACGTACAAAGATGAACTGCCCCCGCATCCCAATGATTATGCGTTTGCGATAGCAGACCGTATGCAAGGTCGAGAAGATTTGCAATTGATTATGGAGCCAGGTCGTGCGATCGCGGCGAATGCTGGGGTGTTATTGACGACTGTTGAGTATCTCAAACAAAACGAAGATAAGCATTTTGCTATTATTGATGCTGCAATGAATGACTTATTACGTCCTGCACTATATAGCGCCTGGCAGGAGATTGTCCCGGTCACACCAAGAAGCGAAGATGATCCGACGCCAACGCACGATTTTGACGTAGTGGGGCCTGTGTGTGAGACCGGAGACTTTTTAGGGAAAGACCGCACACTGAAAATTGCTTCCGGTGATGTATTGGCAGTAAAAAGTGCTGGAGCATATGGCTTTGTCATGGCATCGAATTATAATACACGGGCTAGAGCGGCTGAAATTTTAGTAGATGGCGACAGCGTTCACGTGGTTCGCAAGCGTGAAGTCATTGAAGATTTATGGGCATTGGAAAGCATCGTTGAATAAACATAATCACCATAGAAATAATAAGAACACGGTTGAATTTGTCAAAATGCACGGATGTGGTAATGACTTTATGGTCATCGATAGCGTCACACAAAATGTGTATTTGTCACCGGAAAAAATCAAACAGCTTGCCGACCGTAATTTTGGTATTGGCTTTGATCAGCTGTTGTTGGTTGAACCGCCTTATGATCCGGAACAAGATTTTCACTATCGCATATTTAATGCTGATGGCAGTGAAGTCGAGCAATGCGGCAATGGCGCGCGTTGTTTTGCTCGATTTGTAAAAGCCAAGGGACTGATCAACAAAAACCGGATTGCGGTGAGTACTAAATCCGGCAATATTGTCTTGTATCTCGAGCGCGATGGGCAGGTCACAGTCAATATGGGCATGCCTAATTTCAAGCCTGAAGCCATACCGTTGCAGGCGCAAAAACAAGAAAAAACCTACATTGTTCGTGATAATGAGCAAACCTTCTTTGTCGGTGCGGTCTCAATGGGGAATCCGCATTGCGTGATCATGGTCGATGACGTGGATGAATATGATGTGCTTGGTGTAGGCGAGCGTTTGGAGTCGCATGAGCGTTTTCCTGCTCGTGTCAATGTTGGTTTTATGCAGGTTATTTCTCGCAAGCACATCAAACTGCGAGTATTTGAGCGGGGGGTAGGCGAGACCTTAGCTTGTGGTACAGGCGCATGTGCCGCGATGGTCGTGGGACATGTGCAAGACAAACTCGATCGTGAGGTCAAAGTTAGCTTGCCAGGAGGAGATCTACTCATCAAATGGCCTAAAGCCGATCAGCCAGTCAAAATGACCGGACCCGCGGAAATCGTTTTCGAAGGAAGCTTACAACTATGAGTCAACACGTATTGACGCCTGAACAAGTAGCGGAGTATTTGATTGATAATCCGAGTTTTTTTGTCGAAAATCCAGAAGTATTGCCGGAACTAAAATTACCAAACTTGCACTCAGGCACTGTGTCATTGGTGGAATTACAAACTGACCAACTACGACAACAGTTACATCAACAACGACAAGAGTTAGCACAATTAATCAGTCATGCTGACCACAATGAGCAGTTATTTCAGATTTTTGCGAGTCTGATGCAGTCTTTATACGTTTGTGAGAGTATAAATGAGGTGCAAGAGGCACTGTCAGCATCGTTTAGTGGTGAATTGGCATTTACGAATTTTGCTTTACAAGTATTTGTGACACAGCCTGATTTGGCTGATTTTCAACATCATAAGCTGATTGAAAAGCGCTTCAAAAAAAGCGATTTCTTTTTTGGCCGACTCGCTAAAGACGAAGTAAGACAAATTTTTAATGATAAACAAGTTGGTTCTTGTGCTCTGATTTTATTAGGAACAAAAGAAAAGCTTGGCTTGCTCGCGCTTGGATCAAAGGATCCATCGCACTTTCATCCAGATATGGATACATTGTTTTTGTTGCCCTTAAAACAGTTACTTGAGCAGGTTCTACTCAAAGTCAGAACATAAGATGTGAATTTATGAGATGCTTTAGACCATTTGCAACACCCAAAGCCATGACGTTCGACTTGGACGACACGTTCTATGACAATTGGCCGATTATTATGCGGGCTGAGCAAAGTCTAATGCAATTTATTGCTTCATCATATCCTTTGGCTAAACACATCAGTTCAATGCATTGGTTTAGCTTCAAGGCGGAAGCACAAAAACAGCACCCAGAGCTCAAACACGACATGGGTAAGCTACGTTTAGCTTCTTTGCGCTTGGGGTTAGCAAGTGCAGGCTATCAGGGCGAAGAGTTAAATACAGCCGTGCAGGCTTGTTTTGAACAGTTTTACACTGTACGCAGTGATTTTACGATAGATGACTCTGTACATGCCGTATTAGAGAGCTTGGCTCAACGTATCCCATTGGTTGCCATCACGAATGGCAACGTCGACTGTGAAGCAATTGGCATTAGTCAGTATTTTTCACATATTTATCATGCAAATACAGAATATCGCTCCAAACCTCATCCCGATATGTTTGATGCAGCAATAGATATTTTAGACCTTCCAGCTAAGCACATTCTTCACGTTGGGGACAATGCATACAACGATGTTTTGGGCGCCCACAAAGCTGGCATGGCAACAGCCTGGTACGCTGCAAACCGCTCTATGTATTTGCGTAAAGAACCTTTTCGAGCTCTGCCATGTGTGCAACTCGACAATCTAAACGAACTACTGCAATTGGTATAAACGATGGATGTTTCTGAACTCTTAGATGGCCTTAATGATCATCAGCGTGAGGCGGTTGCGGCGCCTGAGCAAAATCAACTGGTATTAGCAGGCGCGGGTTCGGGTAAAACTCGAGTGTTGGTGCATCGTATCGCCTGGTTAATGAATGTCGTGGGTGTTTCTCCATTGTCCGTCTTGGCCGTTACGTTTACCAATAAAGCGGCTCGTGAAATGCGAGGTCGCATCGAAGCGTTGCAAGGTCAGCCATTACCCAATATGTGGATGGGCACATTTCACGGTATTGCCCACCGCTTGTTGCGCAAGCATGCCAGTGAAGCAAGATTACCCGATGGCTTTACGGTGTTGGATTCAGACGATCAGTTGCGTTTGGTTAAACGCACCATCAAAGCGTTAAACCTCGACGAAAAGCTGTGGCCAGCCAAAGCGGCGCAGTGGTTCATCAATGGTAATAAAGACGAGGGTCTGCGCGCTAAGGATGTCGAAACTTTTGGCGATCCCAATCAACAAACTCTCAAGAATATCTATCAAGCTTATCAAGATACGTGCGAGCGTTCTGGCTTGGTCGACTTCGGTGAGTTGTTATTACGGGCGTTTGAATTATTGCGCGATAACCACACTTTACTAGAGCATTATCAGCGTCGTTTTCAAGCGATTTTGGTGGACGAATTTCAAGACACTAACAATATTCAATACGCATGGTTACGCCTACTCAAATCCGACCAAAATCACACGATGATTGTCGGTGATGACGATCAGTCTATCTATGGCTGGCGCGGTGCCAATGTGAATAACATTAATAAGTTCTTGGAGCATTATCAGGCCACGACGATTCGGCTTGAGCAAAATTACCGTTCTACAGCCACTATCCTCAATGCAGCAAACGCAGTGATCGCTAACAACCAAGGGCGCTTGGGCAAAAACCTCTGGACCGAAGATGGAAAGGGTGAAAAAATCAGCTTGTATGCTGGCTTTAATGAGCTGGATGAAGCGCGGTTTATCGTATCTAAGATCAAAGAGTGGTTTGATCATGGCAATGCGCTATCTGACTGTGCGATTTTGTACCGCAACAATGCTCAATCACGTGTTTTGGAAGAAGCATTATTGCACGAGCGGTTGGCTTATCGGATCTATGGCGGGTTGCGCTTCTTTGAACGGCAAGAGGTCAAAGATGCATTGAGTTATCTGCGCTTAGTCAATAACACAGCCGATGACGCGGCGTTTGAACGCATCGTCAATACACCTGCGCGTGGCTTAGGTGATAAGTCAATCAGTGTGATCCGTGATTATGCTCGCACAAATGAAGTCAGCATGTGGGATGCAAGTAAGCATTTACTTCAACAAAAGGGCATGAGTCCACGTGCAGCGAATTCCCTCAATACATTTATCGAGACAGTCGAAAACATCGCTGCGCATATCGAGCCCTTACCATTGGAACAAAAAGCCGATCACGCGATGAAAGCCTCCGGCTTATTTGCCATGTATCAAGCCGAAAAAGGTGAAAAAGCCCAAGCACGTGTCGAAAACTTAGAAGAGCTTGTGACGGCATGTAAAACGTTTGAGCCGCCAATGGAAGCCGAAGATATGACTGAGCTGTCGGCATTTTTGGCGCATGCCTCATTGGAAGCGGGTGACAATCAAGCCGAAAAAGACCAAGACGCAGTACAGTTAATGACAATCCATACCGCGAAAGGATTGGAATTTGGGCTGGTGTTTTTGGCAGGGGTCGAAGAAGGCATGTTCCCTTCCAATATGTCCAATGATGAACCGGGGCGACTCGAGGAAGAGCGTCGCCTGTGTTACGTCGGCATTACCCGAGCGATGCAAAAACTCTATATTACTCATGCGGAAAGTCGTCGCTTATACGGGCAAGATAAGTTCCATACTGCTTCTCGTTTTATTCGTGAGATCCCAAGTGAGTTTTTAGAAGAAATTCGGTTGCGCCAAAACGTCTCGACCCCGGTGTATAACCGCTTTAACAATAACGCCAGTCATGAAGCGTTTGCTGAAACCGGCTTTAGTCTTGGCATGCGTGTGAGTCATGCTAAGTTCGGTGATGGTACTGTGCTGAACTACGAAGGGTCTGGTGAAACGGCTCGAGTACAGGTCAACTTTGATGATTTTGGTACGAAGTGGTTAGTGTTGGGCTTTGCTAAATTGACGCCATTATAGTTACTTGATCAGACAATAGTTGACGAACTGAATCCCCATTACTGAGCTCATTTTCGGATAAAGTAACAAGTTTCCATCAGTTCAGTTTTTATGTGATCGGGCGTCCCGCCAAGCATCATACGCGAACACACCTAGCGCAGACCAGACCAAAGCAAATGTCACAATTCGGTCAAGGGTAAACGGCTCTTGATATAGGAAAACCGCCAAAACGAACATCAAAGACGGACCGATATATTGAAAGAAACCAAGAGTAGAATAGCGAATCCGTCGTGCCGCGGCGGTAAAACACAATAGAGGCGCGGTTGTCACCACGCCCGCTAATATCAGCAAGGCGTTCAGTTCAAATGAATTGACTGCAAAATTACTCGTTGATGAATCAATATTGAGCCAGAACAGCAGGGCAAAAGGCAACATCAACAAGGTTTCAATGAATAAACCGGGCAGAGAGTCGACTGCGATTTGCTTGCGGATCAAGCCATAAATACTAAAGGAAGCAGCGAGAGCCAATGCGATGACGGGGACATCGCCGAACGTAAGAACAAGAATTGCCACACCCACCACAGCCATGCCGACGGCAATCTGCTGTAATCGTCGAAAACGCTCACCTAAGAATACAAAACCAAACAACACATTAAATAACGGGTTGATGTAGTAGCCAAGACTCGCCTCAAGCAAATGGTCGTTGTTTACCGCCCAAATAAACAAGCCCCAATTAAAGCCAAGGATCAGCCCTGACAACACCAGAGTGCCAAGAATTTTTGGAGAGCGACATGCTTGAACAACTTTGTGTAATTGGGTAAATACGACAATCAACACACCCAATACCACTGCTGACCATACGACACGGTGCATGAGGATCTCAAGTGCAGGAACTTCGAGTAAGGCCTTAAAATACATTGGGGCAAGCCCCCACATAAAGTACGCAGCAATCGCGAATAATGCTCCAGACTGAGCGGTAGAGGTAGGTGTAAAATAAGAACGCGAAAGCATAGAGTGACCTGTGTTGAGTGAGGGCGCATTGTTGTCCAAATCTTAGGCATTTGCAAGCAGATTAATGGGCAGATGATCGGCCTTCTGCTACACTACAGACATTCTGTATTTCCTTGGTTTTCATGTGTTAGACACCACACCACAACTTGTTGATGTGCTCAAGCAACAATTCGGTTACAGTCAATTTCGACCTGGTCAGCAAGGGGTGTTAGATGCCGCGCTCAGTGGCCGTGATGTTATTGTGTTAATGCCTACGGGTGGCGGTAAATCCATGTGTTACCAGCTTCCGGGTTTTGTACTACAAGGCTTGGTAGTGGTGGTGTCACCTTTGATTTCGTTGATGCAAGATCAAGTTGCACAATGTCAAGGAGTCGGTCTCAGAGCGGCGCTCGTGAACTCCGCCCAGGCACCTGAAGTCACCGCTCAGGTCTATCAAGATATGCATCGAGAGGGGCTCGATATTTTGTTTGTTGCACCCGAGCGATTATTGCAACGCGATTTTATCCAGCGCTTACAAGAGTTACAGATTGGCTTGATTGCGGTAGATGAAGCGCATTGTGTGTCCCAGTGGGGGCATGATTTTCGTCAAGATTATCGTCGACTAGGGCAACTGCGTCAGGCATTACCAGACATTCCAATGATGGCTTTGACGGCAACGGCGGATTTGACTACCCGAGCCGACATCGAACAACAGCTCAATCTGCGCAATCCGTATATTCAGCTATCCAGTTTTGACCGACCTAATATTCGCTATTCGGTCATCAACAAATATAAGCCGCTAGAGCAAATAAAATCGTTCATCCGCTGCCAAGATGGCAGTGGTATTATTTATTGTAATAGCCGCAAGCGCGTGGATGAGGTCAGTAGCAAACTCAAAGAGCAAGGCTACAAAGTTGTTCCCTATCATGCCGGAATGGAGAGCTTCGATCGAGAGTATTCACAACGATTGTTTCAAAATGACGACGTTGATGTGGTAGTTGCCACGGTGGCGTTTGGCATGGGGATCAACAAATCAAACGTCAGGTATATTATTCATTACGATCTACCGCGCAGCATCGAAGGCTATTATCAAGAAACAGGTCGAGCTGGGCGGGATGGATTGCCGGCAGAGGCGGTCTTGTTGTTCAGTGAAAAAGACGCTGCTCGAATGCAAGATTGGATCACACAATCTGATTCACCAAGGGCAAATGTTGAGTTAGAAAAGTTTTCTGCGATGCATCGTTTTGCTGAAGCGCAAACCTGTCGCAGGCAGATTTTACTCAATTACTTTTCTGAATTCAGCGCGGACAAATGCGGGAATTGCGATGTATGCTTAGACCCGCCTACTCACTTTCCTGCCTTACAAGTTGCGCAAAAAGTCCTTTCATGTGTTTATCGAATGCGGATGCAAGGCACGGCCAATCAAGTGGTGGACGTCTTAAAAGGCCGTGGTGGACAAAAAGCTGTTGAGCAAGGCTATAATCAACTATCTACCTTTGGCATTGGTAAAGACCGCTCAGATGAATATTGGCACAACATCATCCAGCAACTAGTTCATCTTGGGTATTTGCGCGTCGATATTGTTGAATATGGCGCGCTAAAACTAACCGAGCCGAGCAAAGAAGTGTTGCAAGGCAAAATGTCTCTTGAATTAGCGGTTCCACGCACGAGTGTGGGTAAACCGGTTTTCAATGCGACTCAGAATTACGACAAGGCGTTATTTGCCAAACTTAAAGCATTGCGCAAAAGTATTGCCGATGAACACGACATTCCACCATACGTGGTTTTTTCCGATGCCTCTTTGGTGGATATGGCCAAACAACTGCCGACAACACAGTTTGACTTTTTACAAGTCAATGGCGTGGGACGCGTCAAGTTAGACAAGTATGGCGATGCGTTTTTGGGTGTGATAGAAACGCATCTAACCAAGGACTGACTGATTTAGGCGGCGTTTTTGGGTCCAAATTGATACTCGCCACCTTTGCCTAGGGCTTTTATATAAGCTGGGCGAGATTGCATTGCGTCAACGTAGCGTTTGACATGAGGCAGAGTTTGTTCATTGCGTGTTGCACAAATAGCCTCTAATGGAAACAGCATCATGACATCAACGATAGTAAACCGGTCGGCAACAAAAAATGTCTCGCCTGCAGCGTGCCGTTTGGCAAGGTATGCTTCGACATAGGCAAGATTGGCTTGACCGTTTGGACGGTAATATGCATCCATAATAGCATCAATGACTTTGTCTGCGATATTGCGCACTAAAAATGGCTTTTTCTTGGCTTTCGCTTTGCCCATAACCAGTTCCGCAATGAGTGGAGGCATAATCGTACCCTCACAAGCGTGTAACCAATATAAATAATCAGCATGGCCTTCTTCATCAGCGCCTATACGCAGATCCGCTTTGCCATAATGTGTGGCAAGGTATTCAACGATGGCGCCGCTTTCAGCAAGGACGATGGTCGGTTTATCTGCTTGTTCAATCGTGACAACAGGGGAGCGACCCAATGCAAAAATCTTTTTTAGGCTTTGTGGCGCTAACTGCGTTTTTGGATCTCGCGAATGGGTTGTGATGGAATAATCGAGTTCGAGCTCTTCTAACAACCATAAAATCCGTTGCGAGCGTGAATGATTAAGGTGGTGCAAAGTAATCATATTTTATCCTCAAATAGCCCTGTTACATACGCATGACTTTGGTAAAATGGTTTAGTCTTAACCAAAATAACTCATTATGTCGGCAAATTTTACATACACTTATGCGCAGGAACTGGCAGAAACGGCTCCTGCCATTAAGCCAACCCCATTATACAAGCCTCAGTTACAAGTTGTTAACAAATCTTTTTGGGAGCAATTACAACTTCCTGACAGTTGGTTAGAAGGTAATGAATTAGTCACACAAATTTTTGGTGAAGATACCCCATTAAACAAACGCTCAGTCGCACAAAAATACGGAGGTCATCAATTTGGCCAGTGGAATCCGATGTTAGGTGATGGACGGGGATTGTTGTTGGCTGAAGTCATTGATACCAATGGCAAAAAAGTGGATTTGCACCTTAAAGGCGCAGGACCGACACCCTGGTCTCGGCACGCTGATGGTCGCGCAGTGTTGCGCTCTACAATTCGTGAGTATCTAGCGAGTGAATACTTACACGCTATTGGTATCCCAACTTCAAGAGCCTTGTGTTTGTTCACCACGGATGAGCCGGTGTATCGAGAAAAGCAAGAGCGCGCGGCAATGATGATCCGAACCGCACCAAGTCACTTGCGCTTTGGGCATTTTGAGTACTATCACCACACAGATGACCAAACCAATCTCGATGCGCTATTTGACTACGCGTTCAAGTACCATTTTGTCGAGCAAAGCAAAGCCGATAATCCTCATTTAGCTATGTTCAAAACAATCATTCAATCCACGGCTAAGCTGATTGCACAATGGCAAGTGTATGGCTTTAATCACGGGGTAATGAACACGGATAACATGTCAGTGCATGGGATTACGTTTGATTACGGTCCTTATGCTTTTTTTGATGATTTTGAACCGCATTACATTTGTAATCGTTCAGATCATCAAGGACGTTATCGCTTTTCAGCCCAGCCAGGCATTGGTTTGTGGAACTTAAATGCGTTGGGTCAAGCGTTTCGGCGTTATGCAGCGATTGATGATCTCAAAGAGGCGTTGCAGACTTATGAACCGATTTTGTTAGATACATATCAACGTTTAATGTGTCAGCGCTTAGCCATGCCCTTCAGTCAAGAACATAGTGAAGTTGCGACTGAATTTTTGACTTTGTTGCAACAACCCGCTAGAGACTATCATTTGAGTTTTCGAGCGTTAGCTGATGCGTCTGATTGGCAAGCGATTAAAGCACTGCGTGATGATTATGTGGACATTAAGCGTTTTGATAATTGGGTAACACGTTATCAAGAGATCATCGGCCCGACGCCATTTTTGGAATTTCAAATCCAGCTACAACAAGTCAATCCAGCTATTGTATTACGTAATCATCATGCGCAAAGCGTCATTACTGCGGCACAAGAGGGTGATTTTTCTTTGTTTCATAGTTACTTAGACGCGTTGATGAATCCGTTTGAGCCGACCAGTGAACAACGCTATTGGGCAAGTGCGCCCGAAGCGGACAATAAAGGGATTGCTTTGTCTTGCTCAAGTTGAGCTTATACTCGCATGTCTGCGTAAAAGTGGTTATTATACTCGCCCATTGAAACTGAGTACTCAAAAGATGCAAAAATACCAATTTGTCAGTGCTGCCAAACTCCCAACTCGAAAAGGCGAATTTACCATTCATGGCTTTGTTGATACTGAGACGCAACAAGAACATGTGGCTTTGACTTATGGCCAGTGGCAAGCGGATGATGTCGTACCTATCCGCGTACACAGTGAATGCTTGACTGGAGATGCTTTATTTTCAACACGTTGTGATTGTGGTTTTCAATTAGAAAAAGCCATGTCAAATATTGTTGAAAACGGCATTGGGGTCTTGTTATATCTACGTCAAGAGGGACGGGGCATTGGCTTGCTCAACAAAATCCGCGCTTACGAATTACAAGATACTGGCCTTGATACGGTTGAAGCAAACGAGCACTTGGGGTTTGATGCAGATCTACGTGAATACGGGATGTGTCAGTTTATGCTGGCTCATTTAGGCGTGCAAAACGTCAAACTCATGACCAACAATCCCAAAAAGGTCAAAGCGTTAACGGAACTCGGTATTAATGTTGTGGAACGCAAGCCCATCGATCATGGGATGACAGAAGACAACAAGAACTACCTCAAAACCAAAACCGAGAAACTGGGTCACGAGTTCGATCCGCATTTATTCAAATAAGCTCTATTTTGCTAGATAATCGATAGTCGCTGTGACAAACCGTGAGGGCGAGTCAGGATCCATATTAAAATACAAAGAGGGCTCAATAAGCTCCACTTCCATCAATTGCCATTGACCTTTGTTGTCTACCAAATCAACTCGAGCATAAAGACACTCACTGGGTAAAGCAGTCAATACCTTCTGCGCGACATTAAGTTGCGCTTGAGTTGCTTGAACCGAATACAGTTGCCCACCGTGTTCTTCTTGGACCCGGAAGTCCCCTGTTTTAGGCACCTTCTTAATTGTATGCGAATACTGCCCATTAAAGAAAAATAAAGAATATTCACCTTCATCCACAATGGCCGACAAAAATGGCTGGACCATACACTCTGTATTAGCAAAAATACTTTTTAGCTCAGCTTCTTGGGTTGGCAACGTCGTGGTTGAAACGCGAAAGGTATTATCAGAGTTTGCGCTTACTAGGGGTTTGAAGATAACTTCATCGCACGCAAAATCTTCAAAAAATTCATGCAATTCGATACCCTTTAAATTATCTAAGAAAATACTCGGAATGATGGGGACGCCCTGCTGAGAGAGGGTGCGCAGATAGCGTTTATTGATATTCCATAACATTAATGGCAACGGATTGATAAGCTTGGTACCAGACTGCTCGATACGTGCCAGAGATTGAGAAAACTCGGTTACACTGTTTTGATAATCCCATGTCGTGCGAACAATTACAGCTTCGTATTGAGAGTAATCATGAGTAAAGTTGTGCCAAGAGACCGTATCTACGGTAAACCCCTTTTCTGCAAATGGTTCTTCGCACAGGCTATCCCATACAAAGAAGTCTTCGAGGTTATCAGTAGATAAAAAGCATAAATTGCGCATGATAAGTCTTTAAACGTAAATTAACAGTTAATTGTTATATGATACACATTAGTTGGTGTTTATGTGTAGGGTTAAATGACAAAACTGCATGTATATGCAGCACTATAACGGTGCTTTTTGCGCCTTTTTGGTGCGCACCTTGACTGTGCAATTGATTGAAAAAATTTAAGTGATTGAAATTTAAGGTTAAGCATGTTGGCTCGTTAATTGCTTATTCCACATCACAAGATGCGGATTCACGCACATCGCACCACATAACAGCAAAAAATGCTTGTGGTTAGAGTAATTACAACACTTAGGAAATCCAAATGGACACAGTCAATAGTGCCGTTGAGACCTTGCTTCTCAGTGCAAACACTTTATTTATTCTACTAGGTGCCATCATGGTGTTTGCCATGCATGCAGGCTTTGCATTTTTAGAAGTTGGTACCGTACGTCATAAAAACCAAGTAAATGCGTTGATCAAAATCATGACTGATTTTGGTATCTCGTGCTTATGCTACTTTTTCATAGGCTATTTTATCGCTTATGACACAACTTTTTTTGCCAGCGCGGCGAGTTTGAGTGAAAACTCAGGTTACGATTTGGTGAAGTTCTTCTTTTTGATGACCTTCGCAGCAGCCATTCCTGCGATTGTATCGGGTGGTATTGCCGAACGCGCTAAATTTTACCCATTTTTAATTGCTTCCGGATTAACTGTCGCTTTTGTATATCCGTTTTTTGAAGGCATTATTTGGAACGGTAATTATGGCTTCCAATCGTGGTTAGAAACTTCTTTTGGCGCAGGCTTCCATGATTTTGCAGGCTCTGTTGTGGTGCATGGTATGGGCGGCTGGTTAGCTTTGGTGGCCGTTATTATGCTGGGTATGCGCAATGGTCGCATGAAGGGCGGTAAAGTCACTGCGTTTGCACCTTCTAATATCCCGTTTTTAGCTTTAGGCGCATGGATTTTGTGCATAGGCTGGTTTGGTTTTAATGTCATGTCGGCGCAAACTCTTGATGGGATAAGCGGTTTGGTTGCGGTTAATTCATTAATGGCGATGGTGGGTGGCATTTTAACCGCTCTATGGTTTGGCAAAAACGACCCAGGTTTTATTCATAATGGTCCATTAGCAGGCTTAGTCGCTGTCTGTGCGGGTTCTGATGTGATGCATCCGATGGGCTCATTGGTTGTGGGTGGTGTAGCAGGTACGATTTTTGTCTTGTCATTTACTTGGATGCAAAACAAAACCAAGATTGACGATGTGCTTGGTGTTTGGCCTTTACACGGTATCTGTGGCGTATGGGGCGGCCTTGCCTGTGGTATTTTTGGCTTAGAAAGCTTTGGCGGTTTAGGCGGCGTATCCTTTATGTCACAACTTATCGGATCACTGGCTGGAGTGTCTATAGCTTTAATCGGCGGGGTATTGGTCTACGGTGGTGTTCGAGCGGTATCTGGACTACGCTTGAGTGAAGATGAAGAATACAAAGGTGCTGACTTAAGTATTCACCGTATTGGCGCAACCAACCAAGAAGAATTTTAATTTCCTCTGAAATCATTTAAATTAAATAAGGCTGTATTGTTGGCATTGAGCTAGTCTTGAAGTTCACTTCGACCAAAATACAGCCTTTTCCTGCCCCTTTAGTCTTACAAATCTGATATGTGTTTATTTATACTTCTCAAATCAGCAGTCCATTCCCGCCACATAGCCACTCGACCACGCCCATTGGAAGTTATACCCCCCGAGCCAGCCGGTGACATCAAGTACTTCACCTATAAAATATAGCCCTTTGTGGTCTTTGCTCTCCATGGTTTTTGATGAGAAATGGTCGGTATTGACCCCGCCAATGGTGACTTCAGCGGTACGATAACCTTCAGTACCATTTGGCTTTAACTGCCAGCCATGAAGCTTTTGCGCGACCTCAACAAGCTGTTTACCCTGATATTGTTTCATTGGTTTATTATCAATACCCAAATAGGGCAGTAGGGTATTGGCAAGGCGTTTGGCATAAAAGGGTGCCAAAACAGTAGATAGCTGAGCATTGGGTTGGGATGTTTGAGCTTCAGTCAATACGGTATGCAAATCAGAATTGGGAGCCAAATCAACCGTCACCGTTTGTCCGGCTTCCCAATAAGAGGATATTTGCAGTACCGCTGGCCCAGATAAACCGCGATGCGTGAACAAAATATTTTCGTTAAACAGGGCATTATTGCATTCGGTTGAAGCATTAACACTGATCCCGCTAAGTTCGCTTAAAACTTCTTTATCTTCAGGTTGCAAGGTAAAGGGCACTAAAGCTGCCCGAGTCGGCACCATGCTCATGCCAAATTGTTCGGCGATTTGATAGCCAAAGGGAGATGCGCCTAGCTTGGGCATTGAGAGGCCGCCGGTTGCAATCACTAAAGATTCGCATTGATATTCGCCCTGATTGGTTTTGATTTGATAACCTGTATCTAGCTTATTTATTGCTAGGATCTCGGTTTGGGTTTGAATGGTTGCGTTCCCTAACGCGCATTCATCCAATAACAGTTTAACGATGTCTTTTGCTGAGTCGTCACAAAACAGTTGGCCAAGGGTTTTTTCGTGATAAGGGATCTGATAGCGATTAATCAAATCGATAAAATCCCACTGGGTGTATTGCTTGAGCGCGGATTTGCAAAAGTGCGGGTTTTGCGACAAAAACTGCACATGTGATGCGTACATGTTGGTAAAGTTACAACGTCCGCCACCAGACATCAGGATCTTGCGTCCGACTTTTTTGGCGTGATCTAATACCAATACATCACGTCCTCGTTGGCTTGCAGTTGCTGCACAAAATAAGCCTGCTGCTCCGGCACCGATAACGATCACATCAATTTGTTTAACTTGGGTATCAGACATAAAAAAAGCCAGTTTTAAAACTGGCTTAATTTTATCATTGATTGGCTTTGACGCGAAATCAATGTATTCAATTAGGCGTCAACACTGCCACAGAAACGATAACCTTCGCCGTGAATGGTGACGATGAGTTCGATCTCACCCGGCTCTGATTCAAAGTGCTTACGAATACGACGAATGGTAACGTCAACTGTGCGGTCATTTGGGCGTAATTCGCGACCGGTCATCTCCATGATGAGTTGCTCGCGCGTAAGGATCTTACCTGGGTTAGATAAGAACAAGTGTAACGCGCGGAATTCACTACGGGGTAAACGGAACTCGTTACCAGCTGGAGAAACTAAGCAACGACTATCACCATCCAATGTCCAGCCGTTGAATTTAACCTTGCTTGGCAAATCGTCGTCATCACTAGTATTCGTGGTACGCGATAAAAGATTGCGCGCACGAATGGTTAATTCACGAGGATTAAATGGCTTAGTCAGATAATCATCAGCGCCAATCTCAAGACCTAGGATGCGGTCGACATCATTGTCTCGGCCAGTTAAGAAGATAAGTCCGACATTTTTGCGGTCACGTACTTCACGGGCCAGGATCAAACCATTTTTACCCGGAAGGTTGATGTCCATGATAACAAGATTAATGTTGTTATTGGCAAAAAAGTCATGCATTTGCTCGCCATCTTCCGCTTCATAGACGTTGTAACCTTCAGCTTCAAAGAGGCTTTTTAACGTAGTGCGTGTCACTACCTCGTCTTCAACAATTAAGATATTAGGCGTTTGCATGTAAGTGTCTCTTAAAAAAATGTTATAGATTGTAGTAATATTCGTTATATTAGCTTAAAAAAAAGTAAAAAAACATACCTTTAGCTTGATTAAAACCAAAGTCGATTATTCTGTTATCATTTGTTTAAACAGCAATTCATATTGCTGGGCTGAGGCTTCCCAAGTAAATCGCACGCGCATGGCTCGTTGCTGAATAGCACTGTATTCTTCTGGCGCTTCGCAATATAAGAGTAAGGCTCTACGTATGGTATGTAATAAGTCTTGTGGTTCAGGGGCGGCAAAACTCAACCCTGTTGCTTCATGCGGTTGTTGGTCCAAGCCAATAACCGTGTCTTTTAGCCCGCCGACGGCTCTAACAATTGGCAAAGTGCCATACGCAAGGGAATACATTTGATTTAACCCACATGGCTCAAACTCTGACGGCATCAAGAAAAAGTCTGCCCCAGCTTCGACTAAATGAGCTAATTCGTTGGAAAAACCTTCGATAAACGCAAATTTGGTTGGATGTACCGCATGAAAATCTGCGAGCTGTTTGCATACATAGGGATCGCCTGTACCGATGATGACCAGTTGCATTTTATGCTGCATTAATTGACTCAGAATCGGCATCAGATAATCAAACCCCTTTTGCTTGGTTAAGCGACACACCATGCCAAATACAGGGACTTTTGGCTCGATAGGGAGGTCAAAAGCTTCCTGTAATGATTTTTTACACTGAGTTTTACCAGATAAATCATCGGCAGTATAATGCGCAGGAAGGGTTGGGTCGGTTTGTGGGTCCCATTGCGTATAATCACAGCCATTAAGAATTCCTTTAAGATCCATCGCACGATTTTGCAACTGCAACGCCAAACCATGACTGCCCAAATGAGTCAGTAATTCTTGAGCATAAGTTGGAGAGACTGCGGTGATTTTGTCAGCGTAAATGATCCCGAGTTTGAGCATATTTAAAACGTCGTGGTCATGTGCATGCAATTGGTGGCCAAAAGGGGCTAGATGGGGGATTTGGTCATAGCCAAACACTCCCTGAAAGGCTGCATTGTGAATGGAGATCACGGATTTGGTGTGCGCAAACACTGATGGAATACTTGCCGCGTGACATCCGGCGTTGTGTTGTTGCAAAAAAAACGGGGTCAAACCAGTATGCCAATCGTGGCAAGATAACACATCGGGATAAAATTCAATGGCTTGTAAAACGTCCAAAACCGCTTGTGAGAAAAAAGCAAAACGACTGCCATTATCGGCAAAAGCCTGATTGTTTTGCGCATACAAATCATCTCGGTCAAAATAATCATGGCCCACTAAATATACCGGAACATCTTCTAATGCCGTGGTGTATAGGTCACATTGTGAGTGCTCATGGACATGAGTCGTGATGGTTTGTGGTGCGTTAAGCCCTGCGATGACCTTGCGATAACCCGGCATGATAATGCGAACATCATGCCCCAATGCTTTTAACGCAAGTGGCAGAGCCTTGCCCACATCTGCTAAACCACCAGTTTTAATGATGTCTTCTACTTCTGATACAACAAATGCGATTTTCATAATGTACCTTAACGGGGTTCCATTTCCATTACCGCTTTATACTAGCATAAACTGAGAATTTATTGTTTTGTGCAATCGTTTGCACATTGCCAAAACATGCTTCAAGTATGTCTGGATAGGGCAAGAAACGATTCGCAACAATTCGTAACTCGCCACCATTTGCTAGGTGTTGCTGACTTTGTTCGATGAACTTATCGGCAATGCCGTAATCGGTTTTAACCCCTGTGTGAAAGGGTGGATTAGAAATAATGTGTTGAAACTGTCCTTCGACTTTGGCAAGACCATTGCTAGCGATAACTTGAGCCTCAATATTGTTGAGTTGTAGAGTCCGTTGTGCCGTCTCGATCGCAATAGCGCTATTATCGCATAGTGTCATTGTCGCATTAGGCATGGTTTGCTTAATATATGTGGCGATTACGCCTGCACCGCAGGCAAAATCTAATATTTTCCCAGACATTTTGTTAGGTAAATTGCGCAACAAAAACTCAGACCCTTCATCAATACGAGCTTGACTGAATACGCCGGGCAAACCAGCAACACGCCACGAGTGGTCCCCTAATGTATAGGTTTGAACGCTGAGATAATCTTGCATGGCAAATGGTGAGATGTCGTCTTTGACTACGCCAACTAGTAAAGCACAATGCTTGGCTGAGTCTATTTTATTGACACTGGAACAAAACGGCGCAAGCACTTTATCCGCGCTTTTGATACCTTCTTTGTTATGTCCAACCAAGGCAATGTGTTGGCCTGATGCTAACAAAGAGGCGACTTTGTGGAGGATACATTGCAGCTGGATTTTGTTTTTTGGCATATAGACAATAGCACCCGTGAGCTGTGCAAAAGTGGCTTGAGGCTCTGGATAGGCGCAAAATATTTCGTTTTCTACGCCTTGCTTATGTTGATCTATAGTCTGTTGCCAGCTGATATAGTCAGTTGGAAATTCTCGTAAAATAGTCCGCTCTGGCGCGTTGACGAGTAACCATTTGCCTTGTGCAAATAGTTCAGCATTGCGCAAGATAACTTGGCTTTGTGGTGCTAGCATTTACAGAGCCTTAAAAACCAAATCCCACACGCCATGACCGAGTTTTTGGCCACGCTCTTCAAATTTGGTAGTGGGGCGGTAATCAGGTCGATCAACGTAGGTGTCGTTCGGGCTGGTGTTGTGATAGTTGGTTTGCGCTTGCATCACTTCAAGCATATGCTCAGCGTAAGGCTCCCAATCCGTTGCCATGTGTAAGGTGCCACCTTTCGCTAGTCGAGCATGCACATTTTGCGCAAATTCGGTTTGCACAATGCGGCGTTTGTGGTGACGTTTTTTGTGCCAAGGATCAGGAAAATACAACTGTAATCTGTGCAAGGAATGCTCAGGAATGCATTTTGCTAATACTTCAATTGCGTCGTGCTCGAACACTCTAAGGTTGGTTAGTCCTAACTCACCTGCATCCATCAAGCAAGCTCCTACACCAGGGCGATGTACTTCAATGCCGATGAAGTTCATTTCGGGGGCGTTTTTCGCCATCTCTACCAATGACTTACCCATTCCGAAACCAATTTCGACAACGACAGGATTATCGTTACCAAAGACGGTTTTAAAATCCAGCATACCCATTGTGATGTCTAAACCCATGGTTGGCCAGAACTCTTCTAAAGCCGCACCTTGGCCTTTGGTTAAACGTCCTTCGCGTTTGACGAAGCTCTTCACTTCGCTGATGTAGACACCGGCTGCTTCGGCTTCTTCGCGTGTTTGAAAACGACCCATTGAATATCTCTTGTGTGCTTTTTGCGGAATATGTGCGTATTATCCTGCTTAGAGCAACGAATGTAAAATAATAAGAGGTGAGGCGTTGGCTTTTGACTTTGCCCAAACCGTGTTAGCTTGGTATGACGAACACGGACGAAAAACCCTGCCATGGCAGCAATACATCACACCCTATCGGGTGTGGATCAGCGAAATCATGCTGCAGCAAACCCAAGTGACCACAGTCATTCCGTATTACGAGCGCTTTATGCAGTCTTTCCCCAATGTTGTGGCTTTGGCCAATGCGTCGCAAGAGGATGTTCTGCATCATTGGACTGGATTGGGGTATTACGCAAGGGCGCGGAATTTACACAAGGCTGCGCAGATAGTACGTGACCAGCACAATGGTGAGTTCCCTGAGTCGTTTGATGAGGTGTTGGCGTTACCAGGGATTGGGCGATCCACAGCTGGGGCGATATTGGCGATCAGCACGGGTCAGCGTCATGCTATTTTGGATGGCAATGTCAAACGGGTGTTGGCTCGGTTTTTTGCAGTCGATGGCTGGCCTGGATTAAGAGCGGTTGAAGACCAGTTGTGGGAATATGCGGAATCGCTGACCCCAAACGAACGACTGCCGGCCTATACACAGGTGATGATGGATTTGGGGGCGACGGTCTGCACTCGTGCCAAACCACGCTGTGAACATTGCCCAATAAAGGATCATTGCTTAGCTTATGCGCAAGGTCGCATGACTGAGTTACCAGCGCGTAAACCCAAAAAAGACAAACCCGAAAAATACACTCATGTGTTTGTACCGGTATACAAAGGCAGGGTCTTGATGCACAAGCGACCTGAATCTGGTATTTGGGGAGGACTGTGGTGGTTTGATTCACCTGATGGGTTTACTAAACAAAACACAGAATCGCCGACTTGGGGGGATAAAGGTATGGTGGCTGAAAACATAGAAAGGCTGCCGAGTTTTCGTCATACCTTTAGTCATTTTCATCTGAATATTCAGCCTATATTGGTGCATGTATCGAGTATTATTGAAATTGCAGAACTCGATTCGGGCAAAATATGGGTGGATTGGTGTGAGCCTGAGCAAATTGGCCTTTGTGCGCCGGCGGTGACTATATTAGAATACTTAAAGACACATTTTTCATAGTCAGTAGATGACAGTACAAAGTTAAGGACTAGATATGACTCGCATGGTGCAGTGTGCACGCTTGGGCGTAGAGGCGCCGGGATTGGATTTTCAACTTTATCCTGGTGAGATCGGTAAACGTATTTTTGACACGATTTCAAAAGAAGCGTTTGCTGAATGGCAAAAAAAACAAACTATGCTCATCAATGAGCACAAGTTAAACATGATGGAGCCTGAGGCGCGTAAATTCCTTGAAGAGCAAATGGTTGGTTATTTGTTTGAAGGCAAAGAGCCAGATATTGAAGGGTATACACCGCCAAGTAAGTAAATATTTAGATGTCTTGAGCAATAAGTTTGTTCTTTTTGCTCACTTCATCAGCAAATGACAAATAAATGGATAAAAAAGGTTGACTTGCACCGTAAAAAGCCTTTTAATACGCACCCTCGAAACGCAAGTTTCAGCACTACGCTTACAGCATTCAGTGCCTCGATAGCTCAGTTGGTAGAGCAGCGGATTGAAAATCCGCGTGTCCCTGGTTCGATCCCGGGTCGAGGCACCATTCTTGCCCTAAATTGCTTCTAAAATTCACGAACTTCGTCAATCTTGCAAAATCAGTTCATGTCACACTCGTGTCACAGTTTTTTGTGCGTGAAAAGCATGTCTAATCCTTTTTCTTAGAGAGTTTTTTAGCAATGTAATGCCATTTTAGATGTGGTATGTTTTGATTGTATAAAGACAAGAAAAAGAGCGTTTGATGCAGTTATTTCAAATCAAAAATCAGCAGTTACAAAAGATAAATAAAGACTCGTTTAAACTTGAAAAGGACATTCAACAAGTCGTTGAAGCAAATATGGAAACTCTATTCGGTCTCGAGTTTGTTCGCTCAGAATTCTCTGTTGCTGAGTTTCGTCTTGATTCGTTGGCATATGATGAAGCAAACAATGCGTTTGTTATTGTTGAGTACAAAAAGGGAAGTAGTTACTCAGTTGTCGATCAAGGTTACTCTTATCTGTCAGTCATGCTCAACAACAAAGCAGAATTTATTCTTGAGTATAATGAGAGAACAGGAAAGCAGTTAAAGCGTTCTGATGTTGACTGGTCATGTTCTAGAGTCATTTTTGTATCTCCATCATTTAACACGTATCAAAAGAACAGTGTTAACTTTAAAGACGTGCCATTTGAACTTTGGGAAATTAAAAAGTTTGAAGGCGGTCTGATTGCAGTAGAGCAACAAACGTCAACATCTAATGAGAGCATCGATAAGATATCTGGTTCAAATCCAGACTCAGTCATAAAAACAGTTTCTAAAGAGATTAAATCAAAATCTGAAGAAGAACTTACTTCCATTCTTACATCAGAATTATCAGAAGTTTGGGCAGAATTTCGAACACAAATATTAGAATTACCCAATACTACGATTCACACCACACAGAATTACTTGTCGATAAAATATGACGGAACAGCATTGATTTATGTTCGTTTTCGTAAGAAAGAATTAAGTTGTGAGTTAAATCGAGGAAACATTAATGAAGATGGTACTCGGTCTAAAACTTTTTTTGAGATTGATGATCCAAAACAAGTAACTTCAATTCGAACTTGGAACTGGAAATCAGGGACAGTAGGCGGTGTTTATACATTTTCGTTAAATGCTCTTGAGCAAATCGATTACCGCATGTATTTGATTAAACAAAAATACGAGAACATGTCATGATTGAGATACCCTCAAGAGACTATTCAAAACGTGCTCGTGAATACTTGCTAAGAGATAACGAGCAGATTGCAGAGATAGTAAAAACCTATTTGTTTGACAATTCAACAAGTCACCGAAAACTTGATGAGATGTTTCTTGGATTAGATGCTTCTGAATCTAGAGGTTATCAATCAATGGGCGTATTGCACTATCTTGGTCTCAAAGGAGAGTTTAAAGGTCTCTTTGCTGAAACATCATTAAACGAAGCAACTGAAATCCTACAAAACGCTTCTGAAGATTTCAGTGACATAATCGAATTGATATCTAACGCTGAAGAAAATGAGAAAAAGGTTGTATCTGAACTTTTAGATAAAACTAAACAAACTTCAAAAACAGTCAATATTGAGCAGTTAGCACGCCGATTAGAAGAACTTGAAAACACCGAGACAAAACAAAGAAAATCTTCAGGCAGGAAAGAACAAGCAATATTAAGATCATTGGTGATTGGAGATAAAGATGAATTGCAATGCGCTTTATGCCATAAGTTAATGCCAACTAACTTGATAGTCACAGCGCATATCGTTCCTCGCAACAAATGTTCACTTAAACAACGTAAAGACCCTCATATTGTTATGCCAGCGTGCAAAGTGGGATGCGATAGTTTCTTTGAAGATGGTTATCTCGAAGTTCACAATGATGGTTCAATCTGTGTATCTGAGACGCTTAAGTTATCCGATGATTTGAAGAAAAGTCTGGATTCATATAGTGGAAAAGAATGCTTAGCGTTCAATGAAAACACTGAGTCGTATTTTGCTCAGAAGTTAAGTATTGTAAAGACGTAATTAAGAAAAGGGTCTTAAAGTGTATAGATTAATATATTTACTTTTTATTATTTTGATTGCATCAGTAAATGCTGAAGAGCAAGGTGATAATAGTCTCTTAATTGAAGGTATGCTTGCTGAAATGGATGGTGATTATAAAACAGCATTTTCAAAATTTATTAAACCAGCAGAAAATGGAGATAGGGTCGCACAATTTAAAATAGGTGAACTTTACGAGTCTGGAAAAGGAGTTGAACAGAATTATAAAGAAGCAGTTAAATGGTTTGAACTATCTGCTGCTCAGAGTTATAAATTTGCCCAATTTGGTCTTGGTCATATGTATTTGGACGGTAAAGGTGTTACTCAAGATGTGAAGAAAGCGGTTAAGTATTACAAACTTGCTGCGGAACAAGGGCATATGTACGCACAATATTTAACGGGTTTATTCTACAGTGAAGGAACTGGGGTTATTCAAGATTACTCGGAAGCATTTAAATGGTTAAAGTTATCAGCAGAGCAAGAATTTGATGACGCTCAGTTTTCATTGGCACTTGCATATGAAAATGGTCATGGAGTAGTTCGTAGTTATAAAGAGGCATCAAAATGGTATTTGAAAGCGGCAGAGCAAGGAAACTCGAGTGCTCAAGGTAATTTAGGAGTTCTGTACTTTAAAGGTGATGGCGTTTTACAAGATTCTGTCTATTCGCATATGTGGTTAAATATTGCAAGTGCTAATGGTAATGAAACAGCGAAATCAAATAGGGACATAATAGCAGAAGTCCTATCCCTTGAAGAACTAATGGAAGCGCAGAAACTTGCTCGAGAGTGTGTCGCCAAAGATTATAAAAACTGTTAACGGAATATTTGGCATGAAAGAAAATGACAACTTCAAAAGTCCATTCTTTGAGAAACCTCGAGTGCTCGAAAATGAGATTGGTTTTGTCGTGTTTGACGCATTTCCAGTTGGTGAAGGGCATTGTTTAGTTGTCCCTAAACGAGTGTATTCAAACTACTTTGATTCAACGCCAGAAGAAGTACATGGATTACATGATTTAGTATTTCAGACAAAGCGGTTATTAGATGAACAGTTTAATCCTGATAGTTATAACGTAGGCATAAACTGCGGTGAGCATGCAGGGCAAACAGTGCCACACGTTCACATACACGTCATTCCTAGATATAAAGGTGATATGGAGAATCCGAGAGGTGGCGTTAGAGGCGTCATTCCAGAGAAACAGAAGTATTGATGAACGATTACATCAAAGAACTGACAATGCTTATCCGTGATGGGGATATGCAAAATACATATAAAATGGCATGGGCAAGAGCAATTGTTGAAACATGCGTTTTAGATGAGTCTCAATCAGTTATTCACTTTGATACACTTTCAGAAAAGATATTTGGATATTACTGGAATCAGTCAATTTTCTTTCAACTTGAACAATCACCTAATCCCCATAACAGACCCGAAATACATCAAATCGTTCTCGAAGAAATAAATCAGTATCAACTCAATAATGATAATCAACCGAAATACTTCTCAAAAGTGCATAGCGTTAATATTCCTGTAACGAAGATCAGCAACGTACTTAAGAAAGATGTATCTTGGAGGTTTTTACTTCTCAACAAAACTGAATCTGCATTCTACGAATTAGATAAAAAGAACAAGACAATCACTATCAAACATCCACAAATTGTTAAAGAGTACTCAGACATTCTGTTTGAACTGATAAATTACCGATGGACACAGAAACTCGAAGAGTTTAATCATTCGCCACGCATTTCAAAAAAGGTACTTGGGACTGATAGAGAAAGGGTTAGAAGAAACAACCTTTCAAAGTTCAGAAAATATCTAGATATCGAAAACCCTGATAGAAGATGTTTTTTTACAGATAAAGTTTTGTCTGATGGAGATTTATCGATAGATCATATCTTGCCTTGGTCGTATTTGTATTCAGACGATTTGTGGAATTTGGTTTATGTTGATAGGTCGCACAATTCATCTAAGAGTAATCGCATACCAAGTGAAGAAGTCATTCAACGACTTGAAGAAAGAAACATACGGTTATTAAGTTTGCTTACGAGCAACGCAATAAAAGACAAACAAACAGAAGAACTTTCACTGTGTGTAGAGAGAGATTTACTGCGCAAGTTCTGGGTTGGATGTAAAGGGTAGATGTTGACTAGTCATCAAATATACCCTTTCCCAAAACGACCTTCACAGACTTCGAGAAGATGAAAAATCCCACCTTTGTACTGACGCTGAAATGCACCTGAGTATTTCAGTTGTCCATCTTTTGTTTCGGTTATCGCTAGTGAACCACCCACATCAACACGTTCGCCTTTCTCGTTAGGTGCTCTTATATAACATTCTCGTGCAGTAAAAATGTCTTTTGCACTCATACCATGCATTGCACAAACAACAGCGTTATATCGATTGGTGAGTTGATCTGAGCGTCCTTTACCTTTGACTTGATACTTATGCGGTTGATTAATCAACGGTCGTAAATGCTCAGAAAGATAGGGAATCAAATCTTGCCAATTCTGTCGTTTATCAATCTTTAGATAGACATGATTTTCATCGGTTCTAATGTTCTTTGTTTCCATGATTTCTGGCAGCGATGCTTGAAATAAGTGCTTATGATTTTTCCACCACTTATCAAACGTCTGAGTCAGCACGTCATCTAAATCCCACCCTGTATATGCTTCTCTATCAACGTTTAGAAACTGTGTCTGACGTGGCACGTGATACGTCACACCACCTCTTAAGTTTTCTTGGTCTGTACGTTTGGTATAAGTATTTGGTGAGATGACAACTTCAATCTGTTTTTGCTCGCATTCCAGTGCAAGTTTAAGAAATCGAAACCACATTCGGTAGTACTGAATTGCTTTGGGTAAAGCACCTTCTGAGACTCTGGATGAATACGTTTTATCTCTGCCTGTTTCGGGAAGTGTTTTACTTTTTTCCACAAACCCTTTTTTAATGGGTTTTGAGAATAATAGATACACCTCATTGTGTTGATAAAACTTGTGGGTATATAGTTTATCAAAGTCACTTGCTTCAGAAAGTGGGATCATAATGCACTTAAAAGGGTTGCAAATTAGTTGCCTATATTTTTAGTAAATCGTTACTAAAAGTCAACCTTGATATAATGTATTTGAGGTTTGGGGATAGAGAGTTTTTCTTGCTTCAAACAGTAATCAAATCATTAATTATTAAAGGTGAAAATTATGAGTAGAATTAACAGTAAGTTTAACAAGCAAGATGTTGTGCGTTTCATTCGAAATATCGAACGATTTGATCTTGAAGAGGTGAAATCCTTGCTTAAGAGAGAGAGGATAAGTGATGGTTTTGAGTGTTTCGCTGATAAACTTACTGATGCAACAACTTCGTTTTGTGCATTAGAGAAAATTTACGACTTCTTCTTCGAAAACTCAACTTATCGTAGACGTTCGCTCGATGAAATTATCGAGTATTTGAGTTCATCAACAGGTTGTAATCAAACAGAAAAAGATTATTTATTGTTGAGGTCGGCGTTTGAAAACTATGAAGACTTCTCTGATGCAAAGACGGTATACGATGACATGAAACGTATTTACATGATTTTTTTGGTAGAAAAGTCCGACGAAGTACAAAGGGATTGTCAGCAAGAAAAGAGTGCTCAATGCGTTAATCATATTATTAGGTATATCAGTGACTTCGTAAATGAAGACTACGTCGGAGGACGAGAAGAACTGCGCAGTATTGAACAAGTGTACGAAGTTTGCATCAATGAAGATATTGAGTTTTATGTTTCGAAGAATCTTTTAACTTTAAAAGAGGGAGTCGAAGCATGAATCGAGTGACGACAACAGTTACATTTGATGTTTCCGAATTCAACTATTGTGAAAATAGAACAACTTCAATTCCGCTCGAGGAGATGCTTGAAGAAGCACTACATAATTTGATGTGGCAATTCAAAGAAAGAACAGAGGGAGCACTAACTGCAAAGTTTCTCAAGATACTTGAATACGAATATAAAGCGTCGATAGAGTTCACTCTCGAGTTAACAAAATCGATAACTCAGAATGAATTGCATCAAATTTTAGAAGAATCGTACTTATGTCTTGATTATAGCACCTATTGTGATTGCGAAGACGGAAATTGTGGTGATTGCATAGATGGTGGGTTGTATGTGTCGGCACAAGAATACGAATTTAAGTCAGAACTATTGGAAGAAAGAATCTCTAATTGATTTTGATATTATTCTTATATTCAAAAGACCACAACCCAATGAATACGGCACATTTACGCTATATCTCATTCATTTAGATTGGTATTGCATTATGAATATAGTCCATTCATAATTACTTAAGAGTCAAATGAATGAGGTCTTATGAGCAAAATTGGTTATATCCGAGTCTCAACAGTAGAGCAAAATACTGAACGACAATTATCAAATCTCACACTTGATAAGTTGTTTGAAGAGAAAGTCTCAGCAAAAACAACAAATCGTCCCAAACTACAAGAACTACTCAACTACACTCGTGAAGGCGATGAAATCTACGTACACGATATCTCACGTCTAGCACGTAACATCGAAGATTTGCACTCGCTTGTCAATCACATCACTGGCAAGGGATGCACAATTCACTTCATCAAAGAGAACTTGAGTTTCACTTCAAATCAGTCTGATCCAGTCTCTCAGTTATTGTTATCTATGCTTGGTGCTGTCTATCAGTTTGAACGTTCAATAATGTTAGAGCGTCAAAAAGAAGGCATAGACGCAGCAAAACGTGCAGGTAAGTACACTGGACGCAAAGCAACAATAGATAACAAACGAATTAAGCAGTTACAGCAAGAAGGGTACTCAATCGCTCAGACTGCACAGATGATGAGCATTTCAAAGTCATCTGTTCAGCGTGGACGACTTGTTACTGTTGACTAGTCAACGTTGAGATTTGATGACAACGACTTTCAGAACAGTATTGTTTTTCAAATGAAGTTTCAAATCTGAGTTTAGTTGTTCTGTTATGTTATCAATCTCTGAC
Source organism: Alteromonadaceae bacterium (assembly GCA_014872805.1). GTDB lineage: Bacteria > Pseudomonadota > Gammaproteobacteria > Enterobacterales > Alteromonadaceae > Opacimonas. The sequence continues at coordinate 97,873 of WKFN01000015.1, forward strand.
TCAGACGTGAGTTCTGAAATCTGTAAATCATCGATCTGAGTTTCAGCACCTTCAAATGTACTGACAACATCCTCTGACGAAACACCGTGAACTGGAGTAGTAAACCAATATGTCTGTTCGTTGCGTTTCTGATTCTGTTGTTCAATAAGTTTCTGTTTCTCTTTTTTAGAAACTTGTTTAGATATATATTCAAACTGACGAGATACAGTCCTATCAGACCATTTGTTACCTCTTGATGAAAGATGACCAATGTCATTTAGATGTTCTGCCATCTTTTTATATGACGTATTACAACCCCATTTGTTGCCATCTCTTGAACAGAATTGCTGTTTTGCGCACTTCTCACATCCAGACTGTTCATAGATAAACTTTGCAATGTGTTGCATCGTCTTTGAACGATAAAGGGTTTCTTGATATCTATTTCTATTCTTTTTCATAACCACATCTTAAATGTCACCCAGACATTATAAGTACTTTATGTAAGTTTGTGAATGAGAGTGAATAGTAAATCTGAACTTGTACTGTTGTCGCCATAATGTATCTCAAGTGAAGTTATCTAAAGTTATATATACAAGTAGATAATCAAATTAAGACTCATATGAAACTAACAAAACAAGCACTCAAACAAGACATTAATCGTTCACGTTCTATTGACGCCTATAGATTCACAGATGACGAGTTAAAGAGTGAGAAAGACTTACAACTAAAACAATTTAAACAAGACATAGATAAGAAAATGCGTTTAAACAAATCATTCACGCTTATCTTGATAGAGGACTAACAAATGACATTTGACGATTTATTAGTACAAGAAATTCAAAGAGAACGAGACCTAGTTAAACGTATCCGTGATCTTGACCAACTAGATGATTTATCAAAAGAGATGATTCGATTACGCATCTATGAGAATCAAAAACAACTTATCAATCTAAACGAATTTGAGAGAGCATAATGAAGAAATCATATTGTTTGAAACTTGAAGAAGAACTCTGGCACGAGATAGACAGAAATCGTATGTTGACTGCAGGAGTACTGAATGCGGGCATATCAAAAGTTGATTACATACGAGATGCGATAGTTGCGTATAACGAGTACTTTCGAAAACAAGTTGAACCTAGAGTGAGAAAGACGCACCAAGAGATTGATGCGCCTGTGAGTATTTACTTTTCTGACGAGTTAGATATTAATTACTAGGTGAATCAAATGCACCAATTCCAGAACCTACTAGTATTTTGTAGTTACATGTTCCATTTAAATAACCACAATTTTGATTTGGCGGGATGTCATAAAAGATAATTTCTAATGCAACCTCAGATGCATCTGGACCATAAAAGTTACCTTTTATAAAACCTGCTGAATGTTCTTCATTTGAACCATTCAACATGATATCTGCTGAAAACGAATTTCCTGATATGAGACCATTTCTAATTTCAAAAGTAATATCTGGTAAAGAAGCAATTGTATCTTCATGACGCCATTGTTCCGCCGGAGAAAGATATTTATCTTTGATTTGCCCATATTCTTTAAATTTATCAAATCTAATTCCAATATCATTTTCTAGTGTCGAGACAGTACCATTTGAAAAATCAAAGAGTAAAGTACTCATCCCAGTACCAAATATAATTGCATCTTCCTCCCTGATAATAAACTCTTCTAATTGTGTGTTTGAATAATCATCTAAACTTGTAGCGTTTGAATCAAAAATATAAGAAAATAAATTTATGTCAACTTGTCTTGATTGTGAAGTTGGAATGTCATCATCATCCGTAATATCGCCTAATCTTGTTGTAAATATTGATAAAGCATCCTCCTTAAACACTTCAACAAGTGAAGGTGACGAGTAAATATTATTAGTAATTGGTCGAAGAAGTTGAGAGATACTTGAGTCATAAAGTGTTCGGTAATGCATGTATTTCGCTTCCCAAAAAGAAGTTTGAGGGTTTCTTTCGCTTATTCCGTTTGCTTCACTTATTCTAGGGGTAATATTTATATAATAAATATTAGAAGACGATTCAGAAAACCAATAACTAATACCATAAAGATTGTTGTCTCTCTTAAAGATGTTTACGTCTATAATGTTACTTTCATAGTAATTTCTTTTATTTGTATCTCGATATAATCCCTCAGGTAAATAAGGAATTGTATAATTCAACCTAAAGTCAATTATTGGTTCAAAGAGATCATAAAGACCTTGAGTTGAATATAAATAATTATCCGTTAGTGCTTTACCACTAATTGCAACCAAACTTGCGTCAGCATCCCATGTTACATCTGTCAATTCATTGAATTCTTCGTCTATTGGAATATATTCAAAAATTGGGATTAAAAAAGATGCCGAATCACTAAATTCAGTATTTGAACACACTATTTCGAATATAAAATCACCACTGGTGTCAAAAGTGACTGTTTCACTGCCACTAGTTGCTTTATCTCCAGTCCAGTCACCTGAAGCAGAGCAAGAGTTAGCATTATTAGATGCCCATGAAATTGTAGCACTTTCACCAACATAACTTTTTGACGCACTTAAATTAATATTTGTACTTACAACATTTGACGTCGGTGTGTTTGAATCAGAACCTCCACCACCACAAGCACTTAAGAGAAGTAATAATAAAAAAGATAACAATAACCGCATAGATTAATACCTATATATTCTATCAAATTTGATGATATAGATATTACTTTACCAGTTTATGACAAATACACATCTAAGAAATTTTCTTAGTTTACACTCGCCACTCAATCTTATCTTCTAACGCAACTTGAGCACACTGCACATAATCTCTGTCATCATCATTCATCAAGTTAAACAGTGCCGAGAGTACGTCTAGTGCTTCGCCTACCGTCTCTGGTGACGAGATATGTTGTTGACTAGTCAACGAGTGTGACAAGTTGAACCAAGAGTGAGAAAGACGCATCAAGAGATTGATGCGCCTATGTCGAATCACTTTTCTGACGGGTTAGATATCAGATGGTGAAGAAATTATAAAGATTTCGCAGCATCTTTGAGTTTTTGTGATTTAGAATCAATTTCTTGTAATTCTTTAACTATTTCTTTATGTAACTCGTCTTTGTATTTAACTGCTCGGCGTTTTACAGTATCTCTAAACTCATTTCTTTTATAATCAAAAGTATATGTGTCAGGTAATGACTTACAAGACTTATTTTCCTCCCGAAATCTAATTGCAGAGTTTTCAGCAATAGTTTGTATCACAGCAGGATTACAATTTTTATTTCTCTGTTCCTTTGGATCAATATAAAGGTCCTTGAATTCTTGTGTGTATGAAATGTATGCTTCACCTGAAGAATTTATTTTTGGTTCTAAAATGAAAGTCATGTATAAAGATTTTGGTAACGCACAACCCTGAATACCACCTTCCCAAACGCTTTTTGATTTTATATAACGTACTGAACCGTCGTAAAGAGTTTCTCTTTTCATTTCTAGTATTTCTTCGATGGCATCAGGTTCAGGGAGTTCATTAAATTGTGCCAAACTGAATGTGGGATATATATTGGAATTGTAACTATATTTTTTTGCGACACCTTCATTTTTAACCACTTCTATCAGTTTTGAATATCCGCATAGGAAATACTCGGTGTCTTCAGGTTTTCCTTTCGAAATATAATCCTCTTTCTCCCAAAACTCAGGTTCAGATTCAAAACAACCACTTATAATAGAAGTTTGCAATATTATGATGTAGGGGATTAATTTTTTCATGCTATTATCCTTTTAAGATTTTATTCTCTAATGTGCTTTAGTAATTAGTAAGTAACTTAATCACAAACTTATTTCCACTCGTTGCCACAAGATTTACATTTCCATGATTTTGGTAGAAAAGGTATTAGTAAAATTCCAATTATTGAGATGAATAGGATACCAATGATTAAACACCCACCACCAGATGTAGTTTTGTAACTATCTCTGTTTCCACAGTTAGGGCACCAGTTACCTTGTTTGTCTTTCTTTTTTATTTTGACTTCAGGTTTAGCAGTTATATTTTTTGAAGATGGGTTCACGTTTGGATTGCCACACCCAGGACAAGATGATGCTTTTTTTGATATTTTTTTACCGCAGTCGCTACATTCAATCAGTTTATTTGAATGTGGTGAAGTTGTGTTGGTACTTGTTTTTATTAATTGCTCTCCCTCATTGAACTCAATTCCTTTGTGAATCTCAAGTTTATAATCTTTTATCTTCTCTTTGAAATCATCATTATTCAAAGATATGAAATCACGAGTAATGCTTTCTAGACCACCTGACCTTAAGAATTCAGTTTTTGTAATTGAAGAGTTGTCACTTTCTAGGGATTTTTTTACATTGGAGTTTGAGAATAAGTTCCATCTATTGTTCTTGTTTTTACCTTTCTTTACTATTTCTAGTAGTTCTATAAGTTCAGAATTGTCAAGTGTAAGTGCCTTCTGCAATAAATTCATGCTAATGTCACTTATTTAATTAAGGTTAAAAGCGTATTTGTAAGTTATCTAAATTAAAATTTAATGTCAATAAGGAAGTTTCTTAGATCACACTCTCTACTCAATCTTATCTTCCAGCGCTACATTAGCACACTGCACATGGTCTCTATCATCATCACTCATCAAGTGAAACAGTGTCGAGAGTACCTCTAGCAGTGAGATATGTTATTGATTGTTTGAAGAGTGTGACAAGTTGAACTGAGAGTAAGAAAGACGCATCAAGAGGTTGATGCGCCAGTTAGTATGTACTTTTTGACGAGTTAGATGTCAGATGGTGAGTTTTCAAGTTTCAACTTTGTCAAAGTGACTTTGCATATGTTAACGCATCCGGTCTAGACAGGGTTTTGAACTCTGTTTGCGTATCAGAGTTATTGAACTTTAAAGCGCTTAAGCATTTTGTGTAACCTGCACAAGCATCTGCCCAAAGTCCTTCTCTAGTTGAGTTTTCTAAATTGCAATTAAAAATAAAACTTTCATTATCAAGTCTAAAAGTCATACTGCCGTCTAATTGTGTTTGCTTCAAAGAAGTTTCTTTTTCAAAACTTTGGTTTTTTGAATTAAATACTATTTTATCTTCCCATTTATACTCAGAATCCCATTCTTTCTTATCATAAATATCACTGCAATCTTCAATTTTTAAGGGTTGTTTATAAGATAATAATGGTCGTGTAGAGACTTTATTGCTTACACCGACAAACATCAATAAAGGTATGATAGAAATTACAGAAACTACATAACAGTATCTTTTCCACCCAAGACTAAAAAAACCAAGCACTGCAGGGACAAGAATTAAAGGAAGACTATAAATAAATGTATCAATGTATTTTTGTGTATTCGCAACTGACATAATTTCTTTAGAAATTGTGTCTTTATTAACTTTGTATGATAAGTAATTATCAACAAGAACATACTCAGATATCAATTCAGAGGTTACAGAACTCAAGATTGACATATTTGTATACAAGTACAAGGTATAACCTGTTATCAATACTGCTAAACTTAACTTGATTATTTTTGAACTATGATTTTTATCTATTGTCTTCCATCTTTTAAAACCGATTCCAATCCCTGCGAATAAAAATACACCTAATGAAAAAGTAGCAATATCAAGATGATTTGGATTATTAATCAAAAAATATACTAGGAAAGAGAAGCACAAGAAAAATGCGAAGTTTACTACTTTAGATTTCACAGGTTATATTCCTAAAATGTGTTTAAATAGATAATTAAGGTATAATTTTACCTGTTTATGACAAAACGTATCTAAGAAATTTTCTTAGTTCAAACTCGCCACTCAATCTTATCTTCCAGCGCAACCTTAGCACACTGCACATAGTCCCTATCGTCATCATTCATCAAGTGAAACACTGCCGAGAGTATGTCTAACAGTTCGCCTACCGTCTCTGGTGATGAGATATGTTGTTGACTAGTCAACGCTGTCTCTAACTCATCTAACTTTTGATTGATGATGTCTTGTGTTGTCATACACGCTAATTCTCCGTATATCTGATATATCCTGTTATATAGACGCAAACTCTTCCGCTACGAGCATCGGTGTGAGTTTCGAATAATGCTTCTCAAGCATCTTCACACTTGTTCCCATCTGTCGTGCCAGATGATGAATATTGCGTCCACGTTGTAGTTGCATTGTTGCGTAGAAGTGACGAAGTGAATACAACGACCGACCTTGTTCTGATGTTGAACCGAACAACAAATCGTTTTGTTTCAAGAACTGTGTAAATGCACGAGAGAGTTGATCTGTTCTTTTACCATCTGCTGTTCGAAAGACATATTCATCAGATTTCAGTTTCAGTAACTCATCAAAGTCTAAGTCAGCAAACTCGTCAAATCGTGACTGAATACGCATCAGTGGTTTCAACACAGATGTACGAGCAATCAACTGACGATTGCCCGTCTTACCGTCTACTGTGAACTGTAAGAACTTCACGCCCTTATCATTCTGATACCAATCGATGTGTTTCCATTTGAGATTGAGACTTTCAGTACCGTGTCGCATACCTGTATTTGCTAATATCACAACATAGTCACGTAGTAAGTCTCGAATCATACGAGTCTTGCTAGTATGTCCTGTCTGACACCATTCACGAAGTCTGCGCACTACTAGTCGATATTCAGCAAGTGAGAATGATGCACGTACAGTTGATTTCTTGCCGTTATTCTTCAGTACTGGTAACTGAGACTTCACAACAAAGTGTTTATCCAGTGCTAACTGAAAGACTTTGTTCATTGCTGAGTTGTGCGTATTGAGCGTACTTGCCGATGGATATTTACCGAGTATCTCAGCACGATATTCATCAAACTCAAGCAGTAAGTTTTGTGTGATTGATGAGACTGAACGTCTACCAAAAAATGGGATGAAGAAACGATGCAGAAAATTGATATAGTCCTTGTAGACTTTCTTACCCACACCTGTTTCTAATTCACGCTCCATTTGAGCGATTGCCGCTTTCGCAACACTTGAGCATTTGCGAGATACTGGCGGTAAGTTATTCTTCTTATTGACTCGTATCTCATAATACATCTCCATTGCTTTTTCTTTTGCATCTTCAAGCACTCGTTCGCCTGTAGTCACACGATGCCAGTTACCACCAGATAGACGAATTCTTGCTTGATATGGAGCGTCTGAAGAACGCTTATAGATATTGAGTTCTTTAGGAATGATAGAGATTGTTTGAGACTTCATAACACCATACAATGACTAACGTGATGTAGTCATCATACAAGGATTCATGTCACAATCAATGACACATTTTTAAAAAGCACTATAAGTTATTGATTTATAGTGTGTTATCGGTGCGTCTGCAATTGAAAATCCGCGTGTCCCTGGTTCGATCCCGGGTCGAGGCACCATTCTCTTTCTCCAGAAACTCTAAACATCAGTAAAATCAATAGTTTCACGCCTATTAAGTTTTTAGGTTACTGCAATTTTGTACCAAAATACAACCTTTTTGTACCAGTTTTTGTACCACTGAATTCACTTGTAGGGGCGGGGAGGGGTATTTTATTTCCACTATTATCAAGGTGCTTGCCTAATTTGCAAAAAAGACAAATCAAAACTAAGAAATTTTCTGATAACCAACCCGGTATCTTTCCCTTAAACTAACAAAAACCTACATAACAACTGATTTTATGAAATACCTTATTACACTTATACTTTTGTTAGCTGGTTGTGGTGGTAGTAGTGATGTTAAAACCTACGAAAACGGCACGAAAGTAGGCAAGTTACCAGATGGTAGAAAAGTTGATCAGCATGCTAGTTCAGGTAAGTCAGGTAAAGGCTCCAACGTTGAACAGGGCACTCAATCCATAAAAATCAAAAATGAGAGCGGTAAGCGAATTCAAACAACAGTGAGATACCCGGAGGATAAGCAATGATGGTCTTAACGGGGAACAAAGCACTAGAAGTAGAAAAACTTTTAATCAGAATCACTAGCTGTATTTATAATGAGAAAGCGAATCCTTTTCCTAACTTTTCTTTGTTAGAACAATGGTCTGCTTTAGTATGGCATGAAGAGGAAGGAAAAGAAGATAATTCGAATTCTTGGATTAATAAAGATAAGTTCTTTAAGCTCGTAAAAGTACTATCTGAGTCAGCTTCAACTAAATCACTGTACCTAGCCTTTGCTCATAGAGAGCTAAATGAAAACAATGAACCTTTACCGAGGGTAATTTTAGAACTTCCTTTGGAGTGGGACGATATTTTCAATTATGAGTCTAAGTTAGAGTACTGTCCAAATCAGTTTTATGTTTTTGATGATTCGCTTTCTTGGTTTATTCATGTAGATGACTCTGTTTTATTGGCTGGAGAACCAAGCTTCATATCTTCTTATACTTTGATTAATGGTGGCGTTGACAGCACTTCTGAGATGTTTGACAGGTATTTAGTAGATATCACGTCAAACGATACCGTTAATTGGGTAAAGATAATTAAAGAGCGTTACCTAAAAAATATAAGAAAGGTTGTTTATTAAAAACGATTGCGTTCAATAATCTGAGTCACATGAGTTAATCAAAGATCAAGAATTCCGTCTAAACGCCCTTCAAAGTGTATAGCAAACTGAGACAGTGTGACGTTACAGTTTTGGATGGGCATGGTCCATTTCTTTGATGCATACTAATATCTTCCCTGCCAATTATAATCAAAACAATTAGTATCAGTGTCAACAGTAAATTTTCCACGATTACCAAAAGTAACAGGATGACAGATTTATAGTAGCTTTAAAGATGTGATGGCCGTACGGTTACTTTAATCGCTCAGTTCAAGAGCTAGATCCCGAAATATTTGGAATAGATAGTTTCTGGGAAGTTGAAATTAGACGACTGCTCGCGCACCTTCCTGATAATTAAGAGTATATCTCTAGTTTGAATCCAATGCCTCGCACTTCAACTCGCGGGGCTTTGTTTTTTGCTTGGCTATGGAGAAACTTTTCAGCCTTGAGATGCAAAATCTGTCTACTGACTATAAAACGATGCTTATTCCCATTAAATGTAATGACCGTACGCTTACCAATCTGACACATTTGAACGAAAGTTTCGACTTGACCCGACAGGCAGTAAAAGACAAGCAACAGACATTCAGTGAGTAGTTTGTTACTCTGATTTCAAATGGCGCTTACGTCACATTATAGTCACTCGAATCTGCTTTTAGATTACTTTTTTTGCAGGTATGTGCCTGTCATATAAGAATAAGCGCCATAAAACATTCGATGTTTTCGGTTTTAAGGTGGCTTTTGATTCCTCTCTAAACCTATTCAGCTAGCTGATATACTCTCACATAATCAACTTCCATTTGAACAGGAAATATATTGTCGTTAATAGGCCCGCCGGCTCTTCCCCAATTTCCACCGATAGCTAAGTTTAATATAAGGTGATATGGATGGTCGTAAGGCCAAGCCCTCCAACCAGTTCCCTCATTTATGTACGTGAAATATAGCTTGTTATCTAGAAATATATGGATATGGTCAGGTGTCCACTCAATTGAATAAAGGTGAAATTCTTTATCCAGATCCTCTTGAATAATACTGGCTTTTCTCTGCTCCCAGTTCATCCAATAATAGGCCTTGTTATGAACAGTTCACCATACTGTTCCCATATCATGGCCAACATGCTCCATGATATCTATCTCTCCTGAGTTTGGCCATGCATCACAGGTTCTGCTTCCTTGCCAATCCTCATCAGGTCTACATGTAGTAGAATATTTATAAGGATCGCTTGGTAGCATCCATATAGCAGACCAAGTGCCTTGACCGGGGGGAAGCTTGGCGCGGATGTCGGCTTTGCCGTAGAGAAAGTCGCCTTTGCCTTTAGAGTGAATGCGGCCAGAGGTATATTCAGCGCCATCGAAGCCCTCTTTGTGAGCTTCAATAATCAGCTTCCCATCAGAAACCCTGATATTTTTCTCTCTAGCGGTATAAGCTTGATCCTCGCTATTGACTTTGAATGCTGGCCAAACATCTATTGTCCACTTACTCTCATCGAGAGTATTACCTTCAAACTCATCATACCAAATCAAGTTCCATTTTCTGGTGTCAAAATTTGTTTTGCGCACAACAAGTGCACTCAAAATAGGTTTTCCTGCCGCCGCTTCAAACCTTATTTTTAATCTTTCGTCAGTGATTTTTGCCTTTGAAACAGCAGTGACCAAACCTGACTTATGCTTGCCATCCCGCGCAAGCCGAACACTCAGATCATTTATTACCAACTCGTCTTGTACAATTACATCGAACAAACGTCCGTCCATTTCGATATCGAAGGGCTCTGCGAAATGGAAGACTAAAGTGTATTCACCATTCTCAATAGGATAGTCTATAGAGAAATCGCCCTCTCTATATGATTGATATAAAACGCTATCCTGAGAGCCTAAAATTCTATCTATTTCACCCCGTGTTCCACCGCTAACATATTGTTCAGCCTTGTAATGTATACCGTCTAGTCCAATGTAATCTTTGCCACCTATATTTACCGCCCAAACAACATCTGAATTATGAAAGGTATTGGTTTGCTTGTGCTCCTGAGATTCAGATTCATTCAGAGATTCGCCGTTTAGACCAGTTTGGGAATGGCTAAATGTTTCTATTGCATAGATGAGAAAAAAAAGACGGCAGCCCAACTTGTTAACTTCATAAAGATTACCTAAGAACCAATTCCGTTAGTACTAATAGTTCATCACATAATAATTAACTTAACACGAAAACCAAAAAAAAGTAACAATTGGACTGTAGTTGCTTGTCACCAGCGGACTTATTATGGTGAGGCCTGACTTTTCTAGACACTTTCTACCCGTTTAAAATATTCACGCTCATAGTTGTTTGGCGATACCCTATCATTTTTTGTATGCCGCCGAGTGGGATTATAAACCATCTCAATATAATGAAACACAGCTTGCTTAGCCTCAGCCCGATTTGGATAAATACGTCGGCGTATTTTTTCCTTCTTTAAATTGCTGAAGAAGCTTTCTGCGACAGCATTATCATGACAATTACCACGTCGACTCATACTGGGTACAATATTGTATGCATTGAGTAACTTTCTAAACTGCCGACTGGAATATTGTGAGCCCTGGTCTGAGTGTAAACTGACTTGCTGATGAGGCTTTCGACGCCAATATGCTGATGTAATCGCTTGCATCGCTAAGTCCTCTGTCATTCTATCGCTCATAGACCAACCAACAATATTTCGTGCGAATAAGTCCATTACAACGGCCAGGAAAAGAAAGCCTTCATGAGTTTTAATATAAGTAATGTCGGTTACCCACCATTGATTAGGGTGCTCGACATCAAATTCGCGATTTAATTTATTATCTGCAACGATATCGACCTTGCCGCCATAATAACCACGTGGCACTTTGTAACCTCTCTGGGCACGAATACCTGCTTTCGCATCAATCGTAAGATCCGATCACGGCCGCAATATTTATTGGCATCGCGAAAGTCCATATAGATATTACGGTAGCCGTGAAAACCACCGCTTTCTATCTAAAATTGCTTAATTTTTTGTGTAAGCTCTTGGTCTTCACGCTCTCGCTTGCTCATTGGAGATTTAAGCCAGTCATAAACACCACTAGGATGAACTTCTAACACACGACACAGAACTCTTACGGGGAAACGTGAACAACGAGATTTTATGAACCGGTATCTTTCTTTGACTCGCCGGCAAAGAATACCGCGGCTTCCTTTAGCAGGTTCCTTTCTTGCTCAAGGCGTTTCAACTCACGCTTTAGCCTTGCATTTTCAGCTCGTAAGTTGTGTTCTTCTTCTCGGTCTTTAGTTGGCTTTGAAAACCTTTTAAGCCACGCATAAAGTGTTTTAGTGCTTATACCAAGACGTTCTGCAACATCATTAACAGCATAGCCATGCACAGCAACCTGATTCACTGCTTCTTGCTTAAACTCATCCGTATATCGGATACCTTTACCCATGATTTACCTTTTATGGTTATAGTTACGTTTTTACCATAAAAAGTGTCGGGAAGTCTCAGGCCTTACCACACATGAAATTTTTATTACGATTTGCCTTTGTAGATTTAATAACTTGTAGTACACCTGAAAAATAGTTAGAATTCGAATTAAATTTTTTCATATAAATGGTGTCCGTATTGAAAGCTGACCTTGTGGGTTTCGTCTCTCTCTCTTTTCTACTGATGATTGGTTATGTGTTTGCACTTCCTGGGTGGCTTAAACGCCGTTTTAATAAATATAAAAATAATTAGTATTCAAAATGATTGATATGACAACTGTTTCTATAATCCTATACTTCGGGTTATTAGTGTGTATTGGCGTGTACGCCATGAACAAATCGACTGCAAACAACAATGAATATTTGCTCGGTGGTCGTAATGTGAGTGCAAAGGTCACAGCATTATCAGCTGGGGCTTCTGATATGAGTGGTTGGATGTTATTGGGACTGCCTGGAGCTGCCTACCTAACTGGCTTAGAAAGTATTTGGCTTGCATTAGGCTTGGTCATAGGCGCGTATGTAAACTATGTTATCGTGGCTCCAAGACTAAGAGTCTTCACCGAACTTGCCGATAATGCGCTTACCATTCCTGAGTTTTTTGCACGACGTTTTGCGCTTGATAATGGTTTGGTTCGACTTATTTCATCGTTAGTCATTATTGTGTTTTTCACCCTATATACAGCGTCGGGGCTAGTGGCCGGAGGAAAGTTATTTGAATCAGCATTTGGTCTACAATATAGCTGGGGGGTATTTGCAACGATCGGCGTGGTCGTTTTATATACGGTCTTGGGTGGTTTTTTGGCGGTGAGTTTGGGGGACTTTGTGCAAGGGATGATCATGCTGATTGCCTTAGTTGCGGTTCCCATTGTTACTTTTAGTGGTTTTTCTGCAGAACACGCTGATACTTTTCTTCATGGATTGCACTTTAACATTACCGATTTCGAACTACTGGCCGTGCTGAGCTTGATGACTTGGGGGCTGGGTTATTTTGGTCAACCACATATTATTGTGCGATTTATGGCGATTGAATCCCATACCAGCTTACTAAGCGCTCGCTTTATTGGGATGTCTTGGATGACGCTTGCGATTGCTGGTGCGGTATTTTGTGGTTTAGTAGGGGCGAGTTTTATCGCAAATACGCAAGCTACACTTGATGATCCTGAAACTGTTTTTATCTACTTATCGCAAATCTTGTTTCATCCATTTATTGCCGGTTGGCTGTTAGCTGCAATTTTGGCCGCGATCATGAGTACGATTTCATCTCAATTATTAGTCTCCTCTAGCTCATTAGTGGAGGACATTTATAAAACGTATTCTAGCGGCTCGCCGAATGACAAATCTTTATTACTCGCCAGTCGGGTGTGTGTGTTGATAGTGGCCGGCGTAGCGTCTCTGATCGCATTGAGTAACACCAGTAGTGTGTTGTCACTCGTGTCAAATGCATGGGCTGGGTTTGGCGCTGCATTTGGCCCGCTAGTACTGTTCAGTTTGTGGTGGAAAAAATTAACTCACCTAGGTGCGGTCGCAGGTGTCGTAGCAGGTGCGATCACAGTGGTGATTTGGGCGTATGTACCTTTGTTAGAAAATGGCGAGGTGTTAAGCAGCGTATTTTATGAGTTGCTGCCCGGATTCATAGTGAGTAGCGTGGCGATTGTGATGGTCAGCCGTCTCACTGCGACGCCAAATAGCAAAGCCTTACAATGGTTTGATAGGACCCAAAGGATTACTTCAAACTCTTAACTAAATAGAGAATCTATGTTAATTGATCAATGCAACCGAATCGTCATAAAAGTAGGCAGTTCACTGATTGCACCACATAATGATGGCTGTAGTAGCCAATATTTATTAAGTATCGCCAATTTTATTGTGCGTTGTCGAATCAAAGGTATCCAAGTCGTATTAGTCTCGTCTGGCTCAGTCGCAGCTGGTGCGCATTTATTTGATGATGCAGACAATGTTTCTATGACCATCAAAAAGGCAATGGCTGCTGCCGGCCAATCCGAGATGATGGCAACATGGGATAAGCTGTTCGATTTTAATACCGCACAGTTGTTAATGACGCATGCGGATTTGAAAGATCACAGCCGATATATCAGTATCCGAGATACGTTAGACGTACTGTTAGCAAAAGGTATATTGCCAATAGTAAATGAAAATGACGCAGTGACAACTGACAAACTCAAAGTCGGGGATAACGATAATTTATCAGCTATGGTAGCAACGGCTGCCAATGCGGATGCGTTAATCATTTGTTCTGATATTGATGGATTGTTTACGGCAAATCCAAATTTGGATCCTAATTCAACCTTGATCAAGGATGTTCATTCTATCGACAGCCGTATTTGTATCATGGCTTCTGGCAGTACCAGCAGTGTTGGTACAGGGGGAATGATTACGAAGATTGAGGCTGCTGAAAAAGCAGCAGCGCACGGTATAGATACGTTTATTATCAACGGATTTAAAGAAGAGTCATTCAACGCCATCTTGTCAGGTGAGAATCCTGGTACGCACTTTCACCCCAATGAAAATCCAATGCATGACAAATTACATTGGTTCACCCATACCACCAAAGCGCAGGGAGAGTTAATTGTAGATGATGGATTTGAGATGGAAAAACAAGATTCTGCGTTGGTGCAACCAGACGATTTAGTCGATATTTGTGGTGAATTTGGGGTGGGGGATGTCGTGCATTTACGTAAAAAAAATGGCGATAAACTTGCCAAAGTGAAAACCAATTATAGTAGCTGTTTCTTAGAGTATTTGGTGAAAGCAGACAGTAATCAAATGGCTTCTCACCTGGATGAAACACTAGAGCCAATCTTATCTGAGCACGAATTTGATATGGTGCCGTTGGTGAGCGTGTGATCGGTGGCCAGTTCCATACACAGAACGTAAATGGCCATATGAGTCGTTTGAGAGGCTGTGACCTTCTCTCTTAATTAATAATTTCTCATCAAGGAAGTGGTATTAATTAAGGGAGAAGGTCAATTATTCGAAACCCTAACGGCAGTTTCAGACAAAGAGCGGACATAAAGGCTAAACCCTTGTATGACCACTTTGGGTATTGTCACAATTTAGATTGTTACCAACCAGTTTACGAATTTCTTTGTTTCTAGCGCATTTTTAAAGTCAATTTTTTTTATATTTTCTTTGTCTTTGAAAACAACATTGAACTTATTTACGGATATAGTAAAAATTGGTGGCTGAGCATTAATGCTATCGCCATAGTAGATATGAGTCATATTTGATTCTTTTTAAAATTTTGAAGGGACAGCGTAAGACAAAAAACTGAGTGTTAATTCAAGGAACGAGTATTACAGCATAAAAAAGGCCAGTCTTTGCTAGCCTCAATGGAAGTCTTTAATAAATTAGACCGCCATAACGTTTATAGCTTGTGGACCTTTCTGGCCCTGTTCTATGGAAAACGTTACTTGTTGGCCTTCGGATAACGTTTTATAACTTTCCGAAATGATTGAACGAAAATGAACGAAAACATCTTTACCACCTTCACTAGGTGTTAAAAAACCAAAACCTTTATCTTCATTAAACCACTTAACTACGCCGTTTGTAGAGTTAGACATATTTGAATCCTTTTATCAATTAAATAATTGGTGATTGCACACCATTAGAGCAATAGATATAAACAAGTAAAACATTAGCCAGTAGAGCAAATGAATTTACAAGTTCGACTTAATAAGATTAAGGAAGAAAAGATAGACGCAAAGTGCAGTATCAGATAAAGCTTTAAATTTCTAAAGCCAAGGGATAGTACGCTAATAATGTGTGTATGTAAAGATATAAATAATGTATTCAAAGCACACGTATTCTGAAGTAACTATTACCCTTGGCTTTTAAGCCTTGATTGAGTCGTAAACTTACCTTAAAAAGACATAAGCAATAATTAGAGATTTCTACCACAATGTTACCATTGGAGTAACCTATGAAGAAGTCAAAATTTACCGAGTCTCAGATTGTCGCTATTTTAAAGCAGGCTGAGTTAGGTCAAAAAGTACATGACATCTGTCGAGAACACGGAATTAGTAGCGCGACATTCTATCAATGGCGCAGTAAATATGGCGGTATGGCAGCATCAGATTTGAAACGACTCAAAGAGTTAGAAGCTGAAAATGCTCGCCTCAAACGCATGTACGCCGATATGGCTCTAGAAAACCAGTTAAAGCGCGATCAACCTGTGATTGATGCGCTAAATGACATTCTAAACGACTCAAGCAAGTTATGCTGGGGCTTTTGGATGTGCCTGCGCAGCTGAACTACAGCTGGTCATTTGATTTTATGAGCGATGCTTTGTATAACGGTACGCGTTAAGGCTATGCGTCGTCACACCTAAGCGTTTTGCGCTCATAAACACCTCTGTAGTTTTAGTTAGTTGACCTCACTTTGAGGTATCTAGGAAATTAGTGGCGATTCATACATTTGCCGGTGAACCATTGTCTAGAAACGAGAGTGAGTTTACTTTTGTGAAGTAAATAAGGTGTGCATCCATGCACTGTCGTTTTCCTGTGTACGACATCCGTATTAAGTGTTGCTCCATTTATGACAATATTATCAGTAAACTATTTAGTTTTTGTGACAGATTTCTAAGCATTTTTCTTAGTTGAGAAAAATTACATCATTAATCTAATTATGAAATCGTTTCAATCGATTTAATTCATTTTTTGTGTTTGTTTGTTTTTTGTACTGTTGATATTGCCAATCCGGCAATCAATTGGAGACAATAATGAAAAATGAACATGACAGTACCCAAAGACGAGTATGTAAGCAAACTAAGGATGGCGAAATTTGTATAGAGACAAATCCATATCGGATCCCTGTCGAAGTGCTACGAAAACACAGTTTGTCGGTATTTAATTGTCGACGATATTTTAATAAGTAATATTAAGTTAAGTGCCACTTGCTACTTAACAAGTGGCACTAAAATATTTGCTTGTCATAAGGAAGGAACAAAGAGACACATTAAGAGATTGATGCGCCTGTGGCGATGTAGTTTTCTGACGAGTGAGATATCAATAGTCAGGGTGATACTGCAAAAAGTTAGTTTCTATCTGAACTCATGCAGATCGCCCTGTATGGGTTATGAATCATTAATCTTATATTAGTAGCACCTCAGTAGCCCATTATTTTCCTACATAGGGGTATTACCCTATGGTGTTTTCTCAGTTCACTTCTATACTTAAAGCATAATTTAATAAATAGTAAAAAGGACCCATAGATTATGCCATTAAATAAAATTACTCTAGCCGTGATTAGTTCTCAGTTGTTATTTGCCTGTGGCGGAGGCTCAAGCAGTACTTCACCCGCCCCGGTGGTACCAGCCCCAACGTCGCCAGAAATCAGTACAGTCGTTAAAACTGGTGTCATCACTGGCTTTGGCAGTGTCTATGTTGATGGGCAACGCTTTAACACGGATAATTCGACGTTCAATGTCAATGGTCAAGCAGGGCAAAGCATAGAGCAACTGCAAGTGGGCATGAAAATTTCCATGAGTGTACAAGAATCTGATGATGACTCACCCGCAACGGTAAGTACGGTTCATTATGATAATGATATAGAAGGTTTAGTGACCGCAATTGATCGCAATAACCAGCAGATTGAAGTGGCAGGTATTACGGTACTCTACAATGATTTGACCCACTTTATTGGCATTACTGAAGTCTCTTTGTCAGTGGATGACCGCATTGAAATCAGCGGCTATCTCAACACTAATGGCGTGTTGGTTGCCACTTACATTGAGCTTGATAACGATGTGACCAATGATACAAATCAATATGCATCAGGTATTGTGAGTAATTTGGATATGACTCAACAAACATTTACTTTGCAAGGGTTAACGGTTAACTATGCATCAGCAAATATTCAAACTATCGAAAATGGTCTTAAAGTTAAGGTTGAGGGGAATATCAATGCCGGCGTTTTTCTTGCCACAGAAGTGGAAGCGGTTGATGAAACCTTTTATTTATCTTTAAGTGATGATGATATTGCAAGGGTTGAGAAAGACGGGATAGTAACCGCAATTGATCTAGCTGCTAACAGCATAACGGTAGATGGATTGACATATCAACTTGCAAGCGATGTGGTGTTTGAAGGCAGTAGTGATATTCAGGTTCAAGATTTTGTTGAAATTTATATTGAACCTGCAACGAATCAAGTTACTAAAGTCGAAACTCAAAACACACGTATTAGTACTGATGGAAAGATCAAGGGCACAATAGAGGCGATTGATACAGTCAATCAAACAGTGACAGTGAACGGACGGACTTATGCATTCACCAACACAACTCGTGTGGAAGATGATGATGACAGGTATTTTAATTTTGCATCGCTTAACATAAATGATCGCGTTGAAATTGCTTTTGTTATCGATACGGCGAGTAACAATATTATTCAACGAATCGAGCGCGAAGATGAAGTGGAATACAATGAAGAATGGGAGCTTGAAGGTCGTGTGTTCGAGGTTGATCTAGCCTCTCAAACCATTACAGTAAATGGCGTAAGTGTGGTATTAAACGATGCAGTAAGATTAGTTTTGAATGACGTCGTAACCGATTTATCTACTTTTCTGGCCGCAGCTAATAACAGCAGTGCCTCGGAGATTGAGGTTGAAGGCGCATTTGATAGTGATGGTCAGTTTGTCGTGAAAAAAGTTGAATTGGAACAAATGGGCCAGGACGATCAAGATGATGATAATCAGGGCGATAACGATAGTCATGATGACAACGATGACAGTCATAATGATACGGAGCAAGAAGTTGGTTATGTTGAGTTAGAAGGGAAAGTGACCAGCGTAATCAATGATACGAGTTTCACTCTGAATGGACGTGAAATTAGAATCGATGCCAACACTGAATTAGAACTAAATGATCAGCGTGTGTCAGTCTCTGAATTTATGAGCGCTATCCAAGTTGGAGTGACGGTCGAAATTGAAGGTGCTTGGGTAAATAGTACCTACATCTCCGCTTATGAAGCAGAAATTGAAAATGACGATGATTAACTAATCACTATATGTTATAAAAACCATATCTTCTACGGTATGGTTTTTTTATGAATAGAGACAAAACAATCGCGCTGCTCCTGATCTTGATTATCCTTTTCAAACTAGGTGACTTGTACGTTGATTTTGCCAATCAGGTTGAGACTCATCATTTGTTCCAAGAAGGGATTCTCATCCTGCTATCTTCTACTATTTTCATATTTTTGACTCGGGACATTAGACAGCGCAGTAAACAGGCTCAACTGTTGGCACAACAGCTAAAAGTCAGTAAAGCTCGCTCGGATAGTTTGTCAAAAAAGGTGATTGAGACTAAGGCTCAGTTTTTTAATGCTATTGCCGAGCAATTTGAGCAATGGGGGCTTACTTCAACAGAGAAAGAAGTTGCTTTACTCTTGGTCAAGGGATTGAGTAATTTTGAAATTGCTGAGGTTCGAGGTAAATCAGAAAAAACCATTAGCCATCAAGCATCCGCGATCTATAAAAAAGCAGGTGTTACGGGTAGGCATGAACTTGCAGCATTATTTTTTGAAGAGCTAATTAGCTAATGAAATCAACGGTTTTTCTCTTTTAGGGGTAAAACCCTATAGCTGAAAGTCAGCATAACAATATACTTATCCTTGTTTGTACTTATTTGTCTCAAGGATACTCAAGATGAAATTGACTTCAACAAATCGCTATCATCCCCTCATCAGTATTTTGCATTGGCTTATGGCCTTCACGTTTGTTTTTATGATTGTGAGTGGTGAGTTTATGGAAGATACACTCGAATCAGAGTTGTTTCACTGGCATACTCAAATTGGTTTTACCATGCTCATTTTAATTTTCTTGCGACTGAGTAGCGCTTTACTTACGCACCGAACGCATAATGCTTCGCTCTTTTCAAAACACGAAGAAAGGTTCGCCTGTGCAACAAAAATTGGATTGTATATCGTAATGTTCTTAATTCCATTTACTGGCTGGCTCATGACAATCTTTGAACCGCGATTACAGCCAACTGAATATATTGGACTTGTAAATTGGCCCGTACTGCAAAGTGTTTTGAGTAATCATGAGCAATTTGAAGCGTTAGAAGACGTTCACGAAGTTTGTGTGAAGGCGCTAATAGGTCTCACGGCACTACATATCGCCGGATATTTCAAACACTTAATAGTGGATAAAGTGAATCTATTAGTGATATTTCGTTTTATACCGTGAATACAGGCTCGTTCAATAAGCACTGGACTCTGTGGTAATAAATACACCATCCCGAACCAGTGAAGTACAAATTTGCTCGGCTATTGTATGCGTCGCACGATGGCATTCATTATCGACTTTATGCCCCAGAGCAGTAACATGCCAAGTGAGTTCAGGATAGGATGATGTATATGCCAGTAAAGCGGTTAACGATACAATCCGCCCAAAACCCTCAAAATCAAACATTATTTCAAGCTTAATTTGTTCTGCCCAATCTTGAGCTTCTACCTCAAACATTGAGATGTACGTCGGCGGAGTATAATCATTATAGAAAGCGTCCAACGCATGGTGGCCAATTTCATGCAAGATGACATCAGATAAGGCGTTCACAAATATCGTTTGGAAAGCTTGCTCATGTTTAGGCTGAAGGTGTTCACGAATAAAACTTGCCAAAACATCAACGTAAGCACTCGAGATTGATATTAAACGGTTTTGTTCAATGGATGAGAATGCGATGTCAGTGGCGTCCATTTCATCAGAAAATACCATTTTGGTTGTCTGTAAAATGCTGTATAAACGAGCATTTTCTTCCTCTTGAGCAAGCGCTATTAATTGAGTCATGATATCTTGACTGTGAGCTTTAGCGATCTCGATTGGACTTACACTATGAGTCCATTTTTCCAATGTGGTGGACGCGCTTGCTTGCACAAATAAGGAAACGCTGAATAAACACAGGATAAGCTGTCTCGATTTTGATTTATACCACATTAAATAAATGTCATTAAGTAAAACGATACTATTTAAACGTACGGTATTCGAAAATGGATTGATTGTCAGTTAGGCAACAATCATCTACAGTGGCGATAATGACAGCGGTTATCATTCCTCGCATGGCCCTGCGGCAGATAAATCAGCGCCATGGAGATAGTCTGAAATTGCAAGAATGGACCGTGTTTGATGAGTTATCTATTCTGACTCAGATGTATCGTCATCGCTTGGCGCAGACCACTGCTGAGTAAATTGTCTGGGCGTCATGTTGTAATATTTTTTAAATCGGGTGGTAAAATGAGACGGACTCCCAAAGCCTGTGGCATATGCGGTGTTTGTGACATTTTCCCCTGATTTGAGCATCTCAGCCCCTTTCATGACTCTAAAATTGAATAAAAAATCACGTGGACTGTTATTCGTTTCGGCACGGAATTTTCGCAACAACTGTCTATCTGACAAACCAAGCGCATCACGTAAATCATTCAATTCAAATTCACTATCGTCAAAACGTTCTTCGCAAATTTTTAATACGGTTGACATGAAATCGGACAGTGATACAGGTTCATCTGCAGGTTGTTGGACGTTCGTTGAGATTTGCTCGACAGTTTTTGTGCGAGTTTTTTTCTGTATATTGATGAGGTTCAACGCTTTTAAGCGCAACTCTTCGTTGTCAAAAGGTTTGCAGATGTAATCAGCAGCATCATTGCGCAATCCTTCTAGAATATCAGATTGGCTAGTACGGGCGCTGATCAAAATGACAGGGACATGACTTAACAACACATCCTCTTTAATCATACCCATCAGAGTAATCCCATCGATATAGGGCATCATAATATCGCTGATTATGATATCTGGCAGCATATCTCGTGCTATTTCAATGGCGTGTTCTGGCGAGTTTAATGTGGTTAAATCAAAAGAAGGTTGTAATGCTATTTTGAGATACTTAAGGATCTCTTCGTTATCATCAATACACAGTGCTTTAGGTAACTCATCTTTATTGTCGTGAATAGGGATAATATGTTGCTCATATACATTTGGGAGTGATAATTTTGCAGTAAACATCCCATCTTTTGAACTTTTCAAAGTGATATCGCCGTTTAAGCGGTCAACAATATTTTTTACTATGCTCAAGCCCAGTCCAACCCCATCAGGGTTACCAATGCCCGCCTCTGGACCACGGTAGAAGCGGGTAAATAAGTGATTCAACTCTTTATCCTGCAGTGGGATAGAACTATTTTTAATCGTGATTTTTAAGAGCTCAACATTAGCCTCTATATGGATATCTAAGAAACCATTTTGGTGGTTGTACTGCAAAGCATTTAAAATAAGATTACTCAACAACGTTTGCATTTCAGTTAAGCTGGCGTTGACCTGAAATGGCTCTATAGGACTGAAACGAATGTCAATCTTACGCTCTTTGGCGAACTGCTGTGTGTTTTCCAAGACAGTGCGTAAGCACAGGGCTAAATCGGTAACGTTATTTTCATCAGATTTAGACGATATAAAGGTTGCTTGTGATAGTTCAAAGATTTTTTGGTTAAGGCTCTTTAATTTGTAAGCATTGCGCTTGATCGCTAACAGGCGCTCTTGTGAGTGTGTTTGCAATTCACTCTGCAATAATTCATCCACTGGGTCGAGTAAAAGACTTAGAGGGACATTGAATTCTGAGGCAATGTTGGCAAACATCTGATTTTTTTCAGAAGCATTTTGCTCTAATTGTTCGCGTTTATTTTTTTGAATAAAATGTTCTTTCGCTAGTTGCTCATTGCGCAAAGTGAGTGTTTTATCTTTTGTTTCAATTATTTTTCTGGTCTGGCGCAGACGAACGTAGAATACACTTATAGGTATAAACAGAAGAATAAATATTATGCCAAGTTGAATGTCAGATTGCTGATGCCAAGGACTGGGCTGAAAAACATCGACAATGACATCATTAGCAAAGTTATTATCAATCTCGCCATGAAGACTGATTAACAGTCGATTCTCTCCATAACTTGGAGATAATGAAAAGCGAAAATCATCATTCACAAATTCACTCGTCCCGTCTTTGATAGCTAAGCGATCATTAGCATGGGTAGTGAAATTACTATCACCAAAAAAGAGCTCAATTGCACTGATTGCTCGATCTGAACTGTCATTAAACGCATTTTGAGGAGGATGTATGAAAAATTCAGATGAACCATCTGCATAAAACACTTCAGCAGCGGATAACAGCAACTTTGGTATCGTTTTGTTAAATTCATTTGGTTGAAAAACCGAAATTCCATTTAGCCCAGAAAATACAAAATGGCCACGAGAGTTCAAATACGCCACACCTGGATTGAACTCATTTCCTTGTAAACCGTCTTCTTCAATGAACCAGTCGATCATTTCTGAATCGAGTCTATACTTGAGCATTCCTTGTTTTGTGGTAGACCAAATATCGCCATTGTCGTTAACCATTGTAGCTTGTAGGTTGATTTGTTGAACCTGCTGAGGTACTCCTTCATTACTAAATGTCTTACTCAACGGATTAAATATATATAGGCCAAGATTGGTTGATAATACAATTTCATCATCGTTTGCAATCATATGATTGATGAGATTGATTTTTAAATCTGTCTCAAATAAGAAATTATCAAAATCCCCCGTTTTTGGATTAAATGCATGTAAGCCTCGATTTGAAGCGAACCATGCGTAGCCTTGATGAACCAATCCATAACTAAAATAATTAGTCGGTAGATTGGAATTATCACGGTCAAAGTGTTGAAATGATTGACTTTCTTTATCAAAAAGACTAATGCCTTGTTTGCGATGTAACAAAAATACTTGATTGGGAGACAATTCAACCCATTTAACCAATCCCGAAGCAGCTAAATCTGAATTTTCTGGAGTGAAAGTACGGATAACATGTAGACCCTCTACTGAAATTTGTTTGATGCCAAAATCATCTAGTACCCAGGCGTGGTCTTCGTCGATATAAATATCCGATACCCTCACACCTGCAAGCCCGGAATAAATAAGCTGACTTTCACGCTTCACTGGGTTGTAAATGGAAAGCCCGTCCGAGTTCGCTGCCATCCAACCGCGTAAGTATTTGTCGGCAGCAATCGCCGTAACATTATTGCCACTAAGAGGTGAGTTGTCTGATATTTCGTGTTTGAGGTGATAAATGTACTGCGTGTTACTGCGGTAGTGATTGAGTCCACCGCGTTCAGTGCCAAACCACATATCACCATTTGTTGTTTGTAATACTGAGGTGATTCGATTTGCGCCGATGGAATGTGGATCATTGTATTCGTAGTATGCCCTATAAGCTTGCTTGGGACCTTGATACCAGATGCCATTAGCATAAGAAATTGCCCAGATATCTCCATTTTCATCAATCACTGTCTTTTTGATATGATTAGAGCCAATGGCATGAGATTCATTTGTATAATGTTGAGTCAATTCAAATTCTTGGTTGTATACCAAAATCCCTCTTTTTCCTGAACTGACAAAAATATTCTCATCTGAGACCATAATGTCCTGAATGCTGCTTTCGATATTTATACTTTGGGACGACGTAAATTCTCCTGAAGGGGTCTTTTGGTACCTCACCAGATCATAGTTGTGGCCGACTAAATAATTGTCACCCAGGATATTAATTGCATCAACGGGATGAGAAAAGCGGAATCGTTGGTAAATCGGTTGAGACAAGCGGGTATCGATGAGCAACAGCTGATCATCGAAATACACGGCAAGTTCGCCGTTACGCAACTGTGTGACATGACGCTCGTTAGCATAATCATCTTTAAATGAATGAAATATCTCGAAAGTTTGGGCGTTTGGGCTCAAGACGTAAATACCATCGGCAAATACAACCCACAAACGTTGCTTTTGTCCAAGTGCTAGGCCGTAAACATAAGGTGAACTAGGATTAAGCCTCAGTTGATTGCGCAAGTTCAGAAAGCGCCGTCCGTCGTAACGAACGAGTCCTTCAGGTGTACCAACCCAAAGCATACCGTGACTATCTTGAGTTAAAGCGGTAATAGTAGAGTCAGGTAATCCGTCAGAAATATTGTACTGAGAAAAATGTAACGAGTAATAGTTGTGCGCAGAGGTGTTGAAACCTATGAATAAGACGATGGATAAAAAAACGACGTGTCGGAACATTTAATGTCATCAATACTGCTTTGATAGAGTAATAATGCCTTAGCGGTAAAAAAAAGTCATGCAAAAAGGCCAAAATGTCCGTCTGGTGATAGTTTTTGTCCGTTTGGTGAAAGTTTTTTCTGAGCGCTGAGTGTATCTTAGGTATGTGGCTTTTGTTAAAAAATCACACTCTAACACACGAAAGACAAGGATCGTCAGTTTGTAAGGATGCAAACGAATCAAGGACGATCCTTTCTTCTTTATATTTGTTTACATCTTTTTGCCCAACACTCCTGTTGCAAATTAATTCTTTGTGAAATAATGCCGAGCCTTGTTGCTTGGGAGGATGCGTGAGAGCCTTTTTTGGTTTATTACTAATTTCTGTATTCAGTTGTTCAGTATGTGCAAAGTTAGATGTGCCATTTAATGTCGATCACAACGTGGTGATTGATGGTCACATTTCTGATAGAGAATGGTCTCATGCCAACCGCATTGATGTGAACAACGTCATGCGCCCGTTTAACAATGTCCCCGCGCCAGTCAATACCACCGTCAGCTTTTTTGAAGATGGGCAACAGTAATATATACTCTTTGAAGCCTATGATTCTTCACCGAACGATATACAAGCTCGACTTGTCGACCGAGACCTGATCTGGGGGGACGATATCGTTGGCGTCAAAATCGATACTTTCAATGACGGGCGTTTAGCCTATCAATTTTTTGCCAATGCCTTAGGTATTCAATCTGATGCGATTCAAAACGAGATGACCGGGAATGAGTCAGACAGTTGGAATACAATTTGGCAAAGCCAAGGCAAAATAACAGAGGATGGCTATATTGTCGAGTTTGCGATCCCACTTAATGCAATGAATTTCGCACAATCAAATGAAGCTAAAATCTGGGGTGTTGAGTTTGTGCGTTTTTATCCTAGAGAACACATGTATCGGATATCGCACATTCAATATGACCGCAACAACGCCTGTGACCTATGTCAAATGATGCCAGTGACTGGCTTTGCCAAAGCTGAGCAGGGGAATGCATTAGAGCTTGTCCCGACTGTGATTGGTGGATACTCACAAACAAGAGATGTTTCACCAACTAGCGATTGGGACGGAGAACGAGGACAAGAGATTGGCCTAGATATCAACTGGGGCATTACTCCGGAGATATCGTTACAAGGCACACTGAATCCGGATTTTTCACAGGTCGAATCGGACTCGGCTCAAGTGTCCGTGAACAATACGTTTGCGTTATTTTTCCCAGAAAAACGGCCATTCTTTGTTGAAAACGCCGATTACTTTACTTCCATGCTCAATCTCATTTATACACGAAATATCAATGCTCCAGAATACGGTATCAAATTGACAGGTCGGTTAGCTCAGCATTCATTAGGCGTATTTTTTGCCAATGATGAAACGACTAATTTTTTGGTGCCAGGTAATCTGGGTTCAAGAGTCAGCACAATAGAGAACAAATCCAACAATATGGCGTTACGTTATCGTTATGATGTCAATAAAGACCTCTCTGTGGGGGTTGTGTCGACCTTGCGTGAAGCGGATGATTATCACAATTACGTTTTTGGGGTGGATACCAAATGGACACCGACGGATACGGATAATATTCGCATTCAGTATGTACATTCAGACACAGAATATCCGCAGGACATGTATCAGCAATTCTGTGACGATGAGTTGTGTAATGAGCGAGATGCGTTTTCAGAAGCGGCCTTACGCACACAACCTGGCGATTCGATTGGCGGTGGCGCGTTTCGCCTAGAATATCGCAGAGATACCGAACATTATTTTATCCGAGTGGGGCATTTTGACCACGAAGCTGATTTTCGCGGAGATTTGGGGTTTGTCTCGAGAGTGGATCGCAGGACATCTGTCATAGGTGGCGGGTATATCTGGCGCAGTGAAGAAGCGTGGTGGAATCGTTTGCGCTTACGCGGGGACTGGGATATTCATCACGATGACAAGGGAGATTTGTTAGAAAAAGAAATCGAAGCATTTTTCTCAATTAATGCCAAATACGATACCTACATTGATTTTGGGCAAACTCGGCGACAACGGGTGGGTTTGAGACAGGATCCAAGTGTGTTAACTATTGCCAGCAATACCACATTATTTGACGAGTATTTTAATCGCTTGATTATTGAAATGCGTCCAACTGCCGATTTGGAGTTATTTCAGCGTTTCTCACAAGGTGAGCAGATTGATTTTGCCAATAATCGAGTGGGTGATCGATTTGTTTCTGATTCATCATTTGAGTATCAGTTTAATCGTCATCTAAAGCTCAATGCTGGGTATGAATACGTCGAACTCGACGCGAGCGGCGCGAACGTGTTCACGGCAAAAGTGTTGCAAGGACGCATGACCTATCAGTTTGATGCCAAACAATTTGTGCGCCTCATTGTGGATGTATCAGAAGTCGAGCGCAATGTGGATAATTACATTGATGATGTAACGCCATATTACAAAGATATGGGCGTGCAGCTTTTGTATTCTTATAAAGTTAATCCATTGACCAAGTTTTTCTTGGGTTATTCGGATGCGGGTTTTCAAGATGAAACAATGGAACGACTGACGAGCAACGAGCGTTCGGTGTTCTTCAAAATCTCCTTTGCCTATACTCAATAGATAGGCCAATATTTCAGCATAATCACAATTCGATAAATGCTTGCTTTTTGGTCAAAACCTGCGTAATATTCGCGCCCTTACAGCCAATCCCATTTATTCCTTGTCTTAACGCAGCAGGCTGTACTGCAAAGACTACAAACCATAAGGAATCACGATGCGTCATTACGAAATCGTATTCATGGTTCACCCTGATCAGAGTGAACAAGTACCAGGTATGATCGAAAGATACACTGGTATCCTGACCCAAGAAGGCGGTCAGATCCACCGTTTAGAAGACTGGGGCCGTCGTCAGTTGGCTTACCCAATCGAAAAACTACATAAAGCACACTATGTTCTTATCAATGCAGAAGCGACTGCCGAATCAGTTGAAGAACTAGAAACTGCATTCCGTTTCAACGATGTTGTACTTCGTAACTTAGTTATCCGCACTAAAAACGCGGTAACTGAGCCTTCACCTATGAAGAAAGAAGAACGTCGTGAACAACGCTCAGAATCAGCTCCAGCTCCAGAAGCAAAAGCTGAATCTAACAACGAAGAAGCATAAGGAGAGTACTCATGGCTCGATTTTTTAGACGTCGTAAATACTGCCGCTTCTCAGCCGAAGGCGTTGCAGAGATTGATTACAAAGATACTGCTACTTTGAAGAACTACATTACTGAATCAGGTAAGATCGTTCCTAGCCGTATCACAGGTACTAGTGCAAAATATCAGCGTCAGCTATCAACTGCTATCAAACGTGCGCGTTTCTTAGCGTTGTTACCTTACACTGATGGCCACAAATAAGCGCGGAGTTAGCAATGGATATTATTTTATTAGATAAGATCGCTAACTTAGGCGGTTTGGGCGACCAAGTTTCAGTGAAAGCTGGTTATGCTCGTAACTTCTTGTTCCCTCAAGGAAAAGCAGTTCCTGCAACCAAAGACAACGTCGCTAAATTTGAAGCACGTCGTGCTGAATTAGAAGCGAAAATTGCAGAAGCATTAACCGCTGCTCAAGCGCGTGCTGATCAGTTGACAGCTCTTGAAGCGGTGACTATCGCATCACCTGCGGGCGACGAAGGTAAGTTATTCGGTTCTGTTGGTACGCGTGACATCGCTAATGCCATTACTGCTGCAGGCGTTACAGTAACGAAAGCTGAAGTTAAATTACCTACTGGTACTTTACGTGAGCTTGGCGAGTATGAGATTGACGTACAACTTCACTCTGAAGTAACTGCAACTGCTAAACTTGTGATTGTTGCTGAAGCGTAAATACTCGGTATTTAAATAAACACAAAACCGCTGCCTGATTTCAGGTGGCGGTTTTTTTTTTAAGGAGCCAAATTAGCAGTTGAAACTGAGAAGCAAAAAGGGATAATAACGATCCTCCTTTTTTGGCAAATGGCATACTATTGTGGCAGATAATAAGAAAAAGCCTGACTCTCAAATCGAAAAACTCAAGATACCGCCGCATTCGGTAGAAGCAGAGCAGTCGGTATTGGGGAGTATGCTGATCTCTCCTGATACTTGGGATAAGGTCACGGACATTGTCATTGCTGAAGATTTTTATTTGTTATCGCATCGTACGATTTATGGTGCGATTCTTAAACTCCTTGGGGCTTCACAACCTGTAGACGTCATTACCGTTTCTGAGCATTTAGAGCAACATGATAAACTCGAAGAAGCCGGTGGTTTGTCGTATCTCGGAGAACTCGCCAACAATACGCCGTCTGCAGCGAATGTCACGACGTATGCAAACATCATTAAAGAGAGGGCTATAACACGTGAATTGATAGGCGTTGCGCACGATATTGCGGAAGTCGGTTATCATCCTGAAGGTCGTGATAGCAGTGAGATATTGGATCTCGCTGAAAGCAAAGTCTTTGAAATAGCTGAAAAACGCACCGGGCAGTCTGAAGGGCCGCAAAGTGTTACCAATGTTCTTGGTAAAACGGTTGAGCGATTAGATGCTTTGGTTAAGAGCAACAAAGAAGTGACCGGTGTGACAACTGGATTTACCGACTTAGACAAAAAAACCAGTGGTTTACAGCCATCGGATTTGGTCATTGTTGCAGCAAGGCCGTCGATGGGAAAGACCACATTTGCGATGAACCTCGTCGAAAATGCTATGATGGTCGAAGAAAGACCAGTACTTGTGTTCAGTTTGGAAATGCCGTCTGAGCAGTTGATGATGCGTATGCTCGCCTCATTAAGTCGAGTGGATCAAACCAAAATCCGGACTGCTCAACTTGATGAAGAGGATTGGGCGCGGTTGTCAAATACCATGGCACAGCTAAAGGATAAGGACTGTGTGTATATCGATGATTCTTCTGGTTTGACCCCGATGGATGTGCGCTCTCGTGCGCGCAAACTCGCTCGGGAGAGTGGTGGATTATCCATGATCATGATCGATTACCTACAATTGATGCGCGTGCCAGCGTTATCTGACAACCGAACGTTGGAAATTGCCGAGATATCGCGCTCACTTAAAGCCTTAGCGAAAGAGTTAAATGTACCGGTAGTCGCGCTGTCGCAATTAAATCGGACACTTGAGCAAAGAGCTGATAAGCGTCCGGTAAACAGTGACTTACGTGAATCTGGCGCAATAGAACAAGATGCAGATTTGATTATGTTTATCTATCGTGATGAGGTATATCACGAAAACTCAGAAGAGAAAGGCATTGCAGAAATCATTATTGGTAAACAGCGTAATGGCCCCATTGGTACGTGTCGCTTGGTTTTCCAAGGACAATTTTCACGCTTTGAAAATTACGCAGGTCCTCATATAAACGACCAATATTAGGGCTAATCGCAAAATTCGGTCATAAAAAAGCCCGCTCACACTTCAAAAGTACAGCGGGCTTTTGTTATAGCTTACTGTTTACTCTTGTTCTGTGATGGCGATGATGACCGAAACTACTCTGCGATTTTGCGCGTGTGCTGCATCAGTCATGGCATTGTTTACCGGACGAGATTCACCATATCCAATACTCTCGATTCGATCAGCTGGCGCACCATGAACATCGATTAATACCTTACGTACATTCTCTGCACGACGCTCAGATAGAATTTGATTAAATGCCTCTGAACCAACAACTGAGGTATGACCTTCAATGAGAGCTTGTGCTTGTGGGTAAGTGTTTAAAAACTCAGCGACTTTAGCAAAGTCCATGGAATTGGGATTTTTTACTAAGGCGGAGTTGTTGTCAAACAGTACGGTTAAGCGTACTTGTTTTTCTACTAACGTTTTTACTGCACATCCATTTGCGTCAACGGTTTTTCCTGAAGCAGTATTAGGGCATGAATCATTGCGGTTGAATACACCATCATTGTCGTCGTCTGAGTGGCGGCTTTCGTCAATAGATTGTGCAGCAGGCGTATTTGACAATACATTGCTGGGCGCACTTGATTTGTTGACACTTGCACGATTGACAGATTGGCCAAAGTGATATGATACGCCCAGTTTGACAACCAAATCATTGTAATCGTTTTCAAAATCACGATAGAAGCCAGCTTCGGTGATCAAACGAAGGTCTGTAGCGCCTCCCCATTGACTACCAAGGCCAATAGCACCGGATAAAGAAGATTCAACACTGTCATCTATTTGGCGAACACCGGCAAAGACATAATGCTTGTTATTGTCAAAAAAATACATGCCGTCAAGGCCAAGATTCAAGCCATCAATATCACCATTAATCGTATCAATATAAGTACGAGCAGCTTCTAAACGCATAGCCCATTGAGAAGAAAAACGAATGCCGACTTCAGCGCCAGCCAGTTTTCCGTCGTCATAGAGATTTTGCTCGTTAGGGCGAGAAGAGTCGCCAATATATTTGCCAGCAAAGACGCCTATTCATGATTGCTTAATATCAGCAGTATTATGCTCATGTGCAATGGCCGGTAATGACAATGCTACGGTTAACGCAGAAGCTAGAATTAAGGTATTTTTGTGTTTCACAATTCATCCTGGAAAGTTAGTTTGTAAGTGTGCTTTATTGGCATTTGTGACAAACGCCATGAGCTTCTATAGTTTGTTGTTTTACAATGAAACCTTGTGAGGTCGCCTGTGCAGTAAGTGCATCATGTAAAGAGGTAGATTGTATCTCAGATACATTGCCACATTTATCGCAAATCAAAAATTGCACTGGATGGTCACAACCAAAATGATGACAAGCAACAAACATATTGGTCGACTCAACCTTGTGGATCAGACCAAAATCCAACAAAAAATCCAACGATCGGTATACGGTAGCCGGTTTGGCTGAATCGTTCTCCAATTTGAGCTGATCCAACAAGTCATAGGCACCGATTGGAGCGTTAGCCTTGACTAGTAGTGTGTATACTTGCTCGCGCAGTGGGGTGAACCGAGCGCCAGCATTTTCGCAGTGTTTTTTGGCTTTTTCTATTAATATACTCATAACACTTGTAGTATATCGACAAACGAGACCGAAATTAAAGCAATATCTCATGCATGTTATTATTATCGTTAAACAACAAGTGCTTGTGCACTCTGAAGAGATGCTTTTGCCACTCTGGCAGGACATTATAGATTCAGACGTTTTTGCATCGTATGTATCTTTAGCCGTGCCGATGGGCGATGATCTGAAAATTATCGACCTAGGTTCTCAATATATTGAACACAAGGAACTTCGGCCGGTAGGTTTGCGTGATTTATTGGCAACGTATACTGCGGACGAATTTCAGCCGGTAATGCGTGCCTGGCAATATGCCCTTTTTATGCGTACGCACCAATACTGTGGCCAATGCGGTGACAAAATGCGTCAAATTGGTTGGGAAATGGCGCGACAATGCGATCGTTGTGGCCATCGAGTTTATCCTCGTATCTCCCCGTGTATCATTGTCGCCATTCGACATGAACAGAGGATTTTGTTGGCGCAAGGACCTCGACACGTGCATACCAATTTATTTTCTACTTTAGCTGGATTTGTCGAAAGTGGTGAGACGTTAGAACAAGCAGTGGCTAGAGAGGTATTTGAGGAGGTTGGAGTACAAGTTAAAAATATTGAGTACTTTGGTTCACAGCCTTGGCCATTTCCGCACTCGCTGATGATTGGTTTCATTGCTGAATATGCAAGTGGTGAAATACGGGTCGACGGCAAAGAAATTATTCAAGCACAATGGTTTGATGTAAATGATTTGCCTAATGTCCCCCCGAAGTTATCCATCGCTGGACGCTTGATTGAACACACGCAACAGCTAATCGCAAAACAAGGCTAAGGTAGACAGTGCAATAAGTGTGTTTTTTTGCTAGGATGCGCGCGTCACAGCAAGGATTACTCACATGTCAGAACTCAAAAACGACCGCTACTTACGCGCATTACTTAAACAAGACGTTGATGTCACTCCAGTATGGATGATGCGTCAAGCCGGCCGCTATTTGCCAGAATACAAAGCGACTCGTGCCGAAGCCGGTGATTTTATGTCACTGTGCAAAAATGCAGAGTTAGCCTGTGAAGTCACTTTGCAGCCATTGCGTCGTTTTGACTTAGATGCAGCGATTTTATTTTCTGATATTTTGACTATTCCAGATGCGATGGGGTTAGGCTTGTATTTTGAAGCAGGGGAAGGCCCACGTTTTGAAAGACCAATCACCTGTGCTGCCGATGTGCAGAAACTCCCACATCCAGATCCGGAAGGCGAGTTACAGTATGTGATGAACGCGGTTCGCACGATTCGCAAAGGTTTAGACGGTGCCGTACCACTAATAGGGTTCTCCGGAAGCCCTTGGACCTTGGCTACTTATATGGTGGAAGGTGGTTCGAGTAAAGCCTTTACCAAAATCAAAAAGATGGCCTTTGCAGAACCGCAGACGTTGCATATCTTGCTGGATAAAATAGCGGATTCTGTTATCTCTTATTTGAACGCTCAAATCAAAGCTGGCGCTCAGTCTGTTATGGTCTTTGATACATGGGGTGGCGTGCTTTCGCCACGTGATTACAAACTGTTTTCACTGCAGTACATGCACAAAATCGTCGATGGACTGATCCGTGAATACGATGGTCGTCGTGTGCCTGTGACGTTATTCACCAAAAATGGCGGAATGTGGTTAGAAGCCATTGCTGATACCGGCTGTGATGCGGTTGGCTTGGATTGGACAATTGATATTGCTGACGCCAAAGCCCGAGTAGGTGATAGAGTAGCTCTCCAAGGCAATATGGATCCGTCGATGTTATATGCTCAGCCGGAACGCATTGAAACAGAAGTGCAATCAATATTAGCTGGATTCGGTAACGGTTCTGGCCACGTCTTTAACCTAGGCCACGGCATTCATCTGGACGTTCCCCCGGAGCACGCAGGTGTGTTTGTTGAAGCAGTCCACAAATATTCAAAGCAGTATCACATTAAGTAGTACTACTCTGCTATCTCCTTGGAAGATTGATGTAAAATAAGCCCACAATTATTCATTTCATTGGCGGCTTCATTTAGGCGTCGCGTGGTAGCCCTTTTTGGACGGTCCTTACTAATCTTTCTTGTTGACGGTTGCTTGGGCATTGCTGAGGTTGCATACTTTGTGATATCGCCCATGTAAGGTGTTCAATGAGCATGTTTTGCTGTGCTTTTGAAGGCGCTGAGTTAAAACCATATTCTAGATACTGGCCAGCTTTCAACATGGTGAGCTTATCTTCTAATATCTGGGTGTATCCATTCTCTTGTGCCATGTTGCCAAGCGCGGTTATGAGATTGCGTTGCCATTTGGCATAACCGATTCTCCGTATGGGGGAGCCCTCGGTTTTAGCTAAAAACTCCATTTCACTCCAAGCAAATAAATTAAGTAAGCTATTGCCATGCAATTCGGGGCGCGCATGGAAATCAGCTTCAGCAGTTATCGGAGCGGTTTTATTGAATGGGCAAACAAGTTGGCAATCATCACAGCCATAAATGCGATTGCCCATCGCTTTGCGATATTGTTCTGGGATTGGCACATCGTGTTCGATGGTCAGATACGAAATACATTTACGTGCATCCACAGTATACGGCGCGACAATAGCGTTCGTCGGGCAAATACTCATGCATGCTGTGCAGCTGCCACAATCAGCCAAAATCGGTTTATCAACTGGCAGAGGTAAATTAATGAATAACTCTCCAAGAAAAAACCAAGAGCCTTGCTGAGGGTTAATCGTAAGTGAGTGCTTACCAGTAAAGCCAATGCCGGCTTTTTCGGCCACGGCATGCTCTAAAATTGGGGCAGAATCGACAAACGGACGATACTGAGTGCCAGCACAATGTTCAGAAATTTTTTCACCGAGTTGCTTGAGTTTTTTGCGCATAACTTTGTGGTAATCCCGACCCAGTGCATATCGGCTTATGTATCCGATTTTAGTATTATCTAGATGTTGTGCAAAGCTCGCATCGGGTGGCAGGTAATCCATGCGCACACTAATAATACGGCACGTCCCAGGCACTAATTCATCTGGTCTAGCACGCATCATACCGCGCTCTGGAAAGAATGACATCGTACCGTAATAGTGCTTGTCCAGCCATACTTGTAAGGGCGCTTCGTGTTTTGCAAGATCGATATCACAAATCCCAATGTCTTGAAACCCTAGCGCTTTGCCCCACTCCTTGATAAGGTGAGCTAAATGCGACAAATCTTGAGTTTTTTCAAAGGACATATATGCACATTCAAGTCGAAAAACGAAGCGCCAGTTTAGCACAAAAATTATTTCGCGCCGATCAAGTCTCACAACGTGAGGAGGAAGCCGCTGAGTTGAGTATGACAACGCTTTACGGGCTGATGCAACGTGCGGGGAAAGCGGTGTATGAAGCGTGTTTTGAACTCGTACCGAATTGCGAACATTTTTTGTTTGTGGTGGGTTCGGGTAATAATGCTGGGGATGGCTACGTCGCAGCAACGCTTGCGTTAGAAGATGAACACGATGTAAAAGTCGCTTCGGTGAATCCGGATAAAGCTCTGACTGGAGATGCGCTGAAAGCTCAAGAAGCGTTCCTAGCGGCCGGTGGCAAAGTCGTTGCGTTTAACAATTCATTGTTATCCCGTGCGGATATCATTGTGGATGCATTGTTTGGTATCGGTGTGCAAGGGTTGATTACACAAGACTCTTTAGCCGTGATTAATGCCATTAATGAAGCGAAGGTTCCAGTCTTGAGTGTCGATGTGCCATCTGGACTAAACGCAACGACAGGGGTCGCCTTTTGTGGGTGTGTGCAAGCAGACATGACGGTCACTTTTGTCGGCATCAAACAAGGCTTGGTCACAGCAGCGGGTAAAGAAGCCTCGGGTATTTTAAAATTCGCCGATCTCGATGTGGGTAAAGCGTTTGCTGAAGTCTGTCCATCGAACACTCATTTACTTAATTTAGACCAGTTTGAAAAACTCGCTCCACGTCGGGTTAATTCTCACAAAGGTCGTTTCGGTCGCTTGCTTTGTATCGGTGGGAACGCCGGTATGTCAGGTGCGATCCGTTTAGCGGGTGAGGCAGCCCTACGAGCAGGGACTGGATTAGTAAAAATCTATGCTCACCCAGATAGTCGTGTACAAATATCCGCAGGCAGACCTGAACTCATGGTGATTTGTGAAGCGCTAGAGGATGCGCTGGAATGGGCCAATACAATCGTTGTTGGGCCCGGATTAGGTCAAGATGTGTGGGCTCAAGAAACATTTAAACAAGTCATAGAATATTTACAAAAGAAAGATTTGCCTGTTGTGTTAGATGCTGATGCGCTAAATATGTTACCGCAGCATGCAACGCGATTTTCACCAGCGGATTGTATTTTAACACCTCATACTGGCGAAGCAGCTCGCTTACTTGAGACGACCATCGAAGATGTAGACAGCTCTCGTTACAGCAATGCTCGATTATTAGCACAACGCTATGGGGTTGTGACTATTCTAAAAGGGCCAGGTACCATCGTTGACAACGGCAAGCGAACTTGGGTAAGTGAACACGGCAACCCTGGCATGGCGACAGCAGGTATGGGCGATGTGTTAAGCGGGATTCTTGGCGCTTTGATGGCGCAGCGTATGAGTAACGTCGATGCAGCCAAATATGGCGTTTGTGTTCACGGACGGGCAGCTGATATAATTGCACATGAATATGGCGAGCGTGGGATGTTGGCAAGTGATATTTTTCCAGAGGTCAGGCGCTTAATTAACACTTAATCACAATCAAATGCTATCTTTTAGTGAGTTATGCAGCAAACAATAACAATAAATAGCGAAGCAGAGACCCAACGACTAGCTCAGCAAATTGCTCAGTTCGTCTCTGCGACTCATCAAACAGTCCTTCATCTTGAAGGCGACTTAGGTGCCGGAAAGACTACATTTTCACGGTATTTACTGCAAGCGTTAGGCCATTCAGGTTCTGTTAAAAGCCCGACCTATACGCTTGTCGAACCTTATGTAATTGGTGAACTGTCGGTGTATCATTTTGATTTGTATCGACTGGCTGATCCAGAAGAACTCGAGTTCATGGGGATACGTGATTATCTCAATGATGCGAATTTGTTATTGATAGAGTGGCCCTCACAAGGGCAGGGTTTTTTGCCTGAGCCTTCTTTGCATATTCAATTAGTACACGGTACTGAGGCGTGTGAAAGAGCTGTGACGTTAACCGCCCACAACTCGCATGGATTGCGCATTATTCAAACCTTACATGAGTGAGCGTTAGTATGCGACAGTTGAAAGTGTATGTGTTAGCAAGTACCTTATATTGGTGTTTTTGTCTGACCGCTATCGCGCAAAACACACTGTCAAATGCGACTCTCAAAACAACTTCACAGGGCACCCGTATTGAGTTCTCGTTTTCAGAGACGGTTAAACACTCCTACTTTACTTTGCAAAAGCCTTATCGGGTAGTCATTGATTTACCCAACACCCAAGCACAGTTTACGACAATCACTGAACGAAATTCAGATAAGCTGGTTCACAAAGTGCGAACGTCCAAACCCAAAAGAGCCTCTGATTTCCGTATTGTTATAGAAACTCGTAGCAAAGAGGATTTTACCCTTGGGTGGACCGGCACCACACTGTGGGTACAGTTTTCGGACCCTCCTCCTTCGGTACCTAAGTTATCTGTTGGTCAGCAACCAGACCGACCAACAGACATCATTATAGCTTTGGATGCGGGTCACGGTGGCCGTGACCCGGGCTCAGTTGGTCCGACGGGCACCTATGAAAAGCATGTTGTATTATCAATTGCCAAGAAGGTCGCTGAGCGTATCGATGCAACTCCAGGCCTACGGGCCGTGTTAACTCGAACGGATGATTATTATATCAAGCCGTCACAACGCCCCGAGATTGCAAGACAAAAGATGGCGGATTTGTTGATATCAATTCATGCGGATGCGTTCACAACCCCTCAACCATCAGGTGCCTCGGTCTGGCTATTGAATAATCGTCGGGCTAATTCTGAGCTGGCAAAGTGGCTACGCAACACAGAAAAACATTCTGAATTACTAGGTGGTGCTGGCAAAATTTTGGAAGAAACGGAAGAAGATAAGTTTTTGATGCGAACGTTGTTAGACATGCAGACTGAATCATCTCAGCAATCGAGTTATCAAATTAGCAAAAAAATGCTTTTAGAGCTCAACAAAGTGACTAA
Organism: Alteromonadaceae bacterium; assembly: GCA_014872805.1. Taxonomy (GTDB): domain Bacteria; phylum Pseudomonadota; class Gammaproteobacteria; order Enterobacterales; family Alteromonadaceae; genus Opacimonas. Next base: position 136,084 of record WKFN01000015.1, read on the forward strand.
ACTTCATAAAAAATCGCCACAACACGCGTCACTTGCAGTGCTGACTGCACCGGATATTCCTTCTATCTTGGTTGAAGTGGGCTTTATTTCGAATCCTAGAGAAGAAAAAAACTTAAATTGGTCTGCTCATCGCGAACGTTTAGCGGGCTCAATTTATGACGGGATTGTAAAATATTTCCGCGTGTATCCGCCTGAAGGCACTTTGTGGGCGATGCAAAAAAACAACCAACCTGTAGAGCATCGTGTTGCCAGGGGCGAATCACTAACTCGCATTGCACAACGTTATCGGGTAAGCGTGGGGGCAATTAAACAACACAATGGTCTAACATCGGATGTTATACGAGTCGGACAGCGCATTAAGATCCCTCAAGGATAAGCATGGCAATCCAAATATTACCCCCACAGTTAGCGAACCAGATTGCCGCCGGTGAAGTGGTCGAACGCCCCGCTTCGATTGTCAAAGAATGTGTTGAAAATAGTCTTGATGCTGGTGCTACTCAGATATCCGTCGACATTGAACAAGGCGGAGCAAAAGTGATTCGCATCCAAGACGATGGTTGTGGTATTGCTAAAGATGAATTGCCGCTCGCGTTAGCCCGTCATGCGACAAGCAAAATTTCTGAATTAGATGATTTGGAAAACATTCAATCACTCGGATTTCGTGGCGAAGCATTAGCGAGTATCAGTTCGGTTTCTCGTTTGACATTATCGAGCCGTCCGGACCATCAAGAAGAGGCGTGGCTTGTGTTTGCTGAAGGCAAAGAGCAAGCTGTAACTTTTGAACCGGTGGCGCATCCAGTCGGCAGTACCGTTGAAATCCGCGATTTGTTTTTTAATACGCCAGCGAGAAGAAAATTCTTAAAAGCTGCTAAAACAGAATTTCAACATATTCAGACTTTGTTAAAACGAATTGCTTTGGCGCATTATGATGTAGGCTTTACTTTATCGCATAACCAAAAATCCGTCTTAAAACTGCCGGCGCGAGATTCACGAGAACGACGTATCAAAGATGTGTGTGGCGTGGCCTTTGCGCAAAATGCGTTACGCGTTGAAACACAATATCAGGATTATCAGCTGAACGCTTTCGTCAGCAAACCCATGGAAGGCTTTACAGACAACAGTTTGCAGTTTATTTACGTGAACGGACGGATGATGCGGGACAAGTTGATAATGCATGCGATACGGCAAGCTTATGAGGGCATGATCCCCACTCAGCAACACGCAGGTTATGTCGTTTTTCTGACCTTACCTACGCAAGGTTTTGATGTTAATGTACATCCAGCTAAGCATGAGGTGCGTTTTGTGGAAAGTCGCATCGTCCATGATTTTATTTACCAAGCTATTAGTGATGTATTGCAAGGCGGTTTTGTCGACACCCCTGATTATACCCAAATTGCTGAGCAATCCGTACAACACGACTATATTCGGCCACTGCAACAAGATACAAACACCAATACACACGCCTCTGCTGGGAAAGAGACATCATTTGAGCCATATTCTGATCATCATCCCAGTCGCCAAGCGCTGCACAATTATGCTGAATTGCTGACTACTTCAAGTGGAGCCTCAGAACGTATTGAGACTCACTGCGTGTTATTACCGGATATGCGCGTATTGTGGATTAACGATCATCTCAAAGTCGTTCATGCTGCTGATGTCTTAACGCTGTATTTGCAGATTCAATGTGATGAGAGTGAAGCCTCAACGCCTTTATTACTTCCGGTTTCGATAAAGGCGGCCCATGCACCTTCGATTGAATTGGCCGATGGCTTTGATATTCAATATGTACAACAAAAAATCATTATTAAACGTGTGCCCAGTCGGTTGCGGAGTCTGCCTTGGTCACAAATAGTCGGAGTTTTAGGTGATTGTGAAACAATTAATCTATCCGCCTTGGCACATTCTTTAATGCATAATCACGACCTTTTTACCCCAGTCAACCTTTGGCTGCATTCTTTATCAAATGAACACTTAGATGTTTTACAAAGAGCTAGTCAGCCTTGTCGAGTGGTATGCGATGAATAAATATCGAGTTGCGAGCCCATCGGATCCTGCAGAAGTCGTATTTATAATGGGGCCAACGGCATCAGGAAAAACCTCGTTAGGGATCGAATTAGCTAAGGTGTGCGAGGGTGAAATAATCAGTGTGGATTCAGCCCTCATTTATCGGGGGATGGACATTGGTACGGCAAAACCTGATGCTGCAGAACAAGATGGTGTAGTGCACCATTTATTAGACATTCGCGACCCGTCTGAAACGTATTCTGTATCTGAATTTCGCAACGATACATTGCGTCTAATCGAAGATATTCACTCGCGGGGCAAAATGCCTATCTTAGTCGGCGGTACCATGATGTACTTTAACGCCTTGATTAAAGGTATTTCAGCATTGCCAGCTGCGAACGAGTGTGTTCGTGCGGACTTGACCGAGCAGGCGGGATTAAAAGGCTGGGAAGCCATGCACAAGCGCCTAGCCGAATGTGATCCAGAGAGTGCGCAGCGCATTCATCCCAATGATCCTCAACGCTTATTAAGAGCATTGGAGGTATTTGAGCTAACAGGTCGACCTTTATCTGAACTGCAACAACAAAACTCACCACCTATTCCATACAGTGTTGCCCAATTTGCTATCGCACCTGAGGATCGAGCTGTGTTGCATGAGCGAATTAGGCTTCGCTATGAACAAATGTTAGCGTATGGCTTAATCGAAGAAGTCAAAAACTTGTATAAACGTAAAGATTTGCATCCAGAACTACCAAGTATTCGTTGTGTAGGATATAGACAAACGTGGCAATTTCTGGAAAGTGAATTGAGTTTTGATGAGGCAAAAGAACGTGGCATCATTGCCACTCGGCAGCTCGCAAAGCGCCAGTTAACGTGGCTCAGAGGGTGGAATGATGTGATTTGGCTCGATACATTTGACGCTGAGAATTTGTCCCTAATACTAAAGTTGATTAAAAATTAGTCGACTTTAATGGTGTACACCTTGTATCTTATTGTGTATTCTATTTTCAACTGATAAACCAGTTACAATTATAAGAAAAGTAAGGAAAAACGCATGGCTAAAGGGCAATCACTTCAAGACCCATTCCTCAATATATTACGCAAAGAGCGCATTCCTGTGTCGATTTATCTAGTTAACGGTATTAAGTTACAAGGCCAAGTTGAGTCGTTCGATCAGTTTGTTATTTTGCTAAAGAACACAGTAAGCCAAATGGTCTATAAGCATGCAATTTCAACTGTAGTACCTTCTAAGGCAATTCAAATGCCAACTCAGGATGGTGATTCTCCGAGTGAGTAAGCCTTTCTTGATAGCTATATCATTCTTCGTTTCACAACGAGGTAGTTATAAGCTTGTTTGACCGCTATCAAGGTGGTGAACAGGCTGTGCTTGTCCACGTCGATTTCGCCGCAGAATCTGCACAAGAAGATATTCATGAACTCCAGATGTTGGTCAGCTCGGCCGGTGTTGAAAGTTGTGAAATTATTACCGCTTCACGCAGTGCGCCTCATCCAAAGTATTTTGTCGGTTCTGGTAAAGCAGACGAAATTGCTGCTATGGTGCAAGCACATGAAGCAAATGTCGTCATTTTTAACCATTCGCTATCGCCTTCTCAAGAGCGTAATTTAGAAGCTATTTGTAAGTGTCGAGTGTTAGACCGAACCGGTTTAATCTTGGATATTTTTGCTCAGCGTGCTCGCACGCACGAAGGTAAGCTGCAAGTTGAATTAGCTCAGCTGCGTCATATTTCTACTCGTTTGATCCGAGGTTGGACCCACTTAGAGCGACAAAAAGGCGGGATTGGTCTACGTGGGCCAGGTGAGACTCAACTCGAAACCGATAGACGTTTATTAAGAGGTCGAATTAAAACCATTTTAAAACGCCTAGACAAGGTAGCCAAACAGCGTGAACAAGGCAGACGGTCACGAAAACGTGCTGAAATTCCAACTTTGTCTTTAGTTGGCTACACCAACGCAGGAAAATCAACGTTGTTTAATACGATTACTGATGCTGGAGTGTATGCAGCGGATCAGTTGTTTGCGACGCTCGATCCGACCCTGCGCAAGTTGGATCTAAAAGAGGTTGGCCCGGTTATATTGGCGGATACAGTTGGTTTTATCAGACACTTGCCACATGATTTGGTCGCAGCGTTTAAAGCGACTTTACAGGAAACTCAAGAAGCGGATTTATTATTGCATGTGGTGGATTTTGCCGACGATCAATACCGCGATAATATGCAACAGGTCAATGATGTCCTCCAAGAAATTGAAGCGGATGAGATACCGCAACTGATTATTTGTAATAAAATTGACCGATTAGAGGGTGTCAAACCGCATATTGATTACAACGAAGAAGGGCGTCCAGAAAGGGTGTGGATTTCGGCTCAACAAGAGCAAGGCATTGAATTATTACAAAAAGCCCTTACTGAATGTCTTAGAAAAAGCATGCAAATCTGCCAGTTAGCCATCCCACCATATGCGGGTAAAGTCGCTGCAACGATGCATGAATATGATTGTATTGCTGAACAACATTACGATGAAAATGGTAACTGGATTGTGAACGTACGCTTACCGGTAACAGATTGGCACAAATTAAACAAAAGATTAGATGGGCAACTAGACGCCTTTCTGGTTAAATAAACAAAACTGGTCGATACAATTAGACTATTTGTAGATTTGATACGTATCATTTTAATAACATTGAACAACGGAGAGTAGACATGGCTTGGAATGAGCCGGGTGGTAACAATAACGACCCGTGGAAGAATAAAGGTGGCAACAACCAAGGCCCACCTGATCTTGACGAAGTATTCAAAAAGCTATTTGGTAAGTTTGGCGGCAACGGCGGTGGTAATCGCGGTGGCTCCAGCTCGATCAATCTTGGCGGTGTGGGGATTTCTATTTTATTGGCTATCCTTGTCGTCGTTTGGGTGATAAGTGGCTTTTATACCATCCGCGAAGCAGAGCGTGGCGTGGTATTGCGCTTTGGAGCCTACCACAACCTAGTTGAACCAGGCTTACAATGGAAACCGACGTTTATTGATCGCGTTATTCCTGTCGACGTGCAAACCATTCGTGATCAGGCTTCAGCGGGATCTATGCTCACCGAAGATGAGAACGTGGTGCGCGTTCAGATGGAAATGCAATACCGCGTGGTTGATCCCAAGAAATTTGTGTTTCATGTGATCAACCCAGAGCAAAGCTTGTCACAGGCGTTAGATTCAGCGATACGCTATGTGGTCGGCCATTCGACCATGGATGACGTCTTGACATCAGGCCGTGAAGTTACCCGCCAGCGCGTGTGGGATGAGCTTCAAGCCATCATCGAGCCGTATGACATGGGCGTTTCGATCATTGACATGAACTTTAAGGACGCTCGTCCTCCTGAAGAAGTAAAAGACGCATTTGATGATGCGATTGCAGCCCAAGAAGATGAAATTCGTTTCATTCGTGAAGCGGAGGCCTATGCTCGTGAGATTGAACCTCGTGCACGTGGTCAAGTGAATCGTATGAACGAAGAAGCGACGGCTTACAAAACTCGAGTAACGTTAGAAGCTCAAGGTGAGGTGGCGCGCTTTGCGAAGTTATTACCTCAGTATGAGGCGGCGCCAGAAGTAACACGCCAACGTATCTACATAGAGACGATGGAAGAAGTGTTCTCAAGCACATCTAAGATCATGGTTGATAATAAAGGCGGCGGTTCGATGATGTACTTACCATTGGATAAGATCCTCGAGCGTCAAAATACATCAAATTCGTCACAGTTACCAATGAATGCCACGCAAAATGCCCTAGACGGTTTGCGTAATGCGGCAACGGTAGACCGTCAAAATGCCTCGTCTCCGAACGGTGGTTTACGTAGCAATAACAACGGACGTACAGGGAGATAATTGATGAAAAATTTAATTGTAGCAATTGTTGTTGCAGTAGCACTCATTCTGTCTGGAGCCGTATTTTTTGTTGGCGAAGGCACTCGTGCCATTGTGATCCAATTTGGTAAGGTCAAAAAGGATAACGATACTGGACTTACTAAGATTTATGAACCGGGTCTACACTTCAAAATGCCATTCATCGATTCAAAACGTGTGTTAGATGCGCGTATTCAAACGTTGGATGATGCCCCAGACCGTTTTGTTACTAGCGAGAAAAAAGACTTAATTGTTGACTCGTACGTAAAATGGCGCATTGATGACTTCGAGCGTTACTACTTATCCACTGGTGGAAACACTTTGCAAGCCGAAGCGCTATTGAAGCAAAAAGTAAACAACGGCTTACGCTCTGAGTTTGGTACCCGCACGATTTCTCAGATTGTTTCGGGTGAGCGTTCCGAGCTGATGGATGAGGCAATGGCGCAAGCATCAGAAAGCTCTGATGAGTTGGGTATCGAAATTATCGATGTTCGCGTGAAGCAAATTAACTTACCGTTAGAAGTGTCTAACTCAATTTTCCAACGTATGCGTGCTGAGCGTGCAGCGGTTGCTCGTGAGCACCGTTCTGAAGGTCAAGAGCAAGCGGATATCATTCGTGCTGACATCGATGCTCGAGTCACAGTAATGTTAGCTGATGCAGAACGTAATGCACGTCAACTTCGCGGTGAGGGTGATGCCGAAGCCGCACGTATTTATGCAGAGGCATATTCACAGAATCCTGAGTTTTACAGTTTCTTACGTTCGATGGATGCATATCGCGGCAGCTTTAATTCAAAGCAAGACGTGTTGATCGTGGAGCCGAACTCAGACTTCTTCCGTTATCTGAATGCTCAATCAGGCACAGGTAACAGTGGCGAATAATACACCTGAGTAGTGAATCTAAACGCCAACCCTTGGGTTGGCGTTTTTGTTTGTTTAGAATTTAATTCACCAATCTTAATTACAGTATTAATCTGTGATAACATTTCTAATTCAGTTCAGACCAAAAAGTATAAGCATAATAAGAAGGACTTTTCATGGCCTACCCGACAGACTCTTTTTCCAAACAAGCCAGTACCGGCGGGTTTGCACGATTTCTCAACGGCGTTGAGCGTCTCGGCAATCTCTTACCTCATCCTGTGACCTTGTTTGCTATCTTATCGATTTTTATCGTGTTGTTGAGTGGGGTATTAGGCTATTTTGATATTGCCGTAGCGGATCCCCGTCCAGAAGGGGCTAAAGGGCGTGAAGCGGACGGCATGATTGAAGTAATTTCATTGATGAATGCAGATGGTCTGGCGCGAATCGTCACGGGTCTGGTGAGTAATTTTACCAATTTTGCCCCCTTAGGAACGGTATTGGTGGCGTTATTAGGAGTCTCAGTGGCAGAGCATTCTGGTTTATTGTCTGCGACACTTCGTTCACTTGTGGTGGGCGCACCCCGTCAGATGGTCACTTTTATTATTGTGTTTGCTGGCATCATTTCAAATACAGCTTCTGAGCTAGGTTACGTTGTTATTATTCCACTGGCGGCAATGATATTTCATTCCTTGGGCCGACATCCATTGGCCGGCTTAGCTGCGGCATTTGCTGGTGTGTCGGCGGGTTATTCCGCTAATTTGTTGATAGGAACAATTGATCCCTTGTTAGCTGGGATTACCACGCCCGCGGCGCAAATGATTGACCCAGGTTATGAAGTCAGTCCGATAGCTAACCATTGGTTTATGATTGCCAGTACTTTTGTGGTGGCGGCAATGGGGTATTTTGTTACTGAGCACATCGTTGAGCCTCGTCTAGGCAAGTACAATCCCAGTGATGCTCCAGAAAAGCTCGATGCGCCAAAGATCGAAAAACCAACCGCGCTTGAGTATAAAGGGATGCGCAATGCAGGTCTGGCTTTCTTAGGTTTGTGTGGCATGTTGGCTTTAACTGTCGTACCAGAATGGGGTATCTTGCGCAACCAAGAAACGGGTATGGTGATGGGGTCGCCCTTCTTAAAAGGGATTGTGGCCTTTATTTTTGTTTCCTTCGCTATCCCCGGTTTTGTGTACGGCAAAACCGTTGGTACCATGAAAAATGACCGCGATGTGATTGAAGCCATGGGCAAATCGATGAGCTCATTGGGTATTTACATTGTGTTGGTGTTTTTTGCTGCGCAGTTTGTCGCATTTTTCAAATGGACCAATCTAGGCACCGTTTTAGCTGTAAATGGCGCAGCAGGCATTCAGGCTGTTGGTTTAAATGGTCCAGAGATCTTTATCTTGTTTATCCTAATGTGTGGTCTGGTCAATTTATCATTAGGCAGTGCTTCGGCTCAGTGGGCAGTGACAGCACCGATTTTTGTCCCAATGCTTATGCTGGTTGGCTATTCACCTGAAGTGATTCAAGCGGCTTACCGTATTGGGGATTCGGTGACAAATGTTATCTCACCTATGATGAGCTATTTTGGACTTATCTTAGCAATGGCTGTGAAATACAAAAAAGACACGGGGATGGGCACTATGATTGCCATGATGTTGCCTTATTCGATGGTGTTTATGGTTGGCTGGACAATCTTGTTTTATATATGGGTGTTCGTTTTGGGGATCCCCGTCGGTTTTGGTTCGCCAACCTATTACCCGGCGCCATCATAATGATTGGTGCATGTGATTTTTGCTAAACAATAAGCTTGTTTACATATTAACACGTATATTAGACATCCTTTTTGTGGAAACGACTAATGAAGTATACTAAGAACACTGGATTCACTCATGATCAAGGCGATAAGCTAGGCGTATTGATTACTAATTTAGGCACCCCCGAGGCGCCCACTAAACAGGCACTGAAGCCATATCTAAAGCAGTTTTTATCCGACCCTCGAGTGGTCGAGGTGCCAAAACTTATTTGGTGGTGTGTTTTAAACCTCATCATTTTGAACGTTCGTCCCAAAAAATCGGCTGAGGCCTATGCGACCGTGTGGACAGAAGATGGCTCACCGCTTTTAACGCACACTAAAAATCAGGCTGCAGCATTACAGGCTAAATTCGATGCTGACCGTTCTGGTGAGGTGCTCGTGGATTTTGCGATGCGCTATGGGCAACCTTCGGTGGGGAATGCGATGGATAGTCTGCTTAAGCGCGGGGCGCGCAAAGTGGTCGTTTTACCGCTTTATCCACAATATTGTGCTTCAACTACAGGGTCAACGTTTGATGCACTTGCTGAAGATTTTACGAAGCGACGTTGGCTGCCAGAGCTCAGATTTATTAATCAATATCACGATGACGCGCGCTTTATCCAGTGCATTGCAGACAGCATCAAAGCGCATTGGGATGAACACGGACGTGCGGATAAACTGGTGTTTTCGTATCACGGTATTCCAAAGCGCTATCTATTAAATGGCGATCCATATCATTGTGAATGCCACAAAACAACTCGTCTAGTGGCTGAGGCACTTGGGTTAGCCAAAGACCATTACATGACAACGTTTCAATCTCGTTTTGGTCGCGAAGAATGGTTGAAGCCATATACAGATGAAACATTAAGAGGATTGCCTGAGCAAGGTGTTAAGTCCCTACAAGTCATTTGCCCTGGTTTTAGCGCCGATTGTTTGGAAACTATTGAAGAGATCGGTGAAGAAAATCGCGAATATTTTATGGAAAACGGTGGTGAACGCTACGAATATATTCCATGCCTAAATGCAACGGATGCCCATATTGATATGCTGTATGGATTGTTGCAAGACCACATGCAGGGTTGGACGAATGCGTCAGCAGATGACATTGCGATTCGCGCTAAAGAGGCTAAGGCATTGGATGCCCCAGTCTAGTTCTTCATATTAAGGAAGATACATGCAAGCGCCCAAAGCACTCAAAGACGCTCAAGATATTGCGAACACCTTAGATACTGCGGTCAAGTTCCCATTTATCGGGGTTCGCGTTGGTCTGGATTTTTTAATTGGTTTGATTCCTGGGATTGGCGATGCGATTGTATTGCTTATGTCCTGGCGCATAGTATATTTAGGGTGCAAGATGGGCGTGCCAAAACCGGTTTTGACACAGATGGTTCGCAACTCTTTAGTCGATTTTGGTTTGGGTTTTGTGCCGGTGGTTGGGGATATTGTTGATATCTTTTATAAAGCCAATACCAAAAATGTCCAGTTAATGGAGCGCTGGTGGATCAGCAATCACAAAGACGACGTCGATGCCTACGCCAAAGAGCAGTTGGCCTCGTGGGAAGCAGAGCAGGCACGTTTGGATAAAGCAGAGTTGTCAGAAACACAGCAGGCGCTGCTGAAAGCACAGCAAGAAGATAAGGAGTTGTAAAATGGAAGTGTGGTATCACATTTTGGGATGGGGTTCCCCCGTGGGACTTGGCATTTTTATATTGTTAATTTGCGCGGGTTTAGGTACCATGTTCACTGGTATTGCAAGGTTAAAAGAGCAAGAGAGAAAGTCCTTACAGTAACCCTTGTGCACCGCTATACAAGGTGCGCAGCGCCAATACTGTCATGATCCCTTTAAATGCCCACTCGAAGGTGTTGGTTGAAAAGCGGTTAAGTAGTTTTAACCCGAGCCAAGTCCCGATAGCACCACTCACAATCATGGCGATAACCAACGGCAACCAGGGTAAAAAGGCAAATCCCACCACACCAAACACCAGCATTTTGAGTCCGTGTTGCATGCTCATGCAGGTGGAGAAGGTGGCGACGATTTGATGTTTATCCGCGCGTTGTGAATGAATAATTGCGGCTACTAATGGCCCAGTCGCGCCAATGAACATGGATAAGAAGGTCGTTACACTGCCAGCCAAAATACGCAAAGGCTTGGGTAAATCTCGTTTTTGGGGTTTTATTCCCCACACCATGGCTAAGACAAATATGCCAATAGCTAACTCAATCAGCGATAACGGCAACTGCACAAGGACAAAGCTTGCAATTAGCGCCGCGAATATTGCACCTATCGCAAAGTACCCCACAATACTCATTTGAATATGCTGCCTGGTCATCACCATACGATTGACGTTGGAGCCAAGCTGTACCAAGCCATGCACAGGGATTAATGCGGCTAATGGCATGATATTAGCCATCATGATGAGGAGCAATAAGCCACCACCAATCCCCATAGATGCAGAGACAAATGATGTGAAGCCAGCGCTGAGAATAAGAATAATTGCATTAATCAGTGCAAATTCTGCGGGAAGAAGCCATTCCAACATGGTTATTGTGGGTCTATTGCATGAGCTTTAAGTGCGTCGAGCGTCACAATTTGCAGTGCCGCTTCACTCGTTGCATGCAAATCAACTTGCGGTGCAATCCCATAGTCATAGGCTTGTTTCCAGCGTGAGGCACATAAACACCAACGATCGCCAGCTTTAAGGCCAGGAAATTGATAGGCGGGAATGGGGGTGATCAGATCGTTGCCTAACCGTGCTTGCATTTGCAGAAACTCATCGGTGACAATCGCGCATACTGAATGATTACCACGGTCGCTAAATGGCACTTGACAGTAACCATTACGCATAAAACCAGTGCCATCGCAACAAGGTTGTAATGGCTCGCTAAGCACATTGCGTTCGGTCATGAGCTTTCCTTTGAGTTGATTAAAGCATGCTAGTCGTAGTGAACAAGCAGTTTAACACAATCAAAAATTGTGTCCGTATTAAAAATTATGCAAACTTATCGGTATGCCTTTACGTATTAAAATCAAACCCTTTTTTATATTACAAGTATGTTAGACAAAAGCGCCTTAGTCGGTGACCTCAGTACCACCCTAGACCCTTCAGAAGTGGCCAAGTTTGACGAATTGGCTGACCAGTGGTGGGACCCAATGGGCAAATATGCCCAAGCGATTGCATTTAACCATGCTCGCTTAGCGTATTTTACTCAAGCTATTGCCACACATTTTGACCGGGAGTTAGCGTTCGTGCCAAAACCAACTGAGAACCTTTGGCACCTTTATGATTTGGGCAGGGTTTTTGAAGGCTTGTCTATTTTGGATGTTGGTTGCGGTGGAGGCTTAGTGTCTGAGCCTTTGGCTAATTTGGGGGCGACGGTAACAGGAATTGATGCCAGTGCAATGAGTATTAGAGTTGCTCGTCGGCATGCGCATAACACGACAACACCGGTGAACTACGAACATGCCATGGCATCAGATTTATTAGCTGATGGCCGTTTGTTTGATGTGGTGATCAACGCCGAAGTGGTAGAACATGTGCATAATCAATCCCTGCTCATTGAACAATGCGCTAAGTTGGTCAAGCCGGGTGGAATATTGATTTTGGCGACTCTTAATCGGACGATTAAATCCTTTATTGTTGCCATTGTCGGCGCAGAATATGTCATGAATTACCTTCCTAAAGGAACCCATAGCTGGGATAAATTTGTGAAACCTGAGGAATTATCGGGATGGGCTGAACAATCCGGATGTGAATTGCTTGAGCAAACCGGAATGCAATATAACTTGTTTAAACACAAGTGGCGCTTGACGCCAGTGATGTCCGTCAATTATGTCCAGGTCTTCAAAAAAGCATAAACACAAAGGAGTGAATTCTTGAAACTTTACGATACCAAAACCGCTCCAACTCCTCGTCGAGTACGAATTTTTATGGCTGAAAAGGGTATTCATTGTGAAGTTGAGCAAGTGGATATTGTGGCAGGTGACAACCTATCTGATGCCATGCGAGCCAAAAATCCGTTGGGTAAAATCCCTATCCTTGAATTAGATGACGGAACTTGTATCTGTGAATCAACCGCGATTTGTACTTATTTAGAAGCACAATACCCAGAGCCTCCTTTAATGGGCACTACGCCTCTGGAAAAAGGCATCATCATGCAATGGCAACAGCGCGCCGAGTTGTATTTGTTTAACCAAGTCGGTATGTGCTTCCAGCATACCTCTGGCGCGTTTAAAGATCGCATGACGCCTGTACCAGAGTATGGTCGAGAGGCCGGTATCAATGCAGCAAAGTTTATGCATATGTTGGATAAGCATCTAGCGGAGAATACTTACTTGGCAGGTGAGAGCTATTCTATTGCAGATATTACGGCGTTTTGTGCAATCGAGTTTGCTAGAGTCGTCAAATTAAGGGTACAGGCTGATCAAGTCCATCTATCAAGGTGGCTTGATGCGATGCGAGCAAGACCTTCCGCTCAAGCATAATTTAATGCCGTTTTTTTAGGCCTTGTTTTTTAAGAGGTGTTTGTTAACATCTTGTTAAGCAGCATCAAAGGACCCCGACATGGACATGACAAACTCAACAGAGCAAGCCACATTTACCCGTATGCAAGACGGTACGAGAGACGACTGGATGAAAATCGCTACAGCGCATAAGGCCGATTTTCATAACACCGCCGACCGTTTCATTGATATGTTGCGTCAACTCGAAGGCATTACGCTCGGATTCAGTTGTGATCAATTGCAGCATGCATTGATGACTGGAACACTTGCCCGCAGAGCTGGGGCAAGTGATGAAGAAATTGTCGTCGCTCTGTGTCATGACATTGCTAAAGTTATCAACGTGCCGAACCATGGCGCAATTGCTGCAGAAATGTTCAAACCCTATGTGAACGACGATCTTTATAATGTGCTCAAATATCATCAAGATTTTCAAGGTGAGCATTACTACGAATACTTGGATGCACCTACTGATCTGCGCTTACAATACAAAGATGAACCTTGGTATGAGTTAGCTGTGAAATTAGTTGATGAGTGGGATGCAGAAGGGTTTGACCCGAATTTTGAAGTTGACTCGTTAGACAGCTTTATTCCGCTCATTCGTAAAGTGGTGCACGCAGAGCCTAAGGCGGTTGGTTAGTTTAAGAAGCTTCGTCTGAAGCCCTCCAAAGTATCCGCTTCTTCTGCTGGCTTATCCCAGCGTATGCGATGAATGCGAGGAAAGCGCAAGGCAACACCAGATTTGTGCCGGTTTGATTCATGAGCGCCATCAAATGCCACCTCAAATACCAGTGCTTTTTCGACTTCTTTTACTGGCCCAAAGCGCCCAATAGTATGCTTTCGCACCCATTTGTCGAGCTCTTTAAGCTCTGCATCGGTAAATCCAGAATAAGCTTTGCCAATGGGTAATAAACGCCTCTCGCCTGCTACGTCTGTCCAAACCCCAAAGGTAAAATCGGAGTAAAATGACGAACGCTTGCCATGCCCACGCTGGGCATACATGATCACGGCATCAACCAGTTTGGGATCGCGTTTGAATTTGTACCATGCACCTTTGGGTCGCCCTGGTGTATACATAGAATCGACTCGTTTAAGCATTAAGCCCTCGACTAAGCCATCATGCTTTAGGCAAGCTTGCTCTCTCTGTGAGTGAAGCACTTCAACATCTTCGATCGTAAATGATTTGGATAACCGAACTCGCTCGTGTGACTCTGAGAATAAACGACGCAATAATAACTGGCGCTCCAGTAAAGTTGTCTGAGTCACCTCTTCCCCGTTGTGCTCCAATACATCATAAATGACTAACCCACATGGAATGTCAGATTGTAATTGACGCGAGGGTTTTTTCTTATTCAAGCGTTGCTGTAGTTGGTTAAACGTGCTGATATTACCTTGTAAATCAAACGCTAATAGCTCGGCGTCAAACACGCCATAGACCTCTAGCAACGGTAATACATCGGGAAAGCTATGGCTAATATCATCACCAGTACGTGAAAACATGGCTTTGCCTTGCGGCTTGTTCACTATTTGAACGCGAATGCCATCGTATTTGTATTCTGCGATGTACTGGGATAAATTGATTTTTGCAATATCATCTGCAAGCAATGGGTGAGCAAGCATGACGGGGTGAAAGACGATTTTGTCGCGAATATCGGGCTTGTCAGCGTTACCCTCGAGCCATTCTAGCAATTCTTGATAAGGTGGGCTAAGGCCATGCCACAATTGTTCGATTTCGGCCACATCACAGTCGCCATATGCGGCTAACACCTGCTTGAGTCGCCGAGCCGACAAACCTACGCGCAGCCCCCCTGTACCCATTTTAATAAAACTCCACCGCATGGAAGGGCTAAAATTATTGAGACAGCGTACCAAAAATGCCTCGATATCGGCTTTTTTATGCGATCCCACATATTCAATCACATCAACAAAGGAAGGTACCACAAAATCATCATCGGGTAATGATGGCCACAAATGCGCTATCGTCTCACTCATTTCCCCAATGTAGTCGTAGCTTAGTGTAAATAAGGTTTCATCTACGCGTTCGAGCATGAGCTGTTTGATCGTATTGCGTTTGAAAAATTTGAAGTGAAGGTCTCCTGAGAGCATGGCAATGACATAACCGCGCTCAGGATCAGGAGCTTGTGTGAGATACTCACGCAACAGTCGCGACTTGGCTTTGTGACTTTGCGTAAAATACAACGCATCAAATAGTTCAGCCACGCGCCTCATGACTCGCTATCCTCATCATAACCAATTAACCTGAGCGCGCGAGCAGTATAACCGAGTTGTTCACAAGCATGAATAAGTGCGTCTTCACGTCCATGGGTTACCCAGACTTCACTGGGATTGACTTCTTGAATCGAGTCTAATAATTCTTGCCAATCGCAGTGGTCAGAGATGACCAGTGGCAGTTCTACGTTTTTTTGTTTGGCACGAGCTCGTACCTGCATCCAGCCCGATGCACCGACAGTCAGTACATCGGGTAGGCATCTTGACCAGCGGTCGTGAAGAGCAGAAGGGGGGGCTAGGACAATTTGACCCCGGAGTGTGTGCTTATCTGCCACTTCCGTGACCGGAATAATCTGGCCAAAATCAAAGCCATACTTGCGATATAACTCAATCAATTTAATCATAGCGCCATGCACATAAATTGGCGCTTGATAGCCAGCGGCGCGTAAGCCAAGCAGAACACGCTGGCATTTACCCAATGCATACACACCAATCAAATGGCAACGTTCGGGAAAGCGATCAAGCGAGGTGAGTAGTCTGTCGATTTGTGATGAGAGTGTTGGATGTTTAAATACTGGTAATGCAAATGTGGCTTCAGAAATAAATACATCGCATGGTATTGCTGTGAATGACACACAAGAGGGGTCGGGTGTGCGTTTGTAGTCGCCAGTAATCACCACGCGGGCATCGCGATACTCAAGCAAAACTTGCGCCGAGCCCAAAATATGACCTGCTGGATGAAACGTCAGATAAACAGGTTCAACGACACCTATATTGATGCGTTGTTCATATTCTAAAGCTCGGGTTGTGGTCGCGTGGGCATCACCGTAACGAATACGCATAATGTCTAACGTGGGCGGCGTTGCCCAAACGGTCCCATGACCACCGCGTGCGTGGTCAGCATGGCCATGGGTGACAATCACACGAGTATGCGGTTGCATTGCATCAATGTATGCGTCAGCTGGCACGCAATAGAGGCCTTCTTTATGTGGCTCTAGCCAAGTATCGGGATGGTTAGTAATCGTTAGCATAATTATGCATACGTTTGTTTGTGGTAGAGGTTTGAAAAGTTGTTAAAATTCAACTTAATTAATTAAGTTAATATAGTGTTAACACACATTATCATGTTATTATCGCGGACTGAAAATAATAAGCGACATCAGGAGCACTAGGATGACCGATCGCAAAGCGGATACCGCACCATTATCGTTTAAAGAAAAGGCTGGCTACGGCTTAGGCGATATGGCCTCGAACTTTTATTTGGGCTTTTTTGGCCTATATCTTTTGTACTATTACACAGACGTTTATGGTCTCGCACCGGCAGCGGTTGCTACCATGATGTTGATTTCAAAAATCATCGATGCAGTGACAGACCCAGGCATGGGGTTAATTGCTGACCGTACGAATTCGCGCTTTGGTAAGTACCGTCCATATCTGTTATACATGGCGATCCCTTACGGTATTTTAGGGGTAGCGATTTTCTATGGCCCTGAACTATCGGATACCGGTAAACTCATTTATGCGTATGTGACCTACATTGGCGTCATGCTTATCTATACCGCGATCAACGTCCCTTACTCTGGTTTATTAGCGGTCATCTCTCCAGTCGCAGAAGAGCGGACTAAAGCCACCACTTATCGCTTCATCTTTGCTAGTGGTGGTACTTTGCTGGTCGCAATGTTCGCGACCCCATTGGTGAATATGCTTGGCGGTGGCGATGACGTGTTTGGTTTTAGAATGACCATCATCTTATTCGCCATCTTGTCTATGTTGTTCTTCTGGACGACGTTTGCCACAACCAAAGAGCGCATCGAGCTTCCAAAACATAAAACCAAGCCAATGGAAGATATGAAAGAGCTGATCAAAAACATCTCATGGGTGATTTTGGCACTAGTGTGTATTGTGTTGCTAGTGGCTTATGTGACGCGCGTTGCGACCGTCATTTATTACGTCAAATATTATCAAGGCCACAGCAGTGAAGCCTTTATTTGGATATTTGACCGCGTCGCTGTGTTCTCCTCGATTGCTTTGCTCGGCCAATTGATTGGTGCGATGTGTACGCCTTGGTTTACTAAGCGTTACTCAAAGCACATGCTTGTATTATGGTCATCTGTGGCACACGCTGGTTTCTTGGTCTTGAGCTATATGGTGCCAGCTGAGAGCTATTGGTTAGCTGTGTTCTTACACACTTGTGGTCTATTTACCTTTGGTTTAACCATTACGTTATTGTTTGCGATGTTTACTGACTGTGCTGAATACGGTGAGTGGTTAACCGGTTCACGCGCTTCAGGGCTCACAGTTTCCGCGTCTATGTTCGCGCTGAAGTTTGGTTCTGCTATTGGTGGCGCTTTGCCAGGCTTTATCTTAGCGGCGGTGGGTTTTGTGGCCAATACTGAATTGACCGAGTCAGCGATGAACGGGATCCATTGGATGACCACATTATTACCTGCTGTCTTGTTTATCGCCGGTGGTCTCTTGATGATATTTTACAAACTCGATAAGACATTGCTTGATAAAATTGAAATTGATCTACTAGAGCGCCGTGAAAAAGGCAATTTTAACTCACAATCTAATTAATCTAAGGAAAATAATGCAAGTCATCAGTGATGCCGCCTCGCGAAGCCATATCCAAAAGTGGTGGAAAGAGCAAATTGTCTATCAAATCTATCCGCGCAGTTTTAAAGACTCAAACGGTGATGGCGTAGGCGATTTACGTGGCATCATTGATAAGCTGGATTACATCAAAAGCTTGGGCGTGACATCAGTGTGGATCAATCCCATCTACGCCTCCCCCAATGATGATAATGGCTATGACATTAGCGATTATCGCGCGATTATGCCCGAGTTTGGTACGATGGAGGATTTTGATGAACTCCTTGAAGGCTTGCACGCACGTGGCATCAAATTCATCATGGATTTGGTGGTCAATCACACCTCAGACGAACACGAATGGTTTAAACAGGCGCGTTCATCGCGTGATAATCCATATCGCGATTATTACCACTGGTGGCCAGCAGAAAAAGGCAAGCCAAACTGGCGCTGGAGCTATTTTGACGAGCGCGGCGATGCGTGGAAATACGACGAGCAAACCGACTCGTACTACTTGCATTACTTCGCGGTTAAACAGCCTGATTTGAACTGGGAAAATCCCAAAGTTCGTCAAGAAGTGTATGACATCATGCATTTTTGGGCGAAAAAGGGGGTAGATGGATTTCGTTTAGATGCATTCCAGTTTGTGTCTAAAGACACTGATTTTCCAAAGTTGCCAGACGAGTACATGGAAGGTAAACAGCACATCATCAAATACCACGGCATGGGACCGAACATTCATCCTTACTTGCGCGAGATGTATGAAGAAGTTTTATCGCAATACGATGTGTTTGCAGTCAGTGAGGGCGCAGGGTCGTCTTTCCAAGATGCCCATGATTTGGTGGATACTCACCGCAAAGAGTTACAGATTGCTTATCATTTTGAAGGTGCTGAGCTTGGCAAAAATGTTGACAATCCTCATACAACAACACAATTCAAAGAATTGTATAGTGCATGGGATGCATCCTTCTCATCGGATGGCTGGTTGTCTATTTTTTTGGCCAATCACGATATGTCGCGTATGGTGTCGCGTTGGGGCAATGATTCAGACGCGTATCGAGAGTTATCGACCAAATGTTTGAATACCTTCTTGCTTACGATGCGAGGGACACCGTTTACGTATTTTGGTGATGAGCTAGGCATGACCAATATTCGTTTTCAGACCATAGAAGAATATAAAGACATTGATGCGATCAATGGGTACAAAAAAGCCCAAGCTGATGGTGCTGATATGGATACCTTCATGCGCAATTTAATTGAGTATAGCCGTGATAATAGCCGCACACCGATGCACTGGGATGCATCAACTCAAGCGGGCTTTACCACAGGAGAGCCATGGATTAACGTGCATGAAAACCATGCAGTGATTAATGTTGAAGCACAAGAAGCCGATCCACTTTCACCACTGAACCATTTCCGTGCATTAACGGCCTTGCGTCAACAGCACAAAGTATTGGTGTATGGTGATTATGAACTCTTACTTGCTGAGCATGAGGACATCTATGCATATCAGCGCTGCTATCAAGGAAAGTCGATGTTGGTGTTGATGAATTTCTCAGCGAACACGCATACAGTGAGTGTGGCTGAATTGCCGTCGCATACTAATGTGCTTGTGAATAACACGACTGACTTCGTGATAGAAGGTGAGCAAATTACCTTGACGCCATATCAGGCGGTGGTGTTAGGTTAGATTGGTGGAGGGGACGTTATGTCCCCTTTTTTAGCGTAAACCCTTTTGCTATGTTTGCACGTATTACAAACATGCAAAATACTCAACTCCCAAGACGACTTCAAGACTGGTTTTCCAGCAAAGACTGGGCGATTCGCGACTATCAAGCCCACATGCTCAAGCAAGCGCGTGACAACCGTTCTACCTTATTGGTCGCTCCCACTGGTGCGGGTAAGACCCTGTCTGGTTTTTTACCGACTCTGTGCGAACTCATTGAGGCACCGATTCAGGGCTTGCACACTCTATATATTTCACCATTGAAGGCGCTCACGCATGACATTCAACGCAACTTATTAGCGCCCATTGAAGCAATGGGCGTGGATATTAGTGTTGAAACACGCACCGGAGATACGCCAAGTCATAAGCGTCAACGTCAGCGCAAGAAACCGCCCAATATATTACTCACAACTCCTGAATCCTTGATGTTGTTGCTGTCCTATGCCGATGCAAAACAGATGTTTCGCCACTTGCGCACGGTGATCATTGACGAAGCGCATTCACTTGCAGCAAACAAACGCGGCGATTTTACAACGCTTGCGTTGGCCAGATTATCTGCACTGAAACCAGATTATCGTCGTGTTGGGCTTTCTGCGACGGTGGCAGAAGCCGAAGTGTTAGCGGCTTGGCTTGGGCCAAGTGGTGAGCCAGTGGATGTGCATCGCGTGGCCAATGTGGTGAAACCACAGGTCAAATTAATGCACACGACCGCTGATATTCCGTACGGCGGGCACATGGCTACATATGCGGTGGCCGACATTTATCGAGAAATCAGCCAAGCCAACACATCGTTAGTGTTCGTGAATACGCGAGCTCAAGCGGAGCTGATTTTTCAATCTTTGTGGGAAATTAACAAGCTAGGGTTACCTATCGCGATATACCATGGTGCGTTGGCCAAAGAACAACGTCATAAAGTCGAAAATATGATGGGGCAGGGGCTGATTCGTTCAGTGGTGTGTACCTCAGCCTTGGAGCTTGGCATCGATTGGGGCAATGTGGATTTGGTCTTGCAGGTTGGCGCACCCAAAGGGGTTGCTCGTTTATTGCAACGCATTGGTCGATCCAATCATACGTTAGATGAACCAAGTAAAGCGTTATTAGTACCTGGCAATCGATTTGAAGCGCTGGAGGCATTGAGTGCGATAAATGCAATTGAACACAATCAGATGGATCATGAGCCATATCATGAGGGCGCGTTGGACATCATCCCGCAGTTTATCATGAACTGCGCCATTGCTGGCCCCGTTGCTCCTGAGGAAATCTACCAGCAGGTATTACTAGCGACACCGTATGGTGGCTTAGAACGTCACACCTTCATGCAACTATGGCAATTCACGATTGACGGCGGTTATGCCCTGAGTCATTACGATCGCTATCATCGGCTGGAAAAGCGCGAGGATGGATTATTTGAGCCAGCGTCAAAGCGTGTCACGTTAAGACATCGACAAAATATTGGCACCATCGTCGAGGCGGGGCGTTTGAAAGTTAAACGCTTGCGTCGTGCGCATACCGGCAAAATCATCGGTGAGATCGAGGAGTATTTTGCCCAACAACTCGTGCCAGGTGATACCTTTTTATTTGCGGGAGAATGCTTGGTATTCGATACCATCAAAGACATGTGTGTAGAGGCTTATCCGGGCAAAGGCAAGGAGCCCAAAATTCCGAGTTTTGTGGGTGGGCAAATGCCGTTGTCGAGTTTTTTGGCCGATGCGGTGAGGTTGCTATTAGCTGAGCCGCATCGCTGGGTTGATTTACCCATACAAGTTAGGGAATGGTTGGATTTACAAGCGGAGTTTTCGGCAATTCCACAGCTAGGCAAAATCATGATCGAACATTTTCCTTACCGCCAAGCCAAGTACACTTTGATTTATACGTTTGAGGGGCGCAAAGCCAATCAAGCGTTAGGCATGCTCATTACTAAGCGCATGGAAAAACTCAAACTTCAACCGCTGAGTTTCAGTATTAATGACTACGGATTGTCTATTTGTTCATTGAAAGTGATTGATGAGGCGCAAATTTTATCTTTGTTTCATCCAGATATTTTGGGAGACGAACTGGCCGATTGGATGCTTTCCTCGCCGATGCTCAAACGCTCGTTTCGCCATGTAGCCATGGTCAGTGGGCTGGCTGAACAAAATCATCATGCCACGCGCAAAACGATGAAGCAGGTCACATTTTCGACCGATTTGATTTATGACACGCTGCGCGAGCACGATCCAGATCATATTTTGTTAAAAGTCACGCAGCAAGACGCTGAAAGAGAACTACTAGATTTACAGCGTTTAACCGATTTACTCATCCGGTATGTGGGTAAAATTGATTTTATTGAGTTGCCAAAAGTCTCTCCGATGGCTATTCCAATTGTGCTCAATGTTCGAGCGGAGATCATCAAAGGTTCAGGCCGAGAGGCCTTGCTAGAACACGCTATCTTATATGATGAAGCAGAGTCTATGTTAGCAGAAGTGCGAGAAATGCTAGCCAATACCTCGTTATGATCCCGGTATATTTAGGTTAAATAGGTTATAAGATATGCGTTGCATCCTCATTCAGATCCTCTACAATCCGAACAATTATTATTAGACCAAGGTATGAATTTGGCTATGGCATTTGTGATCCTCAATCTTATTTTATTTGCTGTCGTATGTATGGTGTTACGTCATTTAGCAAAGTGCGAAGCAAGCTTATCCAAACGCGTATTCACTGCATTAATCGTGGGAGCCTTGGGAGGAGCTTTGATGCAAGCCATCTTTGGCAACGACAGTACAATAGTCGTCCACACGCTGGAATGGTCAAATGTGGTTGGCAGTGGTTATGTCGCACTCCTCAAAATGATCATCATGCCATTGGTCTTGATTTCTATGCTTGCTGCTGTGGTTGAAATGGACCGAATCAGCTCCTTAGGCAAATACGGTGGCGTGATTTTATTTGTCCTGATTGGTACCGCAGCCATCGCTGCATTGGTGGGAATCGGTGTGGCAAATATGTTTGGCTTGTCTGCCGATGGGTTAACACAAGGCGCTCGTGAATTAGCTCGTGTAGATGTGCTCATTGAACGGCAAGACACGGTTTCAGAGCTGTCATTGCCTGCCATTTTGGTCAGTTTTATTCCACAAAATATCTTTGCGGATTTGGCGGGGATGAGAAAAACATCGATCATTGCCGTGGTTATTTTTGGGGTATTATTGGGGATAGCGGGCTTAAAGTTAGTTGCAGAAGATCCAGAGCAAGGCCTGCGTTTTCGCAGTTTTGTCAAATCCGCTCAGACTTTGATTATGCGGTTAGTCAAAATGGTGATTGAGTTTACGCCTTATGGTGTGTTGGCATTGATGTTCAAAGTCGGCGCAAGCTCCAGTCTGGCAGATATTGTGGACCTGCTCATGTTTATTGTCGCCTCCTATGTGGCGATTTTGATCATGTTCTTGGTTCACGGTGGTTTGCTTTTGCTTAACGGGATGAACCCAAAGGTGTTTTTTCAAAAAGTATTGCCTGTATTAACTTTTGCGTTTAGTTCTAGAAGTTCTGCGGCGACTATTCCACTTAATGTTGAGACGCAAGTAAACCAACTCAAAGTGAGGCCCGTCATCGCAAATCTGTCTGCGTCTCTGGGTGCGACCATCGGTCAAAATGGCTGTGCCGGCATTTATCCAGCGATGCTTGCGGTCATGATTGCGCCAAGTGTTGGCATTGATCCAAGTCAGCCCATGTTTATTTTGAGCCTAGTTGGGGTCATCATTGTGAGTTCATTTGGCGTGGCCGGAGTGGGCGGTGGTGCGACGTTTGCTGCATTAATAGTATTACCAGCGATGGGCTTGCCGGTGGCGCTGGCGGCGCTTCTGATATCCATTGAGCCGTTAATTGATATGGCGCGAACGGCGCTTAATGTCAATGGCGCAATGACGGCCGGAGTGATAACGCACAAACGCACTACTGATTTGCATACGCCTAATGAGCCGATCCAAGAAGCATGACACCAAACCATCTTGAAAGATTAGTAAAGGAAAAAACCGCCTCCATTTTTCGTTTTGCAAATAAGATTTGGCTCGCGGATGGTCTTGGCGGTCTGTACTTACCGGAGATCCATTTATTGGTGGTATCGGATCTGCATTTTGGGAAAGGCAGTTTTCTCAAACAGCATGGTCATCCGTTGCCTACTTATGACACGATTGCCACCATTGAGTTGATTGAGAAACTGCTAGAGCGCTATCAACCTATCACAGTGTTGTGTTTGGGGGATAGCTTTCACGATGTGCGAGTTGGAGAGCGCTTATCTAATGCTGAAGCGATGGCCATTCGCGCCATGATAGAGCAGGTACAACAATGGATCTGGGTGTTGGGCAATCACGATCCAGACATTCCAGCCGGTTTTGCTGGAGACCAAGTCAGCACATGGGAATATGAGGATATTGTGTTTACGCATGAACCGGTGACCGATTTAGATACAGCAAGTTATCAGATCATGGGACATTTTCATCCCAAATTAACCCATTCAATAAAGCGTCAGCAAATGACCGGCAAGTGTTTTATCGCAAGTACGCACGAGCTCATTATGCCGTCATTAGGCGTTTATACTGGGGGGTTACCAGTAGATGATCCGGTATACGAGGAGGTTTTTACCACTTCGGCAAATCAAACCGTATTGTGCTATCAAGAAAAAGCGTTTTTGTTGCTCTTAAACAAATAATCACTTCAGCAACCTCTCATTTTTCTCAAATCAATACAATTGCGTCAAAGCATGCAGGCATTTAAACAGCTTTTGTATGAGAGGTCTGACACCTAGCGCCTTGCGTGTAGGCGCCTGTCAGGCGATGTTGGTGCACTAGGATGAAGCTTGACAGTAACCCTAGTCGCGCCATCTTTTTGTTAAGTCAGCGTAATCATCAATTCTACGGTCACGGAAATACGGCCACCAGCGCTTAACTTGCTCACTGCGTGCTAGGTCGACTTCAATCAACAAGTTTTCTGGAGTGTCGTGAGATGCTTTGGCTAAGATTTCGCCTTGAGGTCCGGCGACAAAACTCAATCCCCAAAAATCTATGCCGCTTTGACCATGCGGTGCGGTCTCAAATCCGGTTCGGTTTGCCACTACTACCGGTACATTGTTCGCCACAGCATGGGCACGTTGGATCGTAAACCACGCATCCTGTTGTCGAGCTTGCTCATCGGTTGAATCGTTGCGATCCCAACCAATTGCGGTCGGATAGAATAAAATCTGTGCACCAGCCATCGCCATTAACCGCGCGGCCTCTGGATACCATTGATCCCAACACACAAGGACTCCAAGTTTACCAATGGAGGTGTCGATTGGGGTGAAGCCTAAATCACCTGGAGTAAAATAAAACTTTTCATAAAACCCAGGATCATCTGGGATATGCATTTTGCGATAAATGCCTGCAATGTCAGCACTACAATCGTAAACAACGGCAGTGTTGTGATAAAGCCCAGTGGCGCGTTTTTCAAACATCGAGGTAATCAGTACAATATTGAGTTCAGCGGCTAATGCACCAAAAAAACGATGCCCCTCGCCTTCAATCGGTTCGGCTAGATCAAATACGTCCACGTCTTCGGTCTGGCAAAAATACAGAGTGCTATGCAGCTCTTGGAGCAAGATGCATTGCGCCCCGTCTTTGGCTAGAGCTCGAATTTGCGCGGCAGATTCCGCCCAGTTTTGCTGTTTATCGTTACCACTTATGGCCTGTTGAACGACGCCGATTTTGACTGTCTGTGCGCTCATGTTTTTAATCTCTCAAACAAATAGGTTGTTGTGTAATACACCTGTCGGCACTTGCATCGAAATACAATGCAAACTGCCATACTGCTCGACCAATACCGAGCAATCAATCGGGACAATGTCATAGTTTGGATAGGCTTTGGCTAGTTGTGCTCGAGCCAGTTCATCCTCTGGTTGTTGATACATAGGTGCGAGGACTGCGCCATTGAGAATTAAAAAATTCGCATAGGAAGCGGGTAAGCGCTCACCATCTTTGGCACGTACGTCAGGCAGAGGTAAGTCGATAATCTCATGCTTGGGAAAATGATGTTGCAATTCAGCGCCAAGAGCATGCAATCCACTAAAATGAGGATCAGTTGGGCGATTTTCACAGCCTTGATAAATAATCCCTAGATGCGGTGTGAATCGAGCCAAGGTATCAATATGACCATCGGTATCATCCCCAGCTAAATGGCCGTGCTCAAGGATCACCGTGCGACTGGCACCCAGTACATCAGCAAAATATTGCTCATACTGTTCCACACTCATATCACCGTTGCGCCTTGGGTTACTCAAGCAAAACAAGGTACTTAACAAGGTACCATCGGCATCAATTTCTAATGCCCCGCCTTCAACAACACACTGTTCGCTATACAAAGGGATCTGTAACAAATCCGCAAGGTATTTGATGTTAACTTGATTGTCCTGAGTGGCGTTGAATTTTTGCCCCCAGCCATTAAATTCAAATTCCAATGCGTGTTTGCGCTTAGGATCTTGCGCATCAGCTAGGGTCAAAAAACCATAATCACGTACCCAGGTGTCATTGTATTTCGCCACAATGATATGCACGTCTGCATTGTCATAGTATAGAGAATTGACGTGTTCTATCTCACTCGGATCGCACAGTAATAAGACCTTAGCGTTGCGCTTGATTATCTCAGTAATGATCTGTTGATAGGTCGATTGCGCCCGGGCTAACCATGCAGCCCAATCGGTATCTCGGTGCGGCCAAGCTAGAATGACTGCTTCTTGTTCGACCCATTCTGGAAGTAATCTCATGTGTTATGCAAACCGTTATTTTAAATGTCTACCGCCGTCTAGGTGCATAGTTTGACCTGTAACGAAATCACTGGCAAATAAAAAATTCATCGCTTTGACCGCCTCACCGGCACCGGGGCAGATTTCGAGTAAAGATTTTTTGAGAGATCGCGCTTTGTACTCATCGCTATCGTGTTCGTTAAACATGAGTAATGCCGGTGCAATAGAATTTACTTTTACTTGTGGCGCTAGGGCCTGGGCAAAGGAAAGTGTTAGATTGTGTAACGCGGCTTTTGAAGCAGAATAGGCGATGTGTTTACTCGACCCTTTGGTTTGCACATAATCCGTCATGTGTATGATATCTGCGCCAGTGGGATGGGCTAAAAGCAATTTTTTAAGGCCTAAGTTGAGTTGATAGGGCGCGCTGACATGCACCTGCATCATCTTGTTTAGCAGTGCTGGATAATCATCCGTATGTTTTTCGGCATCCCAATCAGAGGCGTTGTGAATAATAGCGCGTAATGACTCACAAGTTTGACTGACGTGCTGAATGAGAGAGGTGATATCTTCGTTGCAAGCAAAATCACACCGTACCGTCTCAGCACCGGCTTGACGTAATTCCTCTAGAGCCGGGCGTTCACTGCGGTATGTAACAATAACTCGAAAACGTTGTGCCAACAAATCAAGGGCCATGGCAAGTCCCAGCCGTTGCGCACCGCCAGTAATGAGGATTGTGTCTGTCATATCTACTTCCTTTAACTTCATATAATGCGATAAATACACGCCATCACATATGATGCGTTATGAAATGGGTTAGTGTATACTATGCAGGTTGCTTGTAATATAGATACGTATCTATATTAACAAAGGTTATTTTTATTTTTTACTAAACCAAAATAGCGATTTGTTCCGTATATAGCGGTACAAATACAAAAATGGAACATTCAAATGTTAGCAAAAGAAGCAGTTGTGGTTCGTGATGGTGTAGAACTCGCGATAACAAAGGAAGCTGCCCTTGTCAGACAAGCCCTGATTGACGCTGGCCTTGAAACCCCAATGATTGAGAACGGTTTGTCAGATGAGCAAAAACGCGCTCAAATTCAACAGCATATGTCTCAAATTATGGACGTACTCGGCTTAGATTTGGACGATGACAGCTTGTGTGATACGCCTAGACGTATCGCTAAGATGTATGTGGATGAGATTTTTTCTGGTTTAGATTATCGCAAATTTCCTAAGATCACACAGATCGAAAACAAGATGTCGATCGAGCAACCTGTGCAAGTAACCGATATTTCCCTCACCAGCACTTGCGAGCATCATTTTGTGACGATCGATGGCACAGCATCCGTTGCTTACATTCCTAAACAAACCGTCATTGGGTTGTCCAAAATTAACCGCTTAGTGGCGTTTTTCGCCCAGCGACCGCAAGTTCAAGAACGTCTGACGCAACAGGTCATGGTGGCCTTGCAAGCACTTACTGGCACACAAGATGTGGCGGTTTCAATCAATGCCACGCACTATTGCGTCAAAGCTCGTGGCATCAAAGACAGCAACTCATATACTAAAACATCTTCTCTGGGTGGCGTATTCTTGTCCGACCCGGCGATGCGTCGAGAGTTCTTTGAAGCGTAAGACCCTTCGATACAGACGATGCGCTTAATTCCTTTATCACTGCTTTTATTTCTTTCGGCATGCACCAGTGTGCCGGAAGGCATCACGCCGGTGCAAAAGTTTGATAAATCTCGGTATCTAGGTACTTGGTATGAGATTGCTCGTCTTGATCATTCATTTGAACGGGGGTTAGAGCAAATCAGTGCAACCTACACAGTGCGAGAGGATGGTGGAATCGACGTGCTCAATCGCGGACTCCATGTTGTCGATGGTGTCTGGAATGAAGCTATTGGCAAAGCTTATTTTGTTGATTCAGAGGATGTGGGGCATCTTAAAGTGTCGTTTTTTGGCCCGTTTTACGCAAGCTACGTCATTATGGCACTTGACCCAGATTACCAATGGGCGCTCGTTACAGGGCCGAATCGTGATTATTTTTGGATCTTGTCGCGTACCCCATCTTTACCAGAAACTACGCTTACAATGCTGCTTGAACAGGCTAGGAATAAACGTTATCCCGTGCAAGATTTGATCTACGTCCAACACGATTGAAATATTCTTGGCACAAGCA
The DNA here is from genome assembly GCA_014872805.1 of Alteromonadaceae bacterium. Taxonomy (GTDB): domain Bacteria; phylum Pseudomonadota; class Gammaproteobacteria; order Enterobacterales; family Alteromonadaceae; genus Opacimonas. The sequence goes on from WKFN01000015.1 coordinate 164,615, forward strand.
AGGTCTAGGTGTTAGTCTAAACATGAGATTGATAGATAAGGATTTGCATGCTCAAGAGTCACCTGGATGTCATTGACCAAGCCATCAGTTTGCTAAACGAACTTGATCACAATAGTTTCACCCAAGTGTTATCCCCCTATTTTAGTGGCTCCATCGGTCAACATTTGCGGCATGTGATTGACCACTATGAAAATCTTTTTGAAGGCCTAGCGGAAGGATTTGTGAACTATAACCAACGCAAACGCTTTTGTTCTGTGGAAAAGTCACTCGAGGCATGCAGCCAAGCTTTATATAACATTCGGTCCAAAATTAACGCGTTAACCTCCACCCAATTGTCTGAAACATTGTCTATTTTGACTGAAATTTCTATCTCTGAACAAGACGATGCTTTGGTTGAATCAAACGTTGAACGAGAGTTAGTATTCGCATCTTCTCACGCTATTCATCATTATGCGTTGATCAAGATTATTCGCCAAATGCAACATGCTACTGTTCCCCCTGAGTTTGGCTATGCCCCCTCCACGTTAACTTACCTTAGAACGCAAAATGTAGGATAAGCCTTAATCTGCAGTAAATTCGGTTTTGGCTCACAGGTAAAACTCGCTTCCTTGACAATAGTTATAAATGAGTAATTGCACAACTTTTTCACCAACATCTGGTATTAAAGACCTTAATTAACTAACAGAAACTAATCCGCCAACACCTTCCCTAAGTATCGTTTTTGGACTCGCTCTGGGATTTGTCGTAGATCCACACTGAGCAATAATCCAGGAGTATGATTAAAGCTGGTATCGATGCCCAACGCATGGAACTTTGCGCCCAGTTTCTGATATTGCTTGGCTAGCACAGGTAAGCCTTTGCCGTCTGCCTCGAGGCATTTTAAGAAATCCTCCACCACATCTCGCAGACCATATTTGTCATGATACGCTTTGAGTTGTGGGTGTAACGCAAATGGAAAGTGATTGCGCGGAATCACATACTCTGGTGCATCAATTAAACCGTCCTCAATGATGCTGACGCTTTGAGGCCGGTAAAGCTTACTGATACTGACTGTGCCATATAGCACTCGATATTGAGGGAACGCATTAGCAAATTCGCCAATACCACGCCAGAGCATAAACAACCCTTGGGGTGAGCGTTGGTATTCGGGAATGATAAAGGAACGCCCCATTTCTAAACAGGGTTGCTGGCGATTGGCAAAGTCGGGCGCGAACTCAAACATTTTGTGCAGATACAATCCCTCAAGCCCCTTATCTGCTTGCAATACATCGGTACGACCCATGCGATACGCGCCAATAATGCGTTGTTCGGTGTTATGCCACACATATAGGTGGGTGTAAGTCGCATCAAAATCATCAGTATCTCTTGGTTCACCACTGCCTTCGTTGTGCATGCGAAATACGCGCTCACGCAACATCGCAATCTCATCTACGATTTGAGGCGTCTGCGCTTGCATCGACCAATACACCGTAAATTCTCCAACTGTAGCAAGTGCTTGCTCAGCTGGCAGGGCCTGTATTTCTTTGAATAACTGCTCAGGGGGGATGGGGTCGGCAAGGCCTTTGTGAGAGGTTACCGTATCTGCTGGCCAAGCGTAGTCCCAACGTGAATCGTTGGCATAGCTCAATGCCCGAGCCAGCGCAGCGCCTTGTTCTTGATCCGCTAAAGTGGGCAGTTTGATGGCTCGGCCACAGTCAATCTGTATGGTTCTATTGCGATTGGCCAGTAACTCTCTGGCGAGCATCAGTAAGCGGAAGCGATAGTAAATTCGGCCTAAACGATAAAATAGGGGACGATTAAAGCCCTGAACAAATATCGGCACAAACTGGGCGTTGGCTTTTTGTGTGAGCGAGTAGACCAGCTTGTTCCAGTCGTGTTCGATAATGCTTTTGTACGTGGATTGATAGTACGACACGCGACCGGCTGGAAAAATTAATAATGCATTACCTTGTTTCACATGGCGCAATGCTTGACGGATGCTTGGTGCGTTTTTGGGATCGTTTGGTTTAAGTGGATTGGTGAAGATAAAATAATCTTCTAATTCACTGAATACTTTCAATGCACGGTTAGCAAAGACTTGCAGATCAGGGCGCTTTTGGCTGATAAGTCGTGCCAATATAACCCCTTCGATGCCACCAAAAGGGTGATTACTGGCGATAACGACAGGGCCTTTAGCGGGAATTTGCTCAAGTAATGTATCGGCATGAGCAATATCAATCCCTTGTATCTCAAGCAGTTTGTCGGCAAACGCTTCTTTACTTAAACCTGCCATTTGGTGTGCTTGATACAGTTTGTCCATCTTAGCAATGCCCAAAAGTTTATCCAGTGATGTGAGTAAGGGTTTATGCCACCAAGCAGGCTTAGATATGAGATTGAGGGAGCTGATACGAGCGGTCACGAGTGCAATACATCCTTATTTTTGATAGTAGACCTGCATGGGATTTAGATTATTCGTAAACAATACGAAATTAAAGCAGTTTTTTGAGATTTCTGGCATACTATGCGCGTTTTAGTTTGATGAATGAAGGTTTTGTATGCAACGTTTAACCATAACCACACCTGATGATTGGCACTTACATTTTCGTGATGATGCCATGCTCAAAGAAACGGTACCGGCAACTGCACGCTGTTTTCGTCGAGCGATTGTCATGCCAAACCTTGTTCCACCTGTAGTAAATGCTGAGCAAGCACTAGCTTACAAAGATCGCATTATGGCGAATGTGGGCGAGTATACTGATTTTGAGCCATTGGTGACTTTGTATTTGACGAACACCACAACCTCTGAAGATATCAAAGAAGCTAAAGCTGCAGGTATTGTTGCCTCTAAACTGTATCCAGCGGGTGCGACCACTAACTCAGATGCTGCTGTGAAAGGTATTGAAGCGTTATATCCAGTGTTTCAAACCATGAGTGATGTCGGTATGTTGTTACTTATTCACGGTGAAGTCACTGAAAATCACATTGATATTTTTGACCGCGAAGCTGAGTTTATCGAACGTCATTTACAACATATTGTGGCGGCGTTCCCAGATTTAAAAATTGTCTTCGAACACATCACTACTGCTGATGCTGCGGATTTTGTTCTAGCGTGCGGAGATAATGTCGCGGCGACTATTACGCCACAACACTTGATGCTCAATCGCAACGATTTGTTAGTCGGTGGGATTAAGCCGCATAACTATTGTTTGCCTGTGCTTAAGCGCAACATTCACCAACAGCGTTTGCGTGAAGTGGTGGCGTCTGGCTCGTCAAAATTTTTCTTAGGCACTGATTCTGCACCACATGAAAAACACAAAAAAGAATCCGCCTGTGGCTGCGCCGGTTGTTACTCAGCTTGGAGCGCACTAGAGCTCTACGCGCAAGTCTTTGAGGAACTCGATGCATTGGATAAATTGGAAGGCTTCGCTTCACACTACGGCCCAGATTTTTATGGGTTACCGCGGAACAAAGGGACTGTGACTTTAGTCAAAGATGAATGGCAAATCCCAGCTGAAATCAAATTGCCTACCGGTGATGATATCGTGCCATTCATGGGTGGTCAGCCTTGCCATTGGCGTTTGGAAAAATAAATGAAATTTAATGCACTGGCCTTGCGCCTTGAATTATTAGAGGGCGTTGCCCAGTTAGGCTACGAAACCGCAACCGACATACAGGCAAGTACATTGCCGCTGATGCTGGATGGCAAAGACGTGTTGGCGCAAGCCAAAACGGGCAGTGGTAAAACCGCCGCGTTTGCGCTTGGCGTTCTAAACGATTTGGATGCAGAATCAACCTATACTCATGCGCTGGTGTTGTGTCCAACTCGTGAGCTTGCTGACCAAGTGGCTGAGCAAATGCGTTTATTAGCGAAGCGCATCGATAATGTTAAAATCACTTGTTTATACGGTGGTGTGCCGATGCCTGGACAAATCGCTACCCTCAGGCATCGTCCGCACATTATCGTGGGCACACCAGGTCGGGTGATGGACCATTTGCTCAAACATCGCGTGCATTTAAAACAACTCAAGCACTTGGTGTTAGATGAAGCCGATCGTATGCTCGATATGGGGTTTGCCGACGAACTGGAGGTGATTTTTGGTAAATTGCCCGCCAAACGTCAAACAGCACTGTTCTCGGCAACTTACCCTGATACGATTGCTGCCATTAGTGAATCGATACAACACAACCCACACAAAGTCGTGGTAGAAACCCATCATCAAGCCAACAAAATAGAACAAGTCGCTTATAAAGTCCTGCCACATGTGCGTGACCAAGCAGTAGCGACCATACTGAGTCACTACCAAGCGCAATCGGCTATCGTGTTTTGTGCGACCAAAGCGGAAACCTTTGCATTGACGCAATTTTTGCAGGGTAAAAGCATTTCGGCGGTGGCAATCAATGGTGATATTGAGCAACGCGAACGCACCCAAGTTTTAACGCGTTTTGCGCATCGCTCCGCTCTGGTTTTAGTGGCCACGGATGTCGCGGCACGTGGCTTGGATATCGATGCAGTGGAATTAGTGATTAATTATTCGTTAGGTGAAGAGCTTGATACCTATATTCACCGAGTTGGACGAACGGGGCGTGGCGATGCGACTGGACGTGCAGTGACATTGGTCACCGATGACGAATTAGGCTTGTTGCGTCGCACGGCGGACCATGCTCAAGTGGTGTTAAAACCAAAAGGCATTGAGTCGTTGCGCTTTCATGCCAACCGTATTGCAGAGCCGCAATATGTCACGTTGAGTATTGATGGCGGTAAACGGCAAAAACTGCGTCCAGGCGATATCCTAGGATCACTGACTAAAGAAGCTGGTATTCCGGGTGAAGATATTGGCAAAATCAATGTGACTAACCAAGTATCGTTCATTGCAGTCAAAATACGCAGTGTGAAACGCGCGCTAGCTCAGTTGCGAGAGGGCAAAATCAAGGGTAAGAAGTTTCGAGCAAGGCGCTGTGTGTGAAATTTATCTAGCCGATCCCAGTACAAATAGGCTAACATAAAAGAAAAAAGGAAATCTCATGACTCATACTCACATTGCTTTTTTGACCTACATCGCCTTAATCCTATTATTTTTACTGGTTTTGGCTGGGTATCGCACTTATCTAGGGCTGACCAAACAAGTCAAATCGTTAAGATTTGCTTCAGATGGTTCTGGTGTACCAGAATTAGGTTATCGTTTAACTCGAGTGCATGCCAATGCAATGGAATGTTTTCCCTTTATCGGAGGCTTGATGATTTATGCCATTGCCACAGGGAATACGGCCGTCACAGACGGATTGGCCATGATAGTCATTTATGCGCGGATAGCGCAGTCGGTTATATTAGCAATATCCACCAGTAACTTAGCGGTTCAGTTGCGTTTTGCAACGTTTTTGGTGCAGTTCGGGATCTGTGTTTATTGGACGTATATGTTCTTGCATGGGTAGATTTGTATAGCTAATTCAAAAGCCTTCTTGCACTTCTCATGTGTAGGCATATAGTAGCTATATGAAAGCACCATTAGTTTTACTCCTCCTCATGTTCGGTCTGCTGTCAAATTTGGCAGCAGCTCATCCGCATGAACAAATCACTCTGCAAAATGACGCTTTTCAACACACGAATCTGAGCCTCGAACAAACTCACGATGGTGGCGATGAACCCGATGATGGATGTGATTACTCGTGGCATTGACTACGGGTGTGGGAGATTCATTGCTGTCGATTGGATCTGCTGCAGTTGTTGCACTGATGGGACAAACCAAAGGGATATATTCTTGCAATGTAGATATGTTGAGATATTGCAATAATTTGGTTTTTTGGTCGCGTTTGCTAGTGGCAGTTGATAATACCTAAGTCATATTACCTTTTGCGCACTATTTGGTTAGGCTAACCTTTTGCGCTCAAGGCACCTACAATGACACACCCTACCTATTCCCGATTTACCGATGTATCCACGTGCGACCTAGCCGATGCACTGCCACGCTCCCAGTTTATTGCCTCGCCAATCACTCCGTTGTGGCCGGATATGCCACGATTTGCAGGGCGAGCTTACACCGTAAAATGCGCTCCGGGTGATCATTTGATGGTGCATGTGGCAATCTATGAAGCACAACCTGGGGATGTCTTAGTGATCCAAGCCGATCCTGAATTTGCCGTGTCAGGCGGCAATGTGTGCGCGATTGCTCAGCGCAATGGAATCACTGGATTTGTGGTGGCAGGCGTGGTGCGCGATATCGATGAAGTCCGAGCATTACAATTTCCTATTCACGGTTTGGGGATCTGTCCAAAACCAGGCGCTAAAAAAGTCTATGAGCCAAATGGTGCGCCAGTCCAGTTACAAGGTGTGACAGTGAATACCGGTGACATCATTGTGGCCGATAACGATGGGGTGGCGGTGATCCCGCAAGCCCGAGCGGAAGAAGCGTTGGCGATTGCGATAAAGCGCCGAGACAAAGACGCATCACAGACCTTAGATGAGTGGCAAGCCAATCACAAAGCGAATGTTGACGTAATTGTCAGAAACCTCAGGGTAAAATAATACGCTACCAAAAACTTGAAGCTTCCACCACTTAACTCCATAATGTGAAATGATTTTTATTCTCTAGGTTATTGCATGTTTAAGTGGTTCGAGAGCCTCGTCCAACCATATCCCCAAGACGTCCCAAGTCAACCTCCGACCTCGCTGTATGCCTTTTGTGTGCATTACACCAAAGGCGTGTGGCCGGTGATTTTTGCCGTGTCTTGTCTGGCCGCTTCGGTGGCTATCTTCGAAGTCATGCTATTTGGCTATATGGGCCAGCTAGTTGATTGGTTTGCCACGCGCGACCCACAAACCTTTGTACATGAAGAATCCGAATCTTTGTGGCGGATGGCATTGGTCATATTGTTACTGTTGCCCTGTTTAGTAGTCATTCAATCCATGCTGATCCATCAGTCTCTATTAGGCAATTATCCCATGCGCATTCGCTGGTTAGCGCATCGCTATGTATTGCAACAATCGCTGTCGTATTTTCAGGATGAGTTTGCCGGACGTGTGGCCACTAAAGTCATGCAAACTGCCCTAGCCGTAAGGGAAACAGTCCTTAAGTTACTCGATTTAATGGTGTATATCAGCGTCTATTTTATTTCGATAGTGGTGTTGGTATTTTCGGTAGATTGGCGTTTGGCAGTGCCTTTTTTGGTCTGGCTGGTGGTATATGTCGGGATCTTGCGTCTTATTTTACCGCGTCTGAAAAAGGTCTCCAAAAAACAAGCCGATGCGCGTTCGATCATGACCGGGCGCATTGTCGATTCCTACACAAATATCACAACGGTTAAGTTATTTTCGCATTCATCGAGAGAGGCGACTTACGCCAAAGAAGGTATGGATGGATTTTTGCAAACGGTGCATCCTCAAATGCGCTTAGTCACGGTGTTATATGGGTGCGTGTGGTACTCCAATGCGCTGTTGGTGTTCGCGGTAACCGCAATTTCTATCTATCTGTGGACAAAGGGGATTGTTACTGGTGGGGATGTGGCGGTCGGCGTCAGTTTAGCTTTACGCCTAAATGGCATGAGCCAATGGATCATGTGGGAAGTGTCTTCTATTTTTGAGAATCTCGGCACGGTACAAGACGGCATTAATTCTTTAGCGGTCCCTGTACAAGTAGAAGACAAAGCGGATGCACAGCCGCTTGCTATAAAAGGTGGACAAATTAGTTTTCACAATGTGAATTTTGCCTATCAGGCACAAAATGGCAATCATATTCAGGTCTTTGAACACCTCAATTTAGATATCAAAGCCGGGGAAAAAGTCGGCATCGTAGGGCGTTCAGGTGCGGGCAAATCGACGCTGGTGAATTTGTTACTGCGCTTTTACGATATTCAAAACGGAACAATTTCGGTAGATGGGCAGTCGGTGACCCAGCTACAACAAGAATCGTTACGCGCAAAAATCAGCATGGTCACGCAAGACACATCTTTAATGCATCGCAGTGTCCGTGATAATGTGATCTACGGTCGTGAGGATGCAACTGAAGCTGACATGATCAAGGCAGTCAAACAAGCCGAGGCTTTTGAGTTTATTCAACAGCTTAGCGATGCAAAAGGGCGAACTGGGTTTGATGCGCATGTGGGCGAGCGAGGGGTTAAACTTTCTGGAGGTCAGCGCCAGCGAATTGCCATTGCACGGGTGATGTTAAAAGACGCACCGATTTTAATTCTGGATGAAGCAACGTCCGCCTTAGACTCCGAAGTGGAAGCGGCCATACAAGAGTGCTTAGATAAAATCATGCAGGATAAAACGGTTTTGGCAATTGCCCATCGCTTATCCACGATTGCGCAAATGGATCGCTTGATTGTGTTGGACCGAGGGCGGATTGTTGAGTCCGGAACTCATTCTGAACTTATGGCATTAGGCGGTATTTATGCCAAATTATGGGAGCATCAGACAGGTGGGTTTTTGGGGCTAGAATAGATGGAACCAAATTAAAGTTTGAAACCTTGCTTCAGATGGGTATAATACGCGTCCCTTCATTGTTCTTCCCCATCTGATTTAACTGGTAAGCACAATCGAAGTGTATCTAAATTTTATGATGTTGTGGACAGATTCTGTCGGCACAATAAATTTAGGGGCGTAGTTCCAATTGGTAGAACAGCGGTCTCCAAAACCGATGGTTGGGGGTTCGAATCCCTCCGCCCCTGCCACTTTTATATAAATAGCGCCATATTTAGGGGTTATATAAGGGTTTAACATGAGTGAAACAGTAGAAAATCAATCATCAAGCGCGTTTGATACATTCAAATGGCTAATTGTGTTTGCTTTATTAGCAGGCTTGGTTGCGGGGAATCATTATTTTGAACAAGCTTCAGTCTTATATCGTGCGTTAGCAGCAGTCGCTGTGGTTATTGTGGCCGGTTTTATTGCTGCAACGACCATGAAAGGAACGCGATTTTTGACGTTTGCTAAGGATTCACGCACCGAAGTGCGCAAGGTCGTTTGGCCATCGCGTCAAGAAGCCACGCAAACGACATTGATTGTATTGGTTGCAACGTTAGTTATGGCGCTTATCTTATGGGGACTTGACGGTATCATTGTGCGTCTAGTTGGTTTCGTTACTGGAATTGGGATCTAAATCATGGCTAAACGTTGGTACGTCGTTCAAGCGTTCTCAGGTTATGAGCAGCGCGTGCAAAAAACATTATTAGAGCACATTAAAACCCATGAGATGGAAGAGCACTTTGGCGAAATCTTAGTGCCGACCGAAGAAGTCGTTGAAATGCGTGCGGGTCAAAAACGCAAATCCGAGCGTAAATTCTTCCCGGGTTATGTATTAGTCGAAATGGATATGAATGAAGACTCATGGCATTTGGTGAAATCAGTACCGCGCGTGTTGGGATTTATCGGTGGTACTTCAGATCGTCCAATGCCAATCAGCAAAAAAGAAGCGGATGCTATCTTGAATCGCTTAGAAGAAAACGTCGATACACCGAAACCAAAAACGATGTTCGAGCCTGGCGAAGTGGTTCGTGTTACCGAAGGGCCGTTTGCCGATTTTGAAGGTACCATCGAAGAGGTGGATTACGAGAAGAGCCGCCTAAAAGTATCTGTCTTAATTTTTGGTCGTTCGACACCGGTCGAGTTGGAATTTGGTCAGGTCGAGAAGAACTAGACCTAACCGAGATAATCGAAAACCACCTACGGGTGGTTTTTTTGTATAATGCGTTTTGATCAAAAATAAGACAATTTTATGATAAATGCTGTTTACATAATCTTTGATATAAACTATAATCCGCGTCCCTTTATTTGCGTGGGGAGCCTGTGACCTAGTTATTCTCTATAGCTACGAGGCGCGCAACCCACATACGAGAGAGAAACAATGGCTAAGAAAATTTCTGGCTTAATTAAGCTACAAGTCGGCGCTGGCGCTGCAAATCCATCACCACCAGTTGGTCCTGCACTAGGTCAACACGGTGTGAACATTATGGAATTCTGTAAAGCGTTTAACGCCAAAACAGAAAGCCTAGAAAAAGGCGCTCCAGTTCCTGTTGAAATTACGGTTTATGAAGATCGTTCTTTCACATTCATCACCAAGACTCCTCCTGCATCATTCCTATTGAAAAAAGCAGCAGGCATCAAGAGCGGTTCAGGTCGTCCAAATACTGAGAAAGTCGGTACTGTGACACGCGCGCAATTAGAAGAAATTGCAAAAACCAAAGAACCTGATCTAACTGCAGCAAGCTTAGACGCAGCTGTTAACACCATTGCTGGCTCTGCGCGCAGCATGGGCTTGAATGTAGAGGGCTAAGTCATGGCTAAATTATCTAAGCGCATGCGCGCAATTCGCGAAAAAGTCGACGCGAACAAAGAATACCAATTAAACGAAGCAGTTGCGTTATTAAAAGAATTCGCAACGGTTAAGTTTGCAGAAAGCATCGACGTAGCTGTTAATCTTGGCATCGATGCACGTAAATCTGACCAGAACGTGCGTGGCGCGACTGTGTTACCACACGGTACGGGTAAAGATGTACGCGTTGCTGTATTTACTCAAGGTGCAAATGCAGAGGCTGCTAAAGAAGCAGGAGCTGATATCGTGGGTATGGAAGACTTAGCTGAACAAGTTAAGAAAGGCGAGATGAACTTTGACGTTGTTGTTGCGTCTCCAGATGCAATGCGCGTTGTGGGTCAATTAGGTCAAATCTTAGGTCCACGTGGTCTAATGCCTAACCCTAAGACTGGTACAGTTACTCCTGATGTGGCGACTGCGGTTAAAAACGCTAAGTCTGGTCAGGTTCAATATCGCAACGACAAAAACGGTATCATCCATGCAAGCATTGGTAAGATTGCGTTCGAAGAAGCGGCTATTGCTGGCAACTTAGAAGCCTTACTAGAAGCATTGAAGAAAGCAAAGCCTTCTTCTGCAAAAGGTACATATATTAAGAAAGTTAGCTTATCCACCACTATGGGTGCAGGCGTTACTCTAGACCAAGCGTCTTTAGGCCTTAAATAAGTTAAGTTTCAACCTGTCATCTTCGATGACGTCTCTGAAATAGGTTATGGGTTGGAGCTTTTTATCAACAGTGTTGATATGAAGTTCCCGTCCAAGACCGTAGGTGAGATGGGTGTTAGAGGTAAGAGACCTAACGCAACAAACCAATCTCTTAATTCATGCCTACGCAGACGGTGGTACGGACTCAGACTCTCTGGGATGACGAACACCGTAGAGCGGTACAAGTTGCTATTAGCAAGGCGTATCAATCTGTGAATCCTACAATGGCTTTCGGGCTGGCGTAGAAAACAAAGAGGTGAACTCAGTGGCACTAGGTTTAGCAGCAAAGAAAGAGATCGTAGCAGAAGTTTCTGACGTTGCGTCTCAAGCTCTATCCGTTGCCGTCGCTGAATACCGTGGGATGGAAGTAGCTGAGTTAACGGATTTACGCGTTAAAGCTCGTGAACAAGGCGTTTACCTAAAGGTTATTCGTAACACTTTAGCAAAACGTGCACTAGCTGACAGTAAATTTGCTGACTTAGACAGCGCTTTAACTGGTCCTCTAATTTATGGTTTCTCAATTGAAGCACCTGGTGGTGCAGCACGTCTTTTCAAAGACTTTTCAAAGGGCAACGATAAGTTAAAGGTCACAGCGTTATCGATTGGTAGCGGTCTATTGGGTCCAGAAAAACTAGACGCAGTAGCTTCATTACCAACTCGCGACGAAGCGTTGGCGAAACTTCTTGCAACCTTCAAAGCACCGGTTGGCAAATTCGTTCAAACTATCAACGAAGTACCTACCAAATTTGTGCGTGTATTGGCGGCGATCAAAGACGAAAAGTAATTTTCTCTTTGGCAATAATTTATTTTTAACATACAACCCAGGAGTTTAGAGAAATGGCTCTAACTAAAGATGATATCTTAAACGCGATTGCTGAAATGCCAGTTATGGAATTGGTAGAGTTAATCGAAGCAGCTGAAGAAAAATTCGGCGTAGAAGCTACTGCAGCAGTTGCTGTAGCAGCAGGTCCTGCTGCGGCTGCTGAAGCAGCTGAAGAGCAAACTGAATTTGACGTTGTCCTAGCGGGCATCGGTGGCAACAAAGTTGCTGTTATTAAAGCAGTTCGCGGCGCAACTGGCCTTGGCTTGAAAGAAGCTAAAGAGTTAGTTGAGTCTGCTCCAAAAGCAATCAAAGAAGGCGTAAGCAAAGAGGAAGCTGAAGAATTAGCAAATACTCTTAAAGAAGCTGGCGCTGAAGTTGAAGTTAAGTAATTAACCTTACTTAGCTTGCCAGATATGGCAAAAGCAGGTGAATATTTGTTCACCTGCTTTTTTGCGCTATAGACATTTGAGATTTTGCTGCTTTTGTCTTAGTCTATGTATCGGCGCAACACCATTTTTCTTTTTTGAAAAATGTCAATAAAAACAAAAGTCTGGGAGTTTGTTGCGAGAACGCAACGACAGGTCGGGTCAAAATTAGAGGCTAAGTAACCTATGGTTTACTCTTTTAGCGAGAAGAAACGTATCCGTAAGGATTTTGGCAAACGCCCTCAGGTATTGGATATTCCATACCTATTATCTATTCAATTAGATTCATTCAAAAAATTCATTGATGTTCACGGCGACACCAATGTTGGCTTAGAAGCTGCTTTTAGTTCTGTATTTCCAATCAAGAGTTATTCTGGTAACTCAGAATTACAGTACGTCAGCTACCGTTTAGGCGAGCCAGTATTTGATGTGCGTGAGTGTCAAATTCGCTCTGTAACGTATTCAGCGCCATTGCGCGTGAAGTTGCGTTTGGTGTTGTTTGATAAAGATGCGAATAACGCAGTCAAAGACATCAAAGAGCAAGAAGTCTACATGGGCGAAATCCCGCTAATGACCGAAAACGGTACATTCGTCATCAACGGTACTGAGCGTGTTATCGTATCTCAGCTACACCGTTCACCGGGTGTCTTCTTTGACCATGATAAAGGTAAAACTCACTCATCAGGTAAAGTATTATATAACGCGAGAGTGATTCCTTACCGTGGTTCATGGTTAGATTTTGAATTTGATCCGAAGGACAATTTGTTTGTCCGTATTGACCGCAGACGCAAGCTACCAGCAACGATTATACTTCGTGCGTTAGAATACACCACTGAAGAAATCTTGGACATGTTCTACGAAGGTGTTCAGGTGCGATTTGAAGACGATAAAGTCATGATGGAAATCGTTGCTGATCGTTTACGTGGTGAAATCGCACAATTTGACATTATTGATAATGATGGCAACGTTCTAGTCGAAACCGGCAAGCGTATTTCTGCACGTCATACTCGTGCACTAGAAAAAGCGAAAATCACAGAACTTGAAGTTCCAGCTGAATACATCATTGGTCGAGTTCTTAAGAACAGCATTGTGGACACCGATTCTGGTGAAGTCATTGCTCAAGCAAATGATGAATTAACGGCTGAAATGATTGAAAACATCAAAGCGGCTGGGGTCTCTGAGTTCTCAACGCTTTACATTAATGAATTGGATCACGGTTCGTATATATCTGATACCATTCGCATCGATACTACAACTGATCGCTTAACTGCATTAGTTGAAATTTATCGAATGATGCGTCCTGGTGAACCACCAACTAAAGACGCAGCGGAAACGTTATTCGATAACTTATTCTTCTCAGATGAGCGTTATGATTTGTCTGCAGTGGGTCGTATGAAGTTCAACCGTCGTCTTGGCCGTGAAGAAATCACTGGCGAAGGCATTTTGTCTAAAGAAGACATCGTTGCGGTAATGCAGCAGTTGATTACGATTCGCGATGGTAAAGACGAAGTCGATGATATTGACCACTTGGGTAACCGTCGTATTCGCTCAGTTGGCGAAATGGCTGAAAACCAATTCCGAGTTGGTCTTGTTCGTGTTGAACGTGCCGTGAAAGAACGTTTATCGCTTGGTGACCTTGACAACGTTATGCCTCAAGATTTGATCAATGCGAAACCAATTTCAGCAGCGATCAAAGAATTCTTCGGTTCATCACAGCTCTCCCAGTTTATGGACCAGAACAACCCGTTATCAGAAGTCACTCACAAGCGTCGTATTTCTGCATTAGGCCCAGGCGGCTTGACTCGTGAACGTGCTGGGTTTGAAGTTCGAGACGTTCACCCAACGCACTATGGTCGTGTATGTCCAATCGAAACGCCGGAAGGTCCAAACATCGGCCTAATCAATTCATTGGCGTCATTTGCTCGTACCAACGACTACGGTTTCCTTGAAACACCATATCGCAAAGTGGTAGACGGTAAAGTAACCGACCAAATCGACTACCTTTCTGCGATTGAAGAAACAGCGTATGCAGTTGCTCAGGCAAACATCGCATTAGATGCGAATGGTGCGATTGTTGATGATCTAGTACCTTGTCGTCACCGTGGTGAAACCACATTGATGCAACGTGAGGACATCAGCTATATGGATGTTTCTTCACAACAAATCGTATCGATTGCGGCATCAATCATTCCATTCCTAGAACACGATGATGCAAACCGTGCCTTGATGGGTGCGAACATGCAACGTCAGGCCGTACCTACTCTGCGTGCTGATAAGCCACTTGTTGGTACCGGTATGGAAAAAATCGTTGCGGTTGATTCAGGTGTTACCGTTGTTGCTAAACGCGGTGGTGTGATTGATTACGTTGATGCTTCGCGCATCGTCGTTAAGGTCAATACAGACGAGACAGTTGCTGGTGAAGCAGGCATCGATATCTATAACTTAACTAAGTACACGCGTTCAAACCAGAACACATGTATCAATCAAAAACCAACGTGTAATGTTGGCGATCCAGTCGTGGTCGGTGACGTCCTTGCGGATGGCCCTTCAACTGACTTAGGTGAGCTTGCGTTGGGTCAGAACATGCGCATCGCGTTCATGCCTTGGAACGGTTATAACTTCGAAGACTCGATTCTGATTTCAGAGCGTGTCTCACAAGAAGATCGTTTCACGACCATTCACATCCAAGAATTATCTTGTGTGGCACGTGATACCAAGCTTGGTCCTGAAGAGATTTCTGCGGATATTCCAAACGTGGGTGAATCAGCACTTGGCAAGCTTGACGAATCTGGTGTTGTCTACATCGGTGCGGAAGTTAAAGGCGGCGATATCTTAGTGGGTAAAGTCACTCCTAAGGGCGAAACGCAGTTGACTCCAGAAGAGAAGCTACTAAGAGCTATTTTTGGTGAAAAAGCCTCTGATGTAAAAGACACCTCTTTGCGTGTGCCAAATTCTGTTCATGGAACCGTTATCGACGTACAAGTCTTTACGCGTGACGGTGTCGAAAAAGACGCACGTGCCAAAGAAATCGAAGAAATGCAGCTTAAAGAAGTCAAAAAAGATTTATCTGATGAGTTAAAAATCTTGGAAGACGGTATTTTTGCAGGGGTGCGTCGTTTGCTAGAAGCAAATGGTATTGATAGCGCTAAGCTAGATGATACGCCACGTGAAAAATGGTTCGAAATCGCACTCAAAGACGAAGATGCACAAGCTGAGCTTGAATCTGCGGCAGAACAGCATGCAGAAGTGCGTTCGACTTTCGACAAGAAATTAGAGCAAAAACGTCAGAAAATCATCCAAGGTGATGATTTACAACCTGGCGTACTTAAAGTCGTCAAAGTCTACCTTGCCGTGAAGCGGCAGCTTCAGCCAGGTGACAAGATGGCGGGTCGTCGCGGTAACAAGGGTGTTATTTCAACTATCCTACCGGTTGAAGACATGCCTTATGACGAAAACGGCACACCAGTTGATATCGTGTTAAACCCACTTGGTGTACCTTCGCGGATGAACATCGGTCAGATCCTTGAGACTCACTTGGGTATGGCTGCACATGGTCTTGGTGCAAAGATTGATGCCATGATCAAAGAACAAGCCGAAGTAAACCAACTTCGCGAGTTCTTAACAGAAGTTTACTCCACAGGTGAATCTCAGCAAAAAGTTGATATTGCGAGTTTCTCTGATGACGAAGTGAAACGTCTTGCGCAAAACTTGCGTAAAGGTGTACCAGTTGCAACACCTGTATTCGATGGTGCAACTGAAGCTGAGATCAAGCAGTTACTTAAACTTGCAGATATTCCTGAGAGCGGTCAGATCACATTGTTTGATGGTCGTACCGGTCGTGCCTTTGAGCGTCCTGTAACGGTTGGTTACATGTACATGCTCAAACTCAACCACTTAGTGGATGACAAGATGCACGCACGTTCTACTGGCTCTTACTCACTTGTTACGCAGCAACCTCTAGGCGGTAAAGCACAGTTTGGTGGTCAGCGCTTCGGTGAGATGGAAGTATGGGCATTAGAAGCATATGGTGCTGCCTATACGCTACAAGAAATGTTGACAGTGAAATCGGATGACGTGAACGGTCGTACTAAGATGTATAAGAACATCGTTGATGGTAACCATAAGATGGAACCAGGTATGCCGGAATCATTTAACGTATTGTTAAAAGAAATCCGTTCATTAGGTATCAATATTGAGTTGGAAGAACAATAATGAAAGATTTATTAAAGTTTCTAAAACAGCAAAATAAAACCGAAGAGTTCGATAACATTCGGATCGGTTTATCTTCACCTGATATGGTTCGTTCTTGGTCATTTGGTGAAGTCAAAAAACCTGAAACCATTAACTACCGCACGTTCAAACCTGAGCGTGATGGTTTGTTCTGTGCTCGTATTTTTGGGCCAGTTAAAGACTATGAGTGCTTGTGTGGTAAATACAAGCGCTTAAAGCACCGCGGTGTGATCTGTGAAAAGTGTGGCGTCGAAGTCACACTTGCTAAGGTTCGTCGCGAGCGCATGGGTCACATTGAATTAGCATCCCCTGTCGCGCACATTTGGTTCTTAAAATCACTGCCATCTCGCATTGGTTTGATGCTTGATATGACGTTGCGTGACATTGAACGCGTATTATATTTTGAAAGCTATGTTGTAACCGAGCCGGGCATGACCAATCTCGAGCGCTCGCAAATGCTCACTGAAGAGGAGTATTTGGATGCGTTAGAAGAGCACGGTGATGAGTTTGAAGCGAAGATGGGTGCCGAAGCGGTATTTGATTTGCTCAAAGTCCTTGACGTAGATGCAGACGTTGCAGCAATGCGCGAAGAGTTACCGTCAATTAACTCTGAAACTAAGCGTAAGAAAATCACTAAGCGTTTGAAGTTACTTGAGTCATTCCAACAGTCTGGCAACAAGCCTGAGTGGATGATCATGACCGTATTACCGGTTTTACCACCTGATTTACGTCCGTTAGTACCTTTAGATGGCGGTCGCTTTGCGACGTCTGACTTGAACGACTTATACCGTCGAGTCATCAACCGTAACAATCGTTTGAAGCGTCTACTTGACCTTGCTGCACCGGATATCATCGTGCGCAACGAAAAGCGTATGTTACAAGAAGCGGTTGATGCACTATTAGATAACGGTCGTCGTGGTCGTGCGATCACGGGTTCGAACAAGCGTCCATTAAAATCTCTTGCTGACATGATTAAAGGTAAGCAAGGTCGTTTCCGTCAAAACCTTCTTGGTAAGCGTGTTGACTACTCTGGTCGTTCTGTAATCACCGTTGGTCCTACTCTGAAACTCCATCAGTGTGGTTTACCTAAGAAGATGGCACTTGAGTTGTTCAAGCCATTTATCTACGGCAAATTAGAATTCCGTGGTCTGGCCACCACCATTAAAGCGGCGAAGAAGCTGGTTGAACGTGAAGCGCCAGAGGTGTGGGATGTTCTTGATGAAGTGATCCGCGAACACCCAGTGTTATTGAACCGTGCGCCAACGCTTCACCGTTTGGGTATTCAAGCGTTTGAACCAACGCTTATCGAGGGTAAAGCAATACAACTTCACCCATTAGTCTGTGCGGCGTTCAACGCTGACTTTGACGGTGACCAAATGGCGGTACACGTACCATTAACGATAGAAGCGCAACTTGAAGCGCGTGCGTTGATGATGTCGACCAATAACATTCTTTCACCCGCGAACGGTGAGCCAATTATCGTACCTTCACAGGACGTTGTATTGGGCTTGTATTACCTAACACGTGACCGTGTCAATGGTCGTGGTGAAGGTATGGTCTTTGCGGATCCAAAAGAAGCTGAAAAAGCGTATCGTACAGAGCAAGCGGAACTACACGCTCGCGTAAAAGTTCGTATTACTCAATATGATGTGAACGAAGCGGGTGAAAAAGTTGCAAACACGTCATTGGTTGAAACCACAGTAGGCCGAGCGTTGTTGTCAACTATCCTGCCACAAGGTTTGGATTTCGCGTTGATTAACCAACCGATGAAGAAAAAACAAATCTCGAATTTGTTGAATGAGTGTTACCGCAAACTCGGTCTAAAAGATACTGTCATTGCAGCTGACCAAATCATGTATACCGGTTTCCACTATGCAATGATCGCAGGTGCGTCAGTGGGTATTGATGACATGGTGATCCCAGATGAGAAGAAAGACATCATCGAAGCAGCTGAAGCAGAAGTGGTACAGATTCAAGAGCAGTTCAACTCAGGTCTGGTAACGGGTGGTGAGCGCTACTCGAAAGTACTGGATATCTGGACCGCTGCGAACGAAAAAGTCGCAAAAGCCATGATGAGTAATCTTGAAAAAGATACCGTTATCAATGCACAAGGTGAACCTGAAGAACAGACTTCATTCAACTCGGTTTATATGATGGCTGACTCCGGTGCTCGTGGTAGTGCTGCGCAGATTCGTCAGCTAGCGGGTATGCGTGGTCTGATGGCAAAACCAGACGGTTCAATCATCGAGACACCGATCACTGCAAACTTCCGTGAAGGTCTAAACGTACTTCAGTACTTTATTTCAACGCACGGTGCGCGTAAGGGTCTTGCCGATACCGCATTGAAGACGGCTAACTCTGGTTATCTTACACGTCGTTTGGTTGACGTGGCGCAGGATTTGGTCATCACTAACGACGATTGTGGCACCTTAGAAGGTGTTGTCATGACACCTCTGATTGAAGGTGGAGATGTTGTTGAGCCATTGCGTGAGCGTGTACTTGGTCGAGTGGTGGCAGAAGATGTGATCATGCCAGGTGGTGAAGAAGTGTTAGTTGCACGTAATACGTTACTTGATGAAGCGCTGGTGGACATGCTTGAAGCCAACTCCGTTGACCAAGTGGTTGTTCGCTCTGTTATTACTTGTGACAACGATCACGGTGTATGTGCTAAGTGTTACGGTCGTGATCTTGCACGTGGCCATATGGTTGCCTCGGGTGAAGCGGTCGGTGTCATCGCTGCTCAGTCAATTGGTGAGCCGGGTACTCAGTTAACCATGCGTACTTTCCACATCGGTGGTGCAGCATCACGTGCTTCTGCAGAAAACTCTGTTGCAGTGAAAAACGCGGGTTCTATCAAATACCACAACCAAAAAACGGTTCGCAATCAAGACGGTAAGCTAGTAGTAGTATCACGTTCAACTGAAATCACAGTTATCGATGAAAACGGTCGTGAGAAAGAACGTTATAAAGTGCCATACGGTGCAATCCTAGCGCACGAAGACGGCACTCAAGTCAACGGTGGCGACATCGTAGCGAACTGGGATCCGCATACTCACCCAATCATTACTGAGCGTGCTGCGAAGATTTCATTTGCAGACGTAGATGAGTCAAACACCGAAACGCAAACTGATGACCTCACGGGTTTATCTCGTATCGTTGTCAAAGACTTAGCCACCGTGAATGCCAAAGAGCCTAAGTTAATCCTTGAATCAGAAGAGTTTGGTTTACAAGAAATTCGCTTACCAAGTGGTACAGCAATACTTGCAACTAACGGTATGGACGCGAAAGAAGGTGACGTGTTAGCACGTATCCCTCAAGAAGGTTCTAAAAACCGTGACATTACCGGTGGTCTACCACGCGTTGCAGACTTGTTCGAAGCGCGTAAGCCGAAAGAGCCTGCGATTTTAGCAGAGCACACGGGTATCATTGGTTTTGGTAAAGAAACCAAAGGTAAGAAGCGTTTGACCATTACTCGTGCTGACAATGGTGACGTGTACGAAGAGATGATTCCAAAATGGCGTCAACTTAACGTGTTTGAAGGTGAATCAGTGCAAAAAGGTGAGGTGATCGCCGATGGTCCTGAGTCACCACATGATATCTTGCGTCTGCGCGGTATCAGTGCAGTCTCTAACTACATCGTGAACGAAGTACAAGAAGTCTATCGTTTACAAGGTGTAAAGATCAACGATAAGCACATCGAAGTCGTTATTCGTCAGATGCTACGTAAGTGTATCATTCTAGATGCAGGTGATTCACAGTTCTTAGAAGGCGAGCAGTTAGAAGTTTCACAAGTGAAAATTGCTAACCGTGCGCTGGAGAAAGAAGGCAAAGTGCCTGCTAAGTACGAAACACAGCTGTTGGGTATTACCAAAGCATCACTTTCAACTGAGTCATTTATCTCAGCTGCTTCATTCCAAGAGACCACGCGTGTCCTTACGGAAGCTGCAGTACAAGGTAAAGAAGATGAGTTACGCGGTCTGAAAGAGAACGTTATCGTAGGTCGTCTGATTCCTGCTGGTACTGGTTTTGCGTATCACGAAAAACGTGCAGCGCGTAAAGCGGGTGCGGAAGTTGAATTGTCTATGACAGCGGATGAAGCTGCGGCGGCAATCACTGAAGCGTTAAACGCCGAAACTGAAATGCCACAGACTGACGAAGAATAATTTGTTCAGTCAGCAATGAATATGAAACGCACCTCCGGGTGCGTTTTTTTTGGTAAAAAACGAGGTATTCAATTTACAGTTTTATGAACGCTTGTCTATAACTCGAATTTTAAAACTACTTTGAAGGTTTAGGTTTGCCTTGGATAACTAGCTACAAGAATCTATCGCACTCTAACAAGTTAAGTGAATCCAAAATAGAGGATCAGCGGTCTTGCGATATCGTTAAAGGCATGGCAAATGATTGTGTAACCAACCCAGCGCTAGTAGGTTTAATTAATTAAAAAGAGCGATAACAATTCACTTGTATTCCTTAACACCACCAATAAGGAGCCTTTGACCAAATACGGTTTGATTAAACCTTGACTTTTTACCCATTCACCTTCATAATTTCGCGTCCTTAAATTAGGCGATGTTCTCGCTAAACCTTAAGAAACACAGAGTTTTTGCTGGAATACGAGCATATTTCACAAAAATGACACGTTGGTAATGTATAAGCATTGCCGTATTTTTATTTACTCAGGAGCTAGTTAATGGCAACAGTTAACCAGTTAGTGCGTAAGCCTCGTAAGAAGCCAGTTGCAAAAAGCAACGTTGCGGCTTTAGAAGCTTGCCCACAACGTCGTGGTGTATGTACTCGCGTATATACAACTACGCCAAAGAAGCCGAACTCTGCATTACGTAAAGTATGTCGTGTTCGTTTGACCAACGGTTTTGAAGTGTCTTCATACATCGGTGGTGAAGGTCACAACTTACAAGAGCACAGCGTGGTATTGATTCGCGGTGGTCGTGTGAAAGATTTACCAGGTGTTCGTTATCACACAGTTCGCGGTACATTAGACTGCGCTGGCGTAAGCGATCGTAAGCAAGCCCGTTCTAAGTACGGCGCTAAACGGCCCAAGTCATAACGGTTCTCCGTTAGTAAGGCCAAACATTAATATTTAATGAGTTTTGGGAAACCCCTGAATTCTACGGAGAATTAAGATGCCAAGAAGAAGAGTCGTAGGACAACGTAAAATCCTACCAGATCCTAAGTTCAAATCAGAACTACTTGCAAAATTCATGAACGTCGTCATGTTAGACGGCAAAAAATCAACAGCTGAGAAAATCGTTTACGGTGCGCTTGATATTGTTGCTGAAAAAACTGGCAAAGCACACTTAGATGTATTTGAAGATGCACTAGAGAACATCCGTCCTACAGTCGAGGTTAAATCTCGTCGTGTGGGTGGTTCTACGTACCAAGTACCAGTAGAAGTTCGCCCAGTACGTCGTAATGCACTAGGTATGCGTTGGTTAGTTGAAGCGTCACGTAAACGCGGTGAAAAATCAATGGCTCAGCGCTTAGCGGCAGAAATGCTCGATGCCTCTGAAAACAAAGGTTCTGCGGTTAAGAAGCGTGAAGACGTGCACCGCATGGCTGAAGCGAACAAAGCGTTTGCACATTACCGCTGGTAAGCTGGTAATAACAACCTAGGGAATAAGAGGAATTTATGGCTCGTCAGACTCCGATCGAACGCTATCGTAATATTGGGATTTGTGCGCACGTTGATGCGGGCAAAACCACGACGACTGAGCGTGTGTTGTTCTACACAGGTCTATCCCACAAAATTGGTGAAGTGCACGATGGTGCCGCCACCATGGATTGGATGGAACAAGAACAAGAGCGGGGCATTACCATTACCTCAGCTGCGACGACTTGCTTTTGGGCAGGTATGGAACAGCAATTCCCACAACACCGCATCAACATAATTGATACGCCAGGGCACGTTGACTTCACCATTGAAGTGGAACGTTCACTGCGCGTATTAGATGGTGCGGTTGTCGTATTCTGTGGTTCTTCAGGTGTTGAGCCACAATCTGAAACGGTATGGCGTCAAGCTGACAAATACGAAGTGCCACGCATGGTATTTGTCAACAAGATGGACCGTGCTGGGGCAGATTTTATGCGTGTGGTCGAACAGATCCGCAAACGCTTAGGCGCACAATGTGTGCCGATTCAATTGAACATGGGCGCAGAAGAAAACTTCGTCGGTGTCATTGATTTGATCAAAATGAAAGCCATCAACTGGAACCCAGATGATCAAGGTATGACGTTTACCTATGATGACATCCCAGCTGAATACGCAGATGAAGCAGAAGAACTTCGCACAGAATTAGTGGAAGCTGCTGCAGAAGCCAATGAAGAGTTGATGGACAAATACCTTGAGGGTGAAGAACTCTCAGAGAGCGAAATCAAAGCCGCATTAAGACAACGAACAATCAACAACGAAATCGTCTTAGCTACGTGTGGTTCTGCATTCAAAAACAAAGGCGTGCAAGCCGTGCTTGATGCCGTAGTCGAATATTTACCTTCGCCTACAGAAGTCAAAGCGATTACTGGTATCTTGGACGACAAAGACGAAACTGAAGCGTCTCGCGAATCAGACGATAATGCACCATTTTCGGCATTGGCGTTCAAGATCGCAACCGATCCGTATGTCGGTACCCTGACCTTTTTCCGCGTATATTCTGGTGTCGTCAACACTGGTGATACCGTGTATAACCCCGTCAAAGGCAAGCGCGAACGTTTCGGCCGCATTGTACAAATGCATGCAAATGATCGCGAGGAGCTCAAAGAAGTCCGCGCAGGTGACATCGCAGCAGCGATTGGTCTAAAAGACGTCACAACGGGTGATACCTTATGTGACCCGAGCAATATCATTACGCTTGAGCGCATGGAATTCCCTGATCCGGTTATTTCTATTGCTGTAGAGCCTCGTTCAAAACCCGATCAAGAAAAGATGGGTATCGCTTTATCAAAGTTAGCAGCTGAAGATCCTTCTTTCCGTGTGCACACTGATGAAGAATCTGGCCAAACCATCATCTCTGGTATGGGTGAATTGCACTTAGACATCATTGTCGATCGTATGAAGCGCGAATTCAGTGTTGAGTGTAATGTTGGTAAACCACAAGTTGCTTATCGTGAAACCATTCGT
Organism: Alteromonadaceae bacterium; assembly: GCA_014872805.1. Taxonomy (GTDB): domain Bacteria; phylum Pseudomonadota; class Gammaproteobacteria; order Enterobacterales; family Alteromonadaceae; genus Opacimonas. Next base: position 188,216 of record WKFN01000015.1, read on the forward strand.
TCAACGATTGAAGTTGAAGGTAAATTTGTACGTCAATCTGGCGGTAAAGGTCAATTTGGTCATGTGTGGTTACGTTTAGAGCCACAAGAAGAAGGCGCAGGGTATGAATTTGTCAACGAAATTGTTGGCGGCGTCGTACCAAAAGAATACATTCCTGCTGTAGACAAAGGTTGCCAAGAACAGATGCAATCAGGTGTGTTAGCAGGATACCCCATGTTGGATGTTAAAGTGACATTGTATGATGGTTCATACCATGATGTTGACAGTTCTGAGATGGCGTTTAAAATTGCAGGCTCTATGGGCTTCAAAAAAGGTGCACTTGATGCATCTCCAGTGCTCCTAGAACCAGTAATGAAAGTCGAAGTAACCACTCCGGAAGAGTGGATGGGCGATGTGGTGGGTGACCTCAACCGTCGTCGCGGCTTGATTGAAGGAATGGAAGATGGTGTTGCGGGGATTAAGATTGTCCGTGCTAAAGTGCCACTTTCGGAAATGTTTGGATACGCGACTGATTTGCGTTCAGCAACGCAAGGACGTGCATCCTACTCGATGGAATTCTTTAATTATTCTGAGGCGGCATCGAATGTTGCTCAGGCGATTATCGAATCTCGTCAATAATTTTTATTAGCAGGTTTGGTCCGGTCTTGTGTGGTCGGGCTTTTCAAAAAATTAGGAAACTTAGCAATGGCAAAAGAAAAGTTTGAACGTACGAAACCGCACGTTAACGTAGGTACAATCGGCCACGTTGACCACGGTAAAACGACATTAACCGCAGCGATCA
>WKFN01000014.1:0-339942 GCA_014872805.1 Alteromonadaceae bacterium
AAACCGACGAGTATTAACCAACTCCTTTGCCACCTCACGTCGTCTTGATGGCGCTAGAGCTTTCCCTCAATGATCTCCTGACGAATATCGGCTTTGATACGCTCTTCTGCGTACATTTTTTTGAGACGTTTGTTCTCAGCTTCTAACTCTTTGAGTCGCTTCATCATCGAAGTATCCATACCACCGAACTTTGAACGCCAGTTATAAAACTGGGCGCTGCTCATGCCATGTTCACGACATAAATCTTGGACAGACACACCTTGTTCGTTTTGCTTCAAAATAGCCATGATCTGGCTATCGCTGTATTTTGACTTTCTCATCGAAAACTCCTTTGCTAATAGTGTAGCGGAATTTTCTAGTTAAAACTGCTCTCTTTTTTCGGGGGGATTACAAAATGACCTTCAAAGCGGTGCATTAAAAATAAGTTCATTTCTTGGCATTCGGTGAAGCGAGTCGGGTGATATAGCACTGGAAAATTAGGTTCTATTTTATCGTGCCTATATGAGTGAGTTCTGATGCCTTTTTCAGTCTTAATAGGTTGCCCTGATTTATCGAGATGAAAAGACATTCCTTTTCCAAAGTTGACTGATGTTTTAATTATTTTAGTTTTTGTTGTATTTCGAAGTATCATTTTCGTTCACCTTTGATTCTTAGCTAGAGTATGTGTGTAAAAGCTTTTTTGTTCAAGTTTATTAAGGGTATGATAGTATTATATCAATTCGGGGGTGATTTTGGACGAATCGCAAAACTTAACTGCTTCACAACTCAAAACAATCATCACTCGTTGTGGCGAAGGCACCAAATTGATTGTTGGTGGTAACTTAGCACAAATCGACAGTAATTATCTGTCCGCTGTGACATCCGGATTAACCTATTTAGTTGAAAAATTTAAACATTTTTCTGGCTCCTCTACGATAATGCTGGATGGCGTTGTAAGAAGTCGACTAGCGGAGTTTGCGGAAAATTCGTTATAAGTTGTGAGCAGTGGCATTTTGGGGACATCGAACTAAACTTTTATCATAATTTGGTAAAAAGTACTGGATTATGCCGATAGACAGTAATATTTTGGTGGTAGACGATGACCCGATTCATGTTCAAATCATTGCGAATGCTTTGTTTAAAACGCATCAACTATTCCTACGCAACACAAAGTGGGTCGTTATATTTTAGAAGAAGCCGATAAAAACCTTTAACCAGGTAGAAAATGTTTAGGAATCAGCTGTTTAAGGCCTGGTGTCAGGTTACCGAAACAAGGACAATTTACCTTGCAAGATTTGTCCATACATAATCCAATCGCCCAAAAAACTGTACCAAGGATGTTTAAAGGTCGCCGGTTTGTTTTTTTCAAACAATAAGTGACCAAGCCATGCGCAACCATAGCCGATCAAAGGTAAGCCCCATGCTAACACCCATTGTTGGGTAATTAAGACATATAACAGCAATATCAGCACTCCAGTCGAGCCAATAAAATGTAACATGCGACATTGTGGGTTGCGATGTTCTGCAAGGTAATAAGGGTAGAACTCTTTAAAGCTTGAAAAGGTCTTTTCGTTCATAGGCATTGAATGTTGTTTTTTTGAGCATATTACCAATACTGAATTTCTGTGCCAAGACTTGAGTTTTGGAATATTGCCCCCAATATTATAGGAAAGGAAATTAGGATTTTTATTATGCAAACCCCTCTGGCCATTACCCTTGAGAATTTTCAACAAGTCATCTTAGAAGACAGTAAAGAAAAGTGGATTTTGTTGCAATTTTACATGCCTGAAAATCAAGCGTGTGTACAAATGACTCAGCTTTTAGCAACGGCTACACAGGGCTATGAGTCGCATTTAGTCTATGCTCAAATCAACTGTCAAAGCGAACAGCAGATTGCGATGCAATTCGGTATTCAAAGCCTACCTACAGTGATGTTAGTGAAAGATGGCCAACCGGTTGATGGATTTGCTGGCATGTCAGATGAAGCCGGTATACAAGCATTACTGGAAAAGCATCTGCCCAAGCCGGAAGATGAGTTGTTACAAAAAGTGGCTGAGTTAGTGCATGAGGCAGACTATAGCCAAGCCTTGCCGTTGGCGAAACAAGCATTTGAATTAAACGGAGCCAATGTACGAGCGCGTTTCGTTTATGCGGACTGTTGCATTGAAACGGGGCAAGTTGAATTGGCGAAAACGCTGTTGGAGCCAGTCGGTTTGGTTGACCAAGACAACTATTATCAAGTTTTACAGGGTAAAATAGAACTCGCCGAACAAGCAGCCGAGTCACCCGAAATTAAAGCGTTGCAAGCTGCGGTCGAGGCGTCACCAAATGATCTTCAGCTCAAAATTGATTTAGCTGTGCAACTGCATTCTGCCCATCAATCAGCTGAAGCATTAGCTTTACTGTTCAGTGTCGTCCAGTGCGATATGAATTTTGGCGATGGCAAAAAAACCTTTTTAGACATGGTAAATGCCTTGCCTGATGGAGAGCCGTTAAAGTCAGAGTACCGTCGTAAAATGTACAGCCTGCTGTATTAGACCAAAAAGTCATAACAATCTACTGAACTTAGGCGTGAATTTTGTCCCGAATGTGGTAAAATCCACGCCTATTTTTTTACACACAGTAAACAGTATTGAGTTATGGCAAAGAACGTCGTCGTGCTCGGAACCCAATGGGGTGATGAGGGTAAAGGTAAAATCGTTGATTTATTAACAGAGCGTGCAACGTATGTGGTGCGTTATCAAGGTGGCCACAATGCGGGGCATACCTTAGTGATCGACGGTGAGAAAACCGTTTTACATTTGATCCCATCGGGTATTTTGCGCGATAACGTCACTTGTGTAATTGGTAATGGCGTCGTATTGAGTCCAGAGGCGTTGTTAACTGAAATGCAAATGCTGAATGAGCGCGGAGTGCCAGTTGCTGAGCGATTGAAGATCTCTGAAGCGTGTCCACTGATATTGCCGTATCACATTGCCTTAGATCAAGCTCGTGAGATTGCTCGCGGTGCAAAAGCCATTGGGACGACTGGTCGTGGCATTGGCCCAGCCTATGAAGACAAAGTTTCACGTCGTGGTTTACGTGTAGGTGATTTGTTCAATGCCGAAGATTTTGCGGTCAAACTGAAAGACATCCTGACCTATCACAACTTCATGTTGACTGAATATTACAAAGTTGATCCAGTTGACTTTGATACGGTTTATACGCAAGCGATGGAGTTTGCCAAGATCTTCAAGCCAATGATTGTCGACGTGACTGAGCTGTTAGATAACGCGAACAAGCAAGGTTTAGAGATTATGTTTGAAGGCGCCCAAGGTACGTTACTTGATATCGACCACGGCACGTATCCATACGTAACTTCTTCTAATACTACTGTTGGCGGTGTGGCTACCGGTGCTGGTTTTGGCCCTCTTAATCTTGATTATGTGTTAGGGATTGTCAAAGCCTATACCACACGTGTTGGCTCTGGCCCGTTCCCAACCGAACTCGATTGCAATGTCGGTCAACACTTAGGTGTTAAAGGGCATGAGTTTGGTGCGACAACAGGCCGTAAACGCCGTACCGGTTGGTTTGATGCCGTTGTCATGCGTCGTGCCGTACAAATCAACTCAATCACTGGGCTGTGTTTAACCAAATTAGACGTATTAGATGGCTTAGAAACTTTGTCTATCTGTGTTGGCTATAAAGACAAAGACGGCAATGTGTCAAATGTCCCACCAATGGCCGCTGACGGTTATGAATTGATTGAACCGGTTTATGAAGAAATGCCAGGTTGGTCAGAAAATACGTTTGGGGTAAAAGTGTTTGAAGAGCTACCTCAAGCTGCTCGTAACTATATCAAACGTTTAGAAGAGCTGTGTGAAGTACCCATTGATATCGTATCAACCGGTCCTGATCGCGTTGAAACCATTGTTTTGCGCGACCCATACGACGCATAATCTTCGTTTGGTATTATAACCGTCATGGTTCAGCCATTTCATCTTGCGATACCCGTCATTGACTTAGAGCACGCTCGCCAGTTTTATGGTGAGCTTCTTGGTTGTGATATGGGGCGCAGTAGCGAGCAATGGATTGATTGGAACTTCTTTGGGCATCAGGTCGTGACACATTGTGTTGCACAGATGCCATCTTCTCCTCAGTACAACAGCGTAGACAGTCATGCAGTACCAGTACCGCACTTTGGTGTAGTGCTCACTGTCGAGCAATGGTATGCGTTATGTGAAAAGGTGCGTGGCAAAGTGGATTTTGTGCTCGAGCCTTATACCCGATTCGCTGGTCAAGTAGGCGAGCAACATACCATGTTTTTTACCGATCCATTTGGTAATGCATTGGAGTTTAAAGCGTTTGCTGACATGGGACAGTTATTCGCCACAGACGAATAACTGCCATACTTCATATTTACAGATTAAAGACTGCTTATTGTGGGCCTGGTTTCACTTGCGCTTTACCCCGGCCATTGGTCTCTGATGCTGCATCGATGCCGTCATCCGTTACTGCCAACAAATGAATATCACCAAAGCGACTTTCTCGGACGTTGTAACCCATCTGTTTAAGTGCTTCTAAGGTTTCTTCGGCCATGCCTTGGTGATGACGAATGTCGTCTTTGGGTAACAGCTGATGGTGAAAACGAGGCACATCAACCGCTTCTTGCGCACTCATTTTGTATTCCAAAACATGCAAAATCGATTGATAGACTGAGCTGATAATCGTTGTACCGCCAGGTGAACCAGTGACCACCTTCACTGCATCATTGACATCCAATACAATCGATGGCGTCATGGAGGAAAGCATGCGCTTTTTAGGTGCAATTGCATTAGCCTCACCACCTACAGCACCAAAGAAATTGGGCACTCCTGGTTTGACGCTAAAATCATCCATTTCGTTATTTAACAAAAATCCAGCGCCTTCCACCACTATACCACTCCCAAAACCTAAGTTAATCGTCGTGGTATTTGAAACAGCATTGCCTTGCGCATCAATGATAGAGAAGTGTGTTGTATCTTCACTTTCGGGCAATCCAGGCTTCATTTTTTCGGTATCCGAAATGCCATTGCGCTTGACGCCACTGGCGCGCATCGCAATGTATTCATCCTTAATCAACTCTGCAACGGGGACATCAAAAAAATCTGGATCGCCTAAATATTCGGCTCGGTCGGCAAATACGCGTTTACCAATTTCGGCCAGTAAATGCACATATGGCGCTGAATTATGCGGATACAAAGGGGTGGATTTACCTTCATCATTATAAATTCGCGGGGCGAGGACATCGTACATTTTGAGCCATTGAGTCACTGCGATACCCCCAGAACTCGGTGGCGGTGCACTCAATAATGTATACTCACGCCATTGGGTTTGAATTGGTTCACGAGCAACTGCCACGTAGTTTGCGAGATCTGCTTCAGTAATTAATCCATTGTTTTTGCGCATAAATTCAGCAATTATTTTGGCGGTCTTACCTTTATAAAAACCATCAGGTCCCAAGTCACGAATGCGTTTTAGCGTGAGTGCTAATTCGGGTTGAACAAATTTTTCACCTGCTTCAACATGCCCAAAATACTCTGGGAAATTCAAATCTAATTCGTGCTTTGCCATGCGTTCCATGAAACGTGCGACATTACGAGCGAGTTTGGGGTGCACGACAAAGCCATCTTCTGCAAGGCGTACAGCAGGCTCGACAAGCTCTGCCCACGGCAATGAGCCATGGCGCTGGTGGGCTAGCCACATGCCTGCGACGGTTCCAGGGACACCGGAGGCAAGGCTATCATAGAGACTTTGTAGGCGCCGAGGATTACCTTCTTCATCTAGGTACATATCACGATGCGCCCTAGCCGGTGCCATCTCACGATAATCAATAAAATCATTTCCTTCCGGTGTGTGAATCAACATGAACCCGCCACCGCCAATATTTCCAGCCTCTGGCAAGGTCACAGCCAGCGCGAACTGTACTGCAATTGCCGCATCGATAGCATTACCCCCTCTCTCCATAATGGCCATGCCCACATCTGAGCTATAGCTGTCTGGAGCGGCAATTGCCATCTGAGAGTTAGCCGAAACCGGTAAGGTGAATACGAGAGCGAGGCACAATATTATTTTTTTCATAGCCAATTCCTAATTAATCATCATGTCATCAGCAATTCGCTGATCAAAAATGCAATAAAACTTAAGATACCACCAAATACCACATAAGGTAACTGTGTTTTGACATGAACCAAAAAATCACACCAGCGACTAATACTCTCTTGTTGTTATTTCGATAAAATAAAAAAGTTGTTGTGCAAAATGGGTACAGCTGGATATAAAATAGGGTATCAAATGTAATTTTACAAAATGTTTTTTATGGACTTAGGGAGTGTTAATGATGCTACCACATGGCGTATACAGACTTCTGCATTGTTTATATGTCGCGATAACATTGTTGTTTTTTTCGGTTCAAGCCGATCCTCGCCTAGGCCAAAAACTCATGCTCGATATTCGGTATTTTTGTCAAGATGGCACAAGTGTCGAATGTCGAGAACCCGTTACGGAATTACCATTAGAATTACGTGAATGGTTACAAAAATATCAAATTGGCGGGGTGATTTTGTTTGCAGAAAATATCCACACGTCTCAACAGTTAATCAAGTTGACCCAAGATTTGCAGTTGAGTATGTCAGACATTGAGGCTCCGCCGTTATTCATCGCTGTGGATCAAGAAGGCGGTCGAGTAGCACGTTTACCGCAACATATTTTACCGGCTTTCTCTGGAAGTATGGCACTTGGCGCGACTTATGCCGGCAGTCAGGATAATTTTGCCCGTGCCGTTGCAAAGGTTCAGGCTCAAAAATTGCTCAGTCACGGGATTAATGTCAACTTTGCGCCGGTGTTAGATGTGAATAGCAACCCGGAAAATCCAGTGATTAATGTCAGAGCTTTCGGCAGTGACCCAGAAACGGTGGCTGCACTTGGTAGCAGTATGGTTAAAACGTATCAAGACAATGGGATTTTGAGCGCAGTTAAGCACTTTCCCGGTCACGGTGATACTCAAGTTGACAGTCATACGGGTTTGCCTCAGGTGACGCATTCTTTGTTACAAATCATGCAACAGGATATTGCGCCCTTTGCGCAGGTCATCAAAGACGCACAACCTGCATTTGTGATGACTGCACATATACAATTTCCTAACTTGGATGATACGAAATTGAGTACGGTGGATGGTACGTCTATCATTGTGCCGGCCACTTTTTCCCGAAAAATTCTTCATGATGTGTTGCGAGAGCAATTGGATTTTGATGGGATTGTCATTTCTGATGCATTGGATATGGCAGGTATTGCGGATCACTTTACTTCAGAGGAAGCACTTTTGAATACGTTTGCCGCTGGCACTGATATTGCGCTAATGCCGTTTGCAATCCGTACCCCAGATGACATCGTTGCCTTCGATAGTTGGTTTCGTGCAGCTCAACAAGCACTGAGCGAGCGGATGCAAGAGACATCATGGCAAGCGTCTTTGAGCCGTATTGCGACACAAAAAATCAGCATGCTACGGAATAAGCATTCAGCGATTACGCAGCAAATATCTGAAAAGGGAATCGATACGTTAGTGGACAACCTCGCTATGGCTAGCCTTACGGCGTTGCCTGGTTCGCAAGCCGTCACCCTAAAACCCGATGATAGTGTGTTCGCGGTAATGCCCGATGATTTGCGGTGTGCTGGTTTAAGAAAAGCGCTGTATGATCAAGGCATTGTCAATCTCGAATGTATTTCGACATTGTTGGACGCACCTTTACCAGTTACACGAGACTTAGACAAATATCACTATGTTATTTTAGGCGAGTTATCACCAGCAATATCAGCAGTAGAAATGGGCGGCATGGACGATGTTGTCGCATTGCGTCAACGCACAGCTCAACGAGCATCGGCAACCGATGTGCTGCTCTATATGACCTCACTATTGACAAATCAGGAGCTTGCAAATAGAACCATTCTCGTTGGACTCAGAGCACCTTATGTTGTGCGCCAACTGACGGCACAGACGCAACCTTTAGCGACGTTTTTACTCTATGATTACCGGGTCGACGAAACGACATTCACCAGTCCGTCATTCAAATCGTTGAGTCAAATATTGACGCATGGGCTTATGCCAACTGGAACGATTCCGGTGGATTGAGCACTGTACCGTTCTGTACAAACACGCTGTGATTGTTTTCCACATAAAATGACTATGCAATCAAGTATTAGGGTGAAGCATCCCTTGCATAAAGAAAATATTTTTTTGCTTTAACCTTATACGCTTTCAACTCTGTTTGCCACTTTTGTTCAAGCGCCTTTAGTTTGTCTCGATTGCCAAGAGCCATGCGTAACTCCGACGTACCAGCAAGCTTGTCAAAAAAATCCGTCGAGGTAAAAAAAGCGTCATTGTGTAGCTTACTTTGCGTAAAGGCATGTTGAATCAGACTGACATCAAAGCCGCTCAATAATGGGTTCGTTTGTTTAATCAACATTGCGTGAATAGCTTGGTCTTGCCATTTGGGATATGGTGCGGCGTATGGAGTCGATATTGGCGTAATTGAAACGGTGTTGCCCGAAAGTATTATACGAGGATGCCCAATCATTTGGAAAGGAAATGGAGTACCTCTGCCGATACTGAATGTGGTTGGCTCCAGCAAACATAAGGACGCATAAAACTGAATTGCCGCAGCATTGGGTAAGTTAGGGCTCGGGGGGATCGGTAACTCATACGTATCCGCTGCACTGTAATGCGCGACAGGCACAACCGTTAGAGACAAGGATTCGGCATTGGCAATCCAACGTTCTCCTTTAATCATTAAGGCTAGTTCCCCCACAGTTAACCCATGTAAAACCGGTATTGGGTGCATGCCGACAAAGGATTGCAGTTCAAGATCAAGGATAGGCCCTGCAATGTGCGCAATATTAGGGTTGGGCCGGTCGAGAATGATCATGGGGATACCAAACTCCGCTGCGGCTTCCATCACATAATGCATCGTGGAAATATAGGTATAGAATCGCACTCCGACATCTTGGATATCAAAGATAATAACGTCGATGCCTTCTAGCATGGCTGCACTTGGCTTTTTTTGTTTACCATACAGCGACACGATAGGTAATCGGGTCGATGGATCCACTCCGTCTAGGACGGTTTCTCCCGCACCTTTATTCCCCCGAAACCCATGTTCAGGAGCAAAAACCGTACGGACATCGACCCCTTTCTCTAATAAAATATCAACTAAGTGTTGATCACCAACGGTTGCAGTTTGATTTACAACGAGCCCGACATTTTTATTTTTTAAAAGGTGTAGGTACTCACTAACTTGTGCTGCACCAAGTTGATCCTGGCCGACTTGAGCCACAGCAACATGAGAGTAAACCCAATAGGCGCAACTCCAAATAAAGAGTCGCACACAATGCATGAACATGGCCTAATCCTTCCCTACATTGGTGGGGGATTCAAGTGCGGCGCGCAAAAAACCATGATGCTCATCCAGTAATCTGCGTGCCGTCGTGCTCTCTAATCCTGAATGCACCATCAAAATGGCCAATTTAGCACTGTGATCGGCTGCGATAAGTGCCGCACTGGCCACATCTTCACTGCATTGAGTGGCTTGCATTACAATGCGTTTGGCACGAGCAACGAGTTTGGCATTGCTCGCATTAACATCCACCATGAGATTTTGATATACCTTACCCAGCTTGACCATGACAGTGGTACTGATCATATTCAAAATCATCTTTTGTGAGGTACCGGCTTTCATCCGAGTCGATCCAGTGACGACCTCAGACCCAACTGGTGCACATATAACATGTTGGGCAAGCGAGTTGATGATGCCATTAGGATTGTTGCTTATCGAAATAGTAAGTGCTTGCTTTTGATTGGCATATTGCAATGCGCCAACCGCGTAAGGCGTGCGCCCAGAGGCGGCGATAGAAACCACACAATCCTTTTCAGTGATGTGCTTATCCGCTAAGTCTTGTATAGCGAGATTGGGATCATCTTCAGCACCTTCTGCGGCTTTAATAAATGCTCTTTCCCCTCCAGCAATGCAGGCCTGAATCATGGTATCTGGCACACTGAATGTCGGGCGGCATTCCACCGCGTCAATGATCCCCATCCTGCCAGAGGTACCCGCGCCACAATATAACAAACGCCCTCCTTGCTTGAGCCTAATGACGATTGCATCCACAGCGTGAGTGATTTGGGGTATGACAGAACAAATTGTAGAGGCCACCCTTTGGTCTTCTCGGTTAATGAGTGTCAATATCTCGCTCGTGCTTAAAGTATCTAATTTCATTGAATCAGGATGACGGGATTCAGATAAAATAGCATTGAGTTCATCTTGTGACGCACTAGGCTGGGTCATACTTGTGATTTTCCAGATAAACAGATCAGTGTACTAACGAGTGTACCGAGACACAATTGCCATGTAAATCCTAGTTACCGCCAAACAGTCAATACAATACCACATACGCTGTTATCAGAAAGATGGACAGCAGTACACTGGCAGGCTCAATGTTGGTAAAAATAAGCATAGACAGAGCAAACGCAGCCATGAAGAGTCGAGCGGCAACATGAGAACGATTGACCCACTAACCTGATATGACTAGAATCGCAATATAGTTAAAAATATCAGAATATCGAGCCATTAGTATTCAGACATATTGATGTGATTGAACGGATTGAATATTTTTCAGCATCACGTGAAAGGACTGAAAGTTGCAACGCAAAACCTTCGCCGAGATCGACTTGGCCGCCTTACGGCACAATATTAAGCTTTTGGATAATGGCCAGGCAACGCTGATTGGTGTGGTCAAAGCCAACGCGTATGGACACGGTATCGAGGTCATTGCGCAGGAACTCACTCATTCAGGCGTAGAGGTTTTGGCAGTTGCATTTATTGATGAAGCAGTATTGTTGAGAACACGTGGCATTCGTCAGCCAATCTTGGTGCTAGAGGGACCAATGGCTAAAGACGAGCTTGAGTGGATGCTCGCGCATAATTGCTGGCCGATGCTGCATACACCAGAGCAATTTATGTGGTTACCCAAAAACAGTGAGCCGAGTGTGCCCATTTGGTGCAAACTAGACACTGGTATGCATCGTTTAGGACTTAGCCCCGAAGAATTGGAACCAGTGTTATCACAAGCGAGCTTGCAGGGCATCAAAAATAACATCGTATTGGCGACGCATTTTGCGTGCGCGGATACGCCCAATGATCCATTCTCTCAACAACAACTAGCGCGATTCACTCGAATTCAGCAGAAGTTTAATTGTCCAGTGAGCATCAGTAATTCTGCAGGGCATATATACCAACTGGGTCAAAGTATTGAGCAACAACAATATGCACGTGTTGGGATCAGTTTGTACGGTTGTGCGCCCAGTAATCAGGTTGAAGACATTGTTCGATTGGATTTGCGCCCCGTTATGACTTTGCAAGCCCCAGTGATTGCCTTACGACAAGTCAAGCAAGGCAGTAGTGTTGGATACGGGCAAAGCTGGCGTGCAGAACGTGATTGTTTGATTGCGACGGTTGCAATTGGATACGCCGATGGATATCCACGCCATGCTAGTAATTGTGCGCATGTGATGCTCAATGGGGTGACTTGCCCAGTGGTTGGCCAAGTATCAATGGATATGATCACAATTGATGTCACGGATGCTTCAGTAAATATTGGGGATTGGGTAGAGCTATGGGGGAACAAGTACCCTGTCGAGCAGTTTGCCAACGCCATTGGAACCATCAATTATGAGTGTGTTACGCGTGTTTCAGAACGAGTGCCAAGACTGTACTTGCATCCACAATAAATAGATTAAAAAAAGTAATCCAATACACTAATTTAATTTACGCATGATAACTAGTCAAAATCACTAAAAAAGCGTAAATTTGCATTGCTAATAATAATATAAGACAGAAATCTTTTAAGGGGCAATGCATGTTGTTATCTCTCCCTGATTCCGCACATTCTTTTTTGCGTCAAACGATTCGACAACACTATCGCATCGACGAAGCTCAGGCAATGGCAAGTATTTTGCCTCGGGCAGAAATCCCGTTAACCCAGCGCACTCGAGCATGGGAGCGTGCCCGTAAGATGGTGTTGCACATTCGTCAAGCACAACAGGGACACCGAGGAGTCGATGCGTTGCTTAATGAATTTTCGCTCTCCACAGCAGAAGGCATTGCGTTAATGCGTTTGGCGGAAGCCTTATTGCGCATTCCCGATACCAAAACCCAGGACGATTTAATTCGAGATAAATTGGCACGAGGCGAATGGACACCGCATCTAGGTAATAGCGATTCGCTGTTTGTAAATGCCTCAGCTTGGGGGTTATTGTTTACTGGTAACTTAGTTGAGTACGCTGATGAAAAACGCGCAGCTGAGTTTGGAGTATTGAAAAAAACCCTCGGCCGTCTTGGTGAACCAGTAATACGTAAATCCATGAATATTGCGATGAAAGTCATGGGTAAGCAGTTTGTAATGGGGGAGACAATAAACGAAGCAGTTAAACGAGCTCGTACTAAAGAATCAGCGGGTTATGCATATTCTTACGACATGCTTGGCGAAGGTGCTCGGACGCAGCATGATGCCGATCGCTATTATCAAAATTACGTCGATGCGATTCATGTTATCGGTAAAGCGGCAGAGGGCAAAGGGCCAATCAAATCCCCCGGAATTTCAGTCAAGTTATCTGCGATCCACCCTCGCTATGAATGGACGCATTACGATCGAGTTATGTCGGAGTTACCGCATAGATTAAAGTCGCTATGTGTTCTCGCCAAACAGTACGATATTAGTTTGACAGTAGATGCCGAAGAATCAGAGCGACTGGATATTTCGTTAGACATTATTGGGCAAGTGTACAGTGATCCTGAACTCGCGCCATGGTGTGGTTTTGGTCTGGCCGTTCAAGCGTATCAAACCAGAGCGATTCATGTCATTGATTATTTGTGCGAGCTAAGTCAATCGGTCGGGCGCAAGTTAATGGTTCGTCTGGTGAAAGGGGCCTACTGGGATTCGGAAATTAAGCATTCACAACAACTCGGTGTTGCCCATTATCCGGTCTTTACCCGTAAATCTTCTACCGATGTATCTTATCATGCGTGCGCTAATAAACTGCTGGCGCATCGCGATACGATTTTCCCCCAATTTGCCACGCATAATGCGTATACCGCATCGGTCATCATCGAAGCGTCAGGCGGTTGCAAAGATGATTTTGAGTTTCAGTGTTTACATGGCATGGGTGATTCACTATATGACCAGGTGGTTTCAGAAGAAAAAATTCAATGTCGAGTTTACGCACCCGTCGGACAGCATGAAGACTTGTTGGCTTACTTGGTAAGACGATTGTTAGAAAATGGTGCGAATTCCTCATTTGTAAATGCTATTGTTGATCCTGACTTACCCGTTGAGTCGTTGTTAATGGATCCTGTGGAGCGTACAACAAGACTGGCTCAGATTGCCAATACACAAATACCTCTGCCCACCCAAATGTTCCAAGATCGCAAGAACTCAAAAGGTCTTGATATTTTTGACCAGCAGGGAATCGAGCCATTAGTAGAAAAAATTAATCAGTTTGTGGCTACTTACCTACCCCTGGATTTATCGCAAAAGCCATATCAGTCAGATGATCAACTTGTCATATATAACCCAGCTCGGCCAAATGACGTCATTGCAGTGCTTCCAAAAGACAACCAAGACGCAATGTTGGACAAATTAACTAAAGCCCAACAAGTACAGTTAGTATGGTCTTCAATCAGCGCAAAGGAGCGAGCTAAATACATTAATCAACTGGCAGATGCACTAGAAATCCATCAAGCCGAGTTGATCGGATTGTGTATGCAAGAAGCGGGTAAAGTGTTGCAAGACAGTATCGACGAGATCCGCGAAGCCGTAGATTTTTGTCGTTATTATGCGGTCGAAGCTCAAAAACTTGCAAAAGATCCACGTTTATCACCACGAGGCGTTGTTTTATGTATTAGTCCATGGAACTTTCCGTTGGCGATATTTTTGGGTCAAGTGGTGGCAGCCTTGGTCACTGGTAATACGGTATTGGCGAAACCCGCAGAACAAACCAGTCTCATTGCGCATTTTACAAGAGAGTTGATGACACAAGTCGGGATCCCTTTAGATGTGTGTCAGTTAATTTTTTCTGATGGCAATCCAGTTGGTGAGTGTTTACTTCCAGATGAACGAATCAATGCTGTAATGTTCACTGGCTCAACGCAAACAGGCACTCGAATATCCCAAACTCTAGCTCAGCGCAAGCATGAGCAAGTGCCACTGATTGCAGAAACAGGCGGCCAAAATTGTATGATTGTCGATTCAACGGCTCTCCCTGAGCAGGTGGTTGATGATGTAATTACTTCCGGTTTTCAAAGTGCCGGGCAACGTTGTTCCGCACTGCGAGTCTTATACGTGCAAGAAGACATTGCCGATAAGGTCATTACTATGATCAGTGGGGCTATGCGAGAGCTAAATATCGGTTTGCCTTCCAATTTAGCGACCGATATAGGGCCTGTTATTGATGCCAAAGCATTGCGAAACTTGGAACAACACGCACATTACATGAGCGACTTAATTGGCCAAGGACATGCTCAATGCCATTATCAATGCGAGATTGATAATGAACTAGAAGGCTACTTTTGGGCGCCAAGACTCTATGAAATCGATTCTATTTCTCGACTCGAAGGTGAGGTGTTTGGGCCCTGTGTCCATGTGATTCGCTTTAAAGGCGATGAGATAGACGCGGTCGTGGAGCAAATTAATGCAACCGGCTTTGGTTTGACAATGGGGATCCATTCTCGTCTTGAATTTCGGGCAGAAGCCTTGTCACGTGCATCTCGCGCCGGTAATGTCTATATTAATCGCAATATGATCGGCGCTGTGGTGGGAGTACAACCTTTTGGTGGACGCGGCCTTTCTGGTACGGGGCCAAAAGCGGGTGGACCGAATTATTTACCCCGTTTGTTATGTGAAAAAGCAACGCCTAAAGTTGGCGCTGCAGTTAGTCATCACGATGAATTGTTACAATCGACTCAGAATTCACAGGACGAAGTCAATGCTATGTTGACTGCATCAGAAGCACAATTTTCTGCTTGGAGAGGATTATCTGTTATGCAGCGCACTTCGGTATTGCGCCAGATGTTGGCTCAATTAGATGACGTACCTATGTTACTCAACTTTGCCGATGACCTTGAAAGAACACTGGGGGTGTGTCGTCAACAATTAATGGACATTGAAAAGCATTTGAAGACCCCTAGGGTGTTACCTGGTCCTACAGGTGAGCGCAATGTTTTGCAGTATGAACCGCGAGGTATCTTGGTCTGTTTGGCCGATAAGGAAGTGTCATTTGAATACTGGGCTTTGTCTTTGGTCACAGCATTAGGCACGGGTAATATGGTAATCTCGGTCGTTTCGGATGAGTTTTATGCTCCGGCACAGGCTTTTGCGCAAAAATTAGCGAAAACAGGAAGATCATCAGATATATTTCAAATTGCAAGATTACATCATGTGCAGGCTTTATTGAAAGACGCGAGGTTAGCAGGGGTTATCATTGATAGCCAATCCATGCGTAGCGGCGTGATAAGCTCTATGCTGGCAGCGCGTGAAGGAGCAATTTTACCCGTGATCACGGCTGAATATAATGATACTCTACTGCAACGCACAGTCACAGAAAAAACCATCAGTATCGATACCACTGCATCTGGAGGCAACACCTTGTTAATGACATTGGTCGATAGCGATGACTAGTTAGGGTATTAATGGACGTTAATCAACCGCAGACAAAACCTTTGGAAGTCGAGCTTAAGCTCATTACTCAGCACGATGCATTAAGTGTTTTCCAAGAAATAATACTGCCTCAATTTTCAGGTACGGTAGAGAAGGTTTCGGCAACGCTCAAAAATCAGTATTTTGATACGCCTGAACAGTTACTGAGACAGCACCGGATGGGGCTGAGAGTGCGCAGTATTAATGACGTTCATGAGCAGACTTTAAAACAAAAAGGGGCTGTCGTTGGTGGTTTGCATCGACGTCCCGAATATAATGTGCCACTTGCCACAGCAAATGTCGATATTCGGTTATTTCCAGAAGAAATTTGGCCGAGTGATTTTCATATCAATACCGTTCAAGATGCGTTGGTACCTATTTTTACGACTCACTTCCATCGCACAACGTTTACCTTAGCTGATGCAAGCGGTAACGTGTTTGAGGTGGTGTTTGATGTGGGGGATATCGCAACAGATAAGGCCAACCGCGCAATCAATGAAATTGAGTTAGAGCTTGTCAAAGGACAACCAGAACAACTATTTGCCTTTGCCAAAATAATTGCCAAACACATTCCGGTTAGGGTAAATGTTCTGACCAAGGCTGCGTTCGGCTATGCTCTAGCGAATGGCAAAGAGTTTAAAGTAAAACATTTACCTTATGTACTCCCACTATCTCGCCATGCAACTACTGAAGAAGCATTTATTGCCGCGGTAAATGCTGCGTTAAGCCACTGGCAATATAACCAAAGTGTTTATATGGAGTCCTTTAAGTTACAGGCACTGACTGAAGTGGTCAAGGGAATACGTCTGCTATTACAAGCTTTGTCATTATATTTACCTGTATTACAGTGTCGCGAGTTGTTGAACCTGCATAAGCAACTGATCAAGTTTTCACAGCAATTAGATTGGGAAGATGAGATTCATGCCATTCGATACTTGCGTTCTCGTAAAGGACCTTTCAGCAAACGCATCAATAAAGAACAAGGCTTGATGGGGTACTTACAAGGTCGCAAAGAGGGTATTTTAAACACACAAGCTCCCCAAGAAATCATCTTTTCTCAACAATCGTCTATTTTGCAATTAACAACGGCGGAGCTCATGTTATTAAAACCATGGCGAAGCGTTGCAAAAGCTTATGACGCTCCCGTTACCGAACACGCTCATGGCTGGCTTTCACAGGGTTGGCAAACTATTCTGCAAGCGATGCCCAAGCGCGCTATGACAGTCACACAATATCTCTCTACAGAAGCTATGTTACGTCAAATATTGCGCAATGGCTTTATGCTGGCGGGCTTGTTTGACGAAGAACGAGAACAATTTCGCGCTCCTTGGTTAGATCTTGCACTAGGTTTAGAAGAACTTAATGCTCTGGTGTTACTCGATGAGATTTTGTTGGAGATTGATCTCGATGAACAACATGAACTACAACAATGGACAAAAGACAAAATCAAAGCATTGTTAAATGTAATGGAAATGACTCGTCAAGTTGCGATCAGTGCTGATATCTATTGGTGATCAGCAGTAATTAAGTTTAGAAGGTTTAGCAATATACAAACTTTGAAGGGCTGGCTTGGTAATACGATATGATATGATTCTGAGTAAGTTTAATTGGATAAGTCAAAGGAATGTAGTCAGTCAACTTGTGTGTATAAGCATTGATTATCTGGTCAAAATGTTCGATCTGATGAAAACTGAATTTGTTAAACGCACTGTGCAAATGCTGAAGCGTATTGATTATTACCGAGTTTGGTCGTCGCACAAAATAAATACGACGTTCAACTTGGTAAAACTGAGTGTTAAAAAACAACTGCCAGCCTGCTTCTCGCATTAATAATTTATCAGAGCTTTGGCACTCGGTCGGAATGTTATGCTCTGCTGTCCAGATAAAACAATCATGACTCGCCAACATCCCATCACCGTGATAAATATCGATATGAGTCGGTTTTGGATTGAATGGATGCAATAAATAAAGACCGGATCGAATCGGATGGCCAATAAATACGGGACGATTTTCCTGAGTGATAAACGTAAACATAATGTTCGGGTATTTAATCAATCCACTGCTTTAACAATAGACGATTTCAGAAGGTTTTGCGTAATAATAAGAAATAATATCAGTAGAACTGAACTTTAATGGAAACATCAACGGCAAATAATCGTTGACTCTATGCCTGACTGAATTTTTGAGTTGTTTAAAGTGCGTCAGGTGACGAAAGTCAAATGTTTGAAAGTTGGGGTTAATTGAGATTAATGAGTTGATAATCATTTTGTTGGGCTTGCGGGTAAAAAACAACGTCGTCCCTACTTGGTAAAAACTGACATTAAAAAATAACTGCCAACCAGCTTCACGCATGATGTGGAAGTCATCACACTGCATTTGCACTGGTATATTGTTCTCGGCTATCCACAAGAAGCAGTCTTTATTGGCAAAGACACCATTGCCATCGTAACTTTTAATAAGAGTAGGTTTATTATGAAAAGGGTTAAGCTGAAACAAATCATCGAAGATGTGTTTCTGGATCATAATTGGCTGATTGTCTTGGTTTGTAAACGTAAACACAGGTAATGCAGAGCCCTTTATATAAAATTGGATTACCACTCAAAACAGTGGAAATTTTTTTTCTAATGTTAGCACTCAAATATAGACTGAGTAAATGATCTTCGCAAATAAAAGCCTCGTGGTCGAGTCAAAATTGACTCTCCTTTGCTACCGGTTGCTTGAGTTAGGGCTTTCCCATCGGCTGCTTTAGGTCGAATATGCAGCGCAACGCCTCGTTTGGCGTTGATTTTTTCAATATTGCCAAGGCTTATCATCTCACACAGTTCTTCCCAGTCTTGCTGCAAAACTCGTTCTTGCTGAGTGTTAGGGCGCCACAGTTTTGGCATGCCGACGATGCGTTCTCGCGGTGCAATACTTCGCTCGCCTAGAATAGGTACAAACAATACACGTTGGAGTTTGTTTCTGACTGAGCTATTTTGCCAAGTGGTGCCAAAAGGGATTTTGGTATGGGCAAAGCAGACATAGGTGGTCTCTAAAACTTTTCCACACCGGTCTACCGGAACAGTTTTGAGTTCCACTCCTAGCTCAGGAAAGTCTTGTTGTGGAGTTGAGCCTGCGGTTGCCCCAAGCCATAATTCAATCAATTGCCCAGTAAAGCCTTTGTGTTGCCGAAAATGCTCAGGCACATTTATATTTGCTAACTCACTAAGCTCGCCTAAAGACAGTCCTGCAATCGACTCAGCTCTAGTCAATAGGGATGTTATGTCTGGTGGGGGGGTCGAAGGAGGATGCAAAATAATATTCACTTAACGCTAGGAAATGTTAACAGTTTGTGGAAAAATGACATTATATATAAGATTAATTTGAATTGGTATTCAAGTGATTGATACTGAAGGCTACAGAGCCAACGTCGGTATCATTATCTGCAACCAACAAGGGCAAGTTTTTTGGGCTAAACGCATAGGCCAACACACTTGGCAATTTCCCCAAGGGGGAATTGATGATGGGGAGACCCCTGAGCAGGCAATGTACCGCGAATTGCAAGAGGAAGTTGGGCTTGCGCCAAGTGATATTGAGATTCTTGGCGTAACCCGAAATTGGATCCGTTATAAACTACCAAAACGTTTTATTCGTACAGGCTCACAACCTGTATGCATCGGACAAAAACAAAAGTGGTACCTACTGCGTTTAACCTGTCCTGAAGATAGCGTTGATGTGTTGCATTCAGGGCATCCTGAATTTGACGGTTGGCGTTGGGTCAGTTATTGGTATCCCATTCGCAACGTTGTCTCGTTCAAACGGGAAGTCTATCGTCGAGCATTAAAAGAGCTATTACCCTGGATTCAAGGGCTGACGCGTTCGCAACAACCAGGGCGTCGTCCTCGCCACAAACGCAGAAAACAACGTCAAGCTGGAACTACGCATTCATGAACATGCTTACCACGCTGCAGCGTATTGTCCAAGAAGTGAATCGAATCCCAGAGATTGAACGGGCATTGCAGTATTTGGTGAGTACGATTAAAGCCACAATGCAGGTTGATTCTTGTTCTGTATACCTTTCTAATTATGACGCACAACATCATGTTCTAACGGCAACGGATGGACTTTCTCCCGATGCGATTGGTACGGTCTGTATTGGTTTTTCTGAAGGCTTGATAGGATTGGTAGGTCAGCGTGAAGAACCGCTAAATATCGACGATGCACATCATCATCCGCGGTTTAAACACTATCCCGAGGTAAAGGAAGAAAACTACAATGCGTTTTTAGGCGTCCCAATTATCCATCAACGTCGCGTATTGGGCATCTTGACCATGCAACAAGGTGAACAACGACGGTTTAGTGCAGATGAAGAAGCCTTTTTGGTGACTCTAGCAACGCAACTAGCATTAGCGATTGCCCACGCAAATACGTTTGGCGAGTTAATGTTCTCAGAGGCCAATGCAACGCCAACGGTTGCGCAAGTGATCAATGGTGTACCTGGTTCGACAGGACTTGGCCTTGGGCGTGGTTATGTACCGGTATTAAGCGCAGACATTGATAAAGTCATTCATCGCAAAGCAAGTGATATCTCGGAGCAGATCGTTTTATATCGGCAAGCCGTTGAGGCGACTCGCATTGAGGTTGCACAACTTTCATCGAATCTGGACGATAGCTTACCAGAAGACGTCAAAGCAATATTTGTGTTGTATGACCAATTATTAGATGCCAACTCTCTTGGGCGCGAAGTTGAAGCACAAATTAAAGACGGCTGGGATGCTGCAACTGCTTTAAAACTGGTGATTCAAGATTATGCCGGTCGATTCAAAGCAATGGACGACCCATACATGCAAGAACGCGCAGTAGATATTGTGGATTTGTCTAATCGCATTCTCAAACACATTATGTTTGACGATACATACACTGCGATCCCACAGGACGATGTGATTGTGGTTGCTGAAGAACTCAGCCCGACGTTACTAGCGGAATTCCCGAAAGAACGCCTTAAAGGGATCATTACGATCCGAGGGTCACAAAACTCGCATGCGGCGATTTTAGCTCGTGCGATGGGTATCCCTGCGGTGATGGGGGTAAGCTCTATTGTGCCCAATTTGTTACACAATAAAACCTTGTTTATCGATGGTTATGCAGGTTCTATAATCGTCAGCCCGTCTGAGGTGCAAGCCAACGAATGCGCTTTATTAATAGCCGAAGAAGCATCATTGCACGAGCGCATTGATGCGCAAAAAGATCTGCCTACTGTCACAAAAGATTCTCATCCAATGGATTTGTTTGTTAACGCAGGATTAGCGGCTGACCAAGAGCTTAAAGATAATCAAAACATTATGGGAGTCGGTCTATTTCGTACTGAAATCCCTTTTATGATGCGCGAACGCTTCCCCTCAGAAGATGAGCAATTTGAGATTTACCGCGGAATTTTGCAGGCGCATCCTGAAAAACCCATCACTATGCGCACACTTGATGTCGGTGGCGACAAGCCGTTACCTTATTTTCCCATTGTCGAAGACAATCCATTTTTAGGCTGGCGAGGGATCCGCATGACGCTCGACCAGCCCGAGATATTTTTGGTACAAGCCAGGGCCATGATTCGGGCAAGTGAGGATCTCACCAATCTACAAATTTTACTGCCGATGGTGTCATCGCTCAGTGAAGTGCGAGAGGCAAAACGTTTGTTACAACAGGCGTTTTATGAAGTGAAAGAAGAATCGAACAAAAATCGCACCACTTTGATGATGCCCAAACTCGGGGTAATGCTTGAAGTCCCTGCGGCGGTACACATCATGGCGCAGCTAGCTAAAGACGTGGATTTTTTCTCAGTGGGTACGAATGATTTAACCCAATATTTGTTGGCCGTTGATCGCAACAATCCGCGGGTTTCTGCTTTGTATCAAAGTTATCATCCAGCCGTGTTGCAGGTGATGCAGCACATTGCTGAGCAAGCTGAATTACTGAATAAGCCAGTGACCGTGTGCGGGGAATTAGCAGGCGATCCAGCAGGGGCGTTGTTGTTAATGGCAATGGGTTATACCAAACTTAGCATGAGTGCGTATAATGTGCGCAAAATCAACTGGGTATTGCGCAGTATTCGCTTGTATTCAGCTCAGCACTTGTTGAGCGAAGTACTGAACTTGTCTGATCCGCACATCATCAAATCCCATCTTGATGCCTATCTCGAATCACACCAACTGGGCGGCCTTGTGAGAGCCGGCAGTTAATACGGAGCTTTGTTTACTTTTTTATGCCTGTTGAAATCATTATATTATTGTTCTGTGTTGGGATTGGTTCGATCGTTGGTATCTTAGCCGGGATGTTGGGAATTGGTGGTGGTCTCATTATCGTGCCAGCGCTGACTTACATGTTGAGTTATTTTTTTGGCTTATCGCCTTTCTTAACGATTACCATTGCTATTGCGACATCTTTATCGACCATTATTTTGACTGGATTGTCCTCTTCTCGTGCTCATTATACTTTGGGTAACGTCAAGCGAGACATTGTATGGTATTGCGCGTTAGGCATTGCATTTGGTGCATCTTTTGGGGCACAAACGGCCAGTGTTTTAGACGGTAGAATACTTAAGGGGATTTTTGCGGCGTTGGTGATTCTGGTCGCTTTGCAGATGATTTTGGGTAAAAAATCCAGCTCTTCTGTGTCATATACTCCGGTTATCCTCTTGGTAATAGGCCTAATTGCCGGATTTTTATCAGCATTAATGGGGATAGGCGGGGGGGCATTGCTTGTGCCCGCTCTAGTGTTATTTCGTGTTGAATTACGCCAAGCCATAGGTTGTGCCGCAGTATGCGGGTTGGTGATTGCGCTATTTGGAACAGTTAATTTTGTGTATACCGGTTGGTCGGTGCCGGTGTTGCCCCCGTATTCATTAGGTTATGTGTATTTGCCGGCGGCTTTGGGCATTGTCTTAAGTTCAGTCTTTACCGCACCTGTGGGTGCGCGTTGGGGGCAGGCAATGGATACCGTAAAGTTAAAACGATTTTTTGCCCTGTTTTTAGTTATTGTGAGTATTCGCATGCTTTACGACATAGGAGTGTAAATGCAACCTGAGCAAAGTTATTGGGTATTTGAAGCTATTGATCCGGTGATATTTAGTATCGGCCCTTTAGCGGTTCGCTGGTATGGATTGATGTATTTAGTGGGTTTTGTGGCCGCTTACTATCTTGCCAAATCTCGAATGAAACGCATTGGCTGGAATGAAGACGATATTGGTGATCTGTTATTCTGGGGGTTCGTCGGTGTGGTCGCCGGTGGCCGAGTTGGCTATGTGTTGTTTTATCAGTTTTCATCCTTTTTGGCTGATCCGCTGTACCTTTTCAAAATCTGGACCGGTGGGATGTCCTTTCACGGTGGTTTAATCGGGGTACTGGTGGCTTTGTGGCTGTTTGCCCGCAAGAAGACGGTCTCGTTTCTCACCGTCGGGGATTTTGTTGCACCCATTGTCCCGCTTGGCTTAGCAGCCGGTCGAATTGGTAATTTTATCAACGGTGAATTGTGGGGACGAGTAACGGATGTGCCTTGGGCGATTGTTTTTCCTGCCGCAGGTCCTGAACCGCGCCATCCCTCTCAGTTGTATCAATTTGCCCTGGAAGGGCTTGCGCTATTTGTGTTGATTTGGTTGTTCTCTCGTCAGCCTCGCCCGACTGGTGCAGTAGGTGGACTGTTTCTTGCAGGTTATGGTGTATTTCGTTTTATCGTTGAATTTGCACGTCAACCGGATGCGCATTTAGGGTTGAACACGCTCGGACTGTCGCAAGGACAAATGCTCAGTATACCTATGATTTTGCTTGGTTTAGGCTTGATCGTGTATGCTTATAAATATAACAACAAAGAGGGCAAAGCATGATTTACCGACAATACGAAGATTTGTGTCAACGCATCATTGATGAGGGTGAATGGGTCGCTAATGAACGCACCGGTAAGCGCTGTTTGACGCTAATTAATGCTGATTTGGAATATGATGTTGAGAACAATGTGTTTCCATTGTGTACGACGCGTAAAAGTTTCTATAAAGCGGCCATAGCAGAACTTCTAGGGTATTTGCGCGGTTATGACAATGCCGCTGATTTTCGTGCCATTGGTTGTAATACATGGAATGCCAACGCCAATGAAAATGCGTCTTGGCTGGCTAACCCTCATCGCAAAGGTGAGGACGATATGGGGCGTGTCTATGGCGTGCAAGGGCGTCGTTGGCAAAAGCCGGACGGTTCAACCTTAGATCAACTGCGCAAAATCGTCGATGATTTATCCAATGGGGTGGACGATCGCGGTGAGATTCTAACCTTCTACAATCCGGGCGAATTTGAGATGGGCTGCTTGCGTCCTTGTATGCACACGCATCATTTTTCATTGCTCGGTGGTAAGTTGTATTTGAATAGCATTCAGCGTAGTGCAGATATCCCATTGGGTGTGAATTTTAATCAGGTGCAGGTGTATGTGTTGTTGGCGTTGATGGCGCAGATCACCGGTCACAAGCCGGGTAAGGCGTATCACAAGATAGTCAATGCTCACATCTATGAAGACCAACTAGAACTGATGCGTGATGTACAGCTCAAACGTGAACCGTTTGCCGCGCCTAAGCTATGGATCAACCCAGAAATCAAATCTCTCGAAGATATTGAAACATGGGTGACTCGCGATGACTTTAAAGTGGAAGGCTATGAGTGTCATGAGCCAATCGCGTATCCATTCGCAGTGTAGCTGCGACCAACAAAAGGTCTCTTTTCTAACCTCTATTTAATCAGTGATGCATTGCCTCAATACTGTGCGCGTCTGGGCGAGTTTTAAGGCGCATATCCGTTTTATAAACTAATGATGCGCCTTTGGGTAGAGTGGCAATTAATTAAAGAGGATTAAACCAATGCCTCTAACTCCGCTTTTGCTGCATTTAATACCGTCTCAGGTTCTCCCATTGCCAAGCCTTCTGCATGTACAAAATGCACATCGGTTAGCCCCAAGAAATTAAAGAAAGTGTGTAACCAAGGAGTCAAGGTATCCATCGGTGTGCCTTTGTATTTGCCGCCGCTAGTAATGGCGATGATGACTTTTTTGCCATCAAGCAAACCTTGTGGCCCTGTTTCGGTATAGCGAAAGGTCACGCCAGCGCGCGCAATATGATCGACCCAAGCCTTGAAAGTTGAAGGCGCCCCAAAATTGTACATTGGCATCCCAATCACAATGGTATCTGCCGCTTGCACTTCAGCGATCAAATCATCGGAAATTTGGGCTAATTCATTTTGTTCCGCAGTACGGGCTGAAGGATCGGTCATCCAAGCCCCCATTTCTTCGCTCGATAATGAGAGTATTGCATTCGGGGTTAAATCACGTTTTGTAATAGCAACGCCACTTAACTTACTGATATAGTGCGCCGTTAATGCGCTAGAATTGCCGTTATCGCCTTGAATTGATGCGTTGACCACTAATACTTGAGTCATTTTGTTCTCCAAAAAATAGTTCAATCAGGGTAAGTGAGATAATCATAGTATTAAATTATTTAGAATAAAAATGATATAAATAGCGCATAAAGTTCGATTTTATAGAATGTAAAAGATTCGAAAAAATAGATGGAAACATTGGGGTTTTTGCACTGGAAGTTGCATCATATTGGGGTATAGTAAAAGGGACACAGCCAAGGAGATGTTAACATGCCACGATTACTCAAAGCCAAACAACACGATATTGGTGGATTATACGTTAAACGCATTTTGCCCAATCCGGAGCAGAAGATGGTGGGGCCGTTTGTGTTTTTTGATCATATGGGTCCAGGTAAGTTTGCACGTGGTGAAGGGATCAATGTTCGTCCGCATCCACACATTGGGTTATCCACTCTGACGTATTTATTTTGCGGCAGTATCTTGCATCGCGATTCCTTGGGCAATCATCTTGAGATATATCCAGGCGACTTGAACTGGATGACCGCAGGACGTGGCATTGTGCACTCTGAGCGTGAGACCTTGGAGGTCAAAGCCAGTGAACATGATATCGATGGGTTACAATGCTGGATCGCATTGCCACCGGAAAAAGCAGAAATTGCGCCAGATTTTGTTCAGGTAAAAAAGCATCAACTCCCACACTACATTCATGATGGCATAACGCTTCGCCTGGTGGCTGGGGATGCTTACGGAATGTCCGCACCGTTCAAAACCCATTCGCCGTTGTTTTATGTCGATGCATTACTCGATGCTGGGAAACACATTGACAAGCCTCACTCCCATCAAGAAACAGCTGTGTATGTCATTTATGGTGAAGTTGACATTGGTGGCGAAATTTATAATCAACACGACTTTGTGGTGCTAGCCAAGGACAAAACCATCACAGCAAATCAGCATTCACGAGTCATTATCTTAGGCGGTGAGCCTTTTGCTCAAAAACCACTGTTGGAATGGAATTTTGTGGCTTACAGCAAAGAGCGTTTACAAAAGGCTAAAGAAGACTGGCGTGCTGGCAAATTCCCATCGATTCCGGGGGATGATCATGAATTCATTCCGTACTAAGGATGAGTTGATAACTGGATAATATGTTCTAACGCCCTTCTAAGCGATGTATGTCATGCCGGATCCGATACAAAAAACACAGACTGGGTATGACCATCACGGCCGTTAACACAAAAAACAGCGCCCAATTACCATCCAAGCCATCGACAATAAGACCGCTGGACGAAGCCAA
Source organism: Alteromonadaceae bacterium (assembly GCA_014872805.1). GTDB lineage: Bacteria > Pseudomonadota > Gammaproteobacteria > Enterobacterales > Alteromonadaceae > Opacimonas. Next base: position 26,410 of record WKFN01000014.1, read on the forward strand.
GAGAGTGCGACCAAATACGCCCAATGAGGCCATGAGTGCATACTGAGTCGCACTGAAGGCTTGGTTGCATAGCAAGGATATAAACGCAACCAGCGCCACACTGCTCCAGGCTGCGGTAAAGCCATCCACAAATACTGTTGCAGCAAATAATGCCTGGTTAGGAGCCACCATAGCCATCAGGGCAAACATCAAATTCGAGCTGGCCATTGCAATCCCACCAATCATTAGCCCACGGTAAATGCCATATTTCATATTTACCGCACCACCAATCACGGCAAAAATGATCGTTACCCACCAGTTTAACAGTTTGGAGTACGTGCCAATATCGGAATTGCTAAAGCCAATTTCTTTATAAAAGACAATGGACATTCTACCTAAGAACGCTTCTCCGATTTTGAATAAAAAGATGAACAACAAAATGGATAACGCCAAGCGCACCCCGTTGCGCGTAAAAAATTCTTTAAATGGTTCAATCACGGTCACTGCAATCCAAGCAAAGTAGTGACTATAAGCAGTGTGAGTGCCTACTTTATTTTGAAAGTCAGCCGTGGCTTGCGCTTGCGTGGCTTGTCGGTTGGTCTGTGGTTCTGATACCCACCACACTGTGGTGGATAACAACAACATGACCCCAGCCATCGCCCAATATAGAGTGTGCCACTCGAACACTGGCAAATCTATTAGAAAAAACGGCAATGCCCCCAGCCCACCATAGCCAGTCCACCACCCAGCAGTGGCCATCGCGGACGCGCCGGATAGAGCTTCTTTTTCATGTCGCGCAATACTGTCTACGCGAAACGCATCAATCGCAATGTCTTGTGTTGCTGAAGCCACCGCGATACCCACCCCAAACAAAGCGACAAAATACAAATCCGACATGATATCTAACGTACCCATCATCACACACAATACGATGATGCAACATTGCGTAAGAAGGATCCAACTGCGCCTTTGCCCTAGACGCCCCAGCAGTGGTAAGCGTACCCGGTCTAATAAAGGCGACCAAAAAAAATTGATGGAGTAGGCAACAAATATGGAACCAAATAAACCAATCGCAGAACGACTCAGACCCGCTTCTTGCAGCCAAGCCGTCATAGCCGAGCCAATTAATACCCATGGAAAACCACTGGCCATGCCCAAACAGAAAATGGCTAGCAGACGTTTATCGCGGTAATAAGAAAAGCTTCGAGTGAGTGTGGCGAGCAAGATACGTCCGATGGATTTTTGTTTTATTGTAAGTGAGCGCGCCAACAAAAGAAAGAGCTAAGGCCTAACGCCTATACAGTCAAATGGACATAATCCTTCATGTAGCAAATACTATGCTTGTTTGCAGATGCTTAAATGCTGGCTGATTAAATTAAATTTGATCGGCCAAACGTGGTTGGTACCAATTGAGTTCTTCACGCAAGGAGACGACCGTCCCAACAATAATCAATGCAGGTGGCTTGACCTCTGCGGCTTCGACTTTGGCTTTGATATCAGTAAGTGTACCGGTGACAACATGTTGGTGCGCAAGGGTAGCGCTTGCCACAATGGCGATGGGCATATCTTTGGGCATGCCGTGAGCAATGAGTTCTCGGCAAATGATATCAAGCCCGGTCATACCCATATAAAATACCAAGGTTTGATGGGTATTGACGAGCGCTGGCCAATCAAGATTGATGCTGTCGTCACGCAAATGTCCGGTGGCAAACGTCACTGATTGCGCATGTTCACGGTGGGTTAGGGGGATCCCGCTATACGCTGAGGCACCAGACGCAGCTGTGATCGCAGGGACCACTTGAAAGGCTACCCCTTGTTCGACCAAGGTTTGTAGTTCTTCGCCACCACGACCAAAGATAAACGGATCGCCGCCTTTGAGGCGAACGACTCGATTCCCCAGTTTGGCTTGGTCAACTAATAACTGATTAATGTCTTCTTGTGGAATGGTGTGCTTAGATTTGGCTTTACCAACATATATCTTCTCAGCATCACGACGAACCAGTTCAACAATCGCTGGTGAGACAAGCCTGTCATAGACAACCACATCGGCTTTTTGCATCAAACGCAGGGCGCGAAATGTCAATAAATCCGGATCACCCGGCCCAGCTCCGACAAGATAAACTTCCCCTTGAGCTTTTTCGCCCTTAGCGAATGCATCTAACGCTACAGCAAAATCGGCTTCTGCCTTGGTATTATTGCCTTGTAAAACATCTTCGGAAATCTGCCCATCGAGTACGTCTTCCCAAAAATACCGGCGCTGGGTCACACTGCTCAGCGATTGCTTAACCGAATCGCGAAATTTCTCACTGAAGGTACCTAATCGAGCAAAATTGGCGGGGATCAACGATTCTAGTTTTTGGCGCATGTATCGCAAAACCACAGGGGCCACACCACCACTTGACATGGCTATGATTAAGGGTGAGCGATCGACTATTGAAGGGGTAATGAATTCACATAATGGGGTATTATCAACAACATTCACGAGCTGATTACGTTCGGTCGCTAGACGATGAATCTCCCGATTCGTGTCTTCACTGTCAGTGGCCACAAACACAATATTTTTGCCATTGAGATCATCTTCGATAAACTCGCGCTGTGCTAATTGCAAATTGTGTTGGATGGCAAGGTTTTTGACCGTATCACACACCCAAGGGGCAACGATGGTAATATTGGAGGTACTTTTAAGTATGAGCTCAAGTTTGCGAGCGCCCACTTCGCCTGCACCCACAATCAATACTTTGAGGCTACTGCCTTTCAAAAATACCGGAAAATACTCCATCATCCACTCCTAACCGTTTCTTATATGATGATTACTTGCGAGGTTTACGCTTCTCACCGTCACGTTTACCACCGCCATCACGTTTTCCTCTTGTCGGTGGTTTATCAGACCAAGCACGGATGTCGAGTTTTTGCCCAGCCACGCGAGTATTGCGCAAATGTGATTGTAAGTCTTCAGGCATGCCTTGAGGCAAATCAACAGTAGAGTAAGTATCATAGATTTCAATGGCACCAATGTTTTTACTACTAATGTTTGCTTCGTTTGCAATCGCGCCGACAATGTTACCTGGCTTGACTTTGTGCATATGACCAACCGCGATGCGGAAGCGTTGCATTCCCGCTTCTGGTTTGCTGTTACCGCGTTGGCGTCTCTCGCCGCGGTCACGACCACTGCGTTCACGACCTGAGCGATCGCCACGATCACCGCGTTCAGGACGCGCATTCAAATCTGGACGGTCAGCTTCATTTAGGAATAAAGGTTCATCGCCTTGCGCAAGTTTGGCAAATGCAGCCATTAACTTCTCAGGAGAGGCTTCGGTTTCGGTTTGAATCGTTTCAATCAAGGGAATAAAGCTTTCAATTGAATCGTCTTCTAACGCTTCCACTATACTCGTTTTGAAACGCACTAAGCGCGATTCGTTAAGATCTGAAATAGAAGGAATCGCCATCATTTCGATCGGTTGTTTGGTCGTACGCTCAATTTGATTCAGTAAGCGTTTTTCACGATGAGAGATGAACAAAATGGCATCACCATTACGTCCTGCACGTCCGGTACGACCGATACGATGAACATATGATTCGCTATCGTAAGGGATATCGTAATTGATCACGTGACTGACTCGTTCGACATCCAGACCACGTGCGACAACGTCTGTCGCCACTAAAATATCAATTGTGCCTTTTTTGAGTCGGTCAACGGTGCGTTCGCGAGCATTTTGTGGAATGTCACCATTAAGTGGTTCGACATCATAACCCCTCGCAGATAATTTATCAGACAGCTCAATGGTCGCGGTTTTGGTGCGCACAAAGATAATCACGCCATCAAACTCTTCTACCTCAAGAATACGCGTTAACGCTTCGAGTTTATGATGACCAGCTACCTGACAATAACGCTGACGAATGGTATCTGCAGTCGTTACTTTAGGGGTGATCTTTACGTGTTCTGGCGAATGCAAATAGCGCTCGGTGATCTTTTTGATCGGCGGCGGCATGGTCGCGGAGAACAAGGCGGTTTGTTTTTGCTCTGGTGCGTGGCTCAAGATCAATTCCACATCATCAATAAAGCCCATACGGAGCATTTCATCCGCTTCGTCCAGAACTAAAAAGCGCAACTGGTCGAGTTTTAAGGTTTTGCGTTTGATGTGATCGATGATTCGACCAGGAGTACCTACAACGACTTGTACACCGCGTTTCAATTGACGGATTTGATTGTCGTACGACTGACCGCCATAGATTGGTAATACTTTGATTTTTTTAGAAAAACTAGCATACACTTGGAATGCTTCAGCGACCTGAATCGCGAGTTCCCGTGTTGGGGCTAATACTAATAATTGTGGGTAGTTCTCATCTGGGTCGATGTTGGCAAGCATCGGTAATGCAAACGCGGCGGTTTTGCCCGTTCCGGTTTGTGCTTGTCCTAGCAAATCTTTGCCGTTGAGAATGTGCGGGATACTGGCCGCTTGGATCGGAGATGGTTTTTCATATCCGACTTTTTCTAATGCCTGCAAAATGGGCTCAGGTAAACCTAAGTCACTAAAAGTCAATTCGACTGTGTCTGTCATGTGGGATCCTAACTGGAAGCAGACGCTGCGGTATTACAAAACTGATCTGCTAAATGAACAGGTTAATTATACGCTGTAAGTTGCCGATATACCATGTTATTGCACTTTTATTTTTGTCAGTATCGACTAAAATTTAAGATATAGGATAAAAAAGGATTTTGTCTATGGTCTCACCACAACATAAAGCTAAAGTTACATTAGTTGCTTCTTCCATTGCCTTAGTATTGGTTGGATGCGGTCAGAAAACAGCGCAACAGGCATATAATGACGCCAGTCAGAAGCTAATTCAAGAGCAATATGACTCTGCAGTTATCGAGTTAAAGCATGCTATTCAACAATCACCAGATTACGCTGATGCTCGATTTTTGCTTGGCAAAATCTACATGCAGCAGCAGCTTTTTGAGTCGGCACAAAAAGAATTTGAAAAGGCAATGAAAACAGGGTTCACCAATTCCGAACTGACTGTTTTATTAGCAAAAGCGTACCATAGAACCGAAAATCTCGTCGGTTTAATTAACTTAGATGCGCAACCTGGTTTTACAGCAGAGCAAGACGTTCAATTTGGTTTTTATCAAGCTTATTCATTACTACGACTAAAAAAAACCGATCAAGCAATGCTACTTTTACAGCAATTGCAATCTGTCGATACGAACACTGAGTTTAGCAAACTGATAGATGCACTTGTTCATGTCCAAAATAGTGAACTAGAAAAAGCAGAAACGCTACTATTATCAATGGCAAAAGCATACCCTGAATCAGTTGACACGCTCGAGATTTTGACTCGTATATATTTATCGCAAAATGACTTATCTAAGGTTTCGCCAGTTATTGAGCAGTATTTAGAAATTACTCCAGATGATTTAGAACGGAAATTTATGTTCTCACAGATACTCTTTCAAACTGGACAATATCAACGAGCATTGTCACAGGTTGAAAGCTTGTTAGAGATGACAACGAATAATCCACGAATTCATCAATTAAAAAGCATGATTCATGCTGGAACTGAGCAATTTGATTTAGCTTTTGACAGTGCAGTAATGTCATTACAACAAGGTCTCGATAACACATCTGTTCGCTTCGTAGCAGGTATGAGCGCATTTATGTTGCAGAACTACAGTGTTGCGAATGAGCACTTGAGCTTGATAGCAAGCCAAATGCCAGATAATCATCCCGGTCTCAAAATGTTAGCAGCGGCACGACTGAATTTAGGCCAATCATTAGATGCGAATGAATTATTATCTCGGTATACCGATGTCGATCATAATGATTCAGCGCTTTTAGCAAAAGCAGGGTTTGATTTATATAAAGACGGACATTTAGCTGAAGCAAAAACTGTTATGGAGCAACTAGACAAAATATCTGAATCTTCGATGGCGAAAACGAAGCTCGGCATTCTTAAATTGCAACTAAAAGATATAAAAGGCATTCGTGATCTAGAAGCTGCTGTTGATAAAAACCCGAACAATCAAAATGCCCTAGAAGCTTTAGCTAAGGTTTATGTAAGAACTAAACAGTTTGATAAAGCCCATGAACTTGCAACAAGGTGGCAAGCAATCCAACCGGATAATCATAAAGGTTTTCTATTAGCAGGAGAAGTTGCACTGCAAAGGGAGGATTTAAAAACGGCTAAAGTGGCTTTTGCAACCGCGACTCAACTTGCACCAGACGTACCGCAAACTCATTTGGCGCTTGTTAATATCAACATGAAGCAAAAAAATTATGATGGTGCTTACCATGCAGTCAGCAACACGTTAGAGCGCTTTCCGAACAATATGAATGCCATAGCAGCACATTATGCATTGGTTAAAATGCTCCAAAAAGACGTTGATGCAATTACTCCTTTAAAAACGTATTTAGCCACAGGCAAGGTAACATCAGATGAGAAAATACTCAGCGCTGAATTGATGCAAAAAGAAGGTATGTTAGACGAGGCGGTCTCCATATTAGAGTCTATTCAAATCGACACGTCCACACCGAGAAAATATTGGACTACAAAATCTCGAATTCTTCTGCAACAGAATGACTTCAGATCGTTAGACGAACACTATCAGAAGTGGCATCAAACTCTACCTTCTGATTTAGCCGGTTTCATTGGTCGTTTAGTCATATTTGAACTTAAAAAAGATTTTGGTGGCGGTTTGGATTTTATTGACCAAAATCCCCTAATTGCCAGTAACAACGTGATATCCAGAGTACTGCATACTCACTTTGCAATCAAAGAACGCCGAGTGCGTGTGGCACGTAGAGTGTATGATTCAATACCTGAATCGGTTCAAAAAACGCCGAATGTTCAAGGAATTTACGCCCGTTTATTACTGCTTGAGGGCAAAGTGAAAGAAGCAATAGTTCCGGCTAGACTCGCTTTTTCTGCAAGACCAAGTGAAGATAACTTTAAATCGTATTACGATGCTTTGCGTTTGAACGGCAAAGAAGATGACGCATATGTGCTTGTTTCAGAGTTTAGCCAAATGAAACCGGGTAACTCTCTAGCTAATTTGATACTAGCGCAAGAATACATTAAAAGTGAACCGTCAAAAGCGATGAAAAAATATCAGGCTATTGTTGAAAAAAATCCGAAACATTTTGTAGCGTTAAATAATTTAGCGTATTTGATGACTCAACAATCTCAATATGAACAAGCACTAGAATATTCTGAAAAAGCTTTGGAGCTAGCGCCAGACAATGTTGCTGTACTGGATACCGTGGCACAAATTCACATTGCCTTAAATGCGCCGGAAGTTGCTTTAGAGTATTATCAAAAAGCGTTTGAACAAGATGTCACTAATAAAGAGATTGTTTTAAATTATGTTGAAACCTTATTGCAGAATAACCAATCGCGTATTGCACAACGAACGATTGAGCGACATGAGTTCAGTGACCGATTATCCCAAGACCGGTTAAATGAACTGAAAGTCAAATACAATTTGTAAATGATGCTCGAGAAAGTTAAAAAAGCGGACATTTAGTCCGCTTTTTTTGTGGGGTTTGGAGATTTGTCGATGCCTAGCTCGCCGCAGGGACTAATCCTTGATTAATGGCTTCAAGATCCGCCACACTCAATGTGCCTGCCGCGCGTTTTAAGTTCACTACTGAGGTAATAAAGTCATAACGTGCATTGGCCAGATTCTTACGGGCATTAAACAAATTACGGGTCGAATTCAACACGTCAACAATAGTGCGCGTGCCCACCTCAAACCCAGCTTCAGTTGCGCGCAGGGCACTTTCCGCTGAGATGACCGCTTGCTCAAATGCTTTGATGGTCGACACATTTGCACGAATATCATTAAACGAATTGCGAACATTGCGAACGGTTGCGCGGTAGGTCTGCTCTAAAGTCTCGCTTTCAGCAATAAACTGTGAGCGGGCAGACTCGGTACGAGCTGTGGTCGCAAAACCCGAGAAGATCGGTACATTCATGGTCACACCGAGGGACGAACTGTTGGTTCGAGCCAGATCGATGTCGTTGTTCTCAACGTCAGCGCCACTGAGTGAGCCGGATAAAGACAATGTTGGGTAGTTTTCCGCTTTCGCACTATCAATACTTGCTTTAGCGATATCCACCGCAAATTGTGCGGCTTGAAGATCTAAGTTATTGTCTTGTGCGAGTGTTAACCAATCCTCCACATTCGCTGGGCTCGGGGTTACGGCGCTGAACGTATCCGTGTTGAGCACGTTGACATTGTTATAAAACACACCAGTGATTTCTCGAAGCTGTTCTTTACGCAGTTCAAGGGCGTTCAGAGCACGGATTTCTGATGCAACGGTGGTGTCAAAGTTTGCTTGCGCTTCGTGTACATCGGTAATGGCGGTCAAACCAACTTCAAAACGCTGCTTGGTTTGCTCAAGCTGACGTTCGATGGCGCGCTTTTCCGCCTGCACAAATTCCACATTGTCTTGAGCACGTAAGATATTTAAGTAAGCATCAACTACCCGAACGATTAAGCCTTGTAGGGTGGCCGCATAATTTGCTTCCGCTTGTTGCGCTGATTTTTCAGCTCGATCTAAACCAACGTAGTTCGCATGATCATATAATGACATGCTTAACCCAAGACTGTAGCTTAGAGCATTTCTGTCACTAGAAGAGACTTCAGTGGCCGTAAGAGCAGTTTCCGAATCGGAAATGGAATAGCCAATTTGCCCAGAGATCTTGGGTAACAGGGCAGAGCGAGAAAGAGTGACTCCAGAGAACGCAGCATCGCGTATCGCTTTTGCACGGTTAACCACAGGATCTTTTGCCAAAGCCTGAGCATAAATTTCAGATAAATCTTGTGCTTGCGCGACACCGCATAAAGTAATACCGACAAACACGCTGAGAAGGGTTTTTTTCATGGCTCTATCCACGTAATATGTTTAATTCCATTAAGTTAGGTTAAAGTGTAAAAAATTTCACCGAATTGATAAATCTTTTTACTACGACTTTATCCGGTTATGTGTAACAGAATGTAATAAAGAAGGAAACAAATGTCGAAAATCCAAAGGTTTACTCACGCAGATGTGCAAATAACACAGACTGAGACCGCTTTTCGTGGATTTTTCAAAATGATGCGCTATCAACTCAAGCACAAGTTATTTGCTGGGGGCTGGTCGACACCGATTCAAAGAGAGATGTTTGAGCGTGGCCATGCGGTCGCATTATTACCTTATGATCCGGTAAGTGATGAGTTTGTGTTGATTCAGCAATTTCGCCTCGGTGCCATGGCAACCTGCGACAACCCTTGGTTGGTCGAAGTCATTGCAGGCATGATCGATGAAGGTTATAGCGCAGAAGAAGTATGTCACAAAGAGGCTATGGAAGAGGCGGGCATTACTTTAACCGATTTGCACAAAGTAACTAGTTACTTATCCAGTCCAGGTGGCACAACGGAGCGCATTGATATTTTTATGGCGCGAACCGATAGCACGCTTGCTGTTGGATTACACGGTTGCGATAACGAGGCAGAAGATATCAAAGTGTTGCGGGTTAAACGCGAACAAGCTCGTCAATGGTTAGTCGATGGCACCATGAACAATGCTGCGGGGATCATCGCTTTACAACATTTTTTCTTAAACGAAACTAGCGTCGTTGGTGCCTTAACCAATCATGCATAAGAAAAACCCCATCAAACGCAAGTATGTCCCACATTTACCCAGCCTATTAGCGATGGGAGAGCATAACTATGGCAAATTAATGATGTTATTGCCCGAAGTGGACGAGGTGAATCTGCAATATGAGTTTACCATTAATGACGCGCTCACTTACCAAATCGTGATAAAAGATGCTGCGCGATACACAACAACCGTCGATATCGCACAAGTAGCAAAAAATTTACCGAAATTTTTACTACCATCTCTTACAGTCCGGTTATATCATGATGTACGCAGTGCCGAAGTATTGGCTGCGCAAAATATTGGACGTATTAAAGCAAGTTATGATTATCCTAATTTGCATATGCATCAAAAGAATGAAAAGTTCATGGTCAATGTGTTTTTGACTGAATGGCTGACCTTTTGTATGCAACATCAACCATAACCGCCGAGGGAAAACAGATGGCAGGTTCGTTACTTTATTTACATGGATTTTTGAGCTCACCACAGTCTGCGAAAGCATGCCAAACGTTTGCCTACCTGCAACAACACCATCCTAAAGTGCGTTTTGTCGCTCCTCAGTTGAGTGGTATTCCTTCTCAAGCATGGCAACAAGCACAAGAAGTTATGTCTGGCTTAAAAGAGGATATCATCGGCATCATGGGCAGTTCGATGGGCGGCTTCCTCGCCACGCTTTTAGCTGAAAAGCACCAGTGCAAAGCCAGTATTATTAATCCAGCAGTGGCGCCGCATATTCTCTTTCCTGATTACTTGGGTAATCATGTAAATCCATATACTAAAGAAGCGTTTGAGCTTACCCCTGAGCATATCCATACGCTCGAAAAGCTCGTTGTGAATCGGATTAACCAGCCTGATAATTATCAAGTGTTTTTGCAAACCGCAGATGAAGTGCTCGATTATCGATTGGCTGAGCGGTTGTATGCACAAGCAAATCTGCATGTGGTACAAGGTGGCGATCATGCTTATCAAAATTTTGCCAGTGAATTGCCTAAAGTCATGCGATTTTTGGGGTTGACTAAGTCTTAATTGCTCAAGGCGATAAGTATTGGTAATATCGTGACATTATCAAGCGTCATAATACTTATAAAAGCGTAATCATCTTATGTCGAATCAATATACCGCAGATGCCATTGAAGTTCTTAACGGATTAGAACCAGTTAAGCGTCGACCAGGGATGTACACAGATACCACCCGCCCCAATCACCTCGGTCAAGAAGTCATCGATAACTCAGTGGATGAAGCACTTGCCGGGCATGCTCGTTCAGTCAAAGTTATTTTGCACGATGATAATTCACTCGAGGTTCATGATGATGGTCGCGGGATGCCGGTGGATATTCACCCAGAAGAAAAAATCTCTGGCGTCGAACTCATCATGACTAAACTCCATGCTGGGGGCAAGTTCTCCAACAAAAACTACGAGTTCTCTGGTGGTTTGCACGGGGTAGGTATTTCAGTCGTGAACGCTTTATCAACGCGGGTTGAGGTAACGATTCGCCGCGATGGAAAAGTCTATCGCATCGTGTTTGCTAATGGTGACAAAATCGAAGACTTGGCGGTGATTGATAGCTGTGGTCAGCGCAACACTGGTACGTCCGTGCGTTTTTGGCCAGATCCTCAGTATTTTGACTCTGACAAATTCAGTGTGCGCCAACTCACCCATAACTTACGTGCCAAAGCAGTGTTATGTCCTGGCTTGCGCATTCGCTTAGACAACAAATTCACTAAAGAAACCACCGAATGGTACTATGAAGATGGTTTGCGCGATTACTTATTAAGTTCGGTAAAAGATTGCATCACACTTCCCGAAGACGAGCCATTTGTTGGGACGTTTTCGGCTAATTCTGAAGTGGCTGACTGGGCGGTATTATGGCTACCTGAGGGTGGTGATATGGTTACCGAAAGCTATGTGAATCTTATTCCTACCGCACAAGGCGGCACGCATGTCAATGGTTTACGTCAAGGTTTGCTGGAGTCCATGCGCGAGTTTTGTGAGTTCCGCAATCTATTGCCTCGTGGCGTAAAACTCACGCCTGATGATATTTGGGATCGCTGTGCATACATTCTATCTACCAAGATGCAAGATCCTCAGTTTGCGGGGCAAACCAAAGAACGCCTATCCTCGCGGCAAGCGGCGGCATTTGTGTCTGGAGTAGTCAAAGACGCATTTAGCTTGTGGTTGAATCAACACACTGATGTCGCTGAATTACTTGCGGAAATGTGTATTAGCAACGCCCAGAAGCGGTTGCGTCAAAGCAAAAAAGTCGCTCGCAAAAAAGTCACTCAAGGTCCGGCATTACCGGGTAAACTCACTGATTGTTCTTCGCAAGATATTGATCGTACAGAGCTATTTTTGGTTGAAGGTGATTCTGCAGGTGGTTCAGCGAAACAAGCTCGCGATCGTGAGTTTCAGGCGATTATGCCATTACGAGGTAAGATCCTGAATTCCTGGGAAGTGGATTCGTCACAAGTCTTGGCGTCACAAGAAATTCACGATATTTCGGTTGCATTGGGCATCGATCCCGATTCTGACGATTTATCTGGTTTGCGCTATGGCAAAATTTGTATTTTGGCCGACGCGGACTCAGATGGTCTGCACATTGCTACCTTATTGTGTGCGCTATTTGTTAAGCACTTCCGCACCTTAGTTGAACAAGGTCATGTCTATGTGGCGATGCCACCGCTATTCCGAATCGATGTGGGCAAAGAGGTGTATTACGCACTTGATGAAAGTGAAAAGCAGGGCGTACTTGACCGCATAGAAGTTGAGAAAAAACGCGGAAAAGTCAACGTGCAACGCTTCAAAGGTCTAGGTGAAATGAACCCGCTCCAACTTCGTGAAACCACTATGGATCCCAATACCCGTCGACTGGTGCAGTTGACCATTGATGATGCCCAAGGAATGTTAGAGTTGATGGATATGCTATTGGCGAAGAAGCGCTCAGGAGATCGCAAAGAGTGGCTGGAAAGCAAAGGAAATTTGGCTGAAGTTTAGATGTTAAACGCACTAAAAAAAACGATTTTTTCCTTCATCGTTATTGCATTAATAGCTGTCTTTATCGTCCTTGAAGGAAAGCCGTTAGTAAGTGTTAACTCAGCTGAGCAAGTTGAAGCTGCTCAATCGGTCACTCATCTTTTTAAAGATCTCAATCAGTTACTCGAACGCGAGCGCGCCTATCACGATTTGGTTTTAACCACTGGCCAAATCAATAGCCTACTGGGTTTTTTGCAACGTGCCCACCAGCCGTTATCGGCGGGGTTTTATACCCAAGATGATATTGGGCGCTTGTTAGTTACATATCGTTTCTCTTTTTTTGGAATGACTCGCTACCTAAACCTCGATTTGCAACTTACATCCGGTTCGAGAGCGAATATAGCACGAGCTAAATTAGGCAAAATTCCCTTACCAGGAAATGCCCTTTTGTCTTTTGCGCGATGGAGTGTCAACCAATACACTCGTTCAGAGGTAGCTGACATTGCTTATAATACACTGCAAGGACTTACTTTTGCAGAGCAAACTGTCACCTTGCTAGTGGCCCCTACTTTACCTTTACTGCAAGAACTCAAAATAGTCCAAGCTCGCATGGGCTATGAAAAACCTGATTTACTCGATTTGAAAGTTCACTATTATCTGGATTACCTAGTAAATAATCACAGAACCATTGACGATAGTGAGCGATCACTTGCACCTTTCATAAGAGAAATTTTCCTCGAAGCGCAAATTCAATCACAATACGGCGACCCTGCACTTGAGAATAAAGCCGCGATTCTAGCGTTAACTATTTTTTTGGGCGATAACCGCTTTATACATTTATTTACCCTTAACGACCGTGTGGAGTATCGAGCCGGACCCAAGAAACAAGTTACACTGAACAATCGACGTGACTTAGCGTTGCATTTTTTATTCTCTGCAAGTATTGAATTGTTATCCGCACAAAGTGTCTCTATTGCGGTTGGCGAATTTAAAGAATTGATGGATAGAGCAGAAGAAGGCTCAGGTTACAGCTTTGTAGATTTGGCAGCAGACAAGGCTGGGATTGCTTTTGCCGAGCGAGCTACCGAGCCCAAAACTGCCGCGCGGATGCAAACTTTACTCGCCCAAAAAGCCGATGAGTCCTTATATTTACCACTCGTAGATGACTTGCCAGAAGGTTTGAAAGTCAATGCCTTTACACAACGCTTTAAAAACGTTGACAGTCCAGAGTATCAAGCCAAATTCGAAATGATCATTGCGCGAATAAATGCGCTGCCAATTAGTCAGCTTTGAGTGATTGTTTAAAGCTGTCTAACGTCGTCATCAATGACTCAATTTGTTTGACAATCGTTTGCAGTTTTTTGGTAAGCGCCTCTTTGTCAGAATAGCCATCTTGCATGGCACTGAGCTCATCCAACAACTCACAGGTTTCAGCAACATAAGGCTCAAACGTTTTTGCTCTGGTCGAAAAAGGCACATCCTCTGCAAAAATCGCAACATACTGTCCTTTACCTTGTTGTTGGTAAGATGCTAATAAAGCGTCAGCGTCGACTGCTTTGCGATAGATGATTTGAAGATTCGCCTGGATTTGTTCAATAACTTTTTGCATAGCCTTGTATGATGTATTTGCAGAAAAAAAGAAAATAATTTCTCAAGTTTATCATAAATAAGGAGATAAAAAGCCAAATTGTGTTTTTGGTTCCTAGCATTCTGGTGTTATCGGCAAATGCTATGAACGTTATTTCTGGGTATGAGCAACAGTCTGTTGGGACACTTTCGTCGTCACAAGGCAATTACATTGATTTATACGTCTAGCGATAAGTCGAGCCAAGTTTTGCTTTTGCGATTGCCAATTTCTCTGACCAATTTGGGGATCATATAACCAGATTGTTTAGCAATGACCTCACGCATCAAAGACACAACCTGTTCATCCGATACATAAAAATGAGAAGCCCCTTGTACTTTATCAAACGCATGCAAGTAGTAAGGTTGAATATGATTGTCGTAGAGCTTTTCATTGAGACGCATGAGCGTTTTGGCATCATCATTAATGTTCCTCAAGATGACTGCTTGGTTATAAACTCGGATCAAATTACGCGATAACTGTGCAACTTTTTCACTCAGTTGGGTGCTGATTTCTTGAGGATGATTAATGTGTAACACCACATTGGCGGTCAGACGAGAGCGCTGCAAACGATCAACTAAACCTGAGGTAATGCGTTGCGGAAGCACCACAGGGAGTCTCGTGTGAATACGCAGTCGCTTGATGTGTGAAATGGTCTCAATTTGACTGATCAGCCAGTCTAATTGACTGTCATTGGCCATGAGCGGATCCCCACCAGATAAAATCACTTCATCCAATATGGGATACTTTTGAATGTACGTTAAAGCCTCTTGCCACTGCTGCCGATTGTTGTGATGTTCATTGTATGGAAAATGCCGACGAAAACAGTAACGACAGTTGACGGCGCAGCCTGTGCGAACGATTAATAATACGCGATTCTGATATTTGTGTACGATACCATGATTGGCTTTATCGTGTTCTTGCGTTGGGTCTTGGCCAAAGCCATCCACGCTTAAAAACTCATCTTTGTGTGGTAACACTTGCTGAAGGAGTGGATCATTGGGATCGTGTTTGTTCATCAAATCCGCAAAAAAACGAGGTACTCGCATAGTAAATAAGCGTCTCGCTTGTATGTCCGCAAGATAATCCTTTGGGTTTAAACCTAGGTGTTCTAAGAGATTTTTAGGATCTGTGAATGCGGATGCTAATTCTTTTTGCCAATCGGTCTCTACAGTCACTATATTTTTGTGTATATTATGCACGAAATTAACCGTCAACTAACTAAGTTAAGAGGATTTATGGCGAATTTTAGCACAAATGAATTCAAAGCTGGATTAAAGGTCATGATTGATGACGAGCCATGCAATATTTTAGAAAATGAATATGTTAAACCGGGTAAAGGACAAGCGTTTAACCGTGTCAAAATTCGTAAACTGATCTCTGGCAAAGTATTAGAAAAAACCTTCAAGTCAGGTGATTCTGTTCCAGGTGCGGACGTGTTAGATACTGAGCTTTCCTATCTGTATAACGATGGTGAGTTCTATCATTTTATGAACAACGAAACGTTTGAACAAGTTGCAGCAGATGCTAAGGCGGTTGGTGATAACGCCAAGTGGTTAGTTGAAAATACGGACTGTACGATTACTTTATTCAACGGCACGCCGATTGTGGTCACTCCACCTAACTTTGTTGAGTTGGAAATTACTGAAACCGATCCTGGTTTGAAAGGTGATACTGCGGGAACGGGTGGTAAGCCTGCAACACTTGCGACCGGAGCGGTGGTTCGAGTACCTTTGTTTGTGCAAACCGGTGAGATCATCAAAGTGGATACTCGCAGTGGCGAATACGTATCACGTGCAGGCAAATAAGCATGACTGACCGCGTGGTCAATTTACAAAAAAAAGCTCGCATCTTATCTCAGATCCGAGCTTTTTTTTCAGAACGTGGCGTCCTCGAAGCCGACGTTCCATGTCTAGATACTCATGCGGTAACAGACCCTTATTTGACTAATTTTGAGTGTGACTGGCAAGGTCGCAAACTGTATCTACAAACTTCACCAGAATACGCATTGAAACGGTTACTCAGTGAAGGGTTTGGCGACTGTTATTATTTGGGTAAAGCATTCCGCAATGAACCAAGATCACCACAACACAGCCCAGAGTTTTTAATGCTTGAATGGTATCGAGTTGGAATAACACCCATTCAGCTCATGGCTGAGATAGCAGAACTCCTTAACTATATCCTCGGTGTTGACAAGACAATTTCTATTTCCTATGCCGATGCATTTAAGCAATACGCCAATATTGATATTTGGCAAGCTGAGAATGAGCAGCTCATTGCTGCCTTTCCGGGGGAGACGTATTTTGACCTTGCAGCAGAATCGAGAACAGATCTCATCCAGATGTTATTTAGTATCCTAGTTGAACCTCATCTCGGACAAGAGATCCCATATTTCGTATATGACTTTCCACTGGAACAAGCAGCTTTGGCCAAAGCAAACCATGATGGGCGAACAGCACAACGTTTTGAGCTCTATTATAAAGGGTTCGAGTTAGCCAATGGTTATGGTGAATTGACGGATCCAACTGAACAGGCCAACCGTTTTCAGTGTGATAACGAAAAAAGATCTCGCTTAGGACTACCAATAGTTGCGCCCGATAATAGGTTATTGGCTGCGCTTGAACATGGGCTACCGCAGTGTAGTGGGGTGGCCCTAGGGGTCGACCGCCTGTGTATGCTGGCTTTAGGGCTTCCCCAAATTGATTTGGTACAATATAGTTAATTGGTTTGTTCGTAAACTTTTGCGAGATCTTCTAAAACCCATTCAACAATTTGCGCTAATATTTGGTCATCGGAATGTTCTAAATGGATGAATACATCGATGGCCTTACAAATCAAGGGTGTTGACTCTAAAATTTCATCTGATAATGCTACACAAGCATGAATGAGAGCTTCTACCGATTCAATTTGGCAACTTCCCTGTAGAGAAATCTCCTGCAGACAGACATTAAGTTTGTCTTTTAATATTTCTGCAGTCATAAGGATTACCTACTATTTGTAACTCCTTAAGAGTAGGCTATTTCTTACTTGATTATTGGGATGCCCTTATAAAAGTATTCTTTAGTCTAAATAAATACTTAGACTTAAGTTTAAAAAATAGAAATAATATATCGCTTCGTAAGTTTACTTACGGTTAAAACGTAACCAATCTCAAACATTGATACACATCCTTTACTAGAAATTTGTGCAAAATAGAGTTACAACGTGTGCTATGACAACGCAAAAATACATCATATCTACTCCATGCTATTCGTTACGAGAAATAGACTTGAGGGATGCTCAACAGATTTTGGTTTTAACCAACGATCCTGACTGGCTCAAATACATAGGTGATCGGAGTATTTACAGCCATGACAATGCCTTGACTTATATTCAAGAGCGGTTCATAGCGAGTTACCAAGCGTACGGTTTTGGCAGTTGGGCGATTATTGATAATGAAACCGGAGCGTTTATGGGGATCTGCGGTTTATTACAAAGAGAAGCGATGGCTTTTCCAGAGTTGGGATATGCTTTACTTCCGGAATATCGAGGTAGAGGCGTTATTCAAGCGCTTATCCCACCTGTTCTGGAATGGGCAAAACAGCATGAGGTTAGTTTTTTAACTGCACTAACAACACCCGATAATCACACGTCCATTCATATTTTGGAAAAGCATGGTTTTACTTTTTCACGCATTCATTTTGAGGAAGGTAATTCCCTTAATGTGTATCAACGTATGCTGTGAAGAAGCCCTAAAATTGAGGCGGTAAGATCTCAGCTTTTTGCAAAATAATTGGTTCAATCGGCACATCTGGTTGGCCGAAATTAATTGAATATTCTGTTTCAACCTCACCCATCGCGTCAATGACTTCAAACCCCTCGACAACTGAACCAAAAACGGTATAGCCCCAGTTACGACCAGGATCGAGTGATTCGTTGTCTTTGAGATTGATAAAAAACTGTCTGGTCGCACTGTGTGGGTCAGTTTCTCTAGCCATTGCAATACTGTAGTAAGTATTTTTTAGGCCATTGCCTGATTCATTAAAGATTTTGCCGAGCGATGGTTTGCTTTTGTAATCGACAGTATAGCCTCCACCTTGCACGACAAAATCCGGCACCACTCGATGAAAAATCGTATCTTCATAACTGCGCAGGGCAACATAGCGCAAAAAGTTATTGACGGTGATTGGTGCTTTAAAGCGGTCTAATTCAAGTATAAATTCTCCTAGGTTGGTGCTCATTTTGACTCGCGGATAAGCATTGTCTGGCTGAATCTCGGAGCCATCTTTGACTTTCATTGCGAAGCTTGGCGCACTCAAACACAGCATCACCATCACACACAAACAGTGAAAATATCGCTTTCCCATGAATTAACCTTTTTTTAACGTCGATAGTATGGTGAACTTATCACTATTTGCTTTGACAGTAAAACCGCCGAAACGCTTTTTCAATATTTTGCCATAGGTTAAGTGCCGGTTCGCAACAATGCGTAATTCACCGCCTGGTTTTAATGCAAAGTAGCTGTCGTGAAACATCTGTATAGCAATATGCTCAGTAATGGTGTTATTTTGATGAAATGGCGGATTACACAAAATCAAATCTGCTGGTTCACGCCGTCCATAGTAGCTCAGACAGTTATTGTGCCAAAACTCGCAATTCGCTAATGCGTTAGGGTAATTGGTTGCAACATTGTGTTGTGCCGAGGCAACTGCATGGTATGATTCATCGACAAAGGTAACCGATGCTTCTGGGTTAAGGCGCAGCGCAGCGCAGCCTAATACGCCATTGCCACAGCCTAAATCAATGATGCGCTGTCCACTGACAGGATGTAGATGCTCTAACATAAATCGCGCCCCAATATCGAGCTGATTGCGAGCAAATACATTAGGCAGATTGGCAATGTTTAATTGATATTCTGGCACTTCCCAGTGACACATATCCATCTGGTAATCACACGTTGCTGCTCTGACTTCGGCTCGCAGTAAACGAGATTTTTTCCAGGCCAAACCCGTGCGATTAGGGCCAATGTATTGTGCAAACAAAGCTTGCACCTTCTTGGTCATGTTTTGCATTTTACTACCAACTAGCACAATACTGTATTTATGTAACAATGGACGTAAACGCTGTAACTGATCAGCCAAAAAGGTGAGATTTTTAGGGAGTTTAATTAATGCAATATCAATTTGCTTAGAAGGTGTTTCAAGTGAGTGACACCAGTTCACCGTATCCTCCAATTCATTACTGGCAAGATTGGCTTTGGCCGCTTGCTGGGCAATAAGTGAATCACTCCAATGGGTTAAATGATATTCATGCAAGGCACATGTCAGCGCCCCAAAATCGTCATTGAGTATCGCGATATGTGCGTTGGCTAAGTTGTCAACGTGGGTATCGGCAAGCGTGCGTAACAGATACTCATCAGAGGCATCCCATGCTTGCAGAGACTTGTGTTGTGCTCCACGAGGATAGCGTTGTAGTATGTGTGTGCCAAAAGCGTGTGTTAATTCAATCTGCATAGACTTATTTAAGGTGACCGATGTTCGACGAGCTCCCCATACAATTGTCATTACCGGATGCGACCGTGACCTACTATCCGCAATGGCTAGAGGCCAACCAGGCATCGTCGTATCAAATGACGTTGCAAGATGAACTACAATGGTCGCAAGATTATATCAAACTCTACGGTCGCGAGGTAAAGATTCCTCGTTTACAAGCTTGGTATGGTGAACCAGAAGCGACCTATACCTACTCGCAACTGGCGATGAAGCCTATGCCATGGCATTCGGTTTTAGCTGATTTGCGCGCCACACTTGAGCAAGAGTGTAATACTCAATTTAACTCGGTATTGGCCAACTGGTATCGCCATGGGCAAGATAGTATGGGCATGCACAGTGACGACGAGCCGGAATTAGGCGCGCAACCAGTCATTGCGTCGTTAACCTTCGGCGCAGCTCGGGGATTTATCATGAAACATAAATTCACCGGCCAAAAGGAGGTGTTGGAATTGGCACATGGCAGTTTGTTAGTCATGTCTGGTGACACCCAAGCGTATTGGCAGCACGGTATAAACAAGACAAAAAAACGCATTGCTGATAGAATCAATCTCACTTTTAGACACATTACACCAGCCGAATCATGATCATTGAGCAACAAATTACGCAAAAATTAACCGATGCATTTTCCCCAGAGCATCTAGAAGTGCATAATGAAAGTCACATGCACAATGTCGCCCCAGGCAGTGAAAGTCATTTTAAAGTGGTGATTGTGAGTCAGGCGTTTGCCGATAAGCGTTTGTTACAGTGTCATCGCATGGTCAATGAAGTGCTAGCCGATGAATTATCTAACCACATTCACGCCTTGGCGATTCATACATATAGCGCAGAAAAGTGGGCTGCCACAATTGCTGCCCCCGATTCACCGAATTGCATGGGTGGGAGTAAGCGCTAAGCTGAGCTTGATGACAGCTTAACATTGCTTAATTATCGTTATTCGCCTTGAATAGAGCTTCTAAATTAAGTCCCTGCTGGCCCAAGAGATCGCGTAGTCGACGTAGTGCTTCGACTTGAATTTGGCGGACTCGCTCTCGGGTCAAACCTATCTCAGCCCCGACATCTTCTAATGTTGAAGGCTCATAGCCTAACAAACCAAAGCGTCTAGCAAGGACTTCGCCCTGTTTGGGATTGAGATCTTTGAGCCATCGCACAATCGAATGACGCATATCATCGTCTTGTATTTCATTTTCAGGACCTGAGTGGTTCTCATCTTTAAGTACATCTAGCAAGCCCTTGTTTTCACCATCTTGATTGACTGGCGTATCCACGGAGCTAATGCGCTCGTTGAGTTTGAGCATTTTAGAAACAGTTTCGACATCTTGACCAAGTGCAGCGGCAATGTCTTCTGCTGTGGGCTCATGGTCGAGATCTTGTGCCAGTTGACGAGCGGTACGCAAATACCCATTGAGTTCTTTGACTACATGAATAGGCAGGCGAATGGTGCGCGTTTGATTCATGATGGCGCGTTCGATGGTTTGTCGAATCCACCATGTTGCATAAGTTGAGAAGCGAAAGCCTCGTTCGGGATCGAACTTTTCTACCGCTCGAATTAAGCCTAAATTACCTTCTTCAATCAAATCGAGTAAAGCCAAACCTCGGTTATTGTAGCGTCTAGCAATCTTGACGACCAAGCGTAAGTTACAGACGATCATCCGCTCGCGCGCTTGCATATCTCCGTACAAGGCTTTGCGTGCGTATAATACTTCCTCCTCTGCGCTAAGCAGTGGAGAAAAACCAATCTCACCTAAATAAAGCTGTGTAGCGTCTAAATTGCGTTGAACATCCTCAGTGATATTGACGTCATCAAAGGCGTTAGCGTCTTCTTCAGAAAACAAACTAACATCGTCTGTGTTTGATTGTGAATCTTTATCTTGGTATTCAGCGTCAAAATCTTGAGATATGAGTTCGACATCTGAATCCTGCTTTTTCTGACCCATTACTGCATCTCCTGCAAACCGGAATAATCATTAACTCCTCCTAACGTCCATTTAGGTGTTTTTTTATTATTTTTTGGGCAAAAATTGTTGTGGATCCAGTGATTTGCCTTTAAAGCGGATCTCAAAGCGAAGCTTTGCCTCAGTCGTCCCGGAGTTACCCATTTCGGCTATCATCTCTCCCGCCTTGACAAATTGGCGTTCATTGACCAATATTTTATTATTGTGTGCATAAGCACTCAAATACGTATCGGTATGCTTGATAATAACCAGGTTTCCATAACCTCTAAGAGCATTTCCGACATATACGACTTTACCTTCAGCTGCTGAGACGACCGGGGTACCAATAGAGTTTGCAATAAGCAGCCCACTGTTGCCCGCTTCAGCGGTTGAAAACTTACCAACGATTTTACCTTCTGTTGGCCATACCCATCGCGAAACCCGCGAAGGGAGTGTTTTAGTTGAAGCTACTGGTGGTAAAGATTTATCACTAGTAGTTTTTCTACGATACTCCTCAGTTTGAGTTGACGCAACTGGATTTTTGGACTTAGGAGGAGTATTAACTCTCTCTAATGAGCTTGTATCGGCTTTAACGCTTGGTTGTTTAATAACTTTTGTTGAAAGATTGAGTTTTTGCCCAATCTTAATTTGGTAAGGTTCTGTCAAACCGTTGAGTGTTGCGAGTTCTTGATAATCTTTGCCATGGAGCCACGCGATTCCATACAAAGTTTCATTTGCTTGAACCTCATGAATAAATTGCGATTGGCGGTCGCTATCCAGGTTTATTTGTGTGTCGATGACTGATATGGGCGCGGGCACTGAACGCTGAGCACAGCCAATTAACCCAATGAATGTCAGTGCAAACAGCGCTATTTTTCCCACAAATACTTACCTGTAAATCAAATATAGAATCACTGCAAGTAGGATAACGCCCCAGCCAAGAATTTCAACATATTGACGCAATTTGCTTTCCATTTTTGTGCCGCCCCAATACATCAATCCAGCGACCAAAAAGAACCGTACACCTCGGCCAATGGCCGATGCGATCACAAAGGGCAAAAAGGCCATCGACATCATACCTGCAGTGATTGTAAACACTTTATACGGTATTGGTGAAAATCCTGCAATGAAAACGACCCAAACGCCATAATGAGTAAACCATTCCATAGCCAGCGCCAATTTGTCGCTGTAACCAAAATCCACAATAATAGGATGGATAAATGCATCAAATGCAAAATAGCCTAACAAATATCCGGCGATACCGCCTAATACAGATGCAACGGTGGTAATCATTGCGTACCACCAAGCTCTTTGCGGTTGAGCCAAGGCCATGGGGGCGAGCATGACATCCGGTGGGATTGGAAATATAACCGACTCAGTAAAACTTAAGCCAGCCAGATATTTATCTGCATGGCGGTGCTGTGCCCATCCTAAACAAGCATCATACAAAGGAGTAAAGAGTTTCATGATTAAATGATCGTTCCTTGAATTAATGGCACAAAGCGCGCCTCGTCGAGTGGTATCCGTTGCACAGTTTGCCCAACTTTACGGACATAGGTCAGAGTTTGCTGAGTATCCCCAATCGGGATCAGCATACAGCCGTTGTCGTTAAGTTGCGCAACTAATTCCTCGGGTAAAGTCGCCGCGGCAGCAGTTACCAAAATGCCATCATAAGGCCCTTTGGCGCGCCAACCTTCCCAGCCATCCCCATGTTTGCATGAGATGTTGTAACAATCTAATTGACTGAAACGGCGCTGAGCCTGAAATTGCAGAGCTTTGATGCGTTCAACGGTAAAGACGTGGGCAAAGAGTTTGGCAAGCACTGTGGTTTGATATCCTGAACCAGTACCAATTTCCAATATTTTGGGTGATTTGACCGAGTATTCTGCCATATGTGCACGCAGTGTTTGAGTCATGAATGCCACAGTAGATGGCTGGGATAAAGTCTGACCTTGCCCAATAGGTAACGCGTCATTAATGTATGCTTGGTGTGATAAAGTAGAGGGTAAAAAGTGCTCTCGTGGGATATTACCCATTACTTCAAGTACCGCCTTATCTTCTATGCCATGCTGTAGTAACAGCTCGATAAGACCTTTGGCTCGGGGCAAAGTTTTGATCATCGCTGGGCCATCCATGCTGACAAAGACTGTTGTGCTTGATAGTCCGTCATATCTACTGATAGAGGAGTTACAGAAACATAACCGTTGGCAATAGCATGAAAATCGGTACCAGGACCCGCGTCTTGTTCCGGTCCGAGTTTACCATACCAAAAAATAGTGCGACCAAAGGGGTCTTTATCTTTCACCATATTTTCGGCTTGGTGACGATTCCCCAAGCGAGTGACTTGAACGCCCTTAAGTTCTGCATAAGGTACATTTGGCACATTCACATTCAGGATACTGGTATTTGTCAAAGGCATTTCTTTTAGTTTTTGCAGTAAGTCCAATAACACTTGTCCAGCAGTAGCAAATTGCCAGTTTTTATATCCATGCATCGAAATCGCAATAGCTGGCAGCCCTAGGTGACGTCCCTCGGTTGCAGCAGCGACCGTTCCTGAGTAGATCACATCATCTCCAAGATTAGGACCGTGATTGATGCCCGATACAACGATGTCTGGAGCAGTCATAAAACCTCCATTGACACCGATCTGCACACAATCTGATGGAGTACCATTAACCGCATGAAAACCGTTATCTAGGGTTGTCACGCGTAATGGTGAATGTAGAGAAAGTGCGTTACTGGCACCTGAGTTATTGCGGTCGGGTGCAATCACAGTGACCTTATACTGGCTACTTAACGCTTGATGAGCGGCTATGATCCCTTGAGCAAAAGCGCTGTCATCATTACTTAATAAAATGTGCATTTATTCTCCCCAGTGACATAGTTCACGCAAAACGGATGTGGCAAAGCAACCTCTTGGTAGAGTAAATTCCACATGTAGGTTATTCGCTTCCCACTGCCATTTAAGTTGAGACGGCAATAAGCGAATCGCTCGGCGTTCTTGCTTTAATCCTAATTGAGATAACGTAGCACAGATTTTTGGATATTGCGCAAACAGGTTTTCTTCTAATGCGATAGCCTTGTCTTGAGTGTTTAATGACCCCCTACCAAAAAGGGCGGCAGAGATATGAATATCGCCCTCTGCAAGCCGTTTAGCGATGATGTCATCATTACTTTCTGGAATGAAAAAGCTATTACTTCCAGCGAGCATGAATGCATCGCCAGATATTGGTTGGAAGAAACAACCTCGTTCAATTCGAGTGTGAATAAGAGTATTAAATAGCCAGCTGCGTAAGGCGGATATGGCTAGATTTTTCTTGTTGCGTTGTTTAATCGCTTTACCGTCAATCAAATTTTTCGCGAGCTCTAGGTTACCGCCGTAGCGAATAGCAGAGAGCCCATTTTCATCAGTATAATGCATCTCACCAAAACGCTGTTGTCCATAATAGTTGGGCACACCAGACTCACGAATGTGATTAAGTCGACTCTCGACGTCTGCACAATCGGAAACATCGCGTAAAATTATGGCAAATCGATTGCCAGCCAGATGGCCTGTTTTGAGTTTTTTATGGTGTTTGGTTACGCTTAAAACGCGTAAACCTTTGAGTGCAAATTGAGTGAAATCAAGTTCAGGGTTCAGTGGGTGATGTACGCCGAAGTATTGCGTGGTGCGTCCGTATTTGTCTTTTCTTCCCGCATACGTTACCTGACGCAGTGGAAGACGGTAACACTTGGCAAGCTCCTCTGCAACATAAGCGGTATTTAAGCCAGTTTTTTCGATGTGTACGTAGCTGTGCTCACCTTCTCCTGATAATTGGTAGCCAAGAATTTCATCTACCACAAAATCATCGATAACACGTTTGAAATCGGCTGTAGCCACAGGTTTTTGATAAAGGTGTGCCCAGTCTTGTGCAGGATACTTCATGTAGGGAGCTCTTAGTCTTCAGCTTGAATCAACAAGACAACTGCATGAGTGGCAATGCCTTCTTTGCGTCCAGTAAACCCGAGTTTTTCAGTCGTCGTTGCTTTGACATTTACTTGTGAGGGGTTAACTTCTAATATGTGCGCAATACATGCTTGCATTGATGGAATATGAGGGGCCATTTTGGGCGCTTGTGCCACAATCGTGATGTCGGTATTGCCAAGTATATAGCCTCGCTGTTTCACTTGAGAATAGACGTCACGTAAGAGTACGCCACTGTCTGCACCGGCAAAAGCAGGATCGCTATCAGGAAAATGATGACCAATATCGCCAAGCGCAACTGCACCAAGTAATGCGTCACATAATGCGTGTAATACGACATCACCATCGGAATGCGCGAGCAACCCAGTTGTGTGAGCCACTTCAACTCCACCTAAAATTAACGGTTTATCGCCACCAAATTTGTGTACGTCATAACCATGTCCTATGCGAAAGGGAAGACTCATATTAAAGGCGTCCTTGTTGTTGTAAATAAAACTCAGCCAATGCTAAGTCTTCGGGGTGGGTGATTTTTATGTTATCACTGCTACCAGCAACTAACTCAACAGGAATATCACAAAATTCTAATGCGGAAGCTTCGTCGGTCACGGTCGTATTTGTCATGGCTTGCTCTATAGCATAAATCAGGGTAGCAACACCCGATGCTTGAGGGGTTTGCGCTCCCCAGATATGTTCTCTAGGTAAGGTTTTTGCAATGGTTGAGCCATGGGCAGATTTGATAGTGTCCGTCGCCGGTCTTGCCAAAATTGCCGCTTGAGCGCTGTGTTCAAGTTTTGCTATAAGTGCGTCAATATCAGTGTGACGCAAACAAGGCCGTGCGGCATCGTGCACTAAGGCGATTGCGTCTGGGGGACATGCTTTTAGTGCAGCTAGTACCGAGTCAACCCGCTCATCTCCACCAGTGACGACGCGCAACTTGGGATGAGACGCAATCTCTAGAGATGAGAAATGATTATCCTCTGGGTGTAAGGCAACCACCACTTCTGCTAAATTAGGATAAGTTAAAAGTTGTGAAAGTGAGTGCTCAATCACTGTTTTGCTGCCGAGCTTGAGGTATTGCTTGGCAATAGTAGCTTGCATTCGTGAACCGATACCGGCAGCTGGTACAATGGCGATATAGTGGTTTGGCATAGTGTTTTATTGTTCTGATGGGAGAATGCGATAAAACGTTTCTCCCTCTTTGATAAGGCCTAATTCGTTTCTGGCGCGTTCTTCAATCGCCTCGAGACCAATTTTAAGATCCGCAATATCCGCTGCAAGAAGTCGATTGCGCTGCGCTAAATTCGCATTTTGCAACTGGCGCTCAGCGACCTTTGCTTGCCCTGCCCATAAATCGGGAATACTGTGCTTGCCGAACCACAACCTATGCTGTAGCAAGACCAGTAAAATCAGCAAAGCAAAATTAATAATGTGTTTTTGCTGCACAACGAACCCCTCAAATAAGTGTTTCTATTGTAGCGTTTTTTGTTAAAGATACCAGTGTGACATCACTATAGGTTTGTTCCGACTAAGCAGTATTCGACTCCGATAAGTTAATCCGCACTTAAGCAAAGACAGCCCCCGTTGTTAAGAAACAGATTAAACAGATCGGGGTTAAAAAGGTGCGCATAACTCTTGCACTCAGTCCATGGTCACATTATCTTTGTCTTTGAAGCATAATGAACTAATTGAAAAAGAGATGCAATGGCCTCTAATCATCCCCCAATAATCGCCATCGATGGTGGTGGCACGTCATGTGACGCAGCCCTTTTTATTCAAAATAAATGCATAGATAAAGTGGTGACAGGACCGGCTAATGTGTATGTCGATCCTTCTCGAGCACAACAAAACATTGTCGCAGCGGTCAGTGAACTCGCGAGTCGTCATGATTTGGGGCTCGATCAAATCCTAGTTTCAGGAGGTTGCGCTGGAATGGGGATCGCAACGGCTCAACAAGAGATGCAAAAATGGCAATCGCCATTTTATCAGTTGGTGCTTACTACAGATGTGCATGTTGCCACTCTTGGAGCTAATCTAGGTGCAGACTGTCACACTATCATCGTCGGTACAGGTTCTTGTGCGCTCACCTTCCATCAAGGAGAGTTGACGCAAACAGGCGGGCATGGGTGTTTATTAGGCGATGACGCCTCTGGCGCATGGTTAGGTCAAGAGTTATTACGCTATTGTTTGTTGGCCAGTGATGGCCTTACCGAGACGAGTGAACTCATCGAAGCGGGGTTTACCGTTATCGGTACACGCCAAGCAGCAGAAATCGTCTCTCGCTATCACACTTTGGATAGCGCTAAGTTGGCGACACTGGCGCCGCTTGTGTTTGAGTACGTTGGTGAGGATGAGCTGGCCAATCATTTAGTGGCACAAGGTGTCGATTATTTGGTGCATCTGCACGGTCATTTAGATGCTCAAATGACACTACCTAGTTTTGCCTATGGCAGTATTTGGAATGCTTATAAAAAGTGCAACATTGAGGAGCTAACGGTCTTACAAACACCGTTATCCGATCCCCTCCATGGCGCCTATCTCTATGGGTTATCTGCATTTGGATTTCAGTCATGAAAATTCGTGCGCACAATCTGCTATTAGATAATGAGTTTGTCACAGAACAAACCGTGCATATAGAATCTGGCAAAATCATCGATATTTATCCTAGTCGTAACGAAGCTGTCGAGCAAGACGTGCATTATTTGGTGCCAAGTTATATCGATTTGCAAGTCAATGGTGGTGGTGGTGTATTATTACAAGAAGATGTTAAGGCAGCTGATATATTAAAAGTTGTAAGTGCTCACTCTAAATTTGGTTCTGGATTTATATTGCCGACCTTGATCACGAATTCTTATCTTGCAATGCAACAATGCGCTGATGCAGTGATTCAGGCCAGAGAACAAACCAGTGCAGTGCTTGGCCTACATTTTGAGGGACCTTGGCTAGCTAAAGCAAAAAAAGGGATCCATCTTGAACAACATATTCGTGCACCATCGGATGCTGAGCTTGCTCTGATTTCGGATGTTGAGCTGGGCAAAGTACTCATTACTTTAGCACCAGAAACCGTTCCTGTTGATGTAATTACCGACTTGGTGGCACGAGGCGTTGTTATCAGCTTGGGGCATTCCAATGCCACCCACGAACAAGTATTAGCGGCAATTGAGGCTGGTGCTTCGGGTTTTACGCATTTATACAATGCCATGAGTGGCTTACAAGGGCGTAACCCAGGTATGGTTGGGGTCGCATTAGGCGAGCAGAATACCTTTGCCGGGCTCATCGTTGATCATCATCACGTAAGCCCTTATGCGGTTCGCTTGGCATATCAAAATAAATCATTCGAACGTTTGTGTTTGGTCACCGATGCGATGGCGCATGTTGGTTCATCAAATGATGTTCTACCGTATTTTGATACTCAGATTACGCAACGAGATGGAAAACTCACGACCCCTGAAGGGGCTTTGGCTGGGTCTTGTTTAACCATGCATGAAGCCGTTTTGAATATGCATAGAGATATCGGGGTATCACTTGAGCACAGTGTCATTATGGCGTCACGTACTCCTGCAAACTGGCTGGGATTGTATGAGTATGGACGAATAGGTATTGAAATGAGTGCGTGTTTACTGGGGATAAATAGTGAGTTAGTCATTACTTCTCATTGGCGTGATGGAGTGCTAGTAGAGTGAATGAGTTAACCAGCAGGTGAATCAGTACTAGGCAGGTGAATAAAAAAACGCATCTCAGCTAACCAAGATGCGTTTTCTATTATATTTAGGTGAGTGCTACATCTTCTCAAAGATCGTTGCGATACCTTGTCCGTAACCAATGCACATGGTTGCAAGGCCAACGTTGTGACCTTGTTGCTCCATCACATTGATTAGCGTTGTAGAGATCCGCGCACCTGAGCAACCTAAAGGATGTCCCAAAGCTATTGCGCCACCATTTTGGTTGACTTTCTCATCGTATTGCTCAAGCCAACCAAGTTGTTTAATACAAGATAAAGCTTGTGCAGCAAAGGCTTCGTTGAACTCGGCAATATCGATATCAGCCATGGTCATCCCAGCACGCTGTAAGGCTTTTTTGGTCGCAGGTACTGGGCCAAAACCCATGATCGCGGCATCACAACCCGATACGGCCATTGCCTTGATCTTAGCGCGAGGAATCAAGCCTAGGGCGTTAGCGCGATCAGCAGACATCAACAACATGGCCGATGCTCCATCTGAAATAGCAGAAGACGTACCTGCTGTCACCGTACCATTGGCTGGGTCAAAGACAGGGCGTAAACCCGCTAAGGTTTCTATCGTCGTGTCAGGACGAATCACTTCGTCTTGTTTGACAAGTGTTAGAGCGCCATTGGCGTCATGGCCTTCTATCGGCACAATTTCGTTATCCCAACGGCTTTCGAGTTGAGCCTGATGCGCTCGCTGATGCGAACGCGCACCAAATTCATCTTGCATTTCGCGAGAAATACCGTTCTGCTTACCAAGCAATTCAGCGGTAAGGCCCATCGAGCCTGAGGCCGTTGCCGTGGTGCGATTAAGCTGGGTGTTCAAATCAATGTTGTAGTCCATCGGCACATGACCCATGTGTTCGACACCACCGACCATGTACACATCGCCTTGCCCTAACATGATACCTTTCGCGGCGTCATGCAGTGCTTGCATAGATGAACCGCACAAACGATTTACCGTGACCGCAGCCGTTGAACGAGGAATGTCGGTCAAAAGCTGTGCGTTTCGCGCAACATTAAAGCCTTGTTCTTTGGTTTGTTGCACACAGCCCCAAATGATATCTTCAATCTCAACTGGATCCACGTCTGGGTTGCGTTTAAGTAATGCGGTCATAAGGTGAGCCGACAGCGTCTCTGCACGAACGTTGCGAAATACACCACCTTTAGAACGACCCATCGGGGTACGAATACAATCGATTACGACGACTTCTTTCATTTTTTTCTCTCCTTTGGTCGTTTAAGCGGTGAAATATGATTTGCCAGTGGCGGCCATTTCGCGCACACCATCTGAAATCTGATAAATCGGACCTAAGTGCGCGTATTTATCTGCTAAATCAACGAAGTTTTGTAAGCCCATGGTTTCAATATAACGGAAGATACCGCCTCTGAATGGCGGGAATCCGATGCCGTATAACAGTGCCATATCAGCTTCAGCAGCGCTCGCCACAATACCTTCTTCCAAACAGCGAATGGATTCGTTAGCCATAGGGATCATTAAGCGTGCAATGACTTCCTCAGCGTCATACGTTTTAGTGGGTGCGGCGTGTTCGGCAATCATATCAATCGCGACGTGTGCGGGCGTTTTCATTGGGCGACCGCGTTTGTCTGTGCCGTGATCGTAGAAACCAACACCATTCTTTTGGCCTAAGCGATTAGCGTTGTACAGCAAAGAAACAGGATCATTTTCGATTTTTTGCATGCGTTCAGGAATACCTTCTGCCATGACACTTGAAGCATGATCAGCGGTATCAATGCCTACGACATCTAATAGGTAGGCGGGCCCCATAGGCCAACCAAATTGTTTTTCCATGATTTTGTCTACGGCAACAAAATCCGCGCCATCCAAAATCAGCTGACTGAAACCAGCGAAGTATGGGAACAGCACTCGGTTTACCAAAAAACCAGGACAGTCATTGACCACGATGGGCGTCTTGCCCATGGTCAAGGCCATGGCAACAACCGCTGCGATCGTTTCATCTGTGGTTTTTTCACCGCGAATGATTTCAACGAGAGGCATTCTGTGCACGGGGTTAAAGAAGTGCATCCCGCAAAAACGCTCTGGCTTTTGCAGTGACTCAGCCAATTGATTAATAGAAATCGTCGATGTGTTCGAAGTAATGATGGCATCATCTGCAACATGTGTTTCGGTTTCGGCTAATACAATCCCTTTGACTTTCGGGTTTTCAACAACGGCCTCTATCACCAAATCGGCATGGGCAATCGCACTGTAATCCAACGTTGGTGTAATATTGTTGAGGGTTGCTGCCATTTTCTTAGGCGTAACCTTGCCGCGTTGCATGCCTTTTTCAAGGATGCCTGCGGCTGTAGTCAAACCTAAATCCAGCGCTTCGGTGTTGATGTCTTTCATCACTGATGGCACGCCTTTGACGGCACCTTGATAAGCAATACCTCCGCCCATGATACCAGCGCCCAATACGGCATTTTGCTTGACTTGTTTGGTGGCTTGTTTGGCGAGTTTTTTACCCTTGCCTTTCACCAATTGATCGGCGAGGAAGATGCCGATTTGTGCTTTCGCGACATCGGTTTTGGCCAATTGCACAAACCCTTTATTTTCTAATGCCAACGCACCGTCTCGTTCAAGACTTGCTGCTGCTTCAACGGTATTCACCATGACGTGAGGGGCAGGGTAATGCTTCCCAACTTTGGCAAACACCAAGCCTTTGGCGACATTAAAGCACATCGCTTTTTCATTCGTACCCATTGGCAGTGGAGATAGTTTACGATTGCGACGATCTTGCCAGTCGATGTTGCCTGCGATGGCATCGTGCAGCATTTGTTTGGCGCTTTCAATAAGCTGTTCTGGGGCAACTACAGCGTCTATGGCTCCTTCCTCTAAGGCTTTTTCTGCTGTGCGAGGTGCACCAGTACTCATCCAATCCATCGCAGTATCTGCGCCAATGATTCGAGGTAAACGCACGGTGCCACCAAAGCCCGGCATAAGTCCTAGCTTCACTTCGGGTAAGCCAACGCTCGCGGTGGTATCCGCAATTCGCAAATCACACGCTAAGGTCATTTCGCACCCACCACCAAGCGCAAAACCGTTGATTGCAGCTATGGTTGGAACGGATAAATCTTCAAAACGGTCAAAAATCTGAGCACTCTTTGCTACCCACCCCAAGACGGTTGCTTCATCTTGTTCAAAGGCACTTGAAAATTCGGTGATATCGGCGCCAACAATGAATGCGGCTTTGTCTGAACGAACCAAAACACCTTTAACACCGGCATCGGCTTTGATGGCTTGAGTGGCAGCATCGAACTCTGCTAAGGTCGTTTGGTCAAATTTGTTGACGGATCCTGCGGCAGCAAAAACACATTCTGCGATGCCATCGTCGTGTAGGCGTACGGTTATATTCGTACCTTGGTACATAGGCTTCTTCTCCTTTGGCTAGACCAAAAAGTGTAGAGTTATTAAATATCTGTTGTTTTTGTAACTGGTCGTACAAGTTAACATTGAAAAATGTTTTGCACAATAGTCCAAATTGCTTGTCTACTTATATATTTACATAGTGTCTTTGATTATGCTCTGTCCTATGCCAAAATCAGTACCGATGACCTGACACTATCTGCGCAACGTGCTAGACTCAGAGCATTATAAAATCATAACAAAAACAACGACATTAACGAATTATGAAAGATATCGCCGTTCTATATCCCGCGCACATAGCGCATTTACAACAGGTTACCAAAGACGCCTTAATCCGTGAGGGGCTCGATGGTTTAGTGATCCATTCAGGTCAACAAAAGCGGATGTTTTTGGATGACAATCACTACCCATTCCACGTTAATCCACAATTTAAAGCATGGTGTCCCGTGGTCGATAATCCGAACTGCTGGTTAGTTGTGGATGGTGTGAATAAGCCGAAGTTGATATTTTATCGTCCGGATGATTTTTGGCATAAAGTACCGCCAGAACCAAACGATTTTTGGACCTCGGAATTCGATGTTGTATTACTCGCACAAGCCAATCAGGTCGAAAAGCATCTACCGTTTGATAAAACACGCTTTGCCTACATTGGAGAATATATTGAAGTTGCTAAAGCGCTCGGTTTTGATAATGTAAATCCAGATAAAGCATTGCATTATTTGCATTACTATCGTGCGGTGAAAACGGAATACGAGCTCGCTTGTATGCGTAAAGCCAACCAGGTTGCTCTTGCTGCGCATGCCAGTGCAGAAGCCGCTTTTCGTGATGGTGCTTCAGAGTTTGATATCAACTTGGCGTATCTCAAAACCGCTCGCCAAGGGGATAATCAGGTTCCGTATTCAAACATCGTTGCACTCAATGAAAACAGTGCGATATTACACTACACCGTATTAGAAACTCAGAGCCCAGATGAATCTCTAAGTTTTTTGATTGATGCGGGCGCATCTTTTCACGGCTATGCAGCGGACATTACTAGAACCTACGCCACAGCTGAAAATGATTTTGCCAACATGATAAAGGCCGTTGATGCGTTGACGTTGCGCCTAGCCGACACACTCAAACCAGGGCTGTCATATGTGACTGTTCACGAGTTAGCACATGATGGGATTGCTCAGATATTACATGATTTTGGTATTGTGAATCTGAGTCCGCAAAAAATTGTGGAGACTGGCATTAGTAAAACGTTTTTTCCACATGGGATTGGGCATTTTTTGGGGCTACAAGTGCACGATGTAGGCGGTCATGTACATGATGATCGCGGTACCCCAAATCCAGCACCTGATGCCCACCCATTTTTGCGCTGTACTCGCACTATAGAAGCTGGGCACGTTTATACCATTGAGCCTGGATTGTATTTTATCGATAGTTTGTTAGCAAAATTAAAAGGAACGCCTGGGTCTGCATATATCAATTGGGATCGAGTAGCAGAGTTCAAACCCTTTGGGGGGATCCGCGTCGAAGATAACGTGATTGTTCATGCTTCGTACAATGAGAATATGTCTAGGCCGAACTAGTTAGCTTACAGGTCTCGTTCCACCGCAATGTGCGCGAGACCTATTAAAGCGTCTTTGTAAGGTGATTCTGGTAGAACATTGAGATGTTTAATTGCTCGCTCAGCCTCAGCTTGCGCAATGCTCTTGGTGTAATCTAACGCGCCGGTTTGGTTCATTGCTTCAAGTATAAGATCAAAATTAGCCAAGCCATTGCCTTGTTCAATGGCATTGCCAATGATGGTTTGGGTTGCTTCATCGCTGTGCCACATTGCATAAAGAAGTGGTAGGGTAGGCTTACCCTCAGCTAGATCATCACCTACATTCTTGCCCATATCATCGGCATTGGCAGTGTAATCGAGAATGTCATCAACCAGTTGAAACGCCGTGCCTAAGTGCTTACCGTACTCTTGCAAAGCAACTTGTACACGTTCATCTTGGCGGGTAATTACGGCGGCAAGCTGTGTCGCGGCCTCAAATAAACGTGCAGTTTTGGAGTATATGACAGCCATATAAGAGGCTTCAGTGGTATCAGGGTCGTTGACGTTCATCAACTGCATGACTTCGCCTTGAGCAATCTCATTAGTGGCATCAGATAGGATCTGCATGACTTGCATTGAATCCAGCGTGACCATCATTTGAAAGGCACGAGAATATAAAAAATCTCCCACCAAAACACTGGCTTCATTCCCAAACATGGCGTTGGCTGTTTCACGGCCACGACGCAGTTTCGAATCATCCACGACATCATCGTGTAATAATGTCGCAGTGTGAATAAACTCAATAATGGCTGCTAGAGTGTGATGTTGAGTGTTCTCTACATTGAGAGCGCGAGCTGCAAGTACGGTTAACAAAGGACGTAAGCGTTTACCGCCACTATTAACGATGTAAAACCCCAATTGATTCACTAAACTTACATCACTTGCCACTTGTACTTGGATCAACTCATTGACCGCTCGCATATCTGCTCGTGCGAGCTCAGTTATTTGGGATAAAGACATCGTGGACATAAACAAGTATCGTTATTTGTGGAAAGCTTCGTTCAGTTTATGGGTCGCAAAATACAGTTTATAACAGCAAAAATCAATAATACCTTGCGCTTTAGTCTTTATTTTACAAGCTTTTGAAGCAAAGAGAGGCGAAAAGCAAAAAAATTATATTTTATTCGGATCTCACTTGATCAACGAGTGCTCTTTGCGTATAATCCGCGCCCTGTATTTTTAATTATTGTGCA
Organism: Alteromonadaceae bacterium; assembly: GCA_014872805.1. Taxonomy (GTDB): domain Bacteria; phylum Pseudomonadota; class Gammaproteobacteria; order Enterobacterales; family Alteromonadaceae; genus Opacimonas. The sequence goes on from WKFN01000014.1 coordinate 61,947, forward strand.
ATGTGCACAGAGCGGAGTTTTATATGTACGCGGTTTTCCAAAGTGGTGGTAAACAACACCGTGTGGCTGAAGGCCAGACCGTTCGTTTGGAGAAAATCGAAGTTGCTCCAGGTGACTCGGTAGAATTCGACAATGTATTAATGGTTAGCAATGGTGACGATGTTAAAATCGGTACCCCTGTAGTTGCTAACGCAAAAGTAACTGCTGAAGTGATTACTCACGGTCGTGGCGATAAAGTCAAAATCGTCAAGTTCCGTCGTCGTAAGCATTCGCGTAAGCAGCAAGGCCATCGTCAGTGGTTCACAGAAGTGAAAATCACTGGTATTAACGCATAATAGGAGTAACTAACTAATGGCTCACAAAAAAGCTGGTGGTAGTACCAAAAACGGTCGTGATTCAGAAAGTAAACGTCTGGGCGTTAAGCGTTTCGGCGGTCAATCTGTATTAGCGGGTAACATCATTGTTCGTCAGCGTGGTACTAAATTCCACCCTGGAAACAATATGGGCATTGGCCGTGACCACACGTTATTTGCATTATCTGACGGTAAAGTTCAGTTTGATGTCAAAAACAATAAGAAAGTGGTTAGCATCGTAGCTGAATAATCGGCGCTTGCCATTTTTAAAATTCTAAAAAATCCCGAGCATCAGGTGATGGTTGGGATTTTTTTTGTCTAATTGATTTACAGTGTTTATGCAAAATAGGCTTCTAAATCGTCATTGCCACCAATGTGTTTACCGCCAATGAAGACCTGAGGTACGGTTTCACGACCAGTGACTGCTTTCAGTGAGGTAAGGGTCGCACCTCGTCCTAAAACAATTTCCTCATATTCAAACCCCTTCTCTGTCAGTAACATTTTGGCTTTGTCGCAAAATGGGCAACCAGGCTTAGTAAATAGCGATGCGGCTTCCGGAACAATGGCATCTGGCGCAAGATACTCGAGCTTGGTATCGGCGTCAGATACTTCAAAAGGATCTCCTGGTATATCTGGTTCAATGAACATCTTTTTAATAACACCAACCACCAACATAGAATAGCGCCATGAACGCTTGCCAAAACCAATCGCTGACTTGTCTACAAGTAAGCCCATCTTATCGGTGAATTCGCCATTGCCATCTGGGATCATGGTAATGTTTTCGGCTTCTTGATCAGACAGCCAAGAGTTCATGACAAAGGTATCATTGACAGAGATACACACAATCTCATCCACACCATGCCAATTAAATAATTTGACACTCTGGTACTGGTTGTCCTTCGCTATTGGGTAAGTGTAGTGCACTCGTGTTGAATTTCTTCTATGGGTGATTGAGTTAGCCCTTAATGAGTATATGCACAAACTGAACAATTGATAGCCAATAGAATGAATTGGTCTTATCGAACTTATGAATCAGTACTAATCATCCTTTAAACATTCATGTATAATTAACGGTGTTTGAACAATTAGTGACTTCTAAATGAAATTTGTAGATGAGGCGGAAATCCGCGTTGAAGCCGGTGACGGTGGTAATGGTACAATCGGCTTTCGCCGCGAAAAATTCGTTCCCAAAGGTGGCCCTGATGGAGGCGACGGTGGTGACGGTGGTTCAGTGTATCTCGTTGCCGATGAAAACCTCAATACGTTGATTGATTTTCGCTTTGAGCGCTTTCATCGCGCTGAGCGTGGGCAAAATGGCCAAGGCAGTAATTGTACCGGTCGCGGTGGAGCTGATCTTGAAATCAAAGTCCCAATTGGTACTCGCGCAACCGATACCGAAACCTTAGAAGTACTAGGTGATTTGTTGCAACATGGACAGCGCTTAAAAGTCGCACAAGGCGGCTTTCATGGTCTGGGAAATGCGCGCTTCAAAAGCTCAACCAACCGAGCACCGAGACAAAAGACCAATGGCACGCCCGGTGAAATTCGTAATTTGAAGCTGGAGTTGATGTTATTAGCTGATGTAGGGCTTCTTGGTCTGCCTAACGCCGGTAAATCAACCTTTATTCGTTCTGTCTCAGCGGCCAAACCCAAAGTGGCTGACTATCCATTTACCACATTAGTCCCTAATTTAGGTGTTGTCAGACAAGATGCTCAGCGCAGTTTTGTTATTGCCGACATTCCAGGGTTGATCGAAGGTGCGGCAGATGGTGCTGGCTTAGGTATTCAGTTTTTGAAGCATCTTGAGCGTTGTCGTATCTTATTGCACATGGTCGATGTGCTGCCTGTTGATCAAACTGACCCAGTTGAGAGTGCAAAAGCAATCGTTGCTGAATTAGAAAAATACAGCCCGAAACTTGCCAGTAAACCGCGTTGGTTAGTGTGCAACAAGATTGATTTGATGCTACCGGAAGAGGCTGAAGTCTTGTGTGCATCCATTGCCGAAGCCTTGGGTGCTGAAAAACACTTCCAAATTTCTGCATTCCAAAAGATGAATACCGATGAGTTGTGTCGTGACATTATGGAATTCATCGAATCTTTACCACCAGAAGAAATCGTCGAAGAAGACGAAGAAGTCGAATTCAAATGGGACACGTATCACTCAGAAGTACTCGAGAGCCACTCGGATGATGAGTGGGATGACGATGACTGGGATGATGATGAAGACGATCATCCTAATGTGGTGTACACCCGCGAGTAATTATTAAATAGCTAAAACCAGCGCGCCACTTTGCTCTGATATTGAGCGTATTCTTCACCGAACTTGTCCAACAATATTCGCTCTTCAGGCAAGATCTGAAAGCAATGCAGATAGGTCATTGCCCCTAAAGCAAATAGAATAAAACCCGTATGCTGCAGATATAACCCGCAAGCGATGATGCTCATCACAAAACTCAAATACATTGGGTTACGAGAAATGGCAAAGACGTTATTTTGGACAATTTTAGATGTGTCCTCCGGATGCATCGGATGCACGGTCGTTTGGTGCTTCTTAAATACGTACACGCCCATGACCGCAAAGGTCATGGCAGTGAATAATACAAATCCTGCAAACAAATTAGCCATGACTTGTGGAAAACCAAAATGCGGAAATATCTCACGAGTCAGATACATCCCTAAAATCGCCAATATAGGCAAGATAATAGGTGGGATTTTGAGTTCAAGTGTGCGAAACATAAGCGATCATGGTCTTATCCTTATTAGATACCGTACAATATAGTCAAATCCTTATTAACAATGCAACTGTGAGTTTTCCATGAGCAAAATGTCGATGATTGTCGCAATGGCGCACAACCGTATTATTGGGGCAGATAATGATATGCCGTGGCACATGCCGGCAGACTTAAAACATTTCAAAGCCACCACAATGGGCAAGCCTGTCGTCATGGGGCGCAAGACGTATGAATCAATAGGGAAGGCACTACCTGGCCGTCGCAATATCGTGATCACAAGAGATAGCGCATATCAACTAAACGATGCTGATGTTGCACATGGAATCGATGACGCTTTGGCCTTATGTGAAACCGAAGACGAGGTCATGATCATTGGCGGAGGTTCAATTTATGCCTCTTTAATCGAACATGCTGATACGTTGCATTTGACCTTTATTGATGTTGACGTGGCTGGTGATACGGAGTTTCCTGATTGGCACCAATACGGACAGTGGCGAGAAGTCTCTCGTGTGGTACATCAAGCGGATGACAAAAACCCACATGACTACGAATTTGTGCAATTAGTTCGAGTTTAGTGAGTGCGCTTCTAACGCTTCCAACCGCTCTCTTTTCGCGGGATGAGTCGAAAACCATAAAGTCTCTAATCCATCGGGCATTTCGTGCAAGAGAGTCGCGAGTGCTTCACTCATTAGGCTTTGCGAAAACCCAGCCTTTGCCAATAGGTCATGTGCATAGGCATCTGAAGCCAGTTCAAAATCTTGACTGTACTGGAACGCATACAGATTCACAATCGCCGCCAAAAAATCCTCAGAAATACCTTCTTCTGCCCCAAAAATGACTGAAGCGATGGCAAGGCTACCCGAGACTATCACAATTTGTTGCATAGAGTGACGCTCTTCAATATGTGCGAGTTCGTGCGCTAATACGGCCGCGACTAATTCAGGCTTGGCAAGCTTGTTAACCAGATCATCCGTTACCACAATGGGGCCACCCGGGAAGGCTAGCGCGTTGGCGCCAATGGTATCTGAGGCGTGAAAAAATAACTCAGGTCGAGAATCAATTTGGGTATGGCGATGCAATTGTTTGTACATCTCGATGATGGTTAAGCGTTTGTCTAGCGGTATGCGCGAGGGTTCAAAATGCATGCTATTGATGCGGTCATACCCCATCTCTCCGATTTCACGTTCAAGTGACATGGGAATAAGATTCACCACAATAGGGGTGGCAAAGACCAACGCGAGACGTAAAACAATGATCAAGGCAACGAAGGCACTCATCAGCAATAAGATATTCCGCCAGGAAAACAATTCTATTGCAGCAATACCTCGCTGGACTTTATTTCGTTGTGAATTGACAAATGCCTCAGGTAACTTTGATTCTGCAACAAAACTAGCGCCATTATCGAAGTAGATATGCTGCCCTTGAAACTCCTCAACGGACATCGGAATTTTTGCACCGGTTGATAAAATGAGTAGCTTGTGTTGCCAATCATAAGCAGCCGGAACGGTAACCGCCGATGCTGGAGCAAAGTATTCTCCACGGATCATTATAACCCCAACTCGATGCCTTCAAAGTCAGCAAACTCTTCACCAATGGATGATTGCTCTTTTTGTGCGGCACCGATGTAATCTGAAAAATCAGGATTGGTTTGTGTGTATATATTGTTGCAAAGATAACGTGATTTGCGAACTTGCGCCCATGGGATAGCCAATCCAATAGTAAAGACGATGGCAAGAATATTAGAGAATAAAATCCACAATAAACGAGGTGAAGAAATACTTGATGAAAAGGCAATTTTATTGGCCAATTTTAAGTTGTTAAACACCAGTTTGAGGCAACATACACGATACACTACATACACTAAAAATAACATTACATAGACCGCAATCACGCCAAGTGCAAAAGACGCTTCAGCAGGCACCACAAAACCAGCGAGTAAACCTATTAGTAAAAGGGGAGATATTACAACAAGCACATACACCTTATAAAAAGCTCTGTAAGTTAATTCAACTGAGACTCTTTTACCGCCATAATTCAAGCCATTATATACATAATCAAAGGCTTTTTTGACCGCAACGGGTGCTAACAATCCAAGCGTGAATAGGGCGAGCAAAGGCATGATTTGGAAGGTTAAAAACGCTTCCCAATAGTCGCCTCTAAATTGGAACCTAAGATTGCGATATGAGGTAACTTTTGCATTAAACTCAAGTGATAGATTAATTAAATAAGGGATTGCGAAGAATAAAATAATGATTAGAAATATATAAATAGCAGGAAAAAAAGTCGCTGCTACATTTAAAAATATTAAGGTTGCAACAACAATCAACCGTCCTTTTAAAATTTGTAATCCATCGGCATGATAGCCAAATGCATAATCGTCAAGGTAGGTGTGGTTGTAGAAATACTGTAAGCGCCTGACTTTGGCCCAAGCACTGTAAATACCTAAAGTTACAACCGAAAGCAAAAGGTTGGAAAGCCAAATACTAAAGTATTCAGAGGTGATTCCTGAAAAACGCATTGCTTTGGGTTCGCCTAAGCTATGGTTTTGATGGGTATGCGAATCCTGCATTGGTTCTTCCATTGGTGTTGCTATAAGACTCTAGTCTAACAATAAATAATATTTAAAAGCAATGTAAATAAGTTGTAAATTAATTATTTTTTTGCTAGTGAGAAAGTATAAATATAACCATAAATACCACTAAATATTATTGAGGGAAGTATAGTTAATAAAATATTGGGCGTGTTATTTATGATGTGAATACTGGTAATCAAGGTTGCTTGGAGCAGCATGGGTAACAGCGGGACCAATAGGATACCAGTTACTCTAGAGTCATTCATACTTGTGGCCAAACGGTCCAATACTTGATTGAGGCTTTGTCGATACTGTTTTGCATAGGGGCTATCGTGATAGGGTAAGCATACCAAAGGCGTGATGAACGCAAATGATAAACAAGTATTATGCAAACGTTTAAACACATATTCGGTTAACCAAGTAAATCCTAACGTGATCAATCCGCTCGTTAACCCCTGTAATAAAGCAGTGCGGAATAACATAGTAGGCGTGATATCAGCGCTCATATTGGCGAAATAGGCCCATCCGGTATAGGCAAAAAATGCAACACTGGCTGATATCCATAAACGTGGGTTCATTTCTTTATCCTGTTTGGGCGGGTGCGACAACCCCAATTGCAATTAACAGCACAAGTGCAGACATCATAATGGGGATGGCGACAAGAGTGGTTGTGACAACGATATTGGCCGCTAAAACTGGATTAGCATTGTTTTTCTTGGCCATGATGTAACTCGCCGCAGCCGTCGGCGACGAACACATCATAAAAAGAATGCCCATCTCAATCGGATCAAGGCTAATCCAGTAACCTACACCAAGAATAACGGCGGGGTAGACGAGACATTTACCCACATTGGCCAATACCAGAGCAAACCAGTCACACTTCATGGCATAAAACTGCAAAGAGGCGCCGGTACAAATTAATGCAAGTGGTAAAGTAAGTTGGGCAAAATACGCAAGACTGACTTCAGCCACCACAGGTAAACTCAATTCAAAATATGAAAAAGCAAGCGCAATGACGATGGAACCTATGATGGGGTTTTTCGCCAGGGCGACAAGGTTGTCTTTGACAGAATGGTTTTTGTCGGTGTAATGGTTCAGTAGTAGAACGGCCAGTAAATTATAGATAAGGGTAGTACAGGCCATAAAGACCGATGCCGTGGCAAAAAAACTCGGATACGCATTGGCGCTTAATGCTAAGCCAACAATACCAATATTAGAGCGATACGCACCTTGCACGACCACGCCACGATCTACCCGTTGTGTCACGACAAAATGGCAAATACCGATGAATAACACGACTAAAGCGATAGTACCTAACACACTGACTAAAATCATTTTGGTATTCGCAGCTGTCGCAAAATCTGCTTGATAGATACTGTTAAACAACAGCGCAGGTAAAGAAATATTATAAATTAGCTTAGAGGCATCATCGACAAACGCATCCGACACGAAGCCGATGCGCTTGAGACACACACCTACCATGATCAAACAAATGACAGGGCCGACCACGATGAGCGCGGTCATAACGGCAGAGGACATACTTTTCTCGTTGAGGTAAAGTGAACATTATGACGCTAGAATAAGCGGTTCGCAATTCATGATTTACGCTATTTGAGCAGCTTACATTTTATTAACAGAAGTTCAGGCTGATATGTGCTACTCTGCGTGCGGTTATTGATAGATATAGAACGCGTGAAAATTTATGTTCGATTTTAAACACAGCAACATCAAAAACGATGTGCTCTCTGGTATTACTGTTGCCTTAGCTTTGGTCCCTGAAGCGGTCGCTTTTGCTTTTGTTGCAGGGGTTGAGCCGATGATCGGTCTTTATGCTGCTTTTATGATGGGCTTGATTACGTCTGCGATTGGTGGTCGTCCTGGCATGATCTCAGGCGCGACTGGCGCGATGGCAGTTGTCATGGTGGCTTTGGTTGCGCAACACGGGGTGCAATACTTATTTGCGGCGGTTCTCTTAGCGGGTGTTCTACAGATCCTAGCAGGGATATTCCGTCTGGGTAAGTTCATCAGACTGGTGCCGTATCCGGTGATGCTCGGCTTCGTAAATGGTCTAGCGATTGTGATCTTCCTAGCGCAGCTGGGTCAATTCAAAGTGTTCAATGCTGAAGGTATTCAAGTTTGGATGCAAGGCGAGATGCTCTATATCATGCTTGGACTCGTCGCCTTAACTATGGCAATTATTCATTTTCTGCCTAAATTCACTAAAGCCATACCGTCTTCATTAGCAGCGATTATCATTGTCACGGCCATTGTTCATGGCTTAGGCGTTGATTCACGGACCGTGATTGATTTTGTGCGTGACATGTTACCGGAGGCCGAAAAAGCCACCGCAACGCTGGCGGGGGAATTGCCAACTTTTGCAATCCCAGCAGTCCCATTCACGCTTGAAACCCTGTATATTATTTTGCCAACAGCGATCATTTTGGCGCTTGTTGGTCTAATTGAATCGTTACTGACCTTAACGCTTATCGACGAGATGACGGATACGCGCGGTCGCGGCAACAAAGAATGTATTGGCCAGGGGGTTGCCAATTCGGTCAATGGTTTCTTCGGAGGCATGGGAGGCTGTGCGATGATTGGTCAGTCCATGATTAATATCAATTCTGGTGGTCGTGGCCGATTATCCGGTATCACCGCTGCACTGGTTTTGTTGGGCTTTATTTTATTTGCCTCTTCATTGATTGAGATGATCCCCCTTGCAGCCTTGGTCGGTGTGATGTTCATGGTGGTGATTGGTACGTTTGAATGGGCGAGTTTCCGCATCATTCGCGGCGTCAACAAAGAAGATGCCTTCGTCTTATTTCTCGTGACATTCGTGACGGTTATTGCTGACCTCGCCATTGCCGTTATTGTAGGTGTCATTGTGTCTGCGCTGGTCTTTGCATGGAAACACGCTACGCATATCAACGCCAAAACTCATACTGATGGCGATGATTGGAAAGTCTACGAGTTAGATGGGCCTCTGTTCTTTGGTTCGATAACGCATTTTAAAGCGCTGTTTGATATTCAGAACGATCCGAAAGACATCGTACTGGATTTTGCTGAGTCTCGGATCTGGGACTCATCGGGAATAGATGCTTTGGATTCACTTGCGGATAAATATGAAGCAGTAGGCAAAAAATTGCATATTCGTCATATCTCGCCAGAGTGTGCGACGTTATTGCGAAAAGCATCTAAGTACGTTGAGATCAACGTCAATGAAGACCCACGCTACAAAGTAGCGACGGACGAGCTAGGCTAATTACAAAAAGTTCTGTCACAATTTTGTCATTGTTGTGACATCAAATTTACGCAGAACTTTCATCAAACTGCCTTTGTTTAGAAAACAATTTGTCATTTATCTCCCTCAAAATGTGCGCAATTAAACTCACATACTTAGGGAATATACATGACAAAATTACAACCACTAGCTATTGCAGTTGGCGTTGCACTAAGTGCCTCAGCATTAGCTGATACAACAGAAGAAAATAAAGTCATCGATGAGATCACCGTGGTTGGCAAGAGCGTGTCTTTTGCCAACAGCGCCACGTCTCAAGAAATGCAACTTCAACAATCAACTCTAACTAGTGCACTAGCTGTTATTGACAACCTTCCAGGTGTATTGGTCAACGAAGGGGACACCTTCGGAGCGGATGATTGGTCTACTACTGTGTCAATTCGTGGTTTTCAGTTGAGCTTAGACGAGCAACAAATCGGTATTACTATCGATGGTATTGCGAACGGTAACTCAAATTATGGTGGCGGTGCCAAAGCCAACCGTTACATCGATACCGAAAACCTTCGCGGTGTAGACGTCTCTCAAGGTACAGCTGATATTGCTTCTCGCTCAAACGAAGCACTAGGCGGTACATTGAACTTCACCACCGTTAACCCTACCGAAGAGCAAGAAGTATTAACGAGTTTCTCAATTGGTGATTTTGGGGCGCAAAAGGCCTTTGCACGTATCAATACTGGTGAGATTGCGTCAGGCACCCGTGCATGGTTCTCTTTTTCCAAATCGCAAAGTTCTGATTGGATTGATCAATCCGCTGAAAATGACCGTTTCCACATGGCTGCCAAAATGGTCAGTGAACAAGGTCAAATGACCTACACTGGATATGTGTCTTTTGACGACACGCATGAAGATAACTATCAACGTATCAGCCTTGGACAGTTTGCAGAAAACCCTGAGTGGGACCGTCTCACATCAGAATGGACGGGAATTCCATACGTTGACCAAGCATATCGTCGCGGCTGGTCGACTTTGCGTGAAAACCTCTTTGCTTATCTTCAGGCAGAGTATGCAACAGATAAACTAACCTTGAAAGCTAATGCTTACATGCATCGCAACGAAGGTCGCGGTGATTGGGTGCCACCGTATATCGTTAATGTTACAGATGATGGTGCAGGTAATGCCGAATCAGAAGTGTCGACGGATAGAACTGTTCAGGGCGGCGCACCATTGGGTCGTTTATTCTTTGTTAACAATGCTGGTGTAGCTTTGGCACCGAATGCAGAATGCCAAAGTTCAATTACTTTCCCTTACGGTGGCGCAGGCGCTGAGTATGACCCATTATGTTATGGGGCTGGTGCGGTTCCGGTTGGGTCATATCGTCATACACATTATGAAAAAGACCGCGTTGGTATCAACGTAGATTTTGCTTACGATTCCATGATTGGTGATATCGCCAACACCACACGCGGTGGTTTCTGGTATGAAGATTACGAGCGTGGCGAATACCGTGACTGGCACCGCATGCTGGATTCTAAGACAGGCTATGAGTTCGACCACGTTGCTTATTGGAAGCAGTACGACCGTACTTTCCCAGTTGAAACCATGATGTTTTACATCGAAAACGAAATGGATTTTGGTGGCGTACAAGCGCGTATTGGTGCAAAACAGTTCTTGGTGGAATTAGAAGCGCAAGATAACTTCGCGAATACTTCAATTGACGTAAACTCTGATTCTGACTTGTTATTAAACGCAGGTTTAGTAGCACAAACGGGTGTTGACGGTTTAGAAATATTTGCTGGGTATGCGGAGAACTTCGCGGCAGTCAAAGACACAGTGTTAGAGCGCGACGCATCAGCCTTTGATTTGATTGAACCTGAAACAGCAGAAAACATTGATGTGGGTGTGCGTTACACGTCAAACATGATCAATGCTTCTGCAACCTTCTATGACATAACGTTTGAAGACCGCTTAGTCTTCTTGTCACCAGACTCACCAGATGCGATTAACTACTTAGTTGGTACCAACGGTTCATACGTCAATGTCGGCGGTATCGAATCCACTGGTTTTGAGTTATCCGCAACGGTATATCTCAATGATAACTGGGCGGTATATGGTTCCTATACAGCAAACGAATCTGAGTATGCGGATGGTTCATTAGATTACCCTCAAGGTAACACCGTATTTGGTTCGCCAGAAGACATGTACGTATTATCGATTGACTATGCCAAAGACAGTGTCTTTGCAGGCTTATCTAATAAATACGTTGGTAAGCGTTGGATGGATGCGGCGAATTCACAACGCATTGATGACTATATGGTATCTGATTTGTATATCGGTGCGAGTTTAGAAAACTTTGCTCAAGGTCTAAAAAATGCCGAAGTGCGTTTAACCGTCAACAACTTATTTGATAAGAGCTATTTAGGTGGCGTTGCGGGACAATCGGCATGGATTGGTGCGCCTCGTACTGCAGCATTAAATGTGAACTTCACTTTCTAACAGTTTGTATTGTCTTGTTCCCTGGAACAGTCCCACTTCCGGATGGTTGTGGGACATTTTTTTATTTGGAGATAAGGTATGCGTCCTATAGTAATCACACTCTTTTGTTTATTATCACTAAATACTCAGGCTGCGGATAATGTATTGGTCGTTACGCTTGATGGACTGCGTTGGCAAGAGCTATTTTATGGTGTCGATGAAACATTATTAGAAACGGAAGACAATCCACAGGTACGAGATGCGGTCATGGCAAGATACGGGCAAGGTACGATTGAGGAACGAAGAGCTGCTTTGATGCCGTTTTTTTGGTCTGAGATTGCCCAAAAAGGAACCCTTATTGGTGATCACCGCAATGATTCCAAAATGACCCTGAGCAATGCTTGGTGGTTTTCATATCCTGGATATAATGAAATTTTAACGGGCGTTGCCGACGATAAAATTGACTCAAACGCATCTGAGTTCAATCAAAATAAGACGTTCCTTGAGTATTTACACAAACAAAATCATCATGTCGCTGCCTTTGGTAGTTGGGACGTATTTCCATATATTATCAATACTGAGCGCAATGACTTTGTGGTTAATGCTGGATTTACCGGGGTTAACTGGGACGATGCGTCAGAGCATGCACATTGGCTGGCAGAGCTGCAATCTCAGATCCCATCTCCTTGGTACACCGTGCGTTTAGATGCATTTACACATGGCTTTACACAAGAATACATCAAACAACACCAACCGAATATCATCTATGTTGCTTTAGGTGAAACCGATGATTTTGCCCATGATGGAGAATATGTGCAGTATCTTCAAGCGGCTCACCGCAGTGACCGTTTTATTAAATCAGTGTGGGAGTTATTACAATCCATTCCACAGTATAAGGATAACACGAACATCCTTTTGACGACCGATCACGGTAGAGGAGTCACTCAAGCAGACTGGACACATCATGCTTCAAAAGCGTCTCTCGATGGCTATATGAGTAAATTAAAGCCTGAATTCCCAGAAGGGATCGTCGGTGCAGATCAGGTATGGTTTGCTGCTATGGGTCCCAACATCGCTCAACATGGTATCGTGCGCTCTACAGAAACGTATTCATTGAATCAATTTGCAGCAACTGTGTTAGCCACTCTTGATATGGATCATCGTGATTTTAATCCCAAAGCAGGGAAGCCACTTCCTGTTTTAACCTCTGCATTTCAGATTGCACCCTTAGATGAAACAAAACGTCTTACTCGTATCGGATTTGGTTCTTGTCTCAAAGAAAACAAACCACAACCATTGTGGGATGATGTCATGGCGCAAAACCCTGATTTATTTGTATTAATGGGCGATAATGTGTACGGAGATACGGAAGACATGCAAGAGTTAACAGAAAAATATCAGTTGCTTGCACAGCAAGAGGGCTTTGCGAAACTGCGCTCAACTACACCAGTTATTGGGATTTGGGATGATCATGATTATGGAAAAAATGATGCTGGTGCTGAATATCCTAAAAAGGCAGAATCAAAACAGATTATGCTAGATTTTTTCGGTGAGCCTAAACATTCTGAGCGCCGGATGCGCAAAGATGGCGCATATACTAGTTATATGTTCAATGACGGTGAACGAAAAATACATATTATTTTACCTGACTTACGGTATAATCGAACGCCGTTAGCGTCTGTCAATAAGCTAACTTACACGGTGAATCGATTACCAAATGATCAAGGTCCTTACCAGATCATGGATGACCCACAAGCGACCATGTTAGGTGAACAGCAATGGCAGTGGTTAGAGTCGGAATTGGCTAAGCCTGCAGACCTGAAAATCTTGATTTCCAGTTTACAAGTGGTTGCCGATTTTACCGGATGGGAAGCTTGGACAAACTTTAAAGCTGACCAAAGTAGGTTGTATGGGTTGATCCAATCTTTGGCGTTAGATAATTTACTGATTATCAGTGGCGATACACATTGGTCAGAAATTTCTCGCCGGACTTTAGGCGACATTGATCTAGTGGATATGACTGCTTCAGGCATGACTGAGGAGTGGAAACAAATCTCTCCCAATCAATATCGAGCTAGTGAAGCGCATGCAATAGCGAATTTTGGCATGCTGACGATTGATTGGGATGCCGACCCAATCAATGCCACATTACACATCATCGCGGAAGACGGCAAAGTGTTGATTGAACAAAGTTGGCGACGCTAAGGCATTGCACTATCACTCAATGCATTAAGCACTTTCATCGCATCTTGTGCATCTCTTTGCGCCACAAAAATGTGGTCGTGATAATATCCTGCGACCACATTAGCACTGATGTTTGCTTTAGACAGTGCTTGAGCAAACGCCGCAGTTAATCCAACTGCTTCTAGCGAGGAATGCACATTTAACGTTATGCAAGCGTAAGGGCCATCGGCCTTTATTTCTAATTCGTGTGCAATAGTTTCTTGTAAAATTAAAGTCACGCCTTCTTTTTCGACAAACATGCCTTTCGCCAATGAGTACATTTTGGCTGTTGGATGGAGCACACTTGCAAAAACAAATGTTTCTGAGGCTAACTCAGGTGCTATCGATGCAATAAGCGTGTTTAGCTCAGTGATCCCAGTCATAGTCTCGCTACTAGTGATTGCCGATAAAAAAAGCCGATACACACTGCGTATCGGCACAAGTCTCAACTAAATCGTATTAGTCTAGCTCTGATAAGAAGATAATTAAATCAATCATATCATCGGGTGTCATATCTCTGGTGAATGTAGCTTGGTATTTGCCATTAACAATGAAATTTGGCACACCTGAAACGAATTTACGAAATTCGTCGATTGTTTTGTTGTTTTTACGCAACATGCTGGTAATGGTAAAAGAGCCAATTTTTTTATCAAACTCAGCTCTATCTACACCATTTACCGCAAAGATACTGCGCAGGTCGTCGCGATTGGTAATCGCAGCACGTTGGCGATGGATGTAGTTAAAAATTGCAGTATTTAATTCTTGCTCGCGTTTTAAAGCACGACCTAATAACATCGCACGCGTAACATCGTCTTGTAAATCACGACCTGCAAAGCCCATAAAATTAACATGGATTTTATTAAATTCTACATCGGGATCTAAGCGCTTTTTCATCTCTAAAACAAGCGGTTCGAAGTTAAAGCAATGTGGGCACCAAAAACTGAAAAATTCAGTAACTTGACGCTGTTCGGATACGTCATCAGCAATGACTCGATAATGTTCACCTTCAACATAACGCGCTTGAGCACAGGCAGCGGTAGAAAGCACCACAGCGAACATGATTACGATGGAACGAAAAAGGGTTTTCATACTGTTTTTCACTCTTAATAAGAATTGTATAAATCATACTGACCGAGGTCTGAATGTAAACTTAATTATTTCGCTCAAGGCTGTTTACCATTGATAGCGATAGCTCAGTTGCAAGGTGCGTTCTTTGCCTCGGTATCCAACAATATCGGAATAGTTTTTATCCAATAGGTTACGTCCTGATAAGCCAATACTGTGTTTGGCATCCAGCTCAATATTCAATGCCATATTAAATAGCCAATAGGCATCGAGTTTTACAATCTGACTTGGTTTGGGCCACGGTGGGAAAAAATGATCTAATTGCGTACCTTGGTAAAGCGCTTGTGCTTGTAATGACCATTGTGGCGCCAGTGACATATTGGTGGTAATTGATCCGTTATGACGCGCTCGGCGCAGTTCACTTGCAGAGCCATCTGATGCATCTGTATAGCTGTAATGCACTGCCAAATCCCAGCTATCGAAGGTCATACTCGACTGCCACTGCCAGCCTTGACGATGGCTTATACCAGCGATGTTATCTGCGGTGAAATTCCCGGTATTGGCATCAAACACAAAACCATTGATTTCATTTTGGAGTTCAGTGTCATAGATACTGAGCTGAATAGAGGTGTTTTGTGCCGACCAAGCAAGACCGATTTCTTTGTTGTCTGCAACTTCTGGTTTAAGGTTTGGATTGCCTTGAAAGGTGCCAGCAAAAAAGCCAAAACGCTCAGTAAAAGTCGGGTTTTTACTTGCACGACCGCTCTGCACAAACACCCTCAAGCTAGGGCGAGCGTGATAGCTTGCACCGAGTGTATAGTCACGGCTTTGGTCAAAATCACTGTTTTGTGTTAAGCGCATGGAGCCGGTTAAAACAAGTTCATCCGTTACTCGATAAGCGGTATCTGCAAAAAAAGCTTCCGAATTAATGTTTTGTGCTTGATTCGGATCGCCAAAGCCAATAGGACCTTTTTGTGTAAAATCAATATCACTGAACTGCACTCCGGCAGACACATCCATATCTGAATGGTTAACGGTTACCCATGTCAAATAGCGATGCACGTCTGTATCACTGGCACTAGTCAAGGCACCATTCGCGGTATTTTTGACTGCATCGCGCTGATTTTGCCACTGCGCATTGAGGGTAACATTGTCACTGAGTGCTTGAGTGTAATACAGTGAAAAGGTTTGTTTTACCCCATCCGATTCACTGTCTGCATCAATTGGCAAGCCAGTCACAGCAAAATCCGTTTCATCAAATGCTGTGACATATTCTGTATAGCGCAGAAACCCCTGCAATTGTGAACCGTCAGATAGTTGAATAGTTGGCTTGTAGACAAACTGCATATTTTGATAGCCATCGCGTTCCCTTTGTCCTTCGACCAGGGAGATGTTCTGTCCATCGGTGTGGTAGGCGGAGACACTTACGCTATGACGATAGCTGTCTTGTTTGATGGTTTGTGTCAACGCAACATTTGCTGTGCGGTGCAAACCTAAGTCAATGTTTACTGTGTGTTGGTTCCTGTCGGCAACGAGGGTCGTAATAGATAATACACCGCTGAGCGCCCCGTCACCCCATTGCGCACCAGAGGTGCCTTGCAATAGTTCAATACTTTCGATGCTGCTCAATGGGATATGGGCAAGATCGATTAAACCACCTTGGGCTTGGTCATTGATTTGGATGCCATCAAGCAGAACGACCAAATGGTTTGTTTCACCACCGCGCACTCTCAACTCGGCAAATTGTCCTGTACCGCCGTTATTTGAAATATCAACACCTGCGAAGGTTGGTAGGATATCACTTAAAAACTGTGCTCGAGAACGCTCTATGTCGTCTCGGGTGAGGATCTGGCGAAACCCAGCAAGTTCATTAGCCGGGATCGCTAAACGAGAACTCGTCACCGTTATGGTGTCAACGGTGTCATTTTGCAAAGGTGTTTGTGCTTGAATAGAAAAAGAGAACGCAAACGCAACAAGCGCTACGGAGGATTTTATAGAACTAGACATGAAAAAATTATCCAATCAGTTAAGTGCCCACCGCACCTATGAGTGAAATGTATCCATCTGCCAATTGCAGAGATATCGGAATGAGGCCGGTATCCGGACTGAGCACGTGTCAGTTTACAAACAAACTAACAGGCATTTTTACCTTCCCATGTCGTTAGACACAGTGGCGATATCAAAAATGCGAACGCGCATTCACCGTTGCGGGGGCAGTGGATGATTTGCACATCTTTCCCGATTATCTGACGTTAAGTCAGCACCTTATTCGTGCGCATTATACCTGAATTTGACCTGTTTGTTATCGGTTTCTCACTTTGTTTTTCACTAACTAAATCAACACTTTTCGAATACACCATTCTTTAATTTATGGCATTAATTTAAGTGGAGGTTCATTGAGTGCTGCCAACTGTTCTTTCAAAGCGAGTATTTGATACTCCCAATATTTGTCTTCGGCAAACCATGGAAAGGCTTGTGGAAAAGCAGGATCTACCCACCGCTGAGTTAACCAAGCCATGTAATGTACCATGCGCATTGTCCGCAGGGGCTCAATTAAAGGGAGCTGGCTATGGTCAAAATCCGCAAATTCTTCATATGCGCCAACCAGCGTATCAAGCTGCAATAACTGTTGTTGGCGATCTCCATTGAGCAATAGCCAAAGATCTTGCATGGCAGGGCCTTGGCGACAATCATCTAAATCAACAAAACGCGGGCCATCTCGCCACAAAATGTTCGATGGGTGACAATCGCCATGCAGACGTATGTGAGGCGTTGTGATATAACGAGCAGCAGTTTCATTGACCACGGGCTCTAAT
Source organism: Alteromonadaceae bacterium (assembly GCA_014872805.1). Lineage (GTDB taxonomy): Bacteria > Pseudomonadota > Gammaproteobacteria > Enterobacterales > Alteromonadaceae > Opacimonas. The sequence continues at coordinate 79,415 of WKFN01000014.1, forward strand.
ATGGCAAAAAACGCTGTGCGCAGATGCATTGGGATCATGCTTGATTCATGCAAAATAGCAAAGGGGTCATGCAGATGAGATTGCGCCGAAAACTCAGCGCGATGAACAAAGGGTTTTGCTTGCCCAATCTGATGCGTACGCCCTAAAAAGCGACCGACCACTTCGAGTTGGTCAAGATTATCGACTTCAAGTTGACGCCCACCCGCAGAAGGAAATAGGGTAAAACGACACGATTCAAAGTGATGCAATGTTTGTCCTGCAATGCACAAAGGAGCGATGACAGGCACTTCGTTACGCTCAAGTTCCAGAGAGAAATCGTGTTCTTCTTGGATCTGAGTATCAGACCAACGCCCACTGCGGTAAAACTTGACTACATAGCGAGCGTCTTCGGTCGCAAACTGGTATACCCTATTTTCATAGCTATTTAGAGCCAGTAAACCCGAGGTAGGATAAATCCCGATGGACTCAAGGGCATTGAGTATCACATCGGGAGATAGTTGGGCAAACGTAAAATCCGTTGCCGAGCCAAATTGCGCAGTCATGCTATTCCTAGAGCGTATAAACAGCGCCTAACGATATAGGAATTTGGCTGGCTCTTCAATGCTGATCAGTTCACCATCGCTATCAGTTGTGCTTAAGGTAAAGGTGATTTCAGTCACTCGTTCTTCCAAATTGTAGGCATCGGTGGCAACACTGATGGGAAGATTCAATACTTCACCGGCACCTACTGAGACACGTTGCTCGCCAATCCATTCATGAGAAGCAAGACCTGAAACATTCAAGTCAAAGATGCGTGTTTCTTGTGACTTATTCAGTACCTTTAGGGTAAAGACATTTTCAATTAAGCCTTGATTGGTTTCGCGATAAAGTGAATTACGGTCACGAATAATATCCAAATCGAGAGGCTTCCGGCTCATAAAATCTGCCGCGAGTAGGCCACACATCACAACCAGAACAACAGCATAACCAATTAACTTTGGCCGAACAATTTTGGTGGTTCCTCCGGCAAGTTCATGCTCTGATGTAAAGCTGATTAAGCCTTTGGCATAGCCCATTTTGTCCATGACACCATTACATGCATCCACACATGCACCGCAGTTAATGCACTCGTATTGCAGACCATTGCGTATATCAATACCCGTAGGACAGACTTGGACACATAGGTTGCAGTCTATGCAATCTCCTAATCCTTTGGCTTGCAGCTGTTCAGGCGTGGCTTTGCGAGAGCGCGGTCCGCGTCCTTCACCACGTTTGGTATCATAGGCCACCGTAAACGTGTCTTTGTCAAACATAGCCGATTGGAATCGAGCATAAGGACACATGTGTAAGCACATGATTTCTCTCATCCAACCAGCGTTGCCATAGGTACATCCTGCGAAAAATAAAACACTAAACGCGGCCCAAAAACTCGTATCAAGTGTGACCACGTCAATAAATAGTTCTCGTATCGGAGTGAAGTAACCCACAAACGTCATCGCCGTAAGGAGCGATATCAATAACCACGTTGTGTGTTTGGCGGATTTGCGTAAGAACTTATCGGTATCCATTTTGCGTTGGTCAAGCTTCATGCGTTTGTTGGCATTGCCTTCAAACAGTTCTTCAAAATAGATAAACATATAGACCCAAGTCGTTTGTGGGCACATGAAGCCACACCATACACGTCCGGCAAAGGTGGTGACAAAAAATAATGCAAACGCCGCCACAATGAATATATAAGCCAATACTGTTAAGTCTTGTGGCCAAAGCGTCATAGCAAAAAGGGTAAAACGTTGCTCAGGAATATCAAATAAAATAGCTTGCTGCCCGTTATATGTAAGCCACGGAATGACCGCAAACAAGGCGAGGAAAATAAAACCAAAGAACCGACGGAAATTTTCAATGGTGCCTTTTACGGCGCGAACATAGATACGTGAGCGAGCGGGATATTGTGTTTGCCCAGCATCATCTGCCGGTTTAACCGTCACGCGTTTGGGCACGGTTTTGGGTTTTTGCTCTGAAGGTATAACCTTGATAGGGATTTGTTCGCTCATGTAACACCTTGATTGGTTGACTCAACTATTTCGATTATAAATGTTGAGTCGGGTTCCTTTATTGAAGTATATCAATGTTTTGCCGTGTTTTTTGTTATCTAACTGTATGTTTTACGTGAATTAAATGTAAATCTTTGCTTGATTTAGACTGAATTCAATCTGAACTTTATCTTAGTCATCTAGTGAAATACTGTGGTTTTTGCTAGATTAGAAAACGTAACTTTTTGTAATTGTCGACCGACGTTGAGGTAAACGTAATGCGTGCCCTAATCATTAGTTTTGTTGTGGTAAGTTTTTTTGCACAGATGCAAGCTAACGCGGAAGAATCATCACAAGACATTGTGTCAGAAAGAGAGCGAGTGTCCATTATATGGCAAGACTATCGCTCATTTAATGATGTGAAGCCGGTCAATCAAGGTCGAACCAAATTCGCTAAACACGTGTTTAACGAACTCAGCGACTATTTTGCTCAACTTGCTTCAGAACTCCCTGATGGGCAGCGCTTTGAGATTACTGTGACGAATTTAGATCTTGCTGGACAGGTATTTCCTGCTAGCTTTGTTGGTTTGGGCTCTGGTGGCCAAGATGTTCGTTTAGTGAAAGATGTACATATTCCTCGAATGGACTTAAGCTGGCGCATCTTGGACGCCAATGGAGTTCAAATAAAAGCTGCTGAAGACTCGATAAAAGACATGAGTTTTAACCAACGTCACAATCCTTTTTTCAGTCATGAATTTTTGCGTTACGAAAAAAATATGTTGCGCTCGTGGTTCAAGCGCAACATAGTTGACAACGTTGCCCAAAATTAATCGATACTAAATACCTCTAAAGGCATGTCGTTCACGCACTCTGAGACTTGCATTGATAATTTGTGATGCGCTGCTCTGGGCAAAATATAGTTAATATAAAATTGGCCTGTGTAGAGCTTGTTTTGTCGGTATGACGAATCCTCGATGGCGGTAAGGGAATCAAGGACGGAACACCACAATATGCCAGTAAGTTGGTAACCACAATACTGTAAATAATCATGCGCTTTACTTGCACTAGATAAGGCAGAATCCCCCATTAATGATTGCGATGTGTGATACCAATCAGACAGAAGTTGTGTGGCTTTATCCACAAGTGAATCATCGTTGATATTACGGATCATCTGGGTAAGTTCAGCCTGTGTTGCAGCGAGGAATTCACCGTGACTGCGCGTCAGTTTACGACCGATCAAATCACCCGCCTGGATCCCGTTGGTCCCTTCGTACAGCTGTGCAATTCGATTATCACGAAGTAGCTGTTCCATGCCCCATTCGCGGATGTAACCATGTCCACCTAATACTTGAATGCCATGATGCGCCGCTTCGGTGCCAATATCCGTAAAAAAGGCTTTTGTAATTGGCGTTAAGTATGCGATCACCTGTGAAGCGTGAGATTGTTGTTCAGGTACACCATGCTTTTCAATATCCATCAGTTTGGCGTACCACAAAGACATGGCGCGACAACCTTCGGCCAATGATTTTTGTGTCAATAACATGCGTTTGACGTCTGGCTGGGCAAGGATTGGGTCTGCTTTTTGTGAAGGGCTTATAGAACCAGAGGGACTGCGTGATTGTAAGCGCTCACTAGCATAGGCAAGAGAGCCTTGGTAGGCGATTTCAGCGGTCCCTAGACCTTCTAATCCAACTTGGAACCGTGCATCGTTCATCATGGTAAACATACACGCCAAACCGTTATTTTCTTCACCCACAAGATAGCCAATGGCGCCATCGTAATTCATGACACATGTTGGGGAGCCTTTGATCCCCATTTTGTGTTCCAAACTACCCACGCTAAGAGTGTTAGCCGCACCTAAATTACCTTGAGCATCAATTGTGATTTTGGGAACCAAAAATAAACTAATGCCTTTCACTCCTGGTGGCGCATCCGGCAAACGCGCGAGCACCATGTGGATAATATTGTCAGTCCAATCGTGATCGCCACCGGTAATGAATATTTTGGTGCCGGTGATCCGATATGACCCGTCTTCTTGGGGCTCGGCTTTGGTCGATAACAAACTCAAATCAGAACCTGCTTGAGGTTCCGTTAGATTCATAGTGCCGGTCCACTCACCACTGATGAGTTTAGCCAGATAGGTGTCTTTTAGCGCTTGCGTACCATGTTTGGTTAAAGCCAGTATGGCGGACTCTGTCAGCATAGTGGTTAAACGCCAACTGATATTGGCTGAATTCAGACACTCATGGATAGGTACAGCCATGGTATAAGGCAATGCAGAACCGCCATAATCGACATCGCCGAGCATCGCATTCCAGCCATTGGCAATATATTGAGCATACGCTTGGGCAAAGCCATCGGGCGTTGTGACCTTGCCATTTTGCAAGCGACACCCCTGCTCATCTCCTATTTGATTGAGTGGTGCAATGACATCCTGGGCAAACTTAGCGCCCTGCTCGAGGATATCTTGCGCCAATTCACTGTCATAATCAGATAGACCAAGAGCTTGATAATGAGTATCTAAATCCAGCCAAGTGTGTTGCAAAAACTGTAAATCTCGGAGCGGAGCACGATATTGAGGCATAGCTAATCCTTTGCGTGGTTAGACCAGTCAATATAATTGTAGCGGATTTGTTAAATAGGTGTAAAGTTTAGTCGGAGTTTACTTTGATGGATTTGGAACTTGGGGTGTGCAAAAATGTGTTTTTGATTGCAACGAGATCATCAGGGTGATGAAGATTTTTGTGCGTCAGCGTGAAAGGATCTAACAAGACTAATTCCAAGCCGCTTATGCTTGTTCGTGGAAATTGATTAGCGTTAATGACATTATCAAGAGAACATGCAACCAGTTGTATTTGCGATGGTGTTACTTGTCCCAAGTGCACTAGTTTTGCATTCCAGCCAGTGGAAATAAATAGCCCCTTATGTGCCGCACACACATTAACACCGGTATGCGAGATTAAGCCGTATTGACCATCGGTTTGTTGTAATAGAATTTGGTCATCAAAACGAATGACACACGCGTAGGTCATGTCCGTATTTGAACTTGCCCACACATCACTTCGGCATGTAGCTGTAGAGTCATGACTAGGTTGCGAACAACCACTTAAAAACCAAAGACTTAAGACTAAGGTAATAGATCTAAACATTTGCATTGTCGGTATTAATCGGGTGAATGTATAATATATTACTAATAGATTATATATAATTATAAATAAAAAAGGATCCCCATGCTTAACGCCCTACGTTCCCCAATTTGGTACGGTGTCATCGCTTTAATAATTTTTTTGGTTTATTTGAATTGGCCAGCAGAAGATCAACAACGGCGCGGCGGACCTCGTGCAACACCTGTAATTACTCAAGTTGTTAGCCAGCAAGCGTTGCCCATTACCGTTGAGGCATTAGGCACAGGTCGAGCAAATGAATCCATCACAATTGCAGCGCAAGATTCAGAAGTTATTGAAACTATCTATTTTGACGACGGGCAACAAGTCAGTAAAGATACTCTGTTAATCCAGCTCAATGCAACACAAGAAAAAGCGCGTTTCAACGAGGTTCAAACCAATTTAGACGAAGCTTTGCGTCAGTTAACTCGTTTACAGAATTTGGCTCAGACCAACGCAACGTCCAAGCAACTTCTTGATGAACAAAATGCCCGAGTAGAAGCCTTACGAGCGCAATTAGCGGTAGCACAAGCCAATTTGGCAGATAAAGAAATCAGAGCGCCATTTTCTGGTGTGTTGGGCTTGCGCAATGTTTCTACAGGAGCCTTTGTTCGTGCCGGTGAAGTTCTGACTACGCTAGATGACTTGTCGGTTTTAAAAATGGATTTTGCTCTACCAGAAAAACATCTTGCTACTGTTGCCGTTGGTCAAGAAGTATTTGCCACGACGAGCGCCTATCCCAATGACACCTTTGCTGGAGAAATCACAAGCATTGATTCTCGCATCAATCCTGTCACACGTTCTATCAACGTGCGCACTGTGATTGACAATGCTGACGGTCGCTTACGGCCAGGAATGTTGCTTAAGGTAGTATTACAAAAAGACGTGCTGCAAACCTTGGTGATTGATGAAAAAGCATTAGTGCCAGATGAAGATCGCCAGTTTGTGTTTAAAGTCGTTGACGGCAAGGCAGTAAAAACTCAAGTGCAACTCGGTGTGCGCCGCCCTGGAAAAGTTCAGATTCTGGATGGATTAGTGCCCGGAGATGAGGTGGTAACCCAAGGCACCTTGAGGATCCGTGACGGGTCTTCGCTTAATGTTCTCAGCAACGAGGGCTAAATTATGTGGATTTCAGATACGGCCGTTAAACGTCCGGTTTTTGCATCGGTTGTAAACTTACTTCTGATTGTGTTTGGGCTCGTCGCAATTAGTTTGTTGTCTCTTCGGGAATATCCAGATATCGATCCGCCTATTGTATCTGTTAATACCAGTTATCCAGGCGCGTCTGCTGAAATTATTGAAACTCGTATCACGCAACTATTGGAAGATCGCATAAGCGGTATCGAAGGGATCAAAAACATCAATTCCTCTTCGCGCAACGGTCGATCGAGTATTTCCATTGAATTTAATCTTTCACGTGATATTGATGCGGCTGCAAATGACGTCAGAGAGCGTATTAGTCGTGCATTGGGTAACTTACCTGACCAAGCATTTCCTCCGGAGGTGTCAAAGGCCGGTGGCGATGAAGACACAATTGTTTGGTATAACTTGCGCAGTACCAATTTATCCGTGATGGAGCTGACCGATTATGCTGACCGGTACATTGTTGACCGATTATCGGTGGTGGATGGTGTCGCCCGAGTTCGCTTAGGTGGAGGCAGCAGTTATGCCATGAAAATACTGCTCGACCGCGATGCGATGGCTGCGCGTGGCGTGACTGTCAGTGATATTGAACGCATTATTCGAGCAGAAAATGTGGAATTGCCAGCAGGTCAAATCGAATCCACTTATCGCGATTTTGACGTGCGTGTGGCACGGAGCTTTTTGACCCCAGAGGACTTTGGGCGATTGGCGATAAAGGCGAATGCCTCGGGCTATATCGTGCGCTTAAACGAAGTTGCACAAGTTTTGTTAACTGCAGATGATTATAAAACCGATTTTCGCGGTGATGGCGTCAATATGATTGGATTGGGGATCATCAAACAATCTAAAGCCAATACGCTAGCTGTCGCAAGAGGCGCCAAAGAAGAAATTAAACGCATTGAGGAGACTTTACCGGACAATATATTTATTGTGCCAAGTTATGATTCTTCGGTGTTCATCGAACAATCGATTCAAGAGGTATACAACACACTCGCAATCGCCATGATGATGGTGATTATCGTTATCTATCTCTTCTTGGGTAACATTCGTGCGACACTCATACCGGCAGTGACGGTGCCTGTGTCGTTGATTTCGGCTTTTATTGTTATGTATGCGTTGGGCTTTTCGATCAACTTATTGACCTTGTTAGCCCTTGTATTGGCTATTGGTTTAGTCGTCGATGATGCCATTGTCGTACTGGAAAATATTTATCGTCGAATCGAGATGGGTGAGCCGGCTTTACTTGCTGCGTATCGCGGTACAAGAGAAGTCGGTTTTGCGGTCATTGCAACGACGCTCGTGTTGATTTCGGTGTTTGTGCCTTTGGTGTTTTTGGAAGGCAATATCGGCAGTTTATTTACCGAGTTTGCGCTTGCCATTGCAGCAGCTGTGGCGTTTTCAAGCTTTACTGCGTTAACGCTTTCGCCGATGTTAAGCTCTAAACTCCTCAAGAAGCGTTCGCGCAGTAGTGGGTTTGGCAAGCTTGTCGAAAAGGTGTTTAGCAGAGTTGAACTCTCCTATACTTCGACTTTACAACGCACCATCAAGCAACCTATAGGTGTTTTAGCATTGCTGATTGCCTCAGGGGCTGTGATTTATTTATTACAAGCAAGTTTACCGTCAGAAGTGGTGCCGCGTGAAGATCGAGGAAATTTCTATATTGTGATGCAAGCACAAGAGGGCGCGTCGTACGAATCGAATAGCGCGAACCTCAAAAAAATTGAAGATATCCTATTACCCTATTTAGAAACCGGAGAGATGGTTCGCGTGTTAGTCAGAACGCCTGGTTTCGGAGGCCGTGCTGGTATTGCGATTGTAGGTGCTGCGGATTGGGAATCGCGCAGTCGTGATACCTTTTCTTTGATGAATGAGGTAACTGGCAAGTTACAAGCGATTCCGGATGTGAGAGCCTTTGCTATCATGCGCTCAGCAATTGGCGGGCGCGGACTTGGGCGTCCAGTACAGTTTGTATTGCAAGGCAATACTTATGAAGAGCTGGCACAGTGGCGTGACATCGTTATGGAAAAAGCACGAGAAAATCCAAAACTGCAGCGCTTGGACTCAGACTACAAAGAAACGACTCCACAAATTCTACTCAATATTGATAAAGAACGTGCGGCTGATCTGGGTGTGTCCATTTCGGATATTGGGCGAACTCTTGAAACCATGTTGGGACAGCGCCGAGTCTCGAGATACATTGACCGTGGTCAAGAATACGAGGTGATCATGGAAGGCATCGAGTCAGATTATCGAGATCCAAGTAGCATCGACAATATCTTTGTGCGTTCGAGTACAAGTGGTCAACTTATTCCAATGGAGAATTTGTTGCAAGTGTCTGAGCAGGCAACATCTGCCACATTAAATCGCTATAACCGCATGCGCAGCATTACTATTTCGGCGAATTTAGCAGATGATTATACGCTGGGTGAAGCCTTGGCTTATTTAGAAAATATTGTGGCAACCGAATTACCTGATGGGGTGAGTATTGATTACAAAGGTCAGTCTTTACTGCTTCAAGAATCGGGCAGCTCATTTATGTTTATATTTGCCATGGCGTTGGCGGTGACCTATTTTGTCCTTGCTGCGCAATTTGAAAGTTGGGTGCACCCACTTGTCATAATGCTAACGGTGCCTCTCGCCCTTGCTGGTGCCTTTATCGGCCTTCAATTATCGGGAATGTCATTGAATATCTATTCCCAAATTGGGTTAGTGATGCTCATTGGTTTGGCGGCCAAAAACGGCATATTAATTGTTGAGTTTGCGAATCAATTACGAGATGCGGGTAAAGAGTTTTCAGACGCCTTGCTTATGGCCTCTAAACAACGTTTTCGTCCCATAGTAATGACTGGTTTTACAACTGTTTTCAGTGCGTTGCCTTTGGTTCTGGCAACGGGGCCTGGTGCTGAAAGTCGTGCGGTGATTGGTATGGTGATCTTCGCAGGGGTGTTATTCTCGGTGTTTTTGACGCTGTTTGTGGTGCCAACGATTTATTATTACTTGGCGCGGAATACTCGCTCACCGCAAGCATTAAGTCAGCAAATTGAACAATATGAGGATGAGATCCCTTATCGCAAGGGGGAGTAGAGCTTAAGGATTGGCATAAAAAATCCCGCCATCGTTGCCGAGGCGGGATTTTTCAATTTAAGAGATTTAATTACTCGTCTAAGAAGCTCTTGAGTGGTTCAGAGCGGCTAGGATGACGTAATTTACGCAATGCCTTGGCCTCAATTTGACGGATACGCTCACGAGTCACATCAAACTGTTTGCCAACTTCTTCTAACGTATGGTCAGTATTCATATCGATACCGAAACGCATACGTAACACTTTGGCCTCACGCTGAGTCAATCCTGCTAGAACTTCTTGTGTGGCGTTTTTGAGGCTACCGTTGGTTGCATTATCCAAAGGCTGGGTAATGGTGGTATCTTCAATAAAATCGCCTAAGTGCGAATCTTCATCATCACCAATCGGCGTTTCCATTGAAATAGGCTCTTTAGCAATCTTCAATACTTTGCGGATCTTATCTTCAGGCATTTGCATGCGTTCTGATAATTCTTCTGGAGATGGCTCTCGACCCATTTCTTGAAGCATTTGACGGCTGATGCGATTGAGTTTGTTGATGGTTTCAATCATGTGAACCGGGATACGAATGGTACGTGCTTGGTCTGCAATTGAGCGAGTAATTGCTTGACGGATCCACCAAGTTGCGTAAGTTGAAAACTTGTAGCCACGGCGGTATTCGAACTTATCTACCGCTTTCATCAAGCCGATATTACCTTCTTGAATTAAGTCCAAGAACTGTAATCCTCGGTTGGTGTATTTTTTGGCGATGGAGATTACCAAACGTAAGTTGGCTTCAACCATTTCTTTTTTAGCGCGGCGGGCTTTGGCTTCACCAATTGACATGCGGCGGTTGATGTCTTTGATGTCGGCAATCGCTAGGCCGGTTTCAGCCTCAACAGCATTCATTTTTGAAACACTGCGCTCAATATCTTCGGTAAACGACGCGAGTGCCGCGGAATAGGCTTTTCCCGAATCCACTGCCTTGTAGAACCAATCCGTTGTGGTTTCATTGCCAGCGAAGGCTTTTATAAAGTCTTTCTTTGGCATTTTGGCTTGCATGACGCAGTGCTTCATAACCAAGCGTTCTTGGATGCGTACACGGTCCATCATGTTTCGCATATTTTTGACCATACGGTCAAACTGCTTAGGAACTAGACGAAACTCTTTGAAGACATCGGAAAGGGCTTCGATTTCTTTTTTAGCAGATTTATGCGCTCGGCCTTTTGAATCGATGATTTTCCGAGTTTTCTCGTATTGTTTACGCAAATCACCAAATTTTTCTGCCGCGAGTTCAGGATCAACACCGGTATCGGCTTCTTGGTCATCTGAATCATCGCCGTCATCATCTTCATCATCAAGTTCTTCTTCAGGTAAGTCAGAACCGATGTGAGTAGCTGTGGGTGCCACTTCATCCACTTCATTTGGATCGACAAAACCAGATACGATGTCTGACAAGCGAATTTCTTCTGCTTCGTATAGCTCATACTGGTCAAGGAGATAGGTAATGGCTTCTGGATATTCTGCCACTGAGCACTGAACTTGATTTATACCCTCTTCAATGCGCTTGGCGATTTCGATTTCGCCTTCACGTGTCAGGAGTTCAACGGTACCCATTTCACGCATATACATACGAACAGGGTCAGTGGTTCGGCCAATTTCACTTTCAACTGTAGCAAGTGCTTGTGCGGCAGCTTCTGCGACATCTTCATCGGTCGATGTTTCAGCCATTAATAACTCATCTGAATCCGGTGCGGATTCAAATGTTTGAATGCCCATGTCGTTGAACATGCGAATGATGTCTTCAATCTGGTCTGAATCGACGATGTCTTCAGGTAAGTGGTCGTTAATCTCCGAGAATGTGAGATAACCCTGTTCTTTACCTTTTGCAATCAGGAGCTTTATCTGAGACTGCTTACTTTGCATATATTTTATACACTTCTCATGAAAACCAATAAACGGCAACTCGCATCCATACTGTGTAAACTATCGGTTTTTGAAATTAAAATGACTCGTCTTTGAGGCATTAGTAAATACTGAATTATAGCAGACTATTGCAGTATGATGCTAGTTAGTATACGTCCTAACATTATGTTTGTATCGTTAGTTAGTGTTAAATATTGAAGTTTTTTTTAATTTGTCAAATTTTAATGTGTTTTTGGGTTAACAAAATGCAAATAGTTATTTATGCGCGAGTAATTTACGGAGTTCTTCTTTTTCACCAAGCGTCAGCTGACTATGTCGAGATTTTGCCAATAATTCGTCCGCACGACCTTTAAGATATTGTTGAATTAAACGCGAAAAAGCATCGGCATACACCGTGTCATAATCTTCTGGATTGACCAGACATTCCTGCTGCATAAGTGCGGTTAAATGGGGAGACGCATCGTGGTCTTTAAACGCTTCAAACAACATACCGGTATTTGCGTTCGGATGCTCTACGCAATACGCATGGAGTTGCATAAAAATAGGCCAGCCTTTGAACCCAGCGGTGACTAGAAGTTGGGGTTGTACTTGTTGTACAGCAGTAGCTAGTTGCGGCGCTTCCAAAAGCAAGCGGATTAACATCCGCACTGGGGATTGCTCAAGTTTTTGCGCCCCTTTGCTAAAATCTTTTTTGGGTTTGCCCTGAGATTGTGCCGACTTGATATCACGGTCAATTTGATATTTGTCGTGCTCACCACAGATGCGCGAAAGTTCTGAAGTGAGAAGCTCTTTTTGGTTTGTACCCAAAATACTGTCAATCAGAGGTTGGGCAACTTTTTTAAGCGCGGCTTTGCCTTCAGTTGACGTCACTGAGTGCTCTTTGAGGAGGTGTTCAAACATAAACTGTGAAAGAGGTTGTGCTTGTTGGAATAAATCTTCCATTGCCTCTTTGCCAATTTGACGCACCATGGTATCCGGATCTTCTCCATCGGGCAGAAACATAAACTTGATCTGTTTGCCATCTTGTAACATTGGCAATGCATTTTCTAAAGTACGCCATGCCGCCTTGCGTCCAGCATTATCCCCATCGTAACAGCAAACGATTTCATCCGTATTGCGGAACATTAACTGGACATGATCGGGAGTGGTTGCTGTACCTAGGGAAGCGACAGCATAATCAATCTCGTATTGACTCAAGGCAACCACATCCATATAGCCTTCTACAACGACTAAGCGTTTTAATGAGCGATGTAATGTTCGAGCCCGATGTAATCCATAAAGCTCTGAGCCTTTATGGAAAATTCGAGTTTCGGGTGAGTTGAGATATTTGGGGCTTTGTTCGGCCTGCATCACACGACCACCAAAGCCAATAACCCGACCGCGCCGGTCGCGGATCGGGAACATCAAACGCCCACGGAAAAAATCATAGCGCTTACCGCGATCATTCTCAGTCGTTAACTTTAAATCTAAACATTGTTGCGAGCGTTGCGGGTTGGTGGCTAATGCATCACTGAGGTATTGCCATTCATCAGGGGCAAAACCGATTTCCCAAGCTTTAGCAATTTCCCCACTTAAGCCACGTTGTTTGAGATAATCGATAACTTGAGCATGATCTGGGTGTTTACGCAAAGCAACCTGAAATAACTTACATGCTTGTTCCATTAATTCAAAGTCATTATCGGCTTGTTGTTTTTTTTGCGCAGCTTTGCTTGGATCATAGTTGGAGTGTTGTTCTCGAGGAACATCAATCCCATGGGTACGAGCCAATTCCTCAATGGCTTCAACAAACTCTAGACGGTCATAGTCCATCAAAAAACTGATGACATTACCGTGCGCACCACACCCAAAACAATGGTAAAACTGTTTGTCAGGGGCAACGCTAAAAGATGGGGATTTTTCGTTGTGAAAAGGACAGCAGGCTTGGTAATTACGACCGGCTTTTTTGAGCTTTACGCGCGCATCAATAATCTCCACGATATCTGAGCGCGCGATTAGATCGTCAATGAATTCCCGAGGGATCCGGCCTGCCATTTAATCGTTTAGCCTAATTGTGCTTTGATTAAACCACTGACTTGTCCTAAGTCCGCCCGACCTTGCATCTTTGGACGTAAAACCCCCATGACTTTGCCCATATCAGCCATGCCATTGGCACCCGTTTGGGAAATAGCCTCGACAATCATGGCATTGATTTCAGCTTCGCTGAGTGCTTGTGGTAAGAAGTCTTGCAAGATCACAATTTCAGCATCTTCATTGTCTGCCAAATCATCACGGCCTGCGTCGCGGAATTGCTGTGATGCATCTTTGCGTTGCTTAACCATCTTGGTAATGATCTGCAAAACATCCGTATCGTTCAGCTCAATACGCTCGTCTACTTCACGTTGCTTGACTGCTGCCAGGGCCATGCGAATAGTACCCAAACGCAATTTGTCTTTGGCGCGCATCGCGTCTTTTTGGGCGTTTTTTAACTCATCAAGTAAAGCCATATTGGTATCCTTTGTTCTTAAAGATTATCGCAGACTATCTATTTTTTTATGGTCAAATATAATACAGCAAAAACACAAAAAGCGGTTAAAAAACCGCTTTGAGTTTATACCTTGTAAACGTATGAAACGCTACAAGAAATGCTAATCAATGATTAGTATAATTTAACGCGACGTGCGTTTTCGCGAGATAGCTTCTTCAAGTGACGCTTTTTCGCAGCTGCTTTTTTGCGCTTGCGTTCCCACGTTGGCTTCTCGAAGAACTCACGCTTACGGACTTCTGATAAGATACCCGCTTTTTCGCAAGAACGCTTAAAACGACGTAGTGCTACGTCAAACGGTTCGTTGTCTTTTACTTTAACGATCGGCATTAAAACTCAACCTCAATATGTCAATAATCTTCAATTCGAGTCGTGTGCGTCTGGTGCATCAATGCCGGTTTGGGGCAAATAAAGCGACATTTCACGAGTCGTCTTGGCTAAAAAATGGTGCGCTATACTAATCTTTATAGCGTCTGTTGTAAAGTCAGAATTGCGATTATTTGAACATTTGTGGCAAATGAATGAAAAATCCGTACAATCCACTTCATTGTTACTTCATCTCGACGAACACCATGCGTATTTTGGGAATTGAAACCTCTTGTGATGAAACAGGAATAGCGGTCTACGATAGTGAGCAGGGTTTACTCGCTCATCACTTATATAGTCAAGTCAAGTTACACGCCGATTATGGCGGTGTGGTGCCAGAATTGGCCTCTCGTGACCACGCCCGAAAAATCGTACCTTTGGTACAGAAGACCCTTGCTGAAGCACATTCTTCACGTCGTGATATTGATGCGATTGCCTATACTCGAGGGCCAGGTTTAATCGGCGCATTACTCGTCGGAGCAAGCGTGGGTCGAAGTTTGGCTTATGCTTGGGGCATCCCAACTGTTGGCGTACATCATATGGAAGGACATCTATTAGCCCCCATGCTGGAGGACAATGCACCTGAATATCCATTTATTGCGTTGTTGGTCAGTGGAGGGCACTCGATGATTGTCGATGTCAAAGCCATTGGCGAGTACACTGTATTAGGTGAGTCGATTGACGATGCTGCAGGTGAAGCGTTTGATAAAACCGCTAAACTGATGGGACTGGACTATCCGGGGGGGCCGCATTTGGCCAAATTAGCGGATCAAGGCGAAGCAGGTCATTATCAATTTCCTCGCCCTATGTGCGACCGTCCTGGCTTAGATTTGAGCTTTAGTGGGCTCAAAACTTTTGCGGCGAACACGATCCGCGATAATACCGATGATGAAATCACTCGAGCTAATATCGCTTATGCGTTCCAAGAAGCGGTAGTGGATACGTTACTTATCAAATCCAAACGTGCCCTCAAAGCAACCGGATATAAGCGAGTGGTGATTGCTGGTGGAGTCAGTGCCAATCGCATGTTGCGAAGCCGTTTTGATGAAGAAATGCAAAAGCTCGGCGGACAAGCTTATTATCCTAGTTTGGGTTTATGTACCGATAATGGGGCTATGATTGCCTATGCGGGAATGCAACGATTGTTAGCGGGGCAAGTCGAAAATGAATTCGCCAAAGTCATGCCGCGCTGGCCGCTGGAATCCTTACCCGCCTTAACTGACTAAACTTTATGTGCGCGGTTCTGAACCCTGTAATAAACGCGTGATGTTGTGTCGGTGTTGCCAAATAATTAGAGCACTGAGCATACTGACTGCATACACATATTCGGCTTTTAGCCAATAAGTTAAGGCTGGTGCGATACAGACGGTAACCAGCGCCGCTAACGATGAGTAGCGAAAGGCTTTATAAACAAGTAACCATGTACTCAAAACTCCACACAAAACCCCCCAGTCCAGAGGGATCATGCAGCCCAAAGCTGTCGCCACTCCTTTACCACCTGCGAAGCCAAAAAAGATCGGGTACATATGCCCCAAACACGCAGCTACGGCGATGCAGCCAAGGGCGAATGGATCCAAGCCTAACAAAAAGCCGCCCCATACAGGTAGAAGCCCTTTACCAAGGTCAAATAATAATACGCACAATGCAGGCCCACGGCCGGCTATACGATAGACATTGGTTGCCCCAGGGTTCTTTGAACCATACGTACGAGGGTCGGGAAACTGATATAACCGACTAACCAAAACTGCACTAGAGATAGAGCCAAGTAAGTAAGCACACATGCACAGAAATATCGCTAATAGAGAAATATACTTCCCCTGAAAGATGGATATATGTGTATAATTTACCTGTTTTTATCCACAGATGCCAAATCAATCGACGAGGGTAGACAAGTTATGTCTGATAAAGTACTCATACGCAATTTGCAATGCGATGTTCTCATTGGTGTTTATGATTTTGAGCGTGAGGCAAAGCAACGTGTGATTTTTGATATCGACTGCCTAGTGGATAATCGTAAAGCTGGTGAATCTGACGATGTCAAAGACGCCGTTGATTATGCGCAAGTCGTTGGTATGGTTGAAGAATTATGTGATACCACACAGTATCATTTGCTTGAAGCATTAGCGGAGCATGTTGCGCGTGATGCCTTGACTCGGTTTAAGGCATTGAACGGTGTTGTGATTACCTTGTACAAACCCGATATCATGCCGAACGATGTGAATGTGGCAGTGCAAATTGAACGGTTGCGCGGATGAGTCAGCCGCTTCATCACATCTTAATCAGCGTAGGGTCAAATATTCGGCGTGAATACTATACCCAACGTGGGCTGCAATCATTAAAAGATGCGTTTGAGCACATTCTGATTTCTCCCACCTACGAAAGTGCCGCGGTGGGTTTTGTCGGCAATCCTTTTTATAATCTAGTAGTCAGTGCTATGACGGATTTATCTATCGCTGAAGTCAATCGTTTATTCAAACAGATTGAAGACGCAAATGATCGTGATCGCAGTGAAAAAAAATTCGCCCCGCGCACTTTAGATATTGACCTGTTGACGTATGATGATACCGTGTGTATCGAACCTGTGGTTCTGCCCAGGCCAGAAATTGAATACCATGCATTTTGTCTCAAACCCATGGCGGATTTGGTACCTGAGCACGTTCACCCAGGTACGGGCAAAACGTATGCACAAATGTGGGCGAGCTTTGATCGCCCAGAGCAAACATTATGGACTATTAACAAACAATGGAACTTGAATTAATATGACGATTTTTGAAATCATCATCCTTGCGATCATCCAAGGGATCACCGAATTTTTACCCATTTCATCTTCTGCTCATTTGCTTTTACCTGAAGTGTTCTTGGGCTGGGAAGCGCAAGGCCTAGCGTTTGATGTGGCGGTGCACATGGGAAGTTTATTGGCGGTTATGATTTATTTTCGTAATGACATCATTGCCATGACCATCGATTGGGTCAGCAAAGGGTTTACCGGTCAGCAGACTCCCAATAGCCGCTTGGCGTGGTGGGTCATTTTGGCGACACTACCGGCCATCGCCTTTGGTGCGGTGTTCAAAAATGTCATTGAAGTATATTTACGCACTGGCGAGGTGATTGCCTTTACCACCATCGCCTTTGGTCTGTTATTGTGGTACGCCGACCGCAAAGCTTCTTTGGCTCATGAAGTCACTCATATTGGTTGGAAACACGCGCTCACGATCGGTTTTTCTCAAGTGCTCGCTCTCATCCCCGGCACCTCTCGATCAGGGATCACGATGACGACTGGTTTGTTGTTGGGCTATACCCGTGAGGCGGCTGCGCGGTTTTCGTTTTTACTATCCATTCCAGTGATTTTGGGTGCGGGGTTGCTGTCTACCCTTGATCTCTTGGAAGAACCTTATCTTGTTGATTGGGCGGCCTTAGGCTACGGTGTATTATTTTCATTTGTCTCAGCTTATGCGTGTATCAGTTTATTTTTAGCTTGGATCAATCGCATTGGTATGACGCCATTTGTTATTTATAGATTGGCGCTTGGCGCGATTCTTATATTGGTTCTCATTTAGGGAGACACGTTATGTCCGAAACCATTTTTGATAAAATCATCAGCAAAGCGATCCCAGCCACCATCATATATGAAGATGAGGATGTGTTGGCATTTAACGATATTAATCCGCAAGCCCCCATACACTTTCTGGTGATCCCAAAAAAACGCATTTCTACGATCAATGATATTGAAGTCCAAGATTGTGCGGTGGTAGGTAAGCTCTCAATGGTAGCGGCCCAAATAGCCAAAGAGCAAGGCTTTGCTGAGGAAGGCTTCCGCACAGTGATGAACTGCAATCAGTATGGGGGACAGACGGTGTATCATATTCATCTGCATGTTCTGGCAGGAAAGCCATTAGGCTGGCCTCCCTACCAGGAGCGACTAAAAGAAGCTTAATCGTTTAACGCAAAGGTGTCTTGCAAGAACTTGGCTAAGGCTAGGATCTCGGAAGAAGATAAAGCATAGTCTGCGTCAAAACGAGCGGCTTGCTGATCTTTGGGAATGTCTTGGTTTTGTTCTTTCAAATCATCCGCATATTTTATGCGTTTTATGCTGCAATCGGCGGTCAGTAAACAGCTGATTTGCTCATTAAGTGAAATACCGAGTTGCTCCACTAATTTGCCATGCGAAATATGTTGCAAGATCTCATCTGCTTGTAGGTCTTGATTTTTACATTTGACCACTGCACCTTCGTCATCAAACGCTTTGAGCTCCGCTTCCATAAGCAACTCAACCTCCGCTGGAGGATTGTCCGTTACCCAGGCAGTTAATTGTGCGTGAACCGGCGATTTACATAGCGGAACAACCGGAAGTGATTCTATGGCTTTGCGCAACATCGCAAGAAAAACCTCCGCTTTCCCATCCGCTGATGCATCAACCACCACTAAATCATCTTTGAGTGAAATAAACCCATAGGTTTTGGCATTTTTGGTAAAAGCTTGCGGCAGTAATCGTTGAATAATCTCTTGTTTCAGATCCTGTTGGGCTTTTTTACCAACTGGAGCACCAGTTTCGCGTTCTACTTGGACGACTTTGTCAGCTAATTCAGAATTGATAACAGGTGCTGGCAAAATCCGTTCTTGCTTTTTCAGACAGAACAAAAACGTATCGCTAACGATGTGAAACAGCATCTCGCTATCAGGTAGTGGCGGTACAAATCCCATTGTTGCCAATTCTTGTGAGCCGCAAGGGCGAAAAGCAACATTGGATAATTGCTCGGATAAGGTGTCTTCCGAAAAAGACAAGGGTTGAGTCAGTTGATAAAGCTTAGCGTTTTTAAACCACATGGAGGATACCTAGTTGGCAATAAATGGGGCGCAGACAATAGCAAAATTTTGCCATTGTCACAATTGAGATGCACTTTTAATAAAAATGTCATAAAGTCGGATGATAATGAGTCCAAGATATTTGAAGGAACTACCTATGTCTCGTTCTATTTTATTGATTGAAGACGAAGCGCCAATTCGCGATATGTTACGTATTGTGCTTGAACAAGCCGGTTATGAAGTTGCCGAAGCAGGTGATTTTGAAGAAGGTTTAGCCAAAGTGGTTGAACCGTTTCCAGATTTGATTTTGCTCGATTGGATGTTGCCAGGTGGCAGTGGTGTCCAGTTAGCGAAACGCTTAAAAGAGCAAGAGTATGCTCGAGATATTCCCATCATTATGCTCACTGCACGTGGTGAAGAAGAAGACAAAATTCGAGGTCTTGAAGCCGGCGCGGACGATTACATCACCAAACCATTTTCACCCAAAGAACTGGTGGCACGAATCAAAGCCGTTATGCGTCGAGCTACGCCTACCACAAATGAAGAGCCGATTTCATATAGTGGTTTGGTATTAGATCCTGTATCGCATAGAGTGACTGCTAATGGTGCCCCCGTTGATATGGGGCCAACTGAATTTAAGCTGTTGCACTTTTTTATGTCTCATGCTGAGCGTGTGTATTCACGTGAACAGTTGTTAGACAATGTTTGGGGGACGAACGTGTATGTCGAAGACAGAACGGTAGATGTGCATATTCGTCGTTTGCGCAAAGCAATTTCGCAACACGGACATGATGCGATGATTCAAACGGTGCGCGGTGCGGGATATCGGTTCTCGGCAAAATAATTTTAGCTTATTAACATTGAGGTTAGGGCGTGTATTACCCACTCTCTTTAAAAAAGAGTATCGGTATCCTAGTTTTATTTCTGCTTGTGTGGTTGGTAATAGGCAGTTGGGTCAACGATTACTTATTATCACTTAGTATCGCCATGGCGGGATTGGTTGTTTTTAATTACTATCAGCTATTTCGCTTGAACCACTGGATCTGGCATTCAAAAAGATTATCTCCCCCAACTGTCTATGGTGCTTGGGAATACATTTATGAAGGTGTGTATTTTTTGCAGTGTCGCAACCGCGCTAAACGCAAAGAGTTAGGTGAGTTAGTTAAGCGCTTCCGGGAAGGAGCGGAAGCCTTGCCTGACGCGGTTGTGATCATCGATTCTGATTCAACGATTTTGTGGTGTAACCGTTTGGCCAGATTAGAATTGGGAATTCAATGGCCGTCTGATTTAGGCTTGCGTATAGACAACTTATTACGTCATCCTTTGTTTGTTGAGTATTTTAATGAAGGAGATTTTTCTCATCCCATTGAAGTGCCGTCTCCAATTAATCAAAACAAGACCAATGAATATCGTATCATGCCCTATGGGGATGATAACTTATTATTGATTTCAAGGGATGTAACACGTGTATCTCAGCTAGAAGATATGCGCAGAGATTTTGTGGCCAATGTTTCCCATGAAATGCGCACACCATTGACTGTGATTTCTGGGTATCTTGAAATGCTTCCTGAAAGTGCCGTTAATGCGGACCCGTTTGCTGGAAAGGCCCTGCATGAAATGTCAGAGCAAACCAAACGCATGCAACATCTGATTGAGGATTTGTTAGTCTTATCTCGCATAGAAAGCAGTTCGGAACGGATTTATGAAAATACCGTGCAAATGCCCAATATGCTATCGCAAATTGAGCAAGAAGCCTTGCGTTTAAATAAAGAGCATGGTCATTTGATTCGTTTTCACATTGATAAGTCTTTAACCATGTTTGGTGTGGAAACCGAGATCCGTTCAGCATGTTCTAATCTCATTTTTAACGCAATCAACTATACCCCTGCAAAAGGCCAAATCGACGTGCATTGGTATCGCGACGGTGATAATGCGGTCTTTAAAGTAATAGATAATGGCGATGGTATTGAAGAAAAACATTTGTTGCGGTTAACGGAACGCTTCTATAGAGTAGATAAAGCGCGTTCACGTAAAACGGGCGGTTCAGGATTAGGCTTATCCATTGTCAAACACGTCTTAAACCATCATAATTCAATGCTCAAAATAAAAAGCATCGTTGGAGTCGGCAGTGAGTTCTACTTTATTATCGGACCAGAATTGTTACCCGAAGTGGTTATGGACGCTACTATTTAGCCTCTCGATTACACTGTGTTTTCCAGCGTATTCTGATTCAGAAGAGCAACAGTTTGGAATTGTAGGTATCTTGCATTCTATTGGCTCTGATACGTTAGATGATGTCATTACTCAGTGGGCGAGTGCCTTCCAAAAACGCTACCCCCATATTCGTATTCAAATCCAGACCTCAGGTTCATCTGCTGCACCCATAGCGATTATTGGTGGCACTGCGTCGATAGGGCCA
The DNA here is from genome assembly GCA_014872805.1 of Alteromonadaceae bacterium. Classification (GTDB taxonomy): domain Bacteria; phylum Pseudomonadota; class Gammaproteobacteria; order Enterobacterales; family Alteromonadaceae; genus Opacimonas. The sequence goes on from WKFN01000014.1 coordinate 100,824, forward strand.
ATGTCTCGTCCCTTACGAGACTCCGAGCGGCAATCATTTGTCAATAAATATCACTACGAACCAACGATGTTAACGGTAGGCATCGATGCGATTGGTGTATTTGTCCACCCAGCTAATCCTGTGGAACAAATTTCACAATACGATTTGGATGCTGCATTTTCAGTGACTCGCTTCTGTGGGGCTCGAAATAACATAAACCGTTGGTTGGGGCTATTAAAAAACAATGACTTGAGCGAATTTTCAAAATCAGAAATCCGCCTGTATGGGCGAAACTCAGCTTCTGGAACCTATGCGTTTTTTAAACAAACTGCCTTGTGTGCTGGCGATTACAAAGCTGAGGTTCATCAGCAACCGAGTTCGTCAGCGATTATTCGGTCGGTTGCCAACCAAATCGACAGTCTTGGTTATGCTTCAATAGGTGCGATTTCGAATCTGGTAAAGCCACTGGCATTGGAAAATCAATCTGGTGAATACATATCATTGAACGAACAAAATATTCAATCAGGGGCTTATCCTTTAACTCGGAACCTATATTTAATGATTAATAAGCCGCCAGAGGCAGATCTCTCTCTAAGCTTGAGGACGTTTTTGCGTTTTATTTACTCAGATGAAGGGCAGTCCATTGTGTCACAGAATGGTTATGTGCCGGTATCTAATGCTATGCGCCGTCGTGAGTTGGCTAAGTTTGCTCCGCTAAAGGCAAAGCAAATCCTTGAAGTTATTCGCTAATCTTAAAAAATATGAAAGTTTTGTGACAATTTTATCATGTAACAATACTGTCATTTTCACCATGTAATCTTCGCCAGAATTATATTTTGGAAAAAATTCCATAACTTAGTCCAAACGGAGAACATCATGCGTTTAAAGCACATCTTTCAAACGTCAGCACTTGCAGCAGCATTAGCGCTTGCTGGTTGTGGTGGTGATATTAACATTAGTGAAGGTGACATTGTTACTACTACTAATACAACCAATAATAATGCGCCAAGCACACCAACCACTCCGACTACACCAGTCGATACAGCACCAGGTCAAGCATCAGCCTTTTTATCGACTCAAGTGTCAAATGCATTGGGTGAGACAGTGGAAGTGCGCACATTGTCAGGTCGTTTAACAGCGTCTGATGCGGATGCGCAAGGAAAAGTCATACTGACCAATGACACAGTGTGGGCCCTAGAAGGTCCTGTCTTTATCGGTGGTGATAATACCGATAGCGTCATTCTTGAAATTGAAGAAGGTACTATTATTTTCGGTCGCTCAGGTGCAGACTATTTAGTTGTTAGCCGTGGCTCACAAATCGAAGCTATGGGTTCTGCGTCTGCGCCAATCCTAATGACTTCTTACAACGACGTGCTTGGTGATGTTGTTGGTGCTGGTCAATGGGGTGGTTTAGTTATTCTTGGTAACGCACCAACTAACGCTTGTGAAGTAGGCGATGCAACGTGTTCAATCCAAGTAGAAGGTGTTCAAGAAGGTGCTGTTTACGGCGGTATCGATAGCACTGACGATTCAGGTACATTAAACTACCTAGTTGTTAAATACGCTGGTTTCGAAATTGCACCAGATAACGAATTAAACGGTATCACGTTTGGTGGCGTAGGTTCTGGTACGACTGTTGAGAACATCCAAGTTCACGCTAACGCGGACGACGGTGTTGAGTTCTTCGGTGGTTCTGTAAATGCTAAGAACGTTGTTTTAACTGGTATTCAAGACGACTCAGTAGATTGGGACCGCGGTTACAACGGTAAGCTTCAGTACGTTTATATCCAACACGCACGTGACAACTCTGATGCCAACCGTGGTATCGAAGGTGACGGCGATGGTAGCGGTACGAACCCTAATTTCTCTGCTCCAATGGTTGCCAACATCACCATCATCGGTAACGACTTTGACGGTAAAGATGATTCTGAAGGTGTTTTATTACGCGACCAAACAGGCGCAAAAATCATGAACATGCTTGTCACTGGCTCTGCTGGTATGGGCGAATGTTTAGAAATGGATCACGACGATACAGTGCAAGGTAACTTGCAAAACGGTGGGATCGAGATTACCCACTCTGTCATTTCTTGTGCAGAAGCATTTAAAGGCGTAGCTTCAGATCAAACCGGTCTGGATGCAGCTGGACTTGAAGCGTGGTTTGAAGGTCAAACTGGTAACCAAAACATTGCTTATGCAGACCGTGCTAACCTCGGCTTAAACATCGATGGTACGCTTACGACTGAGTCAGCACTATTGACAGCTGGCGGAAACCCTGCAAGCTTGGATAGCTTCTTTGAAACCAACTCATTCGTTGGTGCGGTTGGTGCTGATGACTGGCGTCAAGGTTGGGCATTTGGTTTTGGTGGCGGAACAGTTGACGTAGTGTCTACTGCATCTGGCTGTCCTGCAGGTACCACAACGATTGCATCTGTTGATGGCGTAACACCAACTTGTCAGGTATCTGGTCGTTTAACTGCAAACTTACGATTAACAGCAGGTAACCACTACGCATTAGACGGTGCAGTATTTGTTGGTGGCGACAATGTTGATTCTGCAACCTTGACTGTTGACCCAGGTGTTATCGTATACGGTTCTTCTGGTAACGATTACCTAGTAGTTAGCCGTGGTTCGAAAATTGAAGCAAACGGTACGGCGTCAAACCCAATTACCTTTACTTCACGTCAACACGCACAAAACCCAGCCACATTAGATAATGGCGCTGCTGGTCAGTGGGGTGGTTTAGTTATCTTAGGTAACGCACCATCAACTAAATGTCCTGCAGACTCAGCTTGTGCACTTCAAGTAGAAGGTGTAGCAGAAGGTGCCGTATTCGGCGGTAACAACGAAGCTGACAACTCTGGTACATTACGTTACGTTCGCGTCATGCACGGCGGTTTCGAAATCGCACCGGATAACGAGTTAAATGGTATCACGTTTGGTGGTGTTGGTTCTGGTACAACTGTGGAGTATGTACAAGTACACAAAAACGCAGATGACGGTGTTGAGTTCTTCGGCGGTACGGTAAGTGCTAAGTACGTCGTTCTTACAGGTATCCAAGATGACTCGGTAGACTGGGATAACGGCTACAAAGGCAACATGCAGTTCGTACTGGTTAAGCATGCTGACGACAACTCTGATGCAAACCGCGGTATTGAAGGCGACGGTGACGGCGGTGATGACGCAGTTAACTTTGGTTTCTCAAACCCAGTCGTTGCAAACATGACTGTGATTGGTAACGACTTCGACGGTAAAGACGATTCAGAAGGTTTACTATTACGTGACCAAACGTCTGCTAAGCTATATAACTTCGTAGTGACTGGTTCTGCTGGCATGGGCGAGTGTTTAGAGTTTGACCACGACGACACAGTACAGGGTAATCTGACTAACGGTAACATGGTTATCTCGACTTCAGTGCTAGCCTGTGCAGAGAACTTCAAAGGTGTAGCATCTACCGAAACAGGTTTAGACGCAGCCGGTGTTGAAGCATGGTTCCTAGATGCTTCTCGTAAAAACGCAGTTGCAGCTGACCAAGCAGCAGTGTTAAACGGTATCTACACGATTGACACTTCAGTGACTGCAACGGATGCAGCAACACTTGGTAGCTTCTTTACAACAACTGATTTCATCGGTGCGGTTAAAGATGCGCAAAACGATTGGACAGCAGGTTGGACTGTAGGTCTATAAGACCCACAACCACGCTGTAAGATGAAAAGTGCGTTACTCTATAGTTAGCTATAAGTAACGCACTTGTGTTTCAAAAATCCAAGTTCTCAGCTCACCAAATGAGCTTAGAAAATGAGGTAACCATGAAAAATTCTAACCATAGGTTTCCTGTTGCACCTTTATCACTTGCTATTTTAGCAGCATTATCTTTTACGCCAGCAGTACATGCTCAGGAAAGCGAAGATGAAGTCATTGAAGAGGTTGTTGCGACAGGTACACGTTTAAAAGGAACGGCAACAGCGGTTCTTGAAGAGCGTAAAAACCAAGCATTCGTTGCAGATATCTTAGGTGCTGAGCAAATCTCACGTACCGGTGATAGCGATGCAGCATCAGCTTTACGCCGTGTGACAGGCCTTACGCTTGTCGATGGTAAATTTATTTATGTTCGTGGTTTAGGTGAGCGTTATTCATCAACGCTTCTAAACGGCGCAAATGTGCCAAGCCCTGATCCAACTCGTAACGTTATTCCGCTGGATTTGTTCCCAGCAGATATTATTGAAAGTCTCTCGGTACAAAAATCTTATTCACCGTCGATGCCTGCATCGTTTGGTGGTGGTAACGTAGATATTCGTTTAAAGTCTATCCCTTCAGACTTTATTTTTAATGTGTCTGCGTCTTTGGGAACGAATTCAGAAAACAGTGGCGATGCCATTGGTTATAACGGCGGTGACCGCGACTGGTTTGGTGAAGATGACGGTTCGCGTGCAGCACCTGCTGTGATTGTTGAACGCTGGACAAATAAGAACTTTTTAGATGGTCTTGATCAAGAAACGGCTCTATCGTATTTCTCGCAAATGAAGCGCGATTACGATCCTGTTTCTGAGTCAGTCGGTCCTGATTTTGGTTTGAGCCTTTCTTTAGGCAATAACTACGACATTAACAATGATTGGCGTTGGGGTTATTTGCTGACGTCAAGCTATGACCGTGGTACCAATGTCTCGGAAGAATATGAGCTTGAACAAGCTAACCGTGTAGGTGATACAACTGAAATCGTTCGTTTTTTCGATGAAGTTTTAGTCACGGAGAAGACCGTAAAATGGTCAACTATGTTCAACCTAGGCCTGGATTACAACCGCAATCATCGCGTGGATTATTCACTCATCGCCCTGAACGATACCTCTGATGAAATCAAAGAAAAGTTTGGTAATACTGAAAACTTCAACTTAGGTGAAGGGTTGCGCATACGCGATATCGGTGTCGATTACGAAGAACGTCAAATGTTTACCAATCAAATTAAAGGCATGCATACTTTCCCCGAGTATAACTTCGCTGGTTTTGATTGGAAATATTCACTAGGTCGTTCGATTCGTAACGCCCCAGGTAGTTTTAAAACCCGTTTCTTGATGGAAGATCTCAATGGTGATGGCATGTTTGATACCACCAATGAGATTGCTTTGACAAACTCAACGGGTGCGGCGCAGTACGATTTCCAAATCTTACATGACCGCGTTGAGAACTATGGTTATAACTTTACTTTGCCGGTCATGACTGAAGATTGGGAAATGGAGTTCAAGTTCGGTGCAGACTTCCTAAGTAAAGCGCGTACCGCTGAAAACCGTCGTATTGCGGTGAGCACACGTGCGTTTACTAATTCGTCTGATCTTGCTGGCGGTGTGTTCGCTGACATCATGAGTAACGATGTGCTTGCAAATGGCGATTTTCGCGAAGGTACGCCTTTGATCCGTGACTTGACGATCGCAGGTGATGACTATGTTGCAGCACAAAAAGTCGATGCATATTACCTTGAAGGTGATTTTTTCTATCAAGGCAAGTGGCGCTTTACCGGCGGTGCGCGCTTTGAAGACTTCCGTCAAGCGGTGGTGCCTTTTGATCCTCGTACGAATCAAATTGATTTGGCCGATGAAGATGACCGCGCTCAATTAGCATTCCAAGAAGATGACTTTTACCCAGCATTTGCCTTGACGTACTTTATAGAATCAGACATGCAATTACGTGCATCCATTGGTCAAACCGTGGTTCGTCCTGATTTGCGTGAGGTATCTTCTGCTACCTATATCGACCCATTGACTGAGTTCCCTGTTGCAGGGACTCCAGGTGTACGTACCACGTCTATCTTGAACTATGACTTGCGATGGGAATGGTATCGTGAAGCCGGTAACAACGTCTCTGTTGGTATTTTCTATAAGGATATGGAAGACCCTATCGAATCAGTTCAGTCTCCAGCGCAGGATGGTCCGCCATTGATTCGTATTGCCAATGCTGAAAGCGGTACCTTATTTGGTGTCGAAATTGAGTTCTTGCAAGATTTGATGTTTGTCGGTGACGGTATTTGGGAAAACTTGTTCTTGTCAGGTAACGTGACCATCTCTGATTCAGAAATTGAATTAGATCGTCAAAACATCGTTGAGCAAACCGGTGTGTCAGCAGCGATTACTAATACAAAACGTCGTTTAACCGGTCACTCAGAGTATGTGGTGAACCTACAGCTTGGTTTTGATTCGGATAACGGTGAGCGCAGTGCATCATTAGTGTACAACGTATTTGGTGACCGAATCTTGATCCCAGGCATTGATGGTTTTGATGATAACTTTGAGCAACCATTCCATTCTTTGGATTTGGTCTACAAGTTTTATCCAGACTTTAACACGACTTGGACATTCAAGGTTGGTAACATCCTTGGTGAAGAGAAAGAGTTAGAGTTTGAAGACACACTCTTGCGTCGTGAGAGTAAAGGTACGAGTGTCAGCTTGTCGTTCAAATACGATTTCTAATTACACTGAAATCAAATATCAAAGCGCTTTACATTTTATGTATGGCGCTTTTTTTTTGATGAATGACTCAGGCAATCTGAGCGTGGCGATGTTATTGTGATATAGAGATCCAAGGTAGAGGAAGTTGCCAGTGCGCACAGTCGTTGTGATTTGCGTATAGCCAGAGTCAGCTTGTAAATTGTGAACCACATTCCCTTTTGTATCCACGGCGATTGTCATCGCGTAATTGGATGAAGATTTTAAAAATGTCCTGGGCAATCCCCCAATCCACCTCCTCAACATTGGATAGGACGCAAGCTGAGTGATCAACGGGTCATTTAAACCGATGAGACTGATCCACAAAAATCCTTCATCGTCCAAAAACAGATTATCTGGCATCCCAGGTAAGTCGATAAAGGTCGATAGCTCATTACTTGCCAAATCGAGCGCAAGCACTCGAGAGCGGCCTGTTTCATTAATATATAAAATCGACTCGTCTGAATTTAAGGCAACGCCATTGGCAAAAAATAGCCCATCCACCAATAACTCCAAAGTATTTGTAGTTGCGCGATAGACAAAAATGCGCCCAGTATGACTCGCTTCAATGAAATCTAGGATGAAATCTTGATAACTAAAGCGTGTCGAAGCATCTGAAAAGTAAATATCCCCATTATTCGCTATGACTAGATGGTCGGCAAAAAGCAAAGGTTTACCTTCGTACTCATTTGCTAGCACAGTCCATGATTTATCCTGTTCAAGCCGAATTAACCCTTTATCGGCGTCTGCAACAACCAGACGTTGTTGTCGGTCAAAACGCATTCCCAGGGGGCGGCCTCTGCTATTAGCGATGAGTTCTGGTTGACTGGTATCGTAAGGAGGTAGGAGTTTAACGATATCGCCATTGGCTAGCCCTGTCCACAGTGCACCTTGGTCATCGAACGTGATGTCTTCAGGACCTTGACCGCATGGCTGACAAATCAGTTGATAGTTTGCTAGCTTGTTATTTGGTGCATAATGACTATCTAATGTCACAGCGCTTGATGGCTGCCAAACTTCTGGACGAACAGGTGAGAGAGAATAGGGCAGTAAGAGCAATAACAGGATGCATCCTAAGATACATCCTGGGATGAGCCATCTATGATTGCGCATCATGTGCTAAAAGCCTAATGGAATGCCAAAAGCAAAGAATCCAATAAGTAGTGTAGACCAGAAGATTAAGAACGTGATGGAATAGGGCAGCATGGTCACGATCATGTCACCAAAGGTGAGTTGCGGTTTGTATTTGCGCATGAAAGCCAATACGACACCTGAGTAAACCATCATAGGGGTAATGATGTTGGTGGATGAGTCTGCGACACGATAGGCCGCTGCAACCAGATCAGGCGTCATCTCGGGATTGACTTGATATAACATTGGGACAAAGATTGGCCCCAATAGCATCCACTTTGACGTGAGGCCTCCTACGAATAAGTTGATAATAGCTGTGGTAAAGATAAAGCCAATGATCAATAGAATTGGGAACTGTTGTAAGCCAAGCGCTTGCAAGAAGCTTGCCCCTAAGTACGTAATATAAGTGCCTAATCCCGAGTATCCTAATAAGCCCAGAAAGTTGTAACAGAAAAACGTCAACACCATGATATAGCCCATGGTATTGGATTGTTTGATCATGGATTGAATGATGTCCATCAGTGAAGTAAACGTCTTGGCACCATAGCCATACGCACCCCCTGTCATTACGAAGACAAGCGTAATCAACAAAATGATGTTATTGGTGAACGGTGTGACAGTATTACCCGCATCATCGGTAAAACTCGCCAGAGGTCCCATCGCCATGAAAATAACAATGGCCAATGACACAAATAAGCCCCATGATGCAAATTTTAGCCCCCTCGATTCTTCTGGCTTAACGGCAAAGTCCTGTAAATTCATCTCGGCAGGGACTTCGTATTCGTCATTAGCATAGCGTGGCACGATAAATCTATTCGTGACCCATGTGCCCAATACGACCAGTAAAAATGTGGATGCTAGAATGAAAAAGTAATGCATGGTCGCAGGGACTAACGCCGTTCCTTCTACAGTGGTAAAGGGCACCCCTTGGCTTTCAGCAAAAATCTTAGCATTCATGCCAATGATCACATCCACTGGCGTTGCAGGGATCAAATTGGCACTGAAGCCTGCTGAGACGCCAGCAAACGCGGCCGCCATTCCTATGATTGGGTGTTTGCCTAAACCAGCAAAGAGTAAGCCTGCAAGCGGGATCAAAATCAAATAGCCAGCATCGGTCGCAATGGAGGACATAATGCCCAAAAAGACCAAAGAAGGAATAAGGAGTTTTTCTGGCAAGCGATTGCCGAGCTTTTTGATGAGGGTCGCAAATAAGCCTGAGTATTCCGCGACGCCGACTCCAAGCATAACAATTAAGATTACCCCCAAAACCCCGCCTCCAAAGGCCAGCCAGTTCGCTACCAAGGCATTATCAAATAACCAAACGACATGTTCGCTTTCTGCCATATTTTTGATGGTATGAGTAATAGTAGAGCCATCGGCTGATTGGGTTTCGAAAGTCAAACCGCCAATCAGGGCTGTTAATATAAAAGCGAAAACAAAAAAGTAGATAAAGATGATGATGGGATCTGGGATCTTTTGTCCGGCTTTTTCGATAAATTGAATGATTTTGGATGGAGAAGTTTGCGTCGTCATATTATTGTTTTGTGATGTTTTTGTTTAATAAACCAAAAATGACAACAAACTGCAACTGTTACTGCTGAGATTAAGGTTGTTTAACCTGTATTTGCCGGTTGCGACACCAGTCGATAAAAGCGGATTCGTGCGCACATGGAACGCTGGCGCAAATTTGCACACTTTGCGTGTACACGACCTCTTGAATCAATATGTTTAGCTTTTGTGCTTGCTGACGTAGCCATGGTTCTTGGTGAAACTCGCAAACGATATTAAATATATGGCGCTCGATAAATGGGGTGGTGTCAGCATGTTCGAGCACCAACTTGGTTGCTTGAGAATAAGCTCTTACCAAACCTCCAGCCCCAAGCTTGATACCCCCAAAATACCGACTAATGACGATCATGACATCACCACATTCAGAGTGATTTAGCACATTAAGCATGGGTTTGCCTGCGGTGCCAGAGGGTTCTCCATCGTCATTGTAACCTTGATTATTTGGTTGTTGAGGTTCGCCTAATAAATATGCCCAGCAATGATGACGGGCATCGGGATAAGATGCTTTTTCTTTTGCTAATGCATCCATTGCCTCAGCGCGTGAAGCAATGGGGTAGGCGGCTGCGTGAAACAGGCTTTTTTTGATTTCATACGTGTGAAATGCCGGCTCCGTGAGCTGTTGGTAAGTCATTTAAATAGGCTACTCAATACCTAATAACTCAACTTCAAAAATCAGGGTTGAACCAGGTTCGATTTTACCGGCGGCATTGTTGCCATAGGCTAGTTCAGGCGGGATGAAGAATCTGAATTTGTCGCCCACCACCATCAGCTGGACACCCTCCGTCCAACCTGGAATAACGCGATGCAATGGGAAGCTAATGGGCTGGCCACGCTCGACTGAACTATCAAACACCACGCCATTGATCATGGTGCCGTGATAGTGCACTTTGACCGTATCTGAAGCTGTTGGGTTTTGTGTGCCGTCACCTTTGGTTAAAATTTCGTATTGCAAACCTGATGAGGTGGTTTGAATACCATCCTTGCTTTGGTTTTCTTGTAAAAACTGTTGGCCGATAACGAGGTTTTCAGCAGCGATTTTCTTGCTTTCCGAGCTTTTGTAAAACACGAATAAAACGACTAGGGCAATAATCCCAATGATGACAAACTTCATATAATTCTCTTGGTTAACTAATAGATTTGAAAATTGATTTATTATAACAGCTTATCTGTACATTTTGAGAAGTTCCGTTACAATACTCAACCTTAAGGCACCCTTAGCTCAGCTGGATAGAGCGCGCCCCTCCGGAGGGCGAGGCCGCAGGTTCGACTCCTGCAGGGTGCTCCATAAACAACAAGAACCAGCCTTGTGCTGGTTTTGTTGTTTATAGTCCTGTAGAAACGGAGAACCTGGGTTCGACAAATTCGTAGGGAACGAATTTGAACTGCCGCAGGCAGGCCCGTAGGGCGAGTATCAGGACGATACGAGAACAAATTCGTAGGGAACGAATTTGAACTGCCACAGGCAGGCCCGTAGGGCGAGTATCAGGATGATACGAGTACTCCTGCAGGGTGCGCCATAAACAACAAAAACCAGCCTTGTGCTGGTTTTGTTGTTTTTTCATAGATTAAAGCGCTCCCTAACAAATTGTGCTACCCCATCTTCATTGTGATGACCAATGACTTGAGTCGACATGGCTTTGATTTCATCAATGGCGTTTACCGGAGCGTAACATTCATCTGCAATCGCAAACATTGATGCGTCATTATCATTGTCCCCAAAACAAATAATATTGGCGTCTTCGTATTTAGCTTTGACTTGTGCAATAGCACTGCCTTTTGAAGCAAAGCGATGATGAATATCTATCCACCAATGTTCATCAGACTCATGTGTTGGCCCAGAATACGCGATGAGTTCCTCAGTGTCATTTATTTGATGATACAACGATTTAACCTTTGTAGATGTGCCGATCATACTGATATTGGTAACGACTACCTTTTCATCAATTTTGTGCAGAGGTTGCAAGCGAAATTCACACTTTTTTTCACAATATGCTAACCATATTTTCTCAATGGTCGTTTGGGGGACAGTATGAAAGATAAAGTGCTCGGGGAGTTGTTTGCCTTGCATGATACCGCTGACAAATGGAGTTAAATCCGATTGGTTGGCGAGTAACAGGATGGTTTCTATGTCTTGGGAAGTCAGAATGTGGCTAAAATCTAGTTGTTCCTCTTGAGGATGCCATAAAGTTACGCCATTGGTGTAAATTTGCGATTGGGTCAATGGATGATTTCCCAACACCTGTGTTGCGGATGCTAAAGTGCGCCCAGTTGCCACAGTGTAAGCAATACCATTCTTATCCAGTAGCAATAACGTATCGCGTGTGAAACCACTCAACTCAGAAGATTGATTAAGCAAGGTGCCATCGAGGTCAAAAAAGATAAAGTCCATAGATTATTATTATTATTTTTACAAATTAACTTAACATAACTGCAAGCACAAAAAAAGCCAATGAGCGCGTAACTCATTGGCTTTTATTTCATTTATCAGTCAGTGACTACACACGTACCGCAGGAATGATATCCGAACCTGCTACCGCCAAGTCTTCTTGAGGAGGCTGGAATGTTGTTAGGTCAACACCTGCTACCGCTTCTTGATACTCTGGTAACGTCGGGAAACGACCTAGGATACAAGAAAGTACAACCATTGGCGTTGAACCAAGGAGTGATTCACCTTTCTTCTCATTGCTGTCTTCAACCACACGGCCTTGGAACAAACGAGTAGAAGTCGCAAGAACGGTATCACCTGGTTCTGCTTTTTCTTGGTTACCCATACATAGGTTACACCCTGGACGCTCTAGGTAAAGAATGTTGTCGTACTTAGTACGTGCTGCTTCTTTAGGATTCTCATCAGAGAATTCAAAGCCTGCGTATTTTTGTAGGATATCCCAATCACCTTCAGCTTTCAGCTCATCCACGATGTTGTACGTTGGTGGCGCAACCACTAGCGGTGCCTTAAAGCTGATAGGACCTTTTTGTTCAAGGTTGCGAAGCATAGCAGCGATGATCTTCATGTCGCCTTTGTGGACCATACAAGAACCCACAAAGCCTAAGTCAACTTTACGGCCATCATAGTATGATACAGGACGAATCACGTCGTGCGTATAACGCTTGGAGACGTCTTCGTTGTTCACATCTGGATCAGCAATCATTGGCTCAACGATTGAGTCAAGGTCAACAACGACTTCTGCGTAGTACTTAGCATTGTCATCTGGTGCTAGTGCTGGTGCTTCGCCAGATTTCACTTCTGCAATACGCTTATCAGCAAGGTCGATTAGGCCTTGAAGCATCTTCGCTTCGTTATCCATACCCTTGTTGATCATGATTTGGATACGTGACTTAGCCAGCTCTAAAGAAGCAATCAATGTCTCATCAGTAGAGATACAGATAGACGCTTTTGCTTTCATTTCAGCAGTCCAGTCAGTGAACGTAAACGCTTGGTCAGCTAAAAGCGTACCGATTTGTACTTCAATCACACGGCCTTGGAAGACGTTTTCGCCAGCAAACTGCTTAAGCATTTGTGCTTGTGTGGCGTGTACGATATCACGGAAGTCCATGTGCGGCTGCATGTTGCCTTTGAATGTCACTTTGACAGACTCAGGAATTGGCATCGCCGCTTCACCTGTCGCAAGTGCAAGCGCAACCGTACCTGAGTCAGCACCAAAAGCCACACCTTTGGACATACGCGTGTGCGAGTCACCGCCGATGATGATGGCGCGATCATCTACGGTGATGTCGTTCAATACTTTGTGGATGACATCAGTCATTGAGTGATAAACATGTTTAGGATCGCGTGCAGTGATCACACCAAACGCATTCATGAATGCCATCAATTTAGGTGTATTTGCTTTGGCTTTGTTATCCCAAACCGATGCTGTGTGACAGCCAGATTGGAATGCACCGTCAACGCTAGGAGAAATCTTAGAAGCAGCCATTGCTTCCAGTTCCTGACACGTCATTGGGCCAGTGGTATCTTGTGAGCCAACGATGTTGACTTTAACTCGTACGTCAGAACCTGTGTGCAGTGGCGTCGCGGATTTCACGCCGATCGCATTGCGGTTGAAGATTTTTTCAACGGCAGTAAGGCCTTGGCCTTCGATAGAAATTTCTTTAGATGGAGCGTATACCACAGGTGCTTCAATACCTAATGTTTCCGCTGCGAACGTTTGTAATTTCTTACCGAAAACAACTGCGTAAGAGCCACCCGCTTTCATGAATTCAACTTTTTGCGGAGTAAAGGCGTCAGAAACGTCTACTAACTCTTGGTCGCCCTTGTAAAGTTTCTTCGCTTTGGTATCGATGGTTAAAATCGTACCAGTTGCAACTGAGTAAGCTTCTTCTAATACTGGATCGCCATTTGCGTCACGCACGATTTCGCCGTTTTCGTCAGTCTTTTTCACCCAGTTTTTAAGGTCAAGACCGATACCGCCAGTTACACCAACCGTTGTTAAGAAGATTGGCGCGATACCGTTAGTACCTGCAACAACCGGCTTGTTGTTCACAAATGGGATGTATGGAGAAGTTTCTTCACCGGCCCACAATGCGACGTTGTTCACACCAGACATACGCGAAGAGCCAACCCCCATGGTGCCTTTTTCAGCAATAAGCATCACTTTACAGTCAGGGTTGGCTTCTTTCATCGCTTTGATTTCTTGCTGAGCTTCAGGAGAAATCATGCATAAGCCGTGTAATTCCCGGTCAGCACGTGAGTGTGATTGGTTACCTGGAGAAAGTAAGTCAGTTGAAATGTCACCTTCCGCAGCGATATAAGTGATGACTTTGATCTTCTCAGGGATATCGTCAAGCTTAGTGAAGAACTCAGCATTCGCATAGCTGGTTAATATGTCTTTGGCAATCGTATTACCCGCTGCGTTGGCTTCCGCTAAACGACTAGTATCTGCGTCATACAAGAATACTTGTGACTTTAATACTTCGCCAGCTGCTGCTGCTTGTGGGTGGTCAGAAAGTGCAATATCAAGTAGTACTTCAACAGAAGGGCCGCCTTTCATATGAGAAAGTTGCTCAAGTGCAAATTCAGGCGTAATTTCAGCTACTTGTTGCTCACCTAATACGATGTCCTTCAAAAATGCAGCTTTAACACCTGCAGCTGGCGTCGTACCAGGCAATGTGTTGTAGATAAAGAAGTTGAGAGAAGCTTCGCGGTGCTCATTACCCGTATCTTTGATTTGTTCAATGATTTCTGACAACAATTCTGCGCTGTCAATTGGTTTAGGGTTTAGACCAAGTTCGTTTTTGCGAACGTCAATCTCTTTTAGATATTCAGAATAATAACTCATCGTATGTAACGCCTTTTTTTAAATCCATTAATGATTAACCCGCGGATTATATGAAAAAAGTGAGTCAATGCCCATAGGTAAGAGGTGTCATAATCATAATTCATGCTATGAATGGTTTGAAATCCTTTTATATCAAGGATTTATTACCACTATACCTTAGTTGTAATACCCTGTATGAGGATTACAAACAGCGACCTTGATTGTTTTGAAATGCATTGGCAAGCGGGTTTGTCGTTATTTGCTTCAACACATACGTCCATGAACTCGCGTTTATTGACAGTGGCACAAAATAGTCATCGTGAATTACAAAGATTGTGCCCGATGTAATAAAAATATGATCTCTGATGCATCTGCTGAACCTTTCAACCCGTTAGGTAATGCCACAGATTCAAGCTGGTTAATCGTATATTGATTAGCATAATGTTTAGAGACTTCTGATGCAGTGATGCTAAATGGAGGGCCGCTCGCTTGGCTTGAATCATAGCTAAAGGTCACCAATAAAATTGGTGCGTGATTGCTTATCTTACTCAGTCTATTAGTGTAGTTTTGTCTAATATCTAGCGGTAATGCCACCATAGCTGCTCGGTCATATATCGCGTCTATATGTCCAATAAGTGAAGCGTCGAGTGTGAAAAAATCCCCAACATACAAGCGAATGTTGTGAAACGAATAGCACTTATGATGCTCAGTTTGAGTGATTTCAGGGATAATGTCTCGCTCTACAAAAAATTGCTGAACGGCAGACTCATTCAGTTCCACGCCAATTACATCAAAACCTTGAGAAGCAATCCACTCTATATCGACGGCTTTACCACATAATGGCATGAACACTCGTGCGCCTTCATGGAGTGCTAACTGAGAAAAGTGCCTTGCCAGTAGCGCATTGACCTGACCTTCATGAAAGCCAATTTCTAGTTTTTCCCATTTCTCGTGCCAAAATTCATGATGCATATCGACTCCATAGTGTGATCAAACTTAGCTTATATTACTACACAAAAAATAAACCCCACACGATTTGTTATGTGGGGTTTGAGATGATGCTTTTTGTGCTGCTTTACAGGGATTTAATGCCCATGTGATACAGCGCAAAACCAAACATATCAGCTGATTCTTCAATGCGTTTGCTGATTGGGGTACCTGCCCCATGTCCAGCATCTTTTTCGATGCGGATCACGACAGGATTATCACCTTGATGGTGGTCCTGTAGCTCAGCAATAAACTTATAAGAGTGGGCTGGTACAACGCGATCATCGTGATCGGCAGTGGTGACCATAGTGGCGGGGTAGCGCACGCCTTCTTTGACATTGTGTACTGGAGAGTATCCGAGCAGGTATTCAAACATGGCTTTGCTTTGCTCTGCTGTGCCATAGTCATACGCCCAACCTGCACCAGCGGTAAATGTGTGGTAGCGAAGCATATCCAGTACGCCCACATCTGGGAAGGCAACCGCGGCAAGGGTAGGACGCTGAGTCATGACTGCACCAACTAGCAAGCCACCGTTTGACGAACCGCTCAACGCCATTTTTTCCGATGATGTATAGCCATTTTCAATTAAGTACTCTCCGGCCGCAATAAAGTCGTCAAACACATTTTGTTTTTGCATTTGTGTACCGGCTTTGTGCCACGCCTTGCCGTATTCACCACCACCGCGAATATTAGGTACCGCATATACGCCGCCTAATTCTAGCCATGCAGCAACAATCGGACTAAAGCGCGGGGTTAAGCTGATATTAAAACCGCCGTAGCCATATAAAATAGTTGGCGCAGTGCCGTCTTTGTCCAAATCTTGGCGATGTGTGATTAACATAGGCACGCGGGTACCGTCTTTTGAGGTATAAAAGACCTGCTCACTGACATACTTACTCGCATCAAATGCGGTTTTAGGCTGGGCAAACACGGTTGGTTCACCAGTTGCTAAATCCAGCGCATAAATCGTAGTCGGCGTGATGGCATTGGCAAATGTGAAATATGTCTTGGTTGCATCCACTTTGCCACTGTTAACCGAAGCAGTGCCAACACCGGGCAAGGTAATTTCGCGAATAAGTTGGCCTTCAAGATCGTATTGGAAGACCTTAGACTTGGCATCGATCATGTAATTTGCAAATAGCTGTCCACCGACGGTTGAAATGGATAGCACATTTTCAGTTTCAGCAATCACATCCACCCAATTTTCAGGTGTCGGATTGGTAATCGATGTTTTGACCAAGCGCTTGTTCGGTGCATCTAGGTTAGTGGTTAAATATATATCATCCCCTTTAGACGTGACCCAGTCCACATCGGCACCGTCTTGGTCATAAATGACTTGCCATTGTGGGTTTTCTGACGATAAATCTTTGACATAATAATGATTGCCAGAGGTCGTATTCGCGCCATAGGCAATTAGGTAGCGGCCATCTTCAGATACGCCCGCACCCGCATAGCGATATTTTTCACTTTCTACGTGACCAAAGACTTTGGTATCCTCAGATTGCGGGGTACCGATGCGATGAAAATACACTTTATGTTGGTCAGTTTTTGCAGATAATTCAGAGCCGTCAGGCATGTCATAGCTTGAGTAATAAAAACCTTCGTTTTTGTACCAAGACAATCCGCTGAACTTAATGTCTTTAAGGGGGACACCAATCGCCTCCTTGGTTTCGGTATCAATGATATAAGCTTCACGCCAATCACTGCCGCCGGTAGAGGTCATGTAGGCAACCATCGACGCGTCTTCAGAAAATGCAACGGTCGTTAATGATACAGTGCCATCTTCACTAAAAGTATTGGGATCTAAGAATACTTCAGGTTCGCCACCGTCTTTTTGTCGGAACAGCACGCTGTGATTTTGTAATCCATCATTTTTATAAAAATAGGTATAGTCACCTTCGACGAATGGCGCGGTGATTCGCTCATAGTCATACATGCTTTTTAGTGTGGCTGCAATTTTGTCGCGGAATGTGATGTGCGAAAGCACTTGTTGAGTGACAGCGTTTTGTGCGTCTACCCAAGCGGCTGTTTCATCGCTTAAATCGTCTTCTAACCAGCGATACGGGTCGGGCACTTGCGTCCCAAAATACGTATCTATGACGTCGCCTTTGCGGGTTTCAGGGTAAGGCGTAGGCATTTTGGACATATCGACCTCTTTGATTTTGGCTGACTGTTGTGCGTCTGTGGTGTCAGGCTTGCAGGAAATGAGACCAATAACCGAAGTGGCAATCGCCGCGCAAATTAGGGAACGTCGCCACAATTTTTTAAATAAAGAGGATGTTGGCATGGTGCTATCCTTTTTGTCGTTTATATTATTATCACGGCAAATCAAATCACAAAATTAGGAGCTTGCCAAGGGAGGAATTGTAAACACTTATTTTTGTAATATAGTTATTTTTAATCACACCGATAAAACTTTATGGAGTGATATTTACAGGAAGTTAAACTGATAGCATTTGTCGAACCATTGAATCCCTTGGCCATTAAACCCACTAAGCATCTGATGGGCAAGACGCCATCGAGCAACTCCAAACCCTTGAAGTAGACTGTGATTAAGCTTCATAAGCAAAAAAAGCGAGTCGCATAGGCAGGATAGTTAAAGCCCGAGTTGTTTTTTTGCGAAGCCGATTACATCAGGATCAAGTGGCGGAGGAGTGATGTCTATTCCAACACTGAGTTGGTCTACAACGGTTTGCAAAACCGCCAAACGAGCATACCACTTGTGGTTGCCTGGAATACCATGCCAAGGAGAACGCACTGTAGAGGTGTGAGTAAACATTTGATTAATCGCGGTTTCATAGTCAGGCCATTTTTCTCGGTTTCGCAAATCTTCGGTAGTCAATTTCCAACGCTTCATTGGATTATGTAAACGTTCAGCAAAGCGTCTGAGTTGTTCATCTGCACTGATATGCATGAAAATCTTAACAATCCGCGTATCGTCAGCCAATTGCATTTCTTCAAATTGATTGATTTCACAATATGCTCTATGCCATTCAGTTGTGTTGGCAATGGCTTCTACGCGTTCGACTAGCACCCGCCCGTACCATGAACGGTCAAAAATCGCGATCTTACCTTTTGCTGGCAATCGAGTTTGAAAACGAACCAGATAATGTTGCGATAATTCCATAGGTGTGGGCGCACTGATTGGATGCACTGAATAACTTCGCGGATCGAGCTTTTCAGTCATTCGCCTGATCGCTCCACCTTTACCGCTGGCATCAGAACCTTCAAATACAATAATGGCGCGTTTATTTTGATGCCAATAAACTTGCTGGATGGCTAGTATTGATGTTTGCAAGGATTTTAATGCGCTTTCATATGCCTCTTTAGAACCTTCATATTTAATTGCTGCAGGGATGGTTGATAACTGATTTGCTTGCAACGCATTTGGTGTGCTGATCATAAAATATAACCTTATGGAGAAATGAAGTATCCTAAATAAGCATAGTTGCATAATCCTTGTTCTCCCACCCCAAATAGTTCCCGCATGATAGATGTGTGAATATGACAATTTTGTAATAAAACTGTCACACATTGCATTTATCATTTCGCACAGTTTTAAATTGCCTCTAAAAGGCATCAAAAAAGGTCCTAACTATGAATCGCGTAACCTCTCTTGTGGCGCTTGTGTTAGCTGGAAGCATAGGCTTTTCAGTGCTAGCTCAAGAAGACCAAGCCGTTGAGAAAGTGGTAACAGAAGCTGGCAAAATCAATGAGTCCGCTGCTAAATCACAAGTCAAAATTGACAACATTGCCGACCAAATCGATGGTAAGTTGCAACAGTTCAAAGCGTTGAATAAAGAAATTGAAGGGTTAAATGTATACAACTCTCAATTACAAAAGCAAATCGACAATCAAATGGACGAGATGGCTGCGTTAAACGAAGCGATTGACGAAGTCAGTGTGATTGAGCGTCAAATCACGCCACTAATGATCAATATGATTGATGGCTTAGAGCAATTTGTACAATTAGACGTTCCTTTTTTACCAGAAGAGCGCAACGCACGTATCGCCGATTTACGTAGCATGATGGAACGTGCTGATGTCGCACCTTCCGAAAAATTCCGTCGCGTAATGGAAGCGTTCCAAGTTGAAATGGACTACGGACGCACGCTTGAAGCCTACCCTGGCACACACACAGTTGCTGGTGTTGAGCGTGAAGTTGAGTTTTTACGTCTTGGTCGTACGGCTCTAATTTATCAAACACGTGATGCATCAAGTCAAGGTGTTTGGAATAAGCAAACACGTCAATGGGAAGCATTGGATTCAAGCTATCGCACACAGATCACTAAAGGTTTACGCATGGCCAAGAAGCAACTTGCACCTGATTTATTAATGTTACCAGTCGCAATTACTGACTAAGGCTAGCACGATGAAATTATCAATGAAAAATATCCTAGGGGCCGTTGCTGTTTCAGTATTGAGCTTTTCAGCAACTGCTAACGACCGCGCACTAGACTTAGATGCGTTATTGAAGCAACTTGAGCAAGGTCAATTTGCACAGACTCAAGAAAACAAAGCGCGTGAAGCAGAGTTTGTTGCCAAGCGCACAGAACAAGATCGTATCTTACGTCAAACTCGCAATACACGTGATAATGCGTTAAAGCTTTCTGAAACGCTTGAAACTCAGTTCGAAGAAAACGAATTTAAATTAGCAGACTTAAATGACGCGTTAAACAATCGCTTAGGTTCATTAAAAGAATTGTTTGGTGTATTACAACAAGTATCTGGTGATACCAAAAACAAATTCTACAACTCAATGATTTCGGCGCAAATTCCAGGTCGTGCAGAGTTTCTTGATGAGATGGCCCAGTCTATGGGCTCAAGCTCAAAACTTGCCTCAATAGAAGAGATCGAGCGCGTATGGTTTGAAATGCAGCGCGAAATGACTGAGAGCGGTAAAGTCACAAAGTTCGAAACCACAGTCATTGAAGCGGGCGGTAACAAGGTAAACAAAGAAGTTGTTCGCGTAGGACCTTTCGCTTTGGTATCTGATGGCAAATTCCTTGAGTACAACGGAGTAACCGGCAGCGTTGCAGAATTAATTCGTCAGCCAGCAGATCGTTTTGGTAGTTCTGCAGCAGAACTACAAGCGTCTAATGGTGAATTAGTCGAGTTTGGTATCGACCCAACGGGCGGTTCAATCCTTGGCCTATTAGTTCAGGCGCCTACTTTAAAAGAACGTGTTGAACAAGGTGGTCTAGTCGGTTATATCATCTTAGCCGTCGGTGCAGTGGGTCTATTGCTTGCCTTAGAGCGTCTAGTGTCACTGACTCTTATTCGCACTAAAGTGAATTCACAGCTTAAGTCGGATACCTTCAAAGACAACAACCCACTTGGTCGTGTCATGATGGTGAAAGACAAGTACCCAGATGCGGATACAGAAGCGATGGAACTGCATTTGACCGAAGCGATTTTATCAGAGGTGCCTAAATTAGGTCGCAACCTAACCATTATTAAGATTATCTCAGTGGTCGCACCGTTGATGGGTCTACTAGGTACAGTAACCGGTATGATCAACACCTTCCAAGCCATTACTTTGTTCGGTACAGGTGACCCGAAACTGATGGCTGGTGGTATTTCACAAGCACTAGTGACCACAGTACTCGGTCTAGTGGTCGCGATTCCGATGACTTTGTTATACGCAATGCTTAACACGCGTAGCAAAAACATCGTGTTCATTCTTCAAGAACAAGCAGCTGGTGTGATTGCTGAGCGCGCAGAGCGGAGCTAAGTCACATGGTTGAGTTCTTAGAAGCAATCCGAGATTTTACAGAAACAGGTGGCCAAGTACTCTTGGTCATCGGGTTCTTGATCTTCGTCATGTGGTTGTTGATTTTAGAACGCGTTTTGTACATCCTAATTTGGCACAAAGAAATCAAAAACGATGTGTTATCGCAATGGCAAGAACGCCAAGACAAAACGTCATGGAATGCAGAGCAAATCCGTCAAGCAGCCATATCACGTATGGTGATGGCACTTAACGGCAGTATCCCAATTATTCAAGCGCTTGTCGCTTTGTGTCCATTATTAGGATTGATGGGAACCGTGACCGGTATGATTGAGGTATTTGATGTGATGGCGATTTCTGGTTCTGGTAACGCGCGTTCGATGGCATCCGGTGTCTCGAAAGCCACTATCCCAACAATGGCGGGCATGGTTGGTGCACTTTCTGGCGTATTTGCCTCGACGTGGTTAACGCGTAAGGTCAAAACAGAACGTGCGCATTTAGAAGATCAAATTCAACTAGATCGTCATATTTAAGTGGCGGTGAGGGTTAAACAATGAAACAACATTTTCAAAACTTAATGGACGAAGAAGAAGCGGCGATTGATATGACGCCAATGCTTGACGTCGTCTTTATCATGCTGATCTTCTTTATCGTCACAGCGTCATTTGTCAAAGAAGCGGGTATTGATGTTAACCGTCCTGATGCGGCGACAGCAGTCAAAAAAGACCGCGCTAATATCCTCATCGCGATCAGTGACAAGGGTGAAATTTGGATCAACAAGCGCCGTGTTGATGTGCGTGCAGTACAAGCCAACGTCGAGCGTCTAAAAGCCGAAAACCCACAAGGTTCAGTTGTCATTCAAGCGGACCGCAAATCGACAACAGAGACCTTGATAAAAGTCATGGACGCTTCTCGTGCAGCGGGTGCATTTGATATTTCTATTGCAGCGCAAGAACAGTAAATAGGCAGTTATTATGTCACGTTTTTTAATTGCCATTATTGTTTCAGCAGCGATAACATTAGGCTTATTCTTCCTAATGCAATCTTTGATTCAAAGTGGTGGTAGTGCTTTGACCGAACCGCCTAGAGGCAGTGTGCTGGATTTCGTTCGCGTCAAAAAAGAAGAAGCGGTTGAGAAAAAAGACCGCAAACCCAAAAAGCCGCCCAAGCCAGAAGAGCCACCTCCGCAAATGGAAACCCCGCAAATGGATGCGCCCGCACCAGATGGTGAGGGTACTGGAATGGACTTCGCCTCTGATGTTTCTACCGAAATGTCACTCGATGGTGGAGTTGGCCTAGAATCAGGCGATGGTGAGTACTTACCAATAGTCAAAGTTGCACCGGTTTATCCTCGTCGTGCCTTACAGCGCGGTATCGAAGGCTTTGTGATCGTTGAATTTACGGTGAACAAGCAAGGTGCTGTGACCAATCCTATTGTGATTGAAGCTGAACCGGCGTCAATATTTGACCAGGCAGCGCTTGATGCGGCGAAAAAGTTTAAATACAAGCCTCGAGTCGTGAATGGTGAGCCTATTGCGGTGTCTGGTGTGCAAAACCGTATTACCTTTAAGATTGACGGATAAGGAGAGGGATAACAATGAAATCTACTAAACGATTATTGTCTAGCCTATCTGTTGTGGCATGCGTTTTAGCAACCAATCTTGCTCTTGTTGAACCGGTCTATGCTGAAACCAAAGCCAGTGAAAAGAAGACGCGCAAAGTTCCTACTTTACGTGGCAAAGTGTATGAGCAACTTTCTCGTGCACAGACTTTTGCAGACCAAGACCAAAGTGATGAAGCCTTTGCCGTATTAGCGGAAGTCGAAGGCAAAAAGTCTTCCATGAACAGCTATGAAATTGCCATGCTGTATAACTTTTATGGATTCATTTATTACAATCTTGAGCAGCCAGATAAAGCGCTTGAGTATTTTAATAAAGTTGTGGAACAACAGCCAATCCCTGAAAGTTTCGAGCAATCTACAGTCTTTACAATTGCTCAGTTGTCCTTGATGCAAGGCGATTATAAAGCAGCGATTGCTAACCTCGAACGTTGGGAGGATCTAAACACAGGTGCAACTCCGCCCAAGAACTTGTTTATCAAAGCCCAAGCTTATTACCAAGACAAGCAATACGAACAAGCCGCAACGTTTATTGACCAGGCGGTAAGTGATAAAGAAGCGGCAGGTATGATTCCAGATGAAGGCTGGTTAATCTTACAACGTGCGATTTACTATGAGTTAAAGGACACGCGTAAAGTCAAAGACATCATAGTCAAGATGGTTAAGCTGTTTAACGAGCCAAAATACTGGATACAACTTGGTGGTATGTATGGCGAGTTAGAAATGGAAAAACACCAATTAGCTATAATGGAAGCGGCGTACCAACAGGGATACTTGGTGAAAGGTGCGGACTTATTTAATATGGCACAGCTGTATTACTACCATAAGGCTCCGATTAAATGCGCCAATGTCATGCAAGCGGCCATGGATGATGGTTTATTGGAAGAAAACCTTCGCAACCTTAAGTTTTTAGGTCAGTGCTTACAGTTAGCAAAAGAGAACGAAAAGGCCGTTCCTGTGATGCGTGCTGCTGCCGAGTTAGCCCCTGATGGTGAACTATATGCTCAATTGGCTCAGCTGTTTTTGAATATTGACAAGTTTGATGATGCGATTGCCAACGCTGAACTCGCTTTGGAGAAAGGCGATTTGCGCAACCAAGGTACCGTTCATTTGGTGCTGGGTATGTCCTATTACAACCAGCGTCAGTTTGTCAAAGCGCTCGACCAATTGGCCAAAGCCGAAGCATTCAAAAATACGCGCAAGATGGCAGAGCAATGGCAACAATTCGTCTCTGGTGAAAAGCGAACTTTTGACGCCCTTCAGGCTGAGATAGCATCAGAATAAACCCGCAATCCATTCTTAGAAGCTCCTTATGGGCTCCCCTGAAGGAGCTTTTTTTATTTTTGGCAACATATTGCACAAACGCAAAATTTTATCTATTTTATCAAAATAATAAATTAAATATCTTAAGTTCTCCGATGCTCAAACAAACCTTTATAGCTGGCTTGGCAGGTTTATTATTTTCCTGTTCCGAAGTTCCTACGGCACCTTCATCGACAATGAAAGAAACAACCGATATGTCAAATTACTCTCATCCTTATGCGCGCATCAAACAACTGACTACAAACGCACCCGTGGCAATGCGTGAAGACGCAATCATATCCCACCATGGATTTAGCGTCAGTGATCCATATCAATGGCTTAAAGACCAAGGATACCCCGAAGTCAATGACCAAACCGTGTTAGATTATTTACATGCAGAAAATACCTACTACGGTGAATTTAAAGCGCAACATCAGCCCCTCATTGATACCTTGTTTGAAGAGTTCAAAGGCAGAGTGGATGATGAATTTGTGTCAGTACCTGTGACCAATCGTGGCTATGAATATTGGTATGAGTATCAAGCTGGGAGTGATTACCGAACGTATTTGCGGCGCAACCTTGAAGACGGTGGTGAGCAAATCATTTTAGACCTACCAACCCTTGCTGAGGGAACGGATTATTTTGTCTTGGGCAGTTACGATATTAGCCCAGATAATAATTTGATTGCCTACACTATCGATACTACAGGCGATGAGCGCTATGAACTATTTATCAAAGATCTCAATACTGGAGAAATATCGAGTACGGTTTTGACTGATGTTAGAAGCAATATTACGTTTACATCCGATAGCAAGGGAATCGTCTATGACAAGTTGTCTACGCAGCGTTGGGCGACAGAATCAGTCAATTATCATCAGTTAGGGACAAAACAAGCAGTTGATATTGTCCTATACGCTGAAACCAATGATGAATTTGGGTTAGGCCATTACGCCACTTCAGATGATGAGTATTTGGTTCTCTTGACCGGTACTCGTGATGTTTCCGAAGTTTATGTCGTGCCACTCGCTCACGTACAACAGCCTTTACAACAACTCGTCAATCGTGAGCAAGGTTTTAATGCCACGGTCGATCACGCATTTGGTTCGTTTTATGTTGTTGCCAATGATACCCACAGTAACTATCGCATCGCGACCCTTGCCGATAGCACTTTAGGTTATGAAAATTGGCAAACATTAATGCAAGGAGATGACAATTTGTATATCAAAAGTCTAGCGACGTTTCGTCATGGACTAGTGATAACACTTGCTCGCAATGGACTGAATGCGTTACATGTTATTCCGTTCGATAAAAATGTAGATGCTTATGACATCGAGTTTCCCGAGCAAGTGTTTTCTGCAAGCTTAGGCAATAACCCGGATTTTAATACCACTTCCATACGTATTACTTATGAAAGTATGATTACGCCAGATACCTTGTTTGCTTATGATTTTGCAAACCGACAAAAGACGGTACTTAAAAAGCAAAAAATTCCATCAGGCTATGATGCTTCGCAATATCATACTGAGCGCCGAATGGCTCCTTCTCGAGACGGTGTTATGATCCCAGTGTCGATAGTTTATCGCAAAGATTTTGTGAAAGATGGCATGCGACCGTTACACCTTTATGCCTACGGTGCGTATGGCTACGGTATGCCGACCAGCTTTTCATCTGTACGCTTGAGCTTGCTCGATCGGGGGGTTGCGTTTGCGATTGCGCATACACGAGGCGGAGATGAGATGGGCTATCAATGGTATCTCGATGGCAAAATGGAACAGCGTCAAAATGCCTTTAACGATTTTGTTGACGTGGCTAAGTTTCTCATTGCTGAACAGTATGCCTCAGCAGGTAATATCTCAATCTCTGGCGGAAGTGCTGGCGGTAAAATGATGGGCGCTGCTACCATTATGGAACCCAATTTATGGCGCAGTGTATTACTTGATGTGCCATTTGTTGATGTGCTTAATACGATGCTTGATGAATCCTTGCCATTGACCCCACCTGAGTGGAGTGAGTGGGGTAATCCAATTACCGATAAAGAAGCGTTTGAACGAATTTTAAGTTATTCACCATACGATAATATTGTTGCGCGAGAGTATCCACCAATGATGGTAACAGGCGGCCTAAATGATCCTCGAGTGACGTATTGGGAACCAGCCAAATGGACTGCCCGCATGCGAGCAGAAAAAACCGATGATAATTTGTTGATCATGCGCATGAACATGAGTGCAGGTCACTATGCTAACTCAGGGCTTTACGGTCGATTACTAGATGCGGCAGAAGAGTATGCGTTTATATTGGCGTCGCATCAAATTAACGAATGATGATACGGCCATATTTACTGTAGAGATAAGCGAATAGCCAGCCACCCATAATTCCTGCGTTGATTTGTAGGATAAAACCAATGGGTGTGCGGGCTCCCGCAATTAAAGTGACCCCCAATATCGGTTGCATCGCAAATAGGACCAATGCCATCACCGTTCCACCGGCGAAGATCCTTAATAACGTCGAACTAGTGCGCTTGAATATAAAATGTTTGACCAAAGGCACACATAAAAAAGCCAAGCACAAAGCGACAGCTATGATGACCCCATAACTTGCTAACATCCCCCACCAATCTGCGACAAAGTGGTAAAAAATATCGCTAATCGTCAGCTGAGCATCGATTTGAGCTAGGCCAATCAGAATCATCAAAGAATGTGAAAAACTCGCAAATGTAAACGTGGTTAACCACGCTAAGCAAAAAGCAAAAAAAGTATTGAGTTTAATTATTTTCATGATTGCTTTAGACTTGATTTTGTATTGCAAATATAGAAAAGCGAAAACTAAGATGCAAGGTTTTTTGTTCAACTTGATATGCATTGTTATTCTGACGATTTTTTTATCTCCAATTAAAAATACATATGCAGCAAATTTTGATGTGCAGTCTATTGTTTCTGATTTAAATAATCCATGGTCCATTAAGAGTGATGCTTTTGGTCGCTATTGGATCACTCTCATGTCTGGAGAGTTGGTTATAGTGGAGCAAGACTCCCGGCAAGTTGTGCCTTTAAACTTAGCCGAACTGTATCAGCAGGGACAAGGGGGGTTGTTGGACATCGTGTTGGTTGAGGTTAAACACGATGCTGTTCAAGCAATCGTGAGCTATGCTCAAGGTAATGCTGTTGCCAATCGGTTGGCATTAAACAAAATTGTCCTCAACAAAGTGAATCATGTTTGGCAAATTACCCATCAAAAGCAACTGTTTAGCGTGAAAGATGATAAGCAAACGCCGGTACATTATGCAGGGCGTTTATTATTATTACCAGATGATACCTTACTGGTGAATTCTGGCGACGGTTTTGATTATCGAGAGGATGCGCAACGCGTAGAGTCGCAATTGGGTAAAACATTGCGCATGACATTAGAGGGTAAACCCGTTGCAGATGCACCGTTTGCTGACGACCCATATTTGTATAGTCTAGGACATCGCAACGCACAAGGTCTAGCCTTGGATGCGAAAGGACAAATTTGGCAACATGAACATGGCCCGGCAGGTGGTGACGAAGTCAACTTATTAATGGCAGGTGCCAATTATGGCTGGCCGATTATCACCGAAGGCAAAGACTACAGTGGGGCATTAATTAGTCCTATAAAGCAGGCCGCAGGAATGATATCGCCGAAGGTGAACTGGACGCCATCTATCGCACCCTCTAGTATGGTCTACTATCGTTCTGATGCACTCCCTGAATTATCTGGAAGTCTTCTAATTGGGACGTTAAAAACCAAAACCATTCATCGAATTGATCTGCAAAATGACTTTCGTGAAACAGTTTTAAGTCTCCCCATCAAAAAACGCATTCGAGATATTACCGTGGATAATCAAGGCCGAGTATTGTTGCTAACCGACGGTGAAAAGGCGCAGGTTTTTATGCTCACTCAAGGACAACACTAAAATGAAAGCACTCATTGGATTATTTTTGTGTATCATATCGGCCTGCGCTGTCGCTGTTAGTGATTTTGGCACTGCGCGCATACAGGTATCTAATTTGAAACCGCTAATGGTTGAGTTAGCTGCCACAGACCGACAAAGGGCACGTGGCTTGATGCATCGTGCTGAATTATGTGCGGATTGCGGGATGTTGTTTGATTTTGGCGAAACTCGTTACGTTGGAATGTGGATGAAAAATACCTTCGTTCCCCTAAGTGTCGCGTATTTTAATGAACAAGGCGTCATTGTTAATATTAGACAAATGCAACCGCAAACATTACAATCCCACCCATCTGAGGCTCCGGTAAGGTTTGCTTTAGAAATGCCTATGGGATGGTTTAACAAAAATAATATCCAGGCGGGTGATCGTATACAAATCATCTCAATGCAACCATAACATTAGCATAACGTAACAATAGAACGCAGCAATCCTAACGACAGAGACACTTAGAATTTATTTTAGGAATTGATGCTCATGAATACAGCGCTAACAATAGCCAAATTTGGTGGTACTTCCGTAGCTGATTATGCTGCAATGCGTGCTTGTGCCAAAATTATCCAGCAATCCGCTGACACTCGTGTCGTTGTGGTCAGTGCCTCTGCCGGCGTAACTAATCACCTAGTTTCGCTATGTCACGATGTATTGAATGATCAACAAATCGATGAGGTCTTGGCGCAGATCACCAAAATTCAACATAATATTCACGAGTGCTTACCAGAATCAGCACAACGCGATGGCATTTTACAAGCGTTAATCGACGAGTTATCTCTACTTGCCAAACAGCCGTCTCTGCGCACCAATGATCAGCTCAAAGAGCAAGTCTTGTCGATGGGAGAGCGGATGTCGTCAGTATTGTTTGCGGATGTTCTAAATGAACTTGGTGTGCCTGCTGAGAGCTTCGATGTCAGACAAGTCTTGCGTACAGATGACAATTTTGGTGCGGCCAATCCACAGCTTGCGGAGATCAAATCTTTAGCCGATACTCATTTAGCGCCGCGATTGGCTAATAAAGTACAAGTTACCCAAGGGTTTGTTGGCGCCGACGGTGAGGGGCGCACGACAACGTTAGGGCGCGGTGGTTCTGATTTTACCGCAGCTTTGCTCGCAGAGGCGTTAGGGGCTCAATTATGTCAAATTTGGACCGACGTCATTGGCGTATATACAACCGACCCGCGCATTACTGAGGCAGCTCGTCCACTAGCAGAACTCAGTTTTGAAGAAGCCGCTGAAATGGCAACATTCGGTGCCAAAGTGCTTCATCCAGCGACGATGGAGCCAGCCCTTAGACAAGATATAAAAGTGTTTGTTGGCTCGTCGAAAGAACCAGAAAAAGGCGGTACTGTAATAGTGCGTGATTGCGTTGAAGAGCCACCATACCGAGCTATTACCCGACGCAAAGACCAAGTTATGGTGACAGTTAAAACCCCAAAGATGATGTATGCACAGGGTTTTCTTGCAAAAGTATTTGAAATCATCGCCGAACATGAACTCAGTGTCGATTTGGTGACGACTTCTGAGATTTCAGTGTCATTTACATTGGATAATCCACCCAATTCAGTGGCTGAACGTTTGAATAAAGAAACCATTGCGGATTTAGCTGAAATATGTGATGTGACCGTCGAAAGAGGGTTCGATTTGATCACAGTGGTAGGTAATCACATGCAAACGGCGCCAGGGGTAAGTAGCAAAATACTCAGTGCGGTTGCTGACTATCAGTTGCGTATGATTTGTTTTGGCGCGAATCCCCATAACATGTCATTTTTAGTGCAAGCACAAAATAGCAATGAAATCGTGAAGGGACTTCACCGCACGCTTTTTGAATAAACCTTTTGTCAAATCAATGTACTACGCAACGTTAAACGCCTTAATTAAAGAGAAATAGCCTTTACGTTTTCACTGTAAATTCGAGCTTGCAAACGCGAACAAAGCTCTTGGGCTTGTTCGTTTAAGGTAAGAGACTGACCATGTTATAAGAATACGTTATTGGTTACCTGATATATCTTAAGTTAACCTTTGACGCTGTATCGAGTGCGATTCGTCAGCTCATAAGCAGTCAGTTGCTTCCCCCATACATAACCTGTATCGAGGCCAATATACTGTGTCGAATTGGTTTGCCCTTGTAGGCTGGCCCAATGCCCAAATACGACACGTTTATTTAATAGATATGGGTTATAAAACTGAAACCAGGGGCGCAGGCTTTGAGGCGCTTGCGAAGGGTTGACTTTGCAGGCAAAATCCATCGCACCATTGTGGTCAAGGTAGCGCATACGAGTAAAAGCATTCACAATAAAACGCTGTCTATCTATTGTTTCATGAGCAGGGGCCCATACGTTTGGCGAGTTGCCGTACATATTTTGTAAAAAATGCGCAAAGTTCGGTTGTTGCAGTACGTGTTCGATTTCTTGGTTAAAGCGCATGGCGTCATCGAATGACCAGGCGGGATAAAGACCGGCATGAGTGATTAATGTATTTTTTTGATAACAAAGCGCCAGTGGCATATACCGGATCCACTCAAATAATTTGTCTCGCCCAGAATAAGAAAGTAGTTTTTGTAATCGGTCACTGGGTTTAGCACTGCGTATTTCTGCGCTGATTGCAAGTAAATGTAAATCATGGTTACCTAAGACCGAATGAAAATGTTCGCCAAGGTCATAACAGTACTGAAGTACAGATAATGAATCTTCACCTCGAGCAACGAGATCCCCAACAGCATAGAGATGGTCTTTTTGAGGGTTAAATTTTAATTTGGTGAGAAGTTTTTTGAGGCCTTTATAACATCCTTGGATGTCCCCTACGACATAATCAGCCATATCTAATGTACAATGTTATCTTTTGAAAGTTGAAACATGGGGATTTGAGCTTTAAAACGAAGCCCCCGAGGACCGTCAAATTCGTAGTGACCTTCCATTGTGCCAAATGGGGTTGCAATCACTGCACCGCTAGAATAAGAATATTCTTCTCCTGCCGCTAGAATGGGCTCTTCACCTACGACACCAGCACCATATACATCCTTTGAATCACCATTGCCATCAGTGATCATCCAATAGCGAGAGCGCAACTGAACAGTGTGCTGGCCAAGATTTCGAATGCGCACGTAATAGGCAAAAGCATAGCGGTTTTCTGAAGGATCAGAGTGACTTTCAAGATATTGGCTGATTACCGATACGCGGATGTCGTCAGATAAATCCATAGTAATTACTTTTATTCAGTATTATTTAAATTATTAGCAATCAGTGCATATTGTGCAAGAGATAAATTTTCAGCTCGCAAATTTGGGTCAATGCCCAATTCCTCAAGCTCCTCACTAGTGATGCAATTTTTGAGGCTATTGCGAATCGTTTTGCGACGCTGATTAAAGGCTTCAGCAGTCACTCGCGCCAATTCCTCTACGTTATTTACCTCGACAGGAGGTGTTTTATGCGGGATGAGTCTGACAACCGCACTATCTACTTTGGGCGGCGGCACAAATGCTTGCGGTGGGACTTCCAAAACCGGCATGACCTGACAATAATATTGAGCCATTACTGAAAGCCTTCCGTAGTTTTTGTGTCCGGGGCCTGCAGCTAAGCGCAAGACCACTTCTTTTTGCAACATAAAATGCATATCTTGGATATGCTCGGCAAAACTGAACAGATGGAACATCAATGGAGTTGAGATGTTATAAGGAAGATTACCAAAAACTTTTAGTGGCTTATCCTTGATGACGGACGCAAAATCAAATTGCAATGCATCAGCAAAGTGAATGACAAGTTTGTCTTGAATAAACGGATGCGTCTCTAGTCTTTTGACCAAGTCTTTATCAAGCTCAACGACCTGCAATTGCTCTACCTGTTCACACACGGGTTCAGTGAGTGCACCAAGGCCTGGACCTATTTCTAACATAGTGGCATCGTTGGTGGGCGCAATCGCTGCAACGATTTGGTCGATGATGAATGCATCTTGCAAAAAGTTTTGGCCAAAGCGTTTCCTTGCTGTGTGACCTTGATGGCTTTTACTCATAGGTATGGGATAACTCAATCGCGCTTTGAATCGCCTTTATTAAACTACCAGTATTGGCTTCACCTTTGCCAGCTAAATCAATCGCAGTGCCGTGATCAACCGAGGTGCGAATGAAAGGCAAGCCAAGCGTGATATTGACCGCTTCACCAAAGCCTTTGTACTTGAGTACTGGAAGGCCTTGGTCGTGATACATTGCAAGCACAGTATCGGCTTCGGCTAAATATTTGGGATTAAAAATCGTATCTGCCGGCAATGGTCCAGTTAAATCAATTCCTTCAGCTCGCAGTAGGTCTAAAGTAGGGATGATCGTATCGATTTCTTCTCGGCCAAGGTGACCATCCTCTCCTGCATGTGGATTCAGTCCACATACGTATATTTTGGGTTTCTGAATACCAAATTTGAGTTTCAGATCCGTATGAATGATGTGAATAACCTTGTGTAAACGTTCTGCAGTAATGGCTTTTGAGACATATTCTAATGGGATATGAGTCGTTGCTAGTGTAACTCGTAAACCTTCAGTGGCTAACATCATTACGACATCTGATGTATTGGATTGTGCAGCAAAATATTCAGTATGTCCGCTAAATGACATCCCACCTTTATTAATGATGCCTTTATGCACTGGACCTGTCACAACCGCAGCAAAGTCGCCCTGCATATTGGCTTCGCATGCTTGGCGCAGGGTTTCAACAACATAAGGACCATTTTCAGCATTTAGCTCTCCGGCAACTACCTTAGCGTGAACTGGTATATGTTGTACATATAGAGCACCTTGAGGAGCAGGTTCTTCTTGTCCTGTATAAGGAATAAGCGAGACGTCATGTTGCAGTAATTTAGCCCGCGCTTCGAGCATGGCACAATCAGCAAATGCGACTAAAACAGCTTGCCAGTCTATGTAGGCAAGCTGTAATGTTAAATCGGGACCGATCCCCGCTGGTTCACCAGGAGTAACGGCTATTTGGGGTAATTTTGACATCATGATGTTCCATCATCAAATACTTCTATGTAGGCTTTTTCACGCAATTCACGCAACCAAGCTTCTGATTCTTCTGCGAACTTACGATTAAATAGCAATTGATAGGCTTTGTCTTGTTGGCGTTTTTCGGTGGCATCATCCACCCGACGATCCATCAATTCAATCAAGTGCCAGCCGTGAACTGAGCGCACTGGTGTGCTGATTTCTCCGATTGCTAATTGAGCCAAAGCATCTCTAAATGCAGGAACATACACACTAGGATCGGTCCAGCCCAACTCGCCACCTTTAATGGCCGAGCCCGGATCTTCTGAATGCTCTTTGGCAAGCTCGGCAAACGTTTTGTCACCGGCAATGATCTGAGATTTAAATTCTTCAAGCATCTGCTTTGCTTTATCTTCGCTCAAAATGATCGATGGCTTAATCAAAATATGACGTGAATTCACCTCTTCGATTGTTGCCACCTCAATACCTCGCGTTTCCAAGATCTTGAGAATATGGAAACCTGCGCCACTGCGAATCGGGCCAATCAATGAATCTTTAGTTCGACCTTGCACAACTTCTGCAAACAAAGTAGGCATTGCATTGATGTTGAGCCAACCCAAATCACCACCTTCTAATGCTTTGGCACCAGATGATGAGGCGATAGCAATCTTAGCAAAATCAGAACCGTTGGTTAAAAGCTCCAGTACTTTGTCTGCGCGTGAGCGAGCTTCTTCAATATCTGCATCAGTCGGTTCTGGAGGGAAACCAATTAAGATATGACCTAAGCGGTACTCTGCCTGTTCATTACCTTGTTCCTTGATGATGTCTACTAATCCGGCAATTTCTTGCGGGGTGATATAAATACGACGACGCACATTGGCACGTCTGACTTCACCGGTGATGAGCTCTTTGCGAACCTGTTCGCGGTATACGTCATAGGTTAAGCCGCTCGCTACAATAGAGGCGCGAAACTGTTCAAGCGTAGCATTTTGTTGGCGTGCAATATTCTCAATGGTTTGTTCAAGCTGAGGGTCAGAAATACGGATACCCATGCGATCAGCCATCTGCATCTGTAAGTTTTCCAGAATCAAACGTTCGATGGCCTGGGTACGCAGTGCGCGCTCAGAGGGTAATGATTGGTTTTGTTTGGCTGCATTCGCTTTGACGGTTTCGACCAATGCGTCGATTTCACTTTCTAAGATGACGCCTTGGTCAACGATAACAGCTACTTTGTCTAATGATTGTTGAGCGAACAAATGGCTCGATGCAAAGAGGCTTATTGCAACAGCAAGGATAGTGGAAATTTTACGCATAATGACTCGTTTATTATATTTTCAATTATTATTGGGTGAAATACGGCTGTCGATAACCGAACATACCATCTAACAACATATTAGCATTCTGTTGATTTGAAGATAAGCCTTTGAAACTAAATTGCAAGCTTACTCCAGAATCAAAATTATTGATATCTCTTTGTCCGTCTAGTTGATAGCGATTGAGCAGCTGACGTTGCGCTACCAATCGAATTGACCAACAGCAGGATTCGTATTGCAGACCAGTATATGTCTCAATAGTTCGATTTTGTTCTTGGTCGTGATACCAACGCCCGACCCATTGCCATCTATCTGACAATGGATACGCCGCACTCAAACCAATTTGATTAATGGTCTCATTGGACAAATTTCGTACATAACGCTGGTTGAATTGCAATAAACTATACTCATCACGGCGATATTCTAAAGTGGTGGATGAACGTTCCACTTTATCTGTTTTTGAAGCGAGTTGAATTTGACTTTTTAGAAACCAGCGCGATGAGATTCTAAAATCAAAATCAGCAATGAGAGATGAGCGGTTTAATTCGTTGTCTCGTGTTAAAACACGGCTATCTGAAAAATAAAAAATCTGTCCTAGGCTAACCGATGCGCGCTCGATACCTTGTGCATTGACAAAACGTGAGGTTAGGGCAATGGTCAGCTGATCATTATCTGTGATACGGTCAATGCCAGTAAACGACTGTCCGCGAAACAAATTATCCACGATGTTAAACAACGGCGCCGTATCATATATTCCTATTTCAGATTGGTCGGCAAACTCGGTATACAAATATTGTACTTGTGGTTCGAGGGTGACAATTGAGCCAATCCCAGTCAAGGTTTGCGGACGTTCAAAATGCCAATGTCCGTTTACTTTGAATTGAGCAATATTGCGTTTGACATCGCGCGCAAGAGGACTGTCATCTGCGACGTTTTGGCGGTAACGCGTAGCAAAATAGCTCATTTGCGCCGCATAATCTGACCAGGAATTATGATAGTTAAAGGTCAGTGAAGGTGTCACATGAACCCGAGTTGCATTGTGTAAGTTTGGATTTTGATTGGTAAAATGGGTCAGCTCAGTGCTCAAATCAAAATGCCACAAACGGGATAAGGCAAAGTGACTGTCACTCGAGATCCGTGGCATTGCTCGATAGTTGTCGGTCTGTTCCCCCAACACCGTAAAGTCCTGCAATTCAACATTAAATACAGTGTTTGGCATGGTGTAGCGCAGGCCAAAATAACGGTTAAGAGACGTATCAGCTCGATTATAAAAATCTGAACCAAAATCAATCACGTGATTCGCGTCATTGACGTCATTAAAATCAATGCGATATTGCAAGTGTTGTGAAAGGTTCCCAGCTTGTTGCCAACGCACAAAATACCTAGCCTCATCTTGGTTTTCATCATCCTTATGGAGATATTCCACGTTTATCTGACCTTGATTTTGTTGTTGTAAAAAACGCAGTTCTGAAGTCAACATTAGACCACGGTTGGTCAACAGGCGAGGGGCGATCGTAGCATCAATATCTGGGGCAATATTCCAGTAATACGGCGTGGTGATATCAAGGCCATTGTCGCTGGAGCTGGATATTTTTGGAAACAATAATCCGGATTGTCTTTCGCTTGTCACCGGAAAGGCAAAATAAGGCAAGTAAAAAACGGGAACGCCAGCAACATAAAATCGAGTATTGAACGCTTGACCAAAGCTATCTCCTTCATCGACACTGATACGACTTGCTTTGAGTAGCCAATCTTGGCTTTGCAGCGGGCAGCTGGTAAAAGTCACGTCCGACAGTGTGAGTGCTTGGTCCTGTTCGATGCTAATCTCACTAGCCTGCCCTTGGGCATTGATGGTATTGAGTCGATATTCGGTCTCTTCCATAACAAAATTGCTTTGCCGATTATCTAAAGCAATAAGATTACTTTTGACTTGAATTTGGGGATTAACAAAAGCGATATTACCAGAAGCTGTGACTTGCTGGCCCGAGTCATTGACAGTTGCTTGGTCGGCACCGATTTGTGCCGTGGGATGCAGAATATCGACATTTCCAGCGAAACGAGCCACCTCATCATTGACGATGTCAGCGTGTTGCGCAAGTACGATGATTTGCCCTGGACGTGTTTCAGTTTGCAGGTCGTATGTTCGAGCAGCCTTTCCATCAAACAGCGGTGGGTTTACACATTGAGCGATCGGCATAGACTGAGATGTGGCGTTCGACTCAATTGAGTCAGCATGGACGAGGCTTGAAAGCAAGGCAGACGACGAGAGCATGCTCGTTACTATTCTCGCAAATACAGGCCTTTTCATTAATGTATTCCATCCCCAAAAAACTGCGCTATTGTACGTTTTTATAATGAATAATTCATTAATTCAGTATCAAAAAAGGGCTTTTTTCTTTCTTTATGCGCCTAATGTGTTAAAAATATATAAATCACACTCTTTAAAGAATGAGAATATCTTCTATGCAAGGACATATAGGTAAAATTTTAGGGACTGTCTTTGGCGCTATGGTAGGTAAGATCCCCGGCGCGTTTGTCGGCTTTTTGATAGGTTGGTACTTCGATAACGCATTAAATAAAGACTTTTCTGGAGGTATGAACTTTTCTCAGTTTTTTTCTGATAAGAGTGAACTTACGTCTAGTGCGATTTTCTTTCATTCTCTTTTTGGTTGTTTAGGTCACATCGCCAAAGCGGATGGTACCGTGACGCAAAGCGAAATTGCTATTGCGACTCGTCTTATGGACGATATGAAACTCTCAGGCGCGGTTCGCCAAAAAGCGCAAAATGCGTTTCGCGAGGGCAAAGATCCACATTTTCCTCTGGAAGATCAGCTTAACGACCTAATCAAAGATGTACAAAATCGCTTCGATGTATTGAATGTATTTTTAGAAATTTTGATTGAAGCGACGTTTGCCGATGGCGAGTTATCGCTCAATGAGATGAATCTACTCACCAAAATTGCAGCACAACTCGGCTTTAGTGCTAAAGAACTCAACACTAAGATCAAACAATGCGAGGCGGAAATGCGTTTTCGTCAGCGCAAACAAGCGTTTGAGCAGGCTAAAGCTGAAGCGCAAAAGCGCGCACGACAAAAACAAGAAGACTTTAGACGCTATGCAGAAGACCGTGCTAGACAAGCGTATGAGCACTCTCATAGACAATCACACCAAGCTCCGCAATACAATTCTCAAGAACGTCTTGCGGATGCCTACCAAATTTTAGACGTGCCAGCTAACGCCGATGAAAAAACATTAAAAAAAGCCTATAAACGAGCAATGAATGCGCATCATCCAGATAAGTTGGTCGGAAAAGGACTGCCAGAAGCAGCACTAGAGAAAGCCAAAGCGAAAGCGCAAGATATTCAAGCCGCCTATGAGCTGATAAAAAAGGAGAGAGGCTAGGATTTTTCCTTGCGAACTCTTACAATACAACAAAATATAAGGTGTAGAAAAAAGCATGACAATCAAAAAAATCAGATGGTTCGGAAGTCTAGTGTTGTTGGCGACAATGAGTTTTTCTGGCTGTTCTCAAGAGCAGTCTGCAAGTATCACTGAGCAAGCGACACCACAAACCACTGAGCGCGAAATCCCAAAGTTAATCAGTGATAAGGCCTTAGCCAAATTCAATGCAGCGACCAATATTCCAGTGCAATCTGTTTCTCCTGCTCCCATAGATGGTTTTGTGCAATTGACCACACCGGCTGGGGTTTTGTATTTATCGCAAAATGGTGAATTTTTGTTTGCGGGAAACTTATTTAACATCGATCAGGGGATGCGCAATGAAACGGAACTGGCCATGTACAAAGTGCGTCAATCCGTGATGGCATCACTGGGTGATTCAGCGATTGAGTTTAAGGCTGAAAATGAATTATATGTTGCAAATATTTTTACTGACATCACGTGTGGCTACTGTCGCAAACTGCATCGTGAAATTCAAGACTATCTCGATCTAGGGATTACAGTGCGTTATTTTGCCTACCCAAGAGCAGGCCTTTCAGGACAATCGTATCGCGATATGGTCTCGATCTGGTGTTCAGACACACCGCAAGAAAATATGACTTCAGCGAAAGAAGGCAACGATGTATCTGCGCGTACCTGCGACAACCCAGTGGCTAGTCACTACAGAGCAGGTGGGCAACTCGGCGTATCCGGGACACCTAACATTGTTTTAGAAAATGGCGCGTTAATTGGTGGTTATGTGCCGGCACAAACTATGTTACAGCAAATTAGAGAAAAGCTTGGCTCAAGCGGAGAGCAGTAATGCTGCACTCCGCTCAGATTATTTCTCGTCAAATCACACCTGAACCCGAATGGGTGCGAACGCTTTCAGCAATATTTCCGAGCCATACTGCACTCTTTGCTCGAATTTTACAGGCGAGAAATATTCAAGAGCCTCAGGCTCTATCAAATAGCATGAAGGACCTTATCCACTACCGTACATTGCGTGGTTTAAACGTTGCAGTTCAAGTCCTGGCGGATGCCGTTATGCAAGATCAGCGGATTGTCATTGTCGGTGATTTTGATGCTGATGGGGCAACTTCAACTGCCTTGTGTATGCTCGCGCTCAATGCGATGGGACATCACAATGTCCAGTATATTGTGCCAAATCGTTTTGATTTTGGTTATGGCTTATCTGTCCCCCTAGTTGATATAGCACATGAGGAATATCAAGCGGATATATTGTTGACAGTGGACAATGGGATCAGCGCCCATGAGGGCGTGGATAGAGCGAATCAACTAGGCATCAAGGTCATAGTGACGGATCATCACTTAGCCGGTGACACACTACCTGATGCAACGGCTATTGTGAATCCTAATCAACCTGACTGCGCCTTTATTGGCAAAAACAGTGCTGGGGTGGCTGTGGCTTTTTATGTGCTCAGTGGTTTGCGAGCTGAGTTACAGTCCAGACAGTGGTTCAACCCGCACAGGCCTGTGCCGAACCTCGCGGAATTTCTCGATCTCGTTGCACTCGGCACGGTAGCCGATGTCGTTAAGCTAGATCACAATAATCGTATCTTAGTTTATCAAGGCGTTGCCCGAATTAAGCGGCAACTCTGTCGCCCTGGGATATTGGCTTTGTTAGATGTGGCAGGTAAAGTGGCGGACAAATTAACAGTCAGTGATTTAGGCTTTATCCTAGGCCCTCGCTTAAATGCTGCGGGTAGACTCGATGACATGAGTATTGGCATCGAATGTCTCATTACTCAAGATCCCTTTGTGGCGCGTCAGCTTGCCGAAAAACTCGATCAGTTTAACCGTGAGCGCAAACAGATAGAACAAAGTATGCGAGATGATGCAGAGACTCACTTAGCCAGTTTACAACCTAGCCATAATGATTTACCAGCGGCACTCGTACTCTTCAAAGACACCTTTCACGAGGGAGTCATAGGCATAGTGGCTGGTCGCATCAAAGAGCAGTGCTATCGTCCAACCGTAGTGTTTGCCGATGCAGGTGATGGTGAGCTAAAGGGGTCTGCACGCTCTATCCAAGGGTTACATATTCGTGATGCGCTGGAACGAGTAAATACTCGTCATCCCAAACTCATTAAAAAATTCGGCGGGCATGCCATGGCCGCAGGTCTTACCATAGAGGCGAGTGGCTTAGAACAATTTGAACAAGCGTTCATCGAAGTAGTGGGTGAGCTGGGTTCTGAACTGCCCAAAACTGCACAAGTGGAGACAGATGGTTCCTTGCTGGCCTCCGAATTGGATTTGGGGCTAGCTAAACAGTTGGAACAATTATGTGTCTGGGGGCAGGGGTGTCCAGCACCTATGTTTGATAATGTGTTTACGGTGGTTAACCAGCGAATTGTTGGTGAAAAGCACCTCAAATTGGTTTTATCTCTCAACGATCAAACTGTCGATGCGATTGCTTTTAATGTTGATGTCAGTCAATGGCCGAACCCCAGCTGTCAACACATCCATGCTGCATATAGTTTGAGCGTGAATGAATTCCGTGGCAATGAATCGGTGCAGTGTCTGATTCACACCTTCCACCCGGTGTAATATGGCGCGGCTCGTGCTCAATACTCAGGCCTTTGTATTGCACAGTCGGCCTTATCGCGAAACCAGTTTATTAGTCGATATGCTAACTCGAGAACAGGGTAAATTACGCTGTGTGGTGCGAGGAGCAAAGAGCAAAAAATCCCCCAAAGTTGCTTTGCTACAACCTTTTTTACCATTGCAATGTGAGTTTATGGGCTCAGGAGAGCTCCGCAACTTGGGCCAGCTTGATACCATGGGACAAAGCTTCGCGCTTGCGGGGACTAATTTATTTTGTGGTCTGTACCTCAATGAACTTTTACTGCGCATTTGTCCCAATGAATATGCCGACCCCATGTTATTTGATGCTTATCAAACGACTTTACGGCATTTGGCTGATGCACAAACGCAGTGGTTAGAGGCGTTGTTACGGGAGTTCGAATTGTATTTGTTGCAGCATATTGGTGTTTTAGGCGGTTTGGATTCTGAAGCAGAAGGCGGTTTGGATTTAGTCGATGAAGGGTGTTATCACTATCAACTTGGGATAGGTGTTATCGCTTGTATGCCAAGTGTAAAGTGGCATTTTAGTGGGCGTGTCTTCACTGATGTGGCCAATCAAATTTGGCATGAACAATCTTTGTTATGCGCCAAAATCATTTGCCGCCAAGTGATCACTGATTTACTGGGTGATAGACCGCTCAAAAGCAGAGAACTATTCAAAACCTTACGGCCTTATTCAAAAAGCTCTGATTGAAGCTCAGACTCTCGTTAAGGTATACTGTCGTCAAACAAATTTAGAGTAATTGTTATGAATCAGTCCACCACTTTTGAACCGATTTTGTTAGGTGTGAATATTGACCATGTTGCGACATTGCGCAATGCCCGAGGTACGCATTATCCCGACCCAGTACATGCTGCGGACATCGCAGAGCGAGCGGGTGCGGATGGGATCACAGTGCATTTGCGCGAAGATCGCCGTCATATTAAAGACCGCGACGTAGAGATATTAGCGAAGACCATCAATACTCGTTTAAATTTAGAGATGGCAGTGACAGATGAAATGCTCGAAATTGCCCTCAAAACGCAACCAACGTTTGTATGTCTTGTACCTGAAAAACGCGAAGAACTCACTACCGAAGGGGGGTTAGACGTGGTAGGCCAGTTCGAAAAAGTCAAACATGCCTGTCAGGTATTGGGTGAGGCCGACATTATGGTCTCGTTGTTTATTGATGCAATAGAAGAACAAATCGATGCAGCAGTTGCCTGCGGTGCTCCGTACATTGAGATCCATACCGGACAATACGCAGAAGCGGCTAATCACGTAGTTGCGCAAGCAGAGCTTGCGAAACTTCAAGCGGGTATCGCTTATGCAGCAGACAAGGGGTTACGGGTCAATGCCGGTCATGGCTTGCATTATCACAACGTCAAACCGATCGCAGCCAACCCACAAATCGAAGAATTGAATATCGGTCACGCTATTATGGCTCGTGCCATGTTTGATGGGATGGAAAAAGCAGTACGAGATATGCGTATACTGATGCAAGAAGCGCGCATGCAGGCGTTGGTTTAAGCAAACAATGGCCATGCTTGGACTCGGAACGGATATTGTTGCAGTTGCTAGATTAGCCAAGCACACGCCAGATTCCCCCGCGTTTGCCAAACGTGTGTTACATCCTTATGAATTTGAGGAATATATGTCACATAAACAGCCAACCCGATATTTGGCGAAACGTTTTGCTCTCAAAGAAGCTGCCGTGAAAGCACTTGGCACCGGTATAGGTAATGGTGTTAACTTAGCTGATGTTTGGTGCGAATATTCCGAATTTGGACAACCATGGTTGCGTTATTGCGGGGGGTTTGCCAAACAAGCTGAAGCCATGGGGGTTACGATTGGTCATGTATCTATTTCTGACGAACAGGACTATGTTGTTGCAACGGTCATCCTGACCAATGACTAATCAGCTATGGTAAAACTCTTCCAACCCAAATCAGGTAAAAATAATAAAGGCGCTCGTGGCTTCAAAGGGAGTCAGAGTGGCTCAAAATTCTCTCCAAATAAGCCATTGATGAACGTTACAACGACGGAACTGACTCTACAAAACCAAGTGAAGTTAGAGGGCCACAGTAATGTGTTCATAAAAGGCGCGTTACCTGGGGAGCGTATCAATGCATTAATACTGGACTCCGGAAAAAACAGTTCCACAGCGGTTGCAACCAAGATTCTAAAGGCCAGCGGTTCTAGAATTGACGCACATTGTCAATATGCGCTCGGACATCCGAAGATAACGCATACTGAACATGCATGTGGCGGCTGCGTGTTGGGTTTTACATCTGACGAAACACTGTTAACACTGAAGCAAAAAGCGCTATGTGACGCAATGCAAAGGGTGTTTGGTGAACGTTATAACGATAAAGTCTGGGCAGAGCCAATAACCTCTTCAATCCAATACCGACGCAAAATCCGTCTCGCAATCGATGCTCGTAATCCGAAGCAGAGCAAAGTCGGCTTTCGACAGCTCAATGGCAAAAACGTGTTACCCATTAATCAATGCGAAGTATGTGAGCCTCCACTACAGAAAGTGTTAAGCGGCTTAAGCGCCTGCGTTTCCGATTGGCATTGGTTAAAATCCATTGGCCATATTAGTCTTTTACAGACACATGCAGGCGTGGCAGTTGGTTTCCATGCAACTGGGAATTTAGCTCAAGCCGCTCTCAATGCGATGTATGTCTT
This sequence comes from Alteromonadaceae bacterium, assembly GCA_014872805.1. Taxonomy (GTDB): domain Bacteria; phylum Pseudomonadota; class Gammaproteobacteria; order Enterobacterales; family Alteromonadaceae; genus Opacimonas. The sequence continues at coordinate 143,838 of WKFN01000014.1, forward strand.
CGGTGACACACATCAATGTATGGTGTTAGTAAATGATAAAGGCGCTGGGCATTTGCCCGAATGGCAATCAACGCAGTCATACGGTCAGTTGAGTGAAGGAAAATGGGTGACGCCAGAACTGTGCTTAGCTACGATTGATGATGATCTCTATCCAATCACCATGGAAGACTTTATCCAGGTCAACAGAACCGTAAATGACCAAATGGTACAAGCAACCATAGCGGCACTTACACTTGATAAAAATGATCGCGTGTTGGATTTATTTTCTGGTGCTGGAAATTTTACTCTGCCTCTTGCTAGGCGCTGCTCTAGAGTATTGGCCGTAGAGGGGGTTGCCAAAGTCGTGGAACGTGCTGCTCACTATGCTAAGAACCAAAAGTTTGACAATATTAAGTGGTTGGCAGGTGATCTGGCGAGTTCGGATGTGCTTGGCAACATCGAAGATTTTAATGCGAACAAAATGGTGTTAGACCCGGCTCGTGCTGGAGCTGGATTTATTCTGGAACAGTGCGACTTTTCAGCGATAAAAACGATCGTCTATGTGTCTTGTAATCCACAAAGCTGGCTGTCGGATACCAAAATTCTTCACCGCAAAGGATTTCAGCTAAACCGAGTGCAGTTGTTGGATATGTTTCGGGCGACGCATCACACAGAACTTTTGAGTGTGTGGACGCGAGATGAATAGAGCGTTCATCTTACTCTGAGTAGAGATTTTTTCTACCACACGAACTAGTTTACTTGTATGATAAACCCATTAGTTATACAAGGAGTTTGTCTTGGTTTCAGTTCGCAGTGTGCATCGAGCACAACGCCCCCCATTTGATGAATGGCTATCTCAACTAGACGTTGCGGTTGGGACTAAACGCAAACTACGTGAAATCGTTAATCACCCAGAAAATCTTCTTATTGGCCAAGAAATGGTTGAGATATTGGCCGAGTTGAATATGGATGATGTCACATTGATGGCAGCTATGGTTTTTCCTTATTGTGAAATGCACAAGTTAGACGAGGTTGCAATCAGTCAGACCTTCTCTGCCGACATAGCTAATTTAATCAGCGGTGTGCGTAAGATGGACGCAATCAAAATCTTGCAAACAAAGCATCAACGCAATGAAGCACAAGTCGATAATGTCCGCAAGATGCTTCTGGCAATGGTTGAAGATGTACGTGCAGTCGTGATCAAAATGGCAGAGCGTATTTGCACCCTGCAACGAGTTAAAAACGAGGATGAAGAAACGCGAGTAATGGTAGCACGTGAGTGTTCCACAGTGTACGCTCCGCTTGCTAACCGTTTGGGGATCGGTCAGCTCAAATGGGAATTAGAAGATTTGGCGTTTCGTTATTTGCATCCGCAAAAATACATGCAAATAGCGGCTTGGTTAGATGAAAAGCGCTCAGAGAGAACCGAATACATCGATGATTTTGTTGCAGCTTTGGAAGATGAATTAGCAGCGCAAAACATACAAGCTTATGTCTATGGTCGGCCAAAACACATTTTTTCAATCCACAAAAAAATGCAAAAAAAAGGTCTCTCATTTGAGCAATTATTTGATATCAGGGCGGTACGAGTCATTGCGCAAACGCTCCCAGATTGTTACGCCGCATTAGGTACAGTTCATGCTAAATGGCATCACCTTGTAAATGAATTTGACGATTATATTGCAACGCCCAAAGCTAATGGCTATCAGTCTATTCATACCGTTATTCGAGGTCCGGAACAACGCACTATCGAAATTCAGATCCGTACTCAACAAATGCACGATGATGCAGAACTTGGGGTGGCGGCGCATTGGAAATACAAAGAAGACCACAAAGGCAAAACCACCGCTGCAGAGGCTCGCATTGCTTGGTTGCGCAAAATTCTTGCATGGCAGGAAGAGGTTGCTGAGTCCGGAGATTTGGTCGAAGAATTGCGTTCACAAGTGTTTGATGACCGAGCTTATGTGTTTACGCCCAACGGTGATGTAATTGATTTACCAGTCGGTTCTACGCCGCTTGATTTTGCCTATTATATTCACTCAAACGTTGGTCATCGCTGTATTGGTGCCAAAGTGGATGGACGAATTGTGCCCTTTACGTACAAGTTACAAAGTGGTGACCAAGTCGAAATTCTCACTGGTAAACAGCTCAACCCGTCACGTGATTGGCTACACCCTGGATTGGGCTATGTTTTTTCGTCTCGTGCCCGTGCCAAGATCCATACGTTTTTTAAAAAGCTGGATCGCGATGAGCACCTCGCTGCCGGTAAAGAATTGCTCGAACGTGAGTTAGCCAAACTCCATTTTACATTAAAAGATATTCCATCTGATTTATCGCGATTTAATGTCAATCAGGTAGAGGACTTGTTTGTTGCAGTGGGTGCCGGCGATCTGCGAGTGATGTCAGTTGTTCATTATATAGAGCAGTTACACAAACCTGAGGTTGAAATAGAGCCTGTTGCACCTAAGCCCACGTCACAAAAACCGCGTAAAACCGACAGTCATATTGAAGTGGAAGGTGTAGGTAATCTGATGAGTAGTATCGCAAACTGCTGTCAGCCATTACCTGGGGAACCTATTTCTGGGTATATTACGCAAGGCCGCGGAGTTAGTGTGCACAAGCAAAATTGTGAGCAGTTAGCACACCTGTTAACTCAGCATCCCGAGCGCGAAATAGAAGTCAACTGGAGTGGTGGGCAAGCGCATGGTTTACAAGCGAAAATCGCCTTAAAATGTTCAGACCGTACTGGACTGATGCGAGATATAATGACCCAGACGAGTAACGATAAAGTACCGGTTTTGGGTATCAACAGTATCAGTGACACGCAAACGGGCACATGTCAAATTGATTTGGTGGTTGAAGTGAGTCACCTCAATAGCCTCAATATTCTGCTAAAGCGTTTACGTAAAATCAAAGGCGTTATCGACGCCTTCAAATATGAGCACTAAGCATGAAGTCATCAGAGCTTGCGCAGTATGAACATCTCGTCGCCTCTGATCCTGTAGCGGGGTTGGTGGCAATCATGCGTCAATTAAGAGATCCCGATTCGGGTTGTCCATGGGACCTCAAACAAACTTTTGCAACGATTATTCCACACACCATAGAGGAAACCTATGAAGTAGCGGAAGCTATAGCGGTTGGTGAACCTCAACACTTGTGTGAAGAACTTGGGGATTTATTATTTCAAGTTGTATTTTACGCACAGTTAGGCGCCGAAAAAGGGTGGTTTGAATTTACCGACATTGCACAAACGATGTGTGAAAAGCTTATTCGGCGACATCCTCATGTTTTTGGTGAACAAACCGAACTGAGCCCTGACGAAGTCAAGTCACAATGGGAGGCAATCAAAGCAAGCGAGAAAAAATCTCGACCCCAAACAGTACTCGGTAGTATTCCAAATGGAATGACCCCACTAATGAAGGCACAAAAAATCCAAAAACAATGCGCAAAAGTCGGTTTTGATTGGGCTGATATTGCTCCGGTTTATGCCAAAATCCGAGAGGAATTAGCAGAGGTAGCTGAAGCAGCAGAGCATCAATCTCACGCTGAGGTTACCGAAGAAATCGGTGACTTATTATTTGCGGTCGTAAACTTAGCAAGACATTTAGATGTGGATGCAGAAAGTGCCTTAATTGCAGCTAATCAAAAATTTACTAATCGTTTCAACGCATTAGAAAGTCAAGTTCAACAATCGGGGCAGGATATAAGCGCACTCTCTCTCAAGGAACTTGATGCCATTTGGGATGAAGTAAAACAACGTCGTTAAGTTACATTTGGCATAAGCCTTGTCTTTTATTACTTGTTGTTTGAGCGTATGTTGACAGGACTCGGTCTGGGGGATAGTACATTAGGTCTACCAAGGACGACCGATAGTGCTATTACAGCACAGTTTGAAGTGGTAAAAGGCCTATATCAACAAGCTAAACTCTTTGGTAAACATGAGCAACTCGCAAAATAAGCATATTAAATTGTTGAAAAATTGAGTAATCTGCGTATAATCTTGCGCCTGCCCAGTTACAACCCATCCGTGGGAGGATGGAAGAATCAGCAAACTCGAAGGGGTTAGACGCTGATATCACGTTGTATGCATGGTGCATACGACCGTAACTAATTATTCAATTTCGGGTGAAATGAAACAATGAAAACTTTTGTTGCAAAACCAGAGAGCGTTGAACGCGACTGGTACGTAGTAGATGCTGCGGACAAAACTCTTGGTCGCTTAGCGGCTGAAATCGCTATGCGTTTACGTGGTAAACACAAGCCAGAATACACTCCTCACGTTGATACAGGCGATTACATCGTCGTTGTTAATGCCGAGAAGATTACTGTGACTGGTAACAAGTTCAAAGACAAAGTCTACTATGCTCACTCAGGTTACCCTGGTGGTCTTAAAGACATTACGTTTGATAAGTTACAAGCGAAAAAACCAGAGATGATTCTTGAAGTAGCGGTTAAAGGCATGCTACCAAAAGGCCCTCTTGGCCGTGCTATGTTCCGTAAGCTTAAAGTTTACGCAGGTAGCGAACATAAACACGCTGCGCAACAGCCACAAGTACTTGACATTTAAGGAGCGAGACAATGGCAGATACCCAATATTACGGCACTGGTCGTCGCAAGAGCTCAACAGCTCGTGTATTCCTTCGTCCAGGTACAGGTAACATTACTGTAAACCAACGTCCTCTTGACGTGTTCTTTGGCCGTGAAACGGCTCGTATGGTTGTTCGTCAACCTTTAGAACTTGTTGAAATGACAGAGAAATTTGATCTATACATCACTGTTAAAGGCGGTGGTATTTCTGGTCAAGCTGGTGCGATCCGTCACGGCATTACTCGTGCGTTGATGGAATTTGATGAGACTTTACGTCCAAGCCTCCGTCAGGCTGGTTTCGTTACACGTGATGCACGTCGCGTTGAGCGTAAGAAAGTGGGTCTACACAAAGCACGTAAGAAGCCACAATTCTCAAAACGTTAATATTTACACGTTATTTACAAATACCGCTCATAGAGCGGTATTTTTTTGCCTTTTCTTTGCCCTAATCTATCGAGTGTTAGATATTAGTCTATGCGATGAGGTTTAAAATACCCTCAACCCAGCAGATACTAGATCAACGACCATTGTCTTAATGTGAATCTAAGATAAATAACGCGTTAGACTTGTAATTTTTGTGTGTTTTCTTTACCATTTTGCGCAGAATTTTTTTATGGTTGATGATCCGTTTAATTAGCGGTGTATCCCAGTTTTGGAGAAAGTGGATGAGCAATGTATCAGTAGATGCAAACAAAGCAAGCCCAGAAGCCCAGCCTGAGAATAACAACCGTCGCAAGTTTTTGACTGTTGCGACGTCGGTTATTGGTGGGGTTGGTGCAGTGGCTGCAGCAGTGCCTTTCGTCGCGTCTTGGAATCCAAGTGCAAAGGCAAAGGCTGCCGGTGCTGACGTAGAAGTTGATATCAGTGGTATCGCTCCTGGTCAGCTAATTCGTGTCATGTGGCGTTCTAAGCCAGTTTGGGTTGTGCGTCGTACTCCTGAGTTGCTAGCAAGTTTAAGCAATCATGAAGATCAACTGCGTGATCCAAACTCTGATGTCGAACAGCAACCTGCATTTGCTAAGAATCAATATCGTTCTTTAAAAGAAGAGTATTTAGTTTTGGTTGGTATTTGTACGCATTTGGGCTGTTCACCTCAGCATTTAAATGAAGGTGCATTTGCGCAATACGCCGAAGGTGTTTCTGAAGGCTTCTTCTGTCCATGTCACGGTTCAAAGTTTGATATGGCTGGACGCGTTTTCCAAAACGTACCTGCTCCCTCTAATTTGGTCGTTCCGCCGTATCAATTCCTTGATGATACGACGTTACTCATCGGCTCTGAAGCATAAGGTGGTTTGATTATGAACGGTTTTATGAATTGGATTGAACAGCGCATTCCCTTGACTCGTGTCGCAAACATGCACGCAATTCAATATCCTGCGCCAATTAACATGAACTTCTGGTATGTGTTTGGTTTCCTCTCAACGATTGTTTTGGTAAACCAAATTTTGACCGGTGTATGGTTAACTATGAATTTCGTACCGTCAGCCGAAGGCGCTTTTGCTTCAGTTGAATACATTATGCGTGAAATCGATTACGGATGGTTAATCCGTTACATGCACTCCACCGGTGCGTCCGCATTCTTCATCGTTGTTTACTTACACATGTTCCGCGGAATGATCTATGGTTCTTACCAAAAGCCTCGCGAACTATTGTGGGTGTTTGGTATGCTGATTTATTTAGCACTAATGGCGGAAGCGTTCATGGGTTATGTATTACCATGGGGTCAGATGTCATACTGGGGTGCTCAGGTAATCGTTTCATTGTTTGGTGCTATTCCTGTCATTGGTCCGGATTTGGTTGTGTGGATCCAAGGTGACTATGTTATTTCTGGTGCTACGCTTAACCGATTCTTTGCTTTGCATGTTATTGCTTTGCCGTTAGTCATTGTGATTTTGGTATTCTTACACATTATCGCCCTGCACGAAGTGGGGTCTAACAACCCTGATGGCGTTGCGATCAAGCACAAGAAAGGCTCATTGTCAGAAGATGACAAGACGAAATTTGAGATCCATGAATACTACACAAGCAAATACGACATTGCGGATGACGTAGTACCATTCTTCCCGCACATTGTGCTTAAAGATTTGGTCGCGTTCACTGTGTTCTTAGCCGGTTTCTGTTATGTGTTGTTCTTTGCTCCAGAAATGGGTGGTAAGTTCCTAGAACATCCAAACTTTGAAATTGCAAATCCGTTGAAGACGCCTGAACATATTTTCCCAGTATGGTACTTCACACCGTTCTATGCAATTTTGAAAGCGGTACCAGACAAGTTATTCGGCGTGCTCGCGATGTTTGGAGCGATTGCAGCGCTCTTTGCATTACCTTGGATTGACCGTGGCAACGTTCGTTCATGGCGCTATCGCAGTGGCTTACACAAGTACAACATCCTAGTGTTCGCAGTGGTATTCGTATTCTTGGGTTATTTAGGTGGTACTCCACAAGAGAACTGGAAGATTGTTGCGTCACAGATTGCAACCCTCATGTATTTCGGCTTCTTTGGCTTACTCTTTATCTACAGCAAAAACGAGAAGACTAAACCTGTTCCAGCGAGGATCCCTAAATGAAAAACTTAGTTTTAGCCGTGGCACTTTTAGTGCCAAGCTTAGCCTTCGCTGCAGGTTCTTCAGTACCGCTTGACAAGGCTAATTTTGACCTAACCGATAAAGCGTCATTACAACGTGGTGCACGCATCTTTATGAACTATTGCTTAGGTTGTCACCAGCAACAATATCAGCGTTACTCAAGAACATTTGAAGACCTAGATATTCCTGCGGATATTGGCCAAGAGTATTTACAATTTACTGGTGAAAAAGTCACTGACTATATCACTTCGCCAATGCCACAAGAAGCTGCAGCAACATGGTTTGGTGCCCCGCCACCCGATCTAACGTTGGTGGCACGTGTACGCGGTGCAGATTGGTTGTATACCTATTTACGCACGTTCTATGTGGATCCGTCAAAAACCTTTGGTGTAAACAACCTAGTCTTCCCTAACGTAGGTATGCCTCATGTATTGGAAGAGTTACAAGGTACGCCTCGTATTTATCACGAGGAGGCTTTGGTCGATGGAGAAACCGTCAAGCGTTATGCTGGCATCAAAGCAGATGGCAATGGCGTAATGAATACTGAAGAGTATGACCAGGCAATATTAGATTTGGTTAATTACCTTGAGTACACTGGTGAGCCGTCTCGATTACAATCTGAAGCGATTGGTCGTGGTGCATTAATCTTTGTATTGATTTTCTTCATCTTTGCGTACTTACTCAAGAAAGAATATTGGCGCGGATTAAAATAACACAAACGTGTAAATTTTCTGTATAATAATAAAGGGGCAATTAGCGCCCCTTTTTTTAATTTAGCAATAAATGATAGCTAATGTGAGTCAACAGGAGATAGCTAAATGGCAGTAGCCGTAAACAAACGTTCTATTATGACCCTTTTTTCGGATACCATTGATATCTACAGCCATCAGGCACGAATTGTGTTGGCTGAGAAAGGGGTAGGCGTTGAGATCATTTATGTGGATCCGCAAAACCTTCCAGAAGAAATGCTTGAGTACAATCAATATGGTACTCTACCTACATTGGTTGACCGTGACTTGGCTTTGTATAAGTCGCACATCATCATGGAATATTTAGATGAGCGTTTCCCGCATCCGCCATTAATGCCCGTGTATCCTGTTGCACGTGCTGAAAGTCGTTTGTTGATGCACCGTATTGAACAAGACTGGTATGTACAAGCTGGACTGATTTTCCGTGGTGAAGGTGATGTTGCAGCACTGCGCAATGAACTAAAAGAAAATTTGCTAGCGCTGGCGCCTATTTTTGCGAATACCGAATATTTTATGTCTGAAGAATTTAGCTTGGTTGATTGTTACCTAGCGCCGTTGTTATGGCGTTTACCAGCGTTGAATATTCAATTGACTGGCAATGGCAGCAAAGAAGTGCTGGCTTACATGAAGCGCATATTTGACCGTCCATCGTTCATAGCATCGTTGACTGACCAAGAACGCGAAATTCATAAACCACTTTCATAATTCAGTATGAGTGATATTTCAATGACACCGAATCAGCCCTATATGATTAGGGCTTTTTTTGATTGGATCGTAGACAATGATCTCACTCCGCATCTAGTGGTAGACGCAACTCAGCCTTATGTTCAAGTGCCGCAGCAATATGTTCAAGAGGGACAGATTGTGTTGAACGTCTCACCGAGCGCATGTGTGAATTTTCATTTATCAATAGAAGGCGTGAGCTTTCAAGCTCGCTTTGGTGGGCAACCGCAACAAATCAGCTTTCCTTGTGAAGCAGTATTGGCCATATATGCAAGAGAAAACGGTGCGGGTACTGTTTTTACACCCCCTGAACCAATGGACTCAGACATTCAAGCGGTCCGTCCTGAGCATGTAATCGATGACGATGAGTCTGATGCCCCACCAGAGCCACCGAAACCAGCTCGTGGTAAGCCAAATCTAAGTATTGTCAAATAGATACAAGCGCGTTAATTAGAGTCAGTTAATTATTTCAAATACTCTATTAACGCGAACAACGTTCTGTACATTACGTGCGATGTCTACGGCAAGCGTCGCTTGGGAATTATTGACTAACCCCATCAGAAATACTTCTCCACTGTTTACAATCACCTTTACCGCAGTAAAATTGACGTCATCATGGGCTAATAATTTGGCTCTGATGGTGTTGGCAATAACGATGTCTTTTGCTTGAGTCGAAGCGTTGGCCAGTGGTGTAACTCGTAATTGGTTATGAATTTTGGAAAGATATGAGTTCTCCTGTGCCGTTGCAACGATTTGTTTGACAAGACTAGCATCTGTAACTTGTCCAGTAAGAAGCAGTTGACGGTTATACACATCGATATCAATATTTGTATTTTCCGCATATCCTTCAATTTTAGATAAAGCGTTAGCAATACTTAGGCTGTTGGTGCGATCATCAATTTGAGTTCCAATGGTCCGAGGATCTGAAACGCTTCCAGCCGCAACCGCAGCTACACCGCCAAGCGCAATAGCAGTACAGTTAGATAATGTTAGGATTAGAGTGATGGCCAAAGCAATTCTAAGAAACATCTTTGTCTACCTTTATCGTTATTCTGGAGTTTGAGGGAACAAGGTCTCATCGATACAATCGCAGAGGTTATGAATCGCGAGAAGGTGCACTTCTTGGATCCGTGCTGTGCGACTTGATGGAACACGAATTTCTACGTCGTTTGCCCCTAAAAATCCCGCCATTTCTCCGCCGTCTTTACCCGTTAAAGCGACAATAGTCATATCTCGACTTAATGCTGCTTGCATGGCATTGATGACGTTTTTGGAATTTCCAGAGGTTGATATGGCAAGTAGAATATCTCCTGGTTGCCCAAGTGCGCGAACTTGCTTAGAAAACACTTCATCGTAGCTATAATCGTTAGCAATTGACGTTAATGTGGACGTATCTGTGGTTAACGCCATCGCTGGTAATGAAGGGCGTTCACGCTCATACCGATTTAATAATTCAGAGGAGAAGTGCTGCGCGTCACCTGCCGAACCCCCGTTCCCACAAGAGAGGATTTTGTTGCCATTCATCAGAGCCTCAACCATCATATTGGCGGCTTTAGCAATGGATTCTGGTAACGTTTCTGCAGCTTCTATTTTGGTTTGAATGCTTTCTGTAAAATGCGCTTTGATACGTTCGATCATGAGGTTTCCTATATTTAGACCGCTTTATACCACTTTGCACGTCGTCCGTTGATAGCAAATAGATCAATCCTGTGATCATGGTGTTGTAAATTTATATTGTATTGTGCCACAAAAAATTGAATTGCTTTAGTTAAACGCTGTCTTTTTTGTATGGTAAATGCATCTTCTGCTCGGCCATATTGTTCAGACCGTCGAAATTTGACCTCAATGAAAATCCACGTTAGCCCATCGCGGAATACTAAATCAATTTCACCATAACGAGTATAAAAATTATTGGTGACAAATGTTAATCCTTGCTCCTCTAGATAGGTTTTAACTTTTTGCTCAATGGCCCGCCCTTTTTCGACGGTGTTTGATCTGTTAAAACTTAGGGTCACTGTGGTGTAACTTGACCTACCACACGAATCGAGTTCTGTGAAATTTGAGCTTGTGGTAAACGGCGATACAAAGTGTTATTTTCTAACCGTAATTCACCTGTTAAGCCTATAAATTGTAGGTTAGGCACCTTAGATAACTTGTTAAGATTAAACAACAATTGATAGGCATCATACCCCATAGCAAAAAGGCGTTGTTCTGAAGTACTCGCGGTTGGATTAAGGATATTATACGTCGCTTTGAGTTCTTGTGCTGTGGTATCTAATACCCACGGCATTTCAATAAAAAATACATTTTGCAGATCTCTCAGGGAATTCTGATTAAGATCGTGGTTATAACTGCGTGAGGAGGCATAAACCGGAGTGATTTTGTCACTGAATGTACTTAATGACGCTTCAATCATGGGATTAATAAGTTCAGTCTGTTTGGCATTGGCAAAGACAATAAAAGCATCCACATCACGACGATTGCGCGTGACACTAAATATTTCTGAACCATGAAATTGTTCCAGTCTACGCGCGCGTTGTTGACTAGTAGCTACCCCTAGCGCTTCGGTTATTTGTTTACGCATGTCAGCATTGTTGGTGAATGTCAGGGTTTTTAGTGGCGCCTTGGGATTAATGGTTTGCCAACGCAGAGCAAACGCTTCTGCCATACGAGTAGCGGTAGCGTCTTGTGCATGAATCATTATTGGCTGTTGATACTGATTGGTATAAACGTATTCAGCTAACTGTTGTGCCTCATCTTCTGGGGCTAAGCCAAAGAAAAATTGCTGGGAAGCAATTAAATTGTCACCATTCTCTGTATTAGTTTGCTCAAGAGTTACAGGAATACGATTGAGCGCAAGTAAAATCTGCTGTGGACGCAGTAAAGGTCGAAGGGCATCGATTTCAGTTTTTAGTAAGGGGCCAATCACAATATCCACACCTTGAATCTGTTGTACAATAGCTTCAACATTAACTTCATGAGTATTGATAAAACGAAGTTGAAAACTGTGTTTAGAGGCAAAGTAAGCCGACAAAATACCATCTTTGATTTGCTTGCCACTATTCCCTAAGCGTCCTTCTAAAGGGAGTAATATGGCAATCTCTGTGTCACTTGGAAATTCACTTGCACTGAGCAATAATTCAAAGGGAATGATATTCTCATTTAGTATTTCGTGATTTGGGTGAGAAAACTGCCACTGCGTTAATGCTATCGCTAGCTCACTTGGCACTAATGCGTATTGCCGAATGATTTTGGCAAGTGATAAGTATGCATCAACGTTAACCACACCCGTCAGAGATAATTCAGATAGTGGCATTTGTTGGGTTAGAGCCCATGCCGTTTCTGCAGAGGCATCACTGGTTTGTAAATACGCTATCAGGGCTTCGCGATAATTTAGAGATTCAATATAAAGTTCGGTTAATAATTTGGCTCGTTTCTGAGCAAGAGTTTCGGTCTTTGGGACAAAACCAAGCAGGTCAATACGTGTTGCAATATCATCATTTGGGTGTTGACATGCCGACCGCAAATACCTTGCTTGTTGCCATGAGGTTGAGTTCGGTTTAACGTATGCTTCAAGACCAGCCAAGATAGCATGAACCTTATTGCAGCTTCCTGCGACTAGCAGTTCTTCAGCCAGATTCAGATACATTTCCACAGACGCCAAAAATTGCCCTGTATGAAACAGTCGTTCAGCTTGGTTTAAACGTTCGTCTAACGAGGAAAAAGCCACTGGGAGAACCGGTACATTAGCTGTTGGCGCAGTTCCGGTTGCTGGTTTAGGGCTACTGCCACAGGCTACTAGCCATGAACAAAAAACAAGGGTAATGAGCAATTCTGCTACCCTTTTTTTACGCAATTGAAAATTTGTCCCTATCACACACACACCCTTACACGTTATAATATCTACTATACTGTATTTACGTCTGTTGCGCACTAATGTCTGATTCGTTGGCTATATCTAACCCCACTGGAACACTGTTTATTGTACCAACGCCAATTGGTAATCTTAGCGACATTACTCAGCGAGCCTTGGAAACATTGTCAAGCGTTGCCGCGATCGGTTGCGAAGACACTCGACACAGTCGCATTTTGTTGCAACACTTTGGGATCACGACCCCGACTTTTGCGATACATGATCATAATGAATCAGTGCAGGCAAATAAAGTGATCCAAAGGCTAGAAAACGGCGAGGATATTGCTCTGGTTTCTGATGCAGGGACGCCTTTAATAAGCGATCCGGGCTTCGTACTGGTGCGAGAATGCCGGACTCAAGGTTATCAAGTTACCGCACTACCAGGGCCATGCGCATTGACTACTGCGCTATCTGCGGCAGGATTGCCAACCGATCAGTTTCATTTTTTTGGTTTTTTGCCAGTCAAACAACAAGCGAAAACTGAACAATTACAACAACTCAACCAATATGCCTTTACCAGTGTATTCTACGAATCCCCCCGTCGTGTGTTAGATACGATGAAACTTGCGCACAGTGTTCTTAGCAATGAGATAAGTGTTGTTTTGGCCAAAGAATTAAGTAAATCGTTTGAAACTTATGTGAGTGGTTCTTGCCAAACTGTTATTGACTGGCTCGAGCAAGATTCTGCGCATCAAAAAGGTGAGTTTGTTCTCATGTTTGGTCCCGCACCTCAATCAAGTGAAGAGATCAGTGAGCCAGCCAAGCGACTCATGCAAACTCTATTATCTGAACTTCCCGCAAAAAAAGCAGCGGCGATGGTGGCACAGCATTATCAACTCAAAAAGAACGCCTTATACCAATGGGCGTTGGATCAAAAAAATAATCATTAAAATGAATAAATTGCTTGCTCTATTGGGCAGTTTCCTCACGTTTAGTCTAATTGCACAACCTAGGGGGGTAAGATAGCGCCTAGATTAAGATAGTCGCCCTAAAAAATCCTCGTAAGTAAACTCGCGCACTAATTCGAATTCACCGTTTTCTCTTAAAATCCCAATGGCTGGATGTTGCACACCATTAAAGAAACTGGTTTTGACCATAGTGTAATGCATCATATCGTTAAAAATAATGCGTTGACCGACTGCAATCGGGGCCTCGAAACTATACTCTGGAAGTACGTCGCCTGCGAGACAGGAATTTCCGCCAAAGCGATAGCTATAGGGGTATTCCCCAGGCTTACCTGCACCCATTATATGGGGGCGATAGGGCATCTCAAGGACATCTGGCATGTGCGCTGTAACCGAGATGTCCAAAATGCCAATTGGCCCATTGTTTTCGACAATGTCAACGACTTCTGCGATCAATGGGCCGGTATCCCAAGCTACCGCAGAACCCGGTTCCATGATGATCTGGAGATGTGGATATTTAGCCTTAAAAGATTGTAATACATCAATCAAATGGGCTAAGTCATAACCGGGTCTGGTCATAAGGTGACCACCGCCTAAATTGAGCCATTTTAGCTGCGGGAAATAGCCTGAAAACTGTTTTTCAATCGCTTTTAACATACGTTCAGTAGCGTAGCTATCACATTCGCATAGTGCATGCACATGGAAACCATCAATGCCTTTGAGTGGTTGCCCATCTAACTGGTCTTTGGTGATCCCCAATCGAGAACCTGGTGCACATGGGTCGTATAAAGCCGTATCCGCCTCTTGATGCTCAGGATTGACCCGTAATCCCATACTCACACCGGCTTTTTCGCAAACACTTTGGTGCAGTAAAAATTGGGCCATTGAATTGAACGAAATATGATCCACCTCTGCAATAATCTCGGGCATTTCACTGGTTTTAAATGCTGGTGAGAAAGCATGCACTTGGCCGCCTAAGATCTTGGCTAATTTCGCTTCCCATAAAGCAGATGCAGTACCACCTTGTAAGTACTCACTAATCATAGGGAAGACTGACCACATTGAAAATCCTTTTAAAGCAAGAATTATCTCTACACCTGTTTGCTCCTGCACTTGACGCATGAGTTCAAGATTTTTGCGAAGCTTTGCTTCTTCGAGCACATAGCAAGGCGATGGTATTGCTGGATTATTTGTCCAATGTGGCATAGCTATCAAATCCTTAAAACTGTCAGTATGACTTAGTGGTCGCTAAAAGGAGCGTCACATTCTAGTACATGCCACGGCAACCCGTGTTCGTTAAGCATCGACATAAACGGGTCTGGATCCATTTCTTCCATATTGACGACACCCATTTTACGCCATGTCCCATTCAGCATCAACGCAGCGCCAATCATAGCCGGAACACCCGTTGTATAAGAGACAGCTTGTGCACCGACTTCTTCGAAACAGGCTGCGTGGTCACAGTTGTTATAGATAAAAATGGTTTTCTTTTGTCCGTCTTTAATACCAGTAATATAGGTCCCGATACACGTCATGCCAGTGTAGCCTTCAGCAAGTGAGCCAGGGTTTGGAAGAACGGCTTTTAAGAACTCTAGAGGGACAATCTGCTGTCCTTGGAAGTCGATTGGCTCGATTGACGTCATACCAATGCCTTCTAACACACGTAAGTGGTTTAGGTAAGCGTCGCCAAACGTCATCCAAAAGCGGGCACGCTTAATGCTTGGGAAGTTTTTGACGATGGATTCGAGTTCCTCGTGATACATCAAGTAAGATGCGCGAACACCAATGTTTTGATAATCCAAATCTTCGCGAACGCTGAGTGGATCGGTTTCCTTCCATTCGCCATTTTCCCAAAAGCGCCCACGCTGGGTGATTTCACGAATGTTGATTTCTGGATTGAAGTTCGTGGCAAAAGCTTGACCGTGGTCACCGCCGTTACAATCGACGATATCCAAATAATGGATTTCATCAAAATAATGCTTGGCTGCGTAGGCAGTATAGACATTGGTCACACCTGGATCAAAGCCGGAGCCCAACAAGGCCATCAAGCCTTTTTCTTTAAACTTATCTTGATATGCCCACTGCCAAGAGTATTCAAATTTGGCTTCATCTTTGGGCTCGTAATTAGCCGTGTCTAAGTAATCAACGCCACAGGCTAAACACGCATCCATGATCGGCAAATCTTGGTAAGGCAGGGCTAAATTAACGACCAAATCAGGTTGCGTTTGTTGAATCAGCGCAGTTACTTCATCTGCATTATCAGCGTCGACTGCAAAAACCGCTTTGACACGGTCTGCACCCACTTCGCGTTGCAGAGCTTCGCATTTTGAAACAGTGCGAGAAGCTAAGTAGATTTCTGAAAAATACTCAGTGAGACGAGCGCATTTTTTGACAGTCACCGCGGCAACACCACCAGCACCGATGATCAATACTTTTGACATAGAATTTTCCTAAAAAAAGGTTAGGTCATTTTGGGCGGATAATAAACCAAAAGTCGCAATAAACCAATGATTATTGCAGATCTATTCGGAGGTAAATGGCGCCCCAATTTGTGGGTTAGCACAGGCAAAGTTAATCGGATAGTAAATCTGTTGTTGATCGCCTTCTTGTGTGGTGACATCACACACGACCACATCGCGTTTGTGCCCACGATCATCGACCATAAGCCCTGAATATACAAGAACTGATAAAGATTGTTGAACTTGATGAGTACGCGCCCAGATTTCGTCCTCTAACTGTTCGATTATTTGATGTTCTCGATGTACGCCATCCGAATGAAAGATACACTGAATATCACCATCAATTGCCACAGATGCAAAGGGATAAAACGTTTCGTTATGCTTGAGAAGCGTTCGACACAAATCAATGCTCGATTGAAGCATGCGCTCAAGTGTTGCTTGAATATCAGGTTTTGACATGGACCACCACAGGTTGCATGAATTTATAATATAAACGGTGTGTTTATGAGATTAGTTCAGAAATTCAGGCTTTTCTTGCTCCTTGTAGGCCACCGGTATGTAAGTAAATGATATGTTTGCTGTTTATTTTTTGCTGTTCGATGAGATTGTTTAATCCCCATACAGCTTTGCCAGAGTACACCGGTTCAATAGGGCAAGATTCATGATCCCATAGATCTAAAAAATCGTTCAATTCTGGGGTCTTTTTCGCATAACCGCCTGCATGAAATTCATGATTGATGTGCCAGTTTGTGTAAGAATCACCAATAAGAGCATGCACATTATTTTCCAAATATTGCTGTCCTTTTAGCACGGCAATGCCTTGAATGAACCAGTTTGCTGGTGCTTGTTTGACTAAACCCGCCAGTGTTGTTCCGGTTGCGACGGGCACAACAATGGTCACCGCTTCTGTGGCAAACGCTTGGTGCTGTGACAGTAATTCTTGAATGATTACACCAACTCCTGCCAATCCAGATTGCGTAAATCCACCTTCAGGAATGACTAACACGCCGTCTTGAATTGATTGATGGGGCTGTTCTCTAACCTGTTTGAAGACTTGCTTGTCAAGGTATTCAATCTGTGTGCCCCAGTTGCTTAAATCGGTAATCATCGGGGTTGGGTGCTTTCGGTAATCACCACGGATCCGCGCGGTAAAATGGATATTTTCTCGGTAACAGATATAGCCTAAAGCATGCAAATGATTTGAAAAACCACCACCATAGCTAATGATGTGATGAATACTGTTGTGATGAGTCAAAGTATGCACAAGTTTACGCCATTTGTTGCCACTGATAATGGGATGAATCAGGTCGTCTCGTTTGCACCATAATAATTGCGTAGCACAATGATTTTCTGCAATAGGAGCGCCGATATTTTCTGAATTCAAACTTAATCGTTGTAATGGGCTGGGCAATTTGAGTCTTATTTGCTGCATCATACGTAAAGATAAAAACTGAAAGTGTAACGCGTATGATTTATGGTACCACAGAGGTATGAGATAAGGGTAAAGTAGCCAATATGAGAAAAACTTTTGTCGTCTTTTTATGGTTATTCGCCTCGTTGTTTGGGATGCACGTGAAAGCTAGTGAGCAAGTGCCCACTTACGTTTTGGATTTTGTGCCTAATGCAAAGATGTTAGGTGAGGGGCGATTAAAGGTACTATTTTGGAATGTGTATGATGCAACCTTATATACACCGTCAACTGGTTATCTTGCTGATACGCCTTTTGCTCTAAGTCTGACGTACTTGATGGATTTTGCTGGTCAGGACATCGCCAAACGCAGCGTTGATGAAATGCAGAATCAAGGTTGGCAGGATACAACACAGCTTGAATCTTGGGAAAATCAAATGAGCGGTCTATTCCCCAATGTAAAAGAGGGGGACACGCTTGTGGGAATTCAAACAGCAGAAGGCTCAGCGCGTTTTTATTTCAACGACACCTTTGTCGGGCAAGTGGACGATGGCGAATTTAGTAAAGCGTTTTTTGGCATTTGGTTATCACCTAAGACCTCAGAGCCAAAATTACGCCGTAAATTATTAGGAGAATAACGATGAAAAAAATACTGATGGCGCTCGGTACAATAGCCCTTTTATCTGGATGTACTTTATCCATAGATGGCAATGATTATTTAGGTAAGCAGCCGAACTTCGATTTGGAAGACTTTTTTGTGGGTGAAGTGACTGCATGGGGCATCGTACAGAATCGTTCCGGTGAGGTCGTGCAAAGATTCATTGTTGATATTAATGGCTCTATGGATGGAAACACTTTGGTGTTGGATGAAACGTTTCAATATATTGTTGGCGATGGTGCAAAAACGCGCGTATGGCGCTTAACTCCACAGACTGACGGCATCTATATTGGAACAGCAGGCGATATCAATGGTAACGCGACGGGTAAGGCGTTTGGCAATGCGTTTAACTTTGTTTATGAAATGGATTTAACGGTGGATGGCACGACTTACACAGTGAACTTTGATGACTGGTTTTTTGCCATGGATGACGATACTTTGATGAATCGTTCTTACATTAAGAAGTTTGGGCTTGTGGTGGCTGAGGTAACAATATTTATGCAGCGTCAAGATTAGTTGCGGTAGAGCGTCTTAATGATGTGAAAACCAAATTTGGTTCGTACCGGCCCGTGCAGTTCTAGTACGGGCTTTTTAAATACTACATCATCAAATTGCTTGACCATTTGACCACGACGAAACTCACCCAAATTTCCACCGTCTTTTTTGCCCGAGGGGCACAGTGAATGTTTGCGCGCCAGTTCAGAGAAATTTTTGCCTTTTTTGAGCTGGCGTAACAGGTCTTGTGCCTCTTTTTCAGTTTTCACTAGGATATGTACAGCGCAGGCTTTCACAATTCACTGCCTCCCATGCTTTCTGCCAAATCATCAAGTTTACTGCAGGTGTAATCAAATGCTTTGGGATTTTGCTCATAGGTGACAATAACACTACTATCGCTGTCATAAAAACGCGCTTTGACAGGGCCTTCTGTCCAAGGCGTAAGGGTGTTTAAAAACCTCGTAGCGTCTTGGGCATTGCCAAATTGGTATTTGATTTCGTTGATCATGGGACTCTATAAATAAAAGCGTTATCGGTAATTTCGCATGATTTCATCATATAGCGCATTAATTTGCTGACTCACCTTGTGTTTTGGATGACCCACCACGATAGGACGCTGCTCTGCATGAGATTCTTTGACTTTAATCGCGGAGTGTATTTTATTCTCGAACAAAGGTAAACCTTGCTCGGTTAATTGCGCGATCAGTTTTTGTGGATAGTTGGCTTGTGCGTTGTATTGATTGATCATGATCCCGCCGAAAATTAAATCGGGATTGTGGTCGGCTTTGATTTCCATGACGTTATCGAGCAAGCGGGTAACGGCCTGTACTGAAAAGTCGTCACAGTCCACCGGAACGACGAAACCATCCGCTGCGATAAGCGCGGCTTTGGTGTAAAAGTTAAAATTAGGCGCCGTATCAATCCAGATATCGTCAAAGGTGTTATCGAGCGCTTGCAGTGTTTCTCTTAACTTAAACATCTTGTAGCGTGATTCTAGCTCTCGTTCTAACTCAGCTAAGTCGGGCGCAGATGGCATCACGTTAAAATTATCAATGATACTTGGTTGGACAAAATCCATCGGGGTCTTTTTATCACCAAACCAGCCAACGACCTGTTTGAACATATCTGTCACGGTCAAGGTGTTATCATCAATGGACGTCCCAGCATAAAAGGTACTGTTGCCTTGGGGATCTAAATCAACGAGTAGAGATGCGCGGCCTTGCATGGCGCCAGATGCCGCTAAGTTGGTGCATAAGGTAGATTTGCCGACTCCGCCTTTTTGATTAAATACGACCCATTTCATATGCGTTTCCTTTTATTGAGATTGTTATACAGAAAATCAAAATGTTACACTGACCCTCAATATGTACTATAAAGAGTTTGCCTTATCTAAAGGTATACAACTCGTGAATATTGGCTATAAGTGAAGGGCGGTATGAAAATTTGGGTCGATGCGGATGCTTGTCCGGTGGCAATTAAAGAGATTCTGTTTAAAGCGTCTCAGCGTACTTCAGTGCCATTGACCTTAGTGGCCAATCACTATTTAAAGACACCACTCACCCCTTGGATTACTTCTATGGTAGTAGAAAGCGGATTTGATGTGGCCGATGACGAAATCGTCAAGCGCGTCGAAGCTGGTGATTTGGTGATCACCAGTGATATTCCGCTCGCGGATGAAGTCATTACCAAAGGCGCCCAAGCCTTGAGTCCTCGCGGTGAATTACATACCAAAGAAAACATCAAGAGTAGGCTGAATATACGCGATTTTATGGATACGATGCGCGCGTCAGGTGTGCAATCTGGTGGACCACCACCGCTTAGTCAGCAGGATAAGCAGGCGTTTGCGAATCATTTGGATAGAATCTTGGCTAGGCGATAGCAAGGCATTTGCAAAATCACCAGTTTCTTTTTACATTACACCCTGTAAATAATTATAAAAACAGGACAGTTTATGTATCGTATTGTATTTGCATCTATTTTTGTTCTAACCGTCGCTTCTTTCAGCGTTTTTTCAGAAGCTAATACCCCAGCGTTTGAACAAGGGCGTGTTATTAGCGATATGCCAGCTGTTTTGCCGTTTGAAGAACGTATTGAACCTATCAATGCCATGCTTGAAGAGCGCTTAGATAAGTTGTTGCCAGAGCTCATGGCTGAATCCAATATTGATATGTGGTTAGTGATCAATCGCGAATACGGAGAAGATAAACTTTTTTATACTCTAGTGCCACAGCCAACCTTTGCCGCGCGTCGCACGACTATCTTGGTGTTTGCTAAAACCGATGATGGTGTAGAGCGCTTTAGTGTCAGTCGCTATGCCATTGGCGATACCTACCCAACCGTATGGGAGGGCGGTTCATTGGAACAACAATGGGCGCGTCTTGCTGAAGTAATTGCACAGCGCGACCCCAAGCGCATCGGTATCAATATCAGTCGTGATTGGCCAATGGCGGATGGCTTATCGGCAGGTCTAGAGCAGTTATTGCGTGAGGCATTAGCGCCAAAATATGAAGAACGCTTAGTCAGTGCTGAAAAGCTTGTGTTGCGTTGGCTTGAAACCAGAAGTCCCCTCGAACAACAAGTCTATCCGCATGTCGTGAATATTGCGCGAGCCGTCATCGCGGAGGCCTTTTCAAATAAAGTCATTACGCCAGGAAAAACGACCACCGATGATGTGGCTTGGTATCTGCGTAATCGATTTGAAACTTTACAGCTTCGGCCATGGTTTCAGCCTTATGTGAATATTCAGCGTCGCGGCGATGCCACCACCAAAGACGATGTATTTATGGGCAAAGAAGGCATTGTCATTATGCGCGGGGATATCCTGCATACCGATGTGGGCATTTGTTATCTCAATCAATGCACGGATACGCAAGAAATGGCCTATGTATTAAACTTAGGCGAAACCGATGCACCACAAGGTCTTAAAGATGCCATGGCGGTTGGCAATACATGGCAAGATATTTTGACCAGCGAGTTTGTGAAGGGGCGTACAGGCAATGAAATTCTTGCTGCGACCCAAGAAAAAGCCGCTGCGCAGGGGATTTTGAGCTCAACTTATACGCACCCCATTGGTTTTGTCGGCCATGCTTCAGGGCCAACCATTGGCATGTGGGATAACCAAGGCCCAACGCCGATCCGCGGTGATTATCCGCTGTATCCTGACACTGCTTATGCCATTGAGGGGAATATCAAAACCCAAGTACCCGAATGGGATAATCAATGGGTACAAATTAAACTCGAGCAAAGCGCGTTGTTTGATGGTGAGAACGTCTGGTATCTAGCAGGTCGTCAGACTCACTGGCATTTGGTGCACTAGTTAGTGTAAATAATCGTAATGCCTGTCCGGCTTATAATGGAAGCTCTTTTTAGGGTTATATGGCGTAAAGTTTAAGTACTTTCCTTCTTTACAGATCTCTTGGATTTTACGCCAGTACTCTGCGGTCATGATCTCGCCGTGGAGCTCCTTTAGGATATCTTTATGGACTTTGCGTCCAATAATAAAGTGCTCAAACTGCTGCGGAAAGACATCGTTTGGTGCCACAGATAAAGTATCAAGCACGTAAGGATCGTCGGTGACCGGCAAATCACGAAAATTGCGCTCATCCATGTAGCATATCTCATCATAGTCATAAAAAATCACCCGCCCATGGCCAGTAATTCCGAAGTTTTTGTGGAGCATGTCGCCGGGGAAAATGTTGGTTAGGGCGATTTGCTTGATGCATAAACCAAGCTCATCAATCGCATGACGGATTTTGTCTTCATCGGTTTCTTGATTGAGATACAGATTCAGCGGCGTCATTTTGCGTTCGATATACAAATGCGTAATGGTCAGCGTATTGCCTTCAATGATCAGACTCGATGCACAGGTGTCTTTGAGATATTGCAGGAGCTCGTCATCGATGCGATCTAAGTCGAACTTATAATTCACATACTCATGGGTATCTGCCATACGCCCGACACGGTCGGACATTTTGACCAAGCGATAACGGTTTTTGACAAAGTCTCGCGTGATTTTTTTACTCTCGGCAAATTCATCTTTGATGACTTTAAACACAATGCCATAGCTAGGTAGGTGAAATACAGTCATTACCAACCCTTTGATCCCTGGTGCTAACTCAAACTTATCTTGTGTTGATGCCAAATGTTCCAGGTAGTTGCGATAAAATTCCGTTTTGCCATGCTTATAAAAACCCAAAGACATATACAGTTCGAATTGTTTTTTGTTGGGCAACAGCTCAGCTAAGAATGCAACCAGTTCGGCAGGATACTGAGTATCCGCATTAAAATAAGAACGTGCAAAGCCAAAGATCACGGATAAATCACGACGGTCTGTTAATAAGGCATCGACAAAAATTTCGCGATCTTTGTTGATCCGCAGCGCAATGACAAATGGCAGAGTTTGCTTGGGCAAACACATGCGACCAATCAAATACGCTGCTTTACCGCGATAAAATACTGGCTTGAGCATTTCCATCGTATGGACAGAAGCTAATTCTTCAGTGGTTAATACTTCACGCAGACCGCGCTCTAGGTTGGCCAAGTCTCGCTCTTTTTCGGCGAAGGGGACATTAAATTTGTAAATGCGAAAAAGTTCTTCGTACATTTCACTGACGGTACAATCCACATCAAAACTGTTAATGACCTTCATTCGATCAGGTCCAGGCAGATAACAGCGAGTTGGCGTGATGAACATGTATTCATCGTCGATTTTTTGGTGTTTAAAAATACGGCCAATGACTGAATTATAATAGGTTTCTGCTAGTTCGAATTGTGGGTGGGTGGCGAGAAGTTTGGCATAGTTTTGTTTCATCAATATCCAAAACTCATTGCCTTCTGCATGAGGTTGGAGATGTTGATAGATTTCAGTGACCACTTCATTGAGGCTTTGCTCATAGATGGTAATTCGCTCTTTGATTGCTTGTTGCGAAGCTGCCCATTGGCGTTGTTCAAAGCGCTCTTGCGCTCCTTTGGTAATGCGAGAATACCAGCGATAACTTTTATCGAAACCACTTAATATTTGGTAGGCTATTTTTTGTGCGCGATCCATGATTTAACCTGTCAAAAAAATCTAGAGCTAGTGTGATATAAGTTATGCTTATATACATTAATACAATAGTCTCAAAAGATTGCCAACTTGAGATAACTCAGATAATCTCAATATAATATAAAAACATTGACTTTTAGACGTCTATACGGATAATTACCTCATGAAAATAATACTAACAAGCACCACCGACATGATGATTATTACCACCCCAAGTGGGGCGGACGTTGGTTAGTGCACGACACAAATCTACTGAAGCCCGCATCCACTGCGGGCTTTTTCGTTTTTAAGCGTTATGTTTTAGCGTGATGGAAGCACCAAGTTCGAGATACTGGGGAAAATAGGAGCATACATGAAAGTTTTAAAATTTGGCGGTTCGTCGCTAGCTGATGCAGAGCGTTACTTAGGCGTCGCCAAAATCGTCACAGGATATCATAGTGACACCGGTGCTGCGGCAGTGCTATCTGCACCGAAGGGCGTGACTAATGCGCTTTCATTATTGATTGAGCAAGCCTCATCAGGACAGGATTTTTCTGAGTTATACGCCAAGCTCAATATGACCTTAAATGGCATTGCCCAAGAATTGGGTGAGCGTGAAGCAAATTTCCCACTTACTCAGTTAACAGATTTTATTCAAACTATTCTTGCGACACTGGATGAAAAACTGCGTGGTATGCAGCTGCTCGGTTGTGCCCCAGATAATACCGCTGCTGAATTACTTTCCATGGGTGAGTATGTATCGGTAAATATTTTGCAGTCGATTTTTGCCGCGCGAGGCATTAACGCCCAAATCGTGGATCCAGCCGAAAAAGTCCTAGCTTATGGTCCTTTCCTTGATGCGTTAGCGAATGTGGCTGAGTCCAAAGCACGTTTTGCTGATGTCGATAACTCAGGTAAAACCTTGTTAATCATGCCTGGGTTTGTCGCTGTGAATGAAGACGGCGACAAAGTCACATTAGGGCGCAATGGTTCTGATTATTCTGCGGCGATCCTCGCTGCGTGTATTGATGCTGAGGTGTGTGAGATTTGGACAGACGTGGACGGTGTGTACAACGCCGACCCACGACAAGTCGAAAATGCCGTGTTAATGGATAAACTCACCTACGAAGAAGCCATGGAGCTATCCTATTTTGGTGCCAAAGTGCTTCACCCCAAGACCATTGGCCCAATTGCTCAGCATCATATCCCATGCGTAATCAAAAACACGCTGAACCCTTCTGCACCTGGTACGTTGATTTCGAACGAAAAAAGTGAAAAGTGGACCAACGTCAAAGGCATTTCTCACCTAGACGATGTGGTGATGCTCAATATTGCCGGCCCGGGAATGAAAGGTATGGTGGGTATGGCGACACGTATTTTTGATTCTATGGCGCGAGGTAATATCTCTATCTCGTTAATTACCCAGTCGTCGTCTGAATACAGTATTAGCTTCTGTATCGCGCAAAAAGACCAAAGTAAAGCCTTGGATATTTTGCACGATGAATTTGCCCTTGAATTACATAACAAGCTACTAGAGCCAATTGATGTCAAAGAAGATTTGGCGATTGTGACTCTGGTTGGTGATGGTATGAAGCGCAGTAAAGGCATGGCAGCTCGCTTCTTCCAGGCTTTAGCGCAAGCGCGCATTAATAATATTGCCATTGCGCAAGGCTCATCTGAACGCTCAATCTCAACGGTCATTGATGCCGATAAAGCCAAAAAAGCCATCAAAGTCGTACATCAGAACTTCTTTGGTCGTCAGCATTTTATCGATGTGTTCCTAGTCGGCTGTGGCACAGTGGGTGCCGAATTAGTGCGTCAGATGGCGAAGCAACAACCGGCACTTGCCGAAAAATCGATTCGCTTGCGTGTTTATGGCATTGCCAATTCCAAGCAGATTTTATTTGATAATAACGGCATTGATATCGCGGATGAAGCGGTATGGCGCGATGCTCTCACTAGTCGTGGTGTGCACTATGGCTTAAAGGAGCTCAAGCAGTTTGTCGTGGATAACAGTTTAACCAATCCTGTCTTTGTTGATTGTACCTCTGCGCAATCGGTAGCCGACCAATATGTGGATATACTCGAAGCGGGTTTCCACGTGGTGACTCCGAACAAAAAAGCCAACACTGGCTCTACCCAATATTACGCCGAAATCAAAGCGGCCACGATGACGCAAAAACGTCAGTATTTATATGAAACGACCGTTGGTGCAGGCTTACCTGTCATTGATAATTTGCAAAAATTGTTCAATGCTGGTGACGAGTTAGAAAGCTTTGAAGGGATCCTGTCAGGTTCATTGTCCTATGTATTTGGCAAATTGGAAGAAGGGTTGAGTTTGTCGGCAGCCACAGCCGTCGCCAAAGAAAACGGCTTCACTGAACCAGACCCTCGTGATGATTTGAGTGGGATGGATGTGGCACGTAAACTCTTGATTATGGCGCGTGAGGCGGGTTTAACGCTGGAATTAACCGATATTGATATCGAATCGGTATTGCCACCAGGATTTGATGCCAGTGGTGATATTGATACATTTATGGCTAATTTACCCAAAGCAGACGGTCACTATGCAGATTTGGTAAGCCGAGCACAGCACGAAGACAAAGTACTGCGCTATGTGGGCAGCATTAGCAAAGACGGTAAGTGTGCAGTGAAGATTCAAGCCGTATCCCAAGACCATCCCTTGGCGGCCATTAAAGATGGCGAAAATGCACTCGCTATTCGTTCCGCATACTACAGCCCAATTCCTTATGTCATTCGTGGGTATGGTGCGGGTGCTACTGTAACCGCTGCTGGTGTCTTTGCTGATATCTTACGTACCCAAGCGTGGAAACAAGAACTATGAGTTCACTATCATGAGAATAACTGCTTACGCGCCTGCGTCGATAGGTAATGTCAGTGTTGGTTTTGATGTCCTAGGTGCAGCTCTAGCACCCATTGACGGTATGTTATTGGGCGATAAAGTCTCCGTTGAGCCAGCGCCAGAATATGCTTTGTCGGTGTCTGGACGCTTTGCCGAACGTTTACCGTCGGGTACCGAAAACAATATTGTGACTCAGTGTTATCACTTTTTTCACGAACAAATGCAACAGCGTGACTTAGCGACGCAACCGTTATCTTTGCACCTTGATAAGACATTGCCGATAGGCAGTGGATTAGGTTCTTCAGCGAGCTCAATCGTCGCTGCGTTTTATGCCTTGAATGCGTTTTATGATAAGCCTTTTGATGACAATGAGTTATTGTTTATGATGGGAGAATGCGAAGGGCAAATCAGTGGTGCGGTGCATTACGATAATGTTGCCCCTGCCTTGTTTGGTGGTATGACGCTTATGACGGGGCTAGATAATCCGATTTGTGAGCTCGTTCCAACGTTCAAGGATTGGTATTGGGTGTCGTGTTATAGCGGTATCAGTGTCTCGACTTCTGCTGCGCGTAAACTGCTGCCAACACAGTGGGATACGGCAACTACTCTGACCTTTGGCCGTCAACTTGCGGTATTTATTCATGCCTCGCATACACAGAATGCGCAATTAGCAGCAAGTGTTTTCCATGATGTTTTGGCCGAACCCTATCGCAAGTCACTGTTGCCCCATTTCGATGAAAGTCGTGCCTATGCTATGGCACAAGGCGCCTTGGGTTTTGGTATATCAGGCTCAGGTCCAACCGTATTCGCAGCTTGTGATAATTTGCAAAGTGCTCAGGCCATTGCAACCTATCTACAAGACAACTATATTCAAAATGACGATGGTTTTTGTCATATTTGCCGCATCGACGATGCCGGCACACGCACATTATAAGTAAGGTACCTTCGATGCATTTAGTCAATTTAAAAGACGCGACTCAACAAGTTAATTTTCAGCAAGCCGTAATGACTGGGTTAGGCCGGAATCAAGGTTTGTTTTTTGTCGAACAGATTTCACAGCTAGATGATGTAGACGCCTTGCTATCCTTATCTTTACAAGAGCGCTCTAAGGTGATTTTGCAGCATTTGTTGGGGGATGAGTTTACCCGTTCTGAAGTATCAGAATTGGTTGATAACGCGTTTAACTTTCCAGCACCTGTGGCTAAAGTTGATGATAGCACCTATTGCTTAGAGTTATTTCACGGACCAACCTTAGCGTTTAAAGATTTTGGTGGCCGTTTTATGGCGCAGTGTTTGGCCAAAATAGCCCAAGGCGCTCCAGTGACGATTCTTACCGCCACATCAGGCGATACTGGAGCGGCTGTGGCGCATGCCTTCCATGGTCTAGAGAATGTCAATGTGGTTATCTTGTTCCCTAAGGGCAAAATCAGTCCGTTACAAGAAAAGCTATTCACCACATTAGGTGGCAACATTCACACGGTGGCCATTGATGGTGACTTTGATGCGTGCCAGGCCATCGTTAAGCAAGCATTTGAAGATCAACAAATGCGCGATGAGTTGCATTTGAACTCAGCAAACTCTATCAATATTTCTCGCCTTCTGGCTCAGGTGTGTTATTACTTTGAGGCGTTTGCCCAACTACCTGCTGAAAAGCGTGATGAGCTGGTTGTGGCAGTTCCCAGTGGTAACTTTGGCAACTTGACCGCTGGCATGATTGCTAAAGCATTAGGTCTACCAATCAAACGCTTTGTCGCGGCAACGAATTTGAATGACACAGTACCGCGTTATTTACAAAATGGTGAGTGGGCGCCGAAGCAAACGGTTGCCACGATTTCGAACGCGATGGACGTGGCTCAACCTAACAACTGGCCGCGTATTGAAGCGATGTTCGAAAAAGGAATTTTGTCAAAAGATTGCCTAACGGGTGTCGCAGTTGATGAAGATTACACCCAATTGGCCATGAAACAATTACAAAGCTTAGGCTACACCAGTGAGCCACATGCAGCGGTAGCCTATCGAGCACTGCATAACACCCTGGCAGAGAGTGAAATTGGTTTATTCTTGGGCACCGCACATCCGGCAAAGTTCAAAGAATCAGTCGAAAACATTCTGGGAGAGCCTTTAGCATTGCCAAAGGCTTTGGTGGATGTAGCAGATAAACCATCATTAGCAGTGGATAAACCGGCAGATTATGCTTTAATTAAGCAATACATGTTTGAGTTATTAGCTTAACAAAGAAGGTCTTATGACACCCAGCTGGTCGGCTTTTTTAGATACCCAGCAAGGATTGCCATATTACAAGGAGTTACAACAGGAATTGGCTCAGCGTCGCGCTTCTGGTGAGATAATTTATCCGCCGGAAAGCGATGTCTTGAAAGCGTTTAAGATGACTGAGCTTTCCGATACCAAAGTGGTCATACTTGGCCAAGATCCCTATCATGGCCCGCATCAAGCTCATGGCTTGGCGTTTTCGGTTGCCAGAGATATCAATATCCCCCCTTCGTTACGCAATATTTTTAAAGAACTCGATCATGAAATTTCTGATTATCAAATTCCTATGCATGGCGATTTGACGCGTTGGGCAGAACAGGGCGTCTTATTGCTTAATACAGTATTGACGGTTGCTGACAGTGAACCAAACTCTCATAGTGACTTAGGATGGCAGAATTTAACGCACGCGGCAGTGCGTTATGTAAGTGATTACGTCAATAACGTTGTGTTCATGTTGTGGGGAGCCCATGCCCAAAAACTGTCAGTGCTGATTGATGACCGCAAACACTGTGTGTTGAAAGCACCGCACCCAAGTCCATTGTCTGCACATCGCGGATTTTTTGGATGTCGTCATTTTGTTATGGCGAATCAATGGCTCACCAAAAAGGGTAAGCCTGAAATCGAGTGGTAATACAACTACTTACTATGATTATTCTTCTTCGTCTAAATCAAAGTTAAAATCATACGTATCAAGTTCTCTTTCAAGTTCGAGTTTAGCTTTTAAGGCTTCAATTTCTCGCCATTTGCGTTTGGTGCGTTTACTGCGACGACGAGAGGGAGGGGAATCGCTTTCGAGGGTGTGTTGTTCTTCTAGTACACTGGCATCCATGTGTAATGTTTCCCTATCAAAATAATGCTGTCTATCCATTTGTATCTGCTCCAAAGAAGAAACCATAAGGCATATCAATTACCTGTAGGTTAAATTAATCCCTGTATGTGACAGATTCATTACGCGCATGTGAAATTACTCACATAATTTGATTATATAGTGAACAAGCATGAATGGTAGGAACATAATTTAGAATATTTTGCACTATTGACTACTATCAATAGAATTAAAAAAACCGTGTGAGGTTAGTGCACACGGTCTTTTATTTGGCCTCAATCAAGGTTTTGCATTAGGATTGTGCATTGCGATAGCGATTGACTAAGTCTTGTGTAGAGCTATCAAGCTGAGTATTTGAGGCACCTTGCAGTGCGTCTAACACTTGATTACCTAATTCTTTGCCCAGTTCAACACCCCATTGGTCAAAGCTGTTTAAGCCCCATATAGCACCTTGTACAAACACTTTATGTTCATATAATGCGACCAGTGAGCCAAGATTAAAGGGTGATAATTCATCACACAATAAGGTGTTGGAAGGTTTGTTACCAGGCATGACTTTGTGTGCCGCAATGACCTCGCGAACGGGCATTTCCTCAGGTAAATCAGCGTAACATTCATCGAATGTTTTCCCCTGCATCAACGCTTGCGCCTGACCAAAACAATTAGCAGCCAGCATAGCGTGATGGGTTACGTCTTGATCCGGAACTCTTAATGGGAAAATAAAATCGACCGGCAACAGAGTTTCACTTTGATGGATGAGTTGATGAAATGAGTGTTGCCCGTTGGTCCCCTCAGAACCAAAAATGATTGGACCTGTTGCGTAACCAAGTTCTGAACCATCAAGCGCATTACGCTTACCGTTACTTTCCATATCCAACTGCTGTACATAAGCTGGGAAGCCGCGTAAATAATGATAGTAAGGCAGTAAAACATGGCTTTGCGCATCATTAAAATTGCGATACCAAATCCCCAAAAGAGCAAGTAATACTGGCATATTTTGTTCAAGTGGCGCAGTCTTGAAGTGTGTATCCATCGCAAAGGCACCCTCAAGTAACTGCTTAAAATGAGCAAAACCAATTGCCAGCGCAATCGGTAAACCTATTGCAGACCATAGCGAATAGCGCCCACCAACCCAGTCATTCATTGGAAACACCATATCTGGTGACATACCAAATTCTACTGCTGCAGGCACGTTAGAAGACACCGCAGCGAAGTGCTTGGCAATGGCTTGTTGAGGTGCGCCAGACCCTAGAAACCAGGATTTTGCGGTTAAAGTATTTTGCAGGGTTTCTTGAGTGCTGAATGATTTTGACGACATTAACACAAACGTCGTTTCGGGATTGCACTGTGCTAAGACGTCTTGTATGTGACAGCCATCAACATTTGCCACAAAATGGACCTTAAACACGTCGTGCTGATAAGGCTTGAGTGCTTCAGTCATGATTTTGGGGCCTAAGAAAGAACCGCCAATCCCGATGCTAACGATATCAGTGATGGGCTTATCCGTGTAGCCAAGGTGTGTTCGACCAATCATCATGTCGCAAAACGCTTCCATTTTGCTTAAGGTTGCCATGACCTCTGGTATCACATCGTGACCGTCTACCAATACAGGTTCACCAGAAAAATTACGCAAAGCAGTGTGCAAAACTGCGCGGCCTTCTGTGCTATTGATGGTCTCGCCGCCGAACATGGCATCGCGTTTGGCTGCCACTTGAGACTCTTGTGCAAGTTTGATGAGCGTTGTGAATACCTCTTGGTTAATGCGGTTTTTCGAAAAATCCAAGTGCCAACCTGCCGCATCTAACTGATAGGTTTGAGTGCGTAGTGGATCGTTGGCAAACATGTCGCGCATATGCGGCAATGATTGACTCGCTAATTCCTTTAGTTCATCCCAAGCTGACAACATGGTTATAACTTCTCCGCAAGCAGTTGCTCAAGTTTGATTTGGTCTTTGGTAAAGTTGCGAATGCCTTCGGCGAGTTTTTCGGTGGCCATCGCATCTTCATTCATATCCCAACGGAACTCGGTTTCTGTTAGTGCATTGGGCGCTGATTGCGTTGCGCCGTTATCAACAAGTTTGACGTCTAACTCAGAGTCGGTATTGGCAAGTTCTTCTAATAATGCTGGCGCAATAGTCAAACGGTCACAACCTGCCAATTCAAGTATTTCACTGGTATTACGGAAACTGGCACCCATGACAACAGTTGGGTAGCCGTGGTCTTTGTAATAGTTGTAGATATTGGTTACTGAGATAACGCCTGGATCATTGGCACCGGTAAAATCTCCTTCGCTGTTGGCTTTGTACCAATCCAAGATACGACCAACAAAAGGTGAAATTAAAAAGACACCCGCTTCCGCACAAGCTCGAGCCTGAGCAAATGAGAAAAGTAGTGTGAGGTTACAGTTAATACCTTCTTTTTCTAACTGCTCAGCCGCTTTGATACCTTCCCAAGTGGACGCAATCTTAATTAAGATGCGTTCCTTGCTTATCCCTTCTTCCTCATACAAAGCAATCAATTTGTGCGCTTTTGCGACGGTTGCTCGCGTACTAAAAGACAGGCGCGCATCTACTTCGGTGGAGATGCGTCCGGGGATGACGCCGACGATTTCTTTGCCGATCAACACTGCGAGTTTGTCTGCAGCATCAATCACTTGCTGCTCAGCATCGTTTGATTGTTCTTTTGCCCATGCAATCGACGACTCTATCATTGAGGCATATTCAGGAATACCTGCTGCTTTCAATAACAATGATGGATTGGTGGTCGCATCGACGGGAGAATATTTTTTGATCGCTTCAATGTCACCGGTATCAGCAACAACAGTAGTAACGTTTTTCAATGCGGAGAGTAAATCAGCCATGGTAATCCTTAAAATCGATTAGCTTGATAGAATTTATCCGTTAGAATAAATTAAGATGATGCTCCATAATCGAAAACGTCGATTAAGACGTAATATGATTATAGAGGAATTCAATATGCACAAGATTATCAATTTTTTTATCAAAAAACCATCTAAGCCAAAGCAAGTTTGTAAGTATTCAGATGACTGCTACTTGTATGGTAAACTACCGTCAACCAATGAGGAGTTAATATGTTAGTTTTGTTATCCCCAGCTAAAAACTTAGATTATAAAACACCGGTTCCCGTAGCAGAGCACTCGCAGTTGTCTTTGCGTGATGACACACAAGCGTTGGCGCAAGTCTGTAAAACCCTGACTCCGGCTGATTTATCCAAGTTGATGGGGATAAGCGATAAGCTCGCGATTCTCAATGCCGAACGTTTCAATGATTTTGCTATGCCATTTGATACTGATAATGCGCGTCAAGCCATGTATGCCTTTAATGGTGATGTCTACACCGGACTTGATGCGTATTCGTTGAGTGAGGATGATGTCGTTTTTGCGCAGTCTCATTTGCGGATCCTATCGGGTCTGTACGGCGTGTTGAAACCACTTGATTTGATGCAACCTTATCGCCTTGAGATGGGGACATCATTGGCTACCGAGCGTGGCAAAAATCTCTATGAATTCTGGGGTAACAAAATCACTGATGAGCTGAATGCAATTGGTTCTGAGGTGGTCGTTAATTTAGCTTCCAATGAGTACTTTAGCGCGGTCAAGACCAAAGCATTGGCTGG
The DNA here is from genome assembly GCA_014872805.1 of Alteromonadaceae bacterium. Lineage (GTDB taxonomy): Bacteria > Pseudomonadota > Gammaproteobacteria > Enterobacterales > Alteromonadaceae > Opacimonas. The sequence goes on from WKFN01000014.1 coordinate 176,914, forward strand.
GCGATTGATCACCCCTGTGTTCAAAGATGAAAAAAATGACAAAATCAAAATCATCAGTTTCTACGCCAAAAAGGCACGTGGTCTGATGGCACGCTGGATCATTGAAAATCGTATCACAGACGTTGAGGCGTTATCGGGTTTTGATGTTGCTGGCTATCGTTTTGCACCAGAGCAAAGTGACGATAGTACGTTAACATTTATCCGTTTGGAAAAGGACCGAGCGTAGTATTTGCCGTATGAGCATTACAAATGTTTACCTATTGGTTCGTTTAAGGGAAAACAATCATATCTAAAGTTGAAATAAAAAGAACCTGTGCGAAAGTTCAGTTTTAATCAACATACATCTGTTGTTGAAACTCTAGCACTTCTGTTTGGCCACGGTCATTAATAGTAACCTTGAACCGATATGTTTCGCGGTCGCGGTAGGCGAGGGGAGCAAGGTAATAGACCGCATCGCCATCGACGACGCGTTTAAATTTGAGTTCTTTGCTCGTACCGATAAGATTTCGAGCAGTGCCTTCAACATCTGGCATCTGCGCTTCTTTGGTGTCTTTATCTAAGACTGAGATATTCACCACGGCATTGAACTTAGAACGGACCAAACCATTGGCTTTGGCAATTTCAGGTGTCAAAAACGTAGAAGGGAACACAATGTAGTGAACATCCCAAGGGCCCAAAGTTTGTTTGATTTCAGCGTGTGCCGACAAACAAAATAACCCAATCAGTAAGCAACTAAGCAGTTTACGCATATCAACACCCCAGTATTTTTTAACAATGCACCGAATCTTTAAAATGCACCAATGTATTGTGATAGCAATAATTGCACAAATTGCAACGCAATAATAGCAACCAAAACGGACAAATCTAATCCGCCAATTGGTGGTAATATTTTACGGATAGGGCGTAAAAACGGTTCAGTGAGTTGCGCGATGACCAGTTCAATCGGGTTTTGTCCTTGTGATACCCAACTCAATAATGCGCGAATAATTAGCATCCAAAACATCAAGTTGAATACTTCTTTAACCACCTCAATCAAGCCAACAATGACTAAACTTACTGGGTCAATAGACAATCCTCGCACCAGCGCGACAATCACAAATGTTTTTAAACAAGCGATAAGCAAGGCAAAGACAAAGGTCGCTGTATCGAATTTACCTATTGCAGGAATAAGACGGCGTAGCGGTCCGACAACGGGTTGAGTCACCTTAACCACAAATTGAGAAAACGGATTATAAAAATCCGCACGCACCAGCTGTAACCATAAACGCAAAATCACGACCATCAAATAGAGGCCAAACAGGGTTTCAACTAAAAAATGAGAAGCAGTCATGAGGTTCCTTAAATCAATGTTTGCATTTCATCAGCGCGGTCGACCGCCGCTTGCATTGCATCACCTACGATAGCAGTTAGCCCAGCATTTTGAAAGGATTCAATCGCTTTGGCCGTCGTGCCACCTTTGGACGTGACGTTCGCTCGCAGTTCACTAAAAGGCGTATCGGCATGTTGCAGCAACATTTGACCCGCACCGGCCAGTGTTTGTGCAACAAGTAATTTGGCATCGTCTTTAGAAAAACCTAAGCTCTCAGCTTTTGCCTGCATGGCTTCTGCAAACAAGAAAAGATAGGCTGGTGCAGACCCCGCAGCTGCAATAACGGAATTGATCATAGCTTCATCTTGCACCCACAAAGTTTTGCCGACTTGATTGAGACAGTATTCGGCTAAATCACATAATACCTTGTCTGTATTCACATTGGCATACAATCCGGTCATCCCCATGCCCACACTCGATGGCGTATTGGGCATAGTCCGAACGACATCACACGATGCGCCGAGCATTTCTTGGATGCGCGCAACGGTGACGCCAGCGGCGATGGAAATATACTTTTTGGACTGTCTAGATGACTCAGGTAAAGCGTTTATGACGTCACTTAACATCTGCGGCTTGACCGCCAAGACGATATAATCGGCAAATGTCATTGCGTCATGATTATCGGTACTGACGTGAATCCCCAACTGGTCTTTTAGCTTGATTAATTTCGCCTCAGAACGATTGGTGAGTAATATTTTATCAGGACTGTAACCTGCTTTAACCATACCAGTGACGATGGCACTGGTCATATTGCCTGCGCCAATAAAGGCAATGTTGGTATGAATTGTCATTGAGGTTCCTTAATTATTTTGTTTTAGGTGTGCGAGCACCAAAAATATCAGTACCGACTCTTACCATGGTCGAACCATGTGTTATAGCAGGTGCTAAATCAGCGCTCATTCCAACCGATAAGGTATCCATACTAGGGTACTTTTGTTTCAGTTGGTCAAACAGAGAATGTAAGTTTGACAATGTTTGCGCCTGCTCAATTGGGTCAGGTTGTGCTTTTGGTATGGCCATCAAGCCACGCAATAATAAGCGAGGTTGGGTTTGGATGAAATCCGCTAAAGGTGCAATATCATCAGACAAAACACCTGACTTAGTTGGCTCGTTATCAATATTGACTTGGATGCAGACGTTTAACGGTGGTAAGCCATCAGGGCGCTGCTCATTAAGTCTGCGAGCGATTTTTTGACGATCAATAGTGTGACACCATGCAAATTCTTTACTTATTAATGCACTCTTATTTGACTGAATAGGACCGATAAAATGCCAAGTGAGATCAGATAAATGTTGCAAGGATTGCACTTTATCAACGCCCTCTTGTACATAGTTTTCCCCAAAATGGCGCTGACCTGCTTCATACGCAAGTACGATATCAGATACCGGTTTGGTTTTGCTGACGGCTAATAATTGAATAGTGGCGGGGTCGCGTTCTGCTGCCTCTGCGGCTTCAACAATGCGCTGCTGAATCTGGTCTAACTTTGCTGCAATGTGGTTAGTCATAATTTAATAGAATATAAGGTTATTTATGGATATTACCGAATTACTCGCCTTTAGTGTTAAGAATAACGCATCGGACCTGCATTTGTCAGCAGGTCAGCCTCCAATGATCCGTGTCGATGGTGAAATGCGTCGCCTCAATGTGCCCGCTCTTGACCATATAGCAGTACAAGCCCTTATTTACGAGGTAATGGATGACCAGCAGCGTCGCGAATTCGAAGAAAACTTCGAGATTGACTTTGTCTTTGAAGTCAAAGAATTAGCTCGGTTTAGGGTCAATGCCTTTGGCCAAAACCGAGGTTATGCTGCCGTGCTACGAACCATACCAAGTAAAGTATTAACTTTGGATGAAATTGGTGCGCCAAATATTTTTAGAAATATTATTGACCAACCCGCGGGAATTGTTTTGGTCACAGGAGCAACGGGTTCAGGTAAATCCACCACCCTTGCCGCGATGATCGATCACATTAATACCCACAAGCGCGAGCATATACTGACCATTGAAGATCCGATTGAATTTGTCCATAACAATAAGCTGTGTTTGATTAATCAGCGTGAAGTACACCGTCATACTAAATCGTTTTCTAATGCATTGCGTTCGGCTCTGCGTGAAGATCCTGATGTGATTTTAGTTGGTGAGTTACGTGATCTAGAAACGATTCGCTTGGCCATATCCGCAGCAGAAACTGGTCACCTTGTGTTTGGCACCTTGCACACCAACTCCGCACCCAAAACCATAGATAGAATTATTGATGTATTTCCGGCAGAGGAAAAATCGATGGTGCGCTCTATGCTTTCGGAAAGTTTACGCGCGGTGATTTCACAAAACCTTTTAAAACGCCAAGGGGGAGGCAGGGTTGCAGCACACGAAATCATGCTAGGCGTACCTGCGATCCGCAATTTGATTCGCGAAGATAAAGTACCGCAGATGTACTCAGTTATTCAAACGGGGCAAGGACATGGTATGCAAACGATGGCTCAATGTGTACAGCGTCTTGTGGCACAAGGTTTAGTCTCCCCGACTGATGCTCAAGAAGTCTTATCAGACAGTAAAACTCGGTGAATTTCTAGGAGACACCATGCTGATTCACCTAACGATTTGGGTTTGATGATAAAACTTGAAGAAACCTTGTCTACTGGGTTAGGCTCTCTATCAAATGTCTCGTTTGATATGGATTAATGCAAAAATTTTACGCTTCTTTTGACCGCATAGCCGTGCATCAAGTCATGCAAATGTTGCAAGACGCTGGTATTCCGGTATTACTTAAAAACGACTTTATTCAAGGTGCCATTGGTGAAATCCCTGCGGTAGATAACGACATCGAGGTGTGGTTGGTTGATGATGAATGGCGCTCCCGCGCCGATGCATTACTCGCGCAGTGGGAGGCCGACCGAGATGTTCAAGGGTATGCGTGGGTGTGTACAGAGTGCGGCGAGGACAATGAGGCAGAGTTTGGTGTGTGTTGGTCCTGTCAAGCTTCTAGGCCATAGACGAAACTTCGCTATTCAGGCATACCTTGCTCAAGCCAATTTTCAAAAATCACACAGGCTGATACGCTATCTACTTTACCTTTGGATAGTTTTTTATACCCGCCCAATTCAAACAAACGCGCTTTTGCATCCGTAGTGGTCAGTCGTTCATCAATCATAGTGACTTGAGTACGGCATTGATTAGCAAGGCGATTGCCAAATTTTCGAGCGCGTAACGTCATCTCTTGCTCAGTGCCATCCATATTATATGGGATCCCCACAATACACCGCTCTGGCAGCCATTCACGATGCAGTGCTTTGACTTGTTCCCAATCAGGTATACCGTCTCTTGCTGGAATCGCTTCGAGCGGTTGAGCGGTTTCGGTAACGAGTTGTCCGACAGCGACACCGATACTTTTGGTGCCAAAATCAAAGCACAAATAGGTACTCATGCATGACCTGCGCTTTCAGATAGTTGCCAAGGTTCAATACCTAGGGCTTTTACTGCAGTTTCCCAACGCAGATGCAAAGGCGTGTCAAAAACCAACTCTCGCGAAGCGGGGATAGTGAGCCAGGCATTGTCTTGAATTTCTTGGTCGAGTTGCTCAGGGCTCCAGCCGGCATAACCAAGTGCAATAATTTGTCGCTCTGGTCCTAAGTCGTTGCCCAATGCCCCTAAAATATCTTTGGATGTTGTGACCATAAAATCATCACATAGCTGTAAACTACTCTCCCAACAGTGTTGTGGCGAATGTAAGATAAACCCGCGTTCTGGCGAAACTGGCCCGCCCTTGACGATGATTTGATCTTTTTTGGTCTCATCGACCTGAGCGTCGGGTACGGCTTGTGCTAAGAGTTCTTCTAAGCGCATATTGATTGGAATATTGATCACAATGCCCATTGCCCCCTCTGTATTGTGCTCGCAGACATAGATCACACTGCGTTTAAAATACGCATCGGTGAGACTCGGCATCGCAATTAACAGATGATTAGCAAAAGACATATATACTCCTTATATTAATTACATCGAGCTTCAATTGCCGCAAAAAGTTTTGCACAGATATTGATATCATAGGCTGCTTCCAGTTCGCGCACACAGGTTGGTGAGGTAATATTAATTTCGGTTACGCGATCCCCAATGACATCTAAGCCAACAAACAAGATGTTATGCGCTTTTAACATCGGCGCAATTGTTTCTGCCAGTGCTCGGTCTGAGTCACTAATAGGCTGTGGTCGTCCCACGCCACCGGCAGCTAAATTACCTCTGGTCTCTGTCCCTTGCGGTAAACGAGCTAGACAATAAGGCATGACTTCACCATTGACAATCAATACGCGTTTATCACCGTCTTTAATTGCAGGCAGATAACGCTGAAACATCGCTAATCGAGACCCATTTTCAGTGAGCGTTTCAACCACAACCCCTAAGTTATTGGCGTCGTCTTTGATGCGAAATATACCGACGCCGCCCATACCATCTAGTGGTTTGCAGATGATATCTTTGTGTTCAGCGTGAAACGCTTTAATTTGCTCTTTGTCACGGGTGACTAGGGTTGGGGGAATCAATTCTGGAAAATAGGAAGTAAAGAGCTTCTCATTAAAATTGCGTAAGGCTTGGCTGTGATTGACGACTAATACGCCATGCGCTTCGGCCAGTGCAAAAATCTGAGTAGTAAAGACAAATTGGTCATCCACCGGTGGATCTTTGCGCATCAAAATGGCATCAAATTCGGTGAGTGCCATGTTGTTTGCTGCACTTAACGAGTAATAATTCTCTGCACCATCGGTCAGTTTTAGAATACAAGCTTGTGCATAAGGTTGACCTTGCAGGATAGATAAGTCCTTTTGTTCTGCATAATACAAGGTATGACCACGGCGAATTGCTTCTAAGCCTAATGCAAAAGAGGTGTCTTTATAGGGGGTAATGTTGGCGATAGGATCCATTACCATTAAAATATTCAGACTCATAACAAATCTCCAAATTGTGCCTGAAGCACAGATAATACGGTAAGCGCAGCGGTTTCAGTACGTAAAACCCTAGGTCCCATTTTGATATGGGTAAAACCTGCTTCACCTGCTTGATAAATTTCAGCATCACTTAATCCGCCCTCGGGTCCAATCAGAATTCTTGCACCTTGACTGCGAATGGGCAGTGCAGGCAGAGCTTGCTCCGCATCAGGATGCAACAATAACCTTACTTGCTGTGTTGGTTGTTTTAACCATTGAGCTAGAGTGATGGGTGGATGCAAGGTCGGCAACTGGTTGCGTCCCGACTGCTCACAGGCACTGGCGATGATTTTGAGCCATTGTTGAGATTTCTTCTCCCATCGTTCCGTATTCAGTTTCACATTACAGCGCTCAGTGATGATGGGGGTAATGTCAGTGACGCCAAGTTCTGTTGCTTTTTGCAAAACGAAGTCCATGCGGTCGCCTTTAGCGATACCTTGGCCCAAATGCAATGACAAAGGAGACTCGCAACTTAATGCAAGTTTAGCATTAACTAAAACTTCAGCACTGCGTTTTTGGACAACGACTAACTCTCCAGCATATTCGTTGCCATCGCCATTAAATAGAACCACAGGCTCGCCTTCTCGTAACCGTAAAACATTATGAATATAATGGGCTGTTTCGGCGGGCAATTGACAAGTTGAATCAACACTTAACGTGTCAGGGACAAAAAAACGAGATATTCTCATAAATGCAAGATGCCATAACTTTTTGTGTAATGATACCTAACCCATGTCCGGTAAAATAGTACTGTAGTTAATTTTTTGTTCGGTGACGTTGGACTTTTTGACTCAGGGGTTTATCAGTTGATGAAAAACTCATGACTGGAGGGGATTGTGTGTGGTTTTGCCAGTATGAGGTGAAAATTTTTCTAAGTTTTCATAGGTCCTTATTTGCATAATAAATTTTTCAGTTTATTGTATGAAATAGAATACCTCTACAACATGTTAGGGATAAGGATAAATGGTACATTCCACCCAAAATTTTATTCAAGACGCATCATCAGAATCAAAAACGGCTTCAACTGATGTCAACGAAAAAATAGCATCTGCAACAGACGTTGTGGCAAATTTCGATGTGCAAAACTTCGTAGATACTTATGCTTTGCCTTGGGGCATTAATATTGTCCTAGCGATTATAATTTATATTATTGGTAAAATGGTCGTGGGTGTTTTGGTCAATGTGTTTGGCAAAATCATGGCCAAATCCAAATATGACGATATGTTAATGGACTTTTTGAAGTCGATTCTCAAAGCGGTACTCATGTTGTTTGTGATTGTTGCGTCTTTGGATCAGTTAGGCGTAGATACAACTTCATTGGTGGCGATTTTAGGTGCTGCTGGTTTGGCTATCGGTTTATCGTTACAAGGTTCACTGCAAAATTTTGCAGCAGGTGTCATGTTATTAGTGTTCCGTCCGTTCAAATCGGGTGATTTTGTCGATGCCGGTGGCGTTGCCGGCTCTGTTGTGAGTATTGGGATTTTCTCCACCATTATGAATACGCCAGATAACAAAGAAATCATTGTGCCAAACGGAGCGATTTATGGCGGTAACATCACTAATTTCTCCGCCAAACCGACTCGTCGAGTGGATATGACATTCGGTATCGGTTATGACGATGATTTGAAAAAAGCCAAAGCGGTGCTTGAAGAAATGCTCAACGCTGACGACCGAGTTTTAAAAGACCCAAAATATACTGTGGCCGTTGGGTCGTTAGGTGACAGTTCGGTCAATATTGTCGTTCGTCCATGGGTCAAATCAAGCGATTATTGGGGCTTGCAATTTGATTTTATAGAGGCAGTCAAACTGCGCTTTGATCAAGAGGGCATCAGCATCCCGTATCCGCAAATGGATGTGCATCTAAACAAATCAGAATAATAACTGCAACTAGCAGTTATTATTTTTAATTTGTCCAGCATATTGCTTTGCCACTTTAGGGATTGCATTGTGCAAATCCCTAATTCTAGTCCCTGCACTTGGATGGGTCGAAAGTAGCTCGGGAGGCACTTTTTGGCTGTCTTTGGCCGCGCTCATATTTTGCCATAGTTCCACTGCAGCATAAGGGCTGTAGCCTGCTAGCACCATTAATTCTAAGCCAATTAAATCTGCCTCTGATTCATGCGTGCGAGAGTAGGGAAGATTCACACCAACTTGCGTTCCTAAGCCAAGAATACTCATGTAAGTTTGTTGTTCCGCAACACTCATTTCATTGGCTTGCATGGCCACTTGAGTACCCAGTAAAAACGCTTGTGTCCCTAGTTGAATGGAGGCGCGCTCTGAGGCGTGTTGTGCAATAACGTGGCCGATTTCATGGCCAATGATAGCAGCTAGTTGGTCGGGAGTTTGCGCAACATTTAAGATCCCTGTATACACTCCAATTTTGCCACCAGGCACCGCAAAAGCATTAATTTGTTCATCATCAAATACAACTACTTCCCAGTTTTGTGTAGAGTATTTTGCATCGACAACAGGCGTGAGAGAATCTACCACACACTGAACTAGTTGGTTAGTAGAAGGGTTGGTGCTAGTGGGTAATTTTTGTTTTAATGCTGTGAACGCCGCAACACCCTGCTTATCTAAAGTATTCCCAAATAGATTGAGTTGCGAACGGCCAGTTGGAGAGGTTGTGCACCCTGCTATCAAATATAAAGATAAAACGACACAAGAGATGGAGGCTAATAACCGCATAAATCATCCTTTAACTTATGAATGGAAATTGTTTTTCTTGTATCGTCTGTTATTTGCATAGATTAAGCAAGTTTATAATACGCTTTTCAGTAAATCCGCTTTATCAGTCTTTTCCCAAGGATACGCTTCATTGCCAAAGTGTCCGTAAGCCGCAGTTGGCAAGTAGATAGGCCGCTCTAAATCTAGCATTTCAATCAGACCATACGGACGCAAATCAAAATGTTCACGCACCAACTGTGTGATAACGTCATCGGCTACCTTACCCGTCCCAAACGTATCGACGCTAATTGACGTTGGTTCCACCACGCCGATGGCGTAAGAAACTTGGATTTCACATTTATCTGCAAGACCCGCTGCAACAATGTTCTTAGCCACGTATCGTCCAGCATATGCCGCACTGCGGTCGACTTTTGAAGGATCTTTCCCAGAGAACGCACCACCACCGTGACGCGCCATACCACCGTAGGTATCGACGATAATTTTGCGTCCAGTCAAACCGCAATCGCCCATTGGACCTCCGATCACAAAACGGCCAGTAGGATTAATATGAAACAGAGTATCAGGTTTAATCAATTCAGCAGGTAGAATCGGCTTGATGATTTCTTCCATTACGGCTTCGCGTAAGTCAGCTGTAGTGATTGAATCACAATGTTGAGTCGATAAAACCACAGCATTAATGCCAACAGGTTTACCGTTGTCATAGGCCAGAGTGACTTGTGATTTGGCATCAGGGCGTAACCAAGGTAGCTGTCCAGACTTGCGAACTTCAGCTTGGCGTTTAACCAATTTGTGTGAATACATGATCGCAGCTGGCATCAATTCAGGCGTTTCATTACAAGCAAAACCGAACATAAGCCCTTGGTCGCCTGCGCCTTGTTCTGCTCGCTCACCACGGTCGACACCTTGGTTAATATCGGATGACTGTTTACCGATTGCGTTTAACACCGCACATGAGTCTGCATCAAAGCCCATTTCAGAGTTGACGTAGCCGATGTCGCGCACGGTATCTCGAGCGATTTTTTCAATATCGACCCAAGCGTGAGTATTAATTTCACCTCCGACTAAGACCATCCCGGTTTTGACAAATGTCTCGCAGGCAACACGTGCGGTAGGATCTTCTGCGAGGATCGCATCTAATACCGCATCAGAGATTTGGTCGGCAATCTTATCCGGATGGCCTTCTGAAACAGATTCTGACGTAAATAAATGTTGTGCCATGATTTGGACTACACCTTAATAAAGTTAAAATTTTATAGTTATGCTTATAAACCAGTCTAGTTTAACAGTTTTTCCATCTAGACGTCTATATGTCTATTTGTATTACTTTTATACGCGTCATTCTTCTCTTCAGTTCATACTCTTTAATATATTGGTCTGAAAAGTAAGCTTTTTTCCTCTGACCACTCGAATAGACGTTGCACTTGTGCAAAGGGTAAGGGAAAATGCTTACAATTTTTGAAAGATTAAGTTTAACTTTAGTCAATCGACCAGATGCAATACCTCAGGAGTGATATTTAATGTCTTCACCGCAACAACTCGCCAATGCAATCCGTGCTTTGAGTATGGACGCCGTTCAACAAGCCAACTCAGGTCACCCCGGTGCTCCGATGGGAATGGCGGATATTGCACAAGTCTTATGGTGTGATTTTTTATCCCATAATCCTGCAGACCCAGCGTGGACGAATCGCGATCGCTTTATTTTATCCAATGGCCACGGTTCGATGTTGCTCTATTCATTGTTGCATTTGTCTGGATATGCTTTGCCGATTGAAGAATTAAAAAACTTCCGTCAATTGCACTCTAAAACCCCAGGGCACCCAGAATATGGCTACGCTCCAGGTGTTGAAACAACTACTGGACCGCTAGGACAAGGAATTACCAATGCGGTAGGCATGGCGATTGCTGAGAAAACCCTAGCAGCGCAATTTAACCGTCCTGAATATAATATTGTTGACCATTACACTTATGCGTTTTTAGGTGATGGCTGTTTGATGGAAGGCATTTCTCACGAAGCTTGCTCACTAGCAGGTACCCTAGGTCTTGGTAAGCTTATTGCGTTTTGGGACGACAATGGTATTTCAATCGACGGTGAAGTGGAAGGCTGGTTCTCAGATGACACCGTTAAGCGTTTCGAATCTTATGGTTGGCAAGTCATTGCTGATGTTGATGGTCATGATCCGGCACAAGTAGCAAGTGCAATCAGAACGGCACAAGCTGAAAGCCAAAAACCAACCCTTATCTGTTGCAAAACCATCATTGGTTTTGGTGCACCAAACAAAGAAGGTACTGAATCTTGTCATGGCGCGCCGCTCGGTGCAGAAGAAATCGCAGCCGCGCGTGCTAAGCTAGGTTGGCAGCATGATGCGTTTGTCGTACCGGATGAGGTTTACGCAGGCTGGGATGGCAAGGTCAAAGGTGCCAAAGCGCAACAAGCATGGGAAGAGCTCTTCGCTGCCTATGCTGAAACCTATCCTGAACTAGCCATTGAATACAATAGACGTATGCATAACATTTTGCCGGATAACTGGGCTAAAGCGTCACAACAATACATTGATGAATTACAAGCAAATCCGGCTAATGTGGCAACCCGAAAAGCATCGCAAAATGCTCTAAATGCCTATGGTCCGTTATTACCTGAATTGTTAGGTGGTTCAGCCGATTTAGCCGGTTCAAATTTGACCTTATGGTCTGGCTCTAAGGGGCTTACTGCCGATGATGCATCGGGTAACTACGTCTATTACGGTGTACGTGAATTTGGTATGTCAGCGATGATGAACGGCATTGCTTTGCATGGCGGTTTTAAAGCTTATGGCGCGACCTTCTTGATGTTTATGGAATACGCTCGTAACGCGGTTCGCATGGCGGCATTAATGAAACAACCGGTGATCTTTGTTTACACACATGACTCAATTGGTCTTGGTGAAGATGGACCAACACACCAACCGGTCGAGCAGCTTGTGGCATTGCGTTCTACTCCGAATCTAGACAACTGGCGTCCATGTGACCAAGTCGAAAGTGCCGTCGCTTGGCAGGCTGCAATTGAAAGAACAGATGGCCCAACAACACTGATCTTTACTCGTCAAGGTTGTGCACAGCAGCCGCGTTCCGCAGAGCAAGTCAAAGCGATTCGTCGCGGTGGTTATGTCTTGAAAGACTGCTCTGGTACACCTGAGATCATTTTGATCGCAACGGGTTCTGAAGTGGAACTCGCTACAGATGCCGCTGCACAATTAACTGAACAAGGCAAAGCAGTGCGGGTTGTTTCAATGCCATCAACTGATGTATTCGATGCTCAATCAGCTGAATATAAAGAATCGGTATTACCTGCAGCAGTAACCAAACGTGTTGCTGTTGAAGCTTTAGCCAAAGATAGCTGGTACAAATACGTTGGTCTGAACGGTGCAATCATCGGGATGGATACGTTTGGTGAATCAGCGCCGGCAGGCGAATTATTCAAACACTTTGGCATTACAGTGGATGCAGTTGTAGCCGCCGCCAATAATTTGTAATTCTAATGCTTAAAGTCGCAATAAATGGGTTTGGCCGGATCGGGCGCAACATATTACGCGCCCTATACGAATCTAGCCGTCACCAAGCCATCAAGGTGGTTGCGATAAACGATGTTGCTGCGCCTGAGGGCATGGCGCATCTGTTACAATACGATACTGCGCACGGCCGTTTTGGGCTTCCTGTGCGCCTTGATACGACTCATTCCCCTGTATTACATGTAGGTACTGATGCAATAGCATTATTGCAAGAATCCCAAATATCTGCTTGCCCTTGGGGCGAGCTTGGTGTGGATGTTGTGTTAGAATGCACTGGTCTTTACGGAGAAGCTAGACACGCCAAGATGCATATACATCAAGGCGCTAAACGTGTATTGCTGTCAGAACCGGGATCACCCGACGTAGACAACACTATTATTTACGGCATTAACCACGATTCTTTGTGCGTGGATGATGTGGTCGTATCGAATGGCTCTTGTACAACCAACTGTATTGTCCCCATTATCCAAGCATTGGATGAGGCGTTCGGTGTAGAAAGTGGTACCGTAACGACTATTCACTCATCAATGCATGACCAACAAGTCATTGATGCCTATCATCCTGATTTGCGCCGTACCAGAGCCGCGAGTCAATCCATCATCCCAGTTGATACGCGTCTCGCACAGGGGATTGAACGGATATTACCGAAGTTTGCCGGCAAATTTGAAGCGATTGCCGTGCGGGTTCCGACGATCAATGTCACCGCAATGGATCTATCTGTTACGGTGGCTCAGGATGTAACGATTGCGCAGGTAAATCAAGTTTTTCAACAGGCCAAAATTGGCAAATTAGCCGGCATCCTCGACTACACAGAAGCCCCGCTTGTGTCGGTTGACTTTAATCATGACCCACATTCTTGTATTGTCGATGGCACACAAACTCGTGTCAGTCACGGCAAACTGATCAAAACCTTAGTCTGGTGTGACAACGAATGGGGGTTTGCTAACCGTATGTTGGATACGGCATTTTCTCTTTATCAATTTACCCAAAAGTGAAGGAAGTAACATGACTATCAAAGCGATGTCAGAATTGGATTTACAAGGCAAACGCGTCTTAATTCGTCAAGATCTTAACGTGCCCGTAAAAGACGGCGTGATTACCTCAGACGCACGTTTACGCGCATCTCTACCTACGTTGAAACAAGCTTTAGAGGCCGGCGCAGCAGTATTAGTCATGTCCCATTTGGGACGCCCCACTGAGGGAGAGTTTGCCAGCGAGCTTTCAATGCAACCTGTAGCGGATTATTTAACTGAGGCTTTAGGTCAATCAGTGAGTTTGGTAGCGGACTTAGATGCAGCAAGTGTTGCTCCAGGGCAAGTCGCATTACTCGAAAATGTGCGCTTTAACGAAGGCGAAAAGAAAGACTCTGATGAGTTAGCTAAGCGTTATGCTGCGTTATGTGATGTATTTGTGATGGATGCATTCGGAACTGCACACCGCGCGCAAGCATCGACTCATGGCGTGGCCAAATTTGCTCCAGAAGTCTGTGCCGGACCACTGTTAAAAGCAGAACTGGATGCACTGGGTAAAGCCTTAGATAACCCTGCGCGTCCATTGGTTGCCATTGTAGGTGGCTCTAAAGTATCCACTAAGTTAACGGTACTCGACAGTCTTGCGGGCAAAGTTGACCAACTTATTGTCGGTGGCGGTATTGCTAATACCTTTATTGCTGCAGAAGGGAATAATGTGGGGAAATCATTGTATGAAGCTGATCTCGTTGCCGAAGCACAACGGCTACAAGCCCAAGCAAATGCGGCAGGTGGCAAAATCCCAGTACCATCAGATGTGGTGACTGGACAAGCGTTTAACGCCGGTACGTTAGCTGAAACCAAGTCGGTATCAGAGGTCGCTGATTCGGATATGATCTTTGATATTGGTCCTGATACAGCTAATGAGTTATGTGAAATTTTGAAAAATGCCGGTACGATAGTTTGGAATGGTCCGGTTGGTGTTTTTGAACTTACCCCTTTTGCTTCGGGTACCAAAGCGATAGCCGAAGCGATTGCAGAAAGTGATGCATTTAGTATCGCTGGTGGTGGTGATACCCTGGCTGCAGTAGATATGTTTGGCATTGCTGAAAAAGTGTCCTATATTTCTACTGGAGGCGGTGCGTTTTTAGAATTTCTAGAAGGTAAAACACTCCCGGCAGTAGCCATCTTAGACCGATAAGAATTGCTCTAAACAAACCGCTTCCACATATCACAAAAATAATAATATAAAACAGTGAAATGGAAGCGAATCTGTAACCCTACACCTCTTCACAAAAGAGGCCTACATCGGAGGTAGACGCTATGTCTTCAGTCCAATCTACTATGCTAGAGAAAGTACGCTCTGGCCGTGGTTTTATTGCAGCCCTTGATCAAAGTGGCGGCTCAACCCCTAAAGCTCTTGCTCTGTATGGTGTCGAAGCAGATGCCTACAGCAATGACGATGAAATGTTCACAAAAGTGCATGAAATGCGCACACGTATTATCACCGATGCGTCTTTCAACGGTGAGCGAGTACTTGGGGCGATTTTATTTGAAAACACCCTAGACCGTGAAATCAATGCCAAATCTTCTGCTAATTATCTCTGGGAAGAAAAAGGCGTTGTGCCTTTTTTGAAGGTTGATAAAGGTCTTGAAGAGGAAGCCAACGGCGTGCAATTAATGAAGCCAATGCCTGAATTAGACGCGTTACTTGCCAAAGCCAATGCACAAAATGTCTTTGGCACCAAGATGCGCTCTGTGATCAAGTCAGCAAACGCTGATGGTATCAACGCAGTTGTTGCTCAACAGTTTAGTGTTGGCAAGCAGATCATAGCTGCTGGCTTAGTCCCGATCATTGAACCTGAAGTGGACATCAATAGTGCGACCAAATCGGAATGTGAAGCGTTATTACAAGACGCGTTGATTGCGCAACTGGATAACTTAAACTCGGACCAACTTGTGATGTTGAAGCTCACCTTGCCTGAGACGGATGGTTTCTACCAAGCATGTGTTGACCATCCAAATGTGGTAAAGGTTGTCGCATTGTCTGGCGGGTATTCACGTGATGAAGCCAATGCACGCTTGTCTCGTAACCCAGGCATGATCGCGAGTTTCTCTCGTGCGTTGACACAAGGCTTGAGTGCGCAACAAAGTGATGCCGAGTTCAACCAAACGTTAGATGCCGCGATTGCAGCGATCTATCAAGCATCGATTGCTTAAGATAGTTTTAAGTCTATGTTGATGAGGCGCAGCCAATGCGCCTCTCTTTCAAGATCTGCAGTGAATACAGGTTTGTTTTTGAGCCAGCTTTTGGCGAACTTTAATTCGATGCGATTGCCTTCACACTTAATCTTATAGTTAGGCAATATACCGTCTTGTCTTTTTTGGTTTAATAACACACTCAGTCGCAAAAGTGTCAGCATTCGAATGACTTCATCAGAACTGTATTGCTCAAAAGCGGGAAACAGCTCCAACTTAATTTTTTTGCGACAAGCCTTGACTAAAAGAGCGAGTAAGCCTTGCTCCTCTAGATTGAATCCGGGTAAATCAGAATGTTCAATAATGTACGCCGAATGACGATGATAGCCTCTTGAATTGATTGCAATACCTGTTTCGTGTAATAAACACGCAAATCCGAGCATGTTTTTGAGCGCTTCACGGCGGCACAACCAATTGTGAGGTACTTGGCTTAACATATAATGGGTACTTTGCATGACCCGTTTGGCTTGTGCAACATCAACGGCATAGCGTTCGGTCAAAGCCTGTATAGTGCGTTCTCGAGTTTGTGACTGCCACAAATCAGATTGCATTTCATACATGACGCCTTCGCGTAACGCTGAACTTGCGAAACGCATCGACGTAATCGAAAAACTCTTAAATATCCCGATGAGAATAGCCAAACCAGCCGCATAGACAGATGCACGATCAGCGTTTGCATCACCCAAACTCAGCTGCTCATAATGGCCAGCTTGAATTGCCTCATCGCGCAGACGTTTCAGATCGTTTAACGTGATTTTGGCAAATTCAGACTCTTGTTGAGAGGTGATTTGCAGCAAAATATTTTTGATGGTACCCGAGGTGCCTATACAGTTGTCCCAACCTATGTAGGAATAATGGTTTACAATCAGACTCAGGGTTTGTCTCGCCGCAGTAATCGCTTGCTTAAATCGGGTTTTATTGATTTTCCCGTCAGGAAAAAAACGTTTGTTAAAGGACACACAGCCCATTTGCGTACTACGACATACTAAAGGTTGAAAACCATTACCAATGATGAATTCTGTTGACCCTCCACCGATGTCGATGACAAAACGTCTGCCCTCATCGTGTTCAGTATGCGCCACACCTGAATAAATTAAGCGAGCTTCTTCAATGCCAGAAATCACTTCTATAGGGTAAGGTAATATACGCTTGGCTCGCGAGATAAACTCGTGTGTGTTACGCGCTTTGTGCAAGGTATACGTGGCCACAATACGCACTTGTTCAGGCTTGAACCCTTGCAGACTTTCGCGCATGACTTTAAGGCCATCTAGGCCTCGTTCAATCGCTTCTTGAGACAAAAAGCCCTCATTATCTAACCCATCAGCCAGATGGACGCGTTGTTTGATGCGATGCACAATTTGCAAAGAGCCTGACACGATGCGTGTGATAACAAGATGAAAGCTGTTAGAGCCCAAATCTAAAGCTGCAATGTGAGGGTACTGCGCTTCGTTGAGCTCTTGGACAATGTCTTCAGGTAACGCCAAGGTTAATCTGCCGTCTGAATATTTTCTTGATAATACGGTAATTCTTCTAGCGCTTGCAAGTACTTATAAGTCTCGAGTTGTGATTGTAAAAAACGGCGATTCCCGCGTTTTACATAGGCATTGGTTTGTTCAGCGTCAATCACACGCGCTTTTAGCGTATCTCTAAAATGCAATTCAATCATATCCGTAATTTGCTGGCGTAGGCGCTCTGAGTAAATAGGGCAACCGACTTCGATGCGTTTTTCCAAATTACGAGTCATCCAGTCGGCAGAAGAGATAAATACTTTTTTATCCCCGCCCCCTTCAAAAATCATTACTCGAGGATGTTCTAAAAAGCGGTCGACGATACTGATAACAGAAATGTTTTCGCTTAAACCGGGCACCCCAGGGCGCAATGCACACATACCACGAATGATCATTCTGATTTTGACGCCTGCTTGAGACGCGCGGTACAAGTCATCAATTAACTCATGATCAACCAAGTTATTGATTTTTAGGGTAATACCCGAGGGTAATCCTTGATTTAAATTTTGAATTTCTTGACGGATTAGGGACTGAATTTTGGTTCGCGTATTAATCGGAGAAACTTGCAAGTGCTGGAATTTCACATTGCGATACGGGTTGATAATAAAATCAAATACCTGCAAAGCCTCTTGGGCTAAGTCTTGGTTTTTGGTAAACAACGCATAATCGGTGTAAATTTTGGCGGTTTTTTCATTGAAGTTACCCGTGCCAAAGTGTGCATAGTGCTGTTTAACCCCTCGCTCTTCGCGCGAAACCACACATAACTTGGAGTGGATCTTGATGTTGGGGTTACCGAACACCACTTTAATGCCGGCATCCTTCATTCGTTTAGACCATTCAATATTGGCTTCTTCATCAAAGCGAGCCCGAAGTTCTACGACAACCGTTACATTTTTGCCATTATCTACGGCATCAATCAAGGAGTTAATGACTCGTGATTGCGAAGCAAGACGATATACATTGATATAAATGTGAGTCACTTTGCGATCAAATGCCGCCTGGCGTAAGAATTCAGTAAAGTGTAAAAAACGATGATATGGGTAATACAAAAGAACATCATGATGGGTAATAGCATCAAAAACAGTATCAAAGTTGTTGAATTGTTGTGAGCTTATTGCTGGGAGTTTTGGGTGCTCTAAGTATTGTCGCCCGACATTTGGAAAACCAATAAAATCTCGGAAATTTCGATAATACCCAGCTTCTTGTAAGGTGTCAGATGATTTGATTTTGAGACGCTTTGCCAAATCTAAAATCATATACTCTGGCATGTTGAAGTCGTGTATGACTCGTACAGGCTCAGCGATTAGACGCTGCTTCATACTTTCCGACATTTTTTCAACATAACTTTCGTCGATTTCATCATTAATTGAGTATTCAGCGTCTCGGGTCAATTTGAATGAATAGGCTTCGATTTCGTCAAATGGCACAAAGCCTTTGAAAATCGTAGACATCGACATTTTGACAATATCATCGAGTAAAATAATGCGTTTTTCTTTTTTGCTTTTAGTCGAAGGCAGCAGGATAAACCGAGATATTTCTTCGGTTGGTACTTGCACAACGGCGTATTTTGTAGCGCGTTCGGCTCTTTTCAACGCGACATAAAAATACAATGCATTGCCATTTAAACGTTGTGATAAGTCAACCTTGTTATGGACCAAGATAGGAGCGATGTGACGTAAAATCTTGTTAAAAAATAGAGATTCTATCCACTCGCGATGGAACGCCGATATCGTTTCGGTCTTCTCAAGGTGAATGTTGTAACGTTCTAAAGTACTAATGATATCTTTATGAATTTTGTCAAATTGACGCGAATACTTAAGCACTCTTGCTTGTACTTGCTCTAACAGTGCTCTTTTTTCTTCGGCCTCAACGCATAAGTCATTCGATTCTGCAATCGAAATAGAGCGCTTTAATTCGGCTACACGAACGCGGAAGAACTCGTCTAAGTTATTTGAATATATGCCTAGAAAACGCAAACGCTCAACAACTGGGTTGTTGGTATCTGAAGCTTCTTGCAGAACTCTCTCGTTAAATGCGAGCCAACTAAGTTCTTTTGGGTAATACATTGATAGATTGTCCATGACTCTTTTTATGCAGTGAAAACTTTATCCTTATACATTGATTATATGACAATTTTAAGAAAATTAATTCGTTATCTTTGTCGATTCTTGTGTCGTACTAGATGCTGGGGTAGACTTATTAAAAAAAACACTAACTACGTATGCATTTCCTCGGGTTCGCACAGCATCTATTTCGGTTTCGCAAGGCTAATGCGTTCTATTTTTTATCTGCATTTAGCGCATTCGTCGTTGTTATCTCTTTTCTTATTCTAATTGCAACATTGGTCATTCGTTCATTTCCAGTAATTACTACCCCAAACTATGAGCTCAAAGCCGAACCATTGGTAGCGATGGAACAACAGGACATAGATGCAACAGCGACAAACACGAATGGCAAAACAGGTCTAACACTCAAATACACAGCGGGTCAATTAGAATTATTTGATGCAGATACATTCGTGTCAGCAACTCCTTTTATCGAAGTTACTGAGATATTTCCAAGTAACATACCATACGTATTTTACCTTGTTGTCGCTAAGGATAGAGAGCCTCAACAATTATTAAGAGTTCATTGGCAAGCAAATAAACCACTGCAAACCCTGCAGCTTTTTGATCTGAGTTATGAGCAAGCATTGGTTGCAGTCATTGAATCTGATATCCATAACATCGTTCATCTGTTACTACACAACAATGGCTTCACTGAGCTGGTCATGCTTAATTTGGTGACGGCTGAAGAGTTGACTCGGATAGAACTAGAAGGTGCTGGGTCATTACATTTGGCCGACCGTGATGCTATTCATTTGCGCATTCGCGATGAAATCACAACGGTTGCAGTACTTAATTTAGAAGCCAGTGTCACGTTTAAGGAATTATTTTTACCACACGCTTTTCCCGGTTATGACAGTGCCACTATGGCTTGGCAAACCAATCCAGCTCAAGATTATCAATTGCGTAAATACAATATTATGCCGTTGTTAATTGGCAGTTTAAAAGCGGCAGCGATTGCTCTTGTCGTCGCTATACCTATTTCTCTAGGTGCAGCGGTATACGTTGGATTCTTAGCCAAAACTAGTGCCAGAACCTGGCTCAAACCCATGATTGAAGTGCTTGAGTCTATCCCCGCTGTCATTATAGGACTGATTGCAGCAACTGTTTTGTTTAATGTTGCCGCTGGGATATTGTGGAGTGTAGTGAGCGTTATTGTGTTCATGCCAATTTATATGAGTGTCTGCGCTGTGCTATATCAGATAGGCAAACGCTCTAAATTTGAACATATATTTATTCGTTTTGAATTACTGATTGTGGTTCTGAGCTTACTCTGTTTTTTATGGTTATCGAGTGTTTTCGGAACTTGGTTCTCATCATTGGATGGGGTGCAAAGTGTGACGCCGAGTAATCAAATTATGCTTATCGTTGCACTGGGTTTGGGCGTAGGTATTGCACCGACCATTTTTTCTTTGGCTGAGGATGCAATAAACGGTGTGCCCAAAGCAATGATCAAAGCGTCCTATGCACTTGGCGCTACGCAGGTGCAAACGTTGTTGCAAATTGTCTTATTTACGGCATTTCCAGGGCTAATGGCTGCCGTTATGCTCGGTTTTGGTCGTGCCTTTGGTGAAACTATGATTGTGCTGATGGTTTCCGGGAATACACCGATAGCGGATTGGGAAATGTTTACCGGTCTGCGTGCGTTAACGGCAAATTTGGTAATTGAAATGCCTGAGGCAAATTCGCAAAATAGCCATCTGGTTGTGTTGTTTTTTACGGCATTGATGCTGTTCTTATTCACCTTTGTACTCAATTGTTTTGCTGAGTGGTTGCGCCGAATCAATCAACAGGCTCGAGGTGGGCAAAGATGATAATGTCCATGTCTTGGTTTAAACGCTTCTGCACAGTCAACATTCCATTAGTGGCTACAGCATTGTTGACGGTTTCATTATTATCCATTCTGTTACTTGTTATCAGTAAGGGAATGACCCATTTTTCAGTCAAGCCGATTTACCAAGTATCTCATTCTAGCTTTGCTTCGCCGGTGCTAGGCATGGTCCAAAACCACGGGGCCATGGAAACAGATATATTTTGGTTTGACCCCATAGCGAAAGAGTTACAAAGCAGTCGATTGGCGCTTTCTGAGCAGCAAATAACGCTTCACCAACAAACCTTTGTGCTAAAAACTCGAACAGGTAATTTGCTTTTTGCACAAGGTCTAATGTTAGGTGACGATCCATTTAGCAAGGAAGCTTGGCAAAGGCTTTTAGATGAGAATAACGCATTTACCGAACAAATTGAGCAGCTCAATACAATAATTTATCCATTAGAACTTCGGTTCGCTCAATATAGTGAGCAAAATATCCCTCTATCAGCACCCGTATTTGCACGTTTACAAGCTGAATTAGAAACCTTACACGAACAAAAAAGACATTTGCAAAAAAAGCAGCAACAAAACCGGACGGTTATCCAATTTTCAGATGGGGCGACAGCTGATCTTCCTGTATCGGAGATTGCGTTGATTTGGCAGCCAAATGCGATGTCATTTGGCGAAAAAATGTGGTTCAGTATGGGGGAGTTTTGGCGTTTCATCACGAGTGATCACCAAGCAATAAGTGGTAGTGCAGGAATCTTTCCTGCTCTATTTGGAACGGTTCTGATGGTTTTTTTGATGACAGTGTTTGTTATGCCAATTGGCGTATTGACCGCTATTTATTTGCATGAGTATGCGCCTGATAATCATTTTGTATCAGGAATCCGGGTGATCATTATCAATCTTGCAGGGATCCCATCAATCGTATATGGAGTGTTCGGTTTGGGCTTGTTCATAATGGGGTTGGGGACCCAGATAGACCAAATTTTTTATGCGCAAAACTTGCCGAGCCCCACCTTTGGCACACCTGGTATTTTGTGGGCATCAATCACTATGGCGCTGTTGACTTTACCAACTGTGATTGTCGCCACAGAAGAAGGGTTACAACAAGTACCTCAAACTTTGCGCAATGGCGCACTCGCATTAGGCGCCACAAAATACGAGGCGATTCGTTTTAATGTCTTACCCATGGCCTCTCCAAACATCTTGACGGGCGCGATTTTATCTATTGCCCGAGCAGCCAGTGAAGTGGCCCCTCTTTTGCTGGTTGGTGCAGTGATTTACGCGCCGACTTTACCCGTTGACGACATTTTTCCCTACCTTCATCTTGAACGTCAGTTCATGCATCTTGGCGTATTGATTTTTGATAGCGTCTTTCATTCTGCAAATACCTTTGACAGCCAATCAATGATGTTTGCGATTTGTTTACTTTTGATTATAGTGGTTCTAAGTTTGAATGTGTTGGCAGCTATTTTGCGTGCCAAGTTGCGTCGCAGATATGAAAGGTATAGTTAAATGGTTAAGTTGTTTAAAAGTACAAAACCTGCTCTCAAAAAGCTTAGTACCGAAGATATTTCTGTCGAAATAAGCGACTTGTCGGTTTACTTTGGCAAGAAAACGGTTTTGCGGGATATCTCCATGGTGATCCCTAAGCATCGCATTACCAGTTTTATCGGGCAAAGTGGATGCGGTAAAACTACTTTGATCAGTAGCATGAATCGCATGAATGATTTGAACAAAAACCACCGTTGCACCGGAAGCATCACCATTGATGGGCAAAATATACACAGTAAAAACATCCATGTTGCCAAACTGAGAACTCAGGTAGGTATGGTCTTCCAGACACCGAATCCATTCCCAATGTCTATCTATGATAATGTTGCATTTGGATTGCGCTTGCAAAAACAAATTCCTCGACGTCAACTTGATGAAGCCGTAGAGAAAGCGTTAAAGAGTGCAGTATTGTGGGATGAGGTTAAGGATCAGTTATTTGCTTCTGCGTCTATTTTGTCAGGAGGTCAACAACAAAGGCTAATGATTGCGCGTGCTTTGGCATTAAAACCAAAGATTTTATTGTTAGATGAACCCACTTCAGCATTAGATCCTCTAGCTACCTTACATATTGAAGAATTGATGCAAACCCTTAAAAAAAATACCACTATTGTCATGATCACGCATAATATGCAGCAAGCTGCTCGGTTATCTGATTACACTGCGTTTTTCCATCAGGGGGAGTTGGTTGAATACGCAGATTCAGACAAGCTTTTTACTCAGCCTAAACACAAGCAAACGGAAGATTATATTACGGGGCGCTATGGCTAATTTTTCAAATAATACGCGTTTTAATTCACACATATCGCGAACGTTTAATCGTGAACTTGAAGATTTACGCAATGCTGTGCTGGTCATGGGAGGCGAAATTGAGGTGCAATACCAAGATGCCTTAGAGGCATTGTTGCAGCACGATATCAAACTGGCCGAAAAAGTCATCTTAAATGACGTTAAAATTAACGCAATGGAAGTTGAAATAGACAGTGAATGTTTGCGTATTTTGGCTATCAGAAACCCGACTGCGAGTGATTTGAGATTAGTGATGACGGTCTCAAAAATGGTAATAGAATTGGAAAGAATGGGTGATGAAATAGAAAAAATAGCCCAATTTGTTAATTCAACTGAATTTGTTTACAGCGACGAACTTAA
Organism: Alteromonadaceae bacterium; assembly: GCA_014872805.1. Taxonomy (GTDB): domain Bacteria; phylum Pseudomonadota; class Gammaproteobacteria; order Enterobacterales; family Alteromonadaceae; genus Opacimonas. The sequence goes on from WKFN01000014.1 coordinate 200,849, forward strand.
GTTGGGTATCACACATATGGCGCAAGATGTGCAGACTATCCTACGTGATACATTTAATGCGTTTGCTAGGCAAGATCTCAAAACCACCATGAAAATATTTGCTCTAGAGCGTTTGATCGATGAAAAATACAACGAGCTGCGCTTACAACTTGAGCAAGAAATACAACAAAATGTCCAGCATATTCATTATTGGCTCGATGTTAATACGCTCATTCGCTCTTTTGAACGCATTGCTGACCGTTGTGTAAACCTTTGTGAATACTTAGTTTATTTAGCTGGTGGAAAAGATTTGCGTCATAATAGTGGCAAAAAAATTCAGAAAAAAATCCAAGCACTGATTAAGTCATAAAAGTTTAACTTAAGTTTTTCGTACATAAACTATAATAGAACAAAATTTTTGTGTATCATCCGCACTTTATCTGACTTGTCCCGACGAAAGGCTAAGCTGTGACAATTTTAGAAACCTATGGTTTATTACTCATCTTATTAGCTGCTGGCGTGGGCTTTATCATGGCTTGGGGCATAGGAGCAAATGATGTTGCCAATGCCATGGGCACATCGGTAGGGTCAAAAGCTTTAACTCTAAAACAAGCCGTACTCATTGCTATGGTGTTTGAATTTGCAGGTGCCTATCTAGCTGGTGGAGAAGTCACCTCCACTATCCGTAAAGGAATCATTGATACGGCCTATTTCGTCGACATACCACATTATCTTGTATTAGGTATGATCTCTGCTCTCTTATCTGCGGGTATTTGGTTGGCCGTGGCGTCGTACTATGGCTGGCCGGTGTCGACGACCCATTCTATTATTGGTGCTATTATCGGTTTTACTGCCGTTGGGGTCAGTGTAGACGCTGTTGCATGGGGAAAAGTAGGTGGTATTGTCGGGAGTTGGGTTATCACGCCAGCTATTTCAGGTGTGATTGCCTATTTACTGTATATTAGTGCCAAACGTATTATCTTTGATGCCGCGGATCCAATCGCTGCGGCAAAGCGATTTGTCCCAATTTACATGGCATTAGCCGGCTTTATGATGTCGTTGGTTACCATTAAAAAAGGGCTCAAGCACGTTGGTTTAGGGCTTGATACCGTTACTGGTTACACTATGGCAGTGGTTATAGGAATAGGTGTCGCTATCATTGGGAAATACGCAATATCTCGTATTCGTTTCAAAGAAAACGCCTCAAGTGAAGAACAAAATCGAGCAATCGAAAAAATCTTTGCGATTTTAATGATCTTAACCGCTTGTTGTATGGCATTTGCACATGGCTCAAATGATGTGGCAAATGCGATTGGACCATTAGCTGCAGTCATCAGTGTAGTCAATTCAGGTGGGCAGATTAATGCTAGCGCACCTCTAGAATGGTGGGTATTACCTCTTGGTGGCATTGGCATTGTTGCAGGGCTTGCACTTTTTGGACATCGTGTTATTAAGACGATAGGCTCGAATATAACCCATCTCACTCCCTCTAAAGGTTTTGCTGCAGAATTAGCAGCTGCAACAACCGTCGTTGTTGCATCGGGCACGGGTCTGCCGATATCGACCACGCAAACACTTGTTGGGGCTGTAATTGGCGTCGGTTTAGCAAGAGGGATTGCGGCTCTCGATTTAGGGACATTTAAGAAGATAGCGATTTCATGGGTGGTAACATTACCTACAGGTGCTTTAATATCGATTGTGTTTTTCTTCATCCTTAAGTGGTTGTTTGGTGTATAACTGAGGACTGGACGATGAAATGGCCGAACTTGAAACATCTGCATTATTTGGTCGTTTTGCACGAGGAGCAACATTTTCATAAAGCGGCCAAACGCTGTTTTATAGGGCAATCCACATTATCTGCGGCCATTCAAAACTTGGAAGAGCAATGTGCATCGCAAATACTCGAACGTGATAATAAGCAGTTTGTGTTCACGAGATTCGGTGAAAACTTAGTTGCTCAAGCCAAGCAACTTTTGTCTCATGCAGAAGAAGTTTCAGCATATGCCAATACTGGAGGCCAATGGCAACAGTCTACGGTTTCTATTGGTGTAATACCTACCATAGCGCCATTTATCTTTACTGATATATTGACCCTCGCGGAACACACTTATCCTCAGATGAGCCTGGCATTGAGTGAGGATACTTCTGCAAATCTAGTGCAACAGCTCAGCGATGGTAAAATGGATGCGGTAATCCTTGCTTTACCTTATCCAATACCAAACTGTCGCCATCGTGTCTTGGGGCACGACCCATTTTTCTTGGTTGGACGTCAGGAATCTATTGCCCACTTACCTAAACCAATTGACTTTGCCAGCTTGCCGCGTGAAAGTGTCTTTTTGTTGCATGCAGAACACTGCATGACTGAGCATGCGGTATCCGCGTGTCAAATTGCCTATCAAGAACAAGTCAGTCACCTTGCTGCCAGTAACGTTTTGACCTTACTCCAGCTTGCTCAACACCAAAATGGCTTCACATTTATACCGGAATTAGCCAAGCGCAAGGGTATTTTGGACAATACCCAGCTAAGTGCTGTTTCTGCAGGCGATGAAGCATATCGTGAAATAGCTTTGGTTTGGCGTAATACTTCTCAGCGATCTGAAATGTTTTCGTCATTGGCTTCGTTATTTGCAGAGGTCATGCCCATTCCATTATTGTCAAATAGCCAACAATTTTAAACTTTTAGCTAATAATAATTATTGTACTTTTCATCTATATTTATACAAATATTTTGAGAAGACTATGATTTCACATAACCTGCTCCAACCGCAAAAGAAGCAACAAACCTTTGAGGTGAAGATAGAACCGACACTTCTGAGTACTTTACAGTTATCTGTCGATGAAACGATGGAACTTCTTAGAGTATCTGGTGCTGGAGTAGTGCTATTGCAACATGAGAAGTTAAGAATGGTCGTTGCCTCTGATGAAGCTTTGTCAAAAATTGAACCCAGTCAATTTTATACTCAACAAACGATTAAACAGAATAGAATTAATGAGATCATGATGCCGTTTGGCTGTCGTCAAGGAGACCTCTACGAAGACAAATTCTCTCAAGAAATTTATTACTATCATGGGATCCCAATCCGCAATCAAGATGAACACTGCATAGGGTGTTTATTCGTGATTAATAATAAGCATTGTTCGTTATCGGCAGTAGAGCGAAAAACCTTTTCATTATTGCATCGGGCGCTTCAATTAACGATCTCAATGCATGCGCAGCAGCAAATCGCTACTAGGTCCTTAGATAACGATATTGAACTAATTTACACTAAGACCGATATTATTACTCTCGTAAATACCATTGATGATATGGTATTTGTGAAAAATAACCGTTTTGAAATCCTGTTCGCCAACACTCAGTTTTTACAATTTTATCCAGAGGAAAAGCGCGCTAAGATCATTGGATACACTACATTCGAGGAATATCTCCCGGAAGAAGTTGATGCATTTACTCAAGATGATCGAGATGCATTTGCTAAAGGACACAAAGAAGTCGTTGAAACGATATCGTTTCCCAATGGCGCGATTCGTACACTCATTACGAATAAAACCCGGATCAACTTAGCTGGAGAGTTGGTGATTTTTTGTGTCGCAAAGGATATTACCGAGCAACAACTGCTGCATAAACAGTTGGAACAAACACAACACGATATAGAGTTTCTGAGTAAAATGTCTATACAACAACTTGCGAAGCCAATTGATAAGATTCAGAGACTAGCAAATTATATCTATGAGGACTTTGCCAATAGCGTGGATAATCTGGCATTAGACCAACTTAAACAAATTCAAGAAAACAGTACCGCAATAACTCGTTTTATAGACACATTAACACAGCTTTCTCAGATACAAAGACGGCATGAGCAGTCGCAAACTTTTTCTTTTCCACAACTCATCAATGAGATTCTAAAACTGATCGAATTACCTGAGAAGAGCCATCTGATATGTTCTGAACTCATCGTTAAGTTGCCTAGGTCCTCCTGCCAAATGGTCTTAATGGCTTTAGTGAATAATACGTTACGTCACAGCCAACAAAAGGAACATCAAATTATTATTTCAGTTGAATATGAGCGCTACAGCACAACGATTCACTACCGTGATAGCGGGATTGGGTTTAGTGAAGAGAGTATTAAGCATTTCAAACGATTGTGGTCTGATGCAAATATTCCTAATCATTACCTTGCGGCTCAGCCCGGTTTGCATGCTTGCAAACGCATTCTTGATTTGTATGATGGAACAATGGAAATCGTGCCTTTTGCGTCATCTCATAAAATCTCCATATTTTGGCCCAATCAATAATAATTATTTGGCATCCCTTCAGTTTCCAGTTAATCTTAAATAAAACATAAATTTAGGTAGTTATGGAACAAAAAGTAGTTGTAAGTGGAACTGGACTTTTTACCCCTGAGCATTCAATTAGTAATGAAGAACTCGTTGATAGCTATAATCGGTATGCAGCACAATTCAATCAACAAAACGCCGAGGCAATTGAAGCGGGTACCATCGTTGCATTGCCATATTCCAGTGCCGATTTTATTCACAAAGCGAGTGGCATTCGCTCTCGTTATATATACCAAAAAGAGGGCGCGCTCGATATTGATAGAATGCGCCCAAAGATTGCGCCTCGGGCAGATGATGAATTATCACATCAAGCTGAGATGGGACTTGCAGCAGCACGAGACGCTCTGGTAAATGCCAACAAGTCCGCTAATGACATCGATTGCATCATTGTGTCTTGTGCTTACACTCAGAGAGCTTATCCTGCAATTGCAATAGAGATTCAACATGCGCTTGGTGTTCAAGGGTTTGCTTTTGATATGTTAGTAGCATGTTCTGCTGCGACGTTTGGAGTGCATCGTGCATTTGAGATGGTCAAGGCGGGTACGGCGAACTCCGTGTTAGTGATCAATCCAGAGTTGGTCTCACCACAGGTGAATTATAAGGACCGGGATAGTCATTTTATTTTTGGTGATGTTGCAACCGCAATGGTCATTGAGAGAGCGGAAACAGCTAGCTCAGCACATGTTCACAAGATTTTGAGCACCAAAGCCGTCACCCAATATTCTAATAATATTCGTTCTAATTTTAGTTACCTAAATCACGCGACTGATTTAGCGCCGTTTGCTGCCGATATGTTATTTCACCAAGAAGGTAGAAAGGTGTTCAAAGAAGTCTGCCCAATGGCCGCTGCGCATATTGAGTCGCATTTAGGCGCACACCAATTAGTACCAAATGACGTGAAAAAATGGTTTTTGCATCAAGCAAACATCAATATGAATACGCTAATCATTAAAAAATTACTTGGTAGAGAAGCAGCTAAAGATGAGGCCCCGATTGTACTAGACACTTATGCCAATACTGCCTCGGCCGGTTCAATTATCGCATTTCATTTGCACCAAGCCTCCTTGCTTTCGCAAGAGTACAGTTTACTCTGTTCGTTTGGTGCGGGATACTCCATAGGGAGTTTGGTGTTACAAAAGGAATAAATAACCATGCAAGGATGCAATAGTGTTTGGAAATATCGGATTTAGCTTAACGGCTGCAGGTTTTGCCTCGCTTTTTTTGTTGCTACTGACAGTGACAAATCCCTCTCGCGTAAAGTTTTTTCTGGCATTAGCCTTTCTTCTAACTGCATTGTGGGCATTGCAACATATTACATGGATCGTGCCTCAAAGTACTCTACAACAATACCTTCTATTTGATAGCTTAAAGCAACTCGGCTGGATCTTGCTGTTGAGTGCTGCGTTGCATAATCAAGCTGATAAAGTCCGGCAAGTATTTGCGCAACGCTCTACTGTCCTCGCTATTATTGCTCCTGTTTTTTGTATTGTATTGAGTATTGCTAACCCAAGTTTGACGGAATGGATTTTTTTAGCACTTACGATTAGCGCGCTAACGATTTTATTGCAACTAGAACTTTTGTTTCGTCAAGTGGGTGAGCAAAGATGGGCGTTCAAGCCGTTAGTCATTTTTCTTGGAATGGTCAATGTCTTGGAGTTTGTGACGTATGCAAATGCCAGCATGGTGAACTATCTTGGCGTTCACTTTATAGCAGCAAAAGGGTATGTCTACACCTTGTTTTTACCCTTTATGTTTTTGGCGATGCGACGCATGGAGCATTGGGGGATCAAAATATTTGTATCGCGTGAAATTGTCCTACACTCAACTTTGTTGTTAGTAGCTGGCGCGTATCTGTTTTTGATGGCAGTAGTTGGTTACGTTATAAAATATCAAGGCGGTACATGGGGCACATCGGTCCAAATCGTATTAGCAATTGTGGCGTTATTTTTATTGGGGGTCTTGTTGGCATCAGCTCATTTGAGACAACGTGTAAAAGTATTTATTACCAAAAACTTCTTTGCCAACCAGTTTGATTATCGAGAACGCTGGATTGCACTAACCAATATTTTGGAAGTGGGAGAGAAGGAACTCAATGAAGTGTATGACACAGCCTTGCAGGGGTGCTTAAAGTCAATTGAATACGACCAAGGCGTTTTATGTAAGTTTAAAAATAACGAGTTATTACCTGTTGCCTCATCAGAAGACATCCATTTATGTAGCATGGACTGGTATGCCTTAAATGCAGTTGCAGTATACTGTCAAGATAAGCCTTGGATAGTTGACCTGAAAGAATTGATCGTTCATCCTGAACACTATCCCAATATCGAATTAACTCCTGTTCAAGCAAAGCAATCAAGCTTACAGTTCATCATGCCGATTTATCACGAATCAACATTGTGGGGCGTAGTGGCTATATACCAAGTTGAAAGTGTATTTCGAACACTCAATTGGGAGTTGCGCGATTACCTAAATGCCATATTGGCACAAGTCTCGAATTTTATTTTGCACCACGAAGCCTCTCATATGGTGGCTGAAAATGCTCAGTTTGCCGCATTTAGCCGAATGTCTGCATTTGTTGTCCATGATTTGAAAAATATTTTGGCACAAGTCGATTTGATTCTGGCTAATGCGACACAACACAAACACAATCCTGAATTTATCGAAGATACATTCGAAACTCTTGAGCATACTCAAGCAAGAATGCAAAAAATGCTCAAACAGCTCACTGAAAAACACACTCAAGCGCAAACTTCAGCGCAAGTTTGTGACCTATCTTCTATATTAAAAACAGTTATTCATCAACTATGTGCGACATTACAGCCAACACCAACACTATCGATCACCACTGATTTGCTGGCAAATTGCGATTGCGATAAGTTACAAAACGTGTTGTACCATATTGTCAGTAATGCACAACAAGCAACTCCAGACGAGGGAGCGATTGCGATAGAGGTTAGAACGGTGGATCCAAAGCACATATTGCTTACGGTTACTGATACCGGTTGTGGTATGAGTGAGGAATTCATCAAGCATAGGTTGTTCAAGCCGTTTGATACAACCAAAGGCAATGCAGGCATGGGTATTGGTGCGTATGATGCCAAACATTTTATTGAAGATATTGGCGGGCGGGTTGAGGTAATGAGTAAAGAGGGTAAAGGCACTGTATTTTCACTTTATATTCCCGCAATCAGTGCCGATAAATCTACAACAGCTGAAGACAAGGAAGTGAATATATGAGCAAAGTGCTCGTTGTAGACGATGATTTAGGGATCCAAAAACAGCTTAAATGGTGTTTGACGGATTATGAACTTGCATTTGCTGATGGCCGCGCATCAGCGATTACGGCTCTTCGTCGCCATGAGCCTAGTGTCGTGACTTTAGATCTTGGCTTACCGCCTGACCCTACTAATGCTTCAGAAGGGCTTAAAACCCTCGAAGAAATTATTGCTCTTGCTCCACATACCAAAGTCATTGTTGTGACTGGTAACAATGATAAAGCTAATGCACTTAAAGCAATTGAGCTTGGTGCATATGATTTTTATGACAAACCCATCGATTCAGACACTATCAAAGTATTGGTAGCACGCGCTCAGCAAATGTCAGCTTTGGAAACTGAAAACCGCCGTTTACAGTATGCTAAGCCAGCTATGGAGGGGATTATTGGAGTGAGTGAGAGTATTCAAGCTGTATGCCGTAGGGCTGAAAAGATTGCCAAAACGGATATCACTACCTTGCTATTAGGTGAGTCTGGTACTGGTAAAGAGGTGTTTGCTCGCTCAATTCACGAAGCCTCGTCTCGCGCAGAAAAGCCATTCGTGGCAATCAACTGTGCATCCATTCCTGAAAATTTACTAGAAAGTGAATTGTTTGGTTACGAGAAAGGCGCGTTTACTGGTGCGAATAAAACAACCTTAGGCAAAATTGAAACGGCGCAAGGTGGTACATTATTTTTAGATGAAATTGGCGATATGCCGATTGGTCTGCAAGCAAAAATACTGCGTTTTTTGCAAGAGCGAGTCATCGAGCGAGTAGGGGGACGCAGTGAGATCCCGGTTGATATTCGGGTGATATGTGCAACACATAGAGATTTGCAAACCATGGTTACAGACGAAACATTTCGTAAAGATTTGTATTATCGCGTAGGTGAAATGGTCATTAATATTCCACCGCTAAGAGAGCGTGAACAGGATGTGTTACTCCTGGCGAAAACGTTCCTCAATCAATACACAGAAGATTTTTCGTCAAAAGTAAAAGGGTTTAGCGAGGAGGCGCAGCAAGCAATGGTAAGTTATGACTGGCCAGGCAATATTCGACAACTGCAAAACAAACTAAAATCAGCGGTCATTTTGGCTGATGGTCAAATGGTGCAACTTCATGATCTCTCTTTGCCACAAGGCCATGCCGCTCCAACGCCCAAAGTCCTCAACCTTAGAGCGGTTCGTGAAGCGGCAGAGAGCAAGGCCATACGCAGAGCGTACTCACAAGCGGAACAAAACATGTCACGAACCGCTGAGTTATTAGGGGTGACTAGACCCACTTTGTATTCTTTGATTGAAAAATACAACCTAGATGACTTAAGGGTAGGTGTTTAATTACGACTGAATTGGGTATACTTAGTGGGTTGTTGAAGCTACTAAGGATGCTCAATGTCGCAAGGTCTGAATGGGTTATGGTTGTTGTTCGTTTTGAGTACAACATTTTCTTACGCTCAACCAAGTGAATCTTTTCTTCATAGTTTTTACGATTTGCATGCCACATCATTAACCGCCACAGTTTGCCACAATGAACCAACTTTGGCGGATGCGCAATTTGTTTTTTGTGCAGAAGAATTACGTAACGCAGGCAATGCACCATTTGTCTTGTGGCACCGACAGTTTGATGGCTCAATGGCGACTGACCATCCCGTAGTCGTCTTGTTGCACGGCTTAAGTGATTCGCCATTTTACTTGCAAAGTGTCGCGCAAGCGGTACATCAGGCCGGGATGAATGTAGTCGTTGGCTTGCTTCCAGGCCATGGGTTAAAAACAAACGCAGAGTCGATTCTTCACGACAATAACTTGCGCCAAATTTGGCGTGATTACACAGACAATCTCATCGCCGCTAGCAACTCTTTAGGCAATGGTATAGTTGTCGGTGGTTTTTCTACCGGTGGTGCATTGGCGGTTGATCATATCTTGAGGTATCCGGGGCAGACTAAAGGTTTGCTCTTGTTTTCTGGAGCGCTAGCTCTGGCCGATAATGCTGAAACCTTAAGTAAGATACCGTTTGCAAAGTGGTTGAGTAAGCGGATCGATGGTGATTATCCCGAAGCGGGAACAAACCCTTATAAATATCCGAATATTTCGAGTCATGCAGCACTGATATTGATGGATATTATTCGCAATATTCGCACGGGGCTGCACGATTCTACCGGACTAAAATTGCCGATATTTGTAGCCCACTCTCAGTCTGACAATGTGACCCCCATTGCTGGGGTAGAAGGTTTATTGTCCTTTTCAGTAGCAGAGCATACTGTAATCCAGATAGCAGAATCTATGGCAGTGTGTCATGCTGCAGTGCCTTTGACAAAACAGCAAGTACAGCAAATTAATGAAAAGGATCCAAATCCTCTCGTCAATTGTGACAGCCCAGAATACAATCCAATCCATGCGCAAATGATCGCAATGATGCAATTTTACTTATTAAATAGCGTCAAATAGGAGAATAATAATATGCGACAGTTTTTTTGGATCATCATCGCCATTTATGCTCTACTGTATTTTTATGCGGTGTATTTATATGACGAATTTAACCTAGGTATTGCCTTTGGTATTTTTGCAGCCATTATTGCTCAGTTTTATTATGCGCGTAAAAAGCTCGCGCAACACGAAGCCGATGTCGCTTCGGGCAAGTTGGTGACAAAAGAGGCAAAAGTCAAGCCATTGTCTTTTTGGTCTTCTCCATTCCCTTATGTAGGTATCGCGTTTTTGACCTACTTAGGCGTTATTATTATTCTATAGTGTATCAATTGGCGCTTTCGAGTGACTGGCTCACCCAAACATAAGCAAAGTACAAAGGGTAAAACACAACCGAAGATTGTTCATCAATACATCGTTTTGTTGAATATATAAACACTGTCACAAAGTAAATCGACAAGATACTGAGTGAAAACAACAAATGTTTAACAAATCGAGGTTTCGTCTAGCCCCAAAGAAGATAAATTGGTACTATTCAAAACAAATACTGTCACATCAAATTAGAGAAAAAACATGACGATGAATTATGTACCACTCGACAAAAATGTTCACAAAGACACGAAGATTTTGACGGGTAAAGATTATACCTTTAGTGCTCAAGCTCACATCAGTGCGGCGAGCATTCGCGAATTTCCACAGCTTGCTGCATGCACCCCCATTGTGTTTATCAAAGACTCAGGTAATGACAGCGTGCATACGGTTGCGATGCTAGGTGTTGAGCAAGGCCAGAACTTGTATGTTCACGAAGGCAAATGGCAAGCTCCGCACATTCCGATGAATATCCAGCGTTATCCATTTGATATTCGCCCTGATGGAGATAAGCTTGGTTTGTTCATCGATGAGAACTCTCCGTTAATCAACGCGGACGGTACTGCGCTTTTCCAAGAAGACGGTGAAGCGTCTCCATTATTACAGCAATCATTGCAGTTCATGGATTTCTTGGCCAATAGTGAAAAACTCACCGCTGAATTTGTAAAACGTGTCGTTGAATTAGATCTATTGAGTGAACTTGAGTTGCGCATGGTCACTGTATCTGGTGAGCGTAAAGCGGTTAAAGGCATGATGGGAATAAACGAAGCGAAGTTGTTCGACCTTGCTGATGATGTGGTGCTTGACTTACACAAAAAAGGTTTCATGGGCGCACTTTACGCCATTATGCTATCTCTTGGTCAAATCAACCGTATCGTTGAGCTAAGTAACAATACTGATCAGCCAATCCGCTCTCTTCAAGTGGTCAATCTTGAGCAAGAAGCCGCAGCCAAAGCCAAAGCAGAAGCTCAACAACAAGCAGAATAAATCCTCATAAATTTTTTCTGAATCAAAAAAGCCCATAGCACAATGTGTTGTGGGCTTTTTGTATGCTTTTCGTACAAAAATTTACGAACTATGCTTGACGTGGATCAGCTAACCCAATAAACTGCAGATTAGTGGGTAAATGTGGCAAAAAGTGGATCATTAGGGATCACAATAACAAAACTCCTAATTGAAACAAGCGTCACTTTTAAAAAAGTCTCAATAATCATAAGTAGAAAAGGGTCTGAGGAATGTTCCGCGGCGCTAGTGCAATTAATCTCGACAGTAAGGGCAGGGTCACGATACCAACGCGTTATCGTCAATCTTTGTTGGATGATTGTCACGGTCAGCTAGTGTGTACGGTTGATACACAACAAAGCTGCTTGCTACTTTACCCACTTCCAGAATGGGAAGACATCGAACTCAAGATTTCCAAACTTTCCACCACCAATCCACATGAACGTCGCATCAGACGTTTGCTTTTGGGCTATGCCACTGAAGGCGAAATCGACCGCAATGGACGATTTTTACTGTCATCCCCACTAAGACAACACGCCCATTTAGAAAAAGAAATTATGCTTGTTGGCCAATTCAACAAATTTGAAATTTGGGACGCTGAACGTTGGCATAAGCAGATTGAATCTGATATCGCTATGGAACAAAGCGGTGATTTTGAATTGACTGAACGCTTACAGGATTTTTCGATATGAGCCAGCATATTCATTCATCAGTGCTTTATCACGAATGTCTTGAGGCATTGGCGATTGGTTCTGAAGGAATTTATATTGATGCGACCTTTGGTCGTGGAGGACACAGTCGCGGAATTCTGAATGCCTTAAATACTGCAGGTCAATTGATTGCATTTGATCGCGACCCGAGTGCGATTGAGTATGCTCATCACCATTTTTCAGAACCGAATTTTAAGATCATTCACAGCGAGTTCGCTGCGATGGCAGAGGTCTCTGAGATCCAAGAATATCACGGTAAGGTCGATGGAATATTGATGGATCTTGGTGTTTCATCGCCCCAATTAGATGAAGCTGAACGCGGTTTCAGTTTTATGCGAGACGGTCCATTGGATATGCGAATGGACACCTCCAAAGGGGTAACCGCAGCAGAGTGGCTTGCCACTGCGGATGAGCAAGACATCAGTCAAGTGATAAAAGAATTTGGTGAAGAGAAGTTTGGTAAGCGCATCGCCCATGCGATTGTGCAAACTCGAACTCATACACCGATTACCCATACTTTGCAGTTGGCACAAATAGTGACTGATGCGATGCCGGTTAAGGATAAGCATAAACATCCTGCCACGAGAACATTTCAAGCCATTCGCATGTATCTCAATAGTGAACTTGAGCAAGTACGAGAAGGGCTTAAAGCAGCGGTAGCTATGTTAAAACCAGGTGGACGCCTAGCGGTTATCAGCTTTCATTCGTTAGAAGATCGTTTAGTTAAGCGCTTCATGAAAGAGCAGTCAAAGGGCAAAAATGTTCCTACTAATTTACCCATTACTCAAGCTGAGATCGATGCGGATAAAGTACTCCGTTTAGTCGGACGCGCCATAAAAGCAAGCGAAGCAGAACTTGCTCACAACACTCGCTCGCGCAGTGCTGTGTTGCGTATTGCGGAGAAATTGTAATGTTTCAAATGCAATTACTTAGCTCTGTATTAAATGACTTGTTTGAGCAAAAACTAAGAATTTTATTGGTGCTCTGTGTGTTACTCAGTGCTTTCGGTATTATTTTGAGTACCGACGCCAACCGTAATGTATCAAGAGAACTTGAAGCCCTCATGGTGGAACAAGATGAGTTAGATGTTGAATGGCGTCATCTGATATTGGAGCAAAGTGCGTTGACTGAGCACAATCGAATTGAAGCATTGGTTGATTCTAAATTGAATATGCATCGTCCTTCTGCGACTGATGAGATTGTGGTAAAAATTGAGTAGCATTATGACGAATAAACCAGTCAAACGGACCCAAGCCAAGAAAAAAGTTCGTCCAACTTTTCAATCTTGGCGTTATTTTGTCGTAATGTTTGGTTTAGTGATGGTGTTTGCTGGATTGGGTACACGCGCCGCCTACATCCAAATCATTGAACCTGACCAACTGATAAAACAAGGCGATTCACGTACTAAGCGAGTGCGTAATATGCCAGCTCACCGAGGGTTAATCACTGACCGTCACGGTGAGGAATTAGCCGTGAGTATCCCTGTACGAGCCGTATATGCCGATCCGAAAATCATTGCAGAAAAAGGCGCTCTGACTGACACTCGACGCTGGGAAGCACTTGCCAAAGTACTAAATACTGATAAAGACAGTTTAATTAGCCGAGTCAGTAATCCCAAACGTCGCTTTGTTTATTTGCAACGTCAAGTCTCTCCAGCTATGGCCGAATACGTTGAGGAATTGAATATACCAGGTGTGTCATTGCGTAATGAGTCAAGACGCTACTATCCAGCCGGAGAAGTAAGTGCCCACGTATTAGGGTTTACTAATGTGGATGATGAGGGCATAGAAGGCATTGAATACTTATATGATGACCATCTGACTGGCAAGCCTTCTTCAAGAACCATTCGCCGTGATGGTCGTGGACGCCAGGTTGAAATCATCACAGAGCGAGAAGGCGAGAAAGCTAAGGATATCACATTAACGATTGATCAACGTATCCAAGCACTGGCGTATCGAGAAATCAAAAAAGCACTGACCTTGTATCAAGCCTACTCTGCCTCAGCCATCGTTGTTGATGTTGAGACATCAGAAGTATTAGCGCTCGTGAACGGGCCATCATTTAATCCAAATAATCGCAGTAACATCGGTTCTCATCGGGTACGCAATCGCGTCGTGACAGATGCGTTTGAACCGGGCTCAGTGCTAAAACCTTTAGCGGTATTGAGTGCCCTTGAATTTGGCTCGGTTGAACGAGGTGATACGATTGATACTCATCCAGGCTGGATGCGTTTAGGTGGTTCACGGGTTGGAGATCCAAAAAATCTAGGTGAAGTTGATTTGCGCACCATTATTCAAAAATCGAGCAACATGGGCACATCAAAACTGGCCCTTTCTGTGCAAAAAGAATTTTTGTTAGACACGTATTACAACATGGGGTTGATGACGGAAACGGGAATGAACTTACTTGGTGAAAGCCACGGTATTTTTCACGAACGCAGTCGATGGTCTGATTTTGAGTTAGCCACTTTATCATTTGGGTATGGTATATCGGTAACGACTGCGCAACTTGCAAAAATGTATACGACGTTAGCCAATGGTGGAATAAAACGAGATCTCAGAATTGTAAAAGATGGCTTTATCCGTGATGAAGAACGCGCCTTTAGCCAGGCCAATACGCAATATGTCATTGAATTAATGGAGAGTGTGACTCAAGAAAACGGATCCGGAGTAAAGGCATCAGTTAAAGGATATCGAGTTGCTGGCAAAACCGGTACCTCGCGAAAAGCAGTTGCCGGTGGCTACGGAGAAGAGTATGTCAACATTTTTGCTGGCCTTGCTCCCGTATCAGACCCTCAGCTTGTGGTGGTAGTACTGATCAATGAACCCAGTGGTGATCTTTATTACGCAGGAGATACGGCTGCTCCGGTCTTTAGTAATATTATGAGTGGTTCATTGCAATTGCTCAATGTTGCGCCAGATGACAGCAAAAGCATGCGTCATTTAGCCCATACCTCAAACCCTGTACAAGAGTAAAGAATAATGGTTAATGTAAAAATTCAAGAAGTCGTTGATTGTCTTTCTGCCAAAATTTATGGGGAGTTTTCTGAAGGCTTAGGTGATATCACAATATCTGGAGTGAGTACTGATACCCGTTCAATTCAGCCAGGAGATTGCTTTGTAGCTTTAGTCGGGCCAAATTTTAATGGACATGCGTTTGTCAAGGAAGCGCGTCAAAAGGGAGCGGTAGCAGTTATCGTAAGTGAGCCTACCGACGCAGGTATTCCAGAACTACTGGTAGATGATACCAATATTGCACTTGGCCAGTTTGGCGCCATGGTGAAACGCAAAGTATCCCCAAAAACCATTGGGATAACAGGTAGTAGCGGTAAAACTACAGTAAAAGAAATGACCACTGCCATATTACAAGAATGCGGGGCCGTTTTATCCACAAATGGTAATTTTAATAACCATATTGGTGTACCTCTTACCTTACTTCGTTTAGAGGAGCAACATGAATTTGCCGTGATTGAGATGGGGGCAAACCACATGGGCGAGATTGCTTATACCACCAATTTGGTAAAACCTGATGTGGCAACGATCGTCAATGCTGCGCCTTCACATCTTGAAGGGTTTGGCAGTGTCTTTGGTGTGGCTAGAGCGAAAGGGGAAATATTCAAAGGTTTGGCAAAAGATGGTGTTGCATTGCTCAATCATGACGATCAATTTTATGATTTTTGGAAAGGCAAATTAGATAACGAATTAAATTATTCCTTCTCAATTAAGGACGCGCCAGGTGAGGGAGCAGATTACACTGCGTCACAAGTTGGATTAGCGTTTGATGGTTGTGCGCATTTCATCATGCATACACCAGTCGGGGAGATGAACATACAACTCACTCAGCCAGGTTTACACAATATTGGCAATGCTTTATTAGCAGCAGCGCTGGCAATTAATGTAGGCGCGAGTTTGGAAAATGTTCGCGACGGGTTAGCTAAAATGACCAACGTCGGTGGACGACTTACCGTCAAACAGTTATCCGAGCAAGTACGCCTGATTGACGACTCTTACAATGCCAATGTCGCTTCGGTGAATGCCGCAATTGATTTGTTGTCCGCGTATCAGGGGATACGGATATTGGTGTTAGGGGATATGGCAGAATTAGGCGACAAATCGCGTCAATATCACGAGCAAGTTGGACAATATGCAAAAGACTGTGGCATCGATTATTTGTTTACGCTTGGGGTATTAAGTCAATCTGCAAGCACAGTATTTGATGGTCAAGGTAGTCATTTTAGTGACATTGACCAGCTAGTCGACTCACTTTATAAAACGGTAATGCATCTAGATGATGACATTACGATTCTGGTCAAAGGTTCGCGCTCCTCAGGCATGGAACGTGTGGTCAAAGCTATGGAGGACTCCCCTGTGGGAAAGTTAACTAGGCAGTATGGGGCAATCGCATGCTGATATGGTTAAGTGAGTGGTTGATGCAATTAGACGTCGGGTTCAGTGTTCTGAACTATTTGACGCTGCGTTCTATTCTAGCCGCTCTTACTGCATTAATCGCCTCAATCCTGATTGGGCCGAAAATGATCAAGGCCTTGCAACGACTGCAAATTGGACAGACGGTTCGCGATGACGGACCCGAAACACATTTACAAAAAATGGGTACTCCAACAATGGGTGGAGTACTGATTCTGGCAACGATCTGTGTCAGCGTCTTATTATGGGCAGATCTCAGTAATGAATATATCTGGATAACGCTGACAATATTACTTGGTTACGGTGCAGTGGGTTTTGTTGATGATTATCGCAAAGTGGTGCGCAAAGATCCTAAGGGGCTTATTGCTCGCTGGAAGTATTTTTGGCAGACGGTTATAGCACTTGCGGTCGCCGTCTATTTATACGCTAACACCACTTTAACAGAACAAACGGCGTTAGTTGTCCCGTTTTTCAAAGACGTTATGCCTCAGTTAGGTATGATGTTTATTGTGTTGGTTTACTTCACCGTGGTTGGCAGCAGTAATGCTGTTAATTTAACTGATGGGCTAGATGGATTAGCCATTGTACCGACTATATTGGTTGCAGGCGCCCTTGCGATAATGGCTTACGCCACAGGTAACATAAATTTTTCGGAGTACCTGCATATCCCATACATTCCTCAAGCCAGTGAATTAGTGATTATATGTGCAGCTATATTTGGGGCGGGACTTGGATTTTTATGGTTTAACGCTTACCCAGCATCGGTATTTATGGGGGACGTTGGTTCGCTCGCTTTAGGTGGCACGCTGGGTATAATCGCCGTGCTAGTGAGACAAGAAATCGTTCTAGTGATTATGGGCGGAATTTTTGTGATCGAAACGCTGTCGGTCATTATTCAAGTCGCGTCATTTAAATTACGCGGGAAAAGAGTGTTCCGCATGGCACCGATTCATCACCATTTTGAATTAAAAGGGTGGCCTGAGCCAAAGGTTATTGTGCGCTTTTGGATTATATCGTTGATTTTGGTCTTGGTCGGATTGGCAACCTTAAAACTCCGATAAAGAATCTATGAAAATGTATGACCGAGGATAACATGCAACTCAGTTTACGCCAGATGTTTCAAGAACAATATGATGAGCATCCCACTGTTGAATATGACCGTGGTATTTTGCTCGTAGCAGCCATCTTAATGTTCTTGGGCATCGTCATCGTTGCATCTGCGTCCATGCCTGAAGGGATCGCTAAATACAATAATCCGTACTTTTTTATTATTCGCCATTTGGTCTTTGCTACGCTCGCCATTATTGCAGGTATGATCACATTAACTATTCCCGTTGCCCAATGGCATAAACACAGCGCTATATTGTTATTTGCGGCGTTGGCCTTGTTGGTTGCGGTTTTGTTTATTGGTCATAATGTCAATGGTGCAACTCGCTGGATCCGAATTGGTCCAATTAATATCCAAGCAGCAGAGCCTGCAAAATTGTTCTTTTTTGCGTTTTTTGCCAGCTATCTGGTGCGGCGAAATGAACAAATCCAAGAGACATGGCGAGGCATATTAAAACCAGTAGTTATGTTGAGTATTCTCGCTTTCTTATTAGGTTTACAACCGGATCTAGGCACGATTATTGTCCTATTTGTAACCACCTTTGCGGTGATGTTTTTAGGCGGCGCAAAGGTGATAAACTTTGTTTTTTTAGTCTGCTCAGGCTTGGTATTCATAGTACTAATGATCATTTCCAAAGAATATCGAATGCGTCGAATTGAAGCGTTTCTCGATCCTTGGGCTGATCCATTTGGGTCTGGCTACCAACTGACACAGTCACTGATGGCTTATGGCCGAGGAGACTGGTTTGGTCAAGGGTTGGGCAATAGTTTGCAAAAATTGAGTTTCTTACCCGAGGCACATACCGATTTTATTGTGGCAATACTCGCCGAGGAACTTGGTTATATCGGTCTCATGTCGTTGTTGCTTTTGATTTTTATACTTGTCTTTAAAGCCATGCGCCTCGGTAACAAATGCTTGCAAACTCAACTCCCTTATCACGGTTATCTTGCCTATGCGATAGGGATTTGGATTAGTTTTCAGACGCTAGTCAATGTTGGCGCCAGTGCAGGTATGTTGCCTACCAAGGGGTTAACCTTACCATTGGTGAGCTATGGTGGTTCAAGTTTAATTATTATGGCCATTGCGGTGGCGCTCTTGGTCAGAATCGATTTTGAATATCGTTCGACGTATCGTGCGAAGCACAAACAGCAAAAACAAAAGCAAACAGAACCGAACGATCAAAATGCTGACGAGGTATCTGATGCCTAAGTTACTGATCATGGCTGGCGGTACTGGGGGCCATATTTTCCCCGCTTTAGCTGTCGCAGATGCTTTAACCAAAAAAAATTGGGAAATCGCTTGGTTAGGTACGGCTGATCGAATGGAAGCGAAGATTGTCCCCAAACACAATATTCCCTTCTACCCTATAGTAGTTAAAGGGCTTAGAGGAAATGGACTATTACGGGCTGTTGCTGCGCCTTTTATGCTCATAAGATCAGTCTGGCAAGCCTTTCGAATAATCAATAAAGTCAAACCAGATGTCATGTTGGGAATGGGCGGTTACGCAAGCGGGCCAGGCGGTGTTGCAGGATATTTATATGGTTTACCCCTGGTGTTACATGAGCAAAATGCGGTGTTTGGAATGACTAATCGATGGTTGAGTAGAATAGCTAAACATACGTTAACAGGCTTTGACTTCGGTTCATCCAGGTACCGCTATGTTGGTAATCCAGTACGTGAAGATTTTTGGCAAATCCCTCCGCTACAGACACCTTTGCAAAATAATATTCTCATTGTTGGTGGTAGCTTAGGTGCACAGGTGCTGAATACCGAAGTGCCTAGCATTTTACGCAATCTAAAGGTCGGTAAAGTAACCCATCAAACGGGTAAAAATAACGTTGAGGCCGTAACCAAGGCTTATGCTAATATGCCAGATGTGACGGTCTGTGAATTTATAGACGAGATGTCAAATGCATTTGCCGAACACGATATTGTAATTTGTCGGGCGGGTGCGTTAACGGTAGCCGAAGTAGCAGCTGCTGGAAGAGTGGCGATTTTTGTCCCTTATCCACATGCTGTTGACAACCATCAATACCAAAATGCACAAAGTCTAACGTTGGCAGGTGCTAGTGCAACTTTATTGCAATCTAATATCCAGGACTTAGGCACTGTATTACAAAATTTATTAAACGATCCGACATTCACAATGCAAATGGGACATAAAGCAAAAACGTTTGCATCACCGAATTCAGTTGACAACATATGTTCAGTTTTAGAGGAAGTAGTCACATGAAAGTAGCTGTTTTGATGGGTGGCAAGTCAGCTGAAAGAGACATTTCGTTAGCATCGGGACGCGCAGTGTGCGAAGCGTTATCAACCTTAAAAATTGAACATGTAATGTTTGACCCAGCGGTGCAACCACTCTCTGAACTACAAGCAATGAATATTGATCTGGCATTTATTATATTGCATGGTCGAGGGGGCGAAGATGGCACCATTCAAGGTGCATTAGAGTATTTAGAGATACCTTATACAGGGTCTGGTGTACTTGGTTCAGCATTGGCTATGGATAAGATCCATACCAAAGAGATTTGGGTGGCAAGACAATTGCCAACGCCGAATTTTGTGCGGGTAAACGTGCCTCTACAAGAAGCTGAAGCGAACAAAATTTTATGTGAATTTGCGCATAATATCATGGTCAAACCGAGTCATGAGGGTTCCAGTATCGGCATGGCAAAAGTTCAAAATAGTGCAGAATTAATTGCAGCAGTGAATACTGCATTAGAACTAGATAATGAGGTGTTACTCGAAGCGTATGTGACTGGACAAGAGTACACAGTTGCGATTTTGGATGACGTTGCGCTCCCGAGCATCCGCATGGTTACGCCACACGAGTTTTATGATTATGCTGCCAAATATCAAGATAATACAACTGAATATTTTTGTCCCAGCGGTCTCACTGATGACGAAGAGCAGCAATTAGCGACGCTCTGTCTCGATGCATTTCGCAGTGTTTCTGCAACTGGATGGGGACGAGTTGATGTGATGCGCGATGAGACGGGACAATTTTTATTACTTGAGGTCAATACAGTACCAGGCATGACAACCAAAAGCTTGGTACCAAAGGCAGCCCGTCAAGCAGGAATAGATTTTCCAAACTTGGTGCTCAAAATAATGCAAACGGTGCGGTAATGACCAGCGTAGATCAAGACTCATCAATAAGTTATGAACGCTGGGTGAGTTTGATTTTTTTAACCTGTGTGTTGGTGAGTTTTGCTGTTTGTGGTATGAGCTTGCGCAGCTGGATGTTGGATGCGCAAAAAGTGCCAGTGCGACACATACAGATTCTAGGGAAAACTGAATACGTTCAGCGGGAGACTTTAGTTGAATTTATTCGTGAATCCCATACCGGGAGTTTTTTTGCTTTAGATGTCAATGCCATTTATGAGAGCTTATTGGAACAACCTTGGGTATATCAGGCTTCGGTAAGAAAAAAATGGCCAGATACGTTGCAGGTATTTGTCGTTGAGCAGGTTCCAGTGGCGAATTGGAATGGTGATCAGTTGGTCAATTCTGAAGGCATTGCCTTTAGTGGAAATATTCAGCTGGCAAAATTACCGAGTATGTATGGCCCTAATGGTGCTGAACAAACTGCATTAACAGGGCTTAATGCGATGTCAGGTTTATTGACTCAACATGATTTGGTGATAGATAGTTTGTTGTTGACTGAGCGTTTTGCTTGGCAAGTTGAGCTTAAAAACGGCATCAGAATTAATTTAGGGCGACAAGATTTTATTGAGCGAGTACAACGGTTTGTGAATTTGTACCCGCTGTTATTAGAACAAAATAAATCGATAGAGTATGTTGATCTACGATACGACACAGGTGCAGCAGTACGTTTCGTAGAAAAGACTACTTCGATTTAACCAATGGTTTAAATAGGAAAATTGCGCACATGGCAAAAATTGAGACTTCAGGTTTGCTTGTTGGATTAGATATTGGTACACACAGTATTAAAGCCGTATTAGGTGAAGTGCTAGATGATGGTGATATCAATGTATTGGGTGTCGGCAATCACTTTGTAAAAGGAATGGATAAAGGCGGGGTGAATGATCTAAACCTAGTCTCTGACGCATTAAAACGCGCTGTAGAAGAGATGGAGTTAATGGCTGATTGTCGTGTATCGTCTGCTATTTTAGGTATTTCTGGACGGCATATTGGTTGTCAAAATGAACACGGTATGGTGCCAATAAACCATAATGAAGTGACCCAAGATGATATTGTGAACGTTATTCATGCTGCGCGTTCAGTACCTATTTCTGCAGACCGTCGGATTTTGCACGTGTTGCCACAAGAGTACAGTGTTGATGTACAAGAGAACGTTAAAAATCCGTTAGGTATGTCTGGTGTTCGGATGGAAGCAAATGTTCATATTATTACCTGTGCAGATGATATGGCTAAGAATTTTATCAAGTGTACCGACCGATGTGGCATTAGCATCGACAGTACAGTTTTCTCTGCGTTAGCCTCAAGCCACTCTATACTTACCGAAGACGAAAAAGAGCTCGGTGTCTGTCTTGTCGATATCGGGGCAGGGACAGTTGATTTAACTATCTATGCTGATGCGTGTGTGAGATATTCAGCGGTGATCCCGGTTGGTGGCAACCAAATCACTAATGATATTGCTAAAATATTCCGTACACCCTTGAATCATGCGGAGCAAATCAAGATATCTCAAGCGTGTGCGATCAAAGATCTCGTTAGCATGGAAGAAACGATCAATGTACCCAGCGTAGGTGGACGTGAAGATCGCAGCATGTCCCGCCATACGTTGGCGGAAGTGATTGAGCCAAGGTTCCATGAAATTCTAGAACTGGTTTATGAACACATTAGAGATAGTGGGTTATTCGAACAGGTTGCTGCGGGTGTTGTGTTGACTGGTGGAACTAGCAAAATGCCTGGTGCCTTAGAATTAGCTGAAAGCATTTTCGGTTTACCAGTGCGAATCGGTAAACCAATGAATATCAAAGGGTTAACCGATTATGTCAACGATCCAGCGTATGCACAAGTCATTGGTTTATTACATTATGGAAAGCTAGAAACAATGGAAAATACAGCGCCTATCAGAAATACAGAAGAAGGAATTTTTCAGCGAATAAAAGCTTGGTTTAAAGGCGAATTTTAAAAAATAATAATATATAATAGTAAAATATATTGGAGAGCAGAAATATGTTTGAATTAATTGAAGACGATAGTACCGAAGCGGTGATCAAAGTCATTGGCGTAGGTGGCGGCGGCGGTAATGCCGTTGAACACATGGTCAAAAATAAAATTGAAGGTGTTGAGTTCATCGCAGTTAATACAGATGCTCAAGTCCTAAAAAAATCCAATGCAGATACAATCCTGCAAATCGGTAATGCCGTAACCAAAGGCCTAGGCGCAGGAGCTGATCCTAATATTGGCCGTGAAGCGGCGCACGAAGATCGCGAAACCATTCGCCAGGCTATCGATGGTGCTGATATGGTATTTATTACCGCGGGCATGGGTGGTGGCACCGGTACGGGTGCGGCGCCCGAAGTCGCTAAGATTGCTCGTGAAATGGGGATCTTAAGTGTTGCAGTGGTAACCCGTCCATTTCCTTTTGAAGGCAAAAAGCGTAACGGCTATGCTTCGCAGGGTATCGATGAGCTAGCTAAACACGTTGATTCACTCATTACCATTCCGAATGAAAAACTCTTAAAAGTATTGGGCAAAGGTACTCCGTTATTAAAAGCCTTTGAAGCTGCTAATGACGTACTATTGGGCTCAGTTAGAGGTATTGCTGAATTGATCACGACTGAAGGTCTGGTCAATGTTGACTTCGCAGACGTTAAGACAGTGATGTCAGAAATGGGTACGGCAATGATGGGCACAGGTTCCGCTACAGGTGAAGACCGCGCTGAAGAAGCCGCAAGCCAAGCAATTGCCTGTCCGTTGCTAGAAGATATCGATTTAACGGGTGCGAAAGGTATTTTGGTAAATATCACTGCAGGTCCTGATTTTGCGATTGACGAGTATGAAACGGTAGGTAACGCAGTAAAAGCCTTTGCCTCAGAAAACGCCACGGTAGTCGTTGGTACGGTTATCGACATGGATATGACTGACGAAGTGCGCGTAACAGTCGTTGCCACCGGAATTGGTACTGAAAAGCCAGATATTTCAGTGGTACCAACTTCGCCACAGGTGACCAAATCTGTTGTTGTTGGAGCGTCTCATGCTGCTGCACCAGCACCTGAAACGACTCCAGAAAAAGATGCTGAGGAGTATTTGGATATTCCAGCGTTTTTACGTCGTCAGGCAGATTAATTCATCTTGCTGAATTATGATTGACTGTTAACTGGTACGACCATATAATATGCCACCAGTTTTCAAGGGTTTACTATGATTAAACAACGTACAATCAAATATGCGGTTCAAGAAACCGGTATCGGCTTGCATAAGGGGAACAAGGTCACGATGACGCTGCGCCCCGCTCCGGCTAATACCGGGATTATTTTTCGTCGTATTGATTTGTCTCCACACGTTGATATCCCTGCCCGTGCAGATGCTGTTAAGGACACAGTACTATGTACTTGTGTAAGTAACTCTGATGGCGTGGCAATTCATACCGTTGAACACCTTGTTTCTGCTCTAGCTGGTCTTGGCATTGATAATATTATCGTAGAAGTAAACAGTCATGAACTCCCTATTATGGATGGCAGCGCGAGTCCATTTATCTTTTTACTACAATCGGCAGGAATTGAAGAACTCAATGCACCTAAGCAGTTTTTGCGCTTGATAAAGCCGGTTCGAGTTGAAGAAGGTGATAAGTGGGCAGAATTACTTCCGTATAATGGTTTTAAAGTTGATTTTAGAATTGATTTTGACCACCCAGTAATCAGCCAAACTCGTCAACATATGGAATTAGATTTTAGTTCTGACTCCTACATTGACCATGTATCTCGTGCAAGAACCTTTGGTTTCATGCGTGATCTTGAGACCATGAATGCGATGGACTTAGCTTTAGGCGGCAGTATGAATAATGCTGTAGCGCTCGACGAATATCGGGTCCTGAATCCTGAGGGACTGCGTTACAGTGATGAGTTTTTAAAGCACAAAATCCTTGATGCCGTCGGTGATCTGTATTTAGGTGGTTACAGCATTATTGGCATGCTCAAAGCTTACAAGACGGGGCATGGCCTAAATAACAAGCTTCTCAATGCTGTGATTAACGACAAAGCGGCATGGGAGTTTGTGACATACGAAGCTGGTGATGTACCAATTCAATATATTAATCCGGTACTTGCCACTATTTAGCGCCAACGTCTGCTTGAATTCCATAGCGATTCAGTTAAAATCGCTGTTTGAATATCTTTTAAATAACACATATGCGCTTGCAACTTCAACTAGAACACAGCGGTAAACGTTATCGAACAGACTTGTCGATTCGACGTGTTTTGGTCTGTTTCGTAATGGCCAGTTTAGTGTTTATTGTGTCCTCGCGCTCTACCCAAATTACTACAGAACACGCCAATCAAGTGAGTTTAGTCAAACAGGGTTTGCTGGCACAGCAAAGCATGCTAGAGCAAGTCATTGAGCAATCTGACATTGAACAAAATGCCCTACTACAGCACATCTCGGCAATGCAAGCAAAGTTATCCTTGCTTTCTTTACAGCAGATAGACATTGCCAAAGCAATGAATGTCAAACTTACCGATATCCCTATACCCGTTCCAGAACCAGAATTTGAGCCATCGGTGAGCGGTTCTTTGCAAGCTCTACAACGCCAATTAGACGTTCAAATTAAGCAACTAGCGATCCTTGAAAATGTCTTTAACAACACCCATATAGATATTCAACAACGTATAACCGGTCGGCCAATACAAACCGGTTGGTTATCTTCCTATTATGGAATGCGGGATGACCCCTTTACAGGGAAGCAAGCCATGCACAAAGGAATTGATTTTGCAGGGAATGAAGGCGATCCAGTTATCGCGACTGCCGCTGGCGTAGTGACTTGGTCAGGTGAGCGGTTTGGCTATGGAAATTTGGTCGAAATTAATCACGGAAATGGATTAGTCACTCGCTACGGGCACAATCAGAGCTTAAACGTTGTCGTCGGGGAAGTGGTAACAAAAGGACACCGTATTGCTACCGTTGGTAATACGGGGCGTTCGACAGGCGCACACGTTCACTACGAAATAATAAAACAAGGTAAACAAATTGATCCCCTCCCTTATGTTTACCGCAAATAACTAAATTTACGGAATTTATTACAGCATGTTTTCATCAATCGCACGGAAAATTTTTGGCAGTCGTAACGATCGCATCCTCAAACAAGTAAACAAACGCGTTAAGTTAATTAACCAACTTGAAGCTGAGTTAGAAGCTTTATCAGATGAAGAGCTAAAGGGTAAAACCACGTTTTTTAAACAAGCTTTAGCTGAAGGCAAAACCTTAGATGACATTCTTGTAGAGGCATTTGCGGTGGTTCGTGAAGCCAGTAAACGCGTTTACGGTATGCGTCATTTTGATGTGCAGATGACCGGTGGTGTGATTTTGCACGAAGGTAAGATTGCGGAAATGCGTACTGGTGAAGGTAAAACGTTAACTGCAACCACGGCAACTTATCTCAATGCCTTAACCGGTAAAGGGGTCCATGTCATTACAGTCAATGACTACCTTGCCAAACGCGATGCGGATGGATTGCGTCAGTTATTTTCATTCCTCGGTTTAACTGTGGGCTGCAATGTCCCCGGTATGTCTCAGCAAGAAAAAGTTGAAGCATACGCGTGTGATGTAACCTACGGCACAAATAACGAATTCGGTTTTGATTACCTTCGCGATAATATGGCATATAGTCCAGAACACAGAGTTCAACGCGGTTTATATCATGCTGTTATCGATGAAGTAGATTCGATTTTAATTGATGAAGCAAGAACTCCTTTAATTATATCCGGTGCAGCCGAAGACAGTTCTGCGCTGTATAAGCAGATTAATGCTTTAGTTCCTAAACTTGTTCAACAGGATAAAGAAGATACCGAAGAAGAAGTGGGTGAAGGTCATTACACGGTAGATGAGAAGGCTAAACAAGTTTATTTGACTGAAAAAGGCCAAATATACGTTGAAGAACTCATGATTCAAGCGGGCATATTAAAAGAAGGTGACTCTTTATTTGCTTCTGCGAATATCGCCTTACTACAACACGTCAACGCAGCCCTCAAAGCACATAAAATCTTTGTCAAAGATGTGGATTACATTGTCAAAGATGAAGAAATTGTGATTGTCGATGAACACACTGGTCGTACGATGGAAGGACGTCGTTGGTCGGAAGGTTTACATCAAGCCGTAGAAGCAAAAGAAGGCGTAAAGATCCAAAACGAGAATCAAACCCTTGCATCTATCACTTTCCAGAATTACTTCCGTCTGTACGAAAAACTCAGTGGTATGACGGGGACAGCGGATACTGAAGCGTTCGAATTTCAGCACATTTATGGGTTAGAAACGGTCGTTATCCCAACCAATAAGCCAATGATCCGCAAAGACATGTCTGATTTGATTTATCGCACAGCAGGCGAAAAATATTTAGCGATTGTTGAAGACATCAAAGAGTGTGTGAAACGAGGTCAGCCAGTCTTGGTAGGCACGATTTCGATTGAAAATTCAGAGCTATTGTCTTCTGTTCTCAAAAAAGAAAAAATCAAACACAAGGTACTCAATGCTAAGTTCCATGCGCAAGAGGCAGAAATTGTGGCTCAAGCTGGGATGCCAGCCGCTGTAACCATTGCCACAAACATGGCAGGTCGTGGTACTGACATTGTGTTAGGTGGTAATTTACAAGCTGAACTTGAAGGCGTGACTGATGAAGCTAAGCGTCAAAAGTTGACCGAAGCCTGGCAGGAGCGTCATGCAGCGGTGCTAGAAGCCGGCGGCCTGCATATCATCGGTACCGAACGCCATGAATCACGTCGCATCGATAATCAGTTACGAGGCCGTTCAGGACGGCAAGGTGATGCGGGCTCTTCACGCTTTTATTTGTCTTTAGACGATCCGCTGATGCGTATATTTGCATCCGAAAAAATGGGCGCAATGATGCAACGTCTTGGTATGGAAGAAGGGGAAGCAATTGAGCATCCTTGGGTAACTCGAGCGATTGAAAATGCCCAACGCAAAGTCGAAACGCGTAACTTTGATATTCGCAAACAGCTTTTGGAATATGATGATGTTGCAAATGATCAGCGTAAAGTGATCTATGAACAGCGCAATGAGCTCCTAGAAGACGGTGACATGGGCGAAACGATAGCTGCAATTCGCAATGATGTTGTTGACGATACTATCAGCGAATATATTCCACCTGAGTCATTAGAAGAGATGTGGGATGTATCCGGTTTAGAAGAGCGTTTAAGAGCCGATTTTCAAGTCGAATTGCCTTTGCAACAATGGCTTGATGAAGACGACAAGCTGTTTGAAGAAAAACTGCGCGAAAAAATTCACGCTGAGATCGATGCAGCTTACCAAGCTAAAGTTGACATGGTTGGTGAAGATGTCATGCGTCAGTTCGAAAAAGCTGTCATGTTGCAAAGTTTAGACAACCATTGGAAAGAGCATCTTGCGGCGATGGATTATTTGCGTCAGGGTATTCATTTACGTGGTTATGCGCAAAAGAATCCAAAGCAAGAATACAAACGCGAGTCTTTTGAGTTATTTGCAGCCATGCTTGACAATCTTAAAGCAGAAGTCATTAGTCTACTGTCTAAAGTAAAAGTACAAGCTCAAGAAGATGTGGATGCAGTCGAACGTCAGCGTGCAGAACAAGCTGCAAAAGCGACCAAAACCAATGAGGATAACCAGCCGGCGGGAACTGTCAGAGTCGGTAATCGCACAGAGCCTAAAGTAGGTCGAAATGAACCTTGTCCTTGTGGCTCGGGCAAAAAGTACAAGCAATGTTGCGGTAAACTTTAATGGCTCAATCTTCATCTGAAATCGATGTTGCGGTTGGGGTGATCCTCAGAGATGGTGCTTGCTATGTCACTAAGCGCTCTGTGACGCAACATCAAGGTGGAAAGTGGGAATTTCCTGGTGGTAAATTAGAGTGCGATGAAACCCCTTTTAATGCCTTGGTTCGTGAACTCAGAGAAGAAGTAGGGATCAGCATTCTCGATGGTGAAGCTCAGTTTGTGATTACTTTTGAGTATCCTGAGAAGACGGTTCACTTACACGTTTTTTGGGTACACTTATTCAATGGTGAACCTGAATCAAAAGAAGGGCTAGAGGGGCGTTGGGTGGCGTTGAGTGAACTACCATCCTTGACATTCCCCGAGGCCAACCAGCCAATCATAGATAGCTTACTGGAACTTACCAAATAAATTTATCGGCGGTGGCAAAGGCCACGGCGCTTGCTTTATAAGCAGCTTCATTAATGAAATGAGGATACACGTTCTGCTCGCCGTTGTAATTAATACAACTGCCATCAAACATTAAAAACATGGGTTGACCTGGCTCTAAAACAGCAAAGTCACGATCTTGAAGGTTTGGATGAACAAGGCCTAGTATTTTTTCTTCTTCCGACAATGGAAAATGCATCACTTCGAGAAGCCGATAGGCTTCAAAACCGCCAAACTCTGGTACTGCTTCGCGATTGTACAAGACA
Organism: Alteromonadaceae bacterium; assembly: GCA_014872805.1. Taxonomy (GTDB): domain Bacteria; phylum Pseudomonadota; class Gammaproteobacteria; order Enterobacterales; family Alteromonadaceae; genus Opacimonas. Next base: position 230,059 of record WKFN01000014.1, read on the forward strand.
ACATATTCAAGAATGTGACCAAGCATTTCAACACTTTGAGCATAGACATCGGCTCTACAAACGCCTTGAGGTTGTGCTCCGAGTTCGAGCATGATGCCGTATCTGCCACACGTGCAAAGGTAAGGGTGTTCTAAGTAACTGACTTCGTCTTCAACGAGAATGTGAGCACTTGGCATGTGTTGTTTTAGGTAGGCTGCCATATTGCGATAAAAATCGTTCGATTCTAGAACGATCAACGTGGCCCCCATATTAGAGGTAGTATTGTGGATATCGATGACTAAATCGGTGCGAGGGTTATCTTTCGGCCCAATTTTACGATTAATGGTTTGGGCAAGGTTAAGCTCATATAGAGAGTTTGCTTGGTAAGCTAAGTTATCCAATGCAAATTGACGATTTAAATCTACGTCTATAAAACGAGTATTGGCAGCAACAGCATCGGGGTTTGCAATCAGGAAACTATAATCCAAAGAATCAGGCAAACTGTGAATGCCCCCAGCTAAGTTATTGATGAGATGTATTCCGGTAAGCTCGTTACCATGAGTGCCGCCGACTATTGCGACAGAAGAAATTGAGGCCATACTAATTATTCTTTAAAAAAAGTGTCTTCTTGCTGAGCTAAAAAGGCCTCAATATCTTCTTCATTGGGCATAATATTCGCTTGATGGTCTTTTGATGCACCACATGGAATGGTTTTTTCTTCATCTGCCCATTCACCCAGATCAATTAATTGACATGTCTTGGAACAAAAAGGGCGATAAGTAAACGCCTTACTCCATTCCACCGAAGTTTGGCATGTTGGACAGTTGACGTGCATTAACAGCTCGCAAGTTTAAAAGAGATGTCTTTATTATTATCGTTTTCTGAATGATTGTCATCATTAAAGCGCATAAATCTTACTGCGTACCTGTATTTATTGCCACTTAATGTTGGATAGTAGTCTAGAGTATGGCTGTACTCAATCCGAATCAACTCAACCTTGTTGTCTGCAACACCTTGATAAAAGCCATTCGTCGCGGTAACGTCTTCTAACGGTTTTCGCTGCCGAATAAATGTCAACACTAGGCGAATGGATTCTTGTAGGAGTCGCATGGGGGCTAACCAATCTTGCATTTGTTTAATTTTTGATTCAGATGATTGATTTAACCAAAAATGCAGTTTTGGTAAGTCAAAGCTACAAGTCGCTCCTGGGATAGAAAAGCGTTGGCGGATTGCAGATAAAAATCTGTCTTGTTTGAGACTGCAGCCGATACGAGGTGAGGTGTTTAAGGCATCAATTGTTTGGATTACCTCATCAAGCGCGGTGTTGAGTTTATCTTTATTTACGTTGGGAAAGGTCAGCCAATGATTTAAATGTTGAGTATAAATATTAAGGTCTCTAATCAATTCACTTTTCAGATCCACTCTTTCGATCAAATCAAGTAGTTGAAATAAATTGCGTAGAAAAGTCACTTCATTGTTTTTGGCGCAACAAGATTCAAGGTCAACAATAGAATTGAACATATGTTCAATTCTCAAATAATTTCGGACTTTTTCATTGAGTGGGAACTCAAAGCTGGCCTGATTCATTAATACACTCCATACAACGTCTAGCAATAAACACTATATTTATGACTTTTGCAAGTCATAACAAAGATTTTTGTAAACATTGTGTAAAAAGCTTACTTGTTTTGCTGTATGTATCTTATTTTTACTATTATCAATGACGTCGTGTGCAATGGATAACCGTTCATTTCTTGAACACTGGTTGGCCATGATGTGTTTGATCTGCTCTTCCGAATTGTTATCCCTAGCACTTGCTCGAGATAACTGTTGGGATTCTGGCAAATCAACTACACATATGCGGTCACACCATTCGTATAACTTGTTTTCATACAGTAGAGGGACTACAAACAATACATAACTTGAACTAGCTTGTGTTAAAGACTGCTTCATCTTATCTCTAATCAGTGGATGTAAGGTTTCATTCAACCACTGAGTCTTTTCAGTGGAAATAAAGACAATTTTTCTTAACTTCGCTCGGTCAAGCGTATTCTGATCATCAAGGATATCTTTACCAAAATAGGCAACCAACTTTGCTAATCCCTCAGTACCGGGGCTCACTACTTCTCTGGCAACGACATCGGCATCGACAATATCAATACCATGTTGGGCGAAGCATTCAGCAACAAAACTCTTACCACTGCCAATTCCTCCGGTCAGACCAATGATCGGCACCGACATTAGGCTATCCCCATCCATGCAAAATACCAGGTGACAATCGTTTCGCCATAAAGAATAGTAATCCAGCCGGCAATACCCAAAAAAGGACCGAAGGGAAATGCGCCATTGGGAAGAGTTGGATCATGTTGTTTTTGCTTCGGGAAAACTTGCGCGATCAAAGCAACGGCTAGGGCAACCAAGGATGATAATAAAATGATGACGATTAAATGTTGCCATCCAACAAAAGCTCCTAATGCGGCTAGTAACTTAAAATCACCATAGCCCATGCCTTCTTTGCCCGTGAGAAGCTTAAATCCCCAATAAATAATCCAAAGTACGAGATACCCAATAACGGCTCCCCATACGGCATCTTCTAACGACACAAACCAGTTTTGGGTTGCGCTTAATAATCCCATCCACAACAAAGGTAAGGTTAGTTGGTCAGGCAATAACATGTGATCCAAATCTATACATACTGCGCTGACCAATGTCCAAGTGGCGATCAGCATAACAGCACATTGTAGTGTTGGTCCATAATGCAAAGCACACCATAATGAAAGCAAGGCGGACATTCCCTCAATCATCGGGTAGCGTTTGGGGATAGAGTGATCACAATGTTGACAGCGCCCTTTTTTGAGTAGGTAAGATATAATGGGGATGTTTTCTGTCGCCGTAATCAAGCTCTTACAATTAGGACATGCTGAACGTGGGTGAGCAAGATTAAATTTGTCACTTAAGGCAATACCTCCGGGAGGGGCTGGTCGTTCTTTTGGAGCAAAATAATGAATGAATTCAGATTGCCATTCGCGTTGCATCATAATGGGTAATCGATAGATCACCACGTTTAAAAAGCTGCCGACTAATAAACCCAACAAACAAACCGTTACTAAGAATGCAAGTGGGTAGGTAGTAAAGGTGAAAGCGATGGATTCAAAGATATTCATTGCGCGGCCAAAATGCCAAAATGGTTAGTTTACAAAATGTTATACCACATTGCCCATTTGGAAGATAGGCAAATACATCGCAACGATTAAGCCGCCGATAACGACGCCTAAAATAGACATGATTAGGGGCTCTAATAAACTGGTTAAACTATCTACCATATCCTCCACTTGGCGCTCGTAAATATCTGATATTTTTCCTAGCATATCATCGACAGATCCTGATTCTTCACCGATAGCAATCATCTGCACGACCATATCAGGAAACAAGGTCGTCGCACGCATCGCAATGTGCATTTGCGAACCACCTGATACCTCTTTTGTAACAAATTGAATCGCATCGCGATAGATAGCATTGCCAGCCGCCCCAGCCGCTGAATCTAAAGCTTGAATAAAAGGCACACCCGCGGCAAAAGTGGTGGCTAAGGTTCTGGCAAAGCGAGCAATGGCGGCTTTTTCTAGGATTTCGCCGACGATAGAGAGTTTTAATATTTGAGCATCGACTTTATCTGCCACAGCAGGTGAACGCTCTATACTTTTTTTGATCCCCAAAAAGCAAGCAATAAAACTGATTAAAATGACAAAGCCGTAATCTTGCACAAATTGGGATATATTTAATACCAATTGTGTAAAAACAGGAAGTTCCGCTCCAAAGCTAGCAAAAATATGCTGGAATTGCGGCACCACGTAAATCAATAAAATCGTTGTGACAATCAATGCAACGACCACAACCGCAATAGGGTAGAACATGGCTTTTTTTATTTTAGATTTTAAGGCTTCTGCTTTTTCTTGATAGAGTGCGATGCGTTCAAAAATCTGCTCCAGTGCACCGGATTGCTCACCACTTGCTACCAAATCACAATATAGGTCATCAAAGTGTTTGGGGTATTTGCGCAAAGCGACACTAAGCGGATTTCCCGCTTTGACCTCACTAGCGATGCTCCCCAATACGTCTCGGGCTTCTGCTTTTGCATGGCCTTTAGCTACCATATCGACTGTCTGCATAATACTTACACCAGCATTGAGCATTGTGGCTATTTGTCGAGTGAGGACACAAATATCTTCTGAATTGAGTTTATCTTTAGCACCAGAGAGCCAAGATTTTTTGACTAATTTAATGTGTTGCGCACTGATCCCTTGCTTGCGTAATATGAGTTTGACGTCTTTGGGCGAGGCGGCGGTCAATTTTCCTTTTATTTTATTACCGCGACGGTCGGCGCCTTGCCAATAATACATAAATGAAGACTTGGCCATAGCTTATTCCTTAACAAGTGATAAAAGGTCTTAAAAAAAACCCAACACAGTGCTGGGCTTTATTGAGTATCAAATTGCATGAGTTCATTAGCATAAGGTTGCAGGGTTACAAACGGCTCCCCAAGTAATACGGCCATTAGTTGCAACAGTTGGAGTCAATGTGTATGTACCTAAATCATGAGTAGCAAGAATGACACCAGCTGTTGTACTTACAGTTACATCACCAGTAGTGATATTATCTGGAATACCGTTAGATGAACCGTTACAGTTTGTTGCTGCTCCAGTTACTTGGACACAGACTCCGACGGCTGTCTTGGCCGCAGCTGTGGCCTGAGTAACCTCGGTAAATTCAGCTTTGTTCGTGTAGTTACTATAGGCAGGCAGTGCAATTGCGGCGAGTATGCCGATAATTGCAACCACAATCATTAATTCAATTAAGGTAAAACCTTGGTTGTTTTTGCTAGTGAATAAAGTATTCATAATTATCTCCGAGTCATACGCTTTAGTTTGTTAAGATAACGTCCGTTTAAAACAGGTATGTATTCATTACTTGATTGGAAGTATATGAAGCGCGAGATGGTTTGTCGGTATGAAGGTTTATACCTATGTTTACTGTCATCACAACCATTAACATAGGGGCTAGATTGTCTGCGTATCAGTCTATGATACGCAAAGACAAATCTACAGCGAGAATATTCTTGGTCAAAGCGCCACTGGATATAAAATCCACGCCAGTTGAACTGAGCTCTGCAATTCGCTCGGCAGTAATGTTACCTGAGACTTCTAGTTTACAGCGACCACCGTTAAGTGCTACTGCCTCTTGGATCTGTTTTGTTGAGAAATTATCAAGCATGACGATGTCTGCGCCTGCCTCAAGGGCTTGTTCAAACTCGTCTAAATTCTCCACTTCGATTTCGACAGGAAGCTCAGGGTGATTGTGGCGAGCTTGAGAGATGGCTGGTGCAATACCACCGCAGGCAAAAATGTGATTTTCTTTGATCAGGAAGGCGTCATACAGACCAATGCGATGATTTTGACCACCGCCGCATTGCACCGCGTATTTTTGTGCCAAACGCAAATGAGGAATGGTTTTACGCGTGTCCAAAATACGCAGTGAATTATCGCCAACCAAATCGACATAGTGCGCAGTTTGTGTTGCCGTAGCGCTGAGCATTTGTAAAAAATTCAATGCCGTGCGTTCGGCGGTTAACAACGCTCGGGCATTGCCCTTGATTGTAAATAATAATGTATCAGGTTCAACTATATCACCGTCGGCAACATGACAGCTTACTTCGGCGTAGGGGTCGCACAGCTCAAAGCAATGAGCAACCCAAGCACAGCCAGCAATAATTGCGCGATCACGACAAATCACATGAGCGGTTTTTACCGTATCGGTCGCAATCAATTGTGCGGTGACATCTTGTAATAACCAATCAGATGCAAATGCAGCGTAAGATGTAATACCGAGATCTTCAGCTAATGCACTGGCAACGTTGTTGTGAATTACATCAATTGAAATCAATTCGTCAGTTGCCAAATGCTGTGGATACTTTGCTTTTAAATTAGTGCTCATCGTGGAATAGTAATTGTGAGTTGCTGATTAGTCTGGGTGAATTGTAAATCTTTTAGGACATTCATGCCTAATAATATTTTGTCACTGCGCATGCCTGGATTTAAGTGAGCTTGCACATTATTGAATTGAATATTGCCGAGGATAAGTGTTGGCACTTTAGTTTCATACACCGTAACTGTACCATTGGCTGTCATAATAGGAAACGGTCTACCCAATTCTAGACCTAATCTTGTGGCCAGATGTGCTGGAATTGATACGCTTGTTGCACCGGTATCAAGTAAGAATGTGACCGTTTCACCATTTATCAAACCGTCCAATAAATAATGGCCTTGTCTATTTTGTTGCAAGACCAAAGTATACCCTGATGCATCGGATACCGCCCTAGTTTCTATGTTGGGGTGACGTTGTTTGGCGAGATATTCTGAATAAATAATCACCAATATAAAGAGGATGCTTAGCCAGGCTCCGATAACAAACACACCACTTATGGATGATTTTTTTGGATTGGGTTCTTCCTTCACGTTCGCTTCCCCTTCTGCTTGTATCTAAGTTGAACATGACGATAAAATACGAATTATTGATTAGACCAAAATAATATACCCATAATGATCTATCCTCTGGCGGATGTGAAGCTTTCTCCATATCAAAATGCAAGGCCTGACCATACCGACGTATCATTGTTGGTGATTCATAACATTAGTCTGCCTCCTCGCTTATACGGCGGCCACTACATTGATGATTTATTTTTAGGTAAACTTTCATCAGGGGTTCATCCCTTTTTTGGACAAATTGAAGGATTACAAGTCTCTGCACATGCCTGTATTCGTCGTGATGGACGTGTTACACAATATGTCCCTTTTGATAAAAAGGCCTGGCATGCTGGAGTCTCCTCGTTCCAAGGTCGCAAGGCCTGTAATGATTTTAGTATTGGTATTGAATTGGAGGGATGTGATGACATGCCATATACATCAGAGCAATATACAGCATTGGTTGAATTGAGTATGTATATCCAAACGCATTTTTCAGCCATATCCATTGGGCGAATTGTTGGGCATAATGACATAGCGTTTGGACGCAAGACCGACCCAGGTTTTGCCTTTGACTGGGCTAGGTATCGACTGGCCTTGCAAGCAAAACATCAACATTCACATATGGCGATGGAATCTCCCACATGACTCTCATTTATTTGTTACTTACCTTGTTCGCTGAGCGCATAGTACAAAAACCCCATTATTTACGGACTGATTTTTACTACACTTTATATAAAAAACAGTTAGTAGAGCGAAAGCTATTGTGCCCAGAAACCACGGTTTGGCAGTTTCTTGCAATGTGGCTTGGCCCAGCTATTTCCGTTGCCATACTATTACATATACTCAATCTTGGTTTAGTTACTTTTGTCGTTACCTTATTTGTATTGTTTGTGAGCATAGGAAGCCGTTCGTTACGAGAAGCTTTTAAATGCTATTTGCAAGCGGCTGAGCGAGGTGATTTGCAAGCATGTGATATGTATGCAAGGAATTTGGGGTTACCTGACCACAGCTCACAAACGTTTGCCGGGCATCTTGTCTGGCTAAATTACCAGCGCTATGCTGCACCGATTTTTTTCTTTGTTTTATTTAATGTATTCGGTGTTATTGCATATGGGACGTTACGAGTGCTCAATGGTTATGCGCAAAAGCACGCCTTAGGACTACAAAATATCACACAAAAGATCCTCTTGGTGGTTGAATGGGTGCCGGTTCGTCTGGCTGCCGTTGGCTTTTTGATTGTAGGGCATTTTTCTCGCGCACTGCCAGTGTGGTTATCTTTGTGTTTTGATACGAGTACTTGCGCTAAAGACGTATTAACTAGGGTCGCTATCGCAGCAGAAGACGTTCAATCTGAGCCTGATGATCTGGTTACCGAGGCCGTTACTTTGGTCAGCTTAGCTAAACGAAATATATTATTCATCTTGTCAATAGTCGCTATTTTAACCCTTTTGGGTGTAATCCAATAGTGGTAATAGATCGTGGTGTTTTATTCTCGATCTCTCTTTAGCTCCTGTTTTATCAGTATTTTTTTCTATTTTTTACAGTCCTAGCGCAACTTTTCTATTTATAAAAAAACAGTAGGGTTGTGTTAATCGTTGTTCTCAGTTAAACTTTGGATAAATGGTATTACCAATGTGGTTATTTAGTAAATTTTTTTTACAAGCTGAGAACTCATGGCAGGCATTAAACAACAAAAATTATCCGATATTATTACGGAAAAACTCGAAAGTATGATCCTCGACGGTTCGTTTGTTGCAGGTGAACGCTTACCTGCAGAGCGAGTCTTGGCTGAAGAATTTAATGTTTCTCGCCCTTCACTGCGTGAGGCTTTCCAAAACTTACAAGCTAAAGGTTTGGTTGAGCGCAAACAGGGCGGAGGTACGTTCGTCAGCTCAAAGCTCAACGCGAACATGACCGACCCATTGTTAGCACTCGTTGCGAATCGACCTGAAACACAGTTTGATCTACTAGAGTTTCGCCATGCTTTAGAGGGTATGGCCGCTTATTATGCCGCTTTACGAGGTCAACCTGAAGATTATCAAAACTTACAGCGTGCATGGCTTGCTTTACAAGCGGAAGAACAATTAGAGATCGCGCACGAGGCGCATTTACTGAGTGAATTTTATTTGGTGATGGCCAAAGCGACGCATAACATGATCTTGCAGCACGTCATGCGTAGCCTCAAAGGCATGTTGCAAGAAAATATCCATAAAAATCTCGAGATGCTCAAAATCGTGCCTGACGCTGGAAGCATCATCAAAGAATATCGGGAAAAAATCGTGTCTGCGATTGTGACACAAGATCCCGATACCGCTCGCACCACTAGCAATGCTTTGCTGGTATATATCGAAACCACTTTATTGGACATCAATCAGCGTGACACTGCAGTACAACGAGCCATGCGTCGCATTGATGTAAATTCAAATTAAGCTAATAGGACCCCTTATGACAGAACAAATTTTAGCTGACATCGATCCACAAGAAACGCAGGAATGGATAGAATCCTTAGAATCTGTATTAGAAGCAGAAGGCGTGGATCGTGCTCACTTTTTACTTGAGCAACTTATTGAAAAAGCTCGTCGCAACGGCGCACATTTACCATATGATGCGACTACAGCGTATTTGAATACCATCCCACCCGGACAAGAACCAACGATGCCTGGTGACCAAACCATTGAAACCAAAATTCGTAATGCGATTCGTTGGAATGCCTTGATGATGGTATTGCGTGGCTCTAAAAAAGACCTAGAGCTGGGTGGTCACATCTCGTCATTCCAGTCATCAGCGATGTTGTACGATGTGGGTTTTAACCATTTCTTCCGCGCGCCAAATGACAAAGACGGCGGTGATTTTGTATTTGTACAAGGACACGTTTCACCAGGTATTTATTCACGTGCGTTTATTGAAGGTCGCTTAAGCGAAGGTCAGCTAGATAATTTCCGTCAGGAAGTCTCGGGTGAGGGTCTATCTTCTTATCCACACCCTAAATTAATGCCTGATTTTTGGCAATTCCCAACGGTTTCTATGGGCTTAGGTCCGATGCAAGCGATCTATCTCGCGCGCTTCTTGAAATACTTAACCAACCGTGGCTTAAAAGATTGTTCTGACCAACGCGTGTGGTGCTTTATGGGGGACGGTGAGGTAGATGAGCCAGAAAGCTTAGGAGCAATTGGCCTGGCATCTCGTGAAGGCTTAGATAATTTAACCTTCGTCATTAACTGTAATTTACAGCGCTTAGACGGTCCAGTTCGTGGTAACGGCAAGATCATCCAAGAGTTAGAAGGCACATTCCGCGGCGCTGGCTGGGAAGTGATCAAAGTCATTTGGGGTCGCTATTGGGATCCACTACTGGCCCGTGATACCTCAGGTAAGTTATTAGACTTGATGAATGAAACCGTGGATGGTGAATACCAAAACTGTAAAGCAAACGGTGGGGCTTACACCCGTGAACACTTTTTTGGCAAATACCCAGAGCTCAAAGAAATGGTCGCCAACATGTCCGATGATGATATCTGGCGTCTAAACCGAGGTGGTCACGATCCTGTGAAGGTCTACGCAGCTTACAAAAAAGCTTCAGAAACGCAAGGCCGTCCACAGGTTATTCTAGCGAAAACAGTCAAAGGTTACGGCTTAGGTGCGGCGGGTGAAGGTAAAAACATCGCACACAACGTGAAGAAAATGGATAAAGAATCCATTCGTATTTACCGCGACCGTTTTAATATCCCTGTCTCTGATGACGATTTGGAAAACTTACCGTATTACAAGTTTGACGAAGCGTCTGAAGAGTATCAGTACTTAAAAGCACGCCGTGATGCGTTACATGGGTTCATGCCACGTCGCTTACCAAAATCAACAGTTGAGTTGCCAGCACCACCACTCAAAGCGTTTGAAGCGGTAACCAAAGGCTCAAATGGGCGCGAAATCTCTACTACGATGGCGTTTGTACGTGTCTTGACTTCATTGCTAAAAGATAAACAAATGGGTAAACACGTGGTACCGATCATTCCGGATGAAGCGCGTACCTTTGGTATGGAAGGCTTGTTCCGTCAGGTTGGTATTTATGCCAACGAAGGTCAAAAATACGTCCCTCAAGATGCCGATCAGGTTGCTTTTTATCGCGAAGATAAGAAAGGTCAAGTACTGCAAGAAGGGATTAATGAACTTGGCGCGATGTCGTCATTCGTGGCTGCCGGTACCTCATATTCATTGAACGATGTGCCGATGTTACCTGTGTACATTTACTACTCAATGTTTGGTTTCCAACGCGTAGGTGATATGGCGTGGGCAGCAGGTGACAGCCAATGTCGCGGATTCTTAGTCGGTGGTACGGCAGGTAGAACCACACTAAACGGTGAAGGTTTACAGCACCAAGACGGTCATTCGCACATTCAAGCCGGCCTGATTCCAAATTGTATTTCTTACGACCCAACCTATGGCTATGAAATGGCAGTTATCGTACAAGACGGTACACGCCGTATGCTAGAAGAACAAGAAAACGTCTTCTACTACTTGACGGTAATGAACGAGAACTACGTTCAACCAGAAATGCCAAAAGGTTGTGAAGAAGGTATTATTAAAGGTATTTATAAGCTGGACACTGTGGGTAAGAGCAAACTTAAGGTCAAACTCTTAGGTTCAGGTACGATTTTGGTGAAAGTGCGTGAAGCGGCAGCGTTATTGGCTGAAAAATTTGGTGTCGAGTCTGAGGTTTACTCAGTACCTTCATTTAATGAGCTTGGTCGTGATGGTCTTTCAGTTGAGCGTCATAACATGCTCCACCCAACGGACAAGCCACAAAAAGCGTATATTACTGAGGTGCTTGAGGCCGGTAATGCCGGACCTACGATTGCGGCAACGGATTACATGAAAGCCTATGCGGATCAAGTTCGTGCCTTTGTGCCTGGTGCGTATCGAGTGTTAGGTACCGATGGTTTTGGTCGCTCTGATAGCCGTCAGAACTTGCGTCGTCACTTTGAGGTAGATGCTGAATTTATCGCAGTAGCTGCTTTATACGAGTTAGTTAAAGCCGGTGATTATAAAGCGCAAGACCTAGCAGCAGCGATTGCTGAACTAGGTATTGATGCAGATAAAATTAACCCACTTTACGCCTAAGGAGCATAGCTATGTCTGATAGTAAAGATGTATTCGTCCCTGACTTGGGCGAAGATTCGGTAGAAGTCATCGAGATTTGTGTGACCGTTGGCGACAGTATTGATGCTGAAGATGCGATTGTAACGGTTGAGTCGGACAAAGCTTCGATGGATATTCCAGCGCCGTTTGGTGGCAGCATTAGTGAAATTTGTGTTGCTGTAGGGGATAAAATCTCAGAAGGGACGTTATTGGCAAAGATTGCCAGTGCTGACTCAGAGGATGCGACAGTAGCTGAAGCGCCTGTGGCTAGTGAAGCGCCTGCAGTCGAAACAGTCCAAGCGGAGGCGCCTAGCGCTGAAACGGTAATTCAAGTGACCGTTCCTGACATTGGTGGTGATGAGAATGTAGACGTCATTGACGTATTGGTGGCAGTAGGTGATAGTGTTGATGCTGAAGATGGCTTGATTACGCTAGAGACTGACAAAGCGTCTATGGACGTTCCATGCTCAGAAGCTGGAGTCGTAAAGGCGGTTCATGCAGCGGTCGGTGATAAAGTTTCTGAAGGCTCCCTAGTTATCGACTTAGCCGTATCGACTGGGGCGACTGATTCTGTCACTGCAGCAAAGCCTGCTGTAGCAGCAGAGCCAGCAGCCCAACCAGCACCCGCTGTGGCCACAACATCAGCTGCTCTAAGCACGATTCAAGTGACTGTCCCTGACATTGGTGGGGATGAGAACGTCGATGTGATTGATGTATTAGTCGCAGTGGGTGATAAGGTTGAAGCCGAAGATGGTTTGATTACTCTAGAGACGGATAAAGCATCGATGGATGTCCCGTCACCAGAGCCTGGTATAGTCAAAGCTATTCACGCGTCTGTAGGGGATAAAGTATCACAGGGCTCTTTGGTCATTGATTTAGAAGTTGCTGGGGCATCAGTTATTGGTACACCAGCGGCTCCTGCACCGGCGCCACAAGCCAGTGCGCCAGCCATGGCACCGGCTGCTAGTAAAGCACCACCTGTGCCACATCACCCATCAGCGGGAGAGATCAAGCGCACTGGTCGTGTGCATGCATCACCTTCAGTACGTCGTTTAGCCCGAGAGTTTGGAGTTGATTTAACCCAAGTCACAGGCTCTGGCAACAAAGGTCGTATCGTAAAAGAAGACGTCCAGTCTTATGTGAAATACGAATTGTCACGGCCAAAAGCCACTGCTGCGCCAGCAACAGGTGGTGGCGAGGGTGGTCTGCAAGTGATTGCGCAACCTAAAGTTGATTTTAGCAAGTTTGGTGAGGTAGAAGAATTGCCGTTAACGCGTATTCAAAAACTATCTGGCCCTAACTTGCACCGCAACTGGGTGACGATCCCACACGTTACACAGTTTGATGAAGCGGATATCACGGATTTAGAAGATTTTCGTAAGCAGCAAAATGTTGTGGCTGAAAAGCGCAAGCTAGGCTTCAAAATCACGCCACTTGTTTTCATGATGAAAGCCGCAGCAGATGCTTTAAAAGCCTATCCAACGTTTAACTCGTCATTGTCGGCCGATGGTGAGAGTTTAATTCTCAAAAAATACTTCCATATCGGGATTGCGGTAGACACCCCTAATGGTTTGGTTGTACCAGTGGTACGTGATGTAGACCAGAAAGGTATTTATGAGTTATCACAAGAGTTGATGGAAATCTCTATCAAAGCGCGTGAGGGCAAATTAAAGGCTGCAGATATGCAAGGATCGTGTTTTACCATTTCAAGCTTAGGCGGTATTGGTGGTACGGCATTTACGCCAATTGTCAATGCCCCAGATGTCGCGATTTTGGGTGTGTCAAAATCTGAGATAAAACCAAAGTGGAATGGTAAAGATTTTGATCCAAGGTTAATGTTGCCGTTATCTTTATCGTACGACCATCGTGTGATCGATGGTGCGCTCGCCGCGCGCTTCACGGTTCACTTGAAAAATGCGTTAGAAGATTTGCGTAACATATTGCTATAACAGTGTCTGAGTCAGGGATTGTGAAAACCTCTGGCTCAATTTAATCGATTGAAATCGTTGTGTTTATTTTGAACATAACGGATAAAACAGGGTACAATTTCCCTGTCATATTAACTCCAAGTTTTGAGGTCATAATGAGCGAAATAAAAACGCAACTAGTCGTACTAGGTGCAGGTCCAGGCGGATACAGTGCTGCATTCCGTGCAGCGGATTTAGGGATTGAAACCGTGCTAGTGGATGCACGTGCTACGCTTGGTGGTGTGTGTTTAAACGTCGGTTGTATTCCTTCAAAAGCGTTATTACACGTGGCGAAGGTGATTGAAGAAGCGAAGCATTTGTCTAGTCATGGTGTCACATTCGGTGAGCCACAAATCGATCTAGACAAAGTTCGTGCTTGGAAAGACAGTGTAGTTAGCCAGTTGACCAAAGGCTTGGGCGGCATGTCAAAAATGCGCAAAGTTAAGCATGTACAAGGTTACGGCAAATTCACAGGATCTAACACATTAGAAGTAACAGGAGATGATGGCGTCACGACCATTACCTTTGATAATGCAATTATCGCTGCAGGTTCTGAACCAGTGGCTCTGCCGTTCATCCCAGAAGATGACCGTGTGATTGATTCAACGGGTGCGCTTGAGATGAAAGATATCCCAGGCAAGATGCTTGTTCTAGGTGGCGGTATCATTGGTCTTGAGATGGGCACCGTATATCGATCTTTAGGTTCGCAGATTGACGTCGTTGAATTTTTAGATCAGCTTGTTCCTGCTGCCGATAAAGACATCATCAAAGTCTACATGAAAACCATCAAAGACAAGTTCAACGTGATGCTAGAAACTAAAGTGACCGCGGTGGAAGCAAAAGACGACGGTTTATATGTGACGTTTGAAGGCAAAAAAGCTCCAGCAGAGCCAGTGCGTTATGACAAAGTGCTTGTTGCAGTAGGTCGTCGTCCAAATGGCTCACTTGTTGCTGCGGAAAAAGCAGGTGTAACGGTTGATGAGCGTGGCTTTATTAGTGTCAATAAGCAAATGCAAACCAACGTACCGCACATTTACGCGATCGGTGATCTAGTTGGTCAACCAATGCTTGCGCACAAAGCGGTTCATGAAGGTCATGTGGCGGCTGAAGTCATTTCTGGTCAGAAACATTACTTTGACCCACGTTGCATTCCTTCAGTTGCGTATACTGAGCCAGAAATTGCTTGGGTTGGTCTCACTGAAAAAGAAGCGAAAGAGCAAGGTGTTAACTACGAAGCAGCTGTATTTCCTTGGGCGGCTTCAGGTCGTGCTATTGCACAAGCAGCAACAGACGGTATGACCAAAATGATCTTCGATAAAGATACAGGTCGTGTCATTGGGGGTGCAATCATTGGTACGAATGCTGGCGAAATGCTTGGTGAAATCGGTCTTGCGATCGAAATGGGTGCGGATGCTGAAGATGTTGCATTGACCATTCATGCTCACCCAACCTTAAATGAATCCATTGGTATGGCTGCTGAAGTTTACGAAGGCAGCATTACGGATATGCCAAATCCAAAAGCGAAAAAGAAGTAATATTCTGAACGTTTCACTTATTGCAAGAAGCCTGATTTAGTTTTCTAAGTCAGGTTTTTTTGTAATTTCAAAAAAGTTGTGTATCTTAAGCACTATGCGTCAGATTGAAATCTTTGAAGTCCCTAGTCCTTGTATCGGAGTATGTACTAATGGCCCTCGTGGTTATTGTACAGGCTGTTTTCGTTCGAGAGACGAAAGGTTGCACTGGCTTAATATCGATAATAATACACGCAAGCAAATTAACGACGCTTGCTCCAGGCGTAAAGCCTCTTACCTCAAACGCAAGCAAAGCCAAGCCAATACCTCACAACCTACTCAGGTTCAAGAATCGACGCCACAACAAGATTCTTTGTTTTAGCTCGCACAATAGACGGTTGCGTCTACATTAAAGCATATTATTGATTTTCTTGGCAAACCTCCCCCCTATTCTAGACACGCATAATATGCACTATGAAAATAAACCATTAGATGAAAAAAGATTCTTCAATGCTGGTTCATTTAGGGGTTCTGAATTAAAATACTTTGTAATCTTACAGATGTATCAACAAGCGCAATCAGATGCTAAGCAATCAGATGCTAATAAGATCCATAATTTAATTTAATCTACAAAATAGCAGGAATACATTATGAAATTGCGACTAGCTACTGCAATAGCTGCCGTATTAGTTAGTGCAGCGGCGCACGCAGAGGATGTCCAAAAACCGTTTACAATGGACGGTGAGTTTGGCTTTATTTTGACTTCAGGCAATACTGAAACTACCTCTTTGTCAGCCGGTTTGAAAAGCACACAAGAGCTAACGGATTGGAGTAATGAGTACACGGCTGAAGTCCTTTACAAACAAGATGAGTTAGATAATGGTACCGAAACCACTGCCCAAAAATTCTTTATTTCAGGACAGGGTAACTACAAATTGACCAATCCAAGACAACGGTTGTTTGCATTCGCTTCTTACGAGGATGATCGCTTCTCGAATTTTGCTTTTCAGTCTACTGTCGCGCTTGGTTGGAACGAAAAAGTGCTCGATACAGAACAACAAAGATTCAGTTATTCAGTCGGTCCGGGTTATAGCTTTGCCGAAGATCAAATGGGAGAGGACTTGAGCAGTGTGATTCTGCGTGGTGCCATTGACTATTCGTATAAATTATCGGACAACGCCAAATTAACACAAGTATTTAGTACAGAATACGGTGAAGATAACGTCAAATCACGTTCGAAAACCTCAGTCAGTGCAAAACTTGCCAACGGTTTATCAATGAAAGTGTCGTTAAAGTTAGATCACAATACGGAAGTGGATGAAGGCCGCGAAAACCTCGATACTGAGACTTCCGTGACCTTAGTATACAGCTTCTTTTAGAACAAAATACGTGTTTTGATAGTGCCTTTGATCTGCACAAGTTCAGCAAAGGCATCTTCGGCACGGTCAGTTTCAACTTCCAACACTACATAACCAATATTCTCATTCGTTTGAAGATATTGTGCAGCAATGTTAATGCTTTCTTTTGCAAAGGCTTGGTTAATTTGCGTCAATACACCAGGGGCATTTTCGTGGATATGCAACAAACGTGAATGCTTGGCATGACCTGGAAGGGAAACTTCTGGGAAGTTTACGGCAGAAAGTGTCGAACCATTGTCTGAGTACTTCGCCAATTTACCAGCTACCTCAATACCAATATTTTCTTGAGCCTCTTGCGTTGAGCCACCTACATGCGGGGTTAAGATAACATTGTCAAATTTGCGCAGTGGTGATTCAAATTCTTCATTATTTGACTTGGGCTCAACTGGAAATACATCGACAAGTGCTCCGTTAAGTTTACCTGATTCTAATGCTTGTGCGAGGGCATCGATGTCAACGACAGTACCGCGTGCAGCATTTATCAAAATCGCACCGTCTTTCATTTCAGCTAATTCTGAAGCACCAATCATATCTTGAGTATCAGCCGTCTCAGGGACGTGTAAGCTGATAATGTCAGAGGTATTTAATAGTTTTTTCAAGGTCTTTATTTGGACTGCATTACCCAATACGAGCTTGTCTTCGATATCGAAGAACTGCACTCGCATGCCGAGATGTTCAGCTAGAATAGACAGCTGTGTACCAATATGACCGTAGCCAATAATACCTAAAGTTTTGCCTCGTGCTTCATAAGAGCCTACGGCGCTTTTTTCCCATTCACCGCGATGCGCTTTGGCGTTTTTAGATGGGATCCCACGAAGTAGTAAAATCAAGCTTCCTAACACTAACTCAGCAACTGATCGAGTATTGGAAAACGGGGCGTTGAACACTGGGATACCACGAATCTGTGTGGCTTTTAAATCAACCTGATTAGTGCCAATGCAAAAACATCCAACAGCGATAAGCTTTGGTGAATTGGCAACCACATTTTCTGTGATTTGGGTACGTGAACGAATACCGACAAAGTGCACATCTTGCATTTTCTCAATCAACTCATCTTCAGGAAGAGATGTCTTGAGGTATTCAATGTTGCTGTAACCATTGCTGTGTAAGGTATCTACAGCACTTTGGTGTACGCCTTCTAGGAGAAGGATTTTGATTTTGTCTTTGGGCAATGATACTTTGCTCATGCGATTGCGTTCCTGTGTTGCGTTTGATGTCAATTAAGACATCTAGACGTCTAAAATATATAAGTGCGCAATTTAGCAAAGTTCCGTTGCTAAGGATAGTCCTTTTTCGTCTATACTAGACTTTATTGCGAGTGTGTTTTACTGAATGGTAATAACACCATTATTTGTGGCTACCAATACAATATCAGCACCGCGTTGAGCGAATAAACCATTGGTCACAACACCAACGATTTGGTTGATTTGCGCTTCTAATTTACGTGGCTCTATTATTTCTAAATTGTGCACGTCCAATATAATATTGCCATTGTCTGTGACAACGCCGTCACGATAAACCGGATCGCCACCTAACTTGACTAACTCCCTAGCAACATAAGAACGAGCCATCGGGATCACCTCTACCGGAAGAGGGAAATCCCCTAAGACTCCAACTTGCTTTGAGTCATCAATGATACAAATAAATTTTTTGGCAACTGCGGCAACGATTTTTTCACGAGTTAAAGCTGCACCACCGCCCTTGATCATGTGTTTATGTTCGGTAATTTCGTCCGCGCCGTCCACATAGATATCAAAGTGATCGACACTATTGAGATCAAATACATCGATCCCAAGGGCCTGTAAGCGCCGCGTTGATTCATCAGAACTCGACACAGCACCTTCAATTAGATGCTTCTTGTCAGCCAGAGCTTCAATGAAGTAGTTCACGGTTGAACCCGTGCCAACGCCGATGATATCTCCATCTTTCACATACTGAACCGCGGCAATCGCAGCTGCTTTTTTCTTTTCATCTTGTGTCATAGTATTTCTCGACCAGTTATTTGCTGTATTTTACCTTAGGGCGTTGAACGTACAAAAACCTTTTGTTCAGTTATTACATAATCCATTGGTATATCCCACGAATTAACAGGTAGCTCAGGGACTTGCTGTGCGCTGTGCGCAATGCCTATAAATTCAGGGCGCCCCGGTTGGCTAACTAAATCAGCCAGAGTGCGGTCATAAAATCCCCCACCCATCCCGAAACGCATACAATGTTCGTCAAAGCCAACTAATGGCGTACAAATCACATCTAGCTGATTTGCATCAATACAACGAGATCGGTCTAGTACAGGCTCCAAAATATCAAATTTATTCGTCTGCATTTTTGTCTTCGACGTATATTCTTGAAATAACAAAAAGCCATCTCTATTTGGTTCAAGAATGGGTAAGTAAAGTGATTTTTGAGCTCCCCACGCCCATTCAAAAAATGGCTGTAACGACACTTCACCATCAAAGGCGAGATACACAGCCATGTGCTTACTGTTTTTTACACTGTCATGCTCAATTAAACGTGCGCATAATTTTGCGGCGGTCATGGTTTGGTACGCAGGGGTAAAACCTCTGCGCAAATGCCGTAATTTTTGCCGCAATTCATACTTGGTCATAGAGAGTATGTTTCTATCAGTAATTCAACTAGAGCAGTGTGCTCAAAGTTGGTAGCTACATTCACTTTGGGTGCATCAAGCCAAATTGGGCTGGGGGTTGTTCCCGTTGGCGCAATACTGGTTTGTCCACGATCTACTTCGCCAACTCCGATTTTGGCATGGCCTTGAGTGAACCCAAAAATATCAGGTTGCACCAAATACGCCAAAGGAAATACATCGTGAAAATAGCAGACGCGCTCGTCTTTTCCTTGGGAATAAAAGTCCATGTAAAATTGAGATGAATCTCGGACAAAGCCACCCAACGTCGGATTGGCTTCAGCGAGTATATTTACAAAATCTGGTTCGAAAGGAATGTCATAAGTCACATCCAACCCAAACATAGTGAGCGACCAATCAGCCGCAAATACTTTGGCTGCAGCATGTGCGTCATTCCAGATATTGGCTTCTGCTAAAGGGGTCACATTGCCCTTCACAAACGCTGCACCGCCCATGATGTAAACTTGTTTGATCAAGTTAGGAAGATTCGGTTCAAGATGCAGTGCGGTAGCTAAATTACCCAAAGGTCCGACTGCAACAAGCGTAATCTCTCCGGGATATCGACGAGCCATATCAACAATAAATTGCGCAGCTGGACGAGGATCTAATACACGTTTAGGGGCTTGGATGGGAATATCGCCAAATCCGTTTTCGCCATGTACAAAATGGGCGTAGGTTGACTCAAGTCCTACCCATGGCATCGCTACGCCTTGGGTGACCGGTATATCTTGTTCAGCAAGATCACATAAACGAAGTGCGTTTTGTGCCGCCATTTCTACGGGAACATTGCCGTATACCGTGGTCAGCCCCAATACGTCAATGTCAGGGTGCTGAAAAGCGAAAAATATGGCCATTGCATCATCAATACCTGGATCCGTATCCAAAATGATTTTGTGCTTGCTCATGCTATCCATGCTCCGCTAAAAATTGTGAGACTTCATCATGGGTAGGGATGGAGGGCGCAGCCCCGACTCGCGTTACAGCGATCGCAGACGCTGCGCAGGCATGTCGTAATGCTTGCTTGGGTTGTTGATGGATTTGATAATGCGCTAGAAAGAAGCCGATAAAAGTATCGCCTGCCGCAGTAGTATCTACCGCATCCACTGAAAACGCTGGATACGCGATATGGTCGCCTTGACTGAACCATTCGACCCCTTGCTTCCCGAGCGTTAACAAAACAGAGCCATGTGCAAAACGCTCTTCAATGAACATCACAATGTCGTCATAGTGTTCACTTCCCGCCAACTCTGCTGCTTCTATTTCGTTGATAATTAATAAATCAATAAGTTGCATGTCCAAATCGTGAATATCAGCGGTCATTGGGGCTGGATTGAAGGCAACTTTTAAACCTTTGGCTTTGGCTTGCTCTAGCACCGCTTTGGTGCCTGTGGTTTCGTTTTGCAACAAGACCCAGTCATCTTCATTAGCATCAAATAATGCTCGTTGAATGTCTTTTGCATTGATGAGACGATTCGCCCCGCCGAAAATAAAAATAGCATTTTCACCATTTGGCGTGACCTGAATAATCGCATGGCCTGAAGCTGTGGAGGTACATTGGATATAGCGGCCATTGATCCCGAGTTTGATCATTTCTTGCTTAAACTGCACATCATTTTCATTGATGTAGCCAACGTGTAAAACGTCTGCGCCAGCCTTGGCGAGTGCAATGGATTGGTTCGCACCTTTACCCCCAAGTAAAATTTGATAATCAGTGGTATCGAGTGTTTCACCAGGTTGAACAAAATGAGGAACTTGATAAACGTGATCTATATTGATCGAGCCAAAATTAATAATCGCCATTTGTTATTGGTCTTTAAATAAGTAATTGATGGGAATAGTATAATACGAAATATTGCGAACGCACAAAAAGATGAATCACCCAAGATGCCGCCGCACATAATTCGCCCGAACGCCGAAATGTTCAGGGCGGAAATATCATCACTGCCGTAGGTTTCTTGATACGGGTCAAGCTTACACAAAAGCAGTTAAGTCAACTTCCTAAATTAGTAGCATCGGCCAGGGACATGTATGTACAAACGCGCATCCCAGGAGACGATTCCAGAATAGCAAACTGGGATTAAATGTCTAGTGAAATAATTTTTATTTTGTGTGCTATGAGGAAGATCATTTGCAGAGTTTTTGCTAACATCGTGGCACGTAAACGCAAAAGGTGAACTATGGATTTTATTGGTCTGACGAAGGTCTTAGCACAACACGATATTTTGATTGATGGAGCGGAAGCGCAAGGATTAATTTGTGGGATGTTGTGTGGCGGTATGTCCACTGATGATAAGCAATGGCGCTCGGTATTTGCTGATTTGGTAAACAATGGCGTTGCCATGCCTGAAGCCGTTATAGAGGGGCTCAACCAGACGTTCACACAGTTAGTTTCGCAACTCACTAGCCATGATTTTGCTTTGCAATTATTCATTCCCGATGAAGATGAACCCTTATCTGCACAAGGCTTAGGACTCATTAATTGGGTCAATGGCTTTAATGCCGGTTTTGGTCTACATCAAACAAACTTAAAAAAATGTTCTGAAGATGTTCAAGAAGGAATTGAAGACTTAGCCCAAATTGCCCGTATGGAACCGCCACAAGACGAAGAAGATATTGAAGCGGAATTGACCGAAATCATAGAATATGTGCGTATTACTGCTATGTTATGCTTTAACGAGCTTCACCCTGAAAGTGAAGAAAAGCCCACCTTGCATTAATGGATTTGCTCATGTTTACACAGCGCCGTAAAGCTTTATTAGAGCGTTTGCCACCCGATAGTTATGCGATCATTTTTGCTGCGCCAGAGAAGACGCGCAGCAACGATACTGAGTTTTTATTTCGTCAAGACAGTGACTTTTATTACCTCACTGGTTTTAATGAACCGAATGCGTGCTTGGTACTTGTATCTGATACTCAAGAAGCTATTTTATTTTGCCAAGAAAAAGACCCAACCGCAGAAATATGGCATGGCCGACGTTTAGGTGTCGAGCAAGCGGCTGCTACTCTGGGGATGACGAAAGCGTTTGGTTTTGCTGAGATATCCGAGCACTTACCCAATATCATTAAGGGAATTGGCCAATGTGGGTATATGTTTGGCCAGCAAACAGTATTTTTGGACACGATAGACCCCATCTTAATGGCATTGCGTCACACGCCAAAGGCTCCCGATTCTGCACCGGTACATCTATTTGATATCACGCCGATATTACATCGCAGCAGAATGTACAAGAGTGATGCAGAATTAGCGTTAATTCGACGCAGTTGTGATATCGCAGCTAAGGCGCACAAAGCGGCGATGCGAGCCTGTCAACCAGGTTTATCGGAAGCCACATTGGAAGCTGTTTTGCATTACCACTTTGCGTTAGAAGGAGCTCGTTTGCCTGCTTATAATTCTATCGTGGGCGGCGGTGATAACGCGTGTATATTGCATTACACGGTTAACGACCAACGTTTACGTGAAGGTGATTTGGTATTGATCGACGCAGGGTGTGAATATGAAGGGTATGCCGCAGATATTACCCGAACTTTTCCTGTCAATGGTCAGTTCAGTCCAGCACAAGCAGAGTTATATGATGTGGTCTTAGCTGCACAGGCTGCGGCCATTGCGCGTTGTGTTGCGGGTAACGAATTTGCTGATATGCAACAAGCAGCACTTGAAGTCTTAGTCGCGGGACTGATTGATTTAGGGATTTTACATGGCACCGTTGAAGACAATATCGACCAGCAAACCTATCGTGCCTATTACATGCATGGGATTGGACATTTTTTGGGACTGGACGTGCATGATGCAGGGGTTTACCAGCATAAAGGGGTGCCCACAAAGTTACAGCCCAATATGGTACTGACCATTGAACCTGGACTGTATATTGCCAAAGACAGCGAGTGTCCTGAGCAGTATAAGGGGATAGGTATTCGCATTGAGGATGATGTCGTCGTGCAACACAACGGGTGTGAAATCTTAACCAGTGGTGTGCCCAAAACCCGAGCACAAATTGAAGCCTTGATGGGCGAAGCTTACCGTGATCCATTATGTCCCTCTCAAGCATAAATACTGATGTGTGTATTGTGGGTGGCGGCAGTGTAGGTGCCCTGCTGGCTTTACACCTTGCGCATTCTACTGATTTGTCAGTGCATTTGATTGAACAACAAAGCTATGATGATGTGTGTGCAGATCCAAGGCACATTGCGTTAGCCGCTTCGACCGTCGATACCATGACTCAGCTCGGCATCGACTGTGCCACCTTAGGGTACCCAATTACACAAATTCATGTCAGTGATACCGGGTACTTGGGACAATGTCGCTTACAGGCTTCTGAGCTAGACGTGCCTGCGTTAGGATATGTTGTATCTTTATCCGCCCTAACGAAACAACTCCACTCACAGCTGGTTGATCATCCTCAAATCATAGTTCATTACCAAAACCGTATCGCCTCGCATGAACAGTTTGATGGGCGCCACCACATTGCCAGTGACTCCCAACAATGGGGCTGCCAATATTGTGTGATCGCGGCGGGTAATAGCCAAACGATGCCATGGTTACTTGAGACAGTGATACAAAAAGATTACGGGCAATATGGTGTTGTCGCAAACATCCAGGTCGCCGGCAACGGCCCGCAGCGTTACCGGCATACTACCGCCTTTGAACGCTTTACCAACACCGGACCTTTGGCCATGCTGCCCATAGAGGACGATACGTACAATATGTTGTGGTCGATGACTCAAGACCAGGCTGAAGCGTTTCTGGCACATTCATCCTCTAAACAATGTGAATTAGTGCAAGAGGCATTTGGTACTCGTCTGGGGCGATTTACGCAGATGGACTCACCTGTGATGTTTCCACTGCGATTGACTCAGCAGCAGACGCTGCATCGAGATATTGTCGTATTAGGCAATGCATCACAAACCTTACATCCGATCGCGGGTCAGGGATTCAATTTGGCTCATCGAGATGTAGTTGCGCTTGTTAGATTATTGGCTGAGAAGCATTCTCCGATAGACATTGCTGAGACTTATCGCAAAGCACGCGCGCGCGATCGCCAAAGGACTGTCCAGGCAACCGATTGGTTATTGCACAGTTTCAGTCATGAATTATTGCCCTTTGTCCTGCCACGCAATCTTGGGCTACTTGCGATGCAAAAATCACGCTGGTTGCGCCGGTGCTTTGCGCGTCTTGCCATGGGGTACCGTTAATTCGAAATTTGACTCAATCTCTGCCATTCGAGGCCGATAATCTTGTAGTAGAGAATACGACTCAAGGACGAACACCGTATGTACGAAAGTCACTATGGACTGACGGCAAAACCATTTCAACTCACCCCCGATCCCAATTTCTTTTTTGCCAGTAAACTGCATCGTCGAGCGATGTCATACCTGCAATATGGCTTGTCCCAAGCTGAAGGGTTTATAGTCATTACCGGCGGCATTGGCACCGGGAAGACAACTCTTGCCAATAGTTTATTGGCCAATATAGAGCAAGACATTGTCGCGGTGCAGATTGTCACGCCCAAGCTAAGCCCAGATGAAGCCGTTAAGATGGTGGCCGCGAAGTTTGGTATTGAGGTCAGTGATCGCAGCAAAACAGAGATCTTAAAAGATCTGGAAACCTACCTTTATCAATTATCAAAAGAAGGGCAGCGTGCTTTATTATTGGTGGATGAAGCACAGAACTTACCGTTAGAGACCATTGAAGAATTACGCATGCTGTCAAACTTTCAACAAAACGGCAAACCGTTATTGCAAAGTTTCTTACTCGGTCAGGATGAATTGCAACCCATTTTGCGCGCACCCAATATGGAACAGTTCCGCCAGCGTATTGTAGCGTCTTGTCACCTCGCGGCATTGAGTAAAGAAGAAGTCTGCGAATACATTCTATATCGTATGGAACATGCGGGTTGGGACAAGGAAGAAAAGGGCGATTTATTCAGTGCAGAAGCCTTAGAGAGAATTTATGAGTTCACAAAAGGGATCCCTCGTAAAATCAACACGTTTATGGATAGAGTGTTGTTGGTTGGTTTTTTAGAAAACACGCACAATATTGAACTGGAGCACATCGAAAAAGTCATTGATGAAGTGTCACAAGAGATGTTCACTAATGAAGAAATGGCCGATTATGAAGCTGGCCAAGAGGCGATGGCGAAAGTCCGTGCGGAACAAAAAATGGCTAATGAACTACCGCAAAGTCAGATCGCTCAGCCAATCGTGAATCCATCTGCTGCACCTCGTAACTCAAGTGTTCCTTATACCAACAAAGTACACACTCAGACGCGTGATGTCGTGTTACAAACGCTTTCAGAACAAGCGCTTGAAGATGGCAAGAACGGTCAACCATTAACGGCCGAAGAACGCTTGAGGTTGGCCGAATACGACATTGAATATTACAAATCACAGCTGGATGAGCTCGTTGGGGCACTTGATCAAGCGCTTGCCAATAAACTCAAGCTGACTCAATACGTCGACACTCTTCTGAAGCATAAATACCGTCAGTACGATAGTCAAACTCGATATAAAAAGGAAAAAGATGAGAGAAAAGACAGTGAAGTGAAAGAGAAACCCCTTAACTAAGGGATTTTTTTGATTATTGCTCTTCGTAGGACAACGAGAAGGTGATGCGGTTTTCCGTATAATCCTCGTTTGAAAACGCCCCAAGCGAATTAAATCCACTGACACTGCCTTCTTTATCAAGGCGTTTGAGTGACAATTCAGTATTGAGTGATCGACCAAAATCACGGCTTAAGGTCATCCCATATTCTGTGAACGTACCTTCTGAAGTGGATGCATCACTCAAGAGGGTTTGGAGATAATCTTGTGTTGAGTATTCTAGGCTGATATTGGTATAGCTTCCCACCTGGTAGCCAAGTTGGAAGTCAATGATGTCGGCATCAATAATATTTTGTTGTTGCAAACGCTCTTGTGAGGTTTGCGAAAAAGTTAAACTGATCGTCGTTTTGCGTTTGTCATAGAGCAAAGCTAAGCTGTCAGACTTGCGAATAATGACAGAATCGACCAATGCAAATACCGGTTGAGAAACATTAATAAATTGCTCACCCGCGCCCAGCGTATAATCGGTGGTCTCGGGTAAGAAGCAATCATTAATGGAACTCGCTCCTGCACCACAGACAAACGGTGTCACAATCGAGCCTTGGTTGAGTAATCGAGAGGTGGATGTCACGGCCTCACTTCGAGAGGCCACTGCGCGTAGACGCTTTAAGTTATACACAAAATTCGCACTTGAGGTACGTCCAAAGAAACGCTTTGAAGTGCGTGCATTGACTCGAGTGCGAGAGCTGAATGCCCAATCAATTGCGCCGACCAGGTAGTCTTCCTTATCTGCCTCAGGGGCATCGCTTTGACTGGTATTCCAAGTCAACGAGAGGGAACGCTCCACAGATGGTGAATAACTCAATCCAACCCCATAACTGGTAAAATCTCGAATTTGTGCATTACCGGTATCAGCAAGGGATGCTTCATTGGCGTCAAATGACGCATTTAAGGCCAAACCAACCTTACCAAACAAGCGATAACTGGCATCTAAGTTGGCATAAGTCGTGTCAAAATCTCGATTGGTAAACCCTGATGACTCGGTTTGAGTCGCTTGTAAAGACCATTTTAAGTCAGGCAAGGCATCGCCATTGACTAGATTGAGGCTGAGTCTATGAGAATCACTTTTCAATACTGCGCCACCATCGCGCTGCGTTTCTGAGGAAGTTACGTCGCCAGTTATGCCCCCACCAAAGAACGAACCGGTTAACCATTCAGAAGTAAAGCCCACGTCATAGCGTTGCGTTTTATTCAAATCTCGGTTGGGTGACAAAAACAAGTTGCGCCCTAGGTTATTCATATTGAAACTATTGTAGCTTTGGCTGGCATTGGCATTGATTTGTAACAGGCGCTCAATGACGGCCCATGAGGTACTCAAACTGGCGTTGGTAAAATCATAAGATTGTGTATTTGTCCCATTGTCAAAACGTTGCTGGATGTGCTCGGCATTCAGGTTGATATTGAGCCGTCTGGCATCGTATTGCAAGCCGATTTGCGGACGGATTTGTTGGGTTTGCGCGGCGATATCCCCGCTTTGTGACAGCGTAAAATCTTGCTCAATGTGTTCACCTGTCACCTTGGCAACGACGGATAATTCTCCAGCCGCAGCGGTTGATACTGACGTGATGGCTAACCACATCGAGAACTGAAATCGATTGAGTTTCACCTATACTACTCCATTAGGTTTGTGATGGTTTGGCAGCGTAGTAGTAACCGTAATAATCACCATATTTTGAGCCTTGCTGAGTGGATTTGTTCATCACAAAACCAATCGCCATATCTGGATTCAAGCGCTCAACCGTGTCTTGTATGTCGGAAAGTTTGGCTTTGCCTTCTTCGACCACCAGCACTGCTTGACCAGCAAAGCCAGCCATAATGGCAGATTCATTGATCCCCAATAATGGAGGCGTATCAATAATGACCACGCGATCAGGGTAGCGTTTGGAAAACTCTTCAATGGTCTCTTCCATGCGCTTGCTCGCCAGAAGTTCCGTAGATAGGTGGTGTGTTTGCCCAGCTGGGATGATTTTCAACTTATCGACGTTTGTATTGTAGAGTACCTGTGATAAATCCATCTGGTCGTTATTCAAATATTCCATCAACCCTTGCTCTGCTTCAACACCGAGTGTATGTAAGACATTTGACTTGAGCACATCGGCATCCACTAACAATACCGTTTTGTCTTGTTCAGCCGCGATGGATAGCGCTAAGTTGATGGCCGTGAACGTTTTGCCCTCAGAGGGTCGAGCACTACTGACCATAATAATGTTACTGCGTGCTAGTGTCGTCGATAAAAAGCCAAAAGCATTTTTTAGCAGCTTACGCTTAATTTCTCGATACTCTTCATTAATTCGAGTGCGCTTGGTACTTAATGATACAAACCCTTTTTGATCCAACTCATCCAAGTTCAAGGTGAGGCTCTGATTGTTTGAAACAGCAGATGCTTTTGTGGGAAAAGGCGCTTGTATCGTACGTTTAATCGATTTTGTCGTATCCGTTTCTGTTGCCACAGTTTGAGGGGTATCCTCACGTTGGCGTTGGAGGGCTTTCTCGATTGAATTATCCATTACATGACTCGCTCTACGATATTGATATTGAACAGCTCAGCGCCGACTAAGCCCAAATATAAGGCTATAAGCAAACTGGATGAGACAATAAAGGTCAATAATTTCATCTTGTTCCTGTGACTGATGTCACTGATCTCTAAGTGACTTACTACCCCAAGGACTGGATACGCCGTTAATTGACTAAGTTGTTGTGCACGATGCAATACCGGTGACATCTGACTCAATAAGAAAGCTAATCCGGTACCAGAACCAAAGCCTACTAGGATAACTAAAGTATAAAAAACTAAGCGCTTTGAACCTTGTGGCTCAGTGGGTACCATCGGCGGCTCCAAAATTCGGAACTTCAAATCATCCGTTGAGTCATCGGCTCTTCTGGATAACTCAGCAGACTCCTTACGTATGAGCAGTTGCTGATGTTTTTGTTGCATGATGTCGTAATCTCGATTCAGCGCGGTGAGTTCCGCCTCGACTTGTGGGACTTGGTCGATTTTGGAGCGCAACATAGCAATTTTGTTTTTGAAGTCGTTTTCTCTTACTTTCATTGAGGCAATGCTGCTTTCTAAACGCGAAATTTCGAGACGAATTTCTTGGGTGAGCAAGTTCATGTTATCCTCGCTCGAAGCATTCGAGGTGAGAGAGGCAATCTCGCGTTCTCTGGCCTCGAGTAATGAGGTCAGCAAATCGCGAGTTTCTACAACATCTGGGTGAATATCAGTATAACGCAGCTTTAACTCATCCATGCGCTCTTGTAAGGATTCAATGCGTGCATCAAAACGCGTTGCGATGCTCAAATCACTGTATCCGCTTTCTCGCGGACTCAACTGAGACTTCAGTGAGTTAACTTGTTGTTCCGTTTCTTTGATGGTGAGTTGCAGTTCTTCCAAATTGGTCGTTATGCGAGACAGGTTATCGTAAAAGTTGCCTTGCTGTGGCAGGATATCTGAATATTTGCGTTTAAAATCCGATAAGCGCAGTTCAGACTCGCTCAGTCTTGTTTCGTATTCAGCAATTTGTTGATCGATAAATTCATTCGCGTTATCCGAATCGCGTCGATTATTGCCCAATGAGCCGGTTACAAATAGCTCAAGCGTTTCTTGGACCACCGTTTTTGCCATTTCTGGGTTTTGGTGACGGTATGAAATCGTGTATATGTTGTCTTTTGATGTTGTTTTGAGCTTGATGTTTTCACTCAAATTGTTGATCAGAGACGTATACTCTTGGTCTGTGGTGACAGACAAGTCTAAGTCAGTTTGACGAGCAATTTTTTCGACATTATCCCGACTTAACAACGTTTTCGCCATTTGCTCGACTTCGGCTTGGGTGTTGTTTTGAATCGTTAGACCACGCAGTAATGGCTGAATGATGGAACGTGTATCGACATAGACCACCGCGTTTGATTCGTATTCATCGGGGAGCATCGCCACATAAGCGAAGCCGATAGGACAAATTAACCAAGAGGTCATGATAATAAATCGTTTCTTGATCCAAATACCACGCACAAAGTCAATTAATTGCGCAAGTGTCTGTTGCAAATCCTGCATAGATAAAATCCATTTTAAAATTGAAAAGCTTAGCTAGAGCGCCATTAAAAACGACCGACTTAATACCAAGCTTCTGGAATGATTACGATATCGCCCGGTAACATATCGATGTTTTTATTGATGTCGCCGTCTTTGACTAAGCGCTCTAAATTTAAGGCAAAGCTTTTTTGCTGGCCATTGATACGACGGATCAGAACGGCATTGTCGCCGTCGGCGAACTCCGTTAATCCACCCACGGCAATCATCAGGTCCAATAAGGTCATATGTTGGGTGTAGTTGATCGCAGCTGGGTTGGTGGCTTCACCAATGACACGTACTTGCTCAGATAACGGGCCAGAGAATGAATTCACACTGACAGTCACTCGTGGATTATTGATGTATTTTGATAATTCTTGTTCGATATGACGAGCGAGCATAGAAGGGGTTTTGCCCGATACGGCGATGTCTTCCACTAACGAGGTGGTGACTTTGCCGTCAGGACGAACGATAAAAGAACCAGAGATCTCAGGGTTTCGCCATACAAAGATAGAAAGCTGATCACCAGGACCAATTAAATATTGATAATTGTCCACTTCGGTCGTCAGGGTAGTACGGACTTTGGCAGTTGGCAACGTTTGTGTCGCACACCCACTAAGAAATAAAGCGAATAGGGCACAGGCGGCCATCCATAGACGTGTCATTTTCATTAGATAATCCTTTAATCTTTATACTGTCAGACTGACGGTATAGTCTTTATCGGACAAAAAACACAATACTAAAGAAAAAAATTATTATGGATATAGGTTAAGAAAAAAAATCATCTGACGATACATAGTGGATAAGACAATTTTGAGTTCTCAAGGAAGAGAAAGATGGCTAAGCCTATAGTAAAAGCTCGAAGACGCCTAACGTCTCTGATACTAGCTGAAATTACGCTCGTGACGTATTTTGCTTATCTTTCTTTTTTTGTAGTAGAGCTTGCCACACCATACATATCAGGTTTCCACGCAAAGTTCACACCTTACCTCGTGATTATTCCTCTGTTTACGTTTCTGGCCGCATTGGCTGTAGGGTTATACGAGTCAAAATTACGTGAGAGTTACCGAGGCATAGTACGACGCATCTTTGTCGCACATGGCTTGGCTTTTTTTGCACTCATGGTCGTCGAGGCAGCGATTCTGCGCAACTTAGATGTGCACCCCTATTACTTGGTTATCACCGCTTGCCTTAATATCATTGGGATATCGATATTTCGTTATTTGTTGTCTCGTTATCACGCATTGGGTGTAGGCAAAAGCCGCATTGTTATTTTGGGAGCGGGTCAGCGAGCGTCCATTATTGAAAAGCGCATGCGACGCTCTGCGGACCGCAAAAATTTTGAATTGATAGGATTTATTCCAGTCCCTGGAGATAATCGTGATGAAAAAGGGATTCAACATGAAATGCTTTTGGATATTGATATTGATGCTTCGTTCGTTGAGTTTATCCAAGCCAATAACATTGATGAAATAGTGATTGCCGCCGACCAACGCCGTGGCACGTTACCCATTGAAGTGCTGTTTGATTTGCGATTACAAGGTGTGGTGGTTACCGATTTATTGGACTTTATGGAACGTGAGGTGGGGCAGATTGTAGTGGATTTGTTGTTTCCAAGTTGGTTGATTTTCTCTAATGGGTTCAATTCTCAAAACTACGCCCGTCAAGTGGTGGATAATGGTCTAAATTGGTTCTTGGCGTCTCTGGTTTTGTTTTTTGTGTGGCCATTTATGTTATTGACGGCATTAGCAATTTATTTTGATGACGGTCGACGCACCAACACCTCCGTTTTTTATAAACAAATTCGTACCGGTAAAAACGGCGAACCATTTGCGATTTATAAGTTCCGTAGTATGGGCAAAGACGCGGAAAAAGACGGCGCGAAGTGGGCGACCAAAAACGACATGCGGGTCACGCGTATTGGTGGCTTTATTCGAAAATATCGCCTGGATGAATTACCGCAACTTTATAATGTGTTTCGTGGGGACATGTCTTTTGTTGGACCGCGACCGGAGCGACCTGAATTTGTGGAACAGCTGGCGACTGAAATCCCATTTTACAATCATCGTCACACTGTAAAACCGGGATTGGCAGGTTGGGCACAATTGAACTACCCATACGGCGCAAGTGTGAATGATGCAAGGGAAAAGCTCAAATTCGATCTATATTATGTTAAACATCAGAGTTTTTTGCTCGATATATTAATACTGATACGGACCGTGGAAGTGGTTTTATTTGGCAAAGGACAATAGGGAGATTATGTCGTGCAATGGAACGCGATGACAGTGGATGTGGAAGATTACTTTCACGTATCTGCTTTTGAACAAGCGATAGCCAAAGACGATTGGGGCTTTCTTACCCCAAGAGTCGATCACAACACCCACCGGCTACTTGATATTTTTGCCGAGCACAAGGTCAAAGCGACTTTTTTTACTCTGGGTTGGGTAGCACAACGCTGTCCGGCATTGATTCAACGCATTGCGGCAGAAGGCCATGAACTGGGCAGTCATGGGAGTAATCATGCTCGTCTTACAACCTTGACGCAACAACAGGCCTATGAAGACATTGCGCATAGCAAAGACCGTATTGAACAGATTTCAGGTAAAGCCGTGATGGGATATCGCGCACCGAGTTTTTCGATTAATGCCAAGACCGAATATGTATATGACATACTGGCTCGTCTGGGGTTTATGTACTCGTCGAGTACGTATCCGATAGAACACGATTTATATGGCGTACCACACTGGCCTAGGTTTCCCTACCGCCACGGTTCTGGCATTGTTGAGATCCCCATTCCCACCTTGCGCCAGAACCAGACCAATATAGGCATTGGTGGCGGTGGGTACTTTCGTTTATTTCCTTATTGGTTTTCTAAACGTCGGATCAATGAGTTCTTAACACAAGAAAAAAAGCCGTATAGTTTTTATTTTCATCCTTGGGAAATTGACCCTGAACAACCTCGAGTCAAAGACGCCCCGTTAAAATCTAAACTCCGCCACTATGTGAATTTGAACAGCATGGAAGATAAGCTGAACAAATTGCTTCGCGATTTTGCTTGGTCTTCCATGGCGATGGCATATGCGGATGAGCTTTCAGAGCTGGCTCCCAAAGTCCCAATGGATCTGTCGAGAACAGCATGACAACGGCGAAGCACAGTCATCTAAAAGCGTCCCAAAGGATGTTTTTTTCCTTGTGCTTGGTGTTATTGGGGTGGGCGTTTTTTAGCATTGCCGGGATAAGCAGTGCAGTCGGTATTTGGTCGGTTTCAGAGATCTTTCAGCACTGCTTTTTGGTGATCCCTGGTGCAATGTACTTGATATGGCAAGAGCGCTCTGCATTGCAACAGTTACCCATACGACCAGCATGGCAAGCCTTGCCGGTAGTCTGTGGGCAGTTAGCGTTATATGTGGTAGGCGTTGCGGGCGATATTCAGCTGTTTATGCACGTTGCAGCGTTTTCTCTCTTGCCGACGTTAATTTGGCTCGTTATCGGCAATCGTGCGGCATACCAAATCATGTTCCCTTTACTATTCATGTTGTTTGCCATTCCGATTGGTGAAGAACTGGTACCGTGGTTACAAGCAATCACTGCGGATATCGCTGTGTACTTGTTGCAACTCACGGGTGTGCCATTGTTTCGCACAGGGTTGTACATCGAGGTACCTGGTGGGACGTTTTTGGTTGCAGAAGCCTGCTCTGGCATAAGCTTTTTCATCGCGTCAGTGGTGATCGGTAACTTGTACGCGTATATGAATTTGGTCTCCTGGCCTCGTCGAGTGGGCTTTGTGATGTTATCCATTGTATACCCCATCGTGGCGAATGCAGTCAGGGTATATGGCATCATCTTAACCGGGTATTTGAGTGACATGGAACACGCAGTCGGGGCGGACCATCTCGTGTATGGTTGGGTGTTTTTTGCGATGGTCATTGTGAGTTTGATTTTTTTGGGTGAGCTATTTCGTTGCGGAGACAGTGGATATAAAGACATAGATAAGGCTCATGCTATTCCATACAGCACATCCAATACTCCTCGATATTGGGTCGTGTTCTTGGTATTAATATTGTTAGGGGCCGCCCAGTGGTGGCAAGCACAAGTCCAGAACCGAATTGAAGCCCCCTGGTCGTATTCGAATACTCCTGTCACAGACGTCATGAGTGTAGGGAATAATGCACAATGGAGCGTCTCTTTACCCAGCACGCCATGGGCACCGCAGTTTCATCATGCAGCGGCTGAGCAGTTATCAACTCACCAATACCTCGATCAAGTCTATCAAAGTTACCAAGTCTCGTTTGATGGCAAACACGGTGAGTTAGTGAACTTTCAAAATAAACTCTATCTGCAAGATCGTTGGACGTTGGTTGAGCGCAACCAAGTGACGTTGAGCGACTCCAGTGTGGTATTGGCCGAACACATAAGCTCTCCACGAGGTGAACAGCAGGTGATCTATTATGCGTACTGGTTCGATGGGCAGTGGTACAGCAGTAAAACAAAGGTCAAACTCATGCAAACGTTCGCAGCATTGTTGCATCGAGAAACGGTGATGCGACTGTTTGCTATTAAATTGCCAGTTACAAACGATAAACTGTTACAGCAGCGTCATCTAGCTATTATTAACAATCGCTTTGCTGAGTATCTTACTCGTACTGATGCCCTGCGCTTGTCTGGCACGAACCGACGCTCACAGGAGGAGCATTAATGGGGCAGATAAGTGGAATGAAAGGCATGAGGGTGTTGTTTGTCTGTCAACGTGTGCCATACCCTCCGAACAAAGGGGAAAAGCTCAGAACGTATCATCAGATTGACTATTTGACTCAGCATGGGGTTGACGTTGAAGTATTAGCTTTAGCGGAATCTCAATCCGATGAGCAAGATTGTGCGGCGTTAGCGCAACATGTGTCTCGGGCAAAATGCGTTAAGTTGCCTCATAAATATCTGCGTTATCTCACTGCGTTGACACAAGATCGTGCCATCAGTGAAATGTATTTTTATTCTGACCAGATGCAAGCAATCTTCAATGAATGGGTGTCAACAACTCAGTATGAGGCGGTGATATTGACTGCTTCGAGTTTGTATCGCTACGCCCAGTATGGAGGGTTATTGCAGGAGTGGATGCCTCAAGTGGGAGGAGTTAAGACGCCCAACCAACCAAAGCGTATCCTATTTGATTTTATGGACGTGGACTCAGACAAATGGTCTCAGTACGCAGCGTCTGCGTCATGGCCAATGTCTTGGGTGTATCGAAGAGAGTCCAAAAAGGTGGCTGAACTTGAACGACAAGCGGTCACGGGTGCAGACAAGGTGTTTTTGATCGCAGAAAAAGAACGTGAGCTCTTTGTGTCTTTGCATGGTTCTAATCATGTAGAAATGGGGCTTAAGAAAGTACTCGGTGAACGGGTCGAAGTATTGGGCAATGGCATTGATCAGAAGGTCTTTTTTCCAGCACCCAAAGTACGCACAAGTGAACCCTCACTGACACGATTCTTATTTGTCGGGGTGATGGACTATAAGCCGAATGTAGAGGCCATGTTGTGGTTTGTCGAATACGTTTGGCCGTCTATCAAAATGCATTACCCCAAAGCCAACTTATCCATTGTAGGAATGGATCCTGTTAAGGAGATAAAAAAGCTCGATACAAGACATGATATACAGGTCACGGGTCGTGTTGACGATGTGGTACCGTATTTTCATCAGGCAGATGTGTTTGTGGCGCCATTTCAAATTGCGCGTGGCGTACAAAATAAGATCCTACAAGCTATGGCATGTGGTCTTCCTGTGCTGGGTTCGAGTCTCGGGTTTGAGGGGATTGAGATGACCCATGGGCAAGAAGGTTTTGTATGCGATGATGTAAGTGATTACTTGTCATCTTTATTAGATTTGCAAAAGAATATGATGTATCAGGACGTAGTCACTCAAGCTGAGCGATTGATAGACGCACGGTATTCTTGGACTGGACAATTGCAAGCATTGGCAGAGCAGCTGTCAACTGAGCAACAGGATGACAATTACATCAAACAGGTGTGTGCATGAAACGGTTGTTTTTTTTGATCATATCTTTTCTGCAGCTACCGATAATACTTTTATATAGGTTGGTCAGTGTCGCGGTTGGTCAAAGTAGCCGAGACAGTGTGTTTCAAAGTTTCATGCAATTTTTGTCTCTGGCACCTGGGAAGATAGGCAGCTATCAGCGCAATGCCTTTGCACACTGGGTGGTTAACGACTGGCATTGGAACAGTTATATTGGCTTTGGGGCATTGTTCTCACATACCGATACTGCAATTGGTGAGGGGGTCTATATTGGACCTCAGTGCAACATCGGCAAATGCACTATTGGTCGGGATACTATGCTTGGCAGTGGCGTCCATATCCTAAGTGGGAAGAAACAGCATTCGTTTGCCCGTGCAGACATTCCGATGCGTGACCAAGGCGGTGTGTTTGAAAAAATCACCATTGGTGAGAACTGCTGGATTGGTAATGGTGCAATAGTGATGGCGTCAGTTGGCGCTGGCTCAGTTGTGGCGGCTGGTGCTGTGGTCGTGAATGATGTGCCACATGGTGTCATTGTTGGCGGGAATCCAGCAAAAGTGATTAAAACCATCAAGGAGGAAACCCATGCAACTCATAATGAGTAAGTTATTGCAAGGGATGATATTTGGGATTGGCGCGCTCATAGTCATGGGCGGCGCGGGTATCGTGGGTGTGACTCAGTTCACCAACTACAATCTAAAAGACATACTCTACAAAATTCAAGAAAAAACCGGCACCGCCACGGTTGTTGAGCCGTTTGCCGAGCCTGTGTCAGTCATTAAGGATTTTAGCAAAACCCCACGTTTAACGGTTTCCCCTGATATGAAGGTACGTTACGCCTCCAATGTCCAAGAGCTCAATGAGGCGCTTGCCGATGCCAACAAGACTGGAAACACCGTTATTTACCTATTGGATGGGGTATATAACATCGGAAGGACACTGAATATTAACAGTGAAAACATCACCATGATGTCAGTATCGGGCAACCCTTATGAAACGGTGATTATGGGAAGTGGGCATGATAGCGGGATTGGAAATCTGATAAGGGTCAATCGTTCTGGTTTTCGGATGGATGGGATCACCTTGACGGATGCGTCATTCCATACCGTACAAGTGGCTGGTGAATTGGATGTAGACAATGTGCATTTTAATCGCATGATTTTTCAGGATGCAAAAGAGCAGCTGTTTAAAGTATCTCACAACTACAATAACTCTCCAGAAAAAACCAGTGATAACGGAATTGTTGAAAACTCGATATTTCAATATACCCGAGGCATAGCTTACCAATATTACTCTGGGGGCATTGATGCCATTGGTGCAACGAATTGGCAAGTGCGAAATAATGTTTTTAGAGATATATCTAGTCCATCAAGGAGGATAGCTTCATTTGCAGTTCACTTTTGGATTAACTCAAAAGACAATGTTGTAGCTGATAATCTATTTATAAATAATGATCGGCATATCGGTTTTGGCTTAAGCCATCAAAAGAAGAATGTCAAACACAATCACTCCGGTGGTGCGATTAGAAATAACGTTATTTTGCACGCAAAGACAACTCCCTTTGCGGATACGGGGATTGCACTTGAGCAAAGCCCTAAAACTATTATTGAAAACAATTTTGTATACCTAAGGCACAGGTATCCAAGAGCCATTGAATATAGATTTCCTGAGACTACAGATGTAGTAATAAAAAATAATCATACAAATAAGCACATTTCCTCAAGAGATGGTGGAACTGCAGAATTGGTTAAAAATAAACGTAAAGATGATGAAGAGTATTACTTATCTGTATTTTCTCAGTTAGCTGAAGACTTAAACATTAAACGTTTATATTAAACGAACCTTAATTTTTTATTTTGGTTGAATTAATACTGGATAAATTGTGAGTTAAAATGGATATTGAAGGGCTAGGAAAGCTAATTATGGTTTTTGCACTTGTAATCGTTGTATTTTATTACAGTGACCTCGACAGTAAATAAATAATGATTTCTGATTTATTTACATTAATCATTATCTCTACGTTTATATGGAAGGGAGCCACAAAACCAGACCTAATGATGTGTCTGTTAGTTTGGATTAATGCTTACAAACCACAAGAGACATCTTTTGGCTTTCTAGCTGGGCAGCCATTATCCATGTATTTAACACTCTACTTTTTTGTGGTTTTTGTTTTCAATTGGAAAAAAATAAGAATTCCACGCGCACCTATGTATCATTTCCTAGCACTTGGTTTCATGCTGATAATTAGTTTATCAACATATTTTGCTCAATTTCCGCACCTTGCAATTTTAAAATATGATGTTGCTATAAAAACTCTGATAATTACTTATTTAATTCCTTTTGTTATTTATAACAAAAAGCAGATAGAAGCCTTCGTATGGACTGCAATAATTTCTCTTGGGACATTTGCTTTCTTTGGTGGTGTCAAATCTCTACTTGGTGGAGGTGGCTATGGTGTCGCTTTAATAAGTGGAGGGAGTATGTGGACGGAGGGGAGTATTCTGACTAATCAAATGATTAGTTTAATTCCTATATGCCTCTATCTTTACAAGTCTTCAGAAATAGCTAGAGATAAGTTAATCTTTAAATGGCTTGCATTAGGATATGCATTTTGTGCAGTCTTGATAATGATTGGTACACAAGCGCGTTCTGGACTTGTGTGCTTGGTAATCTTAGCATTGGCTGGCTGGTATTTCTCAAAAAGCAAATTTAAAGTTGGTTTGGTACTCGCAATGCTCCCATTTATGCTATTGCCATTGGCGCCAGATGCATGGTTTGAGAGAATGAGTACCATCCAAAGTAAGGATGTGGTCAAAGGCGAAGCGTCGGCTATGGGGCGAGTGATGGTATGGCGCTGGACGGTAGATTATGTATCAGATAGACCCTTTTTGGGTGGAGGATTTAACTCGTATTTAGCCAATAGTGGGTTGTTACAAAGTTACGCCAAAGAAGGGGAGGTCATTATCCAAACCAGAGGCTTTAAAGCATTTCATAATATTATTTTTGAAGTCTTAGGTGAGCACGGTTACCTTGGCTTAATATGGTATCTGGGGATGTTGAACTACATATTTTTTTGCAATTACAAAAGAAGAAATAGTGATGAAGTCTGGATAAGAAACTTATCAAGAGCAATGATGGTATCAATGCTTGTATATTGCGCGGGTGGTATGTTCGTAAATTACTCTATGTACCCGTGGTTATATTTCTTATTTGGTATTACGGCTTCATTAAACGTGTTACATGTCTCACACAAAGAGCCAGCTGAAGACAATCAAAGTACTATCAAAGCAAGGGTATATCCAGTATGAAAATTGGGATAGATGCTCGCAGCGTTTGCATGTTGCAACGAGGCATGCCAGTTTATGCATGGAACCTTCTGATTAGACTGCCTCAACAATTGCCTGCTTGTGAGTTTTACTTCTTTATCAATACTCAGTTTGAGCACAATCTTCCTAAAGAAGAATACCAAGCGAAACTCGAACTGCTTTGCACACATAACAATGTAAATATCATTGATATCAAAGATGATGCATATATGTATTGGGAGCAATGGTTACTGTATAAAGCGTGTAAAACGTATCAAATTGACCTACTCCATATGCCTGCGAATAGGATCTGTTTATTGTACGCCAACAAACAGATTGTCACATTACATGACACAATTGAGTGGGACAACCTTAGTCTGGGTGATGTGTTAAAGGTTGATAAGAACATCAAGCATATATTATATGCAATGAGAACGTATTTATACACATTGGTTCAATACACAGTTGGTGTGCGGTTGGTAAAAAAAATAGTCACCATATCCAAGTACGCTCAATCTATGATATTCAATACGTTATCGATTAACCCTTGTGATTTGAATTATATTTACCATGGGATACCAGATGCATTTCGTAAGGTTGAATGTATTCCATTGGAACAAAGACGTGGCGTACTAATGTTAGGCGGTGCGAGCCCACATAAAAATCCTTACAACACATTAAAGTCATATGCGCAATTACCTTCTACAGTAAAAGAACAAAATCCGCTGTCTATTATTGGCATTGCCCCACAATCACTTTCGCAGTTTGACGCCTGGATATCAGAGTTATCTATCAAAGAATATGTATCGCTGCAATCTTGGGTCGATGAGACAGAGCTAGTGAAAGCATTTCAATACAGTAAAGTGTTTTTGTTCGCATCGAAAGAAGAAGGGTTTGGCTTCCCACAAATCCAAGCAATGAGTACTGGAACGCCTGTTTTAATTTCGACATGTCCGGTGTTAATGGAAATTTCAGAAGGATTGATGCCTTGCGCAGAGTGGAATGACACTCAAGGATTATCAATCCATCTGAGTGAAATGTTAACTAATAAATCACATCTTCAGGCACTGTCAAAATTGGCTTTGGAATTGTCAACCAAATTTACATGGGAGCACTCAGTTTCTCAAGTTGTGGACATCTATCAAGAGGTA
This sequence comes from Alteromonadaceae bacterium, assembly GCA_014872805.1. Lineage (GTDB taxonomy): Bacteria > Pseudomonadota > Gammaproteobacteria > Enterobacterales > Alteromonadaceae > Opacimonas. The sequence goes on from WKFN01000014.1 coordinate 270,363, forward strand.
TTAGAACCAAATGTTTCTTCGTAAACTGCGTCTAGCCATGCGCTGGCGCTATGAGCTGTACTTTTCTGAATACATAGATTTATTCGGCAGTATTTCATACTTTGTAAAGTACTTAGTGGACTTTTATAAATTACGAAATCAAAAAGTTGTCTATGTTTATGCGAACAAAAGAAATATTGGTGATTATATTTCACATCTTGGAGTTAAGCATATTGTTGATATAAAAGGAGCCAGCATTATTTGCTCTCCAGTAGGCCAGTTTTGGTATACAAGACAACTGCGGTACCTGCGTCAACACAATCCATCCTGTCACTTAGTCATTGGTGGAGGCGGGTTGTTCCAAGGTGTATTTGAGAATTTTTGGCAAGAACTTACTCATTCCGAGCTGAGCTTTAGCATTGTTGGAGTGGGTGTAAATGTTTTGGAGGGGCGCAGAGAACTTTCTAATGAATTATTTAAAAAAGTAGTAGATACAGCAACCATCATTGCAGTGAGAGATGGATTAACTGCTGGTTATGTTAAATCGCATACCCATACCAGTAAGCCTATCTTGGTACATTGCTGCCCATCATTAAATTATCTTACCCATCTGTTACTTAAAAAAGAAGAACAAGTGAAATACCTATTACACATGGTGCACCCTTCTGATATTAGACTTTCAGGCATTGATATCCATGAATTAAGAGAGATAGTAAAGCAAGTCGCGTTAAGTAAAAATCTTGTCTATAAAGAGTTTACCAATATGGATAAAGAACATCGCAAAGGCGTTCAGTTAGTACATGATGCTGCATGTGTTGTGACGACTCGACTACATGGTGCGATTATGAGTTACGCATTTGGCGTAACGGCGGCTTGCATTGTTTGTGATAAAAAAATGGAAGGGTTTCTCGCCACTCACCTAGCCGTAAAAGGTATTTCATCTAAAGAGATAACAAACGGTAATGGTTTCAATATTCTGAAATCAGAGCTGAGTCAAGCAGAACAACAACAGCGTAAGGTAACAGAGTCGCAACTATTAAAAAATGACCAACTAGGGAACGTCATTCAGCAACATTTACTATCTTGCGGCGAAGGGAATCAGGCACTGTATGTCAATCACCAATAAAACCATTAATAGCTCTTTTCTTATCCTCATAACAAGATTGATTCAACGCTCGCTTGGAATTATTAGCTTATTGGTTTTGGTAAGATTGTTAAGTCCAGAAGACTTTGGGGTGGTAGCTATTGCGTCTATGGTGGTATTTTTTTGTGATGTACTTTCTGAAACAGGTGCTCAACAATATTTGATTCAAAAAGAAACATTAGAGCGAGATGATATAAATAGTGCTTGGACGCTTAATTTTACATTTAAGACTTCGCTTGCCATTATATTGTTTTTCGTTGCGCCATGGATTTCTATTTTTTTCGAAAATACGACATTAACATTACCCATCCAAACATTGTGTATCATTCTGCCGATATCAGCATTTACCAGCCCTGGTATGATACTTTTAAAAAGAGAGTTTACTTACCAGCCAATACTAAGACTATTTACTGCAGAGAAAATCGTTTCTGTTATTTTTTCCATATCGCTGACTTTCATCCTAGAGACTTATTGGGCGATGATTTTTGGCGTCATCTTTTCATTCTCGTTTAGAGCAATAGGGTCTTACTTTGTCCATGGCTACCGGCCAAGCTTTTGTATTAAACAAGTCTCAAATCAATGGCAGTTTTCAAAATGGATGTTGTTTAAAGCCATGGTCGGATACTCTAAATCAGAAATGGACACCGTTTTTATTATGAAATTCTTTGGTTTAAGTGCATTAGGTGGATACAACTTAATGAAAAACCTGTCCATGATCCCCGGAAGAGAGATCATACAACCACTGACTGAGCCTTTGTTAAGTGCTTTTTCAAGGAGTAGGGATGATGTGGCCAATTTTCAAACACAAATTATTAATTCGTTGATCACTTTGTTGTTTATCACCTCACCAATCTGTTTAATGCTATTTGAGTATGACGTTGCAATCGTGAATGTATTTTTTGATGAGGAATGGTATTCGTACGCTCCTATTTTGGGGTTTTTATCTGTGTTCATCATTAACTATACGCTAATAGGTGTGTTACAAGAGTCATTAATCGCCATTGGTAAAGTGAAAGTCATGTTTTATTATGACTTGGTGAGTTTGCTGATAACGGCTGGATTGTTAATAGTATTTTTCAATGATAGTTTGATGGAGTTCACACAAGCAAGGGTGTTAATTGCTGTCTGTTTCGTGATTGTTTTGTGTTTGATTATTAAGATGACCGTCGGTTTTTCCCTCTTAAGGTTGGTGACATTAAGTATACCGATCGTGGGTGGAGCTTATATAACAAGTTTAGTCACAAATATGTTTGTTTTTGAAATTGGCATTATCTCATTACTGATTAATCTAACGGTAAGCTCTGTCACATATCTGTTATCAACGGTGGCTATTTTTTATTTACTTCGGCCTATTTCTTTTTACAAACCCTTTAATAGTTGGGTTATCACCACCGTCGAAAACTTCATAAAGAGCCATAAGGACAAAAGAGGTATCGCTTAAAAATTCTGCATTTGGAATTAGGCTTTTAAATTGAGTGCCATGTTGTAAATAACAGAAAGCGGTCTCTTGTAGGACTTAATTTTTTTGGGATCAAATGAAATTGCTCTTAATGAGCACACCATTGCATAGCTCCAATCCTTATTGTCCTCTGCAATGTAAGAGCATATCGTATTTGAATTCGCTAGCGCAGTTCGTTTTAGTGACTTGAATTTGCTTGGTGTATTGTGAAAACTGTGTTCAATCAAACTGGAATGATATGGATAAACTTCTCTTGCATTTCTTGAGGTTGAACCTGGTGTGACTCTATATTTGGCCAGTGGCTCTGAGATATAAGAAATAGGTTCTTTTTTTGCAACATCCAACCATAGTTTCCAATCTTCTAAAATTTTAAAGCTTTCGTCAAAATTTCCACATGCTTCAATCAGCGACTTTTCAATGATGATCGTCGACGTCGTTAAGAAGTTATCGAGGAGGAGTTTGTCAAAAATATCCCCGTCATAAAGTTGCGATAGGTCACTGCGCGTTGTATTGCCATCTTGATTATAGCCAAAATAATACGAATTACAGTACGACCAACGATGCCCATCTAATGCTTCCATTTGTTTCTCAATTTTGGAAGGGAGCCAAATATCGTCCGCATCCAAAAACGCAATGTATTTGCCCGATGCTGATTGTATACCAAGGTTTCTTGTTGCAGAGACCCCTTTATTCCCCTCTTTTTTGGTAATGATTATAGTATGTGGAAAATGTTGCTCGATGAGCGTGACTGAATCATCATTAGAGTTGTCATCTACCACAATAACCTCAAGGTTGCTGTAAGTCTGAGAAAAAACAGAATCCAGTGTTTCTAAAATGGTATTTGCCGAGTTATAAGATGGAATAATTACCGACACCAAAGAGGACGTATCTTGGACGTTATGACTCACGATGCCACCTCGGGTTGGTTGCAATGAACTTTCACATTTTGTTGTTTGTAATAGTCAAGCTTTGATAGTGCAGCTTTCAATGCAGAAACTTTAGCATGTATTTGTGCTTGATCATTTAGATAAAACCGCTCGTCTTTGACGACTTTGAGTTGCTCTACTGTTTTGAGAATATCGTTTTCTGAACTCTTGTTATAAATAGGCTGTGTAATATTTTTTGCTTCAATAAATGCAAAAATCAGTTTTTTTATGGTGTTTTTGAAGCGTGTAACACCATTTAGTTTATGTTCACCCCAAACACCTTGAATTCGGGTGAATTGCGCTTTTTTGTCAAAGACGCTGAGCCAATCATCCCATTTCGTCGTGTTGATATGTGCGTAAGCTTTGACCGGTTTCCAAGGGACTTGCATCATGTCTGCCAAAATCGCGCCATGCATCGCTTCACAAATGACCTTTTCACATTGACTCAATTCTGTTAAAAACTCATCTAATGGTAATCGAGGATCAATAAATCTAACATCAGCCTTATCACATACCTCTTGCCAATTACCTAAATCAATACTCGCAACATGCGGAATGTATCCAATTTGATTACTAGGAGTTAATTGAGGTAAAGGATAACAATCTTGTAGCAAGTAGGCGCCATCGAGTAGCACTATATCGTTGTGTTCAGTTAGCCCTAAAGTGGTTGCAGAATGCTTGCCTCGCACAGCAATAATATTCCAATCATCGGTCAATGATGGTGGCGTTCCATAACCAACCCCTGAAGATATGACCGTATATCGTTTGGCTTCAGGAATAAAGTGATTTAACAGTGAACCAATGCCGATGATTTGTTCGCTTTCAGGAATTTTAGAAAAATCAAAATAGTGATGCCAAATCGCTTCGTTTAAGTCATCACCAACATTGCCATCAGGCATTTTACAGTAATAAATTGGCATATAAATGTCCTTTTACGGTTTTAAAGCTATATACAGCTTCATGTAATTCTCCACCATAACGGAATCGGTGAAATATGAATCAAAATGTTCCTTCGCTGCGGAAGACATTCGCTCACGAGTATTGGCGTCTGATAATGTTTGTATTGCTTTGGTTAATCCATTTAAGTCATCATTGTTGATAACCAGCCCGTGTTTGTTATTATCAATTATCTCAGGGTTGCCACCCACGTCAGTGACAATTGTTGGAATTGCTAGACTTAATGCTTCAAGGAGAGTCATGGAGGTGCCTTCACTAAAGGAAGTTAGCAAAAAGACATCAAAGAGCTGTAAGTAATTTTTGGGATGAGTTTTATACCCAGTTAATGTTACGTATTTGCTAATATCTAGCTCTTCTATTTGCTGCTCGAGGGAATGCCTCATTTCACCATCACCTACAATGATAAGATGTAGGTCGAACCCTTTTTTAATGAGTTGAGCGGTTGCGTCTATCATTAATGAATGGTTTTTAATTGGGTCCAGCCGAGCGACTGTGCCAAGTGTTAACGTGTTTTGGCCAATATTATGGTGCTCTCTTAATTGCTCCATATTGTCTTTATCAACTGGCTCATAACGCAAAGGTTTAATTCCGTTATAAATCACTAGGATGTCTTTTTGTGGTAAGTACTCGAAGTCGACCAGCGCATGTTTGGTTGCGGAAGATATTGCAGTTACTGCCGAAGTGAAAAAATTTAATAAGGGATTTATGAATCGTCTTTTGCTAGAACTTGAATCCGGATAAAACCGACCATGTTCAGTAAAAATGACCTTAGTCGCTAACCCAATACATGCTAATGCACCATAACTCCAAGGAGTGTATTGATGGCAGTGTAGAATATCAATGTCGTGTTGTTTGATATGTTTCCTGAGTTTCAAAATTAAGGACACGTCAAAGCTAGGTTTCCTATTCCATTCAAAAATGTCAATGCCATGTTTTTTTAACTCTGTTCCAAAAGGACCGAGCGGTTGTTCAAGACATAGAATTTGATGAGTACAAGTACTATTTGCACAGCTTTCAATAATATTAGCGATAACTTTTTCGGTTCCTCCAATACGCATGTCGTAGGTTAAATGGGCTACACGCATATATATCTCCTAATGCATATCAATATCTCATTCAACGCACTTCTCCAAGGTATTTAACCCACCACATCTCAAACATCAACAAACTCCATAAAACCGTACTGTGGTCAGCTTTGTTATCTTGATGTTCTTGCCATAATTTTTGCACTGCTTCAGGCTTGAAGTACTTAGTGATGCCCACGGGCTTTGCTACTAAATAATTCTCTGCGATGTCTTTGATATGCTCTCGGAACCATGTCGCAAGTGGCACCGAAAAGCCCATTTTTTTGCGATACAAGACATCATCCGGTAACAATGGCTTAAACGTTTCTTTCAGAATGTACTTTTTTTCACTTTTGTGAAACTTCATTTCGGGAGGTAAGGCTGCGGCAAATTCCACAACTTCTTTGTCCAGAATAGGTGCCCTGACTTCCAGTGAGTTGGCCATGCTCATTCGGTCAACTTTCACCAATATCCCTCCAGGGAGGTAGGTTTTTAAATCGGTGTATAAAATTTTGTCCAAATGATCTTCACCATCTGCCTGTGTATACGCATCAAGCGTTAGTTGAGCAGGGTGGTAATCTCCTAACCGAGTTTGCAACTCATTGTTAGCCAACTCCGACCACTGTTGATCAGTGATTTGTGAATTAGAGATATAAAAACCCATGGCTGGGTCATGGCTCAAGCTAGTCAGTAAGGATTGGCCTTTCTTAAAGAGCATGCTGTCACTCTTGCTACATAATGCAGCGAGTTTAGGGAACAGGTTTTTTCTAATTCCCTCTGGAAATTTTTCTCTGAGGCGATTCTCAATGGCATCGATGGAATATTTCTCATAACCCGCAAATACTTCATCGCCACCGTCCCCCGCAATGGCTACAGTGACTGCTTGCTTAGCAAGCTCACTTACATAAAAAGTAGGGACTAAAGACGGATCGGCAAAAGGTTCGTCAAAGAAACTTACAATATGCTCTAAGGTGTCAGCGACGTTCTGTTCAACCTTAAATTCGTGATGTTCAGTCTGGTATCGTTCGGCGACCATTTGCGCGAATTCAGTTTCGTTGAACTTAGGGTCGTCAAAGCCAATCGTACAAGTTTTCACAGGCTTATCTGAAAGCGTTGACATCATGGCCACTACTCCTCCAGAGTCAACCCCACCACTTAAAAATGCGCCTAAATCAACATCCGAGAGCATACGAGCTTTTGTTTTACTTAACAGTAATTGGCTCAAATCATCGCACTCTGACTCAAAGGATTTATCGGTTTTTTTGGCAAATGACACATCCCAATATTGCTCAATAGTGACCTTGCCTTTTTTCATCACCATATAATGCCCAGGGGGGAGTTTATGCATGTGGGTAAAAATGGTTTTAGGGTCTGGAATATACTGATAAGCAAAAAAATCATATACCGCATCATCACGGATAGAATTATCAATACCGGGTAACGTCAAAATTGCTTTAAGCTCTGACGCAAAATAAAAATCTCGGTCTTTCTGATAATAATAGAGCGGCTTCTTGCCCAAGCGATCCCTTGCCAAAAAGAGCTGCTGTTTAGCAATGTCCCATAGCGAGAAAGCAAACATGCCATTCAAACTTTCTAAACATTCGACTCCATCGCGTTGGTACAATGCTAGAATGACTTCGGTATCTGTCTGAGAAGAAAACTTGTATCCGTCAGCAATGAGTTCTGCCCGCAGTTGAGGAAAATTATAGATCTCTCCATTAAACACAATGACACATTGTTTATCAGCAGAATACATAGGTTGTATACCGGCATCGGATAGATCTATTATTGCAAGTCGGCGATGCACTAACCCTATGTTATCATCGACATAGATATCGCTCGCATCAGGCCCCCTGTGCGCAATGGCCTCTCCCATTGCAGATAGATTTTCTGAAGACAGTGCATGCGCCTCATTCGTCCAAAACCCTGCTATTCCACACATGATGAAACTCCAAATTCGCGCAAGACAGATTGTTCCGAACCAAGCCCTAAAATAAATAATTTAAGTCGTTTTTTACATTCGACTATAAAAGCTTTCAAAGGTCCGTAAGTCTTGTCTAGTGTACTGATGTTTTCACCATTGTCTTGCATATAAACCAACAGTTTTTTCTTTGGAATGTGCAACGGTTTACCGCTTTGCTCTAATACTCTTTTAAAGTCGCAATGTGAAGTCTGTTTAAAAAATGAGGTCGCATTAGATTGTTTTTCGATAAACTCAGCGTCAAGAAAATTTTTACTCACCACGCAGGTTGACCCACACCATGCACTTAACTGAAAATTGGGAATCAATGTGTGTGACTGCGCAAAATACATATACCCATGTTGAATTAACATGGCGTCTTTGTCTGAATTGTCATACCACTCTTGCACAAAATCTCGATGCAACAAGTCATCCGCATCCAGCACAAAAAAGTGACTATGGCCTGTGTCTAAAAGAGCATGAATACCTTTATCTATCTTATAACAGCGATCTTTTTCGAATTCCCAACGCAATTCATCTCCGGAATACTTCTCTCTCTGTGGAGAGGATATTTCTTGAGCTGAAATAAAGTGACCGAATGTAAACGCATTATCTTTAAAGAATTCGGGTTCATCATGGCCCACAACAACCCATGAAAATTGCTCATGTGATTGCTGCTCAAGAGATTGCAATGTAAGCCACAAGTTTTCGCAGACTTTTTTCCAATCTGAAGAAACACTTTTAGCTTTGAGTGGAATACTAATCCCTAGCTTCTTGTTCATCGTATTCCTTTACAAACTGATCAAACCACGCACCCGACTCCCCACCATGGTGGTCATCGAAAGCGGTAGTTGTTGCCAGACTTTAACTGCGAGTTGTTTAAACTTTTCATCACCCGGCTCAGTGTTTTTGGGTCTGGGTGAGCTCACGAAACAATCCTGCCAATCCAATGCATGTGGTCTCGCCCCCCACTGTTTTTTAAACCGATACGTCCCTTCATTAAACGTCGAACGACCAAAATCAAAAACAGGTATTTGTTTGTCAGCGGCATATCCAATCAATGCTCCGTACAGCATCATATTTGGTGCCAGTCGATTGTATTTAGCTAATGAAGACGCCCAAGGGATACTGCATTGGTGAGGGTGAAGTAATATGAGACCTGCGCCAATCGCCATATCTCCGTCATACACCACTCCCATGCAAAAGCGTCCCTGGTAATGCTTAACAATTGCTTCATACCAACTTTTTTTGTGAACAGGAGAGCCCAGTTCACGCATGTTTTGCGCAATAACGTGATAGAAATCATCGAGCAAATTATTTTCTTCGGTCAGTTTGATTGATAATCCATTTTTTTCGGCTTTGCGGATCTGGCTGCGTAGTTTTGATTTGTACCTAGTCATCTGCTCCGAAGCACTGCTTTGCAAGGGCATCTTCATGGCGACTTTTTTGCCAGTTAATGCGTCGTCATCTTGAGTATCATTACCAGAACAAATATCTCGATGCACGAAAGATGAGATGAGGTGTGATGCGCCATACTCACAGATATTTTTTATTAATTCGTGTTTAATGTCGTCAGAATCTGCAAGGACATGTCCTACATCGCAGTAAGGCAGTGCACAAAATGATGGCTTACTCCAGAACCGTGAAAACAACACCAAAGGAGCTACCCCGACGAGCGTATTATCCTCATACGCTAGGGCAATGATGGCATTGTGTTTATAGGCCTCATACACACACAATAACCAAGCGCTAAAATGATAAGCTGAAGCTCCCGAATGACATTCTACATACTCATCATAAATCGCTCGATTAAGTTGTGAAAGCGCGACAAATTCCGTTCTCATGACACCATCCTTATATCTTGTCTCGATGGAGATAAGGGATCGATGTGTCCGTTAACCTGATTTTGCATACCGAGCAGATGCGCGGCTTCAGAAATCGTTGCACACGTCACGTTGGCTTGCTGTGACAGGTGTTCGAATACTTGAGTCACGCTATCCAGAATATGCTTGTGGGCGTCTTTGTCTAGATAAAAACCCGTTCCATTGTCTAAGAAACTCGAGCTATGCAGATACATGTGAATGACCGGTCGTTCTTGACGTAAGCAATTATCGACCAAGGATTTCATATCCTCTATTGAAGAAAGTTCTGGGCTGAGATAAAGCTTGCGCAACAACTTGGTATGCCACAACAAAGCATTGGCTCGACAGTAGTGCCAGATGCCTTTTTCGGCTTTGGTTTGCAAATGTCTACCTGTCTCATCATCCATGCGGTTAAACCCCACAGTGACAGGCATTTCTAATAAGTGACGCTGTTGCCCAGCAAAGTTGGGCAACCCGAAGTCTGGGTAGTAGGGTACAAACGGTGCGTCATAACAGCTAAAATAATCATTGTCATACATCGGATAGACACTGGAGTCTATCCAGATGCCACGCTCGACCAGTAACTCAAAAATGGTCTCGTTAATGCCCCAGCGCCCTGTCCGAAAGGATTGCGGCGTGATCCCTAATGTGTCTTGTATTTTTTTGATTAAGGCATCTAATTTGGTCGCGACGTGTTCTCTAGGTAAATTCACCACATGCGATTCAAATTCTGTCGTTGGGCCAAAGTGGGGTGGGTTACACCATGGGTGTAAGTGAGCGCCCACCTCACACTGCCGGTGTTTAATAACTTGCTTAAATTGTTCGAGCGAGGTTGGGTCATCCAGTACCGGATAGTCAACAAAGTAAGTAGGACGGATCCCCAGTCGTTCCATCTGATACTGAAACGATGGCAAATGCTTGACGTTATCCACCGCAAAATCAGACTCTGGGAAAGGTTCATCCCATCGCCATTCTTCTTCGGTATCTATACTCAGTACAAACAGTACGTCAGGCTTTGACATAATCTCGACTATCCTTAGTCATCATCTCTTGAAACAAGTCATCATATTCATTCGCCATTCGCTGCGAAGAATAGTGTTCCTGTACATAGTTAACGGCATTTTCTGCAATGACTTGAGCGGTATTTGGATCATCCATTAAGGTTTCCCAATGGCGCTTGAGCATAGCAATATCATTAAGTGGTGCCAGTAATCCCGTCTGTTCATGATGGATCAATTGATCAATGCCGTCGATGTCATACGCTGCAACGGGGATCCCCATGGCGCAGGCTTCCATTAAACATCTTGGTATCCCTTCCAAGGTCGAGGTCATCACAAACAAATCAAAGGTTTTGAGTAATGCCAACCTATCGTCGCGAAACCCCAAAAAGTGAATATCGTTTCGACAATCAAGCGCTTCTGCTTGGCGCTCTAAAGCTTCGCGACAATCCCCATCGCCAAGCAGCACTAATTCAATGTCCTGACGAGTGGCGGCTAATTCAGAAAAAATCTGCAGGATAGCATCGATATTTTTACGCGAAATCATCTGCCCAATGAAGCCAATTCGTTTTTTATCCGTTTGTGCAGGGACTGTGTCGTCGTGTTTGACACTGTATACTTCCGATAGATCAACACCATTTTGAATATAGCGTAACGTAGGTGGAGTAAGACCAAACTCCTCCACATCTTGATACAAAGCAGGAGACAAGGGTACGACGTGATCTGCAAAGCGCATGGCCTGACAGCCTAACCAAATAAAAGTGCGTAATTTAAGGTCCGAGGCATTTTCAAAACCGTGTGGGGTAACGACGACTTTGATGTCAGCTTTTTTGGCGACAATCACGCCTAAAATATCAGACTTGTAACCATGGGTATGGATGATGTCAATGTTGTGCTCCTTGATATATTGCACCATGTGTGCGACCACTGACCAATCGAATTTACCGGTCATGGGAAACTCAGCAGTAGCGATACCAAGTGTTTGGGCTTCACGAATGAGCTGAGTGTTGTGATTCTCTGGCTCTTGGGTCACTGCAATGATGGATTTAATGTGCGTGGGTAGGTGTTTGGTCAATGCCAAGATCCATCGCTCGGCCCCATAAAATCCAGTAGGGCAAATAAACTGCATGACTTTTAAGGTGTGTTTCATGAGTGACTGTCCGTGTTAAATTCAATGAAAAACCCTTTTAGGGTACCAATAGCTCTTGCTGGGAAGTAACAAGTATAAAAGCGTACAAGATCGAACATAGCGATTTCGCTTATTATTTTTCTCTTTAATCGAATTGAGTAGGCTAAAAGTAGTGCCAATGAGAGCAGTAAAGGTATTGCTGCAAGACTCAAATGTTCCATTAGTATTAAAATTACTGTCATGATCCAGCATAGCAAGATGACTATTGGCACAAAAAAGCTTGGTAACTCTCTTAAAGGTACTTTACGACCATTTATAGATCGTAAATTTGATTGGCCTCGCCAAAATTCTTTTTTACTCATTTGAGCAAAAGATTTATCTTCACCAAGGTGGATAAAGCTTGTTTGACCACTGTGGTAAAGATATCCATGATTAGATAACTCTGAGGTGAAAAATATATCTTCGCATGTACGCAAACTTTCTGGAAACCCACCTACATCTAAAGCATCTTTTCTTCTTAATAATAAGTTACATCCAGGTAGATACTTTACAGTAGAGTTTACTGTTGTGTTGGCAATAGCAGTTTTGATTTGTTCTACCACATTATTGGAGTCTGATGAAGATTGTCTTGCCGCTACAACAATTCGTGATGGTTTCTTCAGCTCTGCACATAGAGTAACAAGCCAACTAGGTTTTAGAAGAATATCGGCATCTATAAAAGCCACATATTCTGCATTGGTAGATTGTAAACCCAAGTTCCTAGACTTGCTGATATTTCCATCGTCTGAACGATAATGCACTGTTAAATCTATATCTGGTATTGCATGTATTTCATCAGACACGGATGTATTTTGCGTTACCAAATGCACTTCCACCGCAAATCCAGCACGATCTAATTGCGCGATGCTGCGTAAGGTTTGGAGCAGCATCTCTTCCCGTCCTTTGTGAGGGATGATGAATGCGACCTGTTCTTGTATGTCATTGATGTGTTGAGAACCGGTGTCCGTCATATGTTTAAATCCATTTGCGTAGTACTTTATGACGTAGCTTGAGTTGTTTGAGTTCTTTTTGTATCGACCAAGGGTGTTTTCGTTTGAGGCGATAGGGTGAAATATCCTCTGGTACAATATCGACAGTCGTGTCAGATTGTGTTGCCCCAAGCGCATGTTCTGAGTGCGTCGTTTTTGCATATTGTGTATAGAGATACTGAGCGGATTCCCACTCCATTTGATTTTGCATGACTAGCGCCTGAATGCGCGTGAAAAAACGTTCATCGCTGTTTATTAATGCTTGATGGATGTATTGCTCAAGCTCTAACGCTTTGGCTATATAATCTTGTTTGTCTTGATTTAATGGAGCATGAATAGCTGCAAACATCAACACATCGACTTTGCGTAAATCTTGCGCGGTCCATGTTTGGTTGGGGTATTCCAGCTCATCTGCACGAGTCAGGTAAGGGGATTCATGTGTACATATCCATGTCGCAAATTTTCCAACTAACGTTAACAAGTTTCCTCGTGCAGTAGCAAATTTAGGTAAGTCTGTCAGTCGTTCAATCAGTCTCATCACTGCTTGAAGCCAGACCGTATAAAACCAATTCTCTTCGATATTATCCAACCCCAGTTCATCAAGTGAGTCTTCTAGGGAGACGGTGTGCAATGCAACCCATAGCCCATGATGCAAGTATTGTTCGCTTTGGGTCAATAGATGCATATCCAATATGGCATTGAGGTAATTTGCCGTTCCGCGATCCAGCGGATAGCGTCCTGTTTTGACATCTTTTAATCCAGGAACGTCACGATTCTTCCATGCGAGTAATCGATAATAAAGCGTCTCATCGCCTTCATAATATCGAGTTATCCAGTGATATAGAGAGGTCACGGCGTCTTTGGCGTCTTCGTTACCCGTCAGCAAGTAATAGTAGGCGAGTCCTGTGGTGTAGCAATGTTGTCCACCTGGGCCACCGCCCCCAGCATGCCCATCGTATACACCGCTTTGTTGGCGAGACGAGTATGTGCGATGCGAGGACGTTTCAGCATCGACATAGTGGTCGGTGTGCCAAAATAAACCGCCATTGTATTCCGGCTTATCGGCTTGGGTATGGTAGATATCGACATTGATAACATGTTTTGCCAAATCGTTCGCCAATTCAAAATAACGGAGATCCCCACTCATGACGTATTGTTTCAATAAACCAAATAATGGGTCGTATTGATTGTTATAGACGCTGATCAAAGGCTCGCTGTCAGGATCAAGATAGGCCGATTCGTGATCGGCAAACAGATCCCCATAATGACGAAATCCATACAAATCAATGTGGTCTCGCTTGGCTGCAAATCCATCATGAGTGGATATGACCGAGCGAGATATTTCTTGCCATTTATTTGTCAGCATTGAAGGCGCAATGCGCTCAATGGCCTGGGATAAATAGACATATTCAGGACAAAGAGTACAAATTAGCATGGGGATCTCGGCACAAGAGTGCACCTGTGAAGATTGTGCCGATATCTGTAGAGTCCGACTCCATTTTTCCCCTGGTTGAAGTTCACAGTAGTCCGCTAATTTGGCATTCACACCAGAGAAGACAAGGCCATCGTCGCCAGAGGTAAACGTCGATGGAAAACGTTGCCAAAAATCAGTTAACACATAGTGTCTATTCTGATGCCGGATATACGGCTGCACATTGCGATAAATCGACATTTGGTCATTGATAAACGTGTACGATTCCGTCGGCGCAACTTCGGCGGTATGCATCAAATGCGTTCGACTTCGCGACTCACTGCGACCACTGCCAAGCTGTTCAATACGCTGGATATTGGTATAGCAACACTGGTTAATATAAACCTGAACATCACTGTGTGGCGAGCGCACTTCAAAATCCATTTCGTCAACAAAGATGGAATGTACGTCGCCCAGATCCCACTGCCCATTGGGGTGATGAGCGCTATTGGGGTTGTGCAACGTTAACGTCATATCCATTGCACCGGTCATGGTGTTAATGGTGACTGTTTCTTCTATATTCAGTGATACCTCGCCAGCTTGAGCCTGGCGTACTATGCAAAGCTCGACAGCAAGGGGAGCTTGCTGTCCCAATATTTCATGAAAAGACCACGAGACAACAGACGTGGGCTCGATGCTTTGTTGTGTTCCATGCACACGACCACTCACTTGAGTGCGGAGCATCGTTTCTCCGAGCATGATCCCCTCAGGGATCACTGTGATGGTTTGGATATCGTTCAGATCGGCACAGGGGATCGAGATATCCAGTCGGTTTGTCGAACGATGTTGTATAGCCGATGGAATGATTTCAGTAGATCTGTAACGTTGCAGATATAAGCTAGACTCACTATTAGGTTCCAGCGATACCGCGCAACGAACATGTACAAATCGAATAGAGTGATCGGGCCATAGAGTTAATACACGACAATGCGTATTGAGCACTTGCCCTTCTTCATCCACCACGCAGAGCGAGTCTTGGCAGGTGAATTGTCCTTTAGGGCAAGGCACGCTGATTGACAGCAAGTGTTGGTTAATTGCTGTGTGATTCGGGTTCGAGACGGTAGCAAAGGCTGTTGTGAGACAGGTATCCTGTTCATTTACACCCATGTGTGTTCTCCGTGTTTCGCTCGGCCAAACGTTCGAGCAATCTTGTTAAATGAACGGTGTAATAAATGAAATGCTTTGTTTTTGATGACCCTAGTGTGATAAAAGCTATATTGCTCTGTGGACAATGACGCCTTATAAGCACACTCTCCCCCCATAAAATCGTAGGTGTGCACGCCACGCTCTGCAAAGTAGGTCATGGCAAGCACGTGGATAACCAAACCTACACGATACTTGTTATCTGAGTCGCAGTAATTGATTCCGGATAAATAAAAGTAAGCGATTCCGTCCTTGATGAAAAAATACAAATAACCCAGTTTGATTGTGTCGGTGGTAAATTCAAGGATCTGAATATCAAACTGTCCCGATGCTTCATGGAATAAACGTTGATGAAATCCGACGAACTTCGGATTGGTAAAGCCGCTGCCATATTGACTCTCTTGCCAGCGGGCAATGTGATATTGCCCAGTGTCAGCAAACGCTTCGTTAAGTGCACCGCCTTTGTGGACGCGGATATCAATATCGCCATATTGCTCTGTTATATACCGAATACTGCGATTGATTTGAGAACGTTTGTTTGCAGATAAAATAGATAGTATTTGGTCAAGCCGGCTTTTAGACGACACTGAGTCATTGGTTAATTGTGTGCGATACCCCAATATTTCTTCTTGCTCTATGACGATCCCATCAAGGTACTCAAGCGATTCAGCCGCCCATTGTTCTGGCTGAGTGAGTGATGTATTGATATCAAAACAATCTATCTTATGGGACACAAAACACCATTGCATAAGAGCGTGTCGGCACTGAGTAATGTGCTCGGGCAAAGCCAGGATATCATTGTATTCGATCCATGCTTGGTCAATCTCTGGGACACCAGATTGATTCAATGATCGAACCTGATAGCCAAGCCCAATATGTTGTATAGACTGCTCGCCCAAGAAACACATTCCAACAATTTCATTGTTGTAAAAAAATTGGACACATAAAGGTGAGTCTATTTCTATCAACCAGGATGCTTGCCACGCCCATGTTAAAAAGGGTCTGCACTGGCTCTTCTCTTGCAGAAAGAGCCAGTGTTGCTTCACTGTATCGTGAGTTGTTGCGTGGTAACGCACAGCGTCTACATAAATCGACATACCATCCCTTGTATGTGTCGGTTACAAATCCCAAAAGGCTAATTATGTTTATCGGCTTGTCACATCAAATATAGATAATTATTTTGTAAATACCAAAAAAGAGAGGCTAACCTCTCTTTGACACTTGGGATGAATACTACTGTAATGTGTTACGATTTACGGCGACGTAAACCTGCTAATGCAAGTAAGCCAGCCCCGAGGACACCCATGGTGCCAGGTGCGTTGGCGTTGATGACTACATCATCAGAAGCAAGGGTGACTGTACGAGAAAAAACATCATGCCCAACAAGTGACGGAGTACCTTGTAATATATCTGCTTTAAACAGATCCCAAAAATCATCTGAACCAACAGGATTATTGGGGTTATTCGTTGCAGCAATAAACGGATTACAACCTCCAAAAGTACAAGTTCCATCCACGCTACTACTGGAATTCAAAACGGATCTTAAAAACGCATCAGCGTCAGTATTAGCGAATGTCAAATCAGTAGTAGGGTCTACAAAAGCATCAGATTCAGAATCAAAGTCAATTTGTGCAGCAAATGTAGGGGCGTTTCCTCCGTTGATTAGGTCGTCAAAACCAACACCCCATTGGTCAGTGAGGACATCATCACCGGCTTCAATGGCAACACCACCAAATTCGAATTGAGGAATACCAGTTAGTGATGGTGGACTGACGACAAAATTATTAAGTAAAAACGAAGCTGCTAACTCCGTCCGAACATCATCAGATTGATCGCCAGATGTGCCCATACCGTCAACTGTAAATATATTGAATAGCCCCCCTGAGAATCCTGATACTACCTGAGTAGGTGATACTTGAGTAGAATTACCATATACAAAATAGTTTAATTCAAGGTAATTACCAGATAAGTCGAACAGCTGATTGCCTGAAGTAGGGTCATCATATCCAAAGAATACTCTCTGGATACCGGCGTCAACCACTAACTCACCAGCCTCAATAGTGCCATCGTCATCTGAATCAACAAAATAGGATGTGGCAGTAAAATCACCAAAAGCCCCGTAATCACTTATTAGTACAAGTTCTTCAAATGTGATGCTTTCTGTTGGTGTTCCAGGGAAATTAACATTGATAATACTTGCGTTCGCTGAGAAAGCCCCAACTGCAGCAAGCGCTAAAAGTGTTTTGCTATAAGTTTTCATATTTCTATCCTTTTTAAGATGTTTGTGAACGCAAATATGATTGCATACACAGATACATTGCATAGCATGTGCCAAATCTATAAGAGCATGTTTTTATTATGGTTTTTATTTTCTTTTTGTTTAATAATTGAGCGACTGTAAAAAAGGCTGACAGTGATGAATAGGATAAAAAACGAAGGGATTTAGTTGTAGAGAATGCCTTTAGCGAAAGTATTAGCGAATAGCATTTCTCGTTTTTACGTCTGGTTACTTAAGACAACACGTTTGGCGATCTGATACTTAATGCGCTGCAATAACCCACCATTGCCAAACGGGCACCAGGTTTTGACGAGTTTGTTTTTGTACGCATCAAAATGCAAACCATGTGGCGCGCAGATGATGTCCCCACGGTTCAGAAGTATTTTGAGCACATTCGTGGCATTGACACCCGCGCACAATTTGACGCCCATAATGACTGACGGGCCTTTTTCGGCGGCAAAATCGGCCCGTGATGGGTCGACCAAATAATCCCGTTGCAATAGAGAAGGGGTCAGTCCTACCATAAATTTTAAGAGCTTTTCTTGTTTGCTGTGACATTTTGAAAAGCCAAAATATTCATCAAAATCCATCGAACCTGGCATGAAACACAGCATGGCAACGCCAAAGCCAATCGGACCGGTGGTGATGACAGGTATCCCTTTGTCCGTACATTTGCGAAAGACCAATTCACGGGCTTCCATCGCAAAAAAATCCAAGCTGTCCACGTACACATCAACACCGTCTAGAAACGCATCGACATTGTCTTGATTGACTCCAGTGGGGAACGTTTTAATCTGCGCCTCTGGATTGATTGAGAGGGTCATTTGTTCAAGCGTATCGAGCTTGGGCTGGTCAATGGAGTCCATGGTAGCACCGATTTGACGATTGAAATTATGCACATCAAACTCATCAAAATCTGAGATATGAAACTGAGTGAGCCCTAATCGAGTCAAGGTTATTAGGTGCTCCCCCCCAACGCCGCCGAGTCCGGCAATTGCGATTTTCTTAGTGGCAAGAAGCGCTTGTTCGGCTTCTGTCACCCAACCAATATTTCGAGAAACAGCAGATTGATAATTAAATCGACTGGTCATCCTAATACACTCCTTATCCTAGAGACTGTACTTTGAGTTGATTGCGAATGAGATCAAACATGACGTTAAAACTAGGAGAGAGGTGTTCAAAAAACAAATCATGGCTGATGTAATAAGGTGCGCGAATGCCATGATAGTATACCGGTGGCCCAATTTGTTTAAACTTGATTCCAATAAAAGCCATACTCTTCGCCAGTCGGGGCTCCATCATGACGTAGGTATGGGGAATTCGATGGTTATATACTTGTCCGGCAGCGGCAAGGTATAGACTAATAGCGATAAATGGAAAGCAACGCAACTCATCTTCTGAATATTCACTTTCGTTGATCACACCGGTTCCTGAACCATCAAATTTATCCGCTTGTCTACGGCGAAAATCAAACGGCACTGCGAGTCGGGAGATTTCACACACAGAGCCTCGAGGGAAATTACTTGGATGATACTCTAGCTCGGTAATGCTATCTGAACAATAACGCTCAATTGGGATCATTTCATTGTCGTGCTTTGGCCACACAACTCGGACAGTTCCGGCAAACGATTGTGAGCCCAAATGCTGTAAGACGCAGTGTAACGAATAGGCATCAAATTCATCCCGTTCTTGTTGCGTATCATTCGCCGGTTCAAATTCTTCTTCGATACAATAGACTTGGTGACGAATACCGTATACGACCTTCTTAAGCTCTGGCTTTTGTGCGTCGAGCATCAAAAAATACCGAGAGAAATGTTTGGAGATCTTTCTCGCATCGTTGAATTTTAAGAATACTCCCCACAGTCGCTTTAACTTTTTAAGAAGCGAAGCCTGCTTGGGTTTATTGATTGCAATATCCACACTGATATCCACTGACTACAGGTCTAGTCAGAAGTGTAGACAACAATTTTGAATTACGCTGAAAATTTGCGAATTTTTATTGAGATATCATAGTAAAAATAGGATAGATACTCGTATAACCCCATATACACTCTGTGCAGTGAGTCAATGGCTGGTGTATTAATCTGTAGTCTGATTTGTCCACTGGTGAGAAAATCCACCGGAAACAGGATTTTGTTGACCAACCCCAATTGCGACATCAGCAAATCGATTCGTCGCATGTGCGTGGCAGAAGAAACAATGATTGGATTGCCTTGTGAGATATAAGCAAAAGCTTCTTGTAGCTCGGTCTGCGTGTTAAATGGACCCTCTGGAGAACTGGGCACCAGGATAAGGTCTTTTTTAGGGATGCCCCGTGCCAAAAAGTATTGTGCAGCAAATTCGTTATAAGGCGTTTGGCTTTGTGCCAAAAACGGTCCCCCGGTCAATATGATGGGTTTTTGGATGTGTTGATACAAAAAATACGCATTACTGAGACGCTGTATGGTTGCTCTGGACCATAAGGCATGTTCGGCTAAGTCACTGTTAGCAAAATAATACCCAGCCAAGGGCAATATGTGAGTCGCTTCGTGCAAACTTGGGTCAGTTAATTCAATGGACGGAGAACTGTGTTCAAGCGGTTTGAGTAACCAGCTGGAAAACGTATATTGGGAACAGACCAACAACCATGCCACGCTTAACACTGCAAAGCGCTGTGCCAGTAAGGTTCTTTTAAAGCCCATGAATACCGCTGCAAACAGTAATCCTAAAAATAACTGATTGATGGGAGAACACAACGCGATGATGAGGCTTTTCACAAATTTTATTTAATTTTTAAGCAAACGTACCGAAACAGTCTAGACTAAATGTCAGTTTATTCAAAGAAATGAGTATGAAGAAGTTTGTCTTACTGGTCGCAGTGTTGTGGGTCACTACAATCAGTGTGAGTGCCAATGACCTAGTCCGCACAATCAAGACCGTGAAGAACGGGGTGGTGGCCATAGGTCTGCATACTCCACTCAAATCAAACGCTCCGGCTATTCGAGGCACTGGGTTTGTGTTTGGCAACGGTCAATACATTGCGACCAATTATCACGTCGTCGCTCAAACGCTCGATCCAAGTATCGTACAAAATTATGTCGCGCTAACGGGAGAAGGACGTGCGCCAGTGATGCATAAGTTATCCATTGTTGCGATTCAGCCGGTTCACGATTTGGCAATATTGCAGCTAGAGTCTCCGTTGGTACCCCTTCTGCTCAGTGAAGATGCGTTTTTACCAGAGGGGTCGATGGTGGCATTAACTGGATTTCCAATTGGTTCCGTTCTTGGTTTATATCCAGCGACACATCAAGCCATGATCGCGGCGATTACCCCGGATGCAATCCCACTGCACAACACACAAGGACTGAGTCAGCGTCTCATCGATAAACTTCAAGCACCTTCCATGGTGTATCAACTGGATGGGACCGCCTATCCGGGTAACAGCGGCAGTCCCTTGTATTCGCCTGTCACCGGCGAAGTGGTTGGGATCATCAACAAAGTCATTGTGAGTGAAGGCAAGGAATCGGCGATCAGTACGCCAACTGGGATCAGTTACGCCATTCCCGTGAAATACCTCAGAGCACTGGCGCAAAAACACAATATTCAAGTGTGAGTCTGAATGAAAACAAAAAGAAAATGAATGAATCACGACGAACAGCAATGCTGTCAGAAATTTTTACACTCGATCGGACGTGGCTTGAAAATAACTTGGTTGATCAATAGCTTAATTTTTTGGTGTGAAATTTGCTACGCAAATATACAGAAAACCATCAATAAGTAGTGAACACTGCAGTTTTCTCACTGATGTGAAGGAGAGGAATAATGGAACACAACAACGTGCCGAGACAAGATAACCAAGCAAATAACTCGGTGTCAGCCCGCAGAAAGTTTTTAATTAAAACGACCGCTGGCTTAGGGGCTACCTCAGTCATGGCTGCCTTACCTATCAAGTCAGCTTGGGCAACTGGGGTGGTCAATTCGATTGTTGCTTCCGGCAATGGCTCTGATTTTGCCAATCGTCGCACCGGCATGGACGTGAACTTTTTGAGTGTTCAACAGTTGCAAAGCTTGAATTTGGATCCCAATAGTTACGTAGGCTATGAATCAGAAATCAACACAATTAATTCGTCCACGAGCCCAATGATGCCCACGGATGCAGAAATGCGCGCAGCATTTGTGCTCAATCAACTTCTGGATGGAAGCAATGGTATCAATTATCCAGTGGTGGATCTCAGTGCTGATCCGTCCTTTACGGTAACGGTTTTTGAAGATAAGATAGCTAATGCATCCGCCATGGATATCCAGATGGCCTATGATGCACTCACGGCGTAAATGCCAAACATTGAATTTGTTTAGAGGATCTCAAGGATGAGTCAATTGTCACATTTTTTACAAGCAGGAGTGCATGCCCACCCTTTTTCAGACCGCAGTGGTACGGTATTGTTTAATGAAAAAACCACCCAAATGCTCACCGTGTTTTTTACCCAGGACAAGCTGAATCAAGTCCTGTCACATTATTCTCAACAAATTCCATTGTCAGCCGATGAATTATCTATGGTCAAATCGTTAATTCGCCAAGAGTTTATTTATCAAGATCCACTGCAACAGGCGAGCTAAGCAAGCTAAGAGACGCTGACAGTGACAGAAACGTATGATGTATTGATACCGCCGTTTAACTTTCGGGTGCAAACCGATATTGCCTTAGTAGAACAAAACCTCCATACCCTATACGGACAACAGTTGCTGCCTGAGGGATCTTTGCCGTTTATTGACTATCATGTTGCGGTTCGTCGCTCAACGGGTTTGAGACGGTGGTTTCGGCCACAAGCCTCGTTTTTTTGTGACCAACACGAACCGCTGAAGCCTTTGCCTCTTAGTCAAGCGTTTGCCATGCTGGAATGGGGGATGAACTGGACCATTGCCGCGCATGAGTTGCAGCATGTCATTGTGCATTCTGGGATCTTAGCCAAGCACAACCAAGCCATTCTCTTCCCATCTCCTCCGGGATCGGGTAAGAGTACGATGTCGGCGTATTTGGCGTTTAATGGATGGCGCTTGTTATCAGACGAGATGGCTGTGATCGATCCCGAATCACTTGAGGCGATCCCATTTGCCAGACCGATTTGCCTTAAAAATAAAAGCATTAATTTGGCGCAGTCATGGTTTCCTGATGCGCCATTTTCCACTGTCGCCAGAGACACTCATAAGGGGGATGTGATTCACCTTAAAGCCCCCCTTAACGAAGACGACCGTTTTGCTCCAGCGCCAATCAAAGGCATTATCTTTCCCAAATATAATCCCAATATCACAGACATACAGATCACTCAACTCAACCAATCTCAAGCCATGCATGAACTTGCGGACAATGCATTTAATTTTTCATTGATGGCACATCGAGGCTTTAAGGCTTTAACGAGTGTGGTGGAGCAAGCGGACAGTTATCACATCGAATATCGGGATGCCGCTGACGTCAAGGCCTTCCTAGAACAAGAGGTTTTGGGATATGTGTAAGCTTGGTCAACAAGACTTAATCAGACTCTTCGTCATGCCTCACACCGCACTGGAATATAATGAGACACAGTGGTCGGGTATCGTGCAGTTATTGCGTCATGAAAAGCTCCTCGCTCGATACGGTTATCGCATGGCTGATCATCACCTGTTAGAACAATTGCCATTACCGGTTCAGCATCATTTTAATAATGCAATGGATGTCACTGCACGGCATATTCATCAAGTTCATCATACGGTCAAACACATCCATCGTCTGTTGGGTGAGTCTTATCCAATGATTGTGTTAAAAGGTGCGGCGTATACCTTGTTGGGGGATGTCGTCAGCCGAGGGCGTATTTACAGCGATATTGATATTTGGGTGCAGCAAGCAGATATCGCCGGCGCTGAACAGCAACTCAAGCTGACGGGCTGGTTCAGAGATGAAATGGATGATTATGATGAGCGGTATTATCGAGAATGGGCCCATGAAATCCCGCCAATGTATCACGGTGCGAGTGGCGCGGTGCTGGATATGCATCATAACATTGTTCCTCCCGTGTCGGGTCGCGCGGTGGATGTGAGTTTTTTTACTCAACACACAGAGGTGACCGCTTCGGGGGTGAGAGTGTTATCACTGCCAGCACGAACACTGCACAGTACCATTCATTTGTTATTTAATGAAGAATGTGAATACGCTTTGCGAGACTTGACTGATTTGGTGTTGATGTTTGAGCAGTTTTCATTGGATGATTGGTATGGTTATCTGGCGCTTGCTGAACAAACTGGGTTTGCTAGAGAAGGTGTCATGGCGATTACATTATGTCAAAACATGTTGAATCTTTCGGTACCAGATGCCATAGTAAAACAAGCTTTACCGATACAAAAGGAAGTCTCAACACGCGTGTTAGTCGCTCTTTATCAACGCATTATGGCCAGCTCACATCCATTAGTGGCGAGTCGCTTAAGTAAAGTATGTGAAACATTCATTTGGTTAAGAGGACATTACTTAAAAATGCCCTGGACATTGTTGCTGTATCATATAATGATGAAAGCCTACCGAAGCACAGCTCAAATATTGCTGGGCAGACATATCTTTACCAAGACAGATCCTGAGTCAGTAAGGCCTTTTAAGACACAACAAGGTATAGAGTGAGCGCACAAGAAGCAAAAGGAGATGCATAAATGAAAATATTAGTCACAGGCGCAGCCGGTTTTATTGGTGCACATGTTGTACGAGCCTTATTAGAGCGCGGTGATCAGGTTGTGGGGTTGGATAACCTGAATGACTATTATGATCCGCAACTAAAGCATGACCGACTTGAGTGGATCAACTCACACCCCAACAGCAATCAGTTTGCTTTTCATAAACTCGATGTGGCTGACCGCGATAGTCTGGCGTCTCTTTTTTCCGCTGAGCAATTTGAGCGAGTGATCCACCTTGCCGCGCAAGCAGGTGTACGTTACTCAATTGACAATCCACATGCGTATATTGACAGTAATATCGTCGGGTTTATGAATATTCTGGAAGGATGTCGACACCACCAAGTACAGCACCTTGTGTATGCATCATCCAGTTCGGTTTACGGGGCGAACGAGTCTATGCCGTTTTCGGTCTCGGATAATGTGGATCATCCAGTTTCTTTATATGCAGCAAGCAAAAAAGCCAATGAATTGATGGCGCATACCTATAGTCATTTGTTCGGGTTACCTACCACAGGACTGCGCTTTTTTACCGTTTATGGCCCATGGGGACGTCCTGATATGGCCCCGATAAAGTTTGCTAAAGCTATCTTGGCTGATGCACCAATCAAGGTATATAACTATGGTAATCATCGCCGAGACTTTACGTATATCGACGATATCGTTAACGGCGTTGTACGCATTTGTGAGCATATCGCTACACCTGATCCTGATTGGCAAGGAGATGAACCAAAACCGGCTTCATCCAAAGCACCTTGGCGCGTCTACAACATTGGTGCACAAACCCCAGTGCACTTATTGAATTTCATCGAAACTCTGGAACAGGCTCTTGGCAAAACAGCCGACAAACAAATGCTACCCATGCAACCAGGCGATGTACAAGATACGTATGCTGACGTTGAAGCGTTAGTGAACGCAGTGAATTATCGTCCAGCTGTCGGTGTTGAAGAGGGCGTGGCTCGCTTTATCCAATGGTATCGTAACTATCACAGTGATGATGCTACCTCCTGATACCCCTACGACTTGATCAAAAAAGCCCAAGCTAACAAAGATAATATTAGCTTAGGCAAGGTTGGTACGTTTTGCGAATTTGCTTATTAACTAAGCAATCCTCGGTTTATCAACCGTGTAATGCTTTCATCTCACGACGACGTGCATGCAATAATGGTTCAGTATAACCGCTCGGTTGAACGGTACCCAAGATAATCAAATCGCGTGCAGCTTGAAAGCCGATAGAATTGGCGAGATCCGGACACATTGGGATATAGTCTGCGTCGTTGGCGTTCTGCTCATCTACCAGTTGTGCCATACGTGCCATGGTTTTATCCACTTGTTCTAACGATACGAGTTTATGTTCAAGCCAATTAGCAATGTGTTGGGCGGAAATACGAAGGGTTGCACGGTCTTCCATCAAGCCAACATTATTGATGTCCGGCACTTTTGAACAGCCTACGCCTTGATGTACCCAGCGTACAACATATCCAAGGATCCCTTGAATGTTATTGTCGAGTTCACGTTGGATTTCATCCGCACTTAAGGTACGGCCAGCTTCCATTAACGGAATATCAAGGATCGTATCAATGCCGTCAAAACTTTCGGCTTTCATTTGCTCTTGTAAAGCAAACACATTGATTTGATGATAATGCAGAGCGTGTAAGGTGGCTGCCGTGGGTGATGGTACCCATGCCGTATTCGCCCCAGCTTGTGGGTGACCGATTTTGACTTCCATCATATTGGCCATTTGATCAGGGATTGGCCACATGCCTTTACCAATTTGCGCTTTACCAGACATTTCACATGCTAGACCTGTAGTGACGTTGGCTTTTTCGTATGCACCAATCCAAGGACGTTGCTTGAGTTCGGCTTTTGGCGCAAAGGCGCCGGCTTTCATCGACGTATGAATTTCATCACCGGTACGGTCTAAGAAACCCGTATTGATGAAAACAGTACGGAAACGCGCTGCAGCAATACAAGCTTGTAAATTAACAGAGGTACGACGCTCTTCGTCCATGATGCCGATTTTGAGCGTATAGCGCTCAAGACCTAGTGCATCTTCAATGGCATTAAATAAGTCATTGGCAAATGCGACTTCTTCGGGTCCATGCATTTTCGGTTTTACGATATAAATGCTGTTTTCTTTTGAATTTTGGAAAGGCGAGTTGCCTTTGAGGTCATGCATACCGATCAAAGAAGTGATCATTCCATCCATAATGCCTTCTGGGATGGGCTGATCGTTGAATAAAATGGCGTCATTTGTCATCAAGTGACCCACGTTACGCACAAACATGAGACTGCGTCCAGAAAGCGTCAAGTTGCCACTATCAAAGGTGGTGTAGATGCGATCTGCTTGCATCTTACGTGTGATGGTCTTGCCATTTTTGTTCATTTCGATAGATAGACTACCTTGCATCAGCCCTAACCAGTTTTGATAGACCAGCGTTTTGTCTTCGGCGTCGACGGCTGCAACAGAATCTTCACAATCCATGATGGTCGTCAGCGCAGATTCAATCACAATGTCTTTGATGCTGGCAGGATCCGCGTCGGCAATGGGATGGTCAGTAGCGAACTGTAACTCAACATGTAAACCGTTATTGCGCAGTAAGATTGCACTTGGCTTGGTCAAACTGCCTTGATATCCGACTACTTGTTGCGGTTGTTGCAAGCTTGTGCTCGAGCCGTCTTTTAATGCAATAGCAAGCTGTCCTTCAGTAATGGTATAAGCGGTCGCATCAGTATGTGAACCGACTTTTAGAGGCGCAATAGTATCGAGGTATTTACGAGCTTGCGCAATGACCTTTTGACCACGTGTGGCATTGTAGCCATTGGTTTTTTCTGCACCGTCGTCTTCACTGATCACATCCGTGCCGTAAAGTGCATCATACAAGCTACCCCATCGCGCATTCACTGCGTTCAAAGCGTAGCGAGCGTTGTTAATTGGGACAACCAGCTGTGGACCTGCAAGGGTGGCAATTTCCGCATCAACATTGGCCGTTTCGACACGACTTTCTAAAGGTGCGTCAACGAGATAACCGATTTTTTGTAAGAACGCTTTGTACTGCTCAAAATCCGCCTCAGGTTGGCCAACGTGAAAACCATCTATTTGGGCTTGCAGTTGGTCGCGCTTTTCTAATAAAGCCTGATTGCGTGGCACGAAGTTTTCGAGGATTTGTTCGAATGCTGTCCAAAAATGAGCAAAGTCTACGCCTGTGTTGGCGATGGCTTGTTGTTCGATAAATTGGTCGAGTTCGGTGGCTACGGACAATTTGCCGCGGCGGATATATTGCGTCATATTCTGACTCCGGTAGTGGTACTTGCTTTGACATTAATTATAAAGCAACACCTTATATTCTTAACATTATAACAATGATGTTAAATATTCACATTGTGAATGTTTTTAATGATTTGCCATATTATCGGCAACATCTGCAATTAAACGTCTCAACCACATGTGACCAGCGTCATGATGCAGTAGTGCGCTCCATGCCATTTTTAGTGCTATCGGCGGAATATCAAATGGTGGTGCAGTAATTTCAAGTTCTGGATCATCCGCGTAAATTCGAGCGGCGCGAGAAGGCAATGTGGCAATCAAGTTTTGCGTTTTGGCTAACTGCAATGCAGCATGATAGTGGCGAGTAAACACCCGAATGTTACGTTTTTTGCCGAGTTTTGTCAGTTCTGCATCGACCCAACCGAGTTTCTGTACTTCATTGGGATCAATCCCTACACCAATTCCAAATCCGGTCTTACTGACCCATATATGCTTGGATTTAAGGTAGCTATCGAGATTGAATTTATTGGCAATATCGTTACTTTTGGCGAATACGCATGAAAAATTATCATACCAGATCACTTTTTGATGGAATGATAAGGGTAAGTCATCGAAGCGGTTTATCGCCATATCAACGCGACCTTGCTCGACATCGTGGAACGTCACGTCCGATGGCGTAATCAAATCCAGCGTGATATGAGGCGCTTGTTCGTTGATAGTATCAATCAGTTCGAGTAACAAAGTGGATTCGGCGTAATCAGAGGTCATGATACGGAAAGTACGGGTAGACGTTTCAGGGTCAAAATCGGTTTCTGGTTGAATCGAGGTTTCTAGCTGACTGAGTACATCTCGAATAACCGGTCTGAGCTCTAACGCCCGTTTGGTCGGTGTCATGCCCTCACTCGTACGCACCAGTAATGGATCTTTAAAAAGGTCACGTAGACGTTTCAAACCATTACTCATGGCTGGTTGTGTAATACTGAGCTGGTTGGCTGCTTTGGTTACACTTCCCTCTCTTAGTAACACGTCTAAATAGACTAAGAGATTGAGATCAATCTTGGAAATGTTCATGGTTACGCCTTCTTATTTGCTTAAAATCATTATATAAACTGCCATGCGCTTTGCGATACGCTATTAGTCTAATGAATGAAAGGCGATGTTTATATTTTTATAATCTATAAAAAAGCCCAGTAAAACTGGGCTTTGTGTAGGGTACTAATTCAGTACAAACAATCTAATCAATTAGTCGAACTGATTCATTGTGTTGTCTTCACCAGAGGCCTTAAGCGCTTGGTCACCAGAGAAGTATTCTTTGTGAGTGTCGCCTAGGTCAGAACCAGCCATTGCTTGGTGCTTAACACACGCAAGACCTTGACGGATTTCTTGACGCTGTACGCCGCGAACGTATGCCAACATACCTTCATCACCAAAGTAACCTTTTGCTAAGTTATCAGTTGATAACGCCGCAGTGTGGTAAGTTGGTAACGTGATTAAGTGGTGGAAGATACCCGCTTCACGAGCTGCATCGGCTTGGAAAGTACGTACTTTCTCGTCAGCTTCTGCTGCTAATTCAGAGTTATCATATTCTGCGTTCATCAAATCATCGCGGATATATGCAGATACGTCTTTACCAGCTTCTGACCATGCATCAAATACTTGCTGACGGAAGTTAAGGGTCCAGTTGAATGAAGGAGAGTTGTTGTATACAAGTTTCGCGTTAGGAACAGTCTTACGAATTTCATTTACCATTTCTGCGATTTGACCAACGTGAGGTTTCTCTGTTTCGATCCAAAGAAGGTCTGCACCGTTTTGTAGTGAAGTCACACAGTCAAGCACAACACGGTCAACACCAGTGTTTTCTTTGAACTTGTAAAGACCATTAGGAAGACGAACAGGCTTCACTAATTCGCCGTTTAACTTCATTACAGTGTCACCGTTCTTAAGCTCATCAACACCGCCAACTGGTGAAGTTTCTAAGAACGCGTTGTACTGTTCAGCTAAATCACCTTCAGAAGTCGATACTGGGATCTTCTGAGTTAGGCCAGCACCTAATGAGTCAGTACGTGCAACGATGACACCGTCATCTACGCCTAGCTCTAGGAATGCGTAACGAACTGCGTTGATTTTCGCAAGGAAGTCTTCGTGTGGGACCGTTACTTTACCGTCTTGGTGACCACATTGTTTTGCATCAGATACTTGGTTTTCGATTTGGATACAGCATGCACCCGCTTCGATGAATTTCTTAGCTAATAAGTAAGTTGCTTCTTCGTTACCGAAACCGGCGTCGATGTCGGCAATAATTGGTACAACGTGCGTTTCGAAGTTATCGATAGCCGCTTGAGCTGCTGCAACGTCACCGCCGTTAGCGCGTGCATTGTCTAGGTCTTTGAAAAGGTTGCCTAGTTCACGTGCGTCAGCTTGACGTAAGAACGTGTATAACTCTTCAATTAGGTCAGCAACAGATGTTTTTTCGTGCATGGATTGGTCAGGAAGAGGACCGAATTCTGAACGAAGTGCTGCAACCATCCAACCAGAAAGGTAAAGATACTTTTTGTCAGTTGTTTTTTGGTGCTTCTTGATAGCGATCATTTTTTGTTGACCGATGAAGCCGTGCCAGCAACCTAGAGACTGAGTGTACTGTGCAGAATCTGCATCGTACTCAGCCATGTCTTTACGCATAATACCTGCAGTGTACTTAGCGATATCTAAACCGGTTTTAAAACGGTTTTGTAATTTCATGCGAGTCGCATATTCAGGGCTAATTGCATTCCAAGCTTGGTTTTGACCGATAAGCTCAGCAAATGCGTTTTGCGTTTCTTGATAGTTAGACATAGTCTTATCCTTTCTTTCAGGTTGATTCGATTGCGAAAACAAGTTGTTGTCTCGCGAACACATATACATCCTAGAAGGTTTATTTTGATAAATACAATCAATGAATTTCATTATCATCATTCATATTATGAATGCGATGTGAATAGATGGAAGATTTTTTATTTTGCGCTTAGGTTTGATGGGACATGGCGAATGATCGTCAAAAATCTGATTGATCACTTATAATGATTATAAAAACCGTGAATGAGTCTAAGGTATTAGTCTGTTGTGCGATATTAGCGATAAAAAATGTCACAACTATGTCATTAATCATTCAGAATCATCGTATATAATAGCCAAAATATTCATAGGAAAAATAACTATGCTAAAAAAGATATTCTTCGTATCGGCAAGTACCATATTATTTGCTTGTTCATCCACACAGTTGCCTGATACCACTCCTGCCCCAGTCAGTGAGCTCAATCAACCTCTTAATATTGTCATGGTAGTAGCAGATGGAATGGGCCCAGCCTTTACCAGTGCGTATAAATATTATCAAGATAATGCTTCCACACCTGAACTAGATGCTACTTGGTTCGACCGACATCATGTCGGTATGTCTACTACGTTTCCGGCGAAAGTCTCTGGCTTAGTCACAGACAGCGCCGCAAGTGCAACGGCATTAGCTGCTGGGGTGAAGAGCTACAATGGTGCAATTGGTATGGACGTCGATAAAATACCGGTTCGCACTGTTTTGCATGCGGCCAAAGCCAAAGGCATGAAAACAGGTTTGGCCGTGACCTCACAGATCGTACATGCGACGCCTGCAGCTTATATTGCCCATAACGAATCGCGTCGTAACTATAATGCGATTGCCGATCAGTATTTTGATTTGCGTTATCAAGACGATTTTTGGGTGGATGTCATGTTAGGGGGGGGAACCGCTTATTTTGACCGCGAAGATCGCAATTTGGCTCAAGAGTTCATTGATGCTGGTTATGCCTATGTCACTGAGTATAATGCATTGGCACAAATTGAGGAGCCATCTCGTGTGTTGGGTTTATTTGCTGAAAAGGGCTTACCGTGGGCATTAGATGACCCACAACCCCAACGTCTACGCACTTTGACTGAGCACGCTTTGAAGCATTTGCAACATGACGAAGGATTTTTCTTGTTGGTAGAGGCCAGTCAAGTAGACTGGGCCGGACATGCAAATGACATTGCTGGCGCGATGGCCGAAATGCAAGATTTGCACGACACCTTGTTGTTACTTGAAGAGTTTCAACGAGTGAACCCAAATACATTGGTCATCTTAACGGCTGACCATTCAACGGGGGGACTGACCTTAGCGAAAGACGGTGAATACCGCTGGTCACCAGAATATTTACATAATATTCCTGTATCTGTTGAATCTATGGTGCTCACCATGCAAGAAAAAGACATGAATGGTACCGAAAGAGTACAGTATCTCGAGCAAGTGTTGGCGTTTGATTTGACGATTGAGCAAGAAGAAATTGTGGTGCTGATGGATTTATCACAAGGCTTACGCGCGTTAACCGCGCAAATCAAACCCTTTATTGACACTAAAACCAATACCGGCTGGACCACCACTGGTCATACAGCGATAGATGTTCAAGTTTACGCATCAGGGCCTTATGCAGATAAGTTTGCTGGACAGCAAGATAATACGGATATTGCGAAAGCGATTTTTGCGCTCTTAGACAATTAAATCACTGATTGAGGAACGTCTCGACTGGCTTGCCAGTTAGGCGTTTCATTTGTCCAAAGATATACCAAATCGCACCAAATAATAACAACATACTTGGTATAACAATGACTGGGTAACTTAAAGCAGTCATGCGTGCAAGCTCTTCAGTGTAAGCGGTGGTACCCGGTTCAGAAACCAAAATCCACTTCGCCAAACCATAGTTCAATGCTGATGATAAAAAGAATGAGCTTGCTACAATATAGTTACTAACATCGATTTTTTTCTCAAAACTAGCTTCATTGTTGTTGTGTGCTAATGCTTCACCTAGTTTCGGCCAGTTGATGAGCGTGTCATTCAGCACCAGAATTTTGATCAAGGGTTTTTTCATATAGCGGGTGATGAGTACCGCAAGGCCAATAAGCCCAGGAATGGCAGCCTCTTTGATAGCAATATATTCGGCAGGCAGTTTGAGTAAGCTGATCCCACCGGTTAATAACACACTGATGATCCCTAATACCGAGAAAAAATTGACCTTTTTTTCTTTGGCTAATTCAAACAGGCCATAACCAAGCGGGAACGCCAATGCCACCGCAATGCTCCACAATGGACCAAGATACTCTTCTTTACTAGCATACGACATGATAACGACAGGAATGATGATGTTAAATGCAAGGTTGCCGATGAAATTTTGATTTTGCGGTTGGGCGGGTTTGGTATTGGTCGATGCGCTCACTGCGGCCTCTGGAAAATGAAAACAAAAAACTAGTTTGTCGCAAAAAGCGAAGCGATGCAATCCTTTAAACTATGACATGTGGAATAAAGCGTGACATATCCTGTGTGATCATATTTGCATCTTCTCGAATCGATATCCCTGCAGGTAAGTCGTCCACGAGCCAGGAGCCAATCAGAGTGTAGTGTTGTTCGAACTTTGGTAATTCGGTAAAAGCCTGATAAATATACCCTTCGCTTCCATAAGGACCATCTGAACTGTAAGTAGTTTGTCCATCATTAATAATACTAATATTGGCACCTTCGCGAGAAAAGATCGGTTTTTTGACCCATTTCCCAGTGTCTATCTTGTTGGCTTCATCAGCAAAATAGGCTGGCAATAGATTAGGATGATTGGGAAAGAGTTTCCACAGCATGGGCAACAAGGCTTTATTCGAAATAATTGCTTTATAAGCAGGCTCTAGCCAATGCACTTGACTGGAATAAAGGTGCTCAGCAAAGGGGTCGGCAAAAATGTTTTCCCATGGATAGAGTTTGAAACAATGCGAAATGACACGGTCGAGTTTGTCGGTATAAAAGCCCTCGGGTGAGACCCCCATGTCTTCAATAAAAACAAAAAAGTCTCTTAGTCCGGCCTCTGCTGCGCAATCTTGTAAATACTGAACGGTTCCGCGATCTTCGACCGTGTCTTTGCAGCAAGCAAAGTGCATTTGCGACATCTGATAATACTCACGCAGATTAGCAAAGCGGTGCACAAGTTTCTCTTGTAGTGAATTAAACTGGTCAGTATGAGGAGGCAATATGCCACTTTGAACTTGTTCTTCTAACCACAGCCATTGCCAAAATCCGGTTTCATATAAACTCGTCGGCGTGTCTGCGTTGTTTTCGAGTAATTTGGCGGGGCCTTTGCCATTGTAGGCAAGATCCATGCGGCTATACAAACTGGGCGCTTGATGGATCCAGCTATCGCGCACCAAATCCCACATTGATTCAGGAATACGAAATTGTCGTAAGTACTGCTCGTCATGCACGACCGCATCGACCACAGCTAAGCACATCTGGTGCAGATCCGCAGTCGGGTCTTCTATATCTTGCTCAATTTGTTGGAGCGTAAATTGATAAAAAGCGGATTCATCCCAGTAAGGCTCGCCATACATGGTATGAAAGTGAAAGCCGTATTCGAGCGCTTTAGCTTGCCAGTTGGCACGTTCTGCGCAAGTTTGTCGAATCATCGGGTGCTGAACCTAGCCACCAAACCCTCGTGAGCTACTGCGGGTGGCAACGGATTTACCAAAGCCGCCTCTAGACAAAGTGCGACTTGCAGTTGGCTTGGCTTTGAAATCACTGCCATATACTTTGGTCGCCGTTCTATGGGTACCACCAAAGCTTTTGCCCGACGCGTCAAACCACTGATTTCGCAAAGAGGAACGACGCGAATACGAAGTGAATAAGGGCTGAGCATAATAGCGTTTTTTCTTTTTTTTCTTAAAATCGATATCCCAGTCATTATCTTGAAATAGCATGCGACTAAGCATGAATCCAGCCATGAAAGGCATAAAGAAAGAGCCGTTTTCATTGCTAACGTATTCACATCGGTTATCACCAAATTCATACTCACAATCACGCTCATTACTGAATCGTGGTGCGGTTCTCACCGCGTCTTCGACCGCGCTTTCATAGGCATACTGACATTGGTCAAAAAATCCCGGGTTGTTGTCGGTACACTCACTTAGCGAGCGATAGATATCAGCAACTTCGGGTTCTTCACCGCAACCCGATAATAAAACCGCAGCAATTCCCACAGCTAGCGGTTTGACAGCAAATACTTTGCGGTAACGATTAAGCTGGATGGCGCTGCGTTTGGTACTTTTTGAGGACATGGTCATGGGAAGTCCTCTTAGTAAGACATGCAAGCTGCGTTCAAAATACCCACGGCCACAGAAACCAAACCAAGCATGACCCCTGCAGACGTTTCATTTTTTTCAATACGTTCACTTATCATTGGCATGAACGTCAGCTTGAGTATGACAAAAGCCAAAAGCTGAGCAACCAAAGCGACCAACGCCCATACGATAAAATCTATATAAGCAACGGAATTACTTGCAGCACCACCAATAGCGATCGCAAAACCCACCACAGCGCCACCAAACGCAACCGCAGCAGCGGTATTTTGTTGTTCTTTGATAAGTTGCCACTCATTATGGGGCGTCACAAAGGCGTAGATAATTTTGAATAAAAACAACAAGGCAATGGCAGAACCAAAATACAGTGCAAAATTACCTGTGCTGGTCAATAAATCAAGCATTATGAATTCCTTCTACAAAAGCATGCCACTGCATGTCATTAATACGACTGCGCGCGATATAAAAAACGCGATCGCCTGGGTGAATTTGAGTGTCAAAACTTGGGTTAACGATGATGTGTTGCTTGTCATCTGCTTTAGCATAGCCGATAAAAATGGCATCGTGGATGTGTTTTATTTGGATAAATATATCCGACACTTCAATAAAGCCAACATCTTGAGGCACTATGGTTGAGTACTGTTCATGCCCATCAGCGACACTTAACAAATCGTGATGCAGCAACGATGAACCTGGATCAAAGGCGGACTTGGCGAGCATTTCAACCGCTACCGATGGGGTGCACTCGACATTAGGGCAATGCTGTTGTAACAAACTCACCAAAGATTCGTCATTAAAGTATGCAACTATATGAGCATTGGGATTGTGCTTTGAGCAAAATAGCGCAGTCGTCATGGTAATGTCATCATGTGGATTATCAATCAAGATGGTTTTGGCACTATTGACATTTGCTTTGTTCATATCTTCTTCGCGGTTAAAAGATGACACGCGAACAAATTCAATTTCACCTGGCATAGGGTTTTCAATATCGGCTTTGACACACAGTACAATGTCAACTTTTTCGGTACTTTGCTGACGTTCTTTAAGCAGTAATTGCAACAATTGAATGGTGCGTTCATCGTTCCAACCTAAGATCAAAATATGTTGTTCATTCATGATGCTCTTTAGTCCTCTAATATCCAGTTGCCATTGTCTGCTTAGCCAAGCTGCGATTCGTCCGATTACCAAAGCAAAAAGCGACAGTCCCACCGGAATCACAAATAAACTGACGACCCATTTGCCTGCATCCGTGGTTGGCGAAAAATCACCGTATCCGACGGTCGATGTTGTGACAATAATGTAGTACACAAAATCCGTTGGCGAAGTAACACTGATCTCCCCCACGGCATATAGTAGTGCCCATGTGATCACAACATAACCAAGCAATACCAAAGCGATATTAGTGCCACTGGCGTGATTGAAGTATTTTACAAAGGAGCGTTTGACTTTTTGCCAGAGAGTCATGTGTTTGATTAATAATTAAAATATAAATTTAGTCTACGAAGTTGTGAACCAAAAATCCACCGTAAAATGTAAGAAAGCATGATCATTGCGTTTAACACAAAAAGCCCACTTTAGTGAGATGGGCAAACCGGCTTTTGGAGAACACACATTAAATCACTGTGTTACACTAACTATCGTCGGTTCTCCCAAATTCTGATGTGCGACTTTTTACGCCTAGGTATGTTAATCAATACTGACAGTTTTACTTGCCTTGTATGCCGACCAAAGTACAATATCGGCAAATTTTTGAGGTAGCGTATGAAAACATCTGATTTTGGCTTTGATTTACCAGAGCATTTGATTGCCAAGTATCCCACAGCAGACCGAACAGCGTCTAGGTTACTTCATTTAAATGGTAAAACAGGGGCGGTAGCAGACTATCGATTCCCACAAATGTTGCGGTTTGTGGAAGAAGGTGATTTACTCATTTTTAACGACACACGAGTCATCCCTGCGCGCTTGCTAGGGCAAAAGAGCTCAGGTGGAAAAGTCGAAGTATTGGTCGAAAGAATGCTTGACGATAATCGAGTATTAGCACATGTTCGAGCCAGCAAATCCCCTAAAGTCGGTGCAATGTTGCGCTTAGAAAACGCGTTTGACGTCGAGATGCTGAGACGTGACGGTGCGCTGTTTGAGCTCAAATTTTTAACCGACATGAGCGTGTTAGAATGCCTTGAGCAATATGGACATATGCCACTACCCCCTTATATTGACCGTCCAGATGAAGATTCAGATAAAGAGCGTTATCAAACTGTCTATAATAACAAGCCAGGAGCCGTGGCAGCTCCAACCGCCGGCCTGCATTTTGACGATGAGCTATTAGCCAAACTAAAAGAGAAAGGTGTGCAAGTTGGCTTTGTCACCTTGCACGTGGGTGCAGGCACCTTCCAACCTGTCAAAGTAGATAATGTTGAAGAACACACTATGCACGCTGAATATGCCGAAGTCTCAGAAGCAATCGTGGCACAAATCAAAGCAACAAAGGCTGCAGGAAAACGAGTCATTGCTGTGGGGACAACTTCGATGCGTTCGGTGGAAACAGCGGCCAAAAAAGGCGATGAGACAGGTGAATTACTGGTGCCTTTTTATGATGATACTGAAATTTTCATTTATCCCGGGTTTGAATTTAAAGTATTTGATGCGATGTTCACCAATTTTCATTTGCCAGAATCCACTTTGATGATGTTGATCAGTGCTTTTGCAGGCAAGGAATATGTTATGAGTGCATATCAGCACGCTATTCGCAATGAGTATCGGTTCTTTAGTTACGGTGATTCGATGTTTATCGAACGTGCTTAGTTTGATAGACTATGCGCCATATTTTGGCGTGATTTATCCAACGCCGTATTACAGCGAGAATAGTTCGTGGAATTTAAGTTATTAACAACATCTGGTAAAGCCCGTCGAGGTCAGTTGATTTTTGCACGAGGCATCGTGGAAACGCCAGCTTTTATGCCAGTTGGTACCTATGGCACCGTAAAAGGCATGACCCCAGAAGAATTAGCTGACTCAGGTGCGCATATCTGTTTAGGCAATACCTTTCATTTAATGTTGCGCCCAGGCACTGGAATTATACAGCAGCATGGTGATTTGCATGATTTCATGCATTGGGATAAGCCAATTCTGACGGATTCCGGCGGTTTCCAAGTATTCTCTCTCGGGGATTTGCGTAAAATTGACGAAAATGGCGTTACTTTTCGCTCACCTATCAACGGTGAAAAAATCCTTCTCACCCCAGAAAAATCGATTGAAGTTCAGCGTGAACTCGGGTCTGATGTGGTTATGATCTTTGACGAATGTACGCCTTATCCTGCGACTCATGAGGAAGCTCGAGTGTCGATGGAATTGTCAATGCGTTGGGCGAAACGCTCAAAAGATGCTCATGGAGATTCAGAGGCAGCATTATTCGGAATTGTTCAAGGCGGTATGTATGAAGATTTGCGTGATGTGTCGCTCGCAGGATTAACTGAAATTGGCTTTGATGGCTACGCAATTGGCGGACTCTCAGTAGGTGAACCAAAGGAAGACATGATTCGCGTGATTGATCATATTGCACATCAATGTCCGGAAGACAAGCCTCGTTATTTAATGGGGGTCGGAAAGCCAGAGGATTTGGTTGAGGCGGTGCGCCGTGGTGTTGATATGTTTGATTGCGTAATGCCAACACGTAATGCGCGCAACGGTCATTTGTTCGTCACTGACGGCGTAATTAAAATCCGCAATGCCAAACATAAGACGGATACAGGACCATTAGACGAAAAATGTGATTGTTACACTTGTAAAAATTATTCTCGGTCATATCTACATCATTTAGATAAGTGTAACGAAATCCTTGGTGCTCGTTTGAACACCATTCACAATTTGCGCTACTACCAACGAGTCATGCAGGGTTTGCGCGATGCGCTAGACGCCGACAGATTAGACGAATATGTAGCAGAGTTTTACGCAGCGAAAGGAATGGACGTCCCGCCCTTAGCTAGCTGATTGATTTACCATTTAACAATCAATATTAAATACAAATAACAATTGAAAGACCATAGGAAGAAACATTATGTCATTATTTATAGCAGACGCTCACGCTCAAACCGCAGGTGCTCCAGCAGGAGGAAGTGGTATTGAACTATTAATTATGTTAGCCGTGTTCGGCTTGATTTTTTATTTTTTATTGTATCGCCCGCAAGCTAAGCGTGTAAAAGAGCACAAAAATCTTGTTGCGTCTTTGGCAAAGGGCGATGAAGTGATTACTGGTGGCGGTTTAATGGGTAAAATCACCAAAGTTACAGATGAAAAAGATTTCATCGAAATTGCGTTAAACGATAATAATAATGTCTTGGTACAAAAGAACGCCGTCACAGCCGTTTTGCCTAAAGGCACGATGAAGTCGCTATAACACAAGCGCAAATGGGCACTCACAAGTGCCCATTATTGTATTACCCCTTGCCAAATTTTAAGGACTGGTCGTGTTAAATAAGACCCCCATTTGGAAATATTTTCTTGTCGTCATCGTACTTGGTCTGTGCGCGTTATACGCTATGCCAAACTTGTATGGTGAGGATCATGCCATTCAAATCTCTGCTAGCCGTAATGCAGTCGTTAATGAACAACTGCTAGCACGTGTTGAGTCTACGCTTGCAAACGCAGAGATCAAAACCAAACGCAGTGAATTAGACGCAGACAAACTCCTAATCAGGCTGTTTGATTCAGATTCCCAATTAGTGGCCCGAGAAACTATTCAGCGCGCGTTAGGTGACGATTACATTGTAGCCATGAACCTTGCCCCTGATACGCCCCAATGGCTAGCTGATCTCGGTGGTTCGCCAATGAAGCTAGGCTTAGATTTACGAGGTGGTGTACACTTTTTGATGGAAGTGGATATGAATTCCGCTATCGCTAAAGCCCAGGAAGATTTGGTTGGAGATTTTCGCACCTCTTTGCGTGAAGAAAATTTGCGCTATCGCTCGGTAAAACCGGTCGGGCAAAATGTCCAGGTACAATTTCGCGATCAAGACACTTTAGACAGTGCTAAATTCTTCTTGCGTAACCGCAACGGTGATTTGTTATTCAGTGAACGCGACGGCCTCATTTTAGATGTGGCCTTTTCCGAAAATCGCTTACGCTTAATCCGTGATAACGCAGTCAAACAGAACATTACCATTATTCGTGAGCGGGTGAACCAACTTGGTGTTGCAGAACCTGTTGTGCAAAAGCAAGGCGCAGAACGTATTGTGGTTCAATTACCGGGCATTCAAGATACGGCGAAAGCCAAAGAGATTTTGAATGCGACTGCGACACTAGAATTTCGGATGGTTGACCAAGATAACGATGTTCGCGATGCATTGAATGGACGAGTACCGCCTTCTTCTATTCTCCTCAATGACCGTTCAGGACAGCCATATTTACTCAAAAAACGCGTCATGCTAACGGGTAATCACATTGTGGACGCCAACTCGGGCGTTGATGAATACGGAGTGCCACAGGTCAATATTTCACTTGATTCTAAAGGTGGCACGAAGATGTCCCAAGGGACCAAAGATAATATTGGTAACCCAATGGCAACGGTATTCATCGAATACAAAACGATGGGTGAGCGAGATGCGAACGGCAACCTGATTTTTGAGAAAAAAGAAGAGATTATTTCTGTCGCAACAATTCAAGCTCGCTTAGGTGCCTCGTTCCGTATTACGGGGTTAGATTCGCCTAAAGAAGCTAGAGATTTGGCTTTATTATTAAGAGCGGGTGCGTTGATTGCACCAATTTCAATTGTCGAAGAGCGTACCGTTGGTCCAAGTCTAGGTGCAGAGAACATTGAATTAGGTATGATTGCCATTCAATCGGGCTTAGCTTTAGTACTGATTTTTATGTTGTTTTATTATAAAGCTTTCGGCATCGTTGCGAATATCGCATTGGTCACTAACTTAGTGATGATAGTTGGTATTATGTCTATGATCCCCGGTGCAACGCTTACTCTACCTGGTATGGCAGGGATTGTTCTGACTGTTGGTATGGCCGTAGATGCAAATGTATTGATATACGAGCGAATACGAGAAGAGCTTC
Organism: Alteromonadaceae bacterium; assembly: GCA_014872805.1. Lineage (GTDB taxonomy): Bacteria > Pseudomonadota > Gammaproteobacteria > Enterobacterales > Alteromonadaceae > Opacimonas. The sequence continues at coordinate 310,904 of WKFN01000014.1, forward strand.
GTGAAGGTCGCTCGCCACAGCAAGCCATTCATCATGGTTACGATAGTGCATTTTCTACTATTTTAGATGCAAATATCACGACTTTTATTGCTGGTTTGATTTTGTTTGCTGTCGGTACCGGACCAATTAAGGGTTTCTCTATTACCTTAATGATTGGCATCATCACCTCTATGTTCACAGCAATTGTTGTGACTAGAGTGCTAGTGAATGCTATCTGGGGTGGTCGTCGCATTGATAAGTTGTGGATTTAGGAGAATAACATGCAATTATTAAAAATAAATTCCACAATTAAGTTTATGAAATTGCGCATACCTGCGATGGTTTTGTCTACTTTATTGATTTTGGGTTCACTTACCTCTTTGGCGGTAAACCAACTTAATTGGGGCCTAGATTTTACTGGTGGTACGCTCATAGAAGTGGGTTACCCTAAAGCGGCTAAGCTTGATGAAATTCGAGTGCAATTGGATGAAGCTGGCTTTTCCGATGCAATCGTACAAAACTTTGGTAGTTCACAAGATGTCTTAATCCGGATTGCACCACGCGATGGGGTAAAAGCGGCTCAGATAGGTGATCAAATTATGGTGTCACTGCGGGCAGATGGCACAGATGTGGATATGCGTCGAATTGAATTCGTAGGCCCTCAAGTGGGAGAAGAGTTGACGGAACAAGGTGGTTTAGCCATGTTGACAGCGTTGATTTGTATCTTGTTGTACGTCATGATGCGCTTTGAATGGCGTTTTGCGCTGGGTTCTGTCGCTGCGCTTGCGCATGACGTAATCATCACGCTAGGGTTATTTTCTGTGTTACAACTCGAGTTTGATCTGACCATATTGGCTGCAATATTAGCGGTCATAGGCTATTCACTTAACGACACGATTGTTGTATCAGACCGTATCCGTGAAAACTTTCGCAAAATTCGTAAAGAAGAACCAGAAGCTATCATCAATATCTCTCTGACCCAGACACTTAATCGAACCATTATTACGTCTATAACAACGATCTTAGTTTTGTTAGCGCTATTTTTTAAAGGTGGTGCATTGATACATGGCTTCTCAACGGCATTGTTATTTGGTGTCGTAATTGGAACCTACTCTTCGATTTATATCTCGAGTTCAGTCGCTCTGTTATTAGGTATTTCAAAAGAAGACTTGATACCTGAACAGGTTGAGAAAGAGGGCGAAGACCTAGACCCGTTACTGTAAATTACATAAAGAAAAGCGACCTAACATTGAGTGTTTAGGTCGCTTTTGTATGTTTACCAGGTCAACATTTTTCGCACAAAATCAATTAAGCTTTGTTCAAATATTTTAGTAACTGTTGGGTGACTTTTGGATTGCCACACACGACATCACCTGATGCCAATATGTTTTCTCCACCTTGGAAATCAGTGACCACACCACCTGATTCACGAATCAGAAGCATACCCGCGGCAATGTCCCATGGTTTTAGCTTAGCTTCAAAATACCCATCGTATTTGCCCGCGGCTGTGTAGGCCATATCAAGTGCTGCTGAACCCGAACGACGAATATCTCCAGATTGAATTAAGATGGGTGTAAATTTTGACATGTAATCGGCAATTCGGACTTTATCGCGAAACGGAAAAGCTGTCGCAATAATCGATGAAGATAACTCACGACGTTTGCCACAGCGAATGCGAAAGCCGTTTAACTGAGCGCCTTGTCCTTTGGTAGCGGTAAACAAATCACCGCGAATTGGGTCAAAGACGACAGCAATCTCAAGTTTGCCTTTTATTTTTAAAGCGATAGAAACAGAAAAATGTGGGATCCCTTGGATGAAGTTGGTCGTACCATCGAGTGGGTCAATGATCCATTGATAATCTGGGTTATCAAGTGTCTCACCGGATTCTTCACCGAGAAAACTATGGTCTGGGTAGGACTGTTGAATCTTACTGATGATAGCCGCTTCGGCTTCGCGGTCAACTTTAGTGACAAAATCATTTGCCCCTTTCATATCAATATTTAAATCATCGCGGTTTTCAAAGCCACGGGTAATAATGTTGCCTGCCGTGCGCGCGGCACGAATGGCAATGTTAAGCATTGGATGCATTACGGTCTCGCTTATCAGTAAAATTCAATTGTCAAAGAACTGCATTGGCGTATGTTCACCAGCGCATTGTCATTATACGCATCAGAATGAACAGCGCAAAGATAATTTTTGTCTGGGGCATGCTTATGCTAGACTTTGCACCTATTTTTTGTGATGACCTTATTTCGACATGCTTGAAAACATTAAGATTGTATTAGTGAATACTTCTCACACCGGTAACATAGGTTCAACGGCTCGAGCAATGAAAACTATGGGGTTAAGTCAATTGGTGTTGGTCGACCCGATTTCAGCACCAGATGGCAAATCCAGTGCGCTTGCCGCAGGTGCTGGAGATGTACTGGCGCAAGCTAAGACGGTTTCGAAGTTAGAAGAAGCGATTGCAGACTGTTCTTTGGTGGTTGGTACCTCAGCGCGTTCACGGACATTACCTTGGCCCATGCTTGAGCCAAGAGAGTGTGGTGTTCGTATGGTAAAAGAGTCATTATCAGGGCCGGTGGCACTCGTGTTTGGTCGTGAAAACAACGGCCTGACCAACGAGGAATTGCAACAATGTCATTACCATGTTTGTATCCCTGCCAACCCTGAATATTCATCTTTAAATTTGGCCGCTGCAGTCCAAACCTTATGCTACGAAATTCGCATGGGCTTTCTCAAGCAAAACGAGTATCCTGATGTCGAACAAGAATATCCTCTAGCTGAAGATTTGGAGCGGTTTTACGCCCATTTAGAAAGCACGCTCAAGGATACCGGGTTTGTGGTAGAGAATCATCCGGGACAAGTGATGGTAAAATTACGACGCCTCTTTAATAGAGCTCGCCCAGAGCGCCACGAATTAAATATCTTACGTGGCATGTTGAGCTCAATTGATAAAAAGTAAACAAAGAGACTGATATGTTTCGTTCTATCAGAGAAGATATTAAAAGTGTATACGCCAGAGATCCTGCAGCGAGAAACGCGTGGGAAATTATGACTAATTATCCTGGTTTGCATGCTATTTGGTTGCATCGCTTAAATCATAAATTATGGGGCTGGGGCTGGTATTGGCTAGCCAGAACACTGTCTAATGTAGGGCGGTTTATAACCGGTGTGGAAATCCATCCCGGAGCAACGTTAGGTCGACGAGTTTTCATTGACCATGGTATGGGGGTTGTTATAGGTGAAACGGCCAATATAGGTAATGACGTTACTCTATACCACGGTGTTACATTGGGTGGAACTAGTTGGAAAGCGGGCAAACGGCATCCTACCCTTGAAGATAATGTTGTCGTCGGCGCAGGAGCAAAAGTACTCGGTCCAATTACTATGGGTCGAGGTGCTAAGATTGGCAGTAATTCCGTGGTCGTGAAAGACGTTCCCGCCGATGCGACAGTGGTTGGTATTCCGGGGCGCATTATTATGGCCAAGCCAAGCATAGATGAGTCAGGTGAACGAGCTAAAATTGCCAAAAAATACGGCTTTGATGCTTATGCAGTCTCCGACGAAAACCCCGATCCAGTTGCTAATGCGATAGGTTTATTGTTAGAGCATGTGCATCAAATGGACAATAAAGTAGTAGAGATGTGTCATGCCATTCAAGAAATAGGAGGGGATGTGTGCACTCAAGATTTGCCCAAAGTCGATTTGCAAGACTTTGTTGATTCAGGCATTGAGCCAACAACTGCAAAAAGTCCCGATGATTTTGACCCGCATATCTAGCGTTACATTTTATTAACAATACTTGACTAAAATAGTCGGATAAATACTTGACTATTTTAGTCAGGATTGTACAATCACATCATTACATGAAATGAGGTGTGATGATGAAACTAACGTCAAAAGGTCGCTACGCGGTCACTGCAATGCTTGACGTTGCTTTACATTCTACTGACGGACCAGTACCCCTTGCGGATATTTCTCAAAGGCAAGAGATTTCACTCTCTTATTTGGAACAGTTGTTTGCTAAATTGCGCAAACAATCCTTAGTTGAGAGCATTCGTGGCCCTGGCGGTGGATACCGTCTTGGTCGCCGCCCGCAGGATATTGCGGTAGGTGAGGTCATTGCAGCAGTAAACGAAAGCATTGATGTGACGAAATGCGCTGGTAAAGCAGATTGCCAAGGTGGCGAGAAATGTTTAACGCACAATTTGTGGCAGGATTTGTCTGAGCGAATTAGTGAATTTTTGGACAGCATTAGTTTGGGCGAGTTAGTTGAAAGACAGCATGCTCATAAAGCCTCTGATATCAATAACCATTTAAACCAAAAAATCAACGTGAATATACAGTTGTAAGTGGAGCAACCATGAGTGAATTACAGTTACCAATTTATTTAGACTACTCGTCAACAACCCCTGTTGACCCCAGGGTTGCCAAAAAAATGGCCGAATGCCTAGAAATGGAAGGTAACTTTGGTAATCCAGCCTCGCGTTCACATCGCTTCGGTTGGGTCGCAGAAGAGGCAGTAGATATTGCACGTAACCAAGTTGCTGATTTGGTAAATGCAGACCCACGCGAGATCGTATTTACCTCTGGGGCAACCGAATCAAATAATTTGGCAATCAAAGGTGCTGCGCATTTTTATCACAAAAAAGGTAAGCACGTCATAACCTTGAAGACGGAGCACAAAGCGGTTTTGGATACGTGTCGTCAGCTAGAGCGTGAAGGATTTGAGGTCACTTATCTTGAGCCGATGAGCAATGGTTTGGTTGACCTTAAGGTGTTGGCAAACACGATGCGCGATGACACAGTGCTCGTCTCAATTATGCACGTTAATAATGAAATCGGTGTGATCCAAGACATCGCTGCCATTGGTGAGTTGTGTCGCAGCCGTAAGATTTTATTCCACGTTGATGCGGCGCAATCTACTGGCAAAGTAGAAATTGATTTACAGAACCTAAAAGTCGATTTGATGTCTTTCTCAGGTCACAAAACTTATGGTCCCAAAGGCATTGGCGCCTTGTATGTGCGTCGTAAACCACGGGTTCGTATCGAAGCTCAAATCCACGGCGGTGGCCATGAGCGCGGTATGCGTTCAGGCACACTCGCGACACACCAAATCGTCGGTATGGGTGAAGCGTTTGCTTTAGCGAAAGCTGAAATGGCCTCAGAAAATGAGCGTATTCGCATCCTTCGTGACCGTTTGTGGAACGGTATCAAAGATATTGAGGCGGTATACTTAAACGGCGATCTAGAACAGCGAGTAGTCCACAACCTGAATGTGTCATTCGCTTATGTCGAGGGTGAATCTCTGATTATGGCGCTTAAGGACATGGCTGTTTCTTCCGGTTCGGCCTGTACGTCTGCATCACTTGAACCTTCATATGTGCTTCGTGCATTGGGTCTCAATGATGAATTGGCACACAGTTCTATTCGTTTTAGTTTTGGTCGTTTCACCACTGAAGCTGAAATAGATTACGTCATCGATGTAATTCGTAACGCAATTGATAAGTTACGTGAAATGTCTCCATTGTGGGATATGTATAAAGACGGTGTAGACCTAGAATCGGTTGAGTGGGTTCACCACTAAATTGTTTGTACGTCTTGGCGTTAGCCAAGTGCATGAATTTGAAGATTATGAAAGGTTAAAAAGTAAAGGTACAATTATGGCATACAGTGAAAAAGTCATCGATCATTATGAAAATCCTCGAAATGTAGGCGGATTCGACAAAAACGATCCAACCGTTGCAACGGGAATGGTAGGTGCGCCAGCGTGTGGTGACGTTATGAAGTTACAGCTCAAAGTAGGTGAAAATGGCATTATCGAAGACGCTAAATTTAAAACCTATGGCTGTGGTTCTGCGATTGCTTCTAGTTCGCTTGTAACCGAGTGGGTCAAAGGTAAAACTCTAGATGAGGCGACCACAATTAAAAACACCGATATTGCGGAAGAGCTTGCTTTACCGCCAGTGAAGATCCACTGTTCAATCTTAGCTGAAGATGCGATCAAAGCAGCCGTTGCTGATTACAAAAAGAAAAACGCTTAGTTCATAGATACAAAGGTTATAGGAGATATAAGTGGCTATCACAGTAACTGACGCAGCAGCACAAAGAGCTAATGCTTTTTTACAAAATAGAGGGCATGGTCTTGGTTTGCGCTTAGGTGTAAAAACCACTGGTTGTTCAGGGCTGGCTTATGTTTTAGAGTTTGTTGATGAGCTAAATGAAGACGATACTGTGTTTGAAGACAACGGTGTAAAAGTCATTATTGATGGTAAAAGTCTTGTTTACCTTGATGGGACACAGTTAGACTTTGCCAAAGAGGGGCTCAATGAAGGCTTTCAGTTTAACAATCCAAACGCAAATGGTGAGTGTGGTTGCGGCGAAAGCTTTAACGTCTAATGACGCAACTTAAAGCATGATAAACCGATAGACCATGAATTATTTTTCACTATTTAATCTTCCCGAAACGCTAACGCTGGATACTCAAGCGTTAGCGTCTTCTTATCAGACCTTACAAAAGCTTACTCATCCAGACAAATTTGCCACAGCATCGGCGCAAGACCGGCGAATTGCTATGCAAAAAAACGCTCAAGTTAATGACGGTTACAGCGTGTTAAAACATCCATTGACTCGAGCACAGCATTTGTTGAGTTTGCATGGGTTGACCATAGATAATGAACAACACACCTTGGGTGATCCTGAGTTCTTGATGCAACAAATGGAGTGGCGTGAAAGGCTAGAGGAAATCGGTTCAGATGAAAATGCACTTGAACAAATGCAAGACGATATCCAAGCTCTAATAAAAGATAAGCTCACAGCGTTAGACGCTATGTTTGAAGAGGATGGCTCTGATAATGAAGACATCGCAAATGAGATTAGAAAACTCACTTTTATCTACAAATTTTCCGCGCAAGTAGAGGCGCAATTAGACAAATTGGACGATTTTTAACATGACATTATTGCAGATTGCAGAACCTGGACAGAGTGCAGCCCCACACCAACGCAAACTTGCCGTTGGTATCGATTTGGGGACAACTAATTCACTGGTTGCGACGGTGCGCAGTGGTCAGCCACAAACCTTACCTGACAGCCAGGGCCGAACTTTATTGCCTTCGGTGGTCCGTTATCACGGTGGCGAAAAGACTATCGGCTTTCCAGCACAAGCAGATGCTACTGACGATCCAGTCAATACTATCGTCTCGGTAAAACGCTTTCTTGGCAAATCCCAAGATGAAATTTTAGCAACATGGCCGAATCTCCCCTACCACTTTGTGCAACAAAGCCAAGGTGTAGCGCTTCTTGCGGATGGCAAATCAAGAAATCCTGTTGAAATATCAGCTGACATTTTACGTCATCTGCGTCACCGCGCAGAGGCTTCACTAGGCGATGAGTTAACCGGTGCTGTGATTACGGTTCCAGCCTACTTCGACGACGCACAAAGACAAAGCACGAAAGATGCAGCGAAATTAGCTGGTTTACACGTTCTTAGATTATTGAATGAACCCACTGCGGCAGCTATCGCATATGGATTGGATTCTGGACGAGAAGGGCTCATTGCAGTTTATGATTTGGGTGGTGGTACCTTTGATATTAGCATTTTGCGTTTGCACAAAGGCGTGTTTGAAGTGCTCTCTACCGGAGGCAATGCCAGTTTAGGTGGAGATGATTTTGACCATGCAATTGTGCAGCACTGGACAACACAATGGGAGTTGTCTGAGTCGCTGCAAAAATCACAATACAGACGTTTAGTGTCTTTAGCCAAAGCGACTAAACAAGCATTGAGTGATGCACCGTCTATTACGCAAACTATTGAGATAGACGGACAATCCTTTGATGCCTCTCTAAAACGTGAAACGTTTGAAAATTTAATCGCGCCATTGGTTAAACAGACAGTAAAAGCTTGTCGCAGAGCCTTAAAAGATGCAGAAGTCAGTCCTGATGAGGTGATAGCAGTCGTCATGGTAGGGGGCTCAACACGAGTCCCATTGGTGAGAGTACAAGTTGGTGAGTTTTTTGGGCAAGAACCATTAACGTCTATTGACCCAGACCAAGTGGTTGCATTAGGGGCGGCAAGTCAAGCAGATATTCTTGCGGGAAATAAGCCCGATAGTGAAATGTTGTTGCTAGACGTTTTACCTCTATCGCTTGGTATCGAAACGATGGGTGGTTTGGTCGAAAAAATTATCCCTCGAAATACCACTATACCGGTCGCAAAAGCTCAAGAATTCACCACATTCAAAGATGGGCAAACAGCGATGATGGTGCACGTATTACAAGGTGAACGTGAACTCGTCGATGATTGTCGCTCTCTGGCGAAATTCACGTTAACTGGGATTCCACCGATGACGGCGGGCGCTGCGCATATTCGTGTGACATTTCAAGTCGATGCGGATGGCTTACTCAATGTTACCGCACAAGAAAAAAGCACAGGCGTGCAAGCAGAAATCCAAGTGAAACCATCATTTGGTCTCGCTGAAGAACAGATTGCAGAAATGCTTAAAGCCTCTATGGCAAATGCAAAAGATGATATGCAGCAGCGCATGTTAAAAGAGCAACAGGTAGAGGCGGCGAGAGTACTTGAGGCACTCGAGGCAGCTTTAGATGAACATAGTGAGTTATTAAGTGAAGAAGAGTTTGCACAATTACGTCAAAGCATGGATACTCTCGCTGAAATTTCTCAAGGGCATAACACTGATGCGATTAAGGCACAAATTGAAGTCGTGGATAATGCCTCACAAGCATTTGCTGCTCGTCGGATGGACATATCCATTCAACAAGCGTTAGCGGGCAAACAAGTCCAAGACATCTAAATTCTGAATAAGCAGGAGACGGTAATGACCCAAGTCATATTTTTACCCCATGATGAACTCTGTCCAGATGGTGCAGTGTTAGAGGCCAAAAAAGGCGAAAGTGTTTTAGATGTTGCATTGAATAATGGTATTGGTATCGAGCATGCGTGTGAAAAAGTGTGTGCTTGCACGACTTGTCATGTGATCATCCGTGAAGGGTTTGATTCGCTCGCCGAATCAGATGAGTTGGAAGATGATTTATTGGACAAGGCGTGGGGGCTAGAGCCTGAGTCACGTCTAGGTTGCCAAGCGATTGTGCAAGACGAAGACTTGGTTGTGGAAATCCCCAAATACACTATTAATCATGCAGCCGAAGATCATTAAAAGACGAGTAAATAAAACATTCGAGTTTTTGTCTGGTTTTGCTATAATCTGCGAAATTTTGTTAGATCAAAGAATTACAAGGAGCCTAACATGGCCTTAGAAAGAACTTTTTCAATTATCAAGCCGGATGCAGTCGCTAAAAACGTGATTGGTGCTATCTATAACCGCTTTGAAAGCGCTGGTCTTAAAATTGTTGCATCAAAGATGGTTCACTTATCTCGTGAGAAGGCTGAAGGCTTCTATGCAGAACACAAAGAGCGCCCATTCTTTGGTGCTTTGGTTGACTTCATGACCTCTGGCCCAGTTATGGTTCAAGTACTTGAAGGTGAGAACGCCGTAGTCAAAAACCGTGAAATCATGGGTGCGACTAATCCAGCAGATGCTGCAGCGGGGACTTTGCGTTCGGATTACGCTGAGTCCATTGACGAAAACGCGGTTCACGGTTCAGATGCCCCAGAGTCAGCTGCTCGTGAAATCGCGTATTTCTTCTCAGAAGAAGAAATTTGCCCGCGCACTCGCTAAGCAAAACCAGATAGAGAAAAGGGAGCTTAGGCTCCCTTTTTAGTTTAAAATAGCCTATGATTTTGGCCTGTGGCCATCGCTACTGAGATAAAGAAAATGACTGATACGGGTAAAACCAACTTATTGGATTTGAATCGCGCTGGGATGCGAGATTTTTTGTCAAGTATTGATGAAAAACCCTTCCGAGCTGATCAAATTATGCAGTGGATTTATCATCATGGTGTCAGTGATTTTGATGAGATGTCGAATATCAATAAGGTGCTAAAGGCTAAGCTCAAAGAGCATGCTGAGATTAAAGCACCCGAAATTGCTTATCAGCAAAATGCGTCAGATGGGACGATCAAATTTGCGCTAACCTTAGAAGGTGGGCAAGAGGTTGAGTCAGTATGGATCCCCGAAACCGATCGTGCTACGTTGTGTGTCTCCTCTCAGGTTGGTTGTGCGTTAGAATGTACGTTTTGTTCTACTGCGCAACAGGGCTTTAATCGGAATTTACGAGTCAGTGAAATTATTGGACAAGTGTGGCGTGTGGCAAACACATTAGGTTTGTCTAAAGATACGAAACAGCGTCCAATCACCAACGTAGTCATGATGGGGATGGGTGAGCCATTATTGAATGTCAAAAATGTGGTGCCAGCCATGGAGTTGATGATGGACGATTATGGTTTTGGTTTGTCTAAACGTCGCGTAACGCTTTCGACATCTGGTGTTGTCCCAGCGTTAGATAAATTAGCCGATCAAATCGATGTCGCTCTGGCCATTTCTTTACATGCACCGGATGATGAATTGCGCAATGAGATTGTTCCAATAAACAAAAAATACAATATAGAGACGTTTTTACGCTCGGTTCGTGGGTATCTGCAAAAATCCAAAGCCAACCAAGGTAAAGTGACGATTGAGTATGTCATGCTGTCACATATTAATGATTCGACCGAACAGGCGCATGCATTGAGTAAAGTACTTAAAGGTACACCTTGCAAAATCAACTTGATTCCGTTTAACCCTTACCCCGGATCGCCATATACCTGTTCGAGTAATTCTCGAATTGACCGTTTTGCTAAGGTACTTATGGCGGATGGCTATACGGTCATGGTACGTAAGACTCGTGGAGATGACATCGATGCGGCTTGCGGACAACTGGTTGGTGATGTGGTCGACCGCACCAAACGCATGTTAAAAAAACAGATGAATGGTCCTGCTATTGACGTTAGAATAGCTAAATAATTGGATATATTAAAACAACCGAGGAGTTTTCATGCGACGTTTATTGGTAGCGTTAGTGTGTATTGCGCTGATGGCCTGTGGCAGCACCTTGGAAGAAGAAGCAAACACAGTTACCGACCCACTAGGGGCTGCCAAAACCAGATTATCATTGGGGCTGTCGTATTTGCAGGCAGGAAATTATTCTCAAGCAAAGTTTAATTTGGACAGAGCGTTATCCTTTGCACCACGGTATGCAGATACGCATTTTGGAATGGCATATTATTACCAGCAAGTAGGTGAGACAGCGCTTGCTCGCAATTCATACGATACAGCACTTGGTCTGGCACCTAACGACCCTGAAATCAGTAATTCCTACGGTGCATTTTTGTGTCTCCAAGGTGAATATGATGCTGCGGAACAGCGCTTTCTCTCGGCTATAAATGCTCGTGATTTTATTGCAGCGGCTGAGACTTATGAAAATGCTGCAATCTGCCAACAAAGCAAAGGCGATATTGATAACGCCATTTTTTATCTAAAAAAATCGCTTAACCATCAGCCTAGACGTGTTACTGTACTCGCTTTATTGGCCGAACTGCAAGTGAGTCAGAAGCAATATGACAATGCCAAAGACACACTTGAACGCTGGGAAGCAGTGACGGGCATTACTGCAGATTCAACATATTTGCGCTATCAAATTGCTCAAATAGAAGCTGATAAAGCTTCTAAGAAGCGTTATGCTCGTACCTTATTGGATCGTTTTGCGCAGCATCCGAACGCTCAAAAAGTAAGCTTTAATGATGTGGTTTCTAGAGAGGTTCAACCATCTTCTATCATTGAACCAGTCACACAAAAAGAAGAAGTTGATACAAGCACTCTTATCGTACATGAATTAAAATCAGGTGAAACCCTTTATCGATTGTCATTAAAGTATAATGTGAGTGTTGCCCAATTGATAAAATGGAATCATCTTGAAAATATTTCACGTTTATCAGTCGGTCAAAAAATTATTGTAAGTCAACCTTAACCATGGATTTATCAGGAATGACAGAGCAAACTGAGCACGGCCAGGTATCGACGTCTGTCGGTCAGCAACTACATAAAGTGCGGCAACAGAAACAGTTGTCAGTTCCAAATATCGCGCAACAACTTTGTTTAAAAGAGCATATTATTTATGCGCTGGAGAATGACGAAACGTTGTCGAATGTGGCCCCAACCTTTGTCAAGGGATACATCCGCGCCTATGCCAAAATTCTCGGTTTAGACGGAGAATCACTCGTCGAGCAATACAATGCTGCTCATTTAGAAGACAGTCAGTACAATGCACCAATGATTTCATTTTCGCGCAAAGTGGCTCGCGAAAGTATTGATTCCCGCTGGATGTTGGTAACTTATGGGGTCGTCGCCATATTGATTTTGATGATCATTATTTGGTGGTATCAACAAGCCCAAACCAACTCTCTTGTGGTAACGCCTGCTAATCCAATAGTGCAAGAGCCCTCAGCAGTTATAGAGCCCTCAGCGGTTATAGAGCCCTCAGCGGTTATAGAGCCTTCAGCGGTTATAGAGCCCTCAGCGGTTATAGAGCCTTCAGCAGTTATTGAGCCCTCAGCGGTTATAGAACCCTCAGCGGATGTAAAACCGTTAAGTGAACCAGAGTCTACAGAAAATCCAGTTTCTGTTACTTCGGAAACGGTTTCTGAGTTAGAGCCATCAGCATTAGTGACTGCCCCTCTCCTAAATAGTGAACAAGACCAAAGTGCCCCAGATATTTCTCAAGTAATTACTGCATTAGAAAACGCCGATCCAGATGTGGATAGACCATTGCTTGCCAACGTGAATTTTGAAACTGAGTTAAGTGAAGAAACCACCTCGATTGAACTAGTTTTCACCTTTGCTGAAGACTGTTGGATTAAGGTGACTGATGCAACAGGAAACGATATTGCATACGGTGTGAAGGACGCTGGGCGAGTCATGCCCGTTTCAGGTATGCCACCATTTTCTGTAGTACTTGGAGCACCTGCAGGGGTTTCGATTAGTTATGCTGGAACCCCAGTGGATTTGTCTGGTTTTCCTTATAATCGAACTGCACGATTTAATTTGCCATTGGAGGCGCAATAGTTATGTTTACCGAATCCCCGATTAAACGTCGTCAATCTACTCGAATTAATGTGGGCTCTGTGCCGATTGGTGATGGAGCGCCGATTGCAGTACAATCAATGACGAACACACCTACTACTGATGTGGCCGCTACTGTTGCACAAATTAATCGAATTGTGGCGGTAGGCGGTGAAATCGTGAGAGTTTCGGTTCCAACTATGGAAGCGGCAGAAGCGTTTAAACAAATTCGTCAACAAGTCTCAGTACCATTGGTTGCAGATATTCATTTTGATTACAGAATCGCCTTAAAAGTAGCCGAATATGGTGTGGATTGCTTGCGGATTAACCCGGGTAATATTGGCAATATGGAGCGAGTGAAATCGGTGGTTGATTGTGCCAAGGATAAGGGTATTCCGATTCGAATTGGTGTAAATGGAGGTTCATTAGAACGCGATTTACAAGAAAAATACGGAGAGCCAACGCCAGAAGCGTTAGTTGAATCTGCGATGCGTCATGTTGATATATTGGATAAGCTCAATTTTGATCAGTTCAAAGTATCGGTAAAGGCATCTGATGTATTTTTAGCAGTTGGTGCATACCGCTTGCTTGCTCAGCAAATTGACCAACCTTTACATTTGGGGATCACTGAAGCGGGTGGACAACGTGCTGGCGCAGTAAAAAGTGCTGTTGGCCTAGGAATGTTACTTGCTGAAGGTATTGGCGATACATTGCGTGTATCATTAGCCGCAGATCCAGTAGAAGAAATCAAAGTCGGTTTTGATATCCTCAAATCATTGCGTATTCGTTCACGTGGAATCAACTTCATTGCTTGCCCAAGTTGTTCTCGTCAGGAGTTCGATGTTATTAATACGGTCAATGCACTGGAGCAACGAGTCGAAGATATTTTGACCCCAATGGACGTTTCTATAATTGGATGTGTGGTCAACGGTCCTGGTGAAGCAGAAATTTCAGATTTAGGGTTAACTGGGGCACGAAATATGAGTGGCTTTTATGAAGATGGTAAGCGTCAACGAGAACGCATTGCAAATTCTGAATTGGTTGACGTATTGGAGCAAAAAATTCGCGCCAAAGCCGCGCAACTTGATCCCTCTAAGCGCATTGATGTCAATGAAGTGTAGCAAGTTGTTAATTTACACACTTAACACTATACCTGATTACGTAAAGCCCATATAATATGGGCTTTATTTTTTGTTATACCATGTGAGATACGCAGTGGCCAAAACGTTACAAGCCATCCGTGGGATGAATGATTGCTTGCCTAATGAAACAGGTATTTGGCAATACGTCGAATCGATTTTACGCGATACAGTTGCCGCCTATGGCTACCAAGAGATCCGTATGCCGATTGTCGAAAGTACCGAATTGTTTAAACGCTCTATTGGTGAAGTGACCGATATTGTCGAAAAAGAAATGTATACCTTTGACGATCGCAACGGTGATTCACTAACGCTGAGACCAGAAGGGACAGCTAGTGCAGTGCGTGCAGGGAACCAGCATGGGTTAATTTATAACCAACAACAGCGACTTTGGTATCTAGGTCCTATGTTTCGGCATGAGCGCCCACAAAAGGGACGCTATCGTCAGTTCCATCAATTTGGTGTAGAAACGTATGGTCTCGCCGGCCCCGATATTGATGCTGAAATTATCGCCATGAGCGCACGCTTGTGGAACCAGTTTGGTATATCTGACAAAGTGCAGTTACAGCTCAATTCACTGGGTTCAAATGCTGCACGCGAGGCTTATAAAGCTATTTTGGTTGAATATTTACAAGCGAACTTTGACGCTTTGGATGAAGACTCACAACGTCGTTTAGAATCAAACCCATTGCGAGTATTGGATAGCAAAAATCCGCAAGTTCAAGCCATCGTTGCCCAGGCACCTAAGTTGTCAGAACACCTGGATGAAGAATCAAAGCTGCATTTTGCTCAGTTATGTGAACGTTTGACAGATTTGGGTATCTCATACACCGTTAATGACAAACTCGTTCGCGGCTTGGATTATTACAATGCTACGGTATTTGAATGGGTCACTGATGCCCTGGGGGCACAGGGGACAGTGTGTGCTGGTGGTCGTTATGACGGTTTAGTTGAGCAACTTGGCGGCAAGCCTGCCCCAGCAGTTGGTTTTGCGATGGGAATGGAACGTATTGTTTTACTCCTGACAGAACTGGGTTTGACTGACTCCGTTGCTCCACCAGTCGATGTGTATGTCACTGCATTAGGCGATGAGGCGAATGCCTATGCCATGCAGGTCAGTGAGATATGTCGTGATTTGACCACTTTGCGAGTCATGCAACATTGTGGTGGTGGCAATATGAAAAAACAACTCAAACGCTCGGATGCTTTAGGCGCTGCGGTAACATTACTACTCGGCGCGGATGAAGCAACTGAGCAAAAGGTAACAATCAAATATATGCGTGGTGACGAACCACAGACAACAGTGGCTTTAACAGATTTGGCCGATGTTTTAACACAATATTTTAGTAACTAAAAAAGGTTATTTTTACTATGGAACAATTCGCAACAGAAGAACAACAAGTCGAGGCGATTAAACGTTTTTGGAAAGAAAACGGCACTGCTATTATTTTAGGTGCCGTTCTTGGATTGGGCGGTCTATGGGGCTGGCGTTACTATGATGAGTCACAAATCACTGCCAAAGAAACGGCTTCTGCTGCTTACAACGATATGATTCAAACTCTAGCAAGTGAAGATCGTGTAGCGGCGACAAAAGATTTTGTAGCAAATAATGGCGACACAGCATATGCTGCATTAGCTGGGTTCATCGGTGCACAAGCGGCAGTCGAAGCTAATGATTATGCAAAAGCTGCTGAGTTACTACAACAAGTCATTGCATCTACAACCGATGCAACCTTACAAAATGTCGCACGCGTGCGCTTAGCTCGAACTCAGTGGCAGCTTACTCAATACGCTGCAGCTATTGCGACTCTTAATGCCATAACGGGTACTGCATTTACCGCTCAGCAAGAAGCAATTCGTGGTGATGTCCTGGTGGCACAGGGTGATTTATCAGCAGCTCGAGAAGCTTTTGTTCGCTCGCTTGCGGCGCAAGATGACCCATCTGTTCAAATGCGCTTGGACGATTTGGCAAACCAAATGGCGAGTAATGCTTCATGAACGGCAATAATCTTCGCCTCGCGGCTTCACTAGTTGGTTTGCTTATGCTCAGCGGTTGCAGTGTTTTACAACCGGTCACCGATTTATTTAAGAGTGATGAAGAACTCGAGGTACTTACTTTAGCACCACTAGAACCAGCTTTTGACGTTAGAACTGTGTGGCAACGTGATATTGGTAAGGGGACGGAAGGTTTCTTTTCTCGTTTAACGCCTGTTGTAGTGAATAACACGATTTTTGTCGCCGACCGCAATGGTACCGTCATCGCTCTGGACGCAGCAGGAAAGACTATCTGGCGAACTAATATTGGCTCTAACAGTGGCTGGTTTTCCAGCGGCGAGTCAGCTAAGGTGGCTGGTGGCTTAGCTGCATTTGACGGCAATATTTGGCTCGGTACCGAAGATGGCCGAGTGTTAGCACTGAGCCAAGATACTGGTGACATCACATTTGATGAGACAGTGGTGGGCGAGATTTTAGCAAAACCGACGTTTGGCGATGGCTTGGTATATGTAAACACTACTGCCGGTCGTCTATTCGCATTGGATTTAGAAACTGGCGAAGAGAAATGGATGCACGAATCGGAAGTGCCACCATTATCGTTGCGTGGGATCTCTCAACCTACTGCTGCTAACGGCGGTGTATTTGTTGGAACTGCGGCCGGTAAATTGCAGGTCAGCGTATCGGATTCTGGTTTGGTTGCTTGGGAGGCAACGGTAACGACTCCAGCTGGTGCTACCGAACTTGAACGTATTATAGACGTAGATACGACTCCGGTGCTTGCTGGGGCGAACGTTTATATCGTGTCATACAACGGCTCTTTAGTATCGGTTGAGTTACGTACGGGGCGAGTAGTATGGCAACGTGAATACGCCAGTTATCAAAATCTGGTTGTATCCGGTAACTCAATTTACGTTACCGATGTAACAGGCAGTGTGTTCGCAATCGACCGTCGTAACGGCGTTGAGCTGTGGTCACAAAATGCCCTTAAAGGTCGCAAACTAACTGCACCAGCGGTTCTAAATAATTCGTTGGTCGTTTCGGATGGGTTTGGCACGGTGCATTTTTTGAATACGAGTGAAGGCACTTACCAGTCTCGAATTGTATTGGATAATGCTGAAGGCAAAGGCTTCTATAGTGCACCGGTTATCATGGATGATAAAGTTATTGTGATCAACCAAGATGGTGAGCTGACTCTGCTTGCACCTCAGTTTTAATTAGGAAAGGTTATGTTACCTGTTATCGCGCTGGTAGGGCGCCCCAATGTTGGGAAATCTACGTTATTCAATCGCTTAACCAATACTCGCGATGCTTTGGTAGCTGACTTTCCCGGATTGACTCGTGACCGCAAGTACGGTCAAGCCAAGTTTGAAGGTCGACAGTTCATCGTCATTGATACTGGCGGCATCACAGGCGATGAAGAGGGTATTGATGCGGCAATGGCTGAGCAATCCTTGTTGGCGATTGATGAAGCGGACGTCGTATTCTTTTTGGTTGATGCTCGAGCAGGTCTAACCGCAGCGGATCAACTGATCGCTGATCATCTGCGTCGCCAGGATAAAACGGTACAAGTTGTTGCCAATAAGGTCGATGGTATCGACGGTGACAGCGAATCTGCAGAGTTTTATGCAATGGGGCTTGGCACGGTTGCGCAAATTGCCGCGGCACATGGTCGAGGTGTTTCTCGCTTGTTGGATAATGCGTTACTGCCGTTGGATGAAGCTTTTCCTGATATGCAAATTCAGGAAGACATTATTGACGCGGACGAAGATGCCGAAGCGCAACTAAAACGTCTGCAAAGTTTGCCGATTAAACTTGCGATCGTTGGTAAACCCAATGTTGGCAAATCAACGTTGACGAACCGTATCCTCGGAGAAGAACGCGTTGTGGTCTATGACCTCCCGGGAACAACCCGAGACAGTATTTTTATTCCGATGGAGAGGGATGGACGTGAATACGTCTTGATTGATACTGCCGGTGTGCGCAAACGCAAAAAAGTCAGTGACGCGGTTGAAAAATTTTCTATTGTTAAAACGCTTCAAGCTATTGAAGAAGCGAATGTGGTGTTGCTGGTGATCGATGCCAGAGAAGGCATTACCGATCAGGATTTGAGCCTACTTGGCTTTGTCTTGAATTCTGGTCGTTCACTCGTATTAGCAGTAAACAAATGGGATGGGCTCGATACCGATGTCAAAGACGAAATCAAACGCGAATTAGACCGTCGTTTAGGTTTTGTGGATTTTGCTCGTTGTCACTTTATCTCGGCGCTACATGGTACTGGTGTTGGGCATTTGTTCGAATCCGTACAAGAAGCTTACGCATCGGCAACTAAGCGAATAAATACGGCAATGTTGACCCAAATTATGGAAATGGCCCAAGATGACCATCAGCCACCACTGGTTCGTGGTCGACGTGTAAAAATGAAATACGCCCATGCGGGTGGCTATAACCCTCCAGTCGTTGTGATCCACGGTAACCAAGTACAGGATTTACCGGATTCATATAAACGCTATTTGATGAACTATTATCGCAAGTCCTTACAAATTATGGGCACGCCAATCAAGGTTGAATTCAGAGAAGGCGCAAATCCATTTGAAGGCAAGAAAAACGTGCTGACTCAATCACAGATGCGTAAACGCAAGCGCATGATGGCCTATCACAAGAAAAAATAATCGCTTAGCGAACAATTGAACGGATTTCTCCCTGCTTTAATTGAGTGGTGATTTCATCACCACTTCGTACTTGTGAAGGGGCGACAATAATTTCATTACCGTGTTTAGTGATACTGTATCCTCTGCTCAAGGTGGCTAAAGGACTAACTGAATTGAGTAATCCAGCAAGCCTTTTTAGCTCGGTTTGAGCATTGGACATGGTGTTAATTTGGGCTTGTTTAAGTCTAGTCGCTAAGTTGCGAAGGTGAGATTGTTGCAAATCTATGCGATGTTTAGGGTTACAGCGCATAAGTGTTTGCTGGGCATGAGTTACCCTATTCACTGATTGATTCAGATGCGCAGTCATCTCTTTTTGTAAGCGCATAGTGAGTTGGTCAAGATGTTGCGCTTGTTGTTGTAGACTATATTTGGGGTGGTTTTGTATAAGCTTGGCTGTGAGTTGTTCAATGCGGTGCTGAGCATTGCTTTGCAGTTGTTGCATTCCCTGACGTAGACGTCTTTCATATTGGTTCAGAGCATCAAACAAGCGCTGAGTGTCCTGACTAACTAGTTCGGCAGCTTGAGAAGGCGTTGCCGCTCGAACATCAGCAACAAAATCCGCAATCGTTATATCCACTTCATGACCCACTGCACTGACTATCGGCAAACGTGAACCAAAAATCGCTCTGGCAACCGCTTCTTCGTTAAAGCACCACAAATCTTCTAGTGAGCCACCACCACGCCCAACGATTAATACATCCACTTCATTGCGCTGATTAGCGATGTGCAGAGCCCGAACAATTTGGGCAGTAGCAGGTTCGCCTTGAACTTGTGAGGGGTAAACAATGACTTCAATCGCTGGATTACGTTGCTTTAGCACCGTTAAAATATCATGCAGTGCTGCGCCGGTTGCGGAAGTAACCACCCCAACTGTGCGTATATGTTCAGGTAGAGCTTGTTTGGTTTGAGTGGCAAATAAGCCTTCTTGCATTAATTTATTTTTGAGTGCTTCAAACTGTTGTTTGAGCAACCCCTCGCCATCTTGCTCCATATATTCGACAATAATTTGGTAATCGCCGCGGGGTTCATACAAACTGACACTGGCACGGACGATGATTTTATCGCCATTTTTGGGTGTTTTTGAAACTTGGCTGTTAGCACCCTTAAACATAGCGCCTTTTACTTGAGCCTTATTGTCTTTGAGTGAAAAGTACCAATGGCCAGAAGACGCTGCAACAAAGTTCGAAATTTCACCACTTAACCAGACCTGACCCAGTTCACGCATCAGAATGTTTTTGGCCATACTATTGAGTGAACTGATACTTAAAATATTTCTTGCTGAGCCTTTCGATTGACCAGGGTTTAAACGGTTCGATTCGAACATTTGTATTTATTTCCTTTATATTAAGAATTTTGTTGTGAAAAAAGGGGAAAACCTCTACAATTACGCCGCAATTAACACCCTTTCCAAGTAGGTTATTTGCATGTTACGAATTGCTCAAGAAGCGTTAACATTTGACGATGTTTTAATCGTTCCGGGCCACTCTCAGGTCCTCCCTCACACTGCATCATTACAAACCCGATTGACTCGTAAAGTCAACTTAAATATCCCAATGATTTCAGCTGCCATGGATACGGTATCAGAAGCGCGCCTTGCGATCGCATTAGCCCAGGAAGGGGGCATTGGTTTTATTCATAAGAATATGACAGCCGAAGAACAGGCCAATCACGTTCGTCAGGTCAAAAAATACGAATCCGGTGTTGTATCCGATCCTGTTACAGTTAATCCCAGCGCAACCATTGGGGAAGTCAATGAGCTAAGTGCACGTCTAGGCTACTCTGGTTTCCCAGTGATTGACGATGATAACAATTTAGTGGGTATTGTCACCGGTCGTGATTTGCGTTTTGAAACCAACCTAACCGGTTCAATCGAAACCGTGATGACCCCTAAAGATCGTTTAGTGACGGTAAAGCCGGGTGCTTCAAGTGAAACAGTCCTTGAGCTGATGCACGATCATCGCATCGAAAAAATCTTAGTCGTGGATGATGCATTTAAATTACAAGGCTTAATCACAGTCAAGGACCATCAAAAAGCCGAAAACAAACCTAATGCCTGTAAAGACGAGTTTGGTCGATTACGTGTGGGCGCGGCGGTCAGTGTTGGTGCTGGTACAGATGAGCGCATTGAGTTACTGGTACAAGCAGGCGTAGATGTATTATTGATTGATACGTCTCACGGCCATTCTCAAGGCGTTATTGACCGTGTGGCAAAAGTTCGTCAACAGTATCCAGATGTGCAATTAATTGCTGGTAACGTTGCGACCGGCGAAGGCGCCAAAGCATTGGCTGATGCAGGTGTGGATGCCGTTAAAGTCGGGATTGGTCCAGGTTCTATTTGCACTACGCGTATTGTTACAGGTTGTGGTGTGCCACAAATTACTGCAATCAGTGATGCAGTTGATGCACTGAAAGGCACGGATATCCCAGTCATTGCTGACGGTGGCATTCGCTTCTCTGGTGATATCGCCAAAGCGCTTGTTGCTGGTGCGTCTTGCGTCATGGTCGGCTCTATGCTGGCCGGCACCGAAGAAGCCCCAGGTGAGGTCGAACTTTATCAAGGCCGCTATTACAAATCTTATCGCGGAATGGGCTCATTGGGCGCGATGAATCAATCTCAAGGCTCTTCTGATCGTTATTTCCAAGATTCAAAAAGTGCCGATAAGTTGGTTCCTGAAGGGATTGAAGGGCGCGTGGCATACAAAGGCCCGATTGCCAATATCATTCATCAACAAATGGGCGGATTGCGTTCAGCTATGGGCTTAACTGGTTCGGCAACGATTGCTGAGCTAAATACTAAGCCACAATTTGTTCGCGTAACTTCAGCAGGTATGGGTGAATCACATGTGCACGATGTCACCATTACCAAAGAAGCGCCAAACTACCGCATGGGCTAATTGCAGAGAAATTTAATGACAACTAATATTCATTCACAAAAGATCCTTATTCTTGATTTTGGTTCACAATATACACAGCTCATTGCCCGTCGTGTTCGCGAAATAGGCGTATACTGTGAACTTTGGGCGTGGGACGTCACAGAAGCTCAAATCAAACAATTTGCTCCAGATGGGATTATTTTATCCGGTGGTCCGGAGTCGGTGACTGAAGCGGGTTCGCCTCGTGCACCAGAATACGTGTTTCATGCGGGTGTGCCTGTGTTAGGTATCTGTTACGGTATGCAAACCATGGCTGAACAACTCGGTGGTGCGGTACAAGGCTCTGATTTACGCGAATTTGGCTACGCACAAGTAGAAGTCGTTTCACCGAATGCATTATTTGACAAGATTGAAGACCATATAGGCGCGTCAGGGAATGCGTTATTGGATGTATGGATGTCTCATGGTGATAAGGTTTCTGCTATCCCTGAAGGGTTTGTTAAAGTCGCGCAAACTGATAGTTGTCCGTTTGCAGCGATCGCCAATGAAGAGAAAAAATTCTACGGTGTGCAATTCCACCCTGAGGTCACTCATACTCGTCAAGGCGAACGTTTGCTATCACACTTTGTGTTGGATATCTGTGGTCTGGAAAAGCTATGGACACCTGATGCGATCATCGAAGACGCTATTGATCGCATCAAAGCCAAAGTCGGTGATGATGAAGTGATTTTAGGTCTTTCTGGTGGCGTCGATTCTTCGGTTGTTGCGATGCTCATTCACCGAGCCATCGGCGATAAGCTCACTTGTGTGTTCGTTGATAATGGTTTGTTGCGACTCAATGAAGGTCAGCAAGTCATGGACATGTTTGGTGATCATTTTGGTCTAAATATTATCAAGGTCGATGCGGAAGAGCGTTTCTTAGCTGCGTTAGAAGGCGAAGCTGATCCAGAAGCCAAACGCAAAATCATCGGTCATGAGTTTGTCCGTGTGTTTGATGAAGAAGCATCTAAGTTAGTTAATGCCAAATGGTTAGCGCAAGGTACTATTTATCCTGATGTGATTGAATCAGCAGGCTCTGCGACTGGCAAAGCTCATGTGATCAAATCTCACCATAACGTGGGTGGCTTACCAGAAGACATGGAAATGGGTTTAGTCGAACCATTACGTGAATTGTTTAAAGATGAAGTGCGCAAGATCGGCCTTGAACTTGGTTTACCATACGATATGCTCTACCGTCATCCGTTCCCTGGACCCGGTCTAGGGGTACGTGTGTTAGGTGAGATCAAAAAAGAATACTGTGATTTATTGCGCCGTGCTGATGCAATCTTCATTGAAGAGCTGCATGCGGCGGATTTATACCATAAGGTATCTCAAGCCTTTACCGTGTTCTTACCCGTGCGCTCTGTCGGCGTCATGGGAGATGCGCGTAAATACGACTGGGTTGTTTCTCTTCGAGCAGTAGAGACGATTGATTTTATGACTGCACATTGGGCGCACTTGCCTTATGACTTCTTAGGCAAAGTATCCAATCGTATTATTAACGAAATTGATGGTATCTCACGTGTGGTCTACGATGTCAGTGGTAAGCCGCCAGCAACGATTGAGTGGGAATAAATTGAAAGGAGGCTATAGGCCTCCTTTTTTAACAGATTATCAATGCTACATACCATAGTTAAAGCGAATCGTGTCTCGCAGGAGTTCATAAGAAACGCAGTTGAATACCAAGTCCGACTCTTTGTTGATGACGGTTATAATCAATTAAACTATCGCCATAGCCATTAAAGTATTGCAACAATACATCATATCGCTCAGAAAAATTATAGGTGTAATTTAGCTCAAGGCTGCCTCTGTTATTACTAGACTTAAGATTATTTCGCAGTTTGGCTAATAGTTTGTGCTCAGGCGTGAATTGCCAAGCATAGCCTAATTCAATTCGACCAATGTAATCTAAAATATCTGGATTATCATCGCCTGATGGATCTTGAACACTCTCTTTGGCATCTTCTGGAAGGCGATACCAAGTTCTCACATAATAGGCTGAGTTCACGTCGCTAAAGAGCGCAGTCAAAATCACACGATTCCAACTGCGAGAATTAAGACCAGATTGTCCGTTTGATTGATGATTAAAACTGACTTCAACGGCATTGAAACGATATTGCAAAAAGCTGTAATCCGTTTGCCAACGATACAGCAGTTCAGGCTCATAATTGGTTTCACGAAATGGTTTAGATACTGCGGAGTTATAGACTTGCCAAAATGACTTTGCCGTAAAACCAAAATACCAACCTGTATTGGTATCGCCTAATGAATAAATTGGGATCTTGATACTGATTTGAAATTTGGCTTCTTGATTGTCAATATTATTTTGGTTTAAGTCGACCTGACCGTCTGCGTTGGGATTTTTGGCGTAGGTATATGGTAAGAGGTAATTTTGTTGGTGCTGGTAAATTGCAAAAGGGACTTCATCTAAGCGCTGTTCGGCCGCGTCTCGTGCATCCAAAATAGAGGGCGCTTTGGGTGTGTTTTCAATTTCTTGAAAGGTTTCTGATGCGACGCGTTTGGCTTTTTGTAATGGTGTTTCCACTGGATTCTGTTGGGCAAAAAGCAGTACTGAATTGGTGAGACATATGAAGAAAAAAAGTTGTTTGAGCATTATTCATCCATAAAAAAGCCATGATTACCGCAAAGTGTAGTCATGGCTGATAAAAGGTGCAATAGCACTGAATTTACAGTGACTTAATAAACTGTAATGCGGTGCCTAGATCAAGCAGTTGTTTTTCACCGCTATGTCGAGATTTGTATTCGATTTGCTGATTGTCTAAGTTGCGTTCGCCAATCACGATAGAGTGAGGAATACCGATTAATTCCATGTCATTAAACATAACGCCAGGGCGCTCTTTACGGTCGTCGAACAAAACTTCAATACCTCCTGCAAGACAATCCTCATAAAGTTGCTCTGCGACTTCTCTAATGCGATGTGACTTATGCATATTCATTGGAATGATCACAAGTTTGAATGGCGCAATCGCGTCAGGCCATTGAATGCCAAATTTGTCGTGATTTTGCTCTATCGCAGCCGCCATGATGCGGGATACACCAATACCATAGCAACCCATAGTGAGAGTTTCATGCTTACCTGTTTCAGTTAAAACACCACATGACATGGCTTCAGAGTACTTTTTACCCAGTTGGAAAATATGTCCAACTTCGATACCACGCTTAATGGCAATTTCTCCTTTACCGTCGGGTGATGGATCACCTGCAACGACATTACGCAAATCAAAGGTATCGTATTCGCCGACATCGCGAGCCCAATTGGTCCCCGTATAATGCACATCATCGATATTAGCGCCACACACAAAATCAGCTAATGCGGCAGCGCTGCGATCCACAATCACAGGTATGGATAATCCAACAGGGCCAATCGAACCGACGTTAGCTCCTATTTCTGCAAGAATGCGATCCTCAGAGGCCATCGCAAATGGTGCACCAATCAATGGATGTTTCTCAGCTTTGAGTTCGTTGAGTTCGTGATCGCCACGCAAGACTAATGCCACTAATGGTTGTGCCCCATCTTCCTGCGCTTCACCTAATACGATCAACGTTTTTACTGTCGTAATAGGGTCGATATTCAGCAACGCTGAGACGTCTGCTATGGATTTTGCATTCGGTGTGTCGACCCTGGTTAACGCTTGAGTGCCTTCACCTTGCGACTCTGGTGCAACCGCTTCGGCCATTTCAACGTTTGCCGCATAGTCAGATGCAGTTGAAAACGCAATATTATCTTCACCTGAGTCAGCTAATACGTGAAACTCATGTGAACCTGACCCACCGATCGAACCATTGTCGGCGATAACTGGACGATACTCTAAGCCAATGCGTTCAAAAATATTACAGTATGCCTGATACATTGCATCATATGTGGTTTGTAAGCACTCATCCGATAAATGTAATGAATAAGCGTCTTTCATCAAAAACTCACGTCCACGCATCACACCAAAACGAGGGCGTACTTCGTCACGGAACTTAGTTTGAATTTGATATACGTTTAAAGGGAGCTGTTTATAGCTACTGATTTCGTTACGCACCAACGCCGTCACGACTTCCTCGTGTGTCGGGCCAAGAACAAAATCACGCTGATGACGATCTTTGATGCGCAATAATTCTGGACCATATTCTTCCCAGCGGCCGGATTCTTCCCATAAGTCTGCTGGCTGTACTACTGGCATGAGGATTTCAATCGCACCGGCTTTGTCCATCTCTTCTCGTACAATGTTCGCGATTTTGTTAAGGACTCTTAAACCGGTAGGAAGGTAGTTGTACATGCCGGATGCGACTTTGCGGATCATGCCCGATCGCAACATCAACTGATGTGATATGACTTCCGCATCGGCTGGGGTTTCTTTTTGAGTGGATAACAAATATTGAGTAGTGCGCATTGAATCAATGTCCTTCGTTGCGTGCATCAAAAAATTGGGAGCATTTTAGCACAACTCCGGCAGGGCAAAAGGACTAAATTAGTCTCGTTTTACATCTCGTACATAACAGATGTTATTGACGATTAAAAAATGCCAATCGAAGCCAAATAATCTGACTTTATAGGTTCTATCAGGCTGATTTTGATAGGCTGGACGGGGATCAGATTGTAGGATCAGAGTCACTTGTTCGAGTTGTTGTGAGGTGATGCCGATTTGCAATGCTTTATTATGACACTCAACCATTACCTGTAATGGTTCTGGTGCGTCCGGTGCGACGCCAGCAACCGCATCAGCGATACTGTCGGCATAAGTGATGTACGGTTTGATATCATACAGTGGTGTTTCATTCACGACATCTGCACCACTGATATTGAGTGTGATGCTATTTTGATCATGCTTGACTGAATGCAGCTGGACAACCGACATGCCTAATTGATTAGGCCGAAAAGGACTTCTAGATGCAAATACACCGAGTTTTTGATTGCCTCCTAATCGCGGTGGTCTGATCAACGGTTTAAAATCAGTTTGTTGTACTTGGTGAAAGCCAAAAATTAACCAGATATGAGAGTAGTCGACAAGTCCTCGAAAGGCGTTTATATCGTTGTAATCCGAGTGAATAATAATCTGAGACTGGACTTGCAAAAGCAATGAAGCTTGACGCGGAATGCCAAATTTTTCATCAAAGGGCGTTATAATGGTCCCAATCGGCTGGATCTCAGCCATGCACTGCACGCTTTAATTGTTGCACAAAATAGTCTTGACCAAGCGTTTGTGCAGTGGCGATATTTTTATCCGGGATCCCTTCTGGATCATCCACCATATCAAGCACTTTGCTCAAACTGTCTTCTCGCAAAATATGGAGCATTGCAAAGGGAGAACGATTGGTATAATGACTGGCATCGTCTTTATCGACACTAGCAAACGTATAGTCAGGATGAAAACTTGCAATTTGGTAGGTACCAGAGTAGCCCAGGTCATCGAGCACTCTCTCAGCAAAGTATAAGTAGTCGAGATAATCATTAAACGTGTTTTCTTGCTTGATAATGATTAGGGTCGTATCTGTAGCTGGGTGTGTGTCAAGAAAAGTAAATTCAGCCTGTAATTGGTCAAACAGCTCATCGGGTTTGAGGATGTTTGATTCAACATACCGGATTTGGTCGTTGCAAAAAGGCTTTTTCGCAAAAGGGCAAAAGTGATGTCCGATTACGATATTTTCTAACCAATATTTTGTTGCCTCAACAGCAGATTGAGTCATTTTTGTGTTTGCGCCTTTACGTATGCTTCAAGCGTATTTTCAATCAAGCTGGCCACTGTCATTGGTCCTACACCACCTGGCACTGGAGTAATCCATCCGGCTCTATCTTGCGCTGAAGCAAATTCAACGTCACCAACTAACGAACCGTCATCCAAGCGATTAATGCCGACATCAATCACGATGGCGTTTTCTTTGACCCACTCACCTGGAATAAAGTTTGGCTTACCCACCGCCACGACCAAGAGATCCGCTCGTTCAACATGACTTTTGAGATCTTTGGTAAATTTGTGGCAAGTCGTTACAGTGCAACCGGCAAGCAGTAACTCCAAAGCCATCGGGCGACCAACAATATTCGAAGCGCCGACGATGACTGCATCAAGGCCTTTGATATCGCGTTTGGTCGAATCAATCATGGTCATAATGCCCTTAGGTGTACATGGCCTAATGGCTGGGATACGTTGTGCTAAGCGGCCTATGTTGTATGGATGGAAACCATCTACGTCTTTATATGGATTGATGCGCTCAAGGATTTTTTCAGCGTTTAGACCAGCAGGTAAAGGTAACTGGACCAAAATACCATCGATTTCTTCGGCGTTGTTTAATTCATCTATGAGTGCCAACAGTTCTTCTTGAGAGGTGGTTGCTGGCAAATCGTAGCTTTTTGATACAAAGCCGACTTCATCACAGGCTTTGCGTTTGTTGTTTACATAAACCTGAGATGCTGGGTCTGAACCGACCAAAACGACGGCTAAACCAGGTGCTCGCTTATTGGCAGCAACCGCACGAGAAACATAAGAGGCGACGTCCTGTCGAACATTTTGAGCGATGACCTTGCCATCGATGAGTTGGGCTTGCATGAATAAACCTATGCGACGTATGAATATGTGTATATTGTTTCATATCGTGGATAAATTGCCAAAAATAAATTGACCAATTCAGACATTCTGTTAATATGCGCAACCCTAGTCGGTGAGTGGCGCAGCTTGGTAGCGCACTTGTTTTGGGTACAAGGGGTCGCAGGTTCAAATCCTGTCTCACCGACCATTTCTTCTACAATGATTTCCTGCTATATTCCAATTTCCAGTGCGCCCTTAGCTCAGCTGGATAGAGCAGTAGCCTTCTAAGCTATTGGTCGCAGGTTCGAATCCTGCAGGGCGCGCCATATACAAAAGAGACCTGCCTTGTGCAGGTCTTTTTGTATACGTTGTATATGTCGAATGAGAACCTGCGAAGCAGGTCGACCAAACGCCTGGAGCGTTTGGTACTGCCGCAGGCACTGCGTAGCGGCGAGGGCAGGAGCCCGAGGTAAATCCTGCAGGGCGCGCCATATACAAAAGAGACCTGCCTTGTGCAGGTCTTTTTGTATACGTTGCATATGTCGAATGAGAACCTGCGAAACAGGTCGACCAAACGCCGGGAGCGTTTGGTATTGCCGCAGGCACCGCGCAGCGGCGAGGGCAGGAGCCTGAGGTAAATCCTGCAGGGCGCGCCATATACAAAAGAGACCTGCCTTGTGCAGGTCTTTTTGTATACGTTGCATATGTCGAATGAGAACCTGCGAAGCAGGTCGACCAAACGCCGGGAGCGTTTGGTACT